>NZ_JANUEN010000004.1:0-396671 GCF_024809815.1 Pseudomonas sp. BIGb0381
TAACCCGGCAGGACGCCGGGTTAGCCGTCCTGGGCCAAGGATGGCCCATGACGGCGGCCCACGGATTCAAGCCGGAGTGAGGGCATACCGAGCCTCGGCGAGGTACCGAGTGGTGGGGCAAGAGCCCTTTGGTTACTTTGGGGCTTTTCCAAAGTGACCCGCTGTAAGAGCGGAACCCTAAGTGGCCGTTACCGCAGCAACGGATATGTACCCGGTCCAATCCAAAAAAATGGTCGGCCCAGAGGCCGCCATCGGGAGCAAGCCCCCTCCCACATTTAGGTCCGGGGCCCCCGTTAGAGAGTCGTCAGCTCCCGAGCCACCACGGAGCAAGTCGAATCGTCGCACCGCCCCTCCCACATTTCTAACCGAGTACACCCGGCGCAACTCCGGTCAGCTCTAGGGCCGTAAAAGCCAGAGCAAAAGCAGCCCCCCGAAAAATTGCCCCCCTCACAATCCCAAATGAAGCTTTCATGACAAAAGTTCGGTAGCTCATCGCCACTTCCGTCTTGCCTATGTAACGCGCTGGAGGCCGCCACGAGCCGCCTCCCCAGCCGTCAGCGGGACGCCAGGAGTGGGGCAATGGGAACTATGGAACGTTACTCGAAAGTCGGCATGCAGGAGCTCGACCAGCGCCTGTCGAAGATCGTCGAGGCCGCGCGCAAGAAGCCGGTTTCGGTGTACCGCTACGGCGCGCCGTGGGTGTGGATCGTCTCTCAGGACGACTGGCAGGGCGCGTTGAAGGAAGTGTCCAGCTACATCCCGGCAGGGCATTCGCTGGTGTTGTTGCGCCCGCAGATCGACGAGGTGCTCGAGCAGCATCGCGACCTGCTCCAGGCCGAGCCGGGCATGTTGATCGCGCCGCAGACCGTGGTGCAGATCCTGCTGCTGCAACTGCTGTATTCGGTGCCCAGCGAACAGCAGCTGCACGAGCAACTGAACTACAACCTGCTGTTCCGCTGGTTCGTCGGCCTGGAGCTGAACCAGAAGGTGTGGAGCATCCACGTCCTGCAGCGCGACATCGCCAGCCTGTTGAACAACCCGCAGGCCGTGCAGTTGATCCAGACCATCATCGGTGAAGTGTTCTGCGGCGCCTTGCTGCACATGCCGGAGTTCTCCCTGAACTTCGCCTTGCTGCACACCTGGCTGGCGCGGCACAGCCATCTTTCGACCAGCAGTAATTGAGCAGGCCAGACGCCGTGCAATCGGCGACGGCGAAAAATCTTAGACAGTTAGGGGGCGGTGTGGAGCATCTGTTCAAATCAACGCTGGCGTTGTGCTGCCTGACGCTGGGCGTCCTGGCGCAACCGGTGTGGGCCGAGGAGGGCGATGAGGCCCCGGCGCGCAAGGTGGACGTCAACGAGTACTTCGTGCGCGGCAATACCGTGCTCGATGCGGCGACGATCGAGGAGGCGGTGTACCCGTTCCTTGGCCCGCAAAAGACCCTGGACGATATCGAAGGCGCGCGCGATGCGTTGCAGAAGATCTACCAGGCGCGTGGCTATCAGTCGGTGTTTGTCGAGCTGCCGGAGCAGAAGGTCGATGACGGCATCGTCTATCTGCAGGTCAGCGAGACCAAGGTGGGCCGCGTGCGTGTGGTCGGCGCCAAGCACTACTCGCCGGTGGAGATCCGCGACGAAGTGCCGGGGCTCAAGGAAGGTGCGGTACCGGATTTCACCACGGTGCAAACCCAACTGGCCGGGCTCAACCGCAGTGCCGGTCGGCAGGTTACGCCACTGGTACGCGAAGGCCAGCGCCCCGGCACCATGGACGTGGATCTGCAGGTCGAAGACCAGAACCCCTGGCACGCCAGTATCGGCTTGAACAACGACTACAGCGCCGACACCGAAAAGCTGCGCTCGGTCGCCACCCTGGGCTACGACAACCTCTGGCAACTGGGCCACAGCATTTCCCTGACCTACTTCACCGCGCCTCAGGACACCGAGAATGCCAAGGTCTGGTCGGGCTCCTACAGTGCGCCGTTGAACGAACGCTGGACCTTGCAGTTCTCCGGTTACCAGTCCGACAGCAACATCGCCACCATCGGCGGCAGCAACGTGTTGGGCAAGGGCCACTCCTATGGCGTGTCCGCCATTTACAGCTTGCCGGCGGCGGGCAATTGGGCCAATTCGTTTTCGTTCGGCATCGACTTCAAGGATTTTGACGAGCAGTTGAAGTTCGGTTCCAGCAGCGACCAGGTGCCGCTCAAGTACGCACCGTTCACTCTGGGCTACAACGGCTATCGCTACACCGAGCAATCCCAGCTGGGGCTGGGCTTGAACCTGGTGGTCGGCACCCGCGCATTCTTTGGCTACGGCAGCGACGCCGAAGAGTTTGATTACAAGCGCTACAAGGCCAGTGCCAGTTTTGCCGTGCTCAAGGGTGACCTGAATTACACCTACACCTTCGCCAACGATTGGCAGTCGGCCTCCAAGGGCGCTTTCCAGTTGGCCTCCGGGCCGCTGGTGTCCAACGAGCAGTATTCCGCCGGCGGCGCCACCTCGGTGCGCGGCTACCTGGCGGCCGAGCGCACCGGGGACGAGGGGTATTTGCTCTCCCAGGAACTGCGCACGCCGTCCCTGGCCAAGTTCCTCGGCAGCTACGTGCAGGAGTGGCGCTTCTATGCGTTCGCCGAAGGCGCGCGCATGCGCCTGCACGACCCGCTGCCCGAGCAAGAAGACGAATACAGCCTGGCCAGTGTCGGCCTTGGCACCCGCGCCAGTTTGAGCAAGTGGTTGTCCGGCAGCCTGGATTGGGGTTACCCGCTGCTCGATGGACCGAACACCCAGAAACAGGACTCGCGACTGCACTTCAGTGTGCAGGCGACTTTCTGACTTTTTCTTCCGGAGACTTCACCCATGCAACGCCTATTCCTGAGCCTGTTGATCTGCCTGGGCTTCGCGCTCCCGGCCACCGCCCATGCCTGGTGGCAGGACGATTGGCACTACCGCAAACAGATTTCGGTGGACACCACCGCCCAAGGCGCCGCGATCAATCAGGCCCTGGGCCGCACCGCGTTGCTGGTGCGCCTGCACACCGGCAACTTCACCTTTGACGGGGTCAAGGACGACGGCGCCGACCTGCGCTTTGTGAGTGCCGATGACAAGACCGTGTTCAATCACCAGATCGAAAGCTTCGACCCATTGATGGGCATGGCGTTGATCTGGGTCGATGTACCCAAGGTCGAAGGCGGCCAGCGCCAGGACATCTGGATGTACTACGGCAACCAGAAGGCCCCGGCCACCGCTAACGGCCAACTGACCTTCGACCCGAATTACACCGCGCTCTATCACTTCGATGGCGCCAACGCGACGCCGCCACGGGACACCACGGCCTACGCCAACACCGCGTTGAACGCCACCGGCGCGAGCATCGACGGCGTGATCGGCCGCGCCTTGCAGTTCGCCGGCCAGCCGCTGCTGTTGCCGGCCAGCCCGTCGCTGCAACACGCCGCCGGCGCTGCCTTCACCTTCAGCGCCTGGCTGCGCCTGGACCAGGCCAGTGGCGAGCAAATCGTGCTGGCCCGGCGTGACGGCGCCCACAGCCTGTTGCTGGGCCTGAACCAGGGCTCGCCGTTTGTGGAGATCGACGGCCAGCGCGCGGTGTCGACCCAACCGCTGAACCCTGGCCAATGGCAGCACCTGGCGTTCACCGCCGAGGGCGACAAGGTCACGCTGTATGTGAATGGCCGTGAAACCGCCAACCTCGCCGTGGCCATGCCCGCGTTCAATACGCAGCTGGCGGTCGGCGCCGACCTGCCGGAAGCCGGCAGCACGTACCTGCCGTTCGCCGGGGCCATGGATGAGCTGCGCCTGTCCAAGGTGGCACGCCCGGCCGTGCTGTTGCTGGCTGACGCGAGTGCCCAGGGCGCCGAGTCGAAACTGGTGGCCTACGGCGTGGATGAAGAACAGTCCGGTTTCGGTTTCGGCAGCCTGGGCTTTTTGCTCAACGCCGTGCCGGTGGACGCCTGGGTGATCATCCTGGTGCTGGTGGCGATGATGTTCCAGTCGTGGGTGATCATGTTGCGCAAGAACCGCCAGGTCAGCCGTTTGAGCAGTGCCAACGAAGTGTTCCGCGAGCACTTCGCCCAGATCGGCACGCGCCTGGAGATGTATGCCGACGACGCGCAGTTGGCTGAGCGCCTGAGCCATTCTTCGCTGTGGCGCCTGTACCTGGTGGCGGTCAAGGAGATCCGCACCCGCCGTGCCCAGGGCGCCGATACCTCGTCGGTGTCGGCGGCGACCATCGAAGCGATCCGCTGCTCCATGGACGGCGTGCGTACCCGTGAGAACCAGGCCCTGAGTTCCAAGTTGTCGACCCTGTCCAACGCCATCGCCGGCGGCCCGTACATCGGTCTGCTCGGTACGGTGCTGGGGATCATGGTGGTGTTCCTCGGCACGGCCATGGCCGGCGACGTGAACATCAACGCCATCGCCCCAGGCATGGCGGCGGCCTTGCTGGCCACGGCCATGGGCCTGTTCGTCGCGATCCCCGCGTTGTTTGGCTACAACCGCCTGATCACGCGTAACAAGGAAGTCAGCGCCGACATGCGGGTATTCGTCGACGAGTTCATCACCCGCCTGGCGGAGATGCACGGCGAGAGCCAGCACAGTGAAACCGCGCACCGTCGCGACCATCACGCATCGGTTCCGGCCTGAGGAGAATCGCCATGGCTTCCGTAAATGCCTCCCACGACGATGACGATGATGCCGCCGTTGACAGCATCAACATCACGCCCCTGGTGGACGTGCTGATGGTGGTGCTGGTGATGTTTATCCTCACCGCCACCGCTCAGGTTTCGGGGATCCAGATTCACCTGCCCAAGGCCAGCGCCTCGGTGTCGCTGTCGGAGGCCAAGACCAAGGCCATTTCCGTGAACGACGGCGGCCAGGTGTTCCTCGACGCTTACCCGGTGACCCTCGGCGAACTCGAGGAACGCCTGCGCATCGAGAAAGCGCTGAACCCGGACTTCCCGGTGATCGTGCGCGGCGATGCGATGGTGCAGTACCAGAAGGTCATCGAGGTGCTCGACCTGCTGCGTCGGCTGGAGCTGTCCCAGGTCGGGCTGGTCACCGGCAAACCGAGCCAGGGCTGAGTCATGACCGCACAGATCCCGATCGCGCCATTGCCGGTGAAGAACAAACCGCCGTTGCGCCCGTTGAAGTGGGGCGCCGGCCTGTTGCTGGGCGCCGTGGCGGCCTGGTTTCTCTGGCAGTGGGCCAATGACATGAGTGGCGTACGCCGTGAAGCGCCTAAGGTGCCGACGATTATCCCGTTGCCGCCACTGCCGCCGCCGCCCCCGGAGAAGCCCAAGGAGCCCGAGCCCCAGGTTGAAGAGAAAGTCCCGGAGCCGGTGCCGAGCCCCGAGCCCGAAGAGGTCAAGCCGGCCGAGGAAGCACCGCCTTCACCGAATGAAGACCTGGCCAACCCGATGCAGATCGACGGCGATGCGCAGTCCGGCAACGACGGCTTCAACATCGGCGCCGGCAAGGGTGGCGGCATGGCCGGCAGTGGCGGCGGCGGGTTGGGGACCGGCACGTACAAACAGTACCTGGCCGGTACGTATCAGCGCCTGATGCGCGAAGACCCTGAGCTGCGCAAGAAGGCGTTCTCGATACAGATAGACCTGTGGTTGGGCGCCGATGGCCAGGTGACGAAGGCCGTGGTGGCCAAGTCCAGCGGGGATGCCGAGACCGACGCCCAGATGCTCGCGTTGATCCGAGCGCCGCGTGCCACCCAGAAACCTCCGGCGTCGCTGACGCTGCCCATGCGCCTGTCCCTCAAGGGCCGGCGCCCGGATTGATTGCACGAAACCTCTTATCTACGGTTTTTACAGGAGTTGCGTACACATGATTTCCCCCGTGAATCGACTGACCCTGGCGGTTGGCATGGTCATCGCGACCCTGGTCGGGCAAGCGGCGGCAGCCCCGGTTGCGCCTTCGGAAAACGTCACCATCAACCTGATCCGCCTGCTGGTGCAGCAAGGTGTGCTGACCCAGGACACCGCCAATGGGTTGATCGCCCAGGCCGAAAAAGAAGCCCAGCAGGCCCGCCAGGCCAATGCCGCGCCGGTGGTCGCCAGCGGCCCGGCGACCGCGCCTGGCGATGTGCGCGTGCAGTACGTGCCGCAGGCGGTGCGCGACCAGATCCGCGACCAGGTCAAAGCCGAAGTCATGTCCACCGCCAAGAAGGAAAATTGGGCGCAGCCTAATACCTTCCCCGACTGGATCTCGCGCATCAGCTTCGATGGCGATATTCGTCTGCGCGACGAGTCGCGCTATTTCTCCGGCCGCAACGACAACACCATCACCGACTACGCCAAGCTGAACGACACCGGCCCCTACGACGTCAACAAAAACTCCAACACCAAGTTCCCACCGCTGATCAACACCCGCGAGGACCGCGAAAACCTGTTCCGCCTGCGGGCACGCCTGGGCATGAAAGCGATGATCTCGCCCGAATGGACCGCCGGCATTCGTATCGCCACCGGCTCCGACAATAACCCGGTGTCCACCACCCAGACCCTGGGCGGCGGCTTTGGCAAAAAGGACATCTGGCTCGACCAGGGTTACCTGAGCTGGAAAACCACCGACTACATGACGTTGACCGCCGGGCGCATTGGCAACCCGTTCTACGCCACCGACATGATGTATTCCAACGACCTCAACTTTGACGGTGTGGCCGCGATCTTCAACCACAGCCTCAACAGCGAGTGGGGCCTGTTCGGTACCCTCGGCGCCTTTCCGGTCGAGTACACCTCCGACGCCGCCAGCAGCAATGGCATCGACAAGGAAGACAGCGAAACCAAATGGTTGTTTGGCGGGCAGATTGGCGCCGACTGGAAGATCAACCGCAGTAACCGTCTCAAGCTCGCCGCTGCCTACTACCAGTTCCAGGACATCGAAGGCGAGCGCTCCAGTCCTTGCTCCACCTGGCAGGGCGCGGCAGGTTGCGACACCGACGGCACACGTGTGGCCTTCATGCAAAAAGGCAACACCGTGTTCAACCTGCGCAACAACACCACCAACCCGGCGGATCCCGCGCGAACACCTGACCCGCAGTACGTAGGCCTGGCGTCCAAGTTCGATGTGCTGGACCTCAACCTGGTCTGGGACAGCGAACTGCCCAGCGACTTCAAACTGCGCAGCCAGGCGAACTTCATCCACAACCTGGCCTACGACAAGGGCGAGATGCTCAAGCGCAGCGAAGGCGAGATCGTCAACAACCTCAACAGCAATGGCCAGTTTGAAAGTGGCGGCAATGCGCTGATGGTCTCGTTCACCCTCGGCAGCGCCCTGGAGATGCGCAAGCGCGGCGACTGGAACGTGTTGGCCGGCTACAAGTACATCCAGCCGGACGCCTTGCCCGACGGCTTCAACGACTCGTCGTTCCACCTGGGCGGCACCAACGCCAAGGGTTATTTCATCGGCGGCAACTACGGTATCGACAAGAACATCTACGCCAGTGCGCGTTGGTTGAGCGCCTCCGAAGTGTACGGCCAGCCGTTCGAAGTCGATGTGATGCAACTGGAACTCAACACGCGCTTTTGATGCGCAGGGAGATGCCACATGAACACGCGAATCTGCGCGCTGTTACTGCTGCTGGTCACCACTGGCGCTTCGGCCGAAGGCATGGAGGAACGCCTGCGGACGCAATTGCGCAGCACCACCCAGCAATTGCAGGCGCTGCAAAGCGAACAGGCCCAGGCCAGTGCCGCACGGCTGGCCGCCGAAAACCAGGCCAAGCAGGCCCAGGCGCAAATCAAGCAACTGACGGCCGAGCTGGAAAAGGCCCGTGGCACGGCTGAGCAACTGGCCGGCCAGCAACAGAGCCTGCACAGCCAGGCGCAGGCCCAGGTGGCGGCGAGCAACGAGCAGATCGGCAAGTTCAAGAAGGCCTATGACGAACTGCTGGTGCTGGCCAAGGGCAAGGAAGCCGAGCGCGCGCGCTTGCAGGCGGCCTTAAGCGAACGTGACACACAAGTGCAGCAATGTTCAGTCAAGAATCAACAGATGTACGGCGTGGCCCAGCAACTGCTCGCGGCCTACGAAAAAATCGATGTGGCCGAGGTGATGAGCATTCGCCAGCCGTTCGCCAGCAGCGCCCGGGTGAAGTTCGAGGAACTGGCCCAGGGTTTTGGCGATGATCTGTACAAGAGCCGTTTTGATGCGCCCCAGGCAACTGCCAATCACTGATAGACAAGGAAGAAATCACCATGAGCGAATTGATCACCAGCGTCACCGTCCAGAGCCTTACCGAACTGTTGCAGGACGCCGGCTACCGGGTTAACCAGAGCGAACAGAACGGCATCGTGCAACTGCTCAGCGCCAGCCAGGGCATTGGCTTCGCCGTGCGCTTTGGTAACTCGGCGGCGGAGCAGGGCAGCTATGTGGATTTCACCTACAGTTGCGCGCTGCGGGTGCAGGGCGAGTTGCCCGAGGGCCTGGCCCCGGTATGGAACGCCTCGCGGCGCTTTGCGCGGTTGTCGGTGCAGGGTGAGTTCCTGCTGATGGAAATGGACGTGGTGGTGGCGGGCGTTGGCGCCACGCACCTGCGCAGCCAGCTGGAATTGTGGGACCGCCTGTTGCAGGAATTTATCGTCTACCTGCGTGAGTACAGCCAGCAGGCCGCGCAGTTGCAGGCCGCAGCGGTGGGTGAAGAGGCACCGGTCCTGTGAAAAAGCCAACCCTGATGGTCGGCGCGGGTGCGCTGGCCTTGCTGGTGGTGGCGGTGGGCTTGAGCCTGCGACCGGGCAGTGACCCGGTGGCGGCGCAGCAACCGGCACCGGTGGTCAATCCGGCACCGATCGGGCCGGCGGTGGCGCGCCTGGGCAATCAGCAGATCGACCTGCCGGAGCTGAAAAGCGTGCTGGCCAGCCTGCCGGCCGAATCCCGCGAGCAACTGCGCGGCAACCGTGGCGCCCTGGAAACCTGGATTCGCTCGAGGCTGGCGCAAAAGGCTGTGCTCGAACAGGCCGACGCCCAGGGTTGGCGCCAGCGCCCGGAGGTGGAGCAGCAGACCCGCGCCGCCACCGAGCAGATTGTGTTTCGCGACTACATGCTCTCGGTCAGCCAGGTACCGGCGGACTACCCCAGCGCCGCCGAACTGCAACAGGCCTACGACAGTGGCAAGGCGCAGTGGGTGACGCCGCCGTTGTACCGGGTGAGCCAGATTTTCCTCGCGGTGAATGACCCGCAAAACCTCGATGCCGTACGGCGCCAGGCCCAGGAACTGAGCCGCAAGGCGCAGGCCGCGCCGGCTGATTTTGCCGCCCTGGCCACGCAGTTTTCCCAGGACCCCGACAGCGCCGCGCGCGGTGGTGACTCGGGGATGCAGCCGTTGCAGCAACTGGTGCCGGAAGTGCGCGGCGCGGTGGCGCGGCTCAAGGTCGGTGCGGTCTCGGACGTGGTGCAAAGTCCTGCCGGGTTCCATGTGCTCAAGCTCATCGGCCAGCAGCCGGCGCGTACCGCCACCCTGGACGAGCTGCGTGAACGCCTGACCCAGGCCCTGCGCGCCCAGCGCCAGGAACAGATCGCCAAGGCCTACCTGGAAGGCATGCTCAACACCGCGACCTTGAGTATCGACGGCGCCGAGTTGAACAAAGTGCTGGAGTAACACGCCTCAACCCGCATTGGATGCACAGACCAACCAGACAGGGAGTCTCCCATGGCATTTCTCGAACCGTCTGCCCCACAGGGGCCCACTGCTTATCGCGCACCCTCCGAGCCACGCAGTGCCTGGTTGGCCCTGGCCAGTGAGATCGATCCGGAGGTGGCACGCTACTTTCTGGTGAGTGCGCGCTGCGGCTGTTTCATGCAGGCCGCGCGCAGCCTGAATATCAAGGCAACCCTGTTGCGCAAGCGCCTGGCCCAGCTGGAGGAACACCTGCGCCATGCGCTGTTCAGCTACCAGGGCAACGGCCTGGTGCTCAGCCGTGACGGCCAGCAATTGCAGGCCCAACTGATCGCCCTGGCCCACGAACGGCACCTGCCGGTACTGGAACAGCCGCTGATTCGCCTGGCGGTGGCCGAGCCGATCCTGCACGACATCCTCGGCCGCGACCTGATCGCCTTGCTGCGCCGCAATGCCAGCGTGCGCCTGGAGATCATCTCCCTCGACAGCCACTTGTCACTGCAAGCGGTGGACGTGGACGTAGTGCTGTGGCTGGCCGACACCGACGGCCCGATGCCCGGCCCGAGCTTCGTCACCGAACCGCCGCGGGCGCTGGCGCGATTGCAGTACCTGCCGCATATCGCCAAGCGCTATTCACGGCTGATCACGCGCCCGGACAGCGTGGAAGACCTGGCCGACTACATGCTGGTGCAATGGCAGCCGGACGCCCAGGTCGAGGCTCTGCAGCCGTGGAATCAGGTGGTGCAACAGCGCCTGGCGGCGGTGGTGCAGGTGCATGCCTATTCGCTGATGCTGGAGATGATCCGCTGCGGCGCCTGCATCGGTTTGCTGCCCCATTATATGAGCAGCTTCGACCGGGGGCTGGTGGCGTTACCAGGGCTGTTGGCCGAGCGCATGCAGCGCCAGGTGTGGCTGGCGGTGAATGCGCAGGTGCACCACCCCGAAGCGGTGCAGATGATCGTCGAGCTGATCGTGAGTACGTTCGAGGGGCGGCGGGAGTGGTTTGATTAACGCGCGTTGGCCGGCAAAGGGTGTTGCTAGCCGGTCTTGGTATCAACCTTCAGTGTTTCGAGGTATTCCAGCTTGGTTTTTCCGCCCTCTACCTTGTAGGTAAAGACAGGGTATGACTTCCCATCGAACTCAGGGCCGGCTCGGTTAATGGCTTTCTGAAACTGTGGCTTGGCGGCCTCCCAGGTCTGACCGTTTGAACCATAGAAAACCAGGCCGACCAGTGCATCGGGTGGCACGCCTACCGTCTGTATTTCGCTGTTTTCAAGCGCGCTGCCGGGGTGCTCGCCTTGTTGGTTCTTCAGGTCATTCAATAAGCCTTGCATGCCTTCACGGGCCTTCTCCCGCCCCAGGTATCGCGTGTCGGCCTGGATGTTCCCAGAGAAGGCGTCTTTTTCATGTATGGCCGTGATGTTGTCCTGGAGTTTTTCCGGCAGCGCCAGGATGGCCATGTTTCGCGGCAGGGCTCCAGCGTTGTCACCCATTTTGTAGTAGTTGGGCAACAAGTCTGCTTGAGCCAGGCTCCATTTGCGCAGCCCGCCGTGTCCTCTATTGGCCTCGCCCTGCGCACGAATGCTGTCAAGGTTCTCACCGGTGTTATGAAACTCCAGATGCGCGTTCCTGAGCTGAAGGGTTCTGATCAGTAATCCGTCTTTTTGGAAGGCTTCAATGATGGGGCGATATTGTGTTCCATCTGTTGCAGTCGAGGTTGTTACTTCGGTGGTGGGCAAATGATTGTTTTCAACGACCGTTATGGGTGGTTTGGGCGGCACTTGCCTCGGTGGGGCAACGCTTGCCGGTCTGGATTGTCGCCGCACACTGGAATGAAGCACCAACGATGCCAGGTTGGCCAACAGATCCGCCATGGCCGCGTCCTTGTTGCCCTCCTTTTCACTGGCCAAGGTTTTAAGATCGCCGAGGATGCCCTGGGTCTGCAGTGCCAGGCCCACAACGGCCGCCGGCCCGCGAAGGGCCGGCAGTATTGCGTTGAGCAGGAGGAAGCCGCCTTCTTTGAAGGTCGCCCAACGGCTTTGCGAATTGGACACCGATTGGCGCTCGGCCAATGTTGCCAGGGCGTTGGCGTTGGCATCGTAGAGGTAGTCCATCAGTTGCCCGGATTGCACCTTCTCTGCAAGTTTGTCGATGGCATCGCCGTTGGTCGCCAACGTTGGGGCGGCAGGCCTGCGCGGTAACGTGAATTCATCGATAAACACTCTGTTTCTCGGTAGATGGGGCTCGCTGAAACCACCGTGATCATAAATGGAGCGGGTCGCTTCATCAGGTAGCCAGGCAACTGCGTCATCTTGGAGCGACTTTGTTTTACGCAGTGCCTCCATTAAAGCCTGGCGCGAAGGAAACTGTAGCAAGGGCTCTTCTGCTATCAAGGGGCGATAGAGAATATGCGGGCCTACCGAGCTGTCCTTGGGTTCGATCAGGAACATGTTTTCGACGACATCGGGTGTGGCGCCCGGCTCGCGTTCGAACGCCAAGGGACGCATCGTGATCTCGTTGCCATTGACATACTTTTTCCCTGGCGTGGGGTCAAGTATTGCCTGGAGGTACCGGTAACCCATGGCGTTATCAAAACCCTCAGCGCCTTTACTGGTCAGCTCCAAGGCTTTCATCTTCAACTCGATTGGCACTTGTTGCGCAAAGCGTAATTGACGTTCTGTCTTTTTGGCGGGGTCGTTGAGCAACTCGCGTTTAAGCAGCTCGGGATAGTTTTTGCCGGCATCTATTTTTTGAATCAGTTCTTTGAGAGCACCCTCTTGCCCCAAGGCAGGTATCAATGCCCCGGTCGGTTTGTGACGAACCTCTATGCGACCGCCCGGTAGTCCTGCAAGGTTTTGAATGAAGGCGTCGCTGAGGGGCATCCTGGTGGTTTGGATGGCTCCGAACCCGCTGACAGGCACGGCATACGGCGTGTGGAATACCACTTCCACATCATTGATGTCATAGGGGACGGGAGGGGGTGAGAGCGCGTTTAACTGGCTCTGGATAAAAGTACGGATGTCCGGGATACCGCTGTTATAGCTTTGCTCTTTGTGGCGGTACATATAACCCGCCAGTTCCAGGACGAGGTCGTGCAAGATGAAGCGGTTGGCATCGGAGGTATTTTTTATCCAATCGGACACCTTGTGCTGAGAGCGATCCGGTCGCTGCGTATCGAGCAGCGTTGGCTCGGTGGCCACTGCTTTTGCTTCATGCCCGTTGATAATGATGTTCGCTTGGATATAGAACGCATCGACGTCTACCTTGGTCAAGTGGGTGCTGAATGTTTCGTGTGGTCTTGCCTGTTCGAGGTGTTGGTCCCATTTATCTTTGACGGCAGCCAGGGAGGCATAAGGGGTTACCTTGCCGCTCGGTTCGCAGACCAATACGATCGTGCGTCCTGCGACCTTGCGTTCGATAACCAGGTTGGGGGTTTGGAACTCCGGGGTGCCTGAATGGTTATTCTCGGTGCTGGCCAGCATGTGCACGGCTACTTCAGAATCATCCGCCAGTTTGGGGCGTGTCGAGCCCTGGGGACACCTCACGAGCATGTCCAGGGTTTCGCGTTGCTCGTCATCCAGCCCCGGTTGCTTGATGCTGGCCAGGCGCAGGTTGTTACGTACCAGGTCACTGAGCATCAACCGGCGGTCTCCGGCGAAAATGGGCGTGACACCCACTGACGTGTCGGTGCCTGAACCAGGAATGGGGTCATTGAACGGTGGCCTGCCCCAATAATCGAGCCTGGCTGTCTGAAGTGCTTCGTTCAGTTTACCTGGCAACTGGCTGATAGCCTGTTGGACAGCCGCTTTATCGATGTCGAGCGCGGTGCCCGCAGGGTCGCCGGTACGTGCCTGTACGTCCGCGCGGGTGTCGACAAACTTGCCGTCACTGCTGAACACCGGAGCATCAGCGCCTTCTACGTGGTTAATGGCCAACTCCATCAGCGGTGTTTCCAGGAATTGACCGGGATTTGCCGGGTCGGGGACGGCGAAGGCCAACTGCTGGACATCCACATTCAGTGCGGGCAATGCCTTGCTGATGGCGTCCTTGAGCAATCCGGCTACCACTGTTTGCCTGTTCGGTTCCCCTTCAAACAGACGCTGGCCGATGATGTCCACGGACCCAACGGGCGGTGGCGTGGGTATAGCCGCGTCGACCAGGTTGCGTCTGAACGGTGGCGTGGGCGTCTGGACGCTTGGAGATGGCAGGCCTTGGAGGCGCGCCAGGCGCTGCTTGGCTGTCTGTTGGCGTTCGCGAACCGCAAGGGAGGGGGCGTCGTTCGGAGGATTGTTTTTGAGCAGGGCGGGGAAACCGTCGCGAATGAGCCCCGCGTTTTGTTCGAGCCACTGCGGTGAGCCGTAATGCTCGCGGACTCCGTAAAACTCCATGATGCCCGCCATCGGGTAGCGATCCTCTACGAAGTTGTAGTTCGGTAAGCCCATCGGCCCGTTACCTCCTATCTCGCGGGCCGCTTTCAAGATGTCAGGTTGAACGGCTGCCCACGGTGCATATTCAGCGGGGAATGTGAGCCATTTGAGGCTGCCGTCTGAGTCTGGTCCCAAGGCCAACAGACTTCCATCCAAATTGATATGTACGCTTCGGGGATCTAGATTTTGTGCGTGCATGAAGCGCTTAAACGCGTCGCCGGAGAGGGCCTCTTTATAGGCTTGCACTGCCTGTCCATAGGATGAGTCTTCAGGCGTGCCGATGATGCCCCCATTAGCGCCGGTGCCGGGGTTTATGGCTTTGTGTGTCACTATTCTGCTGACCAGGCGAGCAACTTCCCGGTCGGCTTCCTCGACACGTTCCGAAGGTGTCGGCGTGCGGTTAGCGTCCGCTATCCCCCTGGTATGGCTATAGGTTGCCGTGGCGATGGCGTTTTCTACTTCGGCTTGTGCCGCCCTGACGCGCGTGATTTGCGGCGTAAGTGGGCCGTTGAAGGGCATCAGGGATTTGAATTTATCGCTGTGCTGTAAGTCGCTGATCGAACTGAGCAGTTCGCCTCGATGGTCCACGGGATCTTCGCCATAGAAGTTACCCACCACGTCAATGGGCGCGTTGTGTTCGCCGGTGTACTGGAACGATTCAAGTCGACCGGCGGCCACTTCTTTTGCCGCGGCCGCAATAGCAGCGGAGGCTTCTTTCCAGCCGGGCTTATTGCGCGAGAAGAGTTGAATTTTGCCGTTGATGCTGCACTCCATTGAATCCGCAGAAGGGAACCACCTCAGGCTTGAGATATCGATGTTGTTGTCTTTGGCATAGCGTGCAAATGGCTCTTGTTTGAGCGCCTGCGTGAAGAGTGCCCACGCCTGGCCGAAGGTGGAAAACGCTGGTATGTCAGTGACCGTTGGAGGTTGATCAGCATTTTTTCTCACTGACGTCTTGTGACGATCCAGCAACATCAATGCAGCGCAATACTGGCTTGCCATTTCACTGTCGCTTTTCTGCACAAGGTGTTTGCTTTGTTCCTGAATGCGTTGAAAACGTGCATCCGTAGGGGAGGGCTGTAGCGGATTCACAGGCCACTGTGTGATTGTCTGAGTCAGTGATCGTTTGGCTCTCGAATGTTCTGACGCATCGCTGTTCTGACCGGACTGCTGCGCGACCGGATGCGGCTGTACGGCAAACGTCTGGGGCGCGATTTTCATAAGGCTTTCTCGTAATAATGAGGGAAAAGGCGACACCGTGATCGCGCTTTGATGCGTGTACCGTGTGGCTTGTAGGGAGTGGTGTGTTTAAACTCGGCGGTTCCGCACATGTGTATCAGGTGTATACAGAGCGCTATCCCGATGCAGAGTGAGCAGTGATGCAGGCCACCCGCTTGACCCTCATTTGCCATGCCGCCACACCCGCTCAAAAGTACGGGCGTTTTCCCGATAACGAGTCCGTGATGATGGATTGGCAAGCCGCAGCGCTATCCCTGGCCGGGCGCTATAAGAAAAACCTGCGTCTGGTGTGCGCGCCCGAGGCACGTGCCTGGCAGACGGCAGGGTTGTTCGGCGGTCAAGCAGTGATTGAAGACGCCTTGCGCGATGGCGACGTTGGCGACTGGAGGGGCCGAGCCATCAGCGAGTTGGACAGCGATGCGTTGCTGGACTGGATGACCCACAGCGCCAGTGCGCCCCACGGTGGCGAGTCGGTTGAGCAAATTTGCGCACGGGTCGCAGCGTGGATGAAAACCCTGGAGGCCCAGCCCGGGCACGTAGTGGCCATCACCCATCCCTTTGTTATTCGCGCGGCGATGCTGTATGTCATGCAGTGTCCGGTCTCGATGTTCTACCAGATCGACGTCGAGCCCCTGTCCGCTACCGAGCTGCGCTTCAACACGGTGTGGCGCCTGCGCCTGGAAACTCACGCCTGAGTGCGTGAACATGGCAAAATCCACGCCCCGCAATGAGAGCAACCCATGAAACGCATCCTCATCATCGGCATTGGCGCCGGCAACCCTGACTACATCACGATGCAGGCCGTGAAAGCGCTGAACCGCACCGACGTGTTTTTTCTGATGGACAAGGGCCAGAGCAAGGACAAGCTGATCGACCTGCGCCGCGAGATCTGCGAGACCTATATCACCGAACCCGGTTACCGCTTTGTCGAGGCCGACTGCCCCGAGCGCGTACGCGGTGAGATCGACTACACCACCGCCGTACAGGGCCTCAACCGCGACAAGCAGGCCACCTTCGAGCGCATGATCAACGAGGAAATGGCCGATGGTGAAGTGGGCGCTTTCCTGGCCTGGGGCGACCCGGCGCTGTACGACAGCACCATTCGCATCCTGCAGGCGATCCTGGCCAGTGGCCGCTGCGCCTTTGAATTTGAAGTGATCCCCGGCATCACCAGCGTGCAAGCCCTGGCGGCCCAGCATAAGGTGGCGTTGAACCGTATCGGCAAGTCCATCGAGATCACCACCGGGCGTCGATTGGCGGCGGGGCAGGCCAGCGATGCCGATACCCTGGTGGTCATGCTCGACGCGGAAGATTCCTACCGTACGGTGGCCGATCAGGACCTGGATATTTACTGGGGTGCCTACCTGGGCACACCGGATGAAATCCTGATCAGCGGCAAGGTCGGTGAAGTGGCAGAACAGATCGAACGGGTGCGCAAGGCGGCGCGCCTTGAGAATGGCTGGATCATGGACACTTACTTGTTACGCAAACCCTGAGGTAACGTCCCATGTTCAAACTGCTTGCCCTCGCGCTGACCCTGATGGCCAGCGTTGCCCACGCTGATTCCGAGTTGCACACCGATTTGCCGCTGGCGTACCTGGAACAGACCCAGGCCGATGCGCGCAACGAGCCGCTGGTGATTTTCCTGCACGGGTTCGGTAGCAATGAGCAAGACCTGTTCGGCATCAAGGACGCGCTGCCGCCCACCTGGACCTACCTGTCGGCCCGCGCGCCGACGCCGGTGCAGCCGAATGGCTTTCGCTGGTTTACCAAGACACCGGGTGACGGCGATTACGATGGTGTGACCGCCGATTTGCACAGCAGCGCCAAGCTGATCAAGGATTTTGTCGGCAAAGCCACCGCCAAGTATCACACCCAGCCTGACCGGGTGTTCCTGGTGGGGTTCAGCCAGGGTGCGATCATGTCGTATGAGGTGGCTCTACGTGACCCGCAGCTGGTGCGCGGCATTGCGGCGTTGAGTGGCAGCGTGCTGCCGGTGCTCAAGGCTGAGCTCAAGCCGGACGAACGCTTGAACAAACTGGCAATCTTTATTGGCCACGGCACCCTGGACCAGGCACTGCCGTATGCGTCGGCAACGCGGGCCAATGAGGTGTTGGTGGGGCTTGGGTTGAAGCCGGAGTTTCATGGCTATCCGGGGATGAACCACACGGTCAGTGAGGCGGAAGTGCAGGACTTGAAAGCGTGGCTGGAAACGAGTTTGAAGTGAGCGCGCTGAACAAAGGTGGGAGGGGGCTTGCTCCCGATAGCGCAGTGACAGTGAACAGATTCATTAGCTGATCCACCGCCATCGGGGGCAAGCCCCCTTCCACATTTGATGGGTGTTGTCAGGACTCTTTGTTATTTGCCGCCGGTAATCTGCTTCACCAGCTCTGCATGCCCCTTCGCATCATCGGCCCGCGAGATCGCCTGGATTACCAGCAAGTGGTTGCCGGAGCCGCCGAGGAACGTGGAGTTCAAGGTCTTGCCACCGCCCTGGGTGGCGGTGCTGTCCACCTGGCGCAGGCCCAGGCCCTTGAAGGTCAGTTTCTTTTCGCTCAGCTTCTTGAAGTCGGGCAGGGCGGCGCTCTGGTCCTTGACGAAACCGGCCACGGCGCCGTCGAGGAACTGCGGGTCGTTGTCCTTGATGGTTACACCGTCGTTACGCACGGTTTCGGCGACGATCACCACGCTTTTCGTGGTCTGGTTGGCGTACATCGTGCCTTGGGTATCGGCGGTGCCGTCCTCGGCCTTGCCGGCTGGCAGGGCGTCGGCGGCGTAAGCCTTGGGCAGGTTGAAGTTGAACTTACCGCCCAGAGTGGAGATGGTTTGCGTGGCCGGCTTGGCGGCGGCGAACACGCTGCCGGCGGTAAGCGCGAGGGCCAACAGGACTGCGGTCTTGGTGAAATTGACCATGAAGCGCTCCAAGGATGAACGAAATTGCGGCGTATTCTGTCAGAAAATTCGCAATATCGTTCATCCTTAGCCTCACACCTTGTCGGACTCTTCCTCAAGCCGATCCATCTCAAACAGTCGCGCCAGTTCGGCGCGGGCTTCCTGGGCGGTTTGCATCACCTTGGCCGCATCGTCGTACACCGCATGCTGGGCGGCGAGCACTTGCAGGTCGTGGTTCTTGAAGCGGGTGATGCGGGCATCGGCCTGGGCCTGGCTCAACCCCAGGCCCACCAGGGTACGGCGGCTCATTTCCAGGCTGGAGTAGAAGGTCTCGCGAACCGGTGACGCGTCGAGGTCCACCAGGCGGTGCACGTGCTGGCGGTTACGGGCGCGGGCGATGATCTTCATGTGCGGGTAGAGATTGCGCACCAGTTCGGCGGTCTTGATGTTGATCTCCGGGTCGTCCATGGCGATCACGAAGAACTCCGCCTGGTCGACCTTGGCCGCGTGGAGAATCTCGGGGCGTTGTGGGTCACCGTAGAACACCGGCATGCCGCCGAAACTGCGGGTCAGCTCGATGGTTTCCACCGAGGTGTCGAGGGCGATGAAGGAGATGTTCTGTGCACGCAGGATCCGCGCGACGATCTGGCCCATACGGCCCATGCCGGCGATCACCACCCGCGGCGCATCGCTTTCGATGGTGCGGTATTCCTCCGGTACTTCCACCGGCTTGACCTTGGGCTTGAACAGCTTCGGGCACACCAGCAGCAACAGCGGCGTGACGGCCATGGACAGGGTGATGGTCAGCACCAGCACGTCGTAGAGGTGCGGTTCGAACAGGCCCTGGTCGCGGCCGATCTTGAACACCACAAAGGCGAACTCACCGCCCGCGGCCAGCACCACACCCAGGCGCAGGGCGCTTTCGCGGTTGAGATCACCCACCATACGCCCCACGGCGTACAGCAGCGGCAGCTTCAAACCGATCAACAGCAGGGTCAGGCCGATCACCACCAGCGGCGAGCTGAGCAGCAGGCTGAGGTTGGCGCCCATGCCCACGCTGATAAAGAACAGCCCCAGCAGCAGGCCCTTGAACGGCTCGATCTGGGATTCCAGTTCGTGGCGGTACTCCGAGTCCGCCAGCAGCAGGCCGGCGAGGAAGGCACCGAGGGCCATGGACACGCCCACCAGTTCCATCAACCAGGCGGTGCCGATGACCACCAGCAAGGCGGTGGCGGTGGACACTTCGCGCAGGCCGGTCTTGGCGACGATGCGAAACACCGGCCGCAGCAGGTAGCGCCCGCCGATGATCACCACGGCAATACTGCCGAGGATCTGCAGGACGTGTTGCAGGCCTTGGGCTTCGGTGGTCGGATGATCGCTGCCGGCCAGCAGCGGCACCATGGCAATCAACGGGATCGCGGCGATGTCCTGGAACAGCAGGATCGCAAACGCCAGGCGTCCGTGGGGCTGGTTCAGCTCCTTGCGCTCGGCCAGGCTTTGCAGGCCGAACGCGGTGGACGACAGCGCCAGGCCAAGGCCGAGCACGATTGCGCTGTTCCACGACTGGCCAAACAGCCACAACGCCACCACCCCCATGACCAGGCCGGTGAGCAGCACCTGGGCCAGGCCGACGCCAAATACAGCCTTGCGCATCACCCATAAACGCTTGGGCGACAGTTCCAGGCCGATGATAAACAGCAGCAACACCACGCCCAATTCGGAGAACTGCGCGACGCTTTGCGGGTTCCCGATCAGGCCCAATACCGATGGGCCGATGATCACACCGGCAAACAGATAGCCGAGCACCGCACCTAATTGCAGGCGTTTGGCCAGGGGCACGGTCAGCACGGCGGCGAGCAGGAACACCACGGCTGCTTGTAGCAGGTTGCCTTCATGGGGCATTGCGAACTCCAGGATCTTTAAAACCAATCGACAGGAGGGTATTAGAGCGTTTTTTACCTTTCGAAAATTGTGTTTTTGCTGCGTTTGAAGGGACAACACGCCAGTGCGTGTTTGGCGGCGGGCGGTTCACGCCGGCTTGCGGTACAAACCCACGGCCAGGCCGACGATGATGATCGCAATCGAGATCAGGTCCGGCGTGGAAACACGCTCGCCAATCAGCAGCATCGAACTGCTGATCCCGAACACCGGAATCAACAACGACAGTGGCGCCACCGTGGACACCGGGTACAGCTTGAGCAGCGAGTTCCAGCCCCAGTAGGCAAAGTGCGTCGCCAGGTACACCTGAAACAGAATGGACAGGATCGCCATGATGTCGAGGCTCGACTGCAAGCCTTCGAACGGCGCGCTGCCATGCATCAGCCAGGCCATAAGAAATAACGGGATCGGCGGAAACAGGCTGGCCCACACCATGAACGAGAAGACCTCAGTGACCCCCGACTTCTTGATGATGACGTTGCCCACGCTCCAGGCCAGCGCGCTGAATACGATCAGCATCACGCCCAGCACTGCGTGGCTGCCTTCCCGGGTGGAGATGATAGCTGCCAGGCCGATCAGGGCCAGAAATGCACCTGCCATTTGCGTCCCGCGGAGTTTTTCCCTGAACAACACGCAACCCCAGCCCAGGGTGAAAAATACGCTGAGTTGAATGATCAATGACGCGATGCCGGGGCTCACACCCCTCTCGATGCCATAGTTGATCACGCCCCACATGCCCAACCCGAAGATGACGCCGTAGGCGGCCACGTAGCTGAATTTGACGGCGGGGCGCTTGATGAAGAACACCAGTGGCAGGGCGGCGAGGGCAAAGCGGATGCCCGTGAGGACGAAGGGGTCGACCGAGCGCAGGCCCAGTTTGGTAATGGGGAAATTCACCCCCCATACCAAGGTGACGAGCACGGCGAGCGCCAGATGTTTTTTCAGCATGGAATGTTCCCTTGGTCATTACAGTTATCCAAGGGCGTGGATGTTAGGGGGTGGTTGGCTGGCCCGCTTGCTATGTAAGGTCATCTTTTGACAGAATCGGGCCATGATTCCGACCTTTGACTCCGCCAGCCCTGAAGCCGTGGTAACACTGCGCGAATACCCTTGCGGCACCGTCTTTGAGCGGCACACGCATTCACGTGGGCAGTTCGCCTATGCCTCCACCGGCGCGCTGAAAATGTTCACCGATCTCGGCAACTGGGTGGTACCGCCGCAGCGGGCGATCTGGGTGCCGAGTGGTGTGCCCCACGCTATGCATATGCGCGGGGATGTGGTGATGCTCAATACCTACTTGAACGCCGAGGCGGCTGAGCGGGCGGGGTTGCAGGAGCGCTGCCAAGTGTTTGAAGTGTCGCCCCTGCTCAGGCATTTGCTCGAGGCGGCGTTGGCTATCGACTCCTCGACATTACCCAGCGTGAGGCATCACTGCGTGCTGACGCTGTTGATTGATGAAATCGGAGCCATGCCCGAGCTGCCACTCAGCGCGCCATTGCCGTGCGAGTCGCGGCTGGCGCGAGCCTGTCAGCGCTTCCTGGATGCGCCCACGCAGAAAATCACCCTTGATGAGATGGCTGATTGGTCGAACATGAGCCGGCGCACCTTTACCCGCCATTTCTACGAGGGCACGGGGATGACGTTCGTGTCCTGGCGCCAGCAGGTGTGCCTATTGGAAGCCACCGCACGGCTAAGCCACGGCGCGTCCATCACCGAGGTAGCGCTCGAATTGGGGTTCAGCAGTTCCAGTGCATTCACCTCCGTGTTCCGGCGCAACCTGGGGGATTCGCCGGCGCGCTACCTGGCCAAATCAAAGGCTGCGGCGCAGTTCTGATCCTTCGCGACCGCCACGCCGGTCAGGATTCACCGTCCTACAAGCCTCCCTTTGGTATTATCGCCGTCCCTCGTCACCAGGAGTCACCGGCCCATGCAGCACCAGTGGGATGAAATGCACCGTACCCGCAAGCCCACGTTCGTATTGTGCGGCGAGCCTCAGGGGGATGTGCTCAATCTCTATGTTCACGGTTATTCGGCGTTCTTTAACCGGCAACAGCTGGGCAATTTCAAGCAACAGCTGGCGCGTATCGAGGGTTCGACCAACCTGATGCTGTTCTGGCCGGCGGGGCATTTCCTGGAAA
This sequence comes from Pseudomonas sp. BIGb0381, assembly GCF_024809815.1. Lineage (NCBI taxonomy): Bacteria > Pseudomonadati > Pseudomonadota > Gammaproteobacteria > Pseudomonadales > Pseudomonadaceae > Pseudomonas > Pseudomonas sp. BIGb0381. Next base: position 22,265 of record NZ_JANUEN010000004.1, read on the forward strand.
ACTTGTTTGCGCCCTTCAAGGATGTGATTACCGCGATGCTGGGTGGTGGCAGCATCGGTGCTGCGACCGTAGGCGTGGGCAAGGCGATTGCGTATTTTCTCGACCACTATAAAAGCGTCGAGGCGCGGGTGGACGAAGTGGCCAGGAGCTTGCTGCCGGAGCTGGCCAGCTACCTGCATGGCGAGTCGCTGGAGGTGCGGCGTATCAACCTGATCGGTCATTCCCTGGGGGCGCGGATTCTGGTCAAGAGCCTGCTGGCCAGCCCGGACACCGCGCGCGAGCTGCCATTGGACAACCTGCTGTTGATGGGCGGCGCGATCTGTACGTCGAGCCCTTGGGAAGAGGTGTGCGCGCCGCTCAAGGGGCGGGTGATCAATTGCCATTCCAGCAAGGACTGGGCCCTGGCGATGAAGCCGGACACCGAGCGGTGCATCGGCCGGTACGCGATCCCGGTGACGCCGGCGCTCAAGGCCAAGGTCACCAATGTGCATCTGGCTACCTTCGATCACGCCGCCTACTGGCCGCAGTTGCAGACCGTGGTGCAGTACACCGACCTGTTGCAGGAGCGGCGCGGCCTGATCCGCTCCGACCAGCGCAGCAGCGAGGTACGCTTTGCCGAAGAGGACGTCGACTTGTTTCCGGCCCTGGTGCAGGCGCGGCCGGAAGAGCTGAAGTTTCTCGCCGAATTGATGGCGCAAAAGCGCAGTGCATCGATCGACGCCACGGTGCGCGAGCCGCTCAAGCTGGCCATCGAGTTGCAGCGCATGGGCGGCGATAGTTTTATGAACCTGGCCCGTGGCCACGGCGTGAATTATCGCCAGATTGCCGAAGATGTGGCGCAGCGGCTGGGGATCAAGTTTTCCGAGCCCGTCGCAACCGTTGCGCTGGCTGACCTTGAAGCCCTGGTCGCGGAAAAACTGATTGAGCAGTACAAGGACAAACTCAGCAACGCCGACCGCCAGGTATTCGACGCAGAGCTCAAGGCGGCTGCACAGAAAGAGCAGGGGCTGTTCAGCCGTTTCGATGTCGGCCGCTCGGCCACTACGGCATTGAGTGGCACGGCGCTGGCCGGGTTGACCGGGTTTATCCTGCGTCGTGGTGCGGCCACGGCGATCCCTGTGGTGGGCCAGGCGCTGGCGGCGGCGATGTTGCTGGTGAGCGGCGTGCGCGCGTTTTCCGGCCCGGCCTATTCGATTACCACCCTGGCGGTGTTGGTGGTCGGGGTGATTCGCCAGCGCATGGAGCGTGAAGCCTTGAACCAGGAGATGGACCTGGTGGTGCAGGTGGTGGAGGCGTTTGACCTGCCTCGGGAGACGGTGATGCGCACCGTTGCGTCTGACTGATAAGCTGAGCCCCTGTCGAGTGTGTTTGCCTGGGATACCGCGTGAAATTCAGCCTGCCGAAAATCGCTACCGCTCCATTCTGCCCGCCGGAAGTGGCGGGCTCCGTCGCCGTTGACCCCACGGCGTCGTTCTTCAAACGCATTCTTATGTTCGCCGGCCCCGGCCTGCTGATCTCCATCGGCTACATGGACCCGGGCAACTGGGCCACGGCCATCGAAGCCGGGTCGCGCTACGGCTACAGCCTGTTGTTCGTGGTGTTGCTCGCCAGTCTGGCGGGGATGGCGGTGCAGTGCCTGTGCTCACGCCTTGGCATCGCCACCGGCAAGGACCTCGCGCAACTGTGCCGTGAGCGCTACAGCAAACGCTCCGCACGCACCCAGTGGGTGTTGGCGGAAATCTCCATCATCGCCACCGACCTCGCCGAAGTGCTCGGCTGCGCCCTGGCGTTTCACCTGCTGCTGGGCGTTTCCCTGACCACCGGCATTGTCATCACCGCCTTCGATACGCTGTTGGTCCTGGCCCTGCAAAACCGTGGTTTTCGCCGCCTGGAAGCGATCATGCTGGCGCTGGTGGCGACCATCGGCGCGTGTTTCTTCATTGAGCTGGTGCTGATCAAACCTTATTGGCCGGATGTGTTCAGTGGTTTCACTCCATCCCTTTCGGCCATCAGCGATGCCGCGCCGTTGTACCTGGCTATCGGTATTCTCGGCGCCACGGTGATGCCCCATAACCTCTACCTGCACAGCTCGATCGTGCAAACCCGCCTGATCGGCAAAGACCTCGCGAGCAAACAGGACGCGGTCAAGCTGGCCCGGATCGACACCATTGGCTCCCTGGCCCTGGCACTGCTGGTCAACGCCGCCATCCTGATACTCGCCGCCTCCGCCTTCTACAAGACGGGGCACACTGAGGTGGTCGAGATCCAGGACGCCTACCGCTTGCTCGACCCGCTGGTGGGCGGCGCCTTTGCCAGCATCCTGTTCGGCATCGCCTTGCTGGCGTCCGGGCAAAGCTCGACCTTTACCGGCACCATCGCCGGGCAAGTGATCATGGAGGGCTACCTCAACCTGCGAATTCCCTGCTGGCAACGCCGCCTGATCACCCGTGGGCTGGCGCTGATCCCGGCGTTTCTCGGGGTGTGGTTGATGGGTGACCAGGCCATTGGCAAGCTGCTGATCCTCAGCCAGGTGGTGCTCAGCCTGCAGTTGCCGTTCGCGTTGTACCCCTTGATCCGCATGACCGGCGACAAGCAACTGATGGGGCCGTTCGTCAATCGCCTGCATACCCGCGTGTTGGCGTGGTTTCTGTTTGCGGTCATCAGTGGGGCCAATGCGTGGTTGATTGGACAGTGGGTGTTCTGAGTTCCGGGCAGTGGGTGTGGACTACACCAGAATGGCCAGGGATGTGTATTGGGCAATCTGCGCGTCGGCGGTCATTAGCCTCATCGGTTCACTGATGGCTGTCGCTACGATGAGCCGATCAAAAGGGTCTTTGTGATGATGCTCAAGATCCTTTACGGCAATCGCGTGTTCTGAGGTGATGGGCAGTTCGACGAAACCGCTTTCAAGGCAATATTCCCGGATTTCGTCCAGGTCTGCATCGAGTTTTCCAAGGCCGACCTTGATCGCCATTTCCCAGAAGGTTGCCGCGCTGACGTAAATTTCTGCGGCATTCTCGATCAGTCGTCGGGCTTTGCTGGATAGCTTCGGGTCATCACTCAGTGCCCAGAGCAGAACATGGGTATCCAGCAGCACCCTCATGGATGGCTGCCTGCAAACGCATCCAGCAGGTCATCTGGCAGGGGCGTTTCAAAATCCTCGGGGACAACCAGCTTTCCTTTCATCGCGCCAATTCGCTGACCTTTGGATTTCCCCACGGGGACGAGTTGCGCCATTGCACGTCCATGCTTGGCAATGGTGATAATTTTGCCGGCGGCGGCGTCATCCACCAGTTTTGACAGGTTATTTTTTGCTTCGCCCAAGGGTACGGTAATCATGAGGTGCTCCGCGTATTTTGGCCAAATATAGCCAAAACTGGGCGAGCTATCCAAGACGGGCCGACCGCTGGTTGCCGCCGCGCGTTCATCGCGCGATGGCTTTGGGTACATGAAAACCATGGCATCTCTCCAAAAAAGACATCGCTAAAGTCTGCCGCAATGCACCCAGTCCAAAATATAGTGGCCCGTTAAATCAGACCGAGCCTACTTTTACTACGCGGAAAATTCCTCAACCGCTCATCGATCCCAATACGGCACCGTCCCAAAACACTCCACAAAGTAATCAATCACCGTGCGCACTTTCAGCGACAGGCGCCGGCTCCCCGGCCACAACGCCGCAATCTGCTGGGGCTCGAGGGTTGTCGCCACATCGTAGTCCGTCAGCACCGCCTGCAAGGTGCCGGCGCGCAGGCCTTCGCCGATCAGCCAGGACGGAAACACCACCAGCCCCAGGCCTTGTTCGGCGGCGTGGGTGAGGGTGTCGGCATGGTTGCCGGTGATCGGGCCCTTAACGCTATAGGGTGTCCAGTCGTCCTGGCCCTTGCGGAAAAACCAGCGTTGCTGGCCGGTGATGCCCTTGTAGGCCAGGCATTGGTGGTGGATCAGTTCTTCAGGGTGTCGGGGCATGCCATGCCGGGCCAGGTAGGCGGGGCTGGCCGCGAGGCGAAAGCGCTGGGGTGCGAAGATGCGTGCCTGCATGCTGGAATCGTTGAGCACGCCGATACGAAACAGCAGGTCGGTGCCGTCTTGCAGCGGGTCGACGAAGGTGTCGGTTTGCTGGATGTCCAGTTGCAGTTTCGGGTAGCGCCGGCATAACTCACCCAGCCACGGTGACAGGTGACGCTGGCCGAACACCATCGGTGCGTTGATGCGTACCAGGCCGCTGGGTTCGCTTTCCTGCTCCTGCAGGGCCTGGCCGGCGGCTTCCAGTTGCTCGAGCATCACGCGCGCGTGCCGCCCCAGCAGGCGCCCGGCCTCGGTGGGGCTTACCGCGCGGGTGTGACGATAGAGCAACTGCTGGCCGAGGGCTTGTTCCATCAGCTGGATCTGCCGGGAAATCGAGGAAGGTGCCAAGCCTTCACGGCGGGCTACTTCAGAAAAACTACCGTGATCCAGCACGGCGACGAACAGGCGCAGCGCCTTGAAACTCAATTCATTCAAACCCTGCATCGTGGCTCCGTGCTGTGCGTTCTGCGCAAAGGTGTTGTCCGCATACTCCCATTTATCGCACAGAACGACCACCGGATAATGCGCGTCATCCAATCCTTTGTTGACGTGCAGGTGATGTATGCAAGCAAGTTCCATCGAGGCTGTGGCGCAAGCCACGCCGAAGAAAAACCTCCTACGGCTGCTGCTGTTGCCGCTGGTGATCCTGGCCGGCATGGGCTTGTCGGTTGAGGCAGGATTGCTCGGGCCGCTCGGCGTGCAAGTGGGGCACCTGTGGGCAACCTTGAGCATCTTCGGCGTGGGCTCGGCGATTCTGTTTTTGCTGCTGCTGTTCAGCGGCCCGCAGAAGGGGCCGGCGCTGTCCGAGCTGCCGCGCTGGCAATTGATCGGTGGGTTCCTGGGGCCGATGTATGTGGTGGTGCTGACCCTGGCCACGCCGCACATCGGTATTGCCATGACCATGATCGCGATTTTGTCCGGTCAGGTGGGCAAGAGCGTGCTGATCGATCATTTCGGTTGGTTCGGCACCGCACGCAAACGGGTCAATGGCGAGCGCTGGATAGCCCTGGCGTTGATTGTGGCGGCACTTGTTCTGATAGCACGAGGGTAAGGCGATGAATCTGATTCTGTTATTGGTGCTGGTGATTGCTGCAGGTGCGGTGCTGAGTGTGCAGGCGGCGATCAATGGGCGCCTCGGCCAGTCGGTAGGCGTGTTGCGCAGCAGTCTGCTGACGTTTGCGGTGGGCGCGCTCACCACCGCACTGCTGATTTTCTTCTTCGAACCGGCCCAGGCCTTCAGCCTGCTGGACGTCCCCAAATGGCAACTGACCGGCGCATTGTTTGGCGTGGTGTACATGATGGTGATGGTCGGGGCGGTGCCGGTGGTCGGTACTGCGGTGGCAACCGTGGCTGTGATCACCGGGCAATTGGGCATGGGCATGCTGATCGATAACTTCGGGTGGCTGGGCAACCCGGCTGTCGAACTGTCGAGCAGCCGCATCCTGGCGATGGTGTGTCTGGCGCTGGCCTTGGTGTTCATGTACCGCAGCAATACGCGTACCGACTGATGGTTTGAACCATCGCCGACGGCGGGCAGTCACTGCTTAAGGTGCTGGCAACCGCCGCACCAGACGACCATGAAGAAGGAGTCTGGCCATGCCTGATCAAACCTGTGCCTGCCCACATTGCAAGTGTGTGCTGGGCGTCGATGCGGTAATGAAGGACGGTAAGGGCTATTGCTGCCAGGGCTGTGCCGAGCACCATGCCCATGGCGAGCCTTGTTCGGCTGCAACGGGGTGCGAGTGTGCCAAGTCGGCCAAAGGCTGAATACGTTCGCAGGGAGCCTGAAATAGTGGGCTCCCTGCGTATCGATTATCGGGGTTCCAGCTCCAGGCGCAGGCTGTGGTCGGACAAATGCCGGCTGTCTTTTACCACGCCGCTGGTTCGTCGACCTTCGAGTGCCAGCACCAGGGTTTGCGCATCATGCAAATCGTCCGGCAACGGCTGGAACACCTTCAGCACCAGCCAGCCGGGCTTATGCTGCACGCTCACCTGGCACTCGACATGCTTGGCCAATGGCCCAAACAACGTGTCCCGGGTGTAATCGATGCGCGCTTTGCCGTTGATTGAATCCATGCTCATTTCTCCTTGATCAAGCCTGGGCGCGCACATCCGAGCGGCGCCATTGCACGTTTTTTATGCCGAATTTCTCGGCCTGTTCCTGGCTGGTCTTCTTCACCTGCTCGCGGGCGAAACGGCCGATACGGCCCACGCCAGCGTCACAGCTTGCCCAATGCCAGGCCTCCAAGGTATCCAGCTTTTCCAGACGGATAATGAATGACTTGGCTTCGCCATGGAGGGTGTAGTCGATCACAAACAGTTTTGCGTTATTCATTGGCCCATCAACCCTGGTGGTGTAAACAAGTGATCGCCCCAGGCGGCAAAAATTCACTCGGATTGTCGAGCGGTGGTCATTACCATGACGGCTTACCCATCGATAGACGTGCACCTCATGGCCCTGGCCGCGCCCCCCGACCTCAGTGATCACGCTGTCCCCGTGCAACCCCTGGCACGCACGTACCCGCGTGGCTTGTATGTGGAGCCCCATCGGCACGACTGGGGCCAATTGCTCTATGCCATGAGCGGCGTGATGTGGGTCGAGACGCCTCGTGAAGCCCTGGTGGTGCCGCCCCAGCGTGCGGTCTGGCTGCCGCCGGGGGTTGAGCACGGCATCCGGGTGGTGTCGGATTTGCAGATGCGCAATATCTACTTGCGCCCGGCCTTGGCGGCGACATTGGACAGCCAGGTGCAGGTGATTGAAGTCGGTGGGCTGCTGCGTGAGTTGATCGTCACGCTGGTGGAACAGGGCGACAGCGGTGATGCGGGGTATTACGACGCGGTGGTCGGCCTGGCCCTGCTGGAGTTGCGCCGGGCACGCCGCTCGCAGATCCGTATCGCCATGCCGGTGGAGGCCGATCGCCGGCTGATCAGCGCGTGCCAGGCGGTCATGGCGGCGCCGTCCCTGGAGATACCTTTCGAGCAGCATGCTGAGGCGGCAGGTGCCAGTGTGCGCACCTTGGCGCGGTTGTTCCAGCACCACCTGGGCATGGGCTTTGCCGAATGGCGTCGCCAGGTGCAATTGGCCACGGCGGTGGCCGAGTTGATCCAGGGCCAGTCGGTCAGCGCTATTGCGCGGTCCCTGGGCTATTCGCCGAGCAGTTTCAGCGACATGTTCCGGCGTGAACTGGGGATGGCGCCTTCTCAGTATGTGAGTTGGCCGAAATCCTGAAGCGTTTGGCCGATGCTGCCGGGATGGGCTTCCTACACTAAGCCCATCAAATCACCAGGCGCTGCCCCCATGAGTTACCTGATCTCCCTTGTCATTGGCCTCTTTGTCGGCGTGATCTACGGCGCACTGGACTTCCGCTCGCCCGCACCACCCGCCATTGCGCTGGTGGGCCTGATGGGCATGCTGCTCGGCGAAAAACTCTGGCCCATGGGCCGGCAGTTGGTCAGCGGTTGGTTGTCCTGATTCCTTTTCTCCCTTCGATGGATACTGGCAATGAAAGCACTGCAATTTTCCGCCACTGGCGACCTCACCGCCCTGAGCTTCGTCGACGTCGCCACGCCGGTGCCGGCCGCCGATGAAGTGCTGGTACAGATCAAGGCCGCCGGCCTCAATCCCAGCGATGTGAAGAACGTACTCGGGCGTTTCCCCTACACCAGCGTGCCACGCATACCGGGCCGCGACTTTGCCGGCGTGGTTGTGCAAGGTCCGCAGGCGCTGGTGGGGCAGGAGGTCTGGGGCACCGGTCGCGACCTGGGCTTTTTCGCCGACGGTTCCCACGCCCAGTACCTCACCGTCTCGGCCAAAGGCGTGGCGCATAAACCCGCCCACCTGAGTTTTGCCCAGGCCGCCAGCCTGGGGGTGCCGTACACCACCGCCTGGGATGCGCTGGCGCGCAGTGGCGTGGGCAAAGGCACGCGGTTGCTGGTGATCGGCGCTAATGGGGCGGTGGGCAGTGCGGCATTGGCCTTGGGGAGGGTACTTGGTGCGCAGGTGTTGGCAGCGGTGCGCAAGGCTGACCAGGTCGAGGTGTTGCAGGCGCAAGGGTTCGACGCGATTGCGTTGGGCAAGCCCGAAGCGCTGGGCGCGCAGGTCAATGCGGTATTCAAGGGCGGCGCCGATGTGATCTTCGACACCACCGGTTTCTGGCTGCCGGCGGCGGTGGCAGGCCTGGCGCCGTTCGGTCGCATTGCGATCATTGCCGCGCCGGTGGACGGCCACGTGCAACTGCCGGCCCTGGCCCTGTATCGCAAGGGCGGCTCGGTGGTGGGGATCAATTCATTGCTCTACAACTGTGAACAGTGCGCGGTGATGCTGGAGCAGTTCGGGCGTTTCTTCGATGAGGGCCTGCTGCCGCTGCCGACCGGCCTGCGCGAAGTGGCGCTGGCCGATGGCGTGCAGTGCTATGAGGACGTGAATCAAGGCAGTGCGGACAAGATCATTTTGCTGCCTTGACACATTCTGATGTGCACTAGGCTTCTGGGACGCCTTTCTCCCATGCCGACCAGTTCTTGAGGATCGCCTGTACCAGCGGGTTACCCGTGCGGTAGAGGTTTTCCAACGCGGGTACGAACCCACCCTGGTCGGCGTATTTGAGCAGGTTGTCCACTTCGCTGTAGCCAGGGTACGGGCGGTCGAAGTCCGATCCGGCACGTACGACGGCCAGGCGCTGGATGTCCACCAACCCCTCGCGGCTGGCGCGCAGCAAGGCCTCGTACGTGGAGTTGTCCTCCTGTTGGGTGGTGCAGTACTCGCCTTTGTTATCCGTGAGCAACTTGGTCCACACCTCGGCGCGTTCGCTCAGGCGCGTGCCGGAGAACCAGGTATTGCCCGCCAGGGTGTCGCAGCGGGTGACTTGCGGCGGCTGGTTGGCGGGGGCGGCGGGGTAGTGTTTGCGCCAGGCGGCGGACTCTTTGCTTTCCGTAAGTTCGACTGTGCGCGACAGGGCGAACGCTTTGGCCTGCAGTTTGGGGTTCAGCTCAAACACTTCGGTCTTGTAGTCCAGTGGCGGCTTTTCGTTGGGGCCCTTGGTGTTGATGCCAAGGTAGCCGGTCGGCCAATCCTTGGGTGCATCCCGCGAATCCAGTTCCCACTGGGTGCCGAATTCCACCAGGTAGTGGGCCCAGGCGGCTGTGCCGATGGTGCCGTGTTTCGGGCTGATGCCGGCAATCCCGGCGATCAGGAAATAGCTCTGGCGCAGGTCGAACTTGGGCGACAAGGCCAGGGCCAGGGTGGATGCGGCAGCGTTGGTCTGGCCCATGCCGGTCACCAGCAAGCACACGTCCCGGGTGTTGCAGCGGATCACCGGGTATTCGGCGGACAGGCCCGGCACGCGCACTTCCTGCTTGAGTTCCAGGCGGTCGATCCAGGTTTGCGCCTCGGGGGCGAACATGGTGATCAGCATCACCTTGGGCTTGATGGGGGCAGCAGAATCAGCCAGCACCACGTGGGGCAGCAGCGCCAGGCCGACGGCCAGCGAAAGACGGGTAAACGTATTCATCTAATACTCCTTGATCAGAATTGGTAGCCCACGCCGGCGTAATAACCCCAGCCGTCGGAGCGGGCGCGAAAGTTACCCTCGCCGAAGTTCAACTCACTGCCATCTTCCCAGTTGCCGCCGTTATGAAAATAACGACCGACCAGGGTAAAGCGCAGGTGGGTGAACGAATACAGCAGCACGTTGGTCGCCACCAGGGCGTTGGCGGTGCGCGCCGGGTTGTCCTTGTGCAGGTCCGAGCCGAAATCGTAGTTGGTGAAACCGATGTAGGTCAGCGAGGCGCCGTTGTCGAACTTGCCGATGGGCACGATGTATTTCATCTGCGCGCGGTAGCCGTCCCAGGAATACTCATTGCTGGCGCCGTAGTTTTCCCATTGGTAACGCCCGTAGAAGTTCGCCGACAGGTTGACACGCGAGTGGGTGTCGATGTCGGTGCCGAGGCCGCTGTACAGGGTGTTGGCTCGGTTGGCCTTATTGCTGCCGTGGTCGTAGATCCAGTCGAACGCCACATACCATTCCTTGAACGGGCCGCTGGCCAGGCTGCGTCCGGCCAGGTAGTCGATGGAGATACGCGGCTCGTGCTCCATGAAGACCGGCGAGCCATGGTCCCACGCGCCTTTGTCGTTACTGTTGCCGATGCCGAGGATCTTCGGCACGTCGATGTAGCCGTACAACTCGAAGGGCCCCTTGCGGCCGAAGTACTCGTATTCCAGGTAGACATCATCCTGGGGCTTGGGGCCGAAGCTGATGTCTTTGCTGCCGATTAGCGTCAGGTCCTGGTTGAACCATTCCGACAGATAGACGCCTTTTTTCGCCGGGCTGGCCTCAGGGCTCAGGGTTTCGCCCTGTGCTGAGTCATCGACGGGTTTTTCCTGCGCCAAAATGGGCGCGCTGAGTACTCCCGTTACGGCGGCCAGTAGCAAGGAAACACCAAAGCAGGCACGGGGCCTTGAGGTTGGGTGCATTGAAAGTCCCTATTCGTACGCGGTTTGAACCCGATTCATCGGGTCGTGGGGAACTTGGCGGTCAAGTTCGTACCGCAAACGGTTGCACAGGCTGTACCAACTTTACTTAATGGCTTGAATGCCATGGAAAAAAGCAGAATTACTCGACCTTTTGATCAGAAATGACTGGGTGTCATTTTCTCGATGGGGTTGAACAGGTGCATCGCCGTTTCACGGCGGTATTCACTGGGCGTCTGGTGCATCTCGATTCGAAAGTGCCGGTTGAAGTTGGACAGGTTGGCGTAGCCCACTTCAAAACAAATATCCGCCACCGACATCTCGCTTTGCAGCAACAACCGGCAGGCGCGTTGCACGCGGAATTTGCGCATCAGGTCGATAAATCCATGGCCCGTGTTGCGCTTGAAGAAGCGTGAGAAGCCCGGTTCGCTCATGTCCAACTGTTGGGCGATCACTGACAGGCGCACGTCGCCGGTGAGTTCGCGCATCAGGTAGTCGAAGGCCTTGTTGATGCGCTCGGCGCTGCGGGCGTCCAGGGTCGGAGCGTAACAGGAGCTGGCCAGGGCCTTTACCTGCTGCGCCGGGGCGTTTTTCAGGCAGTCGAGCAGTTGCAGGAACAGGGTCAGCCGTTGCAGGCCGTGGGCGCTGCCGATGGCTTCCATCAACCGTGCGGCCTGCACGGCGGTGTCGCCACTGAATTCCAGGCCGCGCCGGGCCTGTTCGAACAACGGCTGCAAGTCGCCGAGTTCGGGCAGGGTCTGGCGCAGGGCAAGCAGGGCGGCGCCGTCGAATTGCAGCACCACGTCGCGACCGCTCAAATGTTCGCCGGGGGCCAGTTCGCCGATCCAGTCATGGGGCAGGTCGGGGCCGATCAGGGCCACATGCCCGGCACTGAACGCACCGATATAGTCGCCCGCCACCAACTTGCCGCTGCCCTGGCGAATCAGGTGGATTTCGAATTCAGGGTGGTGGTTCCAGCGCGCCAGATCGTAAGGGTAGTCGTGTTCGAACCAGCGAAAGCAGTGCTGCGGCTCGGGCAGGATCACCTCAAGCTCGGCGGGGCGGTGTTCGAACAGCGTGGCGCGACTGACGGGCATGGTGATGCCTCTTCTATGGGTGCAGTCGCCTCAAAATACGCGGGTTGGCGCTACCTTCGCTACCCCCGGTTTCGCCTGGCACTGATACTTTTTTGCGCCCTATGCAGCGGTTAAAAAAGTATCAGCCAGGCATGCGTCAGGCGTTTGTGAGGGCCTGGCCCAAGCTGCTGTAATCGGCCCTCAACAACAAAAACAACAGGTGGAAACCGCTATGTTCAAGCTCCCGCAAGCGTTGTTCCTGCTTTCCGGCCTGGCCTTGGCCATGCCCAGCCATGCTGCCGACACTGTGACCATCGCTACCGTCAATAACAGCGACATGATCCGCATGCAGCGTCTGTCCAAGGTGTTCGAGCAGCAGCACCCGGACATCCAGCTCAACTGGGTGGTGCTCGAAGAAAACGTGCTGCGCCAGCGCCTCACCACCGATATCGCCACCCAGGGCGGCCAGTTCGATGTGCTCACCATCGGCACCTACGAAACCCCGCTGTGGGGCGCCAAGCACTGGCTGGAACCGCTGACCCAACTGCCAGCCGATTACGACGCCGACGATATCTTCCCCTCGGTGCGCCAGGGCCTGTCGGTCAACGGCACCTTGTATGCCTTGCCGTTCTACGGGGAAAGCACCGTCACCTACTACCGCACCGACCTGTTCAAGCAAGCCGGCCTGAGCATGCCGGCGCACCCGACCTGGACGCAGCTCGGTGAATTCGCCGCCCAGCTCACCGCCAAGGACAAAGGCCAGTACGGCATGTGCCTGCGCGGCAAGGCCGGTTGGGGCGAGAACATCGCGCTGCTGAGCACCATGGCCAACGCTTTTGGTGCGCGCTGGTTCGATGAGCAGTGGAAGCCTGAGTTGACCAGCCCCGAGTGGACCGCCGCCGCCAACTTCTACGTCAACACCCTCAAGCAATATGGGCCGCCCGGCGTGTCCAGCAACGGTTTCAACGAAACCCTGGCGCTGTTCAACAGCGGCAAGTGCGCGATCTGGGTCGATGCCAGCGTCGCCGGCTCCTTCACCACCGACAAGAGTCAAAGCAAAGTCGCCGACAGCGTAGGCTTCGCCGCGGCCCCCACCGAAGTCACCGACAAAGGCTCCTCCTGGCTGTACGCCTGGTCGCTGGCGATCCCGGCCACTTCCCAGCACAAGGACGCCGCCAAGGCCTTTATCGCCTGGGCCACGTCCAAGGACTACATCCAGTTGGTCGCCGATAAAGAAGGCATCACCAACGTACCGCCCGGTACCCGCCAGTCCACCTACAACGCGGCGTACCTCAAGGCCGCACCGTTTGCCCAGGTGACCCTGGAGATGATGCAGCACGCCGACCCCGCACACCCGTCGGCCAAACCCGTGCCGTACGTGGGTATCCAGTACGTGACCATCCCGGAGTTCCAGGCCATCGGCACGTCCGTCGGCAAGCTGTTCTCGGCGGCGCTGACGGGGGGCATGTCGGTTGAGCAGGCGTTGCTCCAGGCGCAGTCCACCACCGAGCGCGAAATGAAACGCGCCGGCTATCCCAAATAATGTTCAAAGGACAGATGCCTTATGAAACGACTCGAAGGTAAGAGCGCGCTGATCACCGGATCGGCACGCGGGATTGGCCGCGCGTTTGCCCAGGCCTATATCCATGAAGGCGCGACCGTCGCCATCGCCGATATCAACCTGCAGCGGGCCCAGGCCACCGCCGCCGAGCTTGGCCCACAAGCCTACGCGGTAGCGATGGACGTCACCGACCAGGCTTCCATCGACAGCGCGATTACCGCCGTGGTTGCCCAGGCCGGCAAGCTCGACATCCTGATCAACAACGCGGCGCTGTTCGACCTGGCCCCCATCGTCGACATCAGCCGCGACAGCTTTGATCGACTGTTCTCGATCAACGTCTCCGGCACGCTGTTCACCCTGCAAGCCGCTGCCCGGCAGATGATCAGCCAGGGGCACGGCGGCAAGATCATCAACATGGCCAGCCAGGCCGGGCGACGCGGTGAGGCGTTGGTGGCGGTGTATTGCGCGACCAAGGCGGCGGTGATCAGCCTCACGCAATCGGCGGGGCTGAACCTGATCAAGCAAGGGATCAACGTCAACGCCATCGCCCCCGGTGTGGTCGATGGTGAGCATTGGGATGGGGTGGATGCGCTGTTTGCCAGGCATGAAGGCCTGGCGCCTGGCGAGAAGAAGCGGCGCGTGGGAGCAGAGGTGCCGTTCGGGCGGATGGGTACGGCTGAAGACCTCACCGGAATGGCGATCTTCCTGGCGTCGAAGGAGGCGGATTATGTGGTGGCCCAGACCTATAACGTCGACGGCGGCAACTGGATGAGCTAAAGCAATTCCCCAATCAAAACTGGGGAGGGGGCTTGCTCCCGATAGCGGTGGATCAGTCACTTTATTTGCTGACTGTCACACTGCTATCGGGAGCAAGCCTCCTCCCACATTTGAACGTCATCGTTCTTGAAAAGGCGGCTTAGTCGGCAAAACTGCGATCAAAGAAGTAAACCGCCCCAGGCTTCAGATTCTCCACCGTCGCCTGGGGCCTACCGCCTTCACCCTGCTTCTTGCGCCCCGTCTCGCGCAAATATCCCGCCTCCGTCAGCTTCAACAAGCGCTGGCGAATACTGGTCTTGAGCACCGGTCGCTCCAGCACCAGGGAAAAGATCGTGGTCGCCTCCGGCGCGCTGAACTCATTGCCCAGGAACATCAGCGGCAAGCTGCTGTACAGCGACTTGGAAAACAGCCGGTCCTGCACTGCCGCGACGATGCTGTTGTGGTCGAACGGCAACTTGATACTGCCATCGGCCACTGCCTTCAGCGGGAACCAGCCTTGATGCTCACTCGGCGCCACCTCATCCGCGATGATCGCCAGGTAGTAGGTTGACGACGACCAGCAACGCGGATCGCGAAACGCATCGCCCACCGTGCCCACTTGCTCGCTCCAGGCCAGCTCCAGGCCGACCTTGCTGCTGGTGCGCAAGCGTTCCACCGCATCCTGGAGGCTCAGATCTTGCACGCCGCCATTCACCACCACGCCCGGCAGCGCCCAATGCCCGGCGAAGGGCTCGGCTTCGCGCTTGTTCAAGAGCAGCTTGAGTTCCCCGGCGGCGCGGCAGTAGCACAGCACGCACAGGTCGACGGTATGGAGGTAGGGGCTAAGGGGCATGTGACGTCCTTCTGAACAGCGGTGGGGCACAGTCTAACGGATCGGACAGATATGTCATGTACTGGCTCCAGGGTAGATAACCAAATGTTTCTTGCAATGAAAGTACATGACGTGTACTTTTGTTTCCAGGCCACAGGAGAACCGCCATGACCCTTGCGAAAACTGCCATTGCTTCATTCGACGTCGATGCCCAGAAGAGCTTCACGCCGCTGTGCCCCAACGAGTTGCCGGTGGTCGGCGGTGACCAGATCGGTGCCGAACTCAACTACATGGCCAGCCTCGCCGGCTACCGCGTCGGCAGCAAGGACGCCCACACCCCGCACGCACCCTGGGTGGTCGCGCAGCACAGCGAGATGCTCCAGCCCACCGGCCTGGCCCATGCCGATGTAACCTGGGTCAGCCACTGCGTACCGGGCACCGAAGGCTTTACCTTGCTCGACGAGTTGCCCACGCCCTATGACTACGACTACTTCATCTGGAAGGGCGTCGAACCCGACCTGCACCCCTATGGCGCCTGCTACCACGACCTGCACGACAAACTCTCCACCGGCGTGATCGAGTACCTCAAGGCCCAGGGCGTCAGCCGCGTGATCGTCGGCGGCCTGGCCCTGGACTACTGCGTCAAGACCACCGCCTTGCAACTGCTCAAGGCCGGCCTGGAGGTGGTCCTGCACCTGCCGGCGTGCCGGGGGATCAGCGAGGAGGGCGGCGTACAGGCCGTCAATGAGTTGCTCAAGGCCGGTGCTGTCATCAGCAGCACCCGCGAAGAACTGGCCGCGATGGCCACGCGTTAAGGAGATACACCATGGAAAGTGCCTACGACTACGAAGCCCCGGTGATCCAGGGTTTGCTCGACACCGACATGTACACCCGTGAGACGGCCCAAAAATGGACATGAAAAAACTATAAATAACAACAACTTAAAGGTAATAGCAGTTGTCCATCTTTTTCCAAGAAAATGGACAGGGCAGGTAAGATCTCAATATTGATAGGGGAGAATCGTGGTGCTTGACAAGCCACGTCTCTGAGTAAATCCAAACCTTGCAGGCCCTTTAAGGCCTACCTCGCTCCTGTCGCCTGAAAGCGTGATTTTTAGCACCAGCCTGGCGAGACTGCTGATCCCCAACGCAAGACTCTCAGTTAGCTAATTGCCCCAGTTGATGCATTCGCCGCGCCCGCCTTAATCTTTAGCCGTCTGATGCCACAACCGACGCAGTGTCGATTCAGGCACCCCTAGATGTTTCGCTGCCTCACTCTGACTGAGCCCTTTCGCCTTCAGCTCTTGCACGGTCAACCATTTTCTCTTGGCTTCCACCACTCTAGGCGGAGCCATGACTTGTGGTTCGGTTGGAAGAAGAGTGTCCGCTAGCCCTAGGGATTCCGCCTCAGCCAGCGCAGCCAAAAGAACTTCGCGCATTGAGCGTTTTTCATGGGATGCAACAGCGAGTGCGAGCAACGTGATCGGCTCTACGTTCAGCGCTATGGCGAGACGGGCACTCATATCGACTGTCGCTGAGCTTTTTCCTTGCTCAAGCTCGCTCACGTGCGTTTGCGTGACGGAGCCCGAAAGACCCGCCTGAGATAGACCTTTCTGAGTGCGAAGCAGTTGAACTACGGCTGCATAAGATTTGCGCAGCGACATTTCACTATCCCAATAAAAGGAGACGGTATGTCGCATTTGCCTGCCGCCACACAAACAGATATATTGGTTGCCGTGGCGGTATTATGCCTCAGGTGCTAATTATTGGATATTGACAGAGAGGGGTTGGGCCGTGGATGGGATCATCGAAGACGGTCTGTTGGGCGATTCCGGAGTCAGCCTGATGGGTTCTGAACACGGTCTCGAGGCAGCGATGTATGCAGCCAGAAAGCGCTACAAGTGGATGCCTCTCTGCGCTGTCGAGGACTGGACAATCCTAGACGCCATCGTCACCGACGAAGAGCGAGCCAAAGTGGCCGCCGCAGGCTGCCAACCAATGTTTATGTTTGCCCACAAAGTTGTGGACGATGAGCAGAGGCGTTTCGAGCCAGGCCATTGGGTGAGATCGAGCATGGGTACTGCATTCAACGACGGCTTTCTGTTCGAAACTCGGAATAGCGTCTACGTGCTGCTTGGGCCGGGTCATCGCAAAGCAGCAACCATCAAAGAAATCTTCTCTCTATTTTGAATTAACCAACCGGGCTGCTTTGCGTCCGCAGAAAACTGAGGCACCTGATGTTTAGAACTGAAAACTCAGACGCTATTGGCGTTCCAGGATTGTTCGGCGAAGGCTTGATGCACTGGAAGGGTGTGTCACGGGTGCTTAGATCGCACTGGTATCACCTGACCGTCCGAATCACCGAGCAAGGTCGCAGCACCGAGTTCACACGGATGATTGAAGGTGAGCACAGATTGCAGCAAATGCTTGTGCAGCAAGGTGCAGGGGAAGTGATAGTCGACGTGCAAGTGGTCACCCCGCCCTGGATGAATAACTGCGATGGCTGGCGTATGGATCGTGTCGTTAAGGTGACTATCGGTGATGATAACGACTTTGAAGTTAGTCTGATGGAGGTGGATAGTGGAGCTGTTTACCACAACTCACACCGCCCAGGTTTTCAAATTCAGTTACTACAGAACTGCCGGCCAATTTTTCTCGAAACCATGATTCGATCAGCCTGAAATTTATAAGTAATCCCCACGATACCAGCGCTCCTGGTTGCGTGTGCAATTCCTGATAACTCCATACAGACCGCAACCGGAGCCCACAATGCTCGATACCCTAGATGTGAATTTCCACGGAAAGCGCCATACAGATTTCGATCTCAAACGAATCATTAAAGCTCAGGAGCAAGGCTTTGACGTGCCGGTTACCGCTTACCTCTGCGGTGTTTCGATCAGGTCACGAGCAGGCATCGGCGTGGTTTTTGGCCACAAGCGAAAAGATCAGTATGGGAGGTTTGGCGATGGCCATCTGATTCGGACTTCTGACGTTCTGAAAGTTGAGCGTGAGGGGCGGTTTTGGGTAATGACCACGGAGAATAGCCGTTATGTCTTAGCGACTTTTCAGCGCCAAAATGGCCGCGCCAGCTTGCGTGGTTTTTTGCGTACTACTAAGGGTCAGTACCATCCGACCCCTCGGATCTTGCAGTGATATTTCACCGGGATGGAGGGGATGTCTCGGCCTACTGTTGTGAGTTTGGGATCAAGGTGGCTTGATGCTCCTGAAGAAAGGCGAGGTCTTCACAATGGCTTCCGGTATCTTTGAGTCGTACAGCCGAGAAGGGCCGTTTGTAGCCACTAAGGATTTCGACCTTGGTGCATTCGTTGCTAAAGCCGTGTCTGCTGTCACGGAAGCTTGGGAGATCACCGGAGTGCTTTGGGAGGTTCCTCGGATGCTTCTTGAGCAAGGTTTCCTTGTAGAGCTACCTTGTCGACGAATTCACTTGGGTCTTTGGGTGACGTTGAACTGACGGATGAAAGCCGACCCAGCGCTCTGTTGGGGATGGTACGAGTGGCGTAGGCAGAAAGTTATCCAGGCGCAGCCAAATGGGGCGCATCGAGCTATCGCTGCACTTGCCAACCATGTGCCTAAGCTGACAGTGGTGACTCAAAATGTTGATGACCTTCATGAACGCGCCGGCAGCCAAGATGTGATTCATCTACATGGCAGCCTGCACTCTATTGATTGCGGGCTTGCGTATACGTTGCCCCTCACGACTGACGCGCTGCCTGAGGATGGAAGTCGGATTGAGCCGCCGCTATGCAGTGCTTGCAGCGGGTATGTTCGGCCTAGCGTCGTTTGGTTTGGTGAGATGCTTTCGGAGGACGCATGGAGTACAAGTCTCGCAGCAGCAGAGGACTGCGATTTTTTCCTTTTGATTGGGACATCCGGGATTGTGTATCCGGCTGCCGAGCTACCTCTACGTGCTTTGGGGCGCGGGGCGACTGTCGTTCACATCAATTCTGTGCGGTTCGATATCAGCAGTCAGGAGCACTTTCTTCAAGGCCCTGCCTCGATGATGATGATGATGATGATGAAGGGACTATTTCGCGAGACCTTCGGCGACTTTCCTACCTCGTAGTTCGAGGGGGACTCACGTTGCTTCTGCTTTGGGCTTGCCCCTTCGGGGTACGGCTGGCGTGAACCAAACCCTGACTGCGCAAGGTTTTGGCCCTCCGGGCTTACATCCTCAAGCCTTTGGCCCATCTTAAGCCGGCGCGCTCCGCTTGCGCGAGAGACGATATGTGCCCACAGCGCTGCTGCATCCTTGAGCAATAATGCCAAGACTATAGCGCATCGCCACTTTCCAGCTACGCTGAGGAGCCTTGCCCGCCTTAGAAAAGGAATTCATCCCATGCACGCCTTGAGCAAAATACACATCAAGAACTTCCGCTCTTGCAAGCAAGTAATCCTGCCACTGGGCGATTTCACCCCACTGGTCGGTCAAAATAACGCAGGAAAATCCACCATCCTGGACGCGATCAGGTTGGTGCTTGCGCCCAAGGCATTTGCGAAGACAGATGCGAATGACCCTGCCCAGCCCATCATCATAAGCGCCTGCGTGTCCGGGATTACGGAGGAGCTGATTGCGCAGATCCCTGAAGCCCGACATCAAGCCGCTATTACTCCCTACTGCATCGGCGGTGACCTTTGGATCAGGATTTCTGCGTTAGGCTCGGCTAGGCCTTCCACGGAGGTGTGGGAAAATGCTGAACTCGATGATCAAGGTGTCCCTACTTCTTGGCGCTCCTATCCGACGGGCCTGCCTCAAGCCATTTCGGCGTTGCTACCAGAAGCGTTGCATATCCGCGCCATGGACGATGTTCAGGAAGACTTAGGTAAAGGCAAAGCTGGGAGCACAATTCGTGGGCTCCTGGATGAAATCATGGCGCCCATCCTCACTGCCCACCAAGAGGTTCAGGATGCGCTCACAGCAGTCAGGAATATCCTGGGCACCGACGGTGAAAACAGATCCCCTCTGCTGACTGAGTTCGACACCAGTGCCACCAATGCTCTTTCAAGCTTCTTCCCTGGTTTGCAGTTAAACCTGGACGTACCATCAATCGACGTTAAGGAATTTTTCAAGAGCGGTGATCTGAACGTGACAGATGAGATATCTGGTCAAACCAGACGATTCGACACTTTAGGTAGCGGTGCTCAGCGCGCAATACAAATGGCCTTGATCCGGCTCCTAGCCGACATCCGTAAAACCCGCGATCAAGACCTTTCTCGTCGTCTCTTGCTGATTGATGAACCCGAGATTTTTCTCCACCCACAAGGTGTCAGGGGGCTTAGGGAAGCACTCCATGTGCTTTCAAAATCCGGCTACCAAGTTGTGTTCACGACCCATTCGCCATTGATGGTAAGCAGGGATAACGCGCCAGAAACGGTCATCGTGCGCAGATCACGGGAGAATGGTTCCGAGGTTCGGATTCCGATGGGCACGGCGGTTACTCAAGCTATAGCAGAGGCTCAAAGCCAATCTCGAACTCTTTTTGAGCTCGGAAACATTGCGGAGATCTATTTCGCTGAAAAGGTAATTTTGTGCGAGGGCAAAACCGACCAGAGGCTGCTACCCCTCATTTACGAAAAGCTCTATGGCGTTAGTCCGGAGCTTGAACGGATCTGTTTCGTTGCGCTTGGGAGTTGCACCGCTATCCCTAAAGGATTTTCTGTACTGACGGCAATGGGTATCAAATGTGGCGTGATCGCTGACTTGGATTTTGCATTCACCCACGCTAGAGGCCCCTGGCTTACGAAGGAATGCGAAGAGATGGATAACGTCAAATCTGTACTTCGGGTTGTCAGCCAAGCCGAAGGTTTCCAGCTCGGAGGAAATGGAATGCCTCAGAAATCCCAAAGCGGAACTGCAGCGGACTGTTGGGCTGCCTTCGCGAGGCATGCTGAAGGCCGACCGCTCGCAAACGCCGCCCATGAGGCCATGAAGGCAACGTTCTCAACCTGGGTCTGGCCAATGGGGTGCATTGAGGACGCATTAAATATTGAGGAGAAGGGAGAGGCAGCCATCATCGCCCAGGAGGACAGCATCAGGAACTGGCAGCCGGAGGTAATTGACCAAGAGTTTCCCGTTTTCCGTAGCACTCTAGATTGGATGCGGGCTATCTGACAGCACCTCAATTGTAATGCTTCCAATTGGGAGCATTACATGGGCAAATCCTGGCTAATGATCCCGTTCGGGGCTGCATAGCTGCTCGCCGGTTCGCTACTTCGTTGCCCCAAGTTAACTCTGCTCAAGGCCCTGCACGCTTCGCCCGTAGCCAGAACAGTTACTCTCTGGCTGCTCTCAGGGCATTCAGGCTGGGAGGAGGATGTATACCTGCTTGCGCCTTCCAGACATCGCAATCTGGAGCACTTCATTCCCGGCGCTGGCAGCCTCGGCGACCTTAAGCAGCTTGGCCATGTGCGACGTCCATTCCCTGAGCATCAGCCCCTGAGATACCATCGAGATATACCTGATCAACCAGGTTCCAGGGAGGACACACATGCCGAACGTTTTGTCGAAGCTGCCAGATATCATTGGCGCCTGGATTGGCCTGGCAATCGGCCTTTTCCTAATGACGCTCTTCTTACTGCCCGCCTTCCTGTTCGGCTGGATCATGTGGGGCTGGGCTTCTCCGGCAGCGATATATTCATTCATCTACGACAAGACATTCATGATCGTCATCGGGGCGGCCTTTATGCTGCTCCTGATTTGGACGGAGGGGTTTAAGGCATCGCTGGATGACGCGCCTGCCCTGGCCAAATTCCAGTACGAGACGCCGAACCCAGGGTGGTTATGGCGCTACTACCTTGGC
The DNA here is from genome assembly GCF_024809815.1 of Pseudomonas sp. BIGb0381. Taxonomy (NCBI): domain Bacteria; kingdom Pseudomonadati; phylum Pseudomonadota; class Gammaproteobacteria; order Pseudomonadales; family Pseudomonadaceae; genus Pseudomonas; species Pseudomonas sp. BIGb0381. The sequence goes on from NZ_JANUEN010000004.1 coordinate 43,838, forward strand.
CGGAACAGAGATCTCATCGAAGCATACTGGCGCGTCTACAACTTCGAGGTCACGGAAGACTCGCTTGCTGTGTACCTGCAGCAACAGATGCCTAAGGTGTATAGGCGGCATACTCAGGCAATGTCATTCTTCCCCGAATGGTTGTTGCTTCGGCGTGTCAACGGCCACATTCGAAGCAGCCATGTCAGGCACACTCGTAACGGGCCGGTGAATGTGAGATCGCACCATGTTAGTGACCACACGAGGTCGAGACGTCGATGAAACCCACGCAGCCCTAGCTGATTTCGATAGCTAAATTTTTTACCTCAGGTTAATTAAAGGGATTTTTGATGTCTGTTAGAAAATACATACTTGAACGCTCACTGCTTCAGCCTGCTGACATCATCCTTACCGGCGACAAGGGCGGGGTAAGCCTCTCAGTAAGGGCAGCCACGATAAGTAGATATTCACATGCTGCCATTTATGTCGGAGACACTACTATCGAAGCTACGATGGCTGGCGTTTTCTCAAAAAATCCCCAACGCCTGATATTCGACAGACCTACGGATGTACTGGTTTTACGTGCGAAACGCCCGCTATCTGAGCTTGAGACTCGCGCAATTTGCTCCTATGCCCAGTCAAAAGTCGGAAGCCTCTACGCCCTAAATGAAGCGATTACCATTAAGCTGAGGACGCTGTTAAGACATCAAGATTCAAAGCAGCAGTTCTGCTCAAGGTTGGTCGCGAAATCTTATGAGCATGCTGAATTTGATTTGATGAACTTGAGAAATCCTGCATTCTGCACGCCCAAACAATTGGCGCTATGCAAAGCGTTCGAGCCGGTTAAAGGGGTTGTCAGGCCTGCTAGCGATGCGGAGGTCGCATTTGCAGAAAGCGACGATCCAGCCCAGGAAAATTTCAGGCAAATCTACGAGTGGCTCGATAAAGTCAGGGCACTTGTCAACCAGAAAAAAGAGTTAGCGGAGCAGTGGGACATCCAAACTCAGAATGATGTAGATCCATTTCTTAGCGCTCACCCTGAGTACGACAGTCAAATATCCGAGTATATGCAAGACAGTGGATATCTAGAATTTTACACTATAGATGCACGTAAAAATCCTTTTCGATACAAAGCTGATCTCTTCATACATCAAATTTCGCAAGTTGAGGATATCGACGAAGCCATACAAGACGAACTAGCCAAAGAAGTAAGTTTATTTAATCGATACGCGTCAAACCAGCATCATTTTTGCGAACAATTCAAAGAGAAAAACCTTAAATTCTTTAAGCTGCATATACAGCTCTACAACAATATGCTTTCAGAAATCCTACTCCGCGTCTTGGTAATTCGAGATGCCCTTGTATATTTTGAAGAACTAGATAGTGCTGAAAATCTTGAATCTTCAATTCGAATAGTCGAATCGGCAGTCAATGAGGGACACAAGGTTTTGAACAGCGCGAGTTGAGCTCGAGAAATCGCCCAGTTACTGATGATGGGGTCGGGTAATCATCACCCGACCAACGAACAGATCACATCACCGCCGCCGATAGTGTCTAGACATCCTTAAATTGAGCATGCTAGTTTCGCCGCCTCTGATCTCCCTGGATCAAACGGTCGGCTCGTGAAGGCTCATATGCCACAGGTTGCAACACCCTCTTTATCGCACGCATTTCGACGATAGTCAGCGGGCAGCCGACACCCTGGCGACCGGAGAATTGCTATGCGCGTTCCAATCTATCCAGACGACCTGATCCGTAATCGCGGCTTCAAAAGCCTGTCCAAGCAGTTGCAGCAGCACTGGTGTGGCCCAGCCCCAATCTCACTTGCAGATGCTCAAAAAGCGCTCGCGCAGGGACTGGGTTATCTGAGCTTCCACGATCTCAGCGAGACCTCCAAGGTCTGCCAACCAGGTGAACCTGTGCCGCCAGGAGCCGATGTCAGGCAGGCAATTGGTTCAGCCATCAAAGCTACCCTGGAGCCGGAAGCATTGCTGTCTGTAGATCAAGGGGAGCTGGAACAGCTCTTAACCGATCTTCCTTTGACAAACCTTGTAGCCTTCAAACGGGTGCAGGTTTCTCACGATGCTGGTCACAACCTGTTACCTAAACTGGTTAGCGGGGCTCAGAACGGATTGATCAAAGAACACATTCAGACCCTGGAAAAGATCCTTGCTGCATCTGGCAGCTTGAGGGATCGGGCTCTGTTCGCATGCATGCTGGGTGCGCTGCGGGCAAGCGAGCTACTATCGGCGAAAATGAAGCACGGTGTTGCGGTGTATAGCGTTAAGAGCCGTGATACCAAGAATGTAATCGATGCAATTCCCGATAGGCACAGGTCGGTTTTCGAGCAGTACATCAAGACCTCGAAGTTGTCGGACGGAGAGTATATTTTCAGTGCCGCCAATGCCCCTGGGCGTCCACTATCGCGTTACGCGCTGAGAAAGATCTGTTTCTCTTGGGCTCCCAAAGCGAATATCGATGTGAGTCTGCTCACGCCCCATGGCATCCGTAGAACCACTGATGAGTATGCCGACTTGATGCGCAAAATGAGCGAGAGGATGGGGCACTACTCAGCAAACACGTCATTGGCATACGCAGTCGGATTACCGACAACCAATAGCACTATTCACTAGGCCCAAATCGGGAAATGACATAGCGCTTGATTCGCGAGGCTATTGGCGCTTTGTCTGCCTCATAGTTCGACGGCGATCAAGAGTATCCCTGCCTTGAGCCCGCCCCGTGTCGGGGTGCAGCTGTCGTAAACCAAACCCTGGTTTCCCAGGTTTTGGCCCTGCGGGCATCCATCCTCAGGCCTTTGGCCCAGAGGGCCGGCGCGCTCCGCTTGCGATCATGGCCTGTATCCGAGTAACTCCTCCTGGCATGTCCAGCGGATGCAGCCTGCTGTTTACCGTTCCGAAGGCTGATGCAAGGTCGACTTGTCTGGCCTATGTGGGAAACTGCATTCCACCTGATCATCCGTATGCATTGCACTTATCAGTCATTTGCATTCGACCAGACCAGACGTTTACAACGGATTTGACCGCTACGCTTCGTATCCTTGACCGGTTGGAAGTCCACAGCCAAAAGCAGTCAGTGAGCGGAGCGGTTTCAGAGTCGCTATTCCGAGCTACCTCGATGGCTTGCGCTGATCCCATAACGCATACACTATTCGACTAGCCTACCGACTAGATGTCGACGCTATGGGCACAGCGGCGCTCATGATTAACGCGAATTATCTAGTTTTTAAAGGATTTTCATGAAGACTCCGGGAAGAAATGATCCTTGTTGGTGCAAATCAGGAAAAAAGTATAAACACTGCCACCGAGATACAGAAAATCAGTCATCTGTAGCGACTCACACAGTGATTCAAACTCTAGGCTCCTTCAAAAAAATCAGAAAATGCAGTGTCCCAAAATCACTGGCGCATGAATGCTCAACTAAGATAATTAACGCTCACACAGTTTCAAAAAGCTCATCCTTGAAAGCGATAGCTAAAGACGGGCATGTGCTAAAAATATCTGTAGACCTAAAGAGCAATACCGCACCAAAAATCACACTTATCAAAACTGGAATAAACAGTGCATCTACGTTTTCAGGCTTCTGCTCTACCCATGACAAAAGACTGTTTTCCCCAATAGAAGATACACCTTTCAAACCCGTGCCACTACATTGCTTTCTAGTCACTTATCGAGGAGTCTCTAAAGAACTATTCAGCAAGGATTACGCGTCTAAAACCTTTGAGCTTATGAAAACCCTCGATAGAGGAAAAAGCCTGCCTCATCAGATTGCTATCCAAGCCGCAGCGAGCTCGCTCGGTATCAATAATTCTTTGACTATAGGTGATTTGGAATACATAAAATCAAAACTCGATGCAATGCTGATGTCGAATAACTATTCAGGCTTAAGTTATGCTGTATTTACACTTGACTCTCCACCGCCAATAATGGGCAGCGCCATCGTGGGGCCAACGTTTGACTTCAATGGCGATAAAGCTCAGCACATATCAAGCACCGCCAGCGATATGCCGGATTACATCGCCATCAACTCATTCTCAAGTGAAAATAAAGGGTATATTGTTTTATCTTGGCTATCAGAGCACGCTACAACCTGCAGCAAGTTAATAAGGCAGTTTTTGGACAAGAAACTCAATGCTGACAGCTTGGCAGTCTTCATGATGTTACTTATCGAAAATTTCTACATTTCGCCTGACTGGTGGGTGTCCCTTGATAGCGACACACAAATCGTAGTAAAAAAACTTTACTCACAAGGCATAGATACTTGTACCGACGGGGACTCAATAAGCATCAGTCGCCCTCTATTTTTTCCAAGCATAACAAATATCATGACTTGCCCCATGATTTAGATTTATTTTGCAAGCACACTAATTGTCGCGAATGGGTTGATCCATCCCTGCTGGGTTCGCCGTTAATTGGTTGTTTGGAGACGCCTAGCCTCAAAGCTGGCCATTCAAAAAGCTTCGAGATTCCCCTTGTCTGTTCGTACTTGCGCCTTCAATTGTCCGACGTTGATCCGGGGCGTACTTTCCACCATTGGCGCGGTTGAGCTGCAGACGCTTGGAACGACCCGCTATGCCTGTAAGTCTACCTGTGTCTACTCACGGGTATCCGACTACGAAAGAGGAGTTCGCAATCTGTCTTCGCAATTTCATGACCCTGGTTGCAGCCACGTCTTTCGAGGATGCTTGTACTCATGGTTTGACGCTAGATCAGCAGGCCCTCCAGGAGTGGATCGGTTACCAGAACAACCCTATCTCTCTTCTAGAGCAGCCTCTTTCAGCGCTCCTGGTACCCGTTCAGCAGTCCTGCCAGGCACTCGCGGCTTTTCCGAATGGCTATTTCACTTCGGATCTGGATCCCGCGAAAAACTTTGCCGTTGCGCGTCATTTTTCAGAAGCGCATGGCTATGAGTTGATGGGCGTAGGTGCTTCTTACATCGGCTTCATTCGTGCTGAACCGCCTGATACATCCCTTGCTAACGTCGTAGCCCAAGACTTCTGTGCGCTCTATAACACTAGCGATGAAGACCTACAGACACGCATTTCTGTAGTTGCACAGGCGATCTCCGGTCGGACGTATTTGTGGCTCCGTTACGTGGAATGAGCTTCATCGCAGCAAAAGCCCGGCTGAATAGATACCAGGACTTGTGAGAGGTCTGGAGCTTTTGGCAGCCCTGGAGGAGGGCAGTTGCTTTTTACGTTGTGTTCGGCCCGCGACGATAGTGCTACTGAGTCAAGCAAGATCTGACTCACTTACGTCTGTTGGCGAGCCGCTTTGCGCGGGCAGGCTGTCGTAAACCGAGCTCCCGCGTTCCGCTGTATCTCGGCCCTGCGGGCGTCCATCCTTCACGCCTTCGGCTGTGCCAGCCTGCGCGCTCCGCTTGCTTCGGTTACTCAGCGCTTTCCGACGTCCTGTGGTTAAGCTGGATTGGCGCCCTTAGATTCCCAGCTGTCTCGATCTAGTGAAAGGATCAGAGAGGCATCAGCTATTCAGATTGCTTCGCACCAAACTGGGAAAGGCGGCCTTCAATGGGCGAGAAGCTAACTCTGCCAAGTTGGTCTCAGTGAACATTCAACAAAACTAAAAAATGAAGCGCGAATTATTATCAAAATCAACATTACCTATGCTTAGGGTAATAAATATAAAAAACAATCTATTTGAGCTGTGCGTGAGAAAAAAGCTCAATAAACATACTTGCCTGCCGATACCTTCCCTGATCAATGGCACGCCTCAAGGTTAACCAGATCTCCCCTATGAAGAGAAAGCTCTATGACTTGGTTTTTGAACTTGCGCCTTGCGGCAAAACTGTCCACATCATTCTTGATATGCGCATTGATAACTATCGCGATTGGGCTCGTCGGGATGAACGGCAACTCACGGCTGGGCGACGCGATTTCATCTGTATTTAGCAATAATATAACTTCAATTAACAAGGTAAATGAGGCCCTGCAGCAAGTAATTTATCACAATAGAGACCTATACTTGTTGCTGGCACAAAAAGCTGGTGGTGCAGCTGAGGGGGAACTCGCAACCACTCAAAAATCATTATCTGATCGTCAGCGTGCTGTAGAGAAAGCATTTGCTATTTATCGTAGCACCCCGCTGCGCGATGACGAAAAAACCTTAGGTGATAATTTTGAACGGGATTGGCCTGCTTATATAAAAGCGGGAGAGAAGTTCGCTAATACGTTGATGTCGGGGGATTTGCCAGGGGCGAGATTGCAACTGATAGGAGACGTCAGCGATAAGTACGGTTTCGCTGAGAAAGAAATGCTAGGGATAATTGCATCTAACAATGATCAAGCAGACGATCTCCGAAGTGAAAGCGATACTCTCATTCAAAATTCTAAGCTAACGATGATTGCAGGTATGGTAATCGCGTTCGTCCTGGCAATGGGCCTGGGTCTTCTTATTACGCGACTCATTACACGGCCACTCTCCTATGCAGTATCGGCTGCGGAGCGTATTGCGGGTGGAGATCTTACGCAACGTATTGACGCAGGTAGCCAGGACGAAACCGGGAAATTACTGTCCTCCCTAGATGGGATGCAGGCTAGCCTTCGAAGCACAATTCAAAATATATCCAGTGCATCAGATCAGCTAGCCTCGGCAGCAGAAGAGCTGAGCGTCGTAACGGACGAGAGCACACGGGGTCTTACTCAGCAGAACAGCGAAATCGAACAGGCTGCTACCGCTGTGAATGAAATGACAGCTGCGGTCGATGAAGTCGCTCGAAATGCCGTTTCTACAGCAGAAATATCGCAAAGAACCAATCAAGACGCCGTGGCAGGCAAAAGTAAGGTTGGAGAAGCTGTTGTAGCGATTGAAGGAATGGTTGGGGAAATCAACTCATCGAGCTCGCAGGTTCAAGAGCTTGCTCATCAGACTAAAGAAATCAGCAAGGTGCTTGAAGTCATCAGGTCGATTGCTGACCAAACCAATCTCCTAGCTCTGAATGCGGCCATTGAAGCTGCTCGAGCGGGCGAGCAAGGTCGCGGATTTGCAGTAGTAGCTGACGAGGTAAGGGCTCTAGCTCATCGTACCCAATCATCGACTATTGAAATCGAGGGGATGATTAACGCTGCTCAGACAAGCGCTACCTCTGTAGTAGCAACGATGACTAAGAGTCAGAGCCAGGCAGATAACACACGTCAGCTTGCGCAGGCTGCAGGCATTGCTCTGGAGTCAATTACAGAGGGAGTAGCTGCGATCACAGAGCGCAATCTAGTGATCGCAAGCGCGTCAGAAGAGCAGGCACAGGTTGCTCGTGAGGTGGATCGTAACCTCGTCAACATTCAAAGCTTGTCAGCTCAAACTGCTACCGGAGCGCATCAGACAAATGCCTCAAGCCACGAACTCTCGAGGCTAGCAGTGTCCTTCAACCAGCTGGTAGCCAAATTTAAGCTTTAGATCCTGCAAAAAAGTGCGCTTTTGCTGGCGCACTTTTCACCCTACGTTACACGAGCGCGGAATAACCTGACGTTCTGATACGGCCATTATCTGAACAGACAACATCAACGTTTTAACAACTTCTCTTCATCAAGTTGCAAGGGTTCGTGAACGTTACGCGCGCAATCGCGGCAACACTCATATCTGTGAGATGCTTCATCTCTAGCCAGGATGTAAACCCGTTTCAAATTTCCGATAAAACTTCTGCGCCGCCCGGTACTCAATTGACGTCGTCACTGAAGGATTGCACATGATTGCTCGTTGGCGTTGGGTAACGAATCAACTCACCAAACGGCTGTGGTTCAGAGCCTCCCTATTCTCCCTTCTAGGGGTGGCTACGGCACTGCTCGCTGTTGTATTCAAAGACTTCATTCCGGAGTCATTGCCAGCGCGTATCGGTGCAGATGCCGTAGACAAAATTTTGGGGATCATTGGACTGCCCCCGGCATCGTAGACATCTCCAGCCTATGCTTGGACTGCCTCCAGCATGCTGGCCGTCACAACCTTTTCGTTAAGCACGATGGTCACCGCTTATGGGGCCGCGAGCAGCGGAGTGACACCGCGCGCCACCACCTTGGTAATGGAAGACACCACGACCCAAAATGCCCTTGCCACGTTTATAGGCTCATTCCTGTTTAGCCTGGTGGGGATCATCGCGTTGAGCACGGGTGCTTATGGCACGCAAGGCCGGGTGTTGCTGTTCGCAGTAACGATAATTGTGGTGATCTTGATCGTTTACACCCTCTTGCGCTGGATCGACCACCTGTCAAAACTTGGACGTGTGGGAGAAACCATCGACCGCGTCGAGAAGGCTGCGATAACGGCAATCACTCAACGAGTTCAGTGGCCCTACTTAGGCGGTTCAGCTTACCCGACCGATCTTTCGCTACCTCCTGGCGTAATCACAGTCAAAAGTGAGCTAACAGGCTATGTGCAACATATTGATGTGAGCGCACTTGGAGCCATCGCGCAGGACGATCAAATACAGATTTATCTGGAGGTGCTTCCTGGGACATTTGTGCACGAAGGAATGCCACTGCTCCACATTGTGAGCTTGGGCAACACGAGGGGCGGTGATACCGATACTACAAGAGAGAAGATTCTAGCGACCCTGACCTTCGGCGTCCGTCGAACCTTTGAAAATGATCCACGCTTCGGACTTTGTGTGCTCTCCGAAATCGCTTCTCGCGCCTTATCGCCTGCTGTGAACGACCCAGGGACAGCCATCGATGTCATTGGCCGGGGAGTGAGGACTTTAACTTGCTGGAGCAAGCCTCACGTCCCTAGCTCGCAAACGGATCAAGGCTGTAAACAGGTCTTTCTCCGAGGATTGACGGTTGATGATCTGTTTGATGATTTCTTTGCTCCGATCAGTAGGGACGGCGCAGCTTTGCTGGAAGTTAACGTGCGCCTGTTGAAAGCCCTCATCAGTCTCTCTGAAATAGACCCAGCGATCTTTAAAGATGCCTGCTACAGGCACGTGGATCTTCTGATCACTCGTGCAGAGACCACCTTAGCGCTGCAGCATGAGAAGGATCAACTGAACTCTCTGGCTAGAACGATGACACGATAAGGTCTATCGAGCTGGATTCTTTGGTGCAGCAGCAGGTTCTGCACTCTCGAGAAAGCCTCGCGCCAATTGCTGATACAACTCAGGGCCCATTCTTGAACTGATAGCCTTGGCAATCAAAGCGACGGCCATGAGACTGATCACCATACTGTGGCTGTCAATCATCTCCATCACAATGATCGCGGAGGTGATTGGCGACTGAGTAACGGCAGCCAGAAATCCGACCATGCAGAGTGCAATAGTGGGCTGCGCGGCCAGATGGAATAGCTCTGCGGTATTGGCGCCGACTGCGGCCCCTACAGCGAGCGAGGGGGCGAAAATACCTCCTGGGATACCAGAGAAGTAGGTCACTACGGTCGCTAAGAAGCGAGTAATGGGGGCGTGCCATGGCAGGACTACATCGGATGCGATGACCTGAGAAGTAATTCCGTACCCACTACCGAACGACATTCCGCCGCTCAACCAACCTAAGATGGCGACGACCAATCCACAGATGCCGGCAAACCACACCGGGTGCAGGCGCCGCCATTGCCAGATGATGAAGTGTGGATGCCGCTGCGCCCATAACAACATTCGGCTGAACAAACCACCCAATAGCCCACACCCAATTCCTATGACTATTGCCGGGACGACTATGTCGAGGTTGATGTCCTGAATGCCGAAATGACCGAAGTAGTTGTAGTTTCCCTGCAGCGCAATCGCGACCATCCCGGAAAGGATGATGGTACTGAGAAGAACGCCACTGGTACGGGTTTCCAGCTTGCGTCCCAGTTCTTCTACCGCGAATGCAATCCCTGCCAAGGGCGTATTGAATGCAGCTGCAATACCCGCCGCACCTCCCGCCAGGATGAGATCCTCGCTGCGTACGATTCGTGCATTGGGCAGGAATCGGTGAAAGAAGTGCATGATGGACGCGGCAACCTGAACTGAGGGGCCTTCACGCCCCGCCGAAAAGCCACCCGTCAGCGCCAGAGTTCCAAGGCTTATCTTGGCGAAAGCAATGCGTAGTGAAACCAGTCGGTTAATGGGCTTACCTTGACGCGCAAGCCGTGTTGCCGCGATTACCTGAGGAATTCCGCTGCCTTGGGCGCCAACGAAAAAACGTGTTGTCAGCCAGACTACGAGCATGCCGATCAGTGGGGTGTAAATAAGAGGAAGCCACGCTCTCTCAGCGGTCTGTTGGGCAAACTGCGCCAGAGCCATGTCTGCCAGCCTTGCGAAAGCCACCACCAGCAGGCCGGCAATGGTTGCCGCAATCCATAAGGTGACCCTGATGCGCCAGCGCATGGAAGCGAAGCCTCGCCGTAACAGTATTATCGTTTTGATCAATCCGGAACTCCCGTCCAAGTAGCCGTATTCAGGGCAAGACTATACAAATAAAACGTTGGCTCCAAACGGCCTTGGAGCGCAGCGAGTGAGATAAGGAGGGGGAGGGCCGGCAGGTAGTGCGTAGTAGAGGACGCGCCGTGGAAGGGCATGACTTAATGCAAAGCGCCGTCGGTCAGGTAATGGGTCGCAATCAAAATTAGCTTTAATGTATTATTCGTGCCGCCTCCGCCTTGAGCTGCAGGAACATCAGCATGACTGTACTCCAAACGATCTACTGGCAGCCTACGCCGCCTTAGCGCTACGCCCCCTCGCAACACCCGCACACGCCTGTTTCGCTCGCGGTGCGTGCTGCTGTATGCCCGGTTCTTACACCCAAAGCACACAGTCAAATAATCCTCACAATTTGAATTCGTATCGATGCGCTCGCCATTTTTTTGGTGTGCGTGCGGTGCATTGCCTTGGATATTTCTATGCTGCAAAAAATTAATCAAACGTGGTTTTCCAACGTTCGCGGAGACGTGCTCGCAGGAGTCGTCGTCGCACTCGCGCTGATCCCGGAAGCCATCGCCTTTTCCATCATCGCCGGGGTAGATCCCAAAGTCGGTCTCTACGCCTCCTTCTGTATATGTGCCGTCATCGCCTTTATGGGCGGGCGTCCCGGAATGATCTCGGCGGCGACAGGCGCCATGGCACTGCTGATGGTTACGCTGGTAAAAGAGCATGGACTTCAGTACCTGCTGGCCGCGACCCTACTATGCGGCGTACTTCAAATCCTTGCCGGCTACCTGAAGCTTGGCTCGTTGATGCGGTTTGTTTCACGGTCGGTAGTCACAGGTTTCGTAAACGCCTTGGCGATCCTGATTTTCATGGCGCAGTTGCCGGAACTTACGAATGTCACCTGGCACGTCTATGCCTTGACCGCAGCGGGTCTCGGGATCATCTACCTGTTCCCATACTTACCGAAGATCGGCAAGCTGATTCCGTCACCGTTGGTGTGCATACTGACCCTGACTGCCATCGTCATTTATCTTGGCTTGGATATCCGCACTGTAGGCGACATGGGCCAACTGCCGGATACGTTGCCTATTTTCCTTTGGCCCGAAGTGCCGCTGAACTTTGAAACCCTGCGCATCATTTTCCCGTACTCGGCTGCCTTGGCCGTAGTAGGTCTACTCGAGTCAATGATGACCGCGACTATCGTCGACGATCTCACCGATACCACCAGCAACAAAAACCGCGAATGCAAAGGCCAGGGCGTCGCCAACATCGCTGCCGGCATGCTCGGTGGCATGGCAGGTTGCGCCATGATCGGCCAGTCGATCATCAACGTGAAATCGGGTGGCCGCACCCGTCTCTCGACATTTTGTGCCGGCGTTTTCCTGCTGCTGATGGTGGTATTTCTTGGCGAATGGCTCTCCAAAATCCCTATGGCGGCACTCGTGGCTGTGATGATTATGGTGTCCATCGGCACCTTTAGCTGGGATTCCCTGCGCAATCTGAAAGTGCATCCGCTGCCGACCAACCTCGTCATGGTGGCGACCGTAGTGGTCGTCGTGGCCACTCACAACCTGGCCTACGGCGTACTGGTAGGTGTGCTGCTGGCTTCGCTGTTCTTTGCAAATAAGGTTGGGCACTACCTGGATATCAAGAGCACTCTGGAAGAGACGGAATCGCATCGGACTTACCACATCGTGGGCCAGGTGTTCTTTAGCTCTGCAGACAAGTTCACTGAAGTTTTTGACTTCAAGGAAGCGCTCAACAAGGTCACCATCGATCTCACGCAGGCGCATTTCTGGGATATCACCGCCGTCGCAGCGCTGGATAAGATCGTGATCAAGTTCCGCCGCGAAGGCGCCGAGGTTGAAGTTCTCGGTCTTAATGAAGCCAGCGCAACAATCGTTGACCGGTTTGGCTTGCATGACAAGCCCAGTGCCATCGACAAGCTCATGAGCCACTAGGGGTCATGACAATGCCCCACGGAATGGCATGCATAGATAACTCAACATCCTCATTGGCGGTCTGCGATTACGCAGCATGGGCCTCGCTACGACTCAGCGCTCCCCTGACCTTGCTTCATGTGCTGGATAAGGAGAAATATCCTGCATCTGCAGACCTGAGCTGCAATATCGGCCTTGGCAGTCAAGAGCATCTGCTGGAGGAGCTTGCTACATTATCTCAAAAATTTGCTGACACTTTGCGGACACAGAGAGCCATTAAGATCGTGCAATTGCTACCGAATTAAAGGATGCCGGCCTGTTGAATAATGAATCGCCCCGAAGCAGAAGCTAGGAGCGATTCACTACTACAGCTCTAGCGGGGCAGGCTCAGGTACAGGTACAGCAAGGGGAGGGGTGGCCCTCGCCATCCAGCGGAGAAAGACCTGTTTGAACACACATGCAATGTAAATAAACCCTACCGCTTCGGGATTCTGTTCTTTCACATCAACACTCAAGGGGGGGCTAGCATTGGGGACAGTTGACTTTCCCAGCGCTACCTCACGGTTCCTAGGTCACAAAATAGAGCCTAGCGGACAGCTTTTACCTTATACCCAAATCAGGTCGATGTGATTCGGCGGCCCGCTTAATTCAGCGCGATCGAAAAACGACTCTCGACGGTAATAGATAGATGGTTGGCGGAGTTGCCAATTTCAGTGTGGATAAGAGGTACACTGGTGGTTGCCAATTGCCACTACACTTTGCCTGACAGAAGGAAATACGATGCCCAACCGTATTGACCATAGCGAGAAACACAGACGCATGATGCTCAAGTCGCTGCTTTGGACAACACTGTGCTTTGGTATCTTCTTCTCTCTGTTCAACGCCAACCGTGGTTACTGGCTGCTGGCCGGGCTGGAACTAGCTTACGCGTTCATCTCGCTGTACATGCTGATGATCATTGACCGCACCAAAAAACTACAAGCCCTGACCATCATTTATCTGCTGCCTTTCTTCACTGTTATGATGTTCACGCTCGTCTCGCCAGAGACATCGGTAGGAATATTTGCCTGGATCCAGACCATACCGATAATTCTCTACCTGCTGCTTGGCTTACGTCTGGGGCTGATCGGCTCTCTGCTATTCGTTAGTCTTGGCCTATACATGATCACCATGCACCATGCAGAAAAGAGTCCAGTGGACGATATCGGTTTCGTTCTCGACATTGGTCTAGCGACATTGGCAATCACCATTTTCTCACACACTTATGAGCGTACCCGAGTTCTTACCGAGCAGCGTCTGATAGAGCTAGTGACTACCGACCACTTAACCGGCTTGGCTAATCGCGCGAAGCTGGCCGAGGTATTTCAGCGTGAGTCAGAGTTTGCCCTACGTAATGGTACTCCCCTAGCGCTGGTGTACCTGGATATAGATCACTTCAAGCAAATTAACGACCGTTTTGGCCATGACACAGGTGACCAAGCGCTCTGCCATTTTGCCAGCATACTAACGAAACGTCTGCGTGCCACCGATCTACTTTGTCGTCTGGGCGGAGAGGAGTTCGCCGCTCTGTTGCCGGGGGCCAGGGCGGAACAGGCCATGCTAATTGCAGAAACCTTGCGCGAGCACCTTGCCGCGACGCCCTTAGAGCTCAGTGACCAGCAACTGAACATGACCCTGAGTGCGGGTGTCGCAGTTTTCGGTAGTAATTGCGAGCACCTTGACGGTCTGTTAAAGGTTGCAGATGGTCGTGCCTATGCAGCCAAGCGCGCGGGACGCAACCGAGTGGTCGGTATCGAGCGCCCGTCACAGACAGAAATACGCGCTAACGACAGTGCTTATTAGGGCTGTTCATGTTTCGCATGGGCAGTCGTAGAGTTGAACAAGCAGGTTGCGAGGGTACTTTCGCAATTTCTGTTCAACGTGTCGAATCGCGACGTCACTTATAGTCACTGCTTGAGTCGCGCGAATGAGTGGTGTAAATGTTACCGTTCATCCTGTAACCGCCACACCACAAATGACAGGCGGGCGCTCACACGTCCCAGGCAAAGAGCGCTATCCTCGACTACATCACGCCAATTTTCTTGCTATATAGACCAGAGTTGGTGGTATCCCTACACAAAATCTCCATTCGTCGTATCAGTACGATTAAGTCATTTTCAAGACCCTGCGTATGCGTCCGTCCATCACGCCTAGCTTGATTAAACCGGTTGTCACTTATGCGGTAGCAACTGATCGATCAAACTCGCCCGCTACGTCGGCAGACGCGTGAGCACGTCCTTCAAATAAGCATAAACATCATGCCCATTCAGTCGCGCAGACTGGATCACAATCATGATCGCCGCCGCCGGTTTTCCGCTGCGCAGCGATCCGGCGAAGAGTCAGTTCTTGCGTCCAAGAGCCCATGGCCTGATTTGATTTCCACACCAATTGTTGTCTATGGGGACGACCCCGTCTTCCAGGTAGCGCGACAGCGCTGCCCAGCGCTTCAGGCTGTAATCCAGCACTCTACTGATGGCCGAACGTTCGGGCACCAGATCGCGCTGGGCGATCATTCAGGCATGCAGCCTATCCATCACCGGCACAGCTTTTTCCTGCCGTATTTGGCGTCGTAAATCCGGTTCCAGGTCGCGGACTTCGCTCTCGATTTCGTACAGCAACTGGATGTACCGCAAGGCCTGCTCGGCGATCCATTCGCCTAACTAAATTAGCGACTGCAGCGCTTCCCGATAAAGAGCCGTTTTGAAGCGTTGATGGCTCATCGACATCACCGCTCTCGAGGCGTTCCAAGGTTGTACAAAAATAAATATATGTACAACTTTTCATAAAGTTATCAATCTGAATGCCGACAGGATGACTGAAACGTTTAATTACATAAAACGTGATTAGCCGAATGAGCCAGACAGAGCCAGGCACTCGAGAAAATGGAGCGTTCTCAACAAAAACCAACTACAAACCGTCCCGTTCCGGGCTGTGAGAACTCTATGAATATCCTTGCTCCTGCCGTACACCTGGCTAACCGATTACGCTTCCCCACGAAATTTGGTGTGCTCGCAATCATTGTCTTCATCCCTCTGGTTCTACTCGGTACGCGCGTCATCCATCAGATAAACGAGAGCCTTGAGGTTATTCGCTCGGAACAATTGGGCCAGCGCTATCTGTTGGACGTCACACCTGTACTGCGCTTATCAATGTTGCAACGTGCGTTGACGAACCGCTTTCTCAGCGGTGATAGAACCGCTCAAGCCGATCTATCGGCCAACCAGATGAAGCTGGAGGACGCGTTTTCGAAACTGGCCGCAACCGACAGGCAATTCAACACGCAGCTGGAAACCGGTGATCGCGTGCAGCGTCTGTACACGGCGGCACAGCGGTTGATCGAGCAGGCAAAGGCCGATGCCAACCCAAACGAGATGTTCGACAACTGGAACGATCAACTCACCGAGACATTGAACTTCGTTTACTACGTCTCGGCCACGTCGGGCATGGTGTTGGATGAAGATTACGCATCGCTTTTCATGATCGACCAGAGCACCTTGAGGCTGCCACGGCAAATCAACATCGTCGGGCAATTGCGGGGGCTTGCCAGCGGACTGCATGACGGACAAAAGTTGAGTTCGGGTGCGCGCAGCGTTATTAAGTCGATGCTCAAAAATGAGTTACTCATCCACAAAGAACTTCAACAAAGCCTGGCCCTGTTGCGTCGCAGAGAACCTGCCCTCGCTGATAGTATTCAGGCACCGATCACCAGTGCTTTTGTGAGCCTGGACAGTTTCCGCGCCGACCTTGAAGTATTGATTGACGCACCAAGCGACACCATCACCGGCGTTCAGAATCTGCCAGCCAAAGGCAATGCGGTGGTGGCTGAGTTGTACAAGGCGCAAGACACGTTGCAAGAAGCACTACTGAATGCGCTTGAACGCCGTGTTCAGGAAAAAACTTCGGAACGCCTATTCATTCTCGGCATGTTTGTGGTTCTTGGCCTGTTGCTGGTGTATGTGTTCAGCGGCATCTACAGCGCCATGCGTCGCACTATCAACGATGTGTTGATTGCCACCCAACTCATTGCTCAGGGCGACCTGAGCGTGCGCATTCACGTGCGCGGTAAAGACGAAATGGCCGATGTGGGCAACGGCCTTAACCATATGGCGCAGGCGTTTAGCTCTTCGCTGGCTCAGGTCGAGCGCAGTTCACAATCGGTCTCCGATGCGGCGCAGCGCATTGGGGTGTCGATTGACACGGCTAAACGCGCGATGAGCGCACAGCAAAGCGAAACCGAACAAGTCGCTACGGCTATCAACGAGATGACCACCAGCGTTGCGGACGTGGCGCAAAACACCGAGGGCGCCGCCCACGCCGCAGAGCACGCCAGCCAGTCCTCCAACACCGGCCTGGCGAGGATGCAGGAAACCCGCGTGACTATTGAAGCCTTGGCCGATGAGGTGGATCGCAGTGCGCAAAAGGTTTCGGCGCTTGCGCAACACAGCCAGCAGATCGGCGGCGTTATTGAGGTGATCCGTAACATTGCTGATCAAACAAACCTGTTGGCGTTGAACGCGGCCATTGAGGCGGCCCGCGCCGGTGAGCAGGGTCGAGGATTCGCGGTGGTCGCCGACGAGGTCAGAACGCTGGCCTCGCGCACACAAAACTCCACTGAAGAGATCCGCCGGATTATCCAGGAGCTGCAACTGGCGACAGGCGACGCCGTCGAGCAAATGAAAGCGGGCAAGCTGCGCGCGCAGGAATGCATCGAGTCGGCTGATCAGGCCTCGACCAGCCTGGATGCAATCAATGACGGCGTTGAGCAAATCGTCGGCATGAACACCCAGATAGCCAGCGCGGCGGTTCAGCAGCATGCTGTCTCGGAGGATATCAATCGCAATGTGACCGAGATTCGTAACGGCAGTGTGGCGCTAATGGAAGGCATAGAGGACAACGCTTTGACTGCTGAGGAGCTGTCGCTGTTGGCAGGGGAACTGCGTACTGTCGTTTCGCGTTTCAAGCTCTAGCGCGAGAAATGGGGAGCCCAACTTGTTGGCTCCTCCAGCTTTTTCTTACGCGCCTACCGATAGCGAGTTGATTCAATCAGAAGCGAAGGACACCCAGCATTTTATAGGGTCTAAGAGTTGAGTCTTCTCCTTCATTCGAGTGTCTATTCTGATGTAACGTGACAATACTAATTGCTCAGGAAACTCCCATGTCCAAACTCGCAGAATTTCGTCAACTCGAAAAACACCTCGCCGAACAGCTCCAAGCGCTTGAGGCTCTCAAGGGTGACGCCGGCCTCAAGAAAGAAATCGAATTCGAAACGAAGCTGAGAGATTTGCTCGCAAAATACAGCTACAGCCTGAAGGACGTGATCAACCTGCTTGATCCACAAGCTGGTCGCCGCGCTCTAGTATCTGAGCCTAAAGCCACACGCAAGGCTCGCCAGGTGAAGGTTTATAAGAACCCACACACCGGTGAAATCATTGAAACGAAAGGCGGGAACCATCGCGGCCTGAAGGAATGGAAAACTGAGCATGGCGCAGCGACTGTCGAGTCCTGGCTAAGCAAGTGATTTGGGGTTGAGTACATAGGGGCCAGTGATGGCCCTTTTTTGGGCTTAACTTTTGGTTCGCCGGCAGCGCTCTCAGCATTACCGGACTTCCTCTCAGCAGCGCGCCCATTTTTTCTCCAGGTAAATGGAACCCCGCACGTAAGGTAGGTTTTACAAGAAGCTCACTCTTTCCATTGCTTCACCTATACGAACTGCTAGGTGGGTTGTGGAAATACCTTCACTGCGATGATGATCTCCCTGGGCTTGGTGCTCCTGGCTAAAGAGCGCAGCGAGGCTTTGCTTCAGCACATGGCGCTGCGAGATGTGCTGACCGGTATCCTAAATCGTCGAGCCATCCTTGATCAGTTTTCGACGGAGTTGGAGCGTGCGCGCCGAGACGGTTCGAGCCTGGCAGTTGCTATGGTCGATATCGATCACTTCAAACACATAAACGACAGGTATGGCCATCTGGCAGGAGACGAAGTTATTAGGCACTGTGCCAATCATCTAACCCTGCGCATTCGCCATTCCGACAGTATTGGTCGTTATGGAGGTGAGGAGTTTTTGATCTTGCTGCCGAGCACTAATACTGAAGGGGCCGTAGCTGTGCTAGATGAGCTCCGCGCTTCGTTGGCCGAATCGCCAGCTCAGTATGATAAGACAAAGATTTCGCTGCGCATCAGTATCGGTGTTTGCTGTGTGGTTCCCACTGAAGGAGACACCACAGCCAGCCTGCTTACCATCGCAGATTCGGCACTTTATGAAGCAAAGGGCTCCGGTCGGAATACTTTGCGGTTTGCAACGCCGCCGCCCCAACCGAGCGAAGCTCTGGGGTTTGCTGTCTCAGAGCGCTAAACGTAGAGTTTCGTAGGGTTCTATACGCAGCGTATCTACTCCAATCCCAAGGAATTTATGATTACGTTATTTTTGACGCGCGTGAGAGGCTTGGTGGAAAGGCGCTATGTGTAGGGCTTACGAGTACAGGCGAAGCCGTGCCAGATTAGACCAATCGATTCGATCTGGGGCCATCCTTGTTCTGGCCCGATTACCAACTACAGCTCGATAGCCTGGAAGCCTGCCTTGGCCTAGAGCGCTTCACACAGCTGAGAGAGCCATAGCCAACTCCTCAATCAATGAGCACTCGGACTCACGAGCAGCTCGGTAGGCTCTGCCCGGCACACTCCAAATTGGCGTTTATTCTTGGCTCCTCAGGGGCAGGCCGGCTTACTCTCTAACCGGCTTCGTAGGGCTCTTTCGAAAACAGGCCCCCACCACAATTGGGCACGTGGTTCGCGATTTCATCCTCACGCCAGGCCATCATAGCTCCACTACCAACGCCGAGCGGATTGCGCTCAGGCCTCTTAAAAGTGCGCATCTTCGCAGAAGGGGCCGAATGCGCAGGAATGCGACGCTCTACCCGTAATGCTAAATGAGTCAAACATTCAAGAACCAAAAAGCCAGAGATACCTCTGACTTTGCTCTCTTTGATAACACAGTGTTAAAGCTTCATATTGAGCGATACATAAGCCGAACGGCCTGGTGCTGGTGAAAACATCGCCTGGTCGTCGCCTCCCCAGAAGAAGTTGTCGTACCAGACGTACTCATAGTCCCGGTCGGTCAGGTTCTTAACCTGAAGGTCGATACTGGTCGCTGCGCTCAAGCGATAGCTGACATTGGCATCTAGCACGGCGAAGCCACCATATTTCCCGGCCTCATTAGCCGTGTCGATGTAGTAATCACCTTGGGCTCGGGCCTGCATGCCGAAGCGCCAGTCATCGTTCATGCGATAATCGACGCCCAGATTGCTGATATATCTTGGCGTGGAGAAGACTTCCTTGCCCGCCAAGGATTTGCCGTTGGCATCAAAAGCTTTAACCACCTTGGCCTCCTGGATTGCATGCGAGCCCCATATCATCCATTGGTCATTAAGCTGGGTAGTGAACTGCATATCGACACCTCGACGACGAGTCTCTCCGAGTCCAACTGTCGTGCCTGTCGCTGGCATGTTCGACACTTCATCGGTTGCGTCTTGTTGCCATACTGCAACTCGCGTCTCTGTACCGGCGAATGGGCGGTATTTTATGCCTACTTCCTTACCGGTATTGATTGACGGTTCGTAGTGGGAAGCCCCGTTAATTAGATAACCGGGATCGGCGTTGCCGGTGAGTATCTGGAAGGTGCGACCCCAGTTGGCATAGACGTCAATATCTTGATTGATGCTATAGACCACGCTGAGCTTGGGCTGCTCGATCCAACCGTAATCCTGCAAAGATCCCTTTGCAATTGAAGTGCCGTTGAACGCCTTGGTACTACCGCTGAACCTGTCCACACGCATCGCGGGGATAATCTTAAGGGAATCGGTCGGCTGGATAATCGCTTGAACGTAGCCACCCACGTTATACAACGTGTAGTGATCGTCATTCTGAATGCGCGCTGGTGGCGCATCGAAATCGGTCGGCACCCCATACGCAAAACGTCTGCGTTCGTATGAGTTGTTCTGCTCCTCATAGTTTATGCCGCCATCGAGCGTGAGCCAGTCGTTGGCGCGCCAAGTCAGATTGTTCAGCATCCCAAGCTGTTGTTCGTCCCAGAAGCGACGCTGGCGCGGAGCATTACCAGGCTGATAACTGGTGAAGGTGATTGAGCGGTCATCGTTGTAGCTGTTGTAGTACAGCTTGCTGCTCAGGTTCAGATCGTCATTTGGCTGCCAGTCCATGTGCAGGCTCAAGTGCTTCATGTCGCGGTCACTACGGTCATTGTCGTTCTTTTCCGGCGAATCCTTGCGGCTGGCGTGCAGCTCTTCGCGAGTGAGGAAACCGCCTTCGTCAGCCTGATGGTGATAGAGACGTGCGATGGCGCCGATCCGGAAGGTTTGATCGTCGTTGCTGAGAAACCACTTGCCACCCAAGGCATATTTATTCGAGTTGCTATGATCGCGGGATCCGTCCGAATCCTGTTTGGCCAGTAGGTAGTTCTGCGCGAAGTTGCCGTCTTCGTGGCCGATAGCTAGTTGTACTTCACGGGTATTAAAGCTGCCGTAGGTCAGGCGGCTATCGGTGTAGTTTCCGCCCTGGCGGGTGGCATAATTGATATTGCCGCCAATGTTGTGCAAGCCGTAGCGCGGATCATTAGTCCCACGTACCACTTCGATATGGTCGATATCGAGTGGGAAGATCATGTCGACAAAGCGTTGGTTGCCGCTGTTGACGTTGCTCGGAATGCCGTCGATCAGCACCTTGATGCCGTTGATGTAGCCCTCGCCATTGAACGCACGAAAAGTAGCTTTGCCGGACTCGGCGCCTTGGCCGGTCTCGGTCAGCTGGATACCGGGCATCTGTCCCAGCAACTGCCAGCTGTTCATTACGTTCTTGTCTTCTACCTGATCGCCGCCTAGTACATCGACAGAAGTAAGTATGTTCTCGATGCGCAAAGCGGTACTTTCCTGCTGCGAAATGCGTACCTCTCCCAGAGTGATCGTTGAGTTTCCAGACTCGGCGGCATGGAGGACGGTTGAGGCCAGCGCTGTTAGTACAGCGAATGAGGCCGGGGCGGATTTCATGGTATCTCCGAAACTACAGATCGCAGTGATTAAGGGAAACTGGCTGGCGACGGTAGCCAATATCGCGGAAGCAGCGATCAAGAGCGTGCTGACGTCCGGAGCCAAACGGCCAGTACCTTAATTTGTTATAACGTAACGTTTCCACTGACATTTGTAACCGAATGTTAAATGTCTCTAAGCAGATCAACTGCACATAGGGTTCGCAACGCTGCGCCCCAATCGCGGTAATGCGCCTGAGGAATACTTGGAGTGTGGAGGAACAACGAGCAATAGGCGCAACCGTGTGGGCGCATCATCTTTAAAGTCCCATCAAGATGACTGACCGATACTTCCCGACTGGACAATAGGTCAGTCGGGATCTGCCGTGGTGAATCCATCCGCCAAGGTCGTGAGTCTATTCAGCTCGATTAGCCGCTGAAGAGTGCTCCTGGCTTACGTTCACGACTCCTTTGAACAGAGCGAACTGCTTCACCCGATTCGGAGATACAGCGCTTTCTGCCTGCGTCACGGATTGGCTCATATGCACGGCTGCGTCAGGGGCCAATCCGGCGCTCCGCAGGGTGGTCGGATCCAGCAACGCGTCGCCGGCGCACAGCACGACCCGCCAGCCTTTATCGTTTTTTCCTAGCAGTGCGCGACCTCCGCGCTCGCCTTGTGTCCAACCGGCGACAGCGTGATCACCTTCGACCGTAATTGGGCCGACATCAAGCGGAGCATCCGGACGCTCCCAAGTATGGCGCATCAGGTGTTGGATATTTTGTTGATCCGATGCAGTGTCAGCGAAAGCCCCCGTGACAAGTGTCATCAAGATAAGAAATAGCGTTGCGAATTTCATGGTGTGTGTCCTTGAGTTGAGGCTGCCGTCGATCACTCAGCAGCCGAATTCCATCGGGGTCGTTTAGAAGCCCATTTTCACGCCGAGCTGCGCCGAGGTTCCTGGCATTGGATAACCGTTGCGATACTCATAGTTGCGGTCGAATAGGTTTTCTACCGCCACAAAAACCTCACCGACTTTGCCTAGCGCCGGAACCGCATGACCCACCCTCAGGTTCACGACAGTGAAGCTGTCCACCTGTGCGAAGTTCGCGGCCCCTGCGGTACGCTCTTCCGCTAGCACGTACATGTCTCTCTGATACTGGGCATCAGCGCTCAAACGCCAAGGGCCGGTTTCGTAGGTCGTGCCTAACGACAAAGACCGTTTCGGTGCGTAGGGCAGAGTTTTCAGCGACGGATCCAGCCAGGTGAAGCCGACGAAGCTGCTCCAGCTATCGTTCCAGTGCTGCTGCCAAGTGGCCTCGGCGCCCTTGATTTCGTAGTTACCCAAGTTAGTAAATGAGGGCTGTGAAACGGCAGGAGGGAACGCGAACAAATAGCGATCTTTGTACTTGTCCTTGAAGATGGCCAGATCCAGGGTTGCACTCTCGATAGGGTTGAATTTGACCCCCAGTTCTTGGTGATCGAGTTTCTCGGGCTTTAGATCTTTCCAGCTTTCGCCGAGCGCCGGGATTAGGTTCGAGAGAACTGAAGCCTCGAGCCCTGGATAATTGATGCCTCGAGACAGGTTGGCCCGAAACTCGACATTGGAAGTGGACAGCAGCACACCAGCATGCGGCGCTGTAGCGCTTTCGAAGACGTTGTGGTCGTAGGTACGCACTCCGGCAGAAGGCGTTAGTGTCCAGCTGTCATTGAGTTCAAATGCATGGCTGAGAGCAATGTGTGGCGAGATCACTCGCAAGGTTGGCGCGTCGAAGTCGGCACGCGGTGCCGGCGCTATACGTTTGTAAGTCACGTCGCCTTTGCTTTCATCGATGTCCATGCCCAGCGCGACTTCCCCGTTTTGCCAAGGGCGCAGACTTTCTTCCCAGCGCAGGCCTTGCAAGGTGAAGTCGCTGATGGTGTCACCATCGAGCTCAGGTTGATCGAGCGCGCTGCCTCGACCTTCGTTGTGGTAAAGCTTGACGCTACCGTTGCCCCAGTCGTAGTCGTGGTTAAGTGAGAGCGAAGCCAAGGTGCCGCGAGTGTTGAACTCACCGGTCTTGGTCTCTGGCAGACCTTTCTGTCCAGGGTCTGAGGCTTGGTTGTTGGCATGCAACAGCAACAGGCCAGCACTCCAGTTATCGTTTAAACGATAACCTATGCGCGCGAGGCCATTGTTCAAACGGCCATCGCCATCCGGACGGTCGCCATCGGAGTGAGCTGCTCCTTGCGCTAGCAGGTAGTCCCAATCGCCGCTGCGGCCAATAAGGGAGGCTTGATCGGTCGCTGTGTGGAAACTGCCACCAGTTACCTGCAATTCGCCATGCTGGTTATCGCCCGCTTCAGCAGTACGAGGAGTCAAATCAATTGCGGCAAAGGTGTTGCCGAATTTTTGCGGTTGCGGGCCTTTGTAGACGCTGATGCTTTGCATGGCATTGATCGGTAGCAGATCCAGTAAAGGGTGCCCCCAAACGCCCATGTAAAAAGGCACGCCATCGATGTACGTCTTGATCTCACTGCCTGGCCGGCTGGCACCCATACCACGGATATACACCGCGCCACCTTCAGCCCCACCGAACGACCCCACTGGGTTGAATCGTGAAACGGTCACCCCTGGAGTACGGCGCAGCGCGGACGATAGATCTAGCGCGTTGAGGTCACGGATCTGATCCTGCCCCACCACGGTGGTTAGGCTCCCGAAGGAGTCGACCTTGTTCTGGTCTATTACAGAAGAGCCAATCACCGTCGTTTCAGGCAACTCCACAGGTTGATTATCTGCCTGTGCAGCGGCGGTGGCGCCAAACAGTGAAATCGAAACACCGTACCAAATAGCCTTTTGCATCATCCCTTGTGCTCCTTGTTATCGACGAGGCCCTGCCCACTAACGGAGTGTGTGCCTACGTTTTCAATGCCAAAGTTTTCTCGCCTGCGGTGCATCCCCATGCACGGCAGGGACTTGCTGCATCACAAATGAAATAGCCAGCACGGGGCATACCTGATCACACCAGTACGTGATTCAGATCTCGGTATCGGACGCGCACCAACGATGGATCTCTTGGTCATCAAAGGATCCCAGAGATCGAGCTGGCAATAATTGAGCGCTGATGGCCGTGGCTACTTAGTACAAGGGAGAGGCGCGAGGGTTGGCGGATGCCCAGGAGTAGCGAGGAGGAGCCTTACTGTGGGTTTCAACGGGTTTTCGTTGAACCTGGTTGGTTCGCGCAAGCCAAGCAAGGCAGAACAGGAACACGAGGTTTAAGGTGATTGAGGAGCACATCGGGCAACTGAAGTTGCTGGCCCAATTACTCTTGGGCTGGGCAACCAAATCCCCCCCGACATCCGCAACACCCACATTAGATACTGAGCAGAATTGCCCTCCCGCGCCATTGAGGGCCAAGCCACTCATCTGTCCGTGAGCAATACCGCAAGCCAATAGATTGAACAGGACGCAGGCATAGAGCGTCCAGGCAATCAACGAGCTGTCTGTTCGAGTTCTGTTCATGGAAATGACTCTAGCACCCGACTTTTGGGCGTGCCACGTAACGACCATGTATTTGGTTGAGGTTTAACGCAGAAGCATTTCTAGTTCCAGACGAACCGTCCGAGCGTATTTGAGCTACTGTCGGAAGTGCGTCAGGTGAAACCCAATCATGCCTACTGAGCATTTGTTCTGACCGACTCGTGGAGGGGCAAAAAGTCTAACGACACCTGTCACCTTTAATAACCTGCGACAGTCTGGCGCAGGCATTACCCTAAGTCCGATAAAACATGCCTATCGAGTCGCCTGAGGCAGACTGTCGCACGTTGTTCCGTGGAACCTTGTCGGAAAGACTACTCGGCTCGTGCGCAGACCGTGCAAAACCCTTAATCTGTTGACGCTTTGTGGTTTCACCTTTTGGTGAAGCAATAGGGAAGCAGGTACGCCCTTTGGCCATTCCTGCGCTGCCCCCGCAACTGTGAACGGTTAGCTCTCTCGTCTATGCCACTGGCCTATAACGGCTGGGAAGGCGCGGGAGGGTGTTGAGCTGTGAGCCAGGAGACCTGCCACAAGTGCTGCCGAATATCCCGGCAGCTTCCAGACCCGCATCCCTCGGAGGGAGACCTGATGCATATCGAACCCGGCGTGCTCAATGCCGCCAAAGTGCTGTACGCCAACGCTGCTGCAATCGCTACGCTGGCGGCTTTTTCGCCGAAGCTGCTACGCCCCGATAACCTGATTAAGACGATACTCGCCGCCGCGTTTTTCTCGGTGTTCATGGAAGTATTCCATTTGCCGGTCGGCGCTTCTGAATTGCATTTCGTCGGTGCTTCCGCCGTCTACGTCATCTTCGGCTTTATCCCCACGCTGTTTGGTTTTGCCATTGGCCTGTTGTTGCAAGGATTGTTGTTCGAACCGCAGGATCTAGTGCACCTAGGGGTCAACTCGTTGTCTTTGATGTTGCCGCTGATTGCCGCCCACGGCTTGCTGGGACGCCGATTTTTCGACGTTGCCGGACGCAGCATTCGTTGGGCTGAAGTGGTCAAGTTCGATGCGCTGTATTACACCGGTGTGGTAGCGATGGTGGGTTTCTGGTTGTCCATGGGCGAAGAACCAACCCCTCTGAGTAACTGGGCGCTGTTCGCCGTTTCGTACTTGCCACTGGTGTTGTGCGAGCCGCTGTTCACCTGCCTGGTGGCACGTGCGCTTAAGCGTCATGCCGACAACGCTTTTGTCGAGCGATTCACCTGTGTGAAATCACTAAAAGTTGCGTAATTGACCCTTGCCCCCATCGTTTAGGTATATCTGGGCGGTGGGTTTTAACAGTATCTTTCGATCTTCAACCCCGCCTGCTTGGGTGTTAATGTCGCTGCCATGAAATTGTCCCTATCAAACCGCTCGCTCGTTGCCTGGACGCTGTATTTCTGCGTCCTGTTCAACGTGTTTGCCTGCGGTTTGGGACATGGGCAGATGAGCGGGCTCGAACTCAATGGAGTCGGCGGTCAGTTTTGCTCTGCACTGGGCAGCAAGAGCCCGACTCAGAAAACGGACTTCACTGACCAGTCAGCTGGTGGCTGGGCCGGTAGTCTGTCGTGCCCTATCTGTTCAGCGGTGACATTGAGCATCGCCTTTCTATTTTGCCTGACCTGGCTGCTGCGAATCAGACAAAAGCCGCAGCCCAGCCGCGAGCTGCGCTGCAAGGCACCTCCTCGATACTCTTGGCCCTCGGCCAACCCTCGCGCTTCCCCTCAGATTTGACGCCTGTGAGTGGCCGGCTTGATTTGCCCGCCATCGCTTGTTTTTTCGTCGTCCGTTTTACGCCGGCTGTCGCTGATGCGACCAAGGGTGGACGCCGTTCAACCGTCTCGGGAAGGACATCCGTATGTCTCTTGTTATTGATCATCCAAGTTCCAGGTTTAGTTTTTCCGAAAGGATCACTGTCTGTATTACTGCATCCCGTAAGTCGCAAGCGGTTGTGGCACGGAGGTTGGTATGCGCTCTGTAGTCATTCCTTCAGGGGCTTCGCGCCTGGTCAGTAAGGCGTCGCGCGTGAGCAGTCGTGCCGACTTCCTGTTGCCGTTTCCTGACTACCCCAGTAATGCACGCTGTTTTGTTCACCTGGATGCCCGGTTGCTGCCTTACTGGCATACGTTGTTCGATGTGTGTCCTGGGTTGCTCAAGTTAGATCCACCGGACGGCTTGAACATATTTCGAAGTTTCATGACCTGGGCATACCGCAATCATCCACCTCTGAACTGGACTTACTACCTGAGTGTTTGTCGCTGGTTACTCAACTCGACCTACCAGAAGCAAATACACGAGGAACACATCGACTCCTTCATGACTGCGGCGGCGGCTCGTTGGATAAATACTGACGATAGCCAAGCTCGCGGGCTGGTCTTGGCTTGGCAGGGTTCGCCTATGAGGGTGTTTGACTGGAAGGTAGCCCCCCGTTCTGTCGCCGGCGTTGACCCTGAAAAAGAGGAATTTCCACCGACGCCTTGGGACTTCGCCTGGTGCCCTCTTACAGGAAAGGGGGGCGCTGGCTTTCGCCGCTGGTTGCCTATCCCCGGATACGAGCCACAGGCCCAGCCTTTGAAGGCTGTGCGTGATAAGCAGAAGTCCTGCTAGTGCATAAGCGCTACATCATCGGAGCATGGCTGAGTCTGTTCGCCATGCTGATGATTTTTGCCGGCCCGCTGATCAGTCAGGGTGTCAGCCTTGCCCATGGCCAAAGTCAGAAAATGGGAATGGCTGGCATGGAATGCCACGACATGCCTGGCATGAGTCAGATGACTCATCACGGCTCTGCTGACAAACACCATGACCTGATCGTGTGGGAAAAGTGTGGGTACTGCTCACTGCTGTTCCAACACCCTGCACTCATCGAGTCGAATCTGCCCGGATTGGCATCACCTATGACCTGACCGAAAGTCTTGCGCTCTACGCGGCGTATTCCACCGGTTTCAGGGGGGCATTCAACTTCACTGGTCGCGAGACTCCCAAGCCTGAGCTCTCTCGCAACTATGAGGCGGGCGTTAAGCTGGCTTTCAACGATCTAGGCATATGCGGTAGTTCCGCACTTACGGATATGAGCTGGTGGGGGCAGCAAGCTGCCTCCCTACCGCGACCCTTACTTCGACATCCACGCAATTACGGCCTTGTAGTCTTCGGCGCTACAGTCCATGCACAGGCCCCGCGCCGGCATTGCATTAAAGCCTTCGGTCACGTGTTTGACTAATACATCGGTGCCCTGCTCAAGGCGGGGTTTCCATGCCGCTTGATCACCTTTTTTTGGTGCCATAGGTAACTGGCCGCTATGGCACATGGTGCAGGCGCGGTTGAATACCGCTTCAGGCTCTTGGGCGGCATAAGCGGTAGAGAATGCGAGTAAACAGGCTGCTGCCAATACTTTCTTCACGGTCGACCTCATGGGGCATTTTTATAATCAGGCGGCGCCTTCAGAATGACAGAGTCCATCCGTGGCACATGAGCATTGCCGACGCATTTGCCGTTTGGCAGAAAGCACATCAGCAGGGCATTTTGAGTTTAGTGAGGGCGTATCGAGACCCCAAATGCGACAGGCCGCCGCACCTGGCGACCTAGCTAATGAACCGTAGCTCGCTTGAGGGGGGCGAGCGTCACCTGTGGCAGGTTGTCGCAGGCCAGTGTGTCAGTGGATGCATGCTACATTTAAAGCCGACGCGGTGATTTCTCTTGGCAGGGTTAACGTCGTGTCACTGAGTGCCATGGCCTGAAAGGGCCGTGGCACTTTTCTTTTCTCTAAGTAGCTCACTCCCGCATACGATATCTGCGCTCCTTATTTACTGATTCTCCAGCAGACTCATCTCCAGCTTTTCTTTGAAAGCGCCTCAAAGAAAAGGCCCACAGCGTGGGCCTCGTTAACTTCAGTCGAGCTTACCGATCAAGATCACTTGCCCACGGTGAAACCGTAGTCGCCATCACTTTTGTGGGTATCAACCGAAACGGCATGCCATTCAACCTTGTACTTTCCGGCTGCCAGCGGCTTCTCAGGTGTGACGATCAGTGTTTTCTGGTCGCCAGGAGCGGTTTCGATGCTTTTGACCGCAACTGCGGAGCCATCGCCAGTGATGATAACTTTGGTGAACTTGGCTTCGACACCCTCAGAGAACACCAGACGCAGCTCCTGCGGTGCACTTACCGTGCTATCAGCAGCCGGCGTTTCACTCTTAAGGTGGGCATGGGCAAACACTGAAGTGGCCGTTGCAAGGGATGCAAGCAACGCCACGGAGGTCAGGATTTTTTTCGCAAAATGAGCTGGCATCTTTATTACCTCTGGTTAATGACGAGTAAAGGTTTGCTGCGAATTCGTACTCTGTATCGCTGAGGCCAGATGGGCCCCAGCGGTTATCCACATCAGAAGTCAAGAGTAAGCCCGGCGTACAAAGCACGCCCATCACCTGGTGAGTGCAGGGATGCTTGGGCACCATCCGGGTCGTACCAAACGTATTCATAATAGCGGTTGGTGAGGTTTTTCAACTGTAGATCGACGCTCACCGATTCGGTCACTTTGTAGGTCGCGCCGAGGTTCATCAGTACGTATCCACCATAAGTCCCTTTGGTGTTTTCTCGTTCCAGGTAGTAGTTAGTCTGGCCATTCATCCAGGCAGTCAGTTGCAAGGCAGGTGTCGCTTCATAACTGATGCCAGCGTTGTAAAGGTGATGGGGGATATGGTCGATTTCCTGGCCTTTGCTGTTAGGCAAACTGGCGCTTGGCTGGAGTATTTTCGAATACTGCCAAGAGTAGGCCATCCATATTTCAGTGCGTTCGTTAGGGTGTAGGTTCATCTGCAAGTCATAACCCCACCGTCGCGTTTCACCGACGTTGTCCGACTCGCCGCTCGGGTCGTTGAGGCGGCGACTGACTTCACCCGAGGCCTCCTGCTGCCAGTAAGCCACGCGACCATCAATCCAGTCCGCCGGGGTGAACTTGATGCCTGTTTCCCAGCCCTCATTGATTGAAGGTGCCAGATCGGTATCTCTTGGCGGGATTTTGTAGGCTGCCGCGCCGGTGCCAACTTGGAAGGTACGGCCCCAGTTAGCATAAAAACTGGCCACGTCCCAGGGCGAATAGACCACGCTAAGCTTAGGTTGTTTGATCAGGCCATAATCGTTGATATCGTAATCCAGGCCGGTCATTTCGTTGGTGAAATCACCCTGGATTTTGTCGACTCGATATGCCGGGACAATCTTCAACGACTCGAAAGGTTTGATCTCAGCCTGGACGTAGGCGCCGTAGGTGTCGAAGTCGAATTGCTGATCTCGGGTAGTTGCCAGACGAGCACGGTCTTTGGTGCGATAGCGCTCACTCTTGTTTTGCTGCTGCTGTACGTCTGCACCACCTTCCAAGGCGAAGTCATACAGCCAGCTGACCTCCGGTCGCCATGTCAGAGATGTGAGGGCGCCATATTGAGTTTCATAGGCATCACGCTCCTGTTGGGAGCTAGTGCGCCAATATTGCGTCCAGCGTCGATCATCGAAGGTGTTGACGTAGGTCTTCGCCGACCATGCGAGGTTCTCAGCCAAGTCCGTATCGAAATGCAGACTGACCTGATTCATACGCCGAGTGCCCTTGTCGGTAGCGTTGAAACTGTTGGTCATGTTCGGATGATGGCGGGCATCATCTTCGGTCAAATAGCCAGGCTCCTGAGCCTCAGCTTCGTAGTGACGGGCGATCAAACCGATTCGGTAGCTGTCGTCATCCGGTGTGTAAAACCACTTACCAGACATAGAAAAGCGGTCTGCTTGGGAATGATCCCTGTAGCCATCGGATTTTTGATAGGCAAAGAAGTAGTTCTGAGTCCAGTTGCTGCTTTCGATGCCCTTGGCAAGTTGGGTTTCCTGAGTGTTGAAGCTGCCGTACCGAATCCGCGCCTTGTTGTAGTCCCCACCGGTGCGGGTCAGCATGTTGACGTTACCGGCGATGTTATTCAGACCATAGCGCGCATCACTGGTGCCACGGACAACCTCGATGCTGTCCAGCTCCATGGGGAAAATCATGTCCATGAACGGCATGTTGCCGTCGTTGCTGTTGCTCGGAATCCCGTCAATCAACAGTTTTACGGCGTTCACTTCGCCTTCGCCGTTAAAGCCACGGAAGGAGATTTTCCCTGAGGTTGTGCCCTGGTTGAACTCCGTGAGCATCACCCCAGGAGCTCGGCTGAATAACTCCCAGCTGTAATTGACTGGCATCTTTTCGAGGATATCTCCCCCGAGGATATCCACCGAGCTGAGTACACTGCTGGTACTCAGGGGGCCGCTGGCTGTGCCCTGAACGTTCACGGTGCCCAAAGTCAGGGTCGAGTCTTCGACTTTACCGACGTCGGCCAGAGCCGAGCACAAAGGGTTCATTGCGAATAGACCAACCGACATCAACGGCCATATGGAACGGGACACAGACAGACGCTTTGCATGACGCAAAGTAAATGAAGCAGGCATAGCACGCACTTCCTGATGATCAAGAAACTTCAAGGGCGTTTAGCGTCCATTGAGGCCGCTAAAAGATTTAAAAAGACAGCACCGGACAATGTCGCGGCGTCGTGATCAAGCGAAGGGAGAGGCGCGTGGACTTAGGCTTGGCCACCGAATCCTGGGATGGAGCTTCGGCAGTGCAGGATTTTCGAGGGAAGTGTCGGATGTGTATTGCGGTAAAAAGTGCCGGTAGTAGTTGGAGGGAAGCGCTGCCATTCCAGCATGGCCACAGCAGCAATCACCGTGCTGCATAACCGTTTTTGAAGGGGCTTGCTGGAAAGTGTCGACTGTTTTCTTGAACCCTGGAGGTAAAGCTTGAGAACTACCTCCCGAGCAGAACCCACCCCAAAGCATTAGCTGAACATCCGGCGTCTGCATAGCGCGGCTCATCGGCATGGCAAACATGTTTAGCAACACGGCCAGGCAGGCGATCCAAGGGCTTATGC
This sequence comes from Pseudomonas sp. BIGb0381, assembly GCF_024809815.1. NCBI lineage: Bacteria > Pseudomonadati > Pseudomonadota > Gammaproteobacteria > Pseudomonadales > Pseudomonadaceae > Pseudomonas > Pseudomonas sp. BIGb0381. Next base: position 75,627 of record NZ_JANUEN010000004.1, read on the forward strand.
GTTTCAACGAGGACATGTTCAAAGTCAGCGTAGAGGGGCGGTTATTTAGCCGGAATTAAGGAGCAATGTAAAATTTTCATGCGTGCGCCATTCCTTTCCTGAGATAGTTGGCTGACGAGTACGATCAGGCCATACGGTGTCACTGCGTCGGGGATCGTCTACTCCACGAAGCAGAATTCTACTTGCGGAGAGTTCGTCACTGAGCGATTAATTGAAGTCTTAGTAGAGAGGCGTGTTACCGGCGAGCCATCGTCCGACGAAATCGATAAATTCTTAAGAATTCCGTCATGGGCTAGATCCGCTAATTCATCTTGAACCCGGCGCAGCAAAGCGCTGGTGGACTCCCCCGATTCGGCGCAAAGGGTAATGGCTACTAGGGTCAGAGGATGTACATTGAGTGGGCCACTTAGCGCGGTGATCATCTCTAGCGTTGGACTCGATTGACCGCGTTCTAGTTTCGAGACGTATGTCCTACTGCTGACTTCTGCCAGGTTTCTCTGGGTCAGTCCCCTACCAGCGCGCATCGCTTTAAGCACAGCAGCGAAAGCTTTTTTGAGCGACATATACGCGTTCCTGATTTGAGTCAGTCTCTGTGAGCTTGTATACGTTGGGACGAGCCATTCTAGGCAAATCAAAGTCTATCACGGTATGCCTGGGTTTCATGCGTCAAGAGACGCCGAGATGAATCTTGTAGCTAGCTGGAACTATGCCCACTGAGTTGGGCTACGTACTCTAACCCTACCGGGACTGCTGTGATTTACATCTGCGGTCTCGATTGATCTATTGCGAGCTTAGCCAGGCCTCCACTTGTTTCAGCATACCTAGCTCGAAGAGCTTGGGTTTTCCCATCTCAAGAGTTGCGAGCAGCAGCTGTTTTTCTACTTTGGTTGGAAACCATTCAGCTACCTCGACATTGCAGTGCCTGGAACCGTTCAGTGCCCACTTCACGATCATGTCGGAAGCCGCTCGGTAATGATCGGCCATGAACAGGCGTTTGCCCTCTGATGCCCATCCTAGCTTCGCCAGCTGGTCGGTAACGTCGCATATCCCAGCGTCACCAAAGAAGTCGGTGGTATCAGGATAATGAATACCTGCAAGCGACACTTTCGCTACGCCCGAATCGCGGTCGAAGTAGGACAGGAAATGCCACCCACCTGTAGTGCTTCCAGCGTGCGGAAAATTGATGGCGGCTTTACCAGTTATGTAGTGCTCGCGTGACACACGTTTGAGGTCAAAATCGAAAAGCGGCTGGATCATGGGAGCTTTTTGAGCCGGGCCAGTCCCTGTTTGATATGACCAGCGTTCTCACCAATTGTGTAAAGCGCACCACGGACGTTGTCGCCGACTTCCGCATGTCCCTGGGCTTCTACCTGGAGCGTCAGTTCCATCAGGGCGGCCTCCAGGGCGAGCTGGTTTTCGTACATTCTTTCTAAGGTGTCTGAAAGCGAGTATTCACCGTGCATTTTTCAACTTCTTGTTGGGAAACGACAGAATAGCAGCAGGAGAGAATGGTATTGGAATGAGATCTTCGCACTCGCTTTTAGCAGAGTCGTTGACACGCCGACTGACTTCCTCCATTTAAGGCGCTATCAGCGTTCGCGCGATTCACATGGCTATTGAGCCAGGCGAGCTTTCAAGCTGGCGACTTCCGATTCAAGTTCACGCACTCGTTCGTGGGCCTCAAATTCAACGCTGACGTCCTTCTGGATGCCGATGTAATAGGTGAGCTGATCCGCCTCGTTAAAAACCGGAGTAATCGACAGCTCATTCCAGAAGGCACTACCGTCCTTACGATAGTTGCGAATGATTTGCCGGCAGGGCTCATACATTTTTATCGCCTCTCGGATAACAGCCAAGCCCGCTTGGTCTCGGTCTTCACCCTGTAGGAAGCGGCAGTCCTGATACAGAATTTCGTCAACGCTGTATCCCGTCAGGCGCTGGAAGGCAGGATTAGCGTAGATCAGGATGTTCTCATCGCCTTCTTGCTCGGCAATTACAATGCCATCATTCGAAGTTTCAACCATCAGTTTCAGCAGTTCTGCGTCGATCATTTTCAGAGCCCGGTGAATTTCACATCATTCTAGGATAACTTGCGGGTTATGAGCATTTTCGAGATCTTTTGAAAATATCTCTATGACTACCACGGACGCACTGCTGCATAAGAGCGCATGGAAATGGTGGGGGCGCGGTAACCCAAGTAGATGATTGATGGAGCGAAGGTGCATAGGCTTGGCTATAACGTCCCGCAAAGTGAACGGCCCCTTATAGAGCCAGGTTCGTGCCAGATAAAAATAGCAGTCCAGCGACAGTTACTCCAAATCGCGTACTTGCCCACTCGCGGGCCCTTTCAGTCAGCGGCTGCAGAATCAATGTTCACTCCCGACTACCAGGGAAGGCGTTCTCCGTTATAAGCGAAGAAATTGCCACTGTCGGCAGGCTCTAATCGGTCGATCAGCGATAGTAATTCCCAGGCGGCCACCTTTGCCGGCCTGGCGGCTGATGCACCCCGAAAGGGTTGCGACAGTGCTGATACAACTGTACCCGGGTGAAGGCTCAGCAGTCGGCTCTGAGGTCGAGTTCTTGCCAGCTCGATGGCCGCCGTTTTAATCAGCATGTTCAGTGCTGCCTTGGAGGCACGATAGGCGTACCAGCCGCCTAGGCGGTTATCGCCGATGCTACCCACCTTGGCAGAGAGCATCGCCATTGCGCCATGAGCGTCCAGCAACGGCAAGAAGTGACGCAAAACCAGAGCAGGCCCAAACGTGTTGATTTGAAATACCGACTGCAACGCGTCTGCTTCAATCGCGGAGTAACTTTTTTCAGGCTTTATTTCGTCGCGATGAAGCAGACCTGCGGCATGCACGATCAACTGATACGGTGCTTCTTCAGTCAATTCGGCTGCCGCTTTGGCGATACTGTCGGCATCCTCCAGGTCGAGGCAGGGAACACTGTTGCGCCCTAACTCACGAACATACGCACACCGTGGATCCTGATTGAGCAACTCACAAAACGCCGAGCCGAGCGCCCCACTGGCGCCTATTACGAGGGCACGATAGCCCTCACTAAGGGAGTTCATCGTTAAGGGACTGTTCATCTAGGCTCTCCTGCAGTCTGATGCGATTTGTTGGTGTTAACCCTGTCGCCCTATCAGTTGCAGGAACTCGTGACGCGTAGAGGAGGACTCGCGAAAGGCGCCCAGCATCACGGATGAGGTCATCACCGAATTTTGTTTCTCCACGCCCCGCATCATCATGCACATGTGCTTCGCTTCAATGACCACCGCCACGCCGGCGGCATCGGTGATGTGCTGAATGGTGTCGGCAATTTGTTTGGTCAGGTTTTCCTGGATCTGTAGGCGACGAGCGAACATATCCACCACTCGGGCCACCTTCGACAGGCCCAGTACCCTTCCTGTGGGGATGTACGCTACATGAGCCTTGCCGATGAAGGGCAGCATGTGATGCTCACACAATGAATACAGTTCGATGTCGCGCACGATGACCATTTCATCGTTTTGCGATTCGAACAATGCGCCATTGATCACATCATCGAGACTCATTGCGTAGCCATTGCACAGGTACTGCATTGCTTTGGCTGCGCGCTTGGGCGTGTCCAGCAGTCCTTCACGCTCAGGGTTCTCGCCTACGCCGACGAGAATTTCACGGTAATGTTCGGCTAATGATGGGTTCATCTTGATTCCTCGCAGCCATGCTGCGCTGTATGTGTCGGCAATCCTTGGCGGTAGGAGACTATCTGCTGCGCACGATCTGGCGCAGATGACACAGGGTTCGCCAGATCAGCCATTACCCAGGTTCTGCGTCTGGGACATGACAAGGCGAAGCTTTCTAGGTCTGCTTTTTTTTCAAAGTGGACTGCTCGTCTGATGCGGGTTTTGACGCCGGCACCGCGCACTGTTGATCGACGCAGCGGCTGCCGCTATCTGGGTGAGGTAACCACGCCAAATGGGGGCGTAAGCGGCAGAAAAGGCGATAACCGAATTCAAGCAGCGGGCGGAATACATTCCACGTCAGTGGCGCTGCCCAGAAACCCAAGCCGGCGGCTCGCCAGCTCCACAGGGTGGCATCCAGGCCGGTTACCCAACGTCCATCAGCGAAGCGGGCGTGCAGCGAGGACTGCATCTGCTCGAACGTGAACCCGAGTGCTTTGGCGTCGAATGCACCGCTGCTGATGTCCACGAAAATCAGTAGCTCCTTTACGGCATGTCCGCGCAGGAACTTGATTTCGCGCGCACAAAGAGGACATTCACCGTCAAAGTACAGCGTCAGCGGCCAATTCATTTTCTTGTACATTGACAATACTCTTGTATAACTCTTGTACAAGATATTCTGAAAGAAACATACTGACAATGGGAACGTTGCGGTTGCCGCGAGATAGACTTTACCGACCTCAAACACCGTAGCTTTGTGTGGGAGGAGAGCGGAGATTCAGACGCAGTGCCAGCTAGGTCGGGCTGTGCACTGTTTGTCTTACCTATTCCTATAGCGTAGGAACCTAGCCATCCGTCAAAGCCTCATACGCAGGTGGTGGCATAGTGATACTTTGGTAACCGCCAGCCCGAGTGATGGCTTGATAATAGGCGATTAAATGCAAGATAACTTCAACACCCAAAGCTCAGACGCGATGAATTTGTTGGCTCAGGCTGCTGCCCACTCAGCAGACTGCACCAGGGGATTGCTTGTCGGGGGGCTGCCAGGGAAGTGGGGGATTATCGCCAGTTACGGTGTGCACAAAGACCTAATCGTCGAGGCTTCTACTGAAAGCTTTCTACGTGATGCGGTTTTTCAAAAAGGCTTGATCGCAATCAGTGAAGCCGCAGGACAGGTTATGCCTATCTTGTGTCACCGGCTTATGTACTTTCGAGAGGGCTTTCTGATTGGCCTAGCCGTACGTGGGGCGGACAACAGTTTGTTGGGCGTGTTGCTGGTCAGCAGTGCTAAGCCACAACAACGCTTGAGTGCGGCGCAAAAATACGCATTGAAAACTCATGGCGCTCTTTTTAGTCAGCTGATCGAATCCAAGGAAACCAAACCTGTTCCGGCTATAGATCCGTTGATCGAGCGCTTAAGGCTACTTGAGTCTGTGGTGGTCAATGCGAAAGACTCAATCCTGATCACTGAGGCCGAGCCCATAGATCAGCCCGGCCCGAGGATTGTTTACTGTAATCCCGCGTTCCTCACCATTACGGGTTTTAGCTTGTCAGACGTGATCGGGCTAACCCCACGTATTCTCCATTCAGAAGATACGAGCAGAGCAACTCTCGATTCAATTCGTGTCGCATTGTCTAAGTGGGAGCCCATTGAGGTGGAGCTTATCAACGCTCGCAAAGACGGTAGCAAATTTTGGGTGCAACTGAGCATAGTGCCTGTCGCCAACGAGCAAGGATGGTTCACCCATTGGGTTTCCGTTCAGAGGGATATCAGCGAACGCAAGGACGCAGAATTGCTCGCACGTCAGGCTCAGGCTGATAGAGACGCGAAGGTTGCGTTGGAGACGCGGCTGCTGGAGAGGGCGCGCATTGAGGAGGAGCTTTCATATGCAGCCTTTCACGACAATCTGACCTCGCTGCACAACCGGGCTTATCTTATGTCTAGGTTGCTGAGTATGTTCACTGCGAGCAAGCCCCACTATATACCTGCGGCCACGTTACTGTTTCTAGACCTTGACCGATTTAAATTTGTCAATGACAGTCTCGGCCACATCGCAGGTGATCATCTCCTGAAAGTCGTCGCGCGGCGTCTTGAAAGCTGTATCCAGGGAGACAACATCTTTGCCCGCATTGGCGGCGACGAGTTTGCAATTCTACTGGCCGGGGATGAAAAGGCTCCTCTAGCCATCGAGCTCGCTCAACGCATCGTTAGCCAACTCAGCCAGCCAGTTGCTATTGATGGCCAGGATATTTTCACTTCCTGCAGCTTGGGCATTGTGACAGCTGACGCCTCACACGAAACACCTGAAGATTTGCTTAGAGACGCTGATGTTGCGATGTACGCCGCGAAGAAGAAAGGGCGTGGCCGCTGGACGATATTTGATGCCTCAATGCGAAAGGCTGCTATTGATGCACTCCTGATGCAAAACGCGCTGAAACAAGCCATCGCGCGCCAAGAGTTTTCAGTTGTTTACCAGCCGATTTATAACGTCGAGACCGGTGAAATCAGTGGCGTCGAAGCTTTGGTCAGATGGCTACATCCAGAGCTGGGGCATGTGCCTCCAGACACCTTCATTCCGGTAGCTGAAGATATCGGTGTAATTCACGAGTTGGGCCGTTGGGTCATGCAACAAGCTTGCTCGGAATTGCAGCGTTGGAAGCACGAATTCCCTTCGCTAAAATTGCATTTGAATGTGAACGTATCAGGCACTGAGCTCATTCGCCCTGGTTATGTAGCTCAAGTCATCAATGTGCTGTCGACCACGGGAGTTTGCGCGCACGAGCTTCAGATCGAGATTACGGAATCTGTTTTTCTTCACGAGCCGGAGATGACCGCAAGCGTGCTGGAGGCCGTTCGTGCGCTAGGGGTTCGCGTGGCGCTTGATGACTTCGGTACTGGCTATAGCTCCCTTGGATATATTGACCGCTACCCGTTCGACGCCATCAAAATCGACCGTTCCTTCGTTTCTAGAATGATGTCCTTCGACCGAAGTGATGCCATCATCAGAAGTGTCCTTTCCCTTGGCAGGACGTTGAACTTGGCTATCACAGCGGAAGGCGTTGAGACGCTCGCTCAGCTCCAACGATTGAGAGAAATGGATTGTCCATTCGTACAAGGGTATTTGCTCAGCCCTCCAGTACGAGCGGAAGAGTTATCTACATTGCTGAATTCCTGGAATGCGAGCTGCTAAGGTCGTTATGCCCCAACGTGGTGAGTTTTAGAATGTTAGCTTCGCTGCTTTCAATCAGCGCGTATCAATCACGGTACCATTGGGTCAACAGCGCTTCTGAAAAAGTGAAGCGCGGTCATTAGCAAACGGATTACGCACGTGGGAGGATGTAAGCCCACAGGGCGAAGGCTCGGTGACTGCGAGGCTCTGTTCACGAAAGCCGTCCTTGCGACTTTGCCCCTAGAGCGCCTTCAGGAGACGCTCAAGCGTCTTCAGACTGACGCCCGGTAAAGATCAAGGACGTATAACGAGTAAGCGCGACCAGGGTAAGCATGGAGAGGAAAGCTGGCGCGGCTCCAAATTTGATCCCAGCCTCTGTTAAGTGCAAGTTCGTGCTGAACGGTCGATTAACAGACTCACGAAGTTTGGAACTGCACTGGGCTACAGTCACGTAATCCACCATCCCATGAATATCTCGCCCAGGCGGGGCTTTTGGGCCTACAGTCTTGAGTGTCGCTCACAGCAAGGAATACAAATGAACGTGTTGCCTTCAATCTCTCCGCCAAAGTACGTCAGCCTGCTGGGTTATGGCGGTCTGTTGCCGTTTATTTTTCTGGCGCTGCTGATCCCGTTCTCTCTCGACTATCGGACGTTGTTTGATAATGCGCTTGTTAACTACGGCGCAGTCATCCTGAGCTTCGTTGGAGCCTTGCACTGGGGCTTCGCCATGACCGTGCAAGACATGAGTGCCAAGCAGCGCAGCGACCGGTTCATCTGGAGTGTCATTCCTGCGCTTATTGCTTGGATTGCCACGTTATTGCCAATGCCATTGGGTTGCTTGCTGTTGGTCATCGGCTTTGTTGTCCACCTCCGGCAGGACAGGCAGCTGTTGCGGGTTATGAGCTTGCCCGCCTGGTACCTGCCGATGCGATTACGGCTTACCCTGGTGGCGAGCGTCTGCTTGCTGCTTGCCGCGCTCGTTGAGGCGCTTCATTCATGAAGTCTCGTGCGCCCGACTCGTGGCCTGTATGCACGACTCACTTCCATCCGAGCACCGCGTCTGAATTAAGACGAGGCTGTTGGGCCTCTTAGCTCGTGGAAAGGTGACATGGGGGTCAGTAGCAAGCGGAGCGCGCAGGCGGGAGGATGGAAGCCCACAGGGCCAAGACTCGGCAACGGCGAGGCTTGGTTCACGACAGCCGTCCTCGCAGAGGCCCGCTCGACATTGGCTCCCTAGAGCGCCTTCAGGAGACGCTCAAGCGTCTGATGTTCCCAAGTGCTGAGCAACGCAATGGGATCTGTTCCAAATCTATCCCCCGCGTCAAACGACCATCGCCGTCCATCCGGATTGACGCATTCTTCGCAGTAGTCGAGCGTGTCACAGTCGTTGTAGATCGATATCCGCCAACCCTCGACGCTCACCACGAAATGTCCCGCATAAGTCTCATCCCAAGACGTCTGGCTCACTTTGGTCATCGTCCGTCGCTCGAAGGTGACCTCTCGGAATATTTGGCATACCTCTCTCGCTGAGAGCTCAGCCGCAGTGCTATTGCTGACGCGACTTACCCGGGATGAACGAGCTGCCGCTGTGGCCTCTTCTAGCCTTTGCTCAGCGTACATAGCCGGATCATCAACTGGCAGTGGATAGCCTGCAGCTGAGATAGCTTCGGCGCGCTCTTCAATGAGCAAACGCTCGGGATCGCGAACTGCTTGGTAGGCTCTGCCGGGCACGCATTGAGCTACGTCAATTCGCGACTCTCCAGGACTTAATCTCCAGCCAGCATCTTCTGGGTGCTTGGTTAGCTTGTAGCCACAGCAATTAGGCACGTGGTTGGTGATCTCGTACTCGCGCCACTCGGTCATTGCCTGGCCATCGATTGTCAGCGGGTTGCGCTCGATCAGCCACGCTACGGCATTGATAAGTTGCCCATGCGAAAACACTACGATGTCATGAGCAGGATGCTCTGCAAGGTGATCCAAGAAAGACTGAGCCCGAGATATAAAGTCCAGGAAAGACTCGGCACCTTCACCATCCGTGAATGCGGGGTCTGCTTTGGCCCAATATGCTTCCACCCAATCTCGCCTCTGAGCAACGGTCGTGTTGATACACCGTGCGGGCTCAAGGTAGGTGAACTCTTGGATAGGCCATATTTCAAACGGCACTGAAGGGAAAGCAGCCACTGTCTGCATCGCAGTTGCTTGAGCTCTGGAAAATGGAGACGTAACAATCAGATCTGGGGCCTGGGCGAATGACCCTGCCACTAGGCTCGCTTGTCCCACGCCCTTTGGCGTAAGAGGGATGGTCGCGTGATCCAGGCTTGCTTCGCCGGCGTTAGCCGCACTTTCCCCGTGTCGGATTAACCTGACATGCTTCATCGAATTCTCTCACGGCTTGGTACGCATAGCGTTCTATCCATTGCTGATCTTCAGGACTGAAGTAGAGCCAAGGATTATTGCTGCAACGATATCAGAACGCTCTGATCAGTAATGCTGCACGGGTAAATCAGGATGGGGTGATGCGCAAAGCCGCTGCGGATCTTACTGCGCTTTAGTGAGGAAATTATTCTTTGTGCCAGTACCTTTGCACGGTGGAAGCAGGTAAACCGAGCTTTACGACTGTCTCACGCTGAGTCATGCCCGCAACCTTGCACTCTCGTACAGCAGCCAATTTTTTCTGGGAAACCTGAGCTCCCGAGGGTCTGCGCACCAGCTCGCCATTTTCTATTTGGCTTGCGAAATCGGCCAAAAATCGTGGCGAAGAAAACTCGCGTACTTCCGTTTTTACTTCGGCCAGTAACTCATGAGGCGATATTTTTTCGCGAAGACTTGTTGCGAGCACCAGCAACGAGATGGTTCGGAGGTCAAGGATCTTTGCTACGGACTCTAGCGTTTCAAGCGATACGCTGACTTTACCGTTTTCAAGGTTGTTCACGTGAGTGGGGTCGATGCCAGTCGAAAAATCCTCTGCTTTCAGATCACGCGCACGTCTGAGGACGCGTAGGACAGCGGCAAGTGAATCCTTAGCAAGCATTGGAATCTCCAAATGCGAGGATAAGGCCACATTGCTAAAACCCATTCCATCTAATATATTCAGCCTTGGGCGTGGCTGGTTGATATCACCTGCGTATCGCCTACCAGCAGGGAAACGCCAGAGCTCCTCGCAGCAGGGTCTTCCGCGCGCACCTCTCTGCTACCGGGACATGGTTACATTTGGGGAAGCTGTAGATTTCAACTGCTCCAGAACTCTATTACGTGAATAAAAGGTAAATGTTGTAATGAAGTTTGATTGCGTAAAAGTTTCCGGAACGCTCGACTATGTCCGATCTGTGATGCCCATGAACGGTGGGTATAAAGCCAAGATCAGTATTGATGGATCCATCATTCCTAATTTGACATTGACCAATAAAATTTACGAAGAATTAGAGGGTGGCCAAAGTGTGACATTTTATGGGATGTTCAAGAGCAGTAGTAAAAAAGAAAAAAATATTGGTGTGATTTATGGTGTTCAAAAAGAAAGTGGCGAGAAAATTTTCGCTACTTCCTTTAGGCTCATGGTGCCAATGATTTTGGCGGGCGCCGCCGCTCTCGCATTCTGCATGGTATTTCTTATCGGCTGGTTTCCTTCTTTATTCGCATTGATCTGCTTATTCGGACAAGATCAAAGCTATATGTATAACGCTACAGTGCTTACGATAATTGAAGCTGGTTTGGTTGCGTTGTTTTTCCTTTGGCGTGCCTGGGTAATTTTCAGTGCGACCTCTAGACCGGAGTCTTGGGAAATAATTGCTCCTTCTACGCTGTCGAGTCGCTTCAGCAAGTTTCATAAGGAGTAATGTTCGTGGCTTGCGAGAAAAGCGAAACGTTTGCGCCACAATTTCGCTGAAAATTGAACTCAGTCAGAATTCCGGCGCACTACACGTTAGGCAAGCGGAGCGCGCAGGCGTGCAGGATGAGCGCCCGAAGGGCCGAGACGCGGTTTGCCGTGGCTCGGTTCACGCCAGCCATCCGCCGAAGGTGGCACGCCATAACCACCGCCCAGCTTTGTGAAAAGGAGGCTGAAATGACCTGCGATTTACTCCGCGAGCGTGAGAGAACTAGGCGAAAGGTTCTGTGGGCGCTTGCAAGCCGCCGTCCTGGTGATCCCAATGCATCCGACCTCCTTGCCATCCTCGATGATCTCGACGACCAAGAGCGAAACGACACCCCCTCTAGCGATAAGCTACTCGACCTCATTCAGGTTCGTAACTCTGCCTCGGTGATGCGCCATAACTCCGGAATCAACATCATTTTGGAGCAGACTATTCCGCAACCCTGGAGAGAGCGTTTCTACCAGGCAAGCGTCGGGTCGACCAGGTTGGTCGATGGGCCATACGCCTCAGGCTGGGATAAATTCCTGGCGAGTTGGGAAGCAGAGATGCGACACCTGGAGCAGCATCGGGCCGCAAGAAATAAATCTAAAAAAGACTGAGCGGGTGAGGGCATGGGACAAGACGATGACACGGTGTACTGCGATATCCAGATGCCGCTAGCCCAGGGCCGAGAGCTTCTGGAGTTGGTAAATGCACTGCGAGAATCGAAAGCTCATCCGCGTCTCGACAAAGTCTTCGAGCACATGCAAGACGAACTCAGTACGTCCATCGATATCGTAGATCACCCACCAACATGGGGGCCTTGGTGCGAGTAAGGCTCCTCATGGCAGTAAGACTTCCGTTTCTCATCAACCCCTGCTCGGTACTCCCGGCACATCCATGTTGATCTTGCGCCAAAAGGCTTCTGAGAAACTGTAAACCGAGAAGGCAATCAGCCCCAAGGCCATCACAATCAAAATCAACCAACCAGCAGGTAGATTTTGGAGTGCGTCTAGTGATTCCTTCATACCAGGTGGATCCATGGCTTGATAAGTGGAACCGCTGATTGCCAGCAGCAACGCAATCTCTATAAAAACAACCCCTCGGGCTATTAGGCCGAACCGCGACACCGGACGGACATACCGCATGACGTCTTCGTCAGCTTCAAAATATTTCTCGAACGACGCCTTCCATCCCTTGATGATGTGAGCAACACCCACACCAAGGGGAACGAGAGCGATCAGGTACACCAACAAATTCGAGTGATCCCAGGATAGGAAATGCGCTAGCCAGTCTTTGGTTTGCCCTCCGGAATCGCCCGAGCTTTTAATACCGCTAATGAGTAGGCCCAACGCGAAAAACGCGAGAGCGCCGTTGACCATACCTCCCGCGAACAGACCTGCGCGAATTACCAAACCTTTGAATTTTTTGCCATGATGATCGACATCACGCGTTGCTTGAAGCACGCGCCACGCCGCAAACGCGAGCAGACCCGCCACCACAAGCCCAACCAGAAAATAGCCGAATGGTTGGCTCAGCAATGCTTCCAGGCTCTTGTGGCTGTCCTTCGGTTTTGTCGAGTCTTGTGCTGCGAGCAACGCGAAAATACCGATGATCAAATACAGCAATCCTCGAGCGGCGTAGCCTCCACGAGCGAGTATTACTAGGCTGTGTTGCGCGGACATTCGATGTATTCCCGAGATCTGATACAAGAGCAGACCCCTCTCGCCGGGCAGGGTTCTATATCAAGCCGGTGACTGCGGGGAATTCGTCATCCAAGGCGACTGCCGGCATCAAACCTGAGCTCAGTACGTCCATCGATTTCATGTATTGCTTGCCAGCGCGGAGGCTTTGATGTCAGTGGAAACTCTTTATCGAAGTGCGGAAGTTTGCGGTCATATCCGATGGGCCTGTTAGATAGAGCGGCCAGATAGCTCTGAGAGGTGGTTTTTTAAACTAACGCTTCCGTGCCCGCCATATTTCTTCGATGTCGAGATTGGCCAAGGCATCGCGCATCAGCGTAAAGGCGTTGTCCGAAAACTGAGGAATACGAGTCGATCCAAATTCGAATACGTTACGGCACTTCACATCTTCGTCTATGCCCAGATGTGCTCGTAGGGCTTTGGCTTTAGGTTGGGAAAGCCCGACCTTCTTCGCGAGATCGGCTGCTCCAAGATGAAATTTTTTCTGTAGATCTAACTCACGCACTGCCGCAGCCTCTGCTGGGTCATCTCCGCCGATATATCGTACAGGCGCACCTACTTTTTTCGTGAAGTGAACAACCAAGTTCACGCCTTCGCCGTCAGTACGAGTGCCCACCATCGAAAGTCGAGGGAATACTTCATTGATGCCTTGGCCGCCACGCACTGCCTTTTCTACCCGATCAATATCGCGTTCGGATACTTCTACTTCTTCCACCGCGATGGATTCCATGGCCAGCATTGATCGTATACGGCCACGTGCTTCATCACGTTGACGTCTTCCCGGCTCCAACAAATCCCTAATCAGGTTGTATTCCCTGTCCACTAAAAACTCAAAATCACCTGGCGGCATAGTCGACACTGGCAGTACACGAGCCGGAATGTGATCAATCAGGCTAATCTCTAATGCTCGGAGCAGGTAGGCATCAAATGCCGTTATCAACGCCCTAGTGTTGAGGTAAAGCAAGTCTTCGGCAACAACCACCGACCAATGTTGGGCAGCATCACGCAGACTATCCACCGCGCGCATCACACCGGCTTCTTCTTGAGTCAGACCATAGTGGGCAATGCAAAGCCCAAGGCTTTTGTCGAACGAAATTGAGCGCCCTGTAACCTTATCGAATACTTTGGCCTTGTTCTGAACAAGGACTGCCTTGAGCAGCATTTCACAGGCGTGCTGAAGGTGGAGCAATACAGTAGTGATACGGCCATCGTCGTCAAAGCTATTGAAGGACTGCATCCCGATACGAAGGGAACTGACAGCTTTGATCTTAAGGGTTCGTGCGTCCCGTAATAGCTTCATTATTCACTCCTTCGATCATGGTCAAACCCCGGGATTGATCGGTTTTCGCACTACGGGGTGAGAGCTGAATTCTTCATCAATTCTCTGCAACCAGTCGGGGTTTTCGGATTTCCGGCCTGAGCCCACGATTATCTTCAGCGCGCACTCCCGACATTGGTCGAGCAGTGAGTAAGGGATTTGCTGTAGCAGCCCTTTGTACTCATCAACGTCACCATCGCGGTATCGATAAAGGTCTGCGCACCACAGGTTGTTAACCCACTCGGTGATATCTTCTCTGGAGTGCTGTGACGGATCCACTAGGACTTTGACGAAATCGACGATCCGAGGGCGCTCGCGTTTACCCAATCCTCGAGTGGTGAGACAGAAAAATTTCACCGACTTGATAGCCTGTCGGTACTTCCAGGTCAGCGAGTCCAGAGACTGCTCGTCACGCATCTCTGACACAAGCCTATACGGGTTAATCAACTCTCCCGTATCTCGAGCTACCGCATGAATTATTCGATTTACATTAAATGATCGCCATTCATCAAGGGTGTGGCAAAACGCGCCAATGAGATTATCGTTTTCCTTTTGCAGATCCGAGATTTCGCGTTCGGTAATGCAGCCTTCACCGTCTTGATATTTAATGATTATGCGCATGTGATCTCCTGAGACTGTCCCTTCCATAGGACGCAGGATGAAGTCTAGGTGCTAATTCCTTACGCCACATCTTCCTCATCAAGCCATCGCTTAGATACGGCTATCTTTTCACCAGGCTTTTGTACCGTTCTCGTGACGCCAGGATCTGATCCCTGAGCTCTTCAGGATCAATCCTCATCCCGCCACGAGGAGTTGTCTGCAGCGTTTGCAGGCTGTTCACCGCTTTGATGAACTCTCGCTCTTCTGCCTGCACCCAGGCAGGGCGTTTATCTTTCCAAAAAAGCCATGACATCGCCGGCCTCATCTCCGATTGCTTCGAGATCAGTATGTGGGAGCTGGAGGTAATGTCCAAGCAAGGAAGTGACCTCTGCTAGCATGCAAGCGGAGCGCGCAGACCATGATGGTCGAAGAGCGTAAGGGTGGAAGCCCAAAGGGCCGAGACCCAGCGTAGCGGGGCTCGGTTTACGACAGCCGCTCCCGAAGGGGTACGCCCGACCGCCTTGATTAAAAGATTACCGAACAGCTCGTTGATCAAATGACCGAGGCACAACGCCCAGCGCGCAAAGATAGTATGTCCTGCGCAATGCTGTTTCGTCGGCAGAGGAAACACGCGCATGGGTGAATATCGTCGAAAGAAACCTTTTCCTTTCGCCGTTGCCGAGCTCAGACCAAATCCGTGGCTGCCCTTGTGCATCAGGAATCGCGAGACGGTCGAGGAGATACTCTTCCAAGCTGTGCAGACGTTGTTGGCCATCAATCAAAATTTCACTGTTTTCGGCCAATGTCCTGCCACCGCTCTCTGATTCGTACCAGTCATTCGTGAGGTAGCTCCCCAGATCTGCGCCTGACCATACTGCAGAGATGAAACGAGACCTCTGTCCGAGGTTCCACTCCAGCCCGCGCGCCCAGGTTGGAACGGGCATTCCCATAACGAAACGCGCTGCCCATGGAAAATGCTCTCGAGGGGAGGAGGGGTCTAAGAGATACTTTTCCCAATTGCCCACTAAGACCTCGAGGGGACAATGACTGACGGTAGTGGGCAGAAGACGCTGCGGCATATGGATGTGCAGGTCTGATGTTCCGCCGTCAGCGTAGCGTTTAAAAAAGGAAGTCATGGTTTTCCTGGATAGCTCAGGTTGGTCGAAGTATTCGTATAAGTACGGGCGTATCGCCAGGCGTCGACCGTTTCGATGATCAAAAGATCTCGTGCGATGGAAATCTCGATCTGGTCGGTATCGGCCAAGGCCTGCGCATAACCCTCGGCATAGGCCGCCGCTTTGTTGAATTCGGATGCGCAGGCCGAGGATTCGATGTAGCTGATCAGCCGCTCCCATGTGCGCCGCTGGCGGTTGCCGAGAATCGTGCAGGGGAACGAAAAGGCGCCGCTCAGGCGCTGTGCGAAGTCATGTGTAGAGAAGGTCAAAGCCGTCGCTCAAAAAAAGGGTATTTACCCATCACAAACGGTTGGTTTCGGAAAACCTTGAGCCTGATATGATTTTTTTTGAAGAGATACAGGTTTGCCCAATCGCGGCAGTTGGGACTGGTGTGTTGGAGGACTGTCGCATCAGGCAAGCGGAGCGCGCAGGCACGAAGATGGAAGCCCGGCAGGGCCAGGACAACGGCGAGTATCGCCGGGCCTGGTTCACGACAGCCGGCCCGCTAGGGCACGGCATAAATTAAACGTGGCCCCTGCCAAATCATCACTCCTCAGAGCTTGATTTCGGAATGCGCAGATACTTCATCGTCATCCCGCTAACCTGATGTCCCATGTTTTGCGCTATCCGCTCGAGAATATGTTTCGCAGCAACGTGGAGCATGGATTGGCGAATGGAGGATGCACGCCTCTGAGATGGATTAGCTATGGCCTCTCGCAGATAGACTCCAATAATCCGATGCATTTGCTCGAGCGACATAGGGACATTGCTGTCTTTCGGAGAAGGAAAGAGGTAACCGATTGGAGGAATCTTCGCTTGGCGCACGTACCTCTCAATGAGGGTACTGAATACGGGAGGGATAAATAGCTGACCACTACGACTGCGCGCTTTAAAATTCTTGATCCGTAGGAGAGAGTGCTCGTCAGTAGTGTAAACGTCATGAGCTTTGACGTTTAGCAGTTCAAGCGGACGAATACCTTGCAGCAAACCCAGGCACAAACATTGGTCATGAAGACTACCCTTGCGCTCTACAACCTCCCAAAAGCTTTTCAGTTCTTCTTGGCTGATGGGGTCTGCTGGAGGCTTCAGAAGCTCTGCACTCAGATCGTCGCGTAAGTGTGCGGGACGCTTCGACTGTCCCTGACTGGCAGCCCCAGCCAGCTCATTGGCTGGCCTTGTGATTAATTCAAAGACGGACTGAGAAGCGAGAGTACCGGCCTGTTGTGAGCGTGAAGTCTGGAACACGGTAAGCTCGTGTAGGGGCAGCAACCTTACTAACTGGTTGACGTCGCGCTCGCCCATGTCAGTAACTTTTTTGGACTGACAGAAAGCGGTAAGGGCGTTACTGATCCCGTCCCTGACTTCATCTTGAGTAGGCCCGGCGACATTCTCGGCGTGCTTGCTAGCCGAGGTTTGCAGATCATGAAGATCCTGATAGCCAAGACCCTTCGAGAGGATTTCTTGCGAAGATGCGAGGGATAGGGAAAAAGCGCTCCGCCAATTGCGCTGGAGCTTTTTGACGATACGGTTAAAGCCGTATTTGATACGTAGGTCGGCAAGAGAGATTGGTACGCGCATAGCATCCTCCAATTCGCCAGCGGTGTCGGCTGCCCTCTGACTATTGTCGGAATGCATATGAAGCGAAAGAGATGAAGCACCCTGTGGCTATACCGCCTTGGCGAACCGACCGCCCGATCTCGACTAGGGATCCGAAGCGATCACGTTAGCATATCCAGTGATTGACATTCTAGCCGCCATTCCGCTCTGCGTTCTTACAGGGCGTCCATGGAGCAGACCTTCTGAATACGCGCTACGCCACATGGCCACGTCGATTGGTACCTCAGATATGCTTAAGGAAGTGATGGAAGGTTCTGAACCTAGCGGCGCCTATAAGTGAAACCGCTTCGTCCTAGCAACCTGTTAGATGAGCACTCATCAACATGATGGGTTAACATCAGCCCCGCTTGTTTACGGACTCTTCAATGTTGTTTTGTTGCCACGCTGAGGTAAAAAATAACGCACTAAAAAGAATCAATCCGTCAAAGCGCAAGGTAGCCTGTCAATATATGTCAATAAGATTAAGTATATATTGACAGCTCGAACTTTTCCGTGCTTGCCAGATGGTTTTTTTTGATTATTATGACCGAAAGGAACTGATCTAAGAGCATTCCCTGCCATGAACTACACAGTCTATCCTCCGCAAGAAGTCGACAGCGTTCTCAGTGCTAGAGCTGCAATTACACATTTGGGTGAACATTTCCAAGCATTCCTGAATGCGAACAATATTTCAAATTGGGCGCCACTGGACGATTACACTCTTAGAGAGGATAGAGTGGCAGATGTGCTAGTATATCTTGGCACCTCGAAGGGTATGACTGTTGCTCAGATTAAATATCGAGCGCGGAAGCTTATGAGAGTTGTGAGTTCATCCGGGGGGACGATGAAGCTGAGTTTTGCCTACAACATAGTTGCTAACTGCCTAGGATATGCGGAATATAGGTTTGCTTATATGTGCCGTTCAGTTGACCATTATGTGGAAAACCTATGGCCGTTGGGGATGGTAAATAATGGTTGTTTGTTTGAAGATATGGAGCGGAAAAGTTGGCCATCTTCAGAAGTTTCGTTAAGGATGCGCGAAAATCTTCAGTTCAATAAGATTCGCGATGGGGTTTTCAAAGAAATAAAGCGAAAGAAAAAAAAGGAACGTAGTGAAAAAGAAAGTGAGTTTTTGATGATCAGAAATAACGCCCTGACGCGAAGGGCGACTGTGCCAATCGAGACGCGAGATTAGTTGCTTGAGACCCTGTTTAAGTTTGCAGCCGGTGACGTGTTCCAAAAGGTACTTGTTCTGAATTAGGGCTGTGCAAATAAGTTACGAATAGCTTTCGTCGAGGTGTGAGTTACGGGCTCAGAGCGAATGGCAGGCCATTGCACTGGCTACTACAGAAAGCCGATAGGCATCATTGTCTGACCAAGCATTTCAGCCGTTCCCGACCAGCGATAATCTGATCCCGGTTCTTCGGGATCATTCCGCATTCCTCCGTCAAGCGTAACCTGCAACGTGGTAAGAGGACTATGTTGGAGCCGCGAGTAACGTTCAAACTCAGAAGTGATCTAGGTACGAATGGTCGCCTCAGTAGTGTCATGAACCGGAGCCCCTTCCTCGCCAATCATCACTCTCGGGGTAATTCTCCAATTCGTTGAAAGCGGCTCTGGAAAGGCATTCCGGCGACCTCTCCAGTGACTCCATTAATCCACTACGCAAAATTGAGAATCTTGTTCCGGGCGCTCATTTCTTGGCACCCTTGCTGTTTTTTTCCTTATGAGTGGCGATGTTGGTAACGTTACTCAATGCCGAGAGGTCTTTATCCAACTCATCGATCTGCGAGATAAGCATCAGCTCCCTGGCCAAGCTCTCGTGATAAAGGTCTTTGAAAAGCTTTTCAGCCCCCTTGTTGGGTTTCGCACTATTTTCTTTTTTTTGTTTGGCTGCGGCTGCCTTGGTCTTTTCGCGAAGCTCATCAAAGCACTCGCGATCTTTTCTGATGGAGCCTTTACCGCGCCCAGCTTCCAAGGCCACGTTGTTGATGGTGATCTTGCTGCCCGGCGGCAAAATGTTAGGCTTGTTTTCAACCAGTCGTTGAAGTGCTGTTTCATATTGAAGAATGACATCGGAAGTCATGAGTTCGCATCATCCGTAACAATCTCAACACGCTGTGCTTTATTTTTTGGAGCGCGTACTTTGGGGCGAGGATGTTTACCGCTAGGTGAGCTCCTTTGCAGTGATGCTTTAGCCACGCTATCGCGGCTGATTTTCACTCTTGATGAAGCAGACTGGTTGTTGATTAGTCGTTGAAGAGCAGCTTCGTATTGCTGGATAACATCTGAGGTCATGCGATCACCTGTGAGATTTTGTCTTTGAAGAGTTGTAACATGCTGAGCTTGGTCTGCTCGGTGTTGTAGGCAAACGTTCCTTTCGGAATGTTTTCGATAACTTTGACCTGAATTAGGATTGATTGGTCTAGCTTCTTCTCTTTGATGCAGGCATTTGTGCAGTTGAGGCAGGCGACATAGTTGTGATGAGCCCGCTCATGGCACTCTCCTACCTTTAGGCAACCTCCCAAAATGGTTTCTTTGTAAGAAATCAATCCTTGCTTCATTTTTTTTAGCGTTTCAGAAAAGTTAGTAACAATATTTCCCAAGAACGAATTTTTGATGTTGCGCTCATGAAAAGTCCCCGCTGCGCCGTGAAGCGTTGCTTCCTCCATAATGACGTCTTTCAAGAAAAGGCTAGCCTCCGCCGGAATCGCTTGTTCTTTGAAGTATCTTGCGGTTTCAGGGTTAATGTCCTCGAAAAGGTATTTAGCTGTAGCAAAACCTTTGGTGTAATACAGTGACATCTGGAGCAGTGTGTGTTGCAGCATCTTTTTCAAAGATGGCAGTGATACCAGACCACTTTGTGCGGCATATACGGCCATTGAACGTCTGAATTGATGAGTGGTTAATCGCCAATTTTCACCCGGTTGGAAAGCCGCTTGAGATTGCCATTCTCTAAGTGGATCCAGCATCATAAGCTCACTAAAGTCTTCGGAACTGATAAGCGTTGGTGGGAAGGTTTGCTCAAACTTGAATGGCGACAAGATAGCCTGAGTTAATTTTTTTGATTTACAAGCGCTGTTGTGATAATTGGAGGTGGGCAAGTAGGATACAGATAGGAAAAGATAATCCTGGGTTTTGATGCTGTCTGGAATAAAATTCTTTATAAGCCGCGTGATGTTCATTGCCGTCTCGTACGGGAAGAGAATATCGGCTGATGTCACCCATTTGGCTGGTTGAGGTGCTTTAGTTAGCTTGATGGTTAAACCATGAACTATATATGTATCAGTGGAGATCCTTTCAATGCAGGATTCTTTCAGTAGGTATGCTTCCCGCTCGCGCATTGCTGTAAACACATGTATGAGCATCTTTGCAGCGTAATAGCACCGATTGATGTATTTTGCGATATTAGATAACTGATTGAATTTATATTTCTCGCTAATTTCAGTCAGGCCACACTCATCCATGGCCTGCTTGAAAGCAATATTGGGAAGCGTTGGGTCGGTGGATATCTGCTTTGTCCTACCATAGAACGGGTTGGCACCGACTCTGAGGTTGAGCTTTTCAATATTTTCTGCAACAGAATTGTATTCTGTGAGAAGTTCTTTGTAATTTGACATTTTCTGGAAGAGGATACGACCAGGAATAACTGGGTGTTGCTCTGATTCGTCGTTTGACTCTCGAATAAGCTGGTCAGTTAGTTTGAGAGCGAGAGGCGAGACCGGGTATATGGAGTGCTCCACTACTTTGTTGAGCATTGTCTTAAAGACTCTCAGATCAATAAGAGAATCTATTTTTTGAATGTAATCTCCGAATTCTACTGGGCGTTCAAATGTCTGAGCTAAAGTCAAACTCTTTGTTGACGCGAATGCATGCAGCTTACGGAGAGCCCCAAGAATGGACATCACTCCGTCGTGGCTAGGATGAGAGCCTGTTCTCTTTGACGGGCGAAACATCTGTGTACAGATAATAGTTTTAGCTTGTGTCAGGCTTTCGAGCTCGTTCGTATTGTTACAGCTGAACTTGGAAAAACAAACCCAGGATGTTTTGAGATGATGATTGTTAAGCTGAGGTGTGAACCATTTGTTGTGAGCAAATATAGAGCTGATATTTCCATCCTCGTCACGGCTGATCACGGTGCTTTCATTGATCTCAGCTACTTCCATGTCTAGGTAAGCGTCGGGGCCCTTATCTGCGTGTTTTCTAGCTTTGGTCGAATTCATTTCATAGCTCCAACTCTTACTAGGTTGTTTAGCAGCGCTGCCCAATAGTCCGTCAAAATTTCGCTGGCAAAAACCTCTGATTCAATTAGGTCTGCAGCTGCGCTGAACTCGCTCGAGGTATTTCTAAGTCGTTCAATGATGTAGTTCACTTTTTGTAGAGTGGCTCCGTTCAATTTTTCAAATTCTTCCGCAGAAATTGACTGGCTCCGTATCTCCATAAGGAAATAGCGTAAGCTGAGCAACTTACGGACGTCGTTGGACGTGGCGTGTGCGACAAAGTGTTCACAGAACAAACAAGTGATAAAGTTGCTACAAGAAGGTTCCGCTACAGTGTGATCGATCTGTACCAGTAGAATTGCTTTGCCTGGCTCAATACAATGCCCTGAAGGTGTGCTCGTTTGCTTCCTTCTCTGGATGTTTTTTTTGTGCGCCTCTGAAAGGAGGTTGTAGTAAGCGCTGATTTCCTTGGTTGCTACATCGTCAGCTGCAGACGAATACGCCTTAGCGATTGTGCCGATGCTGCTCTGCATTATTTGACTAGCCACCACAACTCCAAATTCTTTTAATAAGTAGTTGTATTTATAAAGTCGCAGTTGGCGGTAACTCAGAAATGGGAAGCTTTCATCAAGGTATTGACGAATTGCATCGCCTAGTTTTCTCAGAGCGGAAAGTTGTAGCGGTTTCCACCGTTTTTCCACCTGAACGGGGATTTGGATGAAAAGAGAGTTGATTGGCCTTTCTCTAGTGAGAAACGCTCTTAGTTTAAGATATTGTTCAAAATCTTTTACAAAGCGATTTGTGATCGTAAAACTCTGCGTCTTTCGACCGGCGCGCCATTTTACAGTCCTGAATCCCTGTGTACTTGGTACTACCTCGTACTCACCGGTTAGCCATTCTAGATCCCTGATCTGATGCTCGTTCATACCAGTGTTAGCGGCAAACATTAGGACAAAGCTGTCATGGGCCCACTTTCCCAATCGGTGTCGGTGAGTCGTCAGCACCTGCGGGTTCTTGTTCTCTTCCGCAATTGTCTCCAGAGCCTCGAAGTAGCGCTTAATACGATACTCATGCGTTTGAGGCTTTAACGTGCCTGACCTGTAGTGCCATAGACCCGTGCTCACCTCGGGTGGAGTTGCCCTATTGGTATGACATAGCCAGCGATGTGGGACTGTCCAAAAATATTCACCCATCAGATTTACCTGGAATGGATATTTCCAGCCGTTCAGTAGCGCCTCTGTGAATCCATTGAAAATCTCAGTGCACAATCCCAGTCCGCGAGCCACATCTTGTTCCCGTGGTACAGGAGTTTGGTTGTAGCCATGTTTCACTGGTACTTTCGGCAGTGCAGGTTTGTAATTAATAGTGCAGTCGGGAAAGAACCAGTAAAGCGTGCTGAATGCGACGCTTTGTTTTATGGCGGCGGTGTGGTAGACATATTTACCATCTGTGTATTTGTCATAAGCAAGTTTGGAGTATGAAGTGTAGGCTTCGTAATACCTTTCGACACTGTCAAAAAGGTCAGAGTAACCATTTTTGTAACTCCAGCAGAGAAACTGATTAAGTTCGCGGGAATTCGATGTGAATGTCGGTTGGCTAATCATGCCAGTTTTTACGGCTGTGATGGCGTTTCTCGCCCAGCCGTCAAGTGCCTTGCACCTGCTCTCAATCAGATCAAACCTCTGGCATTGATAGAGGGCAGTGCCACCAATGCGATAACGTTTGCGAAAGCAGTGTGATCCAACGTGGAATACTGTTTCGTATTTAGTCGCAAACGCTACTTGATGTATGCCAATCTCATCAATTTTCGCGTTGATTTCTTGCATCGACAGCTTGTCAAACTCGATGATAGTAATTCCCGATACTTGACGCAGAATGGATTTGATTTTAACTGTATACATAATTTTCGGATATTGATTGTAAATGCTGCTCGAACATGCTCTGCGCCTGGAATTTCAACTCGTTATCCTCTCGATAACTCAGATATCTATTCGTGGTAGAGATATCAGCATGACCCATGCGCTGTTGGACTTTTCCCACCGCTCGGGTGTAGGCGATAGAGTCTTGAGGTAAGCCTTTAAGCTTTTCTTCTAGAAGATTCATGCCGAAGCACGCCCTCAAGTTGTGGAAACGGAACTTGAAAGGGGATTCTAGTTGGTTCAGCGCAGGCTGAAGCGTCTCTGAAATAAACTTACGAACAGAGCTTCCTTCTTGGATCGCCTGGCCCTGTCCCCTTCTCATGTCGCTTTTGGACATATGAAATGGGTTGCCATGCGATGTTAGGAATACGTACTGCTCGCCATCGGTGGGCTGTCCCGCCTTTGCAACTCTACGCTTGTAACGTTCGGAGTGTATATAAGTATATATCAGGCGGTTTAGCCATGCCGGAATGTAGATTTTCATTTTTTTATTGTTTTTGTTGTCGACGCCCGTATTGCGCCCAATTTTGATGGCTACTTCACTGCCTTGAACCGTGTAAGGAATCAATATGTCAGATGTTCGAAGGGTGTAAGTTGCCAGCGAGCGTGCGCCGCTAGTTAATGCCACTAGAAAACTTAGTATCATCTCTGTGTTTGTAGTTTTAAAAAGAATTTTTGCAAGCGTGCGTTGCTGTTCTTCGGTGTATGGATATAGTTTTCCACCATCTACGACATACTCTCCTGTATTGGTTTCTGGCGATTGTTTGATATGCAAATTCGTTGTAATAACTTCTTTACCACTGCCGAAGCCTTTTGAGTTGCTAAAACGAACGTATCTTTTAATCTCAGTCCAGAGGTCTTGACTTGGATGGTAGTCATATCGTTTTTTCATCCATCGATAAAAATTAACTACTGTGCTTATACGTGAGTTGGCCGTAGATATCGCAAGCAGGTTTTCACTTATTCTTGCTTCTAGCTCGGCTCTGTAGTGGTAGGTGGGTCGAGAACCTTGTCGAATTGGAGTTGACAGATAGTCTATTTGGTCAACGGCCAAAGTATTGATGTAATCAACCAGCCCCTTTGCATATGATCTGAGCGTTTGGTCGGAAGGAGGGTTGTACTCAGATGCTCGTGAAAGCAGGTAGAGAGATCCGTGGTGCCATATAGAACCGTCTGGTTTCAATATGACTGGCACATTCCTTAAATCGTCTTTTCCTGACTCGGTTTTGAAAGGCTGAATAACATATTTGCCCTGGATAATGACCGTGCTCGTAGCACATTCATCATTCGCAGCGTTTTCAGTCTTGAATAGGAATATGCGTGGGAGCACCACGTATCGGTACTTTCTGTATGGAGTCTGACGCGGCTTTCGATTGACTACTGCAGGCATTTTCAGGGGGGCTTGGTGATCTCGGATAGGAGATTTAAAGTTGTTGATTAGTCGCTGTCAAGCCTAATTCAAAGTATGCTTTAACTATCCTTGTGTGCAGTTTGTTTTGAAGTGCTAATATTATTCTATTAATTGACAATATTCATTTTGGTTTGCCTTTCCTTTGTTTTTCTGGGGTGGGTTATCTCCTAGGCCTTACGTATCGAGGTTTTGGGGGTTTATGGGGGAGGGGCCGGATTAAGGAAGATATATGGCGCTGATGTGTAAACAGCAGATATCGAATAATGTAGCGTTGTAGCGGATTGAGATCGTGATGTTCCTTAGGGCAAGGTAATTACTGATGGGCGGTCGCCGAATAGACTGTTAGCGCGAGTGGGCAGACACTCTCTGGTATGAGTTCAACGCTTAAGGCGATACGCCAGAGACAATCCGGAGGTCGTCAAATCGCCTCGGGATACCCTCCGGCACCCAGTTTTTTGGGAAATGCTCAACGGGGCCCAAGATACGGGCGCCTCGTGTCAGTAGGGTGGAACTGTCAACGATGAATCCCCGAGGGCGTCTGCTCCATCAGACGAGAGGCGTTTGGGTACGCAGATTGGTATCGGCGTTCCCCGAAGTGTGGGTATCTGGCATTCGCAGCGATTTGCCTCAAATCGACTAAGACATGGTCACTTTGCTAGTGCACCTTCCAGACCCACCGCCTCTCTTTCATCTAATAGGTGTGACTCACATCGGTCTGCGTGAGCTGTGTTCTCAGCAGTTAATTAGCCAAGCGCATTACTTCCGATGACGTTCCTCATTTGCTCGGGAGGGGGGCTGTCATCGCATGAAGCACTTACCAGCCAGTTGTCGTTTTTTAGCTGATTAAAGGAAGTTGGTCGTCCGCCCGTAAACCATCCGTTGGGCTATTTGCGCTGCCTGTCATTGAGGAGAAGCAGGAAGGGACACCTGGGGTGCAGGTTCTAGAAAACCTTGAGACTCGGTTGTCCATTTTTTGCGGAATTCACAGGGATCAGTCAATCGTTGAAAACTCACGGGTGCTACTACACCTTCACCATGATGCAGGCGGTGTTGCACCAGCACCCGAATGTCGATGTGGAATACAACTTCATCGTGCGCTCCAAGGAAAAACTCGGCCACCTGATCCCCGAACTGCGCGCCGAGCTTGAGAACATGGCCGGCCTGCAGATGCGTGAGGGCGAGCTGCGCTTTCTATTCAACCCACGCTTTCGCGAATACCTGACCCCCGACTACGAACGCTTCCTCGGCCTGTTCCGCTTCAACCTGCGCTATATCCACGTCAGCGAAGTCGACGGCCAACTGAACATCCGTGTGGTCGGGCCGATGCTGCACTGCATCATGTTCGAGCAACCGGTACTGGCACTGGTCAGCGAGCTGCGCAACCGCGCCAAATACCCCGACGTGACCCTGGAAGACGTCACCCGCAAGCTCTACCAGAAGTTCGACTGGCTGGAGAAAAACCTCAGCCGCGACGAGTTGGCCGACCTGCGCGTCTCCGACTTCTCCACGCGCCGGCGCCTGTCGTTCAAGGCCCAGCGCGAAGTGGTGGACATCATGCGCCGCGACTTCCCCGGCCAGTTCGTCGGTACCAGCAATGCGCACCTGGCTTACGAATTCGACCTGCCGCTGATCGGCACCATGGCGCACCAGTGGATGATGGTGCACCAGCAACTGGGGCGGTTGCGCGAAAGCCAGAACGCCGGCCTGGAAAACTGGGTGCGTGAATACCGCGGCCGCCTGGGCATTGCCTTGACCGACACCATCAGCACCGATTTTTTCCTCAAGGATTTCGACCTGTACTTCGCCAAGCTCTACGACGGCCTGCGCCAGGACTCCGGTGATCCCATCGCCTGGGCCGACAAGGTGCTGGCCCGCTACAAACAGCTGGGCATCGACCCGATGACCAAGGACCTGATGTTCTCCGACGGCCTGAACTTCGAAAAATGCCTGCCGATCCTGCGGCACATCCGTGGCAAGGCCAAGTTCGGTTTCGGCATGGGCACCAGCCTGGCCTGTGATGTGGAGGGCGTGGAGCCGCTTAGCATCGTCATGAAGCTGGTGCGCGTGCACGGCGAACCGGTGGTGAAGTTCTCCGATGACCCGGTGAAGAACGTCTGCGAAGACCCCTCGTTTTTGCAGTACGCAGCGAAGGTATTCAATGTCGGCAACGTGGAGGTGTGACATGCAGGAACGTATCGCGCAGGAACTCAATATCGATCGCACATTGGTCAAGGGCGGTGAAGCCCAGGAAATCCAGCGGCGCATTGACTTCATCAAGACCACCTTGCGTCATTCAGGCTGCAAGGCCCTGGTACTGGGGATCAGCGGCGGCGTCGATTCCCTCACCGCCGGCCGCCTGTGCCAGCTGGCGGTGGAGCAATTGCGTACCGAGGACTACGCCGCGCGCTTTATCGCCATGCGCCTGCCCTACAAGACCCAGGCCGATGAGAGCGACGCCCAGGCCTCGCTGGATTTCATCACCCCGGACCACATCGACACCCTGAACATCGCCGCCAGCGTCGACGGCCTGATGGCCAGCCTGACCGCCACCGCCGCCAGCGCCGCCCAGGTCGACTTCATCAAAGGCAACGTCAAGGCCCGCACCCGCATGATCGCCCAGTACGCCGTGGCCAACCTGCACAATGGCCTGGTGGTCGGCACCGACCATGGCGCCGAAGCACTGATGGGTTTTTTCACCAAATTCGGCGACGGCGCCTGCGACCTGGCACCGCTGTCGGGCCTGACCAAGACCCAGGTGCGCCTCTTGGCCAGTGCCCTTGGCGCGCCGGCGAACCTGGTGCACAAGCAACCCACGGCCGACCTCGAGGAACTGGCGCCGGGCAAGCTGGATGAACAGGCCTATGGCTGCACGTACGAAGAGATCGATGCGTACCTGATGGGCGAGCCGGTGAGTGAGCGGGTGCGGGACATCGTGGAACGCGCCTACCTGAAGACCGCCCACAAACGCGCGGAACCCATCGTTCCATGATCGTTCCCATGCTCAACGCTCAATCGACCGACTCCACCGCACCTTCCTTGGGCCGCGCATATTCCATCGGCACGCCGAGCAGTTTCTGGGTTGCGACCTGGGTCGGGGTGAGGGGCAATAGTGCGGTTTCGTCGGCTTGCACCGGCTCGCAGATCTTCGCCGAGCTGGCGATGTATTCCAGCACGTTGGGGCCGACGGTTTTTGGCCAGGCCTTGAAGCCGGGCTCCACGTTGGTTTCGTCGCCGCCCCGCAGGCGGTTGAACATCAGGAAACCATGGTGCCGCCGTTCATGCCCAGGTACAGCGTGGGTGCTGGAAGGCATGGCGGGCTTGGCGGTGCCGATCCTCAATCGCGATGGGCATGCGGTGGCAGCGTTGAGCGTAGCGACCATCAGTGATCGCCTGGGGCCTCACACACATTCAGATCGCTGCCAGGGCCACTGATGTGGCCGCTGTCCGAGTCTCCACACCCAACTTCACGTACACATGCTCCAGGTGCTTGTTCACCGTGCGCGGACTCAACCCCAGAATATCGCCAATATCCCGATTGGTTTTCCCGCACGCCACCCAGCGCAGCACCTCCACCTCGCGCTCGGTCAGTTGAAACCTGGCCGATAGCAGTTTTTGCGCCGGCTCGTCTTCCAGTGTCAACACGTTCGACTGCTGCGCCTTTCGCGCCGACAACAAAATCCGTGACGTGCGCAAATGCGCCGCCACCCGCGCCAAGACTTCGTCGGTCTGGATCGGCTTGGTCACGTAATCACTGCCGCCCACCTCAAAACCGCGCACCACGTGTTTGCTGTCGGTCAGCCCGGTCATGAACACCACCGGGATATCCGCGCTGGCCGGTTGGGCCTTGAGCCGGCGGCAGGTCTCGAAACCGTCCAGGCCGGGCATCATCGCGTCCAGCAGGATCAGGTCCGGACGCCGGCGTTGCACGCGGTTCAGGGCGCTCAGGCCGTCGAGGGCCACCAGCACCATGTAGCCGGCGTCGTCGAGGGCATCGGAGAGCATCGCCAGGTTGTCGGGCGTATCGTCGACGATCAGCACCACGCCGGGTTCAGTGCTGCGGGTGAGTGCATTCATCTTCGGCCTCCTTGAGGGTTCGGTTGAGTTCATCCAGGCGGAAACCCTTGAGCAGCCCGCGAACCTTGGTAATAAAGGGTTTGGTGTCGGGGCGCTGTTCAAGGATCGTGTCGAGCTTTTCGTGCAGGCCGCGCACATAGCCGATGGCGCTGAGTTCGGCAAGTGCGGCAAGGTCGTCAGGGCTGGGCAACACACTGGGTCGCGTCGGCGGTGTCAAGCTTCTGGTGCGCCGCAGCCAGTGCAGATCCAGATGCTGTTGCAGGCGCCCGAGCAGTTCCGGGGTGCGCACCGGCTTGGCCAGGTAGTCGTTGCAGGCGGCGGCGATGCAGCGTTCGCGGTCGTCGGTAAAGGCGTTGGCGGAGATCACGATGATCGGCGCGTTCGACAGCGCATTGCGGCGGATCAGGCGGCTGGTTTCCCAGCCATCCAGGGTCGGCATCGACAGGTCCATCAGGATCAGGTCCGGCGCCAGCAACGCCACCTGGCGGATCGCATCCTGGCCATTGCTGGCCTGGATCACTTCAAACCCCAGCGGCGTCAGCATGCCGCTGAGCACTTTGCGATGGTCCACATGGTCATCCACCACCAGGATGCGTCGGCGTACTCCGTGATAACCGATGATGTCGTGCTCCACATGCACCACGGCTTGCGGCGCGCGTACTTGGGACAGGAACAAACGCACCTGGAAGCACGTGCCCTTGTCCAGCTCACTGGTCACACGCAACTCGCCGCCCATCAACGAGGTGAGCATGCGCGTGATGGTCAGGCCCAGGCCCACGCCCTTGTCCTGGCGCATCAGGTCACCACGTTCGAATGGCTGGAAAATCCGCTCCAACTGTCCCGGATCGATGCCGATACCGGTGTCGATGATTTCAAAATTGGCGGTCTCGCGCCGGTAACTGACTCGCAGGCACACCTCGCCGCTGTCGGTGAAATTCACCGCATTGCCGAGCAGGTTGATCAGGATCTGGCGCACGCGTTTTTCATCGCCGCGCACCACTGCCGGGATCTTGCCCACGCAGTCCAGGCGAAAGCGCAGGCCCTTGTCACGGGCCTGGGGCGTGAACATTTGCTCCAGGTCATGGATCAGCTCGGGAAAGGGGATTTCGGTGAGTTCCAGGCGCAGCTTGCCGGCCTCGATCTTGGCCACGTCGAGCAGGCCGTCGATCAGCGACAGCAGGTGCGAGCCACTGCGCAGTATGGTCGCCAGTGCGTCCTGATGCTGCTCGGGCATGGCGCTGTCGCGCTGCAGAATCTGGGTGAAGCCGAGAATGCTGTTGAGCGGCGTGCGCAGTTCATGGGACAACCCGGTGACATAGCGGCTCTTGGCGGCGTTGGCGGCTTCGGAGGCTTCCTTGGCCTGTTGCAGGGCTTGGTCGGTGAGGCTGTGGGCATCGATTTCCTGCATCAGCAGCAGGGTCTGGCGGTCGGACTCTTCCTGGGCGACGCGCCGGCTTTCGCGGGTCAGCACCACCCACCACGCGAGCACGGCGGCCAATACCGAGAGGGTGAGAAAAGCCTTGAAGAACGCCTGGTAGAGGGTTTCCGAATGGGGCAAGCCTTGGGCAGCCTGGACATAGATCAACGCCAATGCCCCCGCAAGCATCAGCACCAGTGCGAGCAATAAACCCAGGTAATGCGCCAGGCGCGTATGCAAGCGCGGCATCAAGGTGTTGGGCAGCAACCAGTGCAACACGCCTTCGAACTGGCTGACCAGTCGCCCGTGGGGTTTGCAACGGTCGCCGCAGCGCGCATCCAGCGAGCAACACAACGAACAGATCGGCGTGCTGTAGGCTGGGCAGAACGCCATGTCGGCGGTCTCGAACGGGTTGCTGCACAGCCCGCAGACCGCGTGGGTCGCGGGCGCCACCGGATGAATCAAGTGCACTTCGCTGGTGCGCGCGATGTAGTACTTGCCCTGGGTCAGCCACGCCAACAGCGGCGCCATGATCAGTGCCGTGCCCAGCGCAACGAAGGGCGGCGCGGCCTGGGCAAGGGCGCCGAACAGGCCGAAGTGGGCGAGGATCGATAGCAATGAGGCAATCAGCATCGAGCCGACCCCCACCGGGTTGATATCGTAAAGGTGTGCGCGCTTGAACTCTATATGCCTGGGCGACAACCCCAGGGGCTTGTTGATCACCAGGTCGGCCACCAGCGTGCCGATCCAGGCAATCGCGATATTCGCGTACAGCCCCAGCACCTGGTCGATCACATCGAATACGCCCAGCTCCATCAGCATCAGCGCGATCGCCACGTTGAACACCAGCCATACCACGCGCCCGGGATGGCTGTGAGTCACGCGGGCGAAGAAGTTCGACCAGGCCAGGGAACCGGCGTAGGCGTTGGTCAGGTTGATCTTCATCTGCGAGATGAACACAAACAGCACCATGGCGCCGAGTGCCCATTCCGGTGAGCTGAACACGTAGCGGAATGCGACGAGGTACATCTGGGTCGGCTCGGCGGCGCGCTCCATGGGGATTTCGTGTTGCAGGGCCAGAAACGCGAGGAACGCGCCGGCAAACATTTTCAACGCCCCGGGGATGATCCAGCCGGGGCCGGCACAGAGCAGGGCGGCCCACCAGCGTGTGCGGTTGGCGGCGGTTTTTTCCGGCAGGAAGCGCAGGTAATCGACTTGCTCGCCGATCTGCGTGACCAGTGACAGGGCCACGGTACAGGCGGCGCTGAACGCCAACAGGTTAAAGCCGCCACCATCGCCAGTGCGCCCGACGAAGCTGGTCCAGTCGCTGAAGGCGTCGGGGTTTTTCCACCCCACAAAGCCGTAGGGCAACACCAGCAACAGCAGCCAGATGGGTTGCGTCCACAGTTGCAAGCGGCTGATCAGGGTCACACCGTACGCCACCAGCGGGATCACCAGCAGTGAGCAGATCACATAGGCGATGCCCAGCGGGATATGGAAATACAGCTCCAGTGCCAAGGCCATGATCGCCGCTTCCAGGGCGAAAAACAGGAAAGTGAAGCTGGCGTAGATCAGCGAGGTGATGGTGGAACCGATATAGCCGAAGCCGGCGCCACGGGTGAGCAGGTCCATGTCCACGCCGTAGCGCGCGGCGTAATAACTGATGGGCAGGCCGGTGAGGAAGATCACCAGGCTGATGGTCAGAATCGCCCAGAAGGTGTTGGTGAAGCCGTAACTCAAGGCCAGTACGCCACCGATGGCTTCCAGCGCCAGGAACGACACCGCGCCCAAGGCGGTGTTCGCGATACGCCACTCCGACCATTTGCGAAAGGACTTGGGGGTGTAGCGCAGGGCGTAGTCTTCCATCGTCTCGTCGGCGACCCAGGTGTTGTAGTCGCGGCGGATCTTGACGATGCGCTGGGTGCCGGGAGGGGATTGCACGGTGGGTAGGCTCCGGGAAGTTGGCGTGATTACTGAGCAAGTTCTATGCCTCAGCAGACGCTGAGGACCCACATGTGAAGTCGCTCGCCACAACCTGCCTTGAAACAGTGCGCAACGGCATACGTCAAATGACGTATGCCGTTACGTCAGGCTGCGTATACCCGCGCTGGCCGGCTGCCGCCATGCTGACCTCCTCATTGCAGAGGAGTCGCCCCATGGCATCACGATTGATTCGCTCCAAACCGCTGTTGGCCCTGTCATTACTGGCGGCCGCTTTGTTCAGTCAGGGCGTGCTGGCCGATAACGAAGGCCTGGCTGTGACCCCCACCGAAGTCACCGTCGGCCAGTTGCACTCGGCCACCGGCACCATGGCGATCTCCGAGACCGGCTCGATCCAGGCCGAGCGCCTGGCCATCGAGCAGATCAACGCCTCGGGCGGGATTCTGGGACGGCAGATCAAGGTGATCCAGGAAGACGGCGCCTCCGACTGGCCGACCTTCGCCGAAAAAGCCAAGAAGCTGCTGGTCAACGACAAAGTCGCCGCCGTGTTCGGCTGCTGGACCTCGGCCTCGCGCAAAGCCGTACTGCCGATTTTCGAGAAAGAAAATGGCCTGCTCTACTACCCAACCTTCTACGAAGGGCTGGAACAGTCGAAAAACGTCATCTACACAGGGCAGGAAGCGACCCAGCAGATCCTCGCCAGCCTCGATTGGATCGCCAAGACCAAAGGCGCCAAGACCTTCTATCTGGTCGGCTCCGACTACATCTGGCCGCGCACGTCGATGAAGATCGCGCGCAAGCACATTGAAAACGTGCTGCACGGCACCGTGGTGGGCGAAGACTACTACCCACTGGGCAACACTCAGTTCGGGTCGCTGATCAACAAGGTCAAGCTGAAGAAGCCGGACGTGGTGTTCGCCGCAGTGGTCGGCGGTTCCAACGTGGCGTTCTATAAGCAGCTCAATGCGGCAGGTGTGAATGCGTCCAAGCAGACGCTGTTGACGCTCTCGGTGACCGAAGACGAACTGCTCGGCATCGGCGGCGAAAACATGGCCGGTTTCTACGCTTCGATGAAGTACTTCCAGAGCCTGGACAACCCCAACAACAAAGCCTTCGTCGATGCGTTCAAGGCCAAGTACGGCAAGGATTCGGTGATCGGCGATGTGACCCAGGCGGCCTACCTCGGGCCATGGTTGTGGAAAGCGGCGGTGGAGAAGGCCGGCAGTTTCGACGTGGATAAAGTCGTCGCCGCGTCTCCAGGCATCGAGCTGAAAACCGCGCCGGAAGGCTACGTGAAAATCCACGAGAACCACCATCTGTGGAGCAAGTCGCGCATCGGTGAAGTACTGCCCAACGGCCAGTTCAAGGTGATCTACGAGTCGGATCTGATCGAGCCGAACCCGTTCCCCAAAGGCTACCAATAAGTAACAGGCGAACCCAGATCCACATGTGGGAGGGCAAGCCCCCTCCCGCATACAGCAAAGCCAAAGCAGACTGCATTTTATCTCTTTGTAGGAGACCATCATCATGGAATGGCTATCGGAATTTGGAGCCATCGCGGCGATGCAGGGGTTCAACGGCTTGTCCGTATTCTGCGTGCTGTTGCTGATGGCCTTGGGGCTGGCGATCATCTTCGGCCAGATGGGCGTGATCAATATGGCCCACGGTGAGTTCCTGACCATCGGCGCCTACACCACCTACGTATGTTCCAGCCTTACCGCGCACTTTGCGCCGAGCTTCCAACCCTATTACTTCTTCTTCGCCATCGCCCTGTCATTCCTGGTGGCCGGTGCCGTTGGCTGGCTGGTGGAGTGGGCGATGATCAGTCGTTTGTACAAGCGCCCGCTGGACACCTTGCTCGCCACGTGGGGCTTGTCGCTGATGATGCAGCAAACCTTCCGCTCGGTATTCGGTGCCCGCGAAGTCAGCGCCGAACCGCCGACCTGGCTGATGGGCTCGGTAAACTTCACCGACGCCATCGAAATCCCGCGCAACGGCCTGTTCATGATGGCCCTGACCCTGCTGCTGACCGCTGTGATCTTCCTGATGCTGTACCGCTCGCGCTGGGGCTTGCAAGTGCGCGCTACCGTACAGAACCGCCTGATGAGCCGCGCGGTGGGCATCAATACGCGCAAGGTCGACCGCATGACTTTTGCCCTCGGCTGCGGCGTGGCGGGCGTGGCGGGTGCGGCGTTCACCACCATCGGCTCCACGGGACCCACGGCAGGTTCGCAGTACATTGTCGACACCTTCCTGGTGGTGGTGTTCGGTGGTGCGCAAAGTCTGTTTGGCACCATTGCCTCGGCGTTCGTGATCGCGCAGACCCAATCGCTGTCGGAGTTTTTCCTCAGTGGTTCGATGGCCAAGGTACTTACGTTGTCCTCGGTGATTCTGATCCTGATGCTGCGCCCGCAAGGGCTGTTCTCCATCAAAGTGCGCAAGTAGAGGCGAGCAGATGAAGGCTTTAGACAAGCTGCTGGGCGGCCAGCAAAACATGATCGGCCTCGTGCTGTTGGCGCTGCTGATCCTGGTGATATTCCCCCTGACCCTGGACGCTTTTCGCCTGAATATGGTCGGCAAGTACCTGACCTACGCGTTTGTCGCCGTGGGCCTTGTGCTGTGCTGGGGGTATGGCGGCATCCTCAGTTTGGGGCAGGGCGTATTTTTTGGGGTTGGCGGCTACTGCATGGCGATGTTTCTCAAGCTTGAGGCATCGGACCCGCAGAGCACCAGGATCCAATCCACACCGGGCATCCCTGACTTCATGGACTGGAACCAGATCACTGAGTTGCCCTGGCTGTGGCAGCCGTTCCACAGTTTCAGCTTTACCCTGGCGGCGGTGATCGCCGTGCCGGTGCTGCTGGCGTTTGTCATCGGCATGGCGCTGTTCAAGCGGCGCGTAGGCGATGTGTATTTTTCCATCGTCACCCAGGCGATTGCGCTGATCCTCACGGTGCTGATCGTCGGCCAGCAAGGCCTGACGGGTGGCGTCAATGGCGTCACCGACCTCAAGACGCTGCTCGGCTGGGACCTGCGTACCGACAGCGCGAAGATGATGTTGTACTTCATCAACGCCGGCTTGTTGTTCGGCTGCATCTTTATCGGCCGTTTCATCCTCGCGTCCAAGCTCGGCCGGCTGTTGATGGCCATGCGCGACAAGGAAGAACGCGTGCGCTTTTCCGGGTATGACGTGGCCAGCTTCAAGATCTTCGTGTTCTGCGTGGCCGCCGCGTTTTCGGCGATTGGCGGGGCGATGTTCGCCTTGCAGGTGGGCTTTATGTCGCCGTCGTTCGTGGGCATTGTGCCGTCGATCGAGATGGTTATTTTTGCGGCGGTGGGCGGGCGCATGTCGTTGCTCGGCGCGGTGTATGGCGCGCTGCTGGTGAACTACGGCAAGACCTACTTTTCCGAATCCTTCCCCGAACTGTGGCTTTACCTGATGGGCGGGCTGTTTATCGCCGTGGTCATGTACTTCCCCAACGGTTTGGCCGGCTTGTGGGACAGTCATGGGCGCCAGGCGTTGGCGAAACTGCTGCGGCGCACACCTGTGGCGAACACCCCGGTTAAAGCCAAGGCCAACACCAAGATCCTGGAGACCCAGCCATGACCGCCGTCGGCTTTGAAATGAATAAACCGGTGCTGGCCATCGAAGGCCTCACTGTCTCGTTCGACGGCTTCAAAGCCGTCGACAACCTCAACCTGTATATCGACCGCAACGAAGTGCGCGTGGTGATCGGCCCCAACGGCGCCGGCAAGACCACGGTGCTCGACCTGATCTGCGGCAAGACCCGCGCCACCAGCGGCAGTATCCAGTTCGACGGCCAGGAACTGACCAAGATGCGCGAGTACAACATCGTGCGCGCAGGGGTGGGACGCAAGTTCCAGAACCCGTCCATCTACGAAAACCTCACGGTGTTCGAGAACCTGGAGATGTCTTATCCGGCAGGTCGCAAGGTGTGGGGGGCGCTGTTTTTCAAGCGTAACCCCCAGGTGATTGCACGGGTGGAAGAGGTGGCGCGGGAGATCTTCCTTGGCGATTTTCTGCAGCAACAGGCCGACCTGCTGTCCCATGGGCAAAAGCAGTGGCTTGAGATCGGCATGCTGCTGATGCAAGACCCCGAGCTGCTGATGCTCGACGAACCGGTGGCCGGCATGAGCGTCAACGAACGCGCGCAAACCGCCGAGCTGCTCAACCGCATCAGCCAGGGCCGTTCGGTGCTGGTGATCGAGCACGACATGGAGTTTGTCAAAAGCATCGCCCACAAAGTCACGGTGCTGCACCAGGGCAAGGTGCTGGCCGAGGGCAGCATGGAGTCGGTGCAAAGCAATCCGAAAGTCATCGAAGTGTATTTGGGCCACTGAGGAACCGCGCATGTTCAAGATCGACCAGTTGTCCTGCGGCTACGGGCAGAGCCAGATCCTCCACGACCTGGACCTGAGCGTGGCCAAGCGCGAGATTGTCGCGGTGATGGGCCGCAATGGCATGGGCAAGACCACCTTGTTCAAGAGCCTGATGGGCATCCTGCCGCAGTGGAAGGGCCAGGTCAGCGTTGACGGGCAGGATGTGTCGGCGCTGGAAACCCATGAACGGGTAGCGCGCGGGATTGCCTATGTGCCCCAGGGCCGCATGATTTTCCCGAGCATGAGCGTGCTGGAAAATATCCAGACCGGCCTGTCGGCGTCCGCGCGGGGGAAAGTGCCGGAGGATTTGTATGCACTGTTCCCGGTGCTCTACGACATGCAATCGCGCAAGGGTGGCAACCTGTCCGGCGGCCAGCAACAGCAACTGGCGATTGCCCGGGCGTTGGCAACCAACCCCAAGGTGCTGCTGCTGGATGAGCCGACAGAGGGTATTCAGCCGTCGATCATCAAGGACATCGCGCGCACGTTGAAGGAGATTCGCAACCTGCGGGATCTGACCATTGTGGTGTCGGAGCAGGTGTTGTCGTTTACCTTGGAGATCGCCGACCGCTTCCTGGTGATCGAGAAGGGGCGGTTCGTGATTGAAGAGACCCGGGATCGGGTGGATGAGGCGACGATCAGTCGGTACTTGTCGGTGTGAGCAGGGCGGCAAAGGCTGCGAGGATACAGGTTTATTCCAGGCGCTCTCCGACAGCCATGGCAGGTTTTATCGTATTGCTGCTCGGGGCGCATGCAGAGTATGTCCAAGTAGTTTTCCCGCGCTTAGTTGTACATTTAATTGGTTTTTTGGAACCGGCTTATTATCAGTCACCACAGAGAGGGGCGTTGATCCAGCAAGCAGTTTTATTGGATTGGCATTTATCGACCCCCATAACACTGAGGTGTAGCTATGGAACTGTATTGTCGTCAACAACCCCACTGTCAGCCAGTTGCCGGCACTGGCTTTAATCCAGTCACTGATGGCGCTGGAAGGGGTCATGGTTATAGCGGTTATGAGGGCGCTCAGAGCTCTAGAATCGCGCGAGACTTTTCAGGTAATTTTGATTACTTCAGAACCCCGGGAACGGCTTTTGTGTCGCGTGATTCGCTTCAGCACGCTGCCGGTCGTCCGCCGACGGGAAACCCCTATCATGATCAGATGACCCTGTTGGCCCGCGCGATTCTCAACAATCCGAAAATGGAACACCTGCTTGACGCAATCAACCACGGCGGCCAGGAGGATGGCGTTATCAGCCATGGGGACGTATCCGCCGTCGTTGACCATTATGAAGCGCAGGAGGCACCCTTCAAGCAGTCGCCGCGCTCGGGGCCTTATAACGGCGCCATGCAGCAGCAAAGGGTCAACCAGCAGTTTCCCCAGCCGCACTTCGGGCAATCGCCGAGGTATGACAATTCAAACTTCGCCGCGCAGCAACCCTACTACGGTGGGGGCCAGGTCTTGCGCATGCCTGATGCCGAGAGTAAGTCCTATACCCACCTCAGCAAGGAAGACTTTTCCAATCAGGTACTCTCCCATTTCAGTTCCCTGGAAGACCCGAATACCCCGGGCGCCATAACCGACAGGTCGCTGAATGCAGTGGCCTCGGGTTACCGTCTGGACGGTACACCTGCCACTCAGGATGAGATAAATATTGCCAAGGAACTGCTGGCGCGGGGGAGTTTGTTCAAGGAACTTGATGAAGGTAAAACAGGCACGCTGGATGGGAGTTTTACCCGGGACGACCTCGGTAATACCTCCAATAGATTTAAAGGCATGAGTGATGAAGAGCTGCTTAGAACAATTAAAGCGAACTTTGTCGAGTACGGTGATGGTGATGACTATGTCAACTTCAAGGAGTTGAAACAAGCAGCAGGGTTGTTGCCTTCGGATAAAGCCTACAGTCCGGAAGCGCGCCAGGCGGCGGCAGAACTTCTCAAGCGCAAACAGCTTCTGGAAGATACGGATGTTGGCGTTAATGACAAAGGCGGCCCTGGGTACAAGGACGGGCGGTTTGATCTGGCGAACCTGGATCACGTGATCGATAAAAAGCGTGCAACTGCCGCTGGATGAACCGAGGGTGCCGCCGACCGTCTCGGTGGCACCTCGCTTCGTAGCGACGCGTTCATAGCCCAGTACGGGGTTGAGTGCTGTGGTCATAAACAGTGAATGCTCTACGTTGTGGATCAGCACCGGCTTGGCCACATTCAACTCGAACGTACTCGATAGTGCGTTGGCCCGGCGACTGGGGCTGGAACCGGGGGGCATTACTTCTGTGTGTCGAGCATCAAGGTCGACGCCAGCGCCGGTGATGCACTGCTTCAAAGCGCAAAGTGGCGCACTGGGCCTGGCCATCATTCGTCAATATCGCGATGAGCCCGGTGGGCTGATCGCCGTGTCGGAATCGGTCTACCCCACCGATCGTTTCACCCTGACCATGCAGATGAAACGCGACAAGGTCTGACCTCATACGTCATCCAACGTATTCCCCGATTTACCTGGCTCCCCGAGACTGGATCGAACGCCCTACGTCATCCGTCCAGGAGCCAGTCCATGACCGAAACGCTGATCAAAGTCGACCTCAACCAGCCTGTTACCGAGAACGAGCAAATCCATAACCGCTGGCACCCGGATATCCCGATGGCGTGCTGGGTGAAGCCGGGCGACGACTTCATCCTGGAAACCTACGACTGGACCGCCGGCGCAATCAAGAACAACGACGACGCCAGCGATGTGCGCGATGTGGACCTGTCCACCGTGCATTACCTGTCGGGCCCGGTAGGTGTGCACGGCGCCGAGCCCGGAGACCTGCTGGTGGTGGACTTGCTCGATATCGGTGCCAAGGCCGATTCACAGTGGGGTTTCAACGGGTTTTTCTCCCGGCAGAATGGCGGTGGTTTTCTCACTGATCACTTCCCCAGCGCACAAAAAGCCATCTGGGATTTCAAGGGCATGTTCACCCGCTCGCGGCATATTCCGGGGGTGAATTTCGCCGGCCTGATCCACCCTGGTCTGATTGGCTGCTTGCCCGATCCGGTGATGCTCGCCGACTGGAACCGCCGTGAACAGGAGCTGATCGACACCAACCCAACCCGTGTACCGCCACTGGCCAACGCACCGCTGGCCGCCACCGCGCATATGGGCAAGCTCAAGGGGCAGGCCCGCGACGATGCCGCCGCCACCGGCGCGCGCACCGTGCCGCCGCGTGAACATGGCGGTAACTGCGACATCAAGGATTTGTCCCGGGGTTCGAAGATCTTCTTCCCGGTCTACGTCAACGGCGCCGGGCTGTCGGTGGGCGACCTGCACTTCAGTCAGGGCGACGGTGAAATCACCTTTTGCGGCGCCATTGAAATGGCTGGCTGGGTGCATATGAAAGTCGAGCTGATCAAAGGCGGCATGGCCAAATACGGGATCAAGAACCCAGTGTTCAAGCCGAGCCCGATCACGCCGCACTACAAGAACTACCTGATCTTCGAAGGCATCTCGGTGGACGAGCAGGGCCAGCAGCACTACCTGGACGTCAACGTCGCCTACCGCCAGGCATGCCTGAATGCGATCAACTATTTGACCAAGTTCGGCTATTCGCCAGCCCAGGGTTACGCGTTGCTCGGCTCGGCACCGGTGCAGGGGCACATCAGTGGCGTGGTGGATATACCGAATGCCTGCGCGACCTTGTGGTTGCCCACGGAAATCTTCGAGTTCGATATCAACCCCAACGCCAACGGGCCGACCCTATTTCTCGACGGCAGTATCGACTTGCCCATCGCTCCGGACCTGTAGCCATGCCGACCTACGAATACGCCTGCGACACCTGCGGCACGTTCACGATGTTGCGGCCTATCGCCCAGCGCCACGAGCCCAACCAGTGCCCTTACTGCGCCGGGCCCGGCGGGCAGCTATTGGTGTCGGCCCCGGCGCTGCAAACGCTGTCGGCCAACCAGCGCAAGGCCATCGCCGGCAACGAGCGCAGTGCCAACGCGCCGCAAACCGTCGGTGAGTATCAGGAAAGCCGTCGGCACCCGACCGGATGCAGTTGCTGTGGCACCCGCCAAAAGGAGCTGCCGAGCAAGGCCAACCCGTTGGGCCTCAAGACCAGGACCGGCCCGCGGCCGTGGATGATCAGTCACTAGAGCAGGAGCACTGCAATGCGTCATGGCGATATTTCCAGCAGCCCGGACACCGTCGGTGTCGCGGTGGTGAACTACAAGATGCCGCGTCTGCACAGCAAGGCCGAGGTCATCGACAACGCGAAGAAGATTGCCGACATTATCCTCGGCATGAAACAGGGCC
This sequence comes from Pseudomonas sp. BIGb0381, assembly GCF_024809815.1. NCBI lineage: Bacteria > Pseudomonadati > Pseudomonadota > Gammaproteobacteria > Pseudomonadales > Pseudomonadaceae > Pseudomonas > Pseudomonas sp. BIGb0381. Next base: position 116,378 of record NZ_JANUEN010000004.1, read on the forward strand.
TGCCCGGCATGGACTTGGTGGTGTTCCCTGAATACAGCACCATGGGCATCATGTACGACCACGACGAGATGATGGCGACCGCTGCGAGTATTCCTGGCGACGAGACGGCGATCTTCTCGGCCGCCTGCCGCCAGGCCAATACCTGGGGCGTGTTTTCCCTCACTGGCGAGCGCCATGAGGAGCATCCGCACAAGGCGCCCTATAACACGTTGGTATTGATCAATAACTTCGGCGAAATTGTGCAGCGCTATCGCAAGTGCATCCCCTGGTGCCCCATCGAGGGGTGGTACCCGGGCGATCGCACCTACGTGTGCGACGGACCCAAAGGCATGAAGATCAGCCTGATCATTTGTGATGACGGCAACTACCCGGAGATCTGGCGCGATTGCGCGATGAAGGGCGCGGAGCTGATCGTGCGCTGCCAGGGCTATATGTACCCGGCCAAGGAGCAGCAGGTGCAGATGTCCAAGAGCATGGCCTGGGCGAATAACTGCTACGTGGCGGTGGCCAACGCGTCTGGGTTCGATGGGGTGTATTCGTACTTCGGTCACTCGGCGATCATCGGCTTTGACGGGCGCACGTTGGGCGAGTGCGGTGAGGAGGAGATGGGCATCCAGTACGCGCAATTGTCGGTGTCGCAGATTCGCGATGCGCGAGCCAATGACCAGTCGCAGAACCATCTGTTCAAGCTGCTGCACCGCGGCTACACCGGTATGCATGCCTCGGGCGATGGCGACAAGGGCGTGGCCGACTGTCCGTTCGAGTTCTACCGTACCTGGGTGCTGGATGCGCAAAAGGCGCAGGAGAATGTGGAGAAAATCACCCGCAGCACGGTGGGCGTGGCCGAGTGCCCGGTGGGGCAGTTGCCCCATGGCGGTAAAGAAAAGACGCTGGAGTAGCGCATGCGCTTTACCTTTGAACCGGCGCAGGTGATGGCGTTGTTGCGCAGCCGGATCGTCGGCCAGGACGCTGCACTGGCTCAGGTGGAAGGCTTGCTCAAGGTGGTCAAGGCGGATATCGGTGAGCGTGATCGACCGCTAAGCGTCAATCTGTTCATGGGCCCGACCGGTGTGGGCAAGACCGAGGTCGTGCGCCTGCTGGCCCAGGCGCTGCACGGCCGCGCCGACGGCTTTTGCCGCATCGACATGCACACCCTGGCCCAGGAACATTACACCGCTGCGCTCACTGGCGCGCCCCCCGGCTATGTGGGCAGCAAGGAGGGTATCAGCCTGTTCAACAGCGAATTGATCCAGGGTACCTACAGCCGACCTGGCATCGTGCTGTTCGACGAACTGGAAAAGGCCAGCCAGGAAGTGCTGCGCAGCCTGCTGGGCATTCTGGAAAATGGCCAACTGACGTTGGCCGCAGGCACTCGCACCCTGGACTTTCGCAACTGCCTGATCTTCATGACCAGCAATATCGGCGCGCGGCAGGCGCGTCGTCATCGTCAGCGGTTCGCCCAAGGTTGGCGTCGGTTGCTGCGGGTATTTGTCCGGGATGAGGCGGCTGTATTGGAAGAGGCGCTGCATGGTCATTTTGAACCGGAGTTCCTTAATCGTATCGACCGCATCCTGATGTTCGAACCCATCGACGCTCAGTGGCTGGAAGCACTGCTGGAGGTGGAGCTGGGCAAACTCAATCAGCGCTTGGCGGCGCAACAGTGCTCGTTGGTGCTGGATGAACACGCGCGGGCCTGGCTGTGCCGTCACCACGATGCGCGGTTCGGCGCACGTGCGCTGGGCCGGCGTTTGCGGGTGGAGCTGGAGCCGGCGATTGCCGAATGTATCTTGGAGGGCAATGCCCTGCGCCTGAATGCCACGGTACGCAATGCCTGCCTGGTGGTGGACGCGGTACAAGGACAAAGCACAGGAAGATCGGATCCAATTACGGTATAACCCTCGGACGCTTTAGTTCTCCGAGGCCCCGTTTTTCATGCAAAGCCCTGTGCAACGCCCGCTGTGGCAGATCTACCTGATCTTTCTGGCACCGATGGTGCTGTCCAACTTCCTGCAAAGCTTTTCCGGCACCCTCAACGGCATTTATGTCGGGCAAATGCTCGGCACCCAGGCGTTGGCGGCAGTGTCGGGGATGTTTCCCATCGTGTTTTTCTTTATTGCCCTGGTGATCGGCCTGGGGGCGGGCGCCTCGGTGCTGATTGGCCAGGCGTGGGGTGCCCAGGAAACCGGGATGGTCAAGGCGATTACCGGTGCCACCCTGACCCTCGGCGCACTGGTGGGCCTGATCGCAGCGGTGCTGGGCAGCCTGTTTGCGCGCCCGGCGTTACAGGCATTGGGCACACCGATTGATGTACTCGATGATGCAGTGGGCTATGCCCAGATGATGATGTTGATCATGCCGCTGCTGCTGGTGTTTATCCTCTACACCCAGCTGTTGCGCGGTGTCAGCGACACGATCTCGCCGCTGCTGGCGCTGATGGTCTCGACCCTGGTCGGCCTGCTGTTGACCCCGGCGCTGATTCGCGGCTGGATCGGCCTGCCGCCCCTGGGTATCCAGAGCGCGGTCTACGCAGGCCTGGTGGGGAATGCCTCGGCAATGCTGTTTCTGGTCCTGCGCCTGCGCCATAAAAACCATGTGATGGCGCCGGATCGCGAACTGCTCGCGGCCTTGCGCCTGGACCGCGTCATCCTCGGCAAAGTCCTGCGCATCGGCTTGCCTACAGGCTTGCAGATGGTGGTGTTGTCGCTGTCGGAGCTGGTCATCCTGGCTTTGGTCAACGGCCACGGGTCCCAGGCCACGGCGGCCTATGGGGCGGTGACGCAGATCGTCAACTACGTGCAATTCCCGGCGCTGTCGATCGCCATCACCGCCTCGATCCTCGGGGCCCAAGCGATTGGGGCCGGGCGCCTGGAGCGTATCGGGCCGATTCTGCGCACCGGGCTGTTGATCAATACGTGCCTGACAGGTGGCCTGATCGTGCTGGGTTATGGGTTGTCCCACTGGTTGCTGGGCCTGTTCATCACCGACGATGCCGCGCGGATCAACGCCGAACACCTGCTGCACATCATGTTGTGGAGCATCCTCGTATTCGGCTTCCAGGCCGTGATCGGTGGGATCATGCGCGCCAGCGGCGTGGTGCTGATGCCAGTGGCGATTTCGATCTTCTGCGTGCTGTGTGTTGAGCTGCCGATGGCATACCTGCTGAATGCGCACTTCGGCCTGGAAGGCGTGTGGATGGCGTTCCCGGTGACGTACCTGGCGATGCTGGGGTTGCAGATCGCGTATTACCGGTTGGTGTGGCGGCATAAGCAGATCAAGCGGTTGGTGTGATAAAAGGATGCGCAATTTAAGGACAGAAGACGTTTAAATCATGGCAAACCCTTACGCCGAGTTGTTCCAGGTCCCCGGTGCCCGGGCCTTCGTATGGGCCGGCATGCTGGCGCGCATGCCGGTGTCCATGGCCGGTATTGGCCTGATCACCATGCTCTCCCAGGTGCACGGCGGCTATGGCCTGGCCGGATCGGTGGCGGCGATATTTGCCCTGGCCACGGCGTTTTGCGCGCCGCAGGTGTCACGGTTGGTGGATCGGTACAGCCAAGGCCGGGTGCTGCCGATTGCCGCCTTGATCGGCGGCGGGGCGCTGCTGATGCTGTTGCTGTGCACGCGGTTGCAGGCGCCGACCTGGACGTTGTTCCTGTTTGCTGCCCTGGCGGGTTGCATGCCGAATATGTCAGCCATGGTGCGGGCGCGCTGGACCGAGCTGTACCGGGGCCAGCCTAAGCTGCAGACCGCATTCGCCCTGGAATCGGTGCTGGATGAGGTGTGCTTCATCATCGGCCCACCGATTTCTGTGGGCTTGAGCGTGGTGCTGTTCCCCGAAGCCGGCCCTCTGGTCGCCGCGCTGCTGCTGGCGGTTGGCGTTACCACCTTTGTGATGCAACGTGCGACCGAACCCCCGGTGCATGAGCACCACGCTCACCATCGGGGCTGGCTGATCGCGTCACCGTCGGTGCTGATCCTGATGATCCTGCTGCTGGCCATGGGGGTGATCGTGGGCGTGGTGGATGTGGTCAGCGTGGCCTTTGCCCAGCACCAGGGCCAGCCGGCGGCGGCAAGCATCGTGCTCTCGGTGTACGCCATCGGTTCGTGCCTGGCGGGCTTGGCCTTTGGCACCCTCAAGCTCAAGGCGCCGTTGCCCCGGCAGTTCCTGTTCTGCGGCGTGGCCACGGCGCTGACCACCTTGCCGTTGCTGCTGGTCACCCACATTCCGGGCCTGGCGGTGGCCATCTTCATTTCCGGACTGTTCTTCGCCCCGACCCTGATCGTGTCCATGGCCCTGGTGGAAAAGATCGTGCCCGCGAGCCGCCTGACCGAAGGCATGACCTGGCTGATCACCGGCCTGAGCATCGGCGTGGCCATCGGTGCCGCCAGCTCCGGCTGGATGATCGACCATTTTGGTGCCGCCAGCGGATTCTGGGTGGCGCTGGCGGCGGGGGCGGTGGTGATGGGGTCAGCGGTGCTGGGGTATCGGCGGTTGGGTTGAGCGTCATAACCCACAATGAAACGTCGAAACGTCAGCCAATCAGGGGGCCGGAGTCCGCTCGGTGATGTTGCAGGAATTCGTTCAGCGCCTGGCGCGTCAGGTCGTTCAGGGTCACCTTTTTACGTGTCGCTTCAAGGGCGGCGGCAAGATGAAGATCGTGGCCGACCCGCACGTTAAAAGAGCCTTTGCACGGCTTCTCCGGTGTTTGCCCAAGGGCCTGGCAGGTAGTGAGGTAGTCGTCCACAGCTTCGCGAAATGCAGCGTCCAGTTCGGCGACGGTTTTGCCTTCGTAGCTCACCAGTGCCTTGATGAACAGGATCTTGCCGAACAGGCAGTTGTCTTCGAGGCTGGCTTCGATAGAGCCGATGTAGCCGTTGTGTTTCAGTTGGTTGTTCACTGAATCAGTTCTCCTGATTTCAATTGTTCGATGATCTGGCGCCGAATGTAGTGTTTGAGTTCGTTGCCGGGATGAGGCTTGTGCAAGGTGATCATTGCACTCGGATCGCCGATGTCGAACTTGACGCGGCTTCCAGCCCCCTCAATCTGTGTGTAGCCAAGACGACGCAGCAGCGTGACGAGCTCTGGCCAGGTAAATGCCATCTGCTCGTTGAGCCATTTGGCGAGCAGCTTTTCATTTTTGGACACGGCGCTCCCTGCGTGTAACTAGATGTAGTTGCAAAAAAGTGGTGTTCGTCAATGCTAGCTGGGGTTCGTGTGTCTTTCCCGGGGATTGATGTAACCCCTGATGACAGCTCGCTCTACGCCGCCCATCCCCCGCTAATTTTTCCCTGTCCGGTTCGTTTTATAGGGACGACGTGCCTTTGTGCTTCCTGCCTATTGCTCCGGACTCCAACAAATGAATGCTGAAGACTCCTTGAAACTTGCTCGCCGGTTTATCGGGTTGCCCCTGGAAAAACGCCAGCTGTTCCTGCAGGCACTGCAGAAAGAAGGGGTGGATTTTTCGCGGTTTCCGATTCCGGCCGGCGTGGAGGCAGAGGACCGCCAGGCGCTGTCCTACGCGCAACAGCGCATGTGGTTTCTCTGGCAACTGGACCCGAGCAGCGGCGCCTACAACCTGCCGGGTGCGGTGCGCCTCAAGGGTGCGCTGAACCTTGGCGCCATGGAGCAGGCGTTCGCCAGCCTTGTGGCCCGGCACGAAACCCTGCGCACGGTGTTCCAGCGCCAGGCCGATGAACGCTTGATGCAGGTGGCCGTAGCGCCGTCGTTGGCCATTGAACAGTTCGATCTAACGGCGTTGGCCCCGGCCGAACGCGAACACGCCGTCAACGACGCGGCCACCCGCCAATCGCTGCTGCCGTTCGACCTGGAGCACGGCCCACTGCTGCGCGTGCAACTGCTCAAGCTCGATGCCCAGGAGCACGTGCTGCTGCTGACCCTGCACCATATCGTCTCCGATGGCTGGTCGATGAACGTGCTGATCGACGAGTTCATCCGTTTTTACGACGCCCACGAGCGCAACGAAGCGCCGCAATTGCCGGCGCTGCCGATCCAGTACAGCGACTACGCCTTGTGGCAGCGGCGCTGGCTGGAAGCGGGGGAGCAGGCCCGTCAATTGGAATACTGGCAGGCGCGCCTGGGTGATGAGCATCCGGTGCTGGAACTGCCCACCGACCACCCGCGCCCGGCCATGCCCAGCTATCAGGGCACCCGCCAAACCTTCGCGATTGACCCGACGCTGGCCGCGCTGTTGCGCGCCTGCGCGCAACAGCACAACGTCACCCTGTTCATGCTGCTGCTCGGCGCCTTCAATGTGCTGCTGCATCGCTACACCGGCCAGGGCGATATCCGCGTCGGCGTGCCGATCGCCAACCGTAACCGTACGGAAGTCGAGGGGCTGATCGGCTTCTTCGTCAACACGCAAGTCTTGCGCACTGAGCTGAGCGGGCAAACCCGGGTCACCGAGTTGCTGCAAGGGATCAAGGAGCATGCCCTCGGCGCCCAGGCCCATCAGGAGCTGCCGTTCGAGCGCCTGGTGGAAGCCCTGAATGTCGAGCGCAGCCTCAGCCATACGCCGCTGTTCCAGGTGATGTACAACCATCAGCCGGTGGTGGCCGATATCGCCTCGGTCAGCACCGCCTCCGGCCTGGAACTGGCCCTGGTGGAGTGGCAAGGCCGCACCACCCAGTTCGACCTGACCCTCGACACCTATGAAAAATCCGGCACCCTGCACGCTGCGCTGACCTACGCCAATGACTTGTTTGACGCGCCGTCCATCGCGCGTATGGCGCGCCACTGGATCAGCCTGTTGCAGGCCATGGTCGCCGATGGCGAGCAGCGCATTGGTGAACTGCCGATGCTGGCCGCCGATGAGCAACACATGCTGGTGCACGCCTGGAACCAGACCGCGCAAGCGTATCCGACCGAGCGCGGTATTCATCACCTGATCGAAGACCAGGTACAGCGCACACCGGATGCGCCGGCGCTGGTGTTCGGCGCGACCACGCTGACCTACGCGCAACTCGACGCCCGCGCCAACCAATTGGCCCATGCCTTGGGCGAGCAGGGGGTCGGCCCTGACGCCCTGGTGGGTATCTGCGTTGAGCGCTCCCTTGAGATGGTCATCGGCCTGCTGGCCATTCTCAAGTCCGGCGGCGCCTACGTCCCGCTCGACCCCGAATATCCCCAGGAACGCCTGGCCTATATGATCGAAGACAGCGGCATCCAGCTGCTGCTGAGCCAGCACAGCCTGTTGCCGCTGCTGCCTGGCGAAGGTATTCGGGTGATGCTCCTCGACCAGGCGCCAGGCTGGCTCGACGGTTACAGCGTCACAGCGCCCGCCGTCGACATCCACGCGCTGAACCTCGCCTATGTGATCTACACCTCCGGTTCCACCGGCAAGCCCAAGGGCGCCGGCAACAGCCATCGCGCACTGGTCAACCGGCTGTGCTGGATGCAACAGGCCTACGGCCTCGATGCCAGTGACGCGGTGCTGCAGAAAACCCCGTTCAGCTTTGACGTGTCGGTATGGGAGTTCTTCTGGCCGCTGATGACCGGCGCCCGCCTGGTAGTCGCAGCCCCTGGCGAACACCGCGAGCCGGCGCGGCTGATCGAGACCATCAGCGAGCACGCGATCACCACCGTGCACTTCGTGCCGTCCATGCTCCAGGCGTTTATCCATGAACCAGGCGTGCAGGCCTGCATAAGCCTCAAGCGCATCGTGTGCAGTGGCGAAGCCTTGCCCCTGGACGCGCAATTGCAGGTGTTCGCCAAGCTGCCCCAGGCCGGCTTGTTCAACCTCTACGGCCCGACCGAAGCGGCCATCGACGTGACCCACTGGACCTGCATCGACGAAGGCCGTGACGCCGTGCCCATCGGCCGTCCGATTGCCAACCTTGGCAACTACGTGCTCGATGCTCAGCTCAACCCGGTGCCTGCCGGCGTGTCCGGCGAGCTGTATCTGGGCGGCACCGGCCTGGCCCGCAGTTACCATCGCCGTCCGGCACTGACCGCCGAACGTTTTGTGCCCAGCCCCTTCGGTGACGGCGCGCGCCTGTACCGTACCGGCGACCGTGTGCGCCAGCGTGACGACGGTGTGATCGAATACCTTGGCCGCCTCGACCACCAGGTCAAGCTGCGCGGGCTGCGAATAGAACTCGGCGAAATCGAGACGCGCCTGATGCAACACCCGGCGGTGCGTGAGGCGGTGGTGCTGGTACACGGCGGCAAGCAACTGGTGGCGTACCTGGTGCTGGAGGGCGAGGCGCCCACCGACCTCAAGGCGTGGCTGCTCGGCAGCCTGCCGGAATACATGGTGCCGACCCACCTGGTGCACCTGGCCAAGCTGCCGGTGACCGCCAACGGCAAGCTCGACCGCAAAGCCCTGCCGGTGCCCGATACTGCGCCGCAACAGGCGTATGTCGCTGCGGAAAACACCCTGCAAAAAGCCCTGGCGGCGATCTGGAGCGATGTGCTCGGTGTCGAGCAAGTCGGTCTGGATGACAACTTTTTCGAGCTGGGCGGCGATTCGATCATCTCCATCCAGGTGGTCAGCCGCGCGCGCCAGGCGGGGATTCGCCTCAGCCCACGCGACCTGTTCCAGTACCAGAGCGTGCGCAGCCTGGCATTGGTGGCAAGCTTCGAGCAAACCACTGTGATCGACCAAGGCCCTGCCAGCGGCGAGGTGATCCTGACCCCGGTGCAGCAGGGCTTTTTCGCCCAGGCGATCCCTATGCGTCAGCATTGGAACCAATCGTTGTTGTTGACCCCGCGCGAGCTGTTGGAACCGGCACGCCTGGAAGCCGCCCTGACTCAGGTGATCAACCATCACGACGCCTTGCGCCTGCGTTTTGTGCAACAGGCCGACGGCTGGCAGCAAGCCTATGCCGCGCCAGTCACCGAGTCGGGCCTGTGGCAAACCCACGCCGGCAGCGACGATGAGCTGGCGGCGCTGTGCGATGAGGCCCAGCGCAGCCTCGACCTGGCGAAAGGCCCGCTGCTGCGTGCCGCGTTGGTGCGCATGGCCGATGGCAGCCAGCGCCTGCTGCTGGTGATCCATCACCTGGCGGTCGATGGTGTGTCCTGGCGTATCGTCCTGGAAGACCTGCAACAGGCTTACCGCAAGGCATCGCTACCGGCCAAAACCAGCGCCTACCAGCTGTGGGCCGAACAGTTGCAAGCCCATGCCCGCACGCTGGACCACCAGTTGGCCTACTGGCAGGCGCAGTCGGTGGACGCGGACTTGCCGTGCGACAACCCCCAGGGCGGCCTGCAAAACCGCTTGGGCAGCAAGCTCGAAATCCGCCTTGATGCCGAACACACCCGTCAACTGCTCCAGGACGCGCCAGCGGCTTACCGTACCCAGGTCAACGACTTGTTGCTCACGGCCCTGGCGCGGGTGGTCAGCCGCTGGAGCGGCCAGAACGCCGCACTGATCCAACTGGAAGGCCATGGCCGCGAAGACCTGTTTGACAGCGTCGACCTGACCCGCACCGTCGGCTGGTTCACCAGCCTGTTCCCGGTACGCCTGCAAGCCGACGGTGAGCTGTCGGCCGCGATCAAGTCTGTCAAGGAGCAACTGCGTGCCGTGCCCGCCAAAGGCATCGGCTATGGTCTGCTGCGCTACCTCGGCCCGCCTGCTGCCCGCGAAGCCTTGGCGAACCTGGCCGTGCCACGCATCACCTTCAACTACCTGGGCCAGTTCGACCGCCAGTTCAACGAATCCGCGCTGTTTATTCCGGCCACCCAGGGCAGCGGCCAGGCCCAAGATGCCGAGGCACCGCTGGCCAACTGGCTGACGGTCGAAGGGCAGGTGTACGGCGGTGAACTGGCCCTGCAATGGGGCTTCAGCCGCGAGATGTTCGAGGCGTCAACGGTGCAGCAGTTGGCGGATGACTACGCGGCAGAGCTCAAGGCCTTGATCGAGCATTGCCGAGCCACCCCGGCAGGGCAGGTTACCCCTTCGGACTTCCCACTGGCACGCTTGAGCCAACAGCAACTGGACGCGTTGCCGGTGGCGGGGCCGGCGATTGCCGACCTTTATCCGCTGTCGCCGATGCAGCAGGGCATGTTGTTCCATACCCTCTACGAACCAGAAGCCCAGGCGTACATCAACCAGTTGCGCCTGGATATCGACGGCCTCGACCTGTTGGCTTTCGGCCGCGCCTGGCAGGCTGCACTGGACCGCCATGACATTCTGCGCAGCAGCTTCCACTGGCTGGGCCTGGACAGTGCGCATCAAGTGATCCTGCGTCAGGTCGACATGCAGTTGCATGTGATCGAAGACATCGATGCCGACTTCGATGCGCTTGCCGAGGCTGAACGCGAGAAGGGCTTCGCGCTCAATGCCGCGCCGCTGTTTCGCCTGATGCTGGTGCGGGGCGCCGGTAACGCCTGGCACCTGATCTTCACCAGCCACCACATCCTCATGGACGGCTGGAGTAACGCCCAGTTGCTGGGTGAAGTCATCGCTCACTATGCCGGCCAGGCCTTGCCCGCGCCGCTGGGGCAGTTCCGCGATTACCTCGGCTGGCTGCAACAGCAAGCCTCGGGTGAGACGTTCTGGAAAGCCGCCCTGGCGCCGTTGCAAACACCTACCTTGCTCGCGCAAGCGCTGCGCGCGCCGGTCGATGGCCTGGGCACGGCTGAGCATCAATTGATCCTCGAGGGCGAGTTCACACAGGCCCTCGGCGAGTTCGCCCGTCGTCAGAAAATCACCCTCAATACCGTGCTGCAAGGGGCGTGGAGCCTGTTGCTGCAGCGCTACACCGGCCAGGATTGCGTGGCCTTCGGCGCCACCGTCGCTGGGCGTTCGGCACCGCTGCCGGGGATCGAGCAGCAACTGGGCCTGTTCATCAACACGCTGCCCATTGTCAGCGCGCCGTCGCCAGCCCAGCCGGCCGCCCAATGGCTCAACGAGTTGCAAACCCTGAACCTCAGCCTGCGTGACCACGAGCATGTGCCGCTGTACGACATACAAGGCTGGGCCGGCCAGCAGGGCGCATTGTTCGACACCTTGCTGGTGTTTGAAAACTTCCCGGTGGCCGAGGCCCTGAAGCAGGGCGCGCCCGCAGGCCTTACGTTTGGCCGTATGCACAACCATGAACGCACCCATTACCCGCTGACCCTGGGCATTGAGTTGGGAGCCAGCCTGCGCCTGGAGTTCAGTTACGACCGGGCCCGCTTCAGCGCTGAGCAGGTCGCCCGCTTGAGCGCCAACCTGCAGCACCTGCTGGTGCAGTTGCTCACCGATGCCCAGGCGCCCCTTGGCAACCTGCAATTGCTTGACGCCACCGCACAACGCGACGTGCTTGCCCTCAGCCAATCACCGGGCGCGGCCCAGCGCCATTCGCGCGTGCACGAACGCATCGCGGCCCAGGCCGCTGCCACACCGCACGCGCTGGCGGTGCAGGCTGGCGAAGCACGCTTGAGCTATGCCCAGCTCAATGAACGTGCCAATCGGCTTGCCCATCGTCTGCTGGCGCTGGGCGTGGGCTCGGGCCAGCGCGTGGGCCTGGCGTCGCGGCGCGGCCCGCAACTGATCGTCAGCCTGCTGGCCGTGCTCAAAAGCGGCGCGGCCTATGTGCCCCTGGACCCGAACTATCCCGCCGACCGCCTGGCCTACATGCTGGCGGACAGCCGTCTGGACCTGCTGCTCAGCGAAACCGGGTTACTGGCCGACCTGCCGCTGCCGCAAGGGCTGGCCCGCCTGGACTTCACCGTCTCCGGTACCGAGCTGGCCGGCTACCCTGCCAGCAACCCACTCACCCACGCTGCCGCTGCCGATCTGGCTTACGTAATCTACACATCGGGTTCCACCGGCCAACCCAAGGGCGTGGCCATCGACCATGCGGCCCTCGGCCAATTCTGCGACAGCGCCGAGGTCTACAGCCAACTGTGTGCAGAGGACCGCGTGCTGCAGTTCGCGACCTTCAGTTTCGACGGCTTTGTCGAACAGTGCTATCCGACGCTGTGTGTGGGCGCCGCGTTGATCATGCGTGGCGATGAACTGTGGGATGCCGGGCAACTGGCACGGGAAATCGTCGAACAGGGCGTGACCCTGGCTGACTTGCCGGCGGCCTACTGGTACCTGCTGGCCAAAGAGTGCGCGGCCGATGGTCGTGCCCTGGGTAACCTGCGCCAGGTGCATGTAGGCGGCGAGGCCATGTCGGTGGAAGGGCTGCGCGCCTGGCACGCGGCCGGCCTGGGCGGCGTGCGCCTGGTCAACACCTACGGGCCGACCGAGGCCACCGTGGTGTCCAGCGTGCATGAGTGCCAACTGGCGGATGCCAGTGATGCGTTCGGCGTGCCGATTGGCCGGGCGATCGCTGGCCGCTCGCTGTACGTACTCGACAGCGGTTTCGAACTGTTGGCCACCGATGGCGTTGGCGAGCTGTGCATCGGCGCCGAGTTCGGCCTGGCCCAGCGTTACTTCGACCGCCCGGCGTTGACCGCCGAGCGTTTCCTCCCGGACCCGTTTTCGGCGGTGCCCGGTGCGCGGCTCTACCGCAGTGGCGACCTGGCCCGTTACAACGAGGCGGGCGCCTTGGAGTACGTGGGGCGTATCGACCATCAGGTGAAGATCCGCGGGTTCCGTATCGAAATGGGCGAAATCGAGGCCAGCCTGCAAGCCCTGCCGGGGGTGCGCGAAGCTGCCGTCGTTGCGCAGCCGAGTGCCACCGGCACGCAGTTGGTGGCGTACTTGGTCGCGGCCCACGGCCAGCCACTGGATACCCAGGCGCTGGCGGCGGTCTTGCGCCAGTCCTTGCCGGACTACATGGTGCCGGGGCATTGGCTGGTGCTCGATGCCTTGCCGTTGAACAACAACGGCAAGCTTGACCGCCGTGCACTGCCGCTGCCGGACCTGAGCCAGGCGCGGCAGGCCTACCGCGCTCCGCAAAGCCCGCTGCACATGCAGTTGGCGGCGATCTGGCAAGCGGTGTTGCACGTCGAGCAGGTGGGGCTCGATGACCATTTCTTCGAACGCGGCGGCCATTCGCTGCTGGCCACTCAGGTGATCTCCCGCGTGCGTCACGAGCTCAAGCTGGAAGTGCCGTTGCGAGCGTTGTTCGAACAGCCCACGCTGGAAGCGTTCGCGGTGGCCTGCGCAGGGGTGCAGGCCGGCACTGCCCGCCCGATGGTGGCCCTGGGGCGCGACCGACCGTTGGCACTGTCCTTCGCCCAGGAACGCCAATGGTTCCTTTGGCAACTGGACCCCGGCAGCGCCGCCTACCACGTACCGACCGCATTGCACCTGCGCGGTGAGCTGGATGTCCCGGCACTGGAACACGCATTCCAGGCACTGGTGCAACGCCATGAACCGTTGCGTACCACCTTCGTGGAAGAGGCTGAGCACACCTGGCAGGTCATCCAGCCAAACCTGGCGGTGGTGATCCAACGCCAGCAGGTGCAAGACTCGGCCATCGAGCAGGCGGTCGCGCAAGAAATCCAACGTCCGTTCGACCTGCTCAACGGCCCGCTGATGCGCGTCATGCTGCTGGAGATCACGGCCGCGCACCATGTGTTGGTGATCACCCAGCACCACATCATCTCCGACGGCTGGTCGATGCAAGTGATGGTCGACGAACTGCTGGCGCTGTATCAAGGCCAGGCGCTGTTGCCGGCCTTACCGATCCAGTACGCCGACTATGCCGTGTGGCAGCGCGATTGGATGGCGGCCGGGGAGAAACAACGCCAACTTGATTACTGGCGTGCACGCCTGGGTACCGAACACGCGGTGCTGGAACTGCCCCTGGACCACCCGCGCCCGGCGGTGCAAAGCCATCGCGGTGCGCGTCGGCGGGTACACCTGGACAACGCCCTGGTGGCCGAACTCAAGGCACTCGCCCAGCGCCAGGACGTAACCCTGTTCATGCTCCTGCTGGCGTCGTTCCAGACCTTACTGCACCGCTACAGCGGCCAGGCCGAGATTCGTGTCGGGGTACCGATCGCCAACCGCAATCGCCTGGAAACCGAGCGTCTGGTTGGCTTCTTCGTCAACACCCAGGTGCTCAAGGCCGACCTGCACGGGCAGATGGCCTTCGAGCAGTTGCTGGCCCAGGTCAAGCAACGTGCCCTGGAGGCCCAGGCCCATCAGGACTTGCCGTTCGAACAACTGGTAGAGGCGCTGCAACCGGAACGCAGCCTCAGCCATAATCCGTTGTTCCAGGTGATGTTCAATCACCAGGACAACCTGCGCGCCGGCCCGGTGCAACTGCCTGGCCTGGATCTGCAGCCGGTGGATTGGACCGGTCACACGACCCAGTTCGACCTCAACCTGGAAACCGAGGAGTCCGTCGACGGCCTTTGGGCATCCCTGACCTACGCCACCGACCTGTTCGACGCCGCCACCCTGGAGCGCCTGGCTGTGCACTGGCAGAACCTGCTGCGCGCAGTGGTCAACGATGCCTCCCAGGCTCTGGACGAGCTGGCGATGCTCAACCCATCGCAATGGCAGCAGATGGTCGAAGACTGGAACCACACGACCGTCGACTACCCACGCGAGCGCTGTGTCCACCAGTTGTTCGAAGCGCAAGCCCTGGCGCAGCCGCACGCCATCGCGCTGCAATTCAACGGCGAGGCCGTGAGCTACAGCGAACTCAACCGCCGCGCCAACCGCCTGGCCCATCGCCTGATCGCGGCGGGCGTCGGCCCGGACGTGCGGGTGGCGGTGCATGTGGAGCGTTCCCTGCCCATGGTGGTCGGCCTGCTTGCGACCCTCAAGGCCGGTGGCGCCTACGTGCCGCTGGACCCGCAATTCCCGGCCGATCGCCTGGCGTTCATGCTCGAAGACAGCCGCGCCCAGGTGCTGCTGACTCAGTCGCCGCTGATCGGGCGCCTGGTGCAACCGCAAGGCCTGCAGGTGCTGTTGGTCGAGGACGCCGGCGGTGACGAACACAACCCGCAGGTCAGCGTCACGCCACACCACCTGGCCTATGTGATCTACACCTCTGGCTCCACCGGCAAGCCCAAGGGCGTGATGGTGCCGCACCAGGCGCTGTGCAGCTTTACCTGCGGCATGGCCGGCACCCTGGACATCGGCGCGCAGGCGCGGGTGCTGTCGCTGACGACGTTCTCGTTCGACATCTTTGCCCTGGAGCTGTACGTGCCGCTGACAGTCGGCGCCACGGTGCTGCTGAGTGGCCAGGAACTGGCGCTCGACCCGGAGGCGATAATCGACCTGGTCACCGCCCAATCCGCCAACGTGCTGCAAGCCACGCCGTCCACTTGGCGCATGCTGCTGGAAAGCCCGCGTGCCGACGTGCTGCGCGGCATCAAGTGCCTGTGCGGCGGCGAAGCGCTGCCGGCCGACCTGGCCCAGCGCATGCTCGACCTGCAAGGCCCGGTGTGGAACCTCTACGGTCCCACCGAAACCACCATTTGGTCGGCGGCCCATCGCCTGCTGGAGGCGCAACCTCTGGTCGGGCGACCGATCGCCAACACCGCGTTGTTCATCCTCAATGCCGGGCTCAGCCCATGCCCGGTGGGCGCGGCCGGTGAACTGCTGATCGGCGGCGTCGGCCTGGCGCGCGGCTACCACGCGCGGCCAGCCCTCACCGCCGAACGTTTCGTGCCCAACCCGTATGGCGCGCCGGGCGAGCGCCTGTACCGCAGCGGTGACCTGGCACGCTACCGTGCCGACGGCGTGGTGGAGTACATCGGCCGGGTCGACCATCAGGTCAAGGTGCGCGGTTTCCGTATCGAACTGGGCGAAATCGAAGCCTGCCTGCGCGAGCATGAAGGCGTTCGCGAAGCCGTGGTGCTCGCCGACAACGACCGCTTGATCGCCTACCTGGTGACGTCTGCGGCACAGCCGGCGCACGCCTACACAGCGGCCTTGCGTGAGCGCCTGCCGGACTACATGGTGCCGGCGCACGTGATGTTCCTCGACAGCCTGCCCTTGACCCCCAACGGCAAGCTCGACCGCAAGGCCTTGCCCAAGGTCGATACCCGCCTGTTGCTGAAAAGCCATGTGGCCGCCGTCACCCCGCGCGAACAACAGGTCGCGGCGATCTGGTCCGAGGTGCTGGGCGTACCCCAGGTCGGCCTCGACGACCACTTCTTCGAGCTGGGCGGGCATTCGCTGCTGGCCACGCGGGTGGTATCGCGGGTACGCCAGGCTCTGGCGCTGGAAGTGGCGCTCAAGACCCTGTTCGAACACCCGTTGCTGGGTGACTTCGTGGTGGCCCTGGGTGAGAAGGGCGTGGTCGCGCCGGCGCTGCTCAAGGCCGATCGCAGCCAGCCGTTGCCGCTGTCGTATGCCCAGGAACGCCAATGGTTCCTCTGGCAACTCGACCCCGAAAGCGCCGCCTACCACATCCCCAGCGCCTTGCGTTTGACAGGCCCGCTGGACCTGGCGGCGCTGCAACGCAGCTTCGACACCTTGCTGGCACGCCATGAAAGCCTGCGCACCCATTTGCGCCAGGACGCCGCCGGCACGGTCCAAGTGATTGAAGACTCGGGCCTGATTGAAATCGATCTGGCCGACACCGATGAAGCCGGCCTCAAGGCACGGGTGGCTGACGTCGTTGCGCAGCCATTCGACCTGCTGCGCGGGCCGTTGCTGCGGGCCCGGTTGCTGCGCCTGGCCGAGGACGAACATGTGCTGGTGCTGGTGCAGCACCACATCGTCTCCGATGGCTGGTCGATGCAACTGATTGTCGAGGAGCTGGTGCAACTGTACGCCGCCTTCAGCCACGGGCAGACGCCAACCCTGCCGGCCTTGCCGATCCAGTACGCCGACTATGCCGTGTGGCAGCGCCAATGGATGGAGGCGGGAGAGAAGGCCCGTCAACTGGCCTACTGGCGTGAACAGTTGGGTGGCGCGCAGCCGGTGCTGGAATTGCCTTTCGACTACCTGCGCCCGGCCGTGCAAAGCCATCGTGGCGCACGCCTGGGCATCGAGTTGCAACCGCAGCTGCTGGCCGGTTTGCGTCGCCTGGCGCAGGGCGCCGGAGTGACGTTGCCGATGGTGCTGCTGGCGTCCTACCAGGCGTTGCTGCACCGCTACAGCGGCCAGGAAGACGTGCGTGTCGGGGTGCCGATTGCCAACCGCAATCGCCTGGAAACCGAGGGGCTGATCGGCTTCTTCGTCAATACCCAGGTGCTCAAGGCCGATATCCACGGGCAGATGAGCGTTGTGCAACTGCTGCACCAGGTACGCCAACGTTCCCTCGAAGCCCAGGCCCACCAGGACCTGCCGTTCGAACAGCTGGTCGAAGCGCTGCAACCCGAGCGCAGCATGAGCCTGAGCCCACTGTTCCAAGTGATGTTCAACCATCGCGTGACCTCGGCAGCCAATCACCTGCAGCGCCTCACCGAACTGGACGTTGAGGTGCTGAGCTGGGATGAAGGCGTGGCCCAGTTCGACCTGGCACTGGATGTGGAGGAAAGCCAGGCGACCCTGCGAGCCTCCCTGAGCTACGCCACCGATCTGTTTGCCCCAGCCACTATTGAGCGCATGGCCGGCCACTGGCAAAACCTGTTGCAGGCGATGGTTGCCGACCAACAGCAAGCCATCAGCCAACTCAACCTGCTCGGCCAGGATGAGCAACAACACATTCTTCAACTGTGGGACCAGACCGACGCCGGCTTTTCGGCCAAGCGCCTGGTGCACGAACTGGTCGCCGACCGCGCCCGGGAAAAACCGGATGCAGTCGCGGTGAAATTCGACGCGCAAACCCTGAGCTACGGCGAGCTTGACCGCCAGGCCAACCGCCTGGCCCACGCCCTGATCGCCCGTGGCGTCGGTCCCGAAGTGCGGGTGGCGATTGCCATGCCGCGCAGCGCCGAGAGCATGGTGGCGTTCCTGGCGGTGATGAAGGCCGGCGGCGTCTACGTGCCGCTGGATATCGAGTACCCGCGTGATCGCCTGCTGTACATGATGCAGGACAGCCGTGCGAAGTTGCTGCTGACCCACACCAGTGCCTTGCAGCAACTGCCGATTCCCGAAGGCCTGGACAGCCTGGCGATTGATCGCACCGAGCAATGGGCAGGCTTCAGCGACACGGCACCGCAGGTGAAACTGGACGGCGACAACCTGGCCTACGTGATCTACACCTCCGGCTCGACCGGCATGCCCAAAGGCGTGGCGGTCTCTCATGGGCCGTTGGTGGCGCATATCATTGCCACTGGCGAGCGTTATGAAACGTCCCCGGCCGATTGCGAACTGCACTTCATGTCCTTCGCCTTCGACGGCTCCCACGAAGGCTGGATGCACCCGCTGATCAATGGCGCCAGTGTGCTGATCCGTGACGACAGCCTATGGCTGCCCGAGTACACCTACGAACAGATGCACCGTCACAACGTGACCATGGCGGTGTTCCCTCCGGTGTACCTGCAGCAGTTGGCCGAACATGCCGAGCGTGACGGCAACCCGCCG
This sequence comes from Pseudomonas sp. BIGb0381, assembly GCF_024809815.1. Lineage (NCBI taxonomy): Bacteria > Pseudomonadati > Pseudomonadota > Gammaproteobacteria > Pseudomonadales > Pseudomonadaceae > Pseudomonas > Pseudomonas sp. BIGb0381. The sequence goes on from NZ_JANUEN010000004.1 coordinate 134,716, forward strand.
AAGGTGCGGGTCTACTGCTTCGGCGGTGACGCAGTGGCACAGGCCAGCTACGACCTGGCCTGGCGCGCGCTCAAGCCGACCTACCTGTTCAACGGTTACGGCCCGACGGAAACCGTGGTCACGCCGCTGCTGTGGAAAGCCCGTCGAGGCGATCCTTGCGGCGCCGTCTACGCGCCAATCGGCACGTTGCTGGGCAACCGCAGCGGCTACGTGCTGGACGCGCAACTCAACCTGCAACCCATCGGCGTCGCCGGTGAGCTGTACCTGGGTGGCGAGGGCGTGGCCCGCGGTTACCTGGAACGTCCGGCGCTGACCGCCGAGCGCTTCGTGCCGGACCCGTTCGGCAAACCCGGCAGTCGTGTGTATCGCAGCGGCGACCTGACCCGTGGGCGCCCGGATGGCGTGGTGGATTACCTCGGTCGCGTCGACCACCAGGTGAAAATCCGTGGCTTCCGTATCGAGCTGGGCGAGATCGAAGCGCGCCTGCGCGAGCAGGACAACGTCGGCGAAACCGTGGTGGTGGCCCAGGAAGGCCCGACCGGCAAACAGCTGGTGGCCTACGTGGTGCCGGCCGACGCCAGCCTGGTCAACGAAGCCGAGTTCCGCGACCACCTGCGCCGTGCCCTGAAAACCAGCCTGCCGGATTACATGGTGCCGACGTACTTCATGTTCCTGGCGCAAATGCCGCTGACCCCCAACGGCAAGCTCGACCGCAAGGGCTTGCCCGAGCCGGATGCGAGCCTGCTGCAACAGGCCTATGTGGCCCCCGAAACCGAGCTTGAACAGCAGATTGCCGCGATCTGGGCCGAGGTATTGCGCCTGCCGCAGGTGGGCCTGAACGACAACTTCTTCGAAGTCGGCGGCCACTCGTTGCTGGCGATCCAGATCACCTCGCGGGTCCAGGCCGAGCTGGGCCTGGAAGTGCCGTTGGTGGAAGTGTTCCAGACCGAAACGCTGCGCGCCTATGTGCAGGCCGCTGCCACCTTCCGTGCAGGCACTGCGGAAGATTTTGATGACCTTCGTGACTTTTTGAGCGAACTAGAGGCGATTTGACCCATGCTTTCCAACCCTAATATCGATCTGGTTTCGCGCTTTCTTCGCCTGCCTCTGGAACAACGCCAGCAGTTTTACCAGCGCCTGCAAAGCCGGGGCATGAGCTTCGCCCAACTGCCGATTGCCTCGATCCGTGAGGACGGCCAGATGCTGCCGTTGTCCTACGCCCAGGAACGGCAGTGGTTTCTCTGGCAACTGGACCCGGACAGCGCCGCCTATCACGTGCCGGGCGCCCTGCGCCTGAGCGGGCGCCTGGACAAGGTTGCGCTGCAAAAGAGTTTCGACACCCTCGCGGTGCGCCATGAAAGCCTGCGCACGCGCCTGCACCTGGATGATGAACAGCGCTCCCAGGAAGTGCTGGCCCACGGCGTGATCGAGATCGCTGAAAGCTCGGTCGACGAGGCGCAGCTCAAGGCCCGCGTCGAAGCCGAAATCGCCCGCCCGTTCGACTTGCAGCAAGGCCCGCTACTGCGCGTCAGCCTGCTTACCCTCGGTGAAGAAGAGCACGTGCTGGTGCTGGTGCAGCACCATATCGTCTCCGATGGTTGGTCGATGGGCGTGATGGTGCAGGAGCTGATGCAGCTCTACGCCGCCTACAGCCAGGGCCAGGACTGCGTGCTGGCACCTTTGCCGATCCAGTACGCCGACTACGCACTGTGGCAACGCCGCTGGATGGAAGCGGGGGAGAAGGCCCGCCAACTGGACTACTGGCGTGAACTGCTCAGCGGCACGCAGCCGGTGCTGGAGCTGCCATTCGACCAGCCGCGCCCGGCGCAACAGAGCTACCGTGGCGCGCGTCTGGACATCGCGCTGGAACCGGCACTGGTTGCAGGGTTGAAAGCCCTGGCCCAGCGCGAAGGCGTGACGATGTTCATGTTGCTGCTGGCCTCCTTCCAGGCATTTCTGTACCGCTACAGCGGCCAGCAGGATATTCGCGTGGGCGTGCCGATTGCCAACCGCAACCGCGTCGAGACCGAATCGCTGATCGGCTTCTTCGTCAATACACAAGTGCTCAAGGCTGACCTCGATGGCCAGATGAGCTTCGCCCAGTTACTGCAGCAGACCAAGCGCCGCGCGCTGGAAGCCCAGGCCCATCAGGACTTGCCCTTCGAGCAATTGGTGGAAGCGCTGCAGCCGGAGCGCAGCCTGAGCCATAACCCGCTGTTCCAGGTGATGTTCAACCACCAGGCCAATTCCCCCGTCGCCGCGCAGCAACTGCCGGGCCTGCGCGTGGCCAACCTGGAATGGGACAGCCAGAGTGCCCAGTTCGACCTGAGCCTGGACACCCAGGAAAGCGGCGATGCGATCTGGGCGTCCCTGACCTACGCCACCGACCTGTTCGGCGCCGCCACCGTCGCGCGCATGGCCGAACATTGGCTGAGCCTGTTGCGTGCGGGCGTGGCGAACCCTGCCTTGCCCTTGCAGGATATGGCGACACTCAATGCCGAGGAGTGCGAGCAAATCCTCTCGCAATGGAACGCCACCGCGCGCGACTACCCGCAAGGGCAGTGGGTGCATCAGTTGATCGAGGCCCAGGCGCTGGCACAGCCGGATGCGCCGGCGCTGCGCTTCAACGACCTGTCCTTGAGCTACGCCGAACTCAACCGCCGCGCCAACCGCCTGGCGCATCGCCTGATCGAAGCCGGCGTGGGGCCGGACGTACTGGTGGGCCTGGCGGTGGAGCGTTCCATCGAAATGGTCGTCGGCCTGCTCGCGGTGCTCAAGGCCGGTGGTGCCTATGTGCCGCTGGACCCGGAATACCCGCGCGAACGCCTGGCCTACATGCTGGACGACAGTGGGGTGAAACTGCTGCTGACCCAGGCGCATTTGCGTGAGCAGTTGCCGATTCCCCAGGGCCTGGAAACCCTGGTGTTGGGCGAGTCTGCCTTCGAGGGCTACAGCGACGCCAACCCAGGGATCGCCCTGGACGGCGAGAACCTTGCCTACGTGATCTACACCTCGGGCTCCACCGGTCAACCCAAAGGCGCCGGCAACCGTCATTCGGCATTGCTGAACCGCCTGCAATGGATGCAGGAAGCCTATGGCCTGGACGCCAGCGACACAGTGCTGCAAAAGACCCCGTTCAGCTTCGACGTGTCGGTGTGGGAGTTCTTCTGGCCGTTGATGACTGGTGCGCGCCTGGTGGTTGCAGCACCCGGTGATCATCGTGATCCGGCCAGGCTGATCAACCTGATCAATCAACAGCGGGTCACTACGCTGCACTTCGTGCCATCGATGTTGCAGGCGTTCCTGCAGGATCCGGCGGTGTCGACCTGCCAAAGCCTGCACCGCATCGTGTGCAGCGGCGAGGCCTTGCCGGTGGACGCCCAGCAGCAGGTCTTCGCCAAGCTGCCGCAGGCCGGGCTCTACAACCTGTACGGCCCGACCGAAGCCGCCATCGACGTAACCCACTGGACCTGCGTGGATGAGGGCCGCGACTCGGTACCGATTGGCCGCCCGATTGCCAACCTGGGTTGCTACATCCTCGACAGCCACTTCGAACCGGTGCCGGTCGGCGTCCTCGGCGAGCTGTACCTGGGTGGCGTGGGCCTGGCCCGTGGTTACCACCGCCGTCCGGCACTCACCGCCGAACGTTTTGTCGCCCACCCGTTCATCCAGGGCGAGCGCCTGTACCGTACCGGCGACCTCGCACGCTACCGCGCAGACGGCGTGATCGAGTATGCCGGGCGTATCGACCATCAGGTCAAGCTGCGCGGCCTGCGCATCGAACTGGGGGAAATCGAAGCACGCCTGTTGGAGCACGAGTGGGTCCGTGAGACCGCCGTGCTGGCGGTCGACGGCAAATACCTGGTGGGTTACCTGGTGCTGCAAAACGCCGGGGACGATTGGCGCGATGTGCTCAGCGCCCACCTGGCTCAACACCTGCCCGACTACATGGTCCCGGCACAGTGGATGCTGCTGGAACAGATGCCCCTGAGCCCCAACGGCAAACTCGACCGCAAGGCGCTGCCCAAACCCGAAGCCACCCACCCCTACGAAGCTCCGCACAGTGTGCTGGAGCAGCAGATCGCGGCGATCTGGGCCGAGGTGCTGGGCGTCGAACAGGTGGGTTTGAATGACAACTTCTTCGAGCGCGGCGGTGACTCGATCATCTCCATTCAAGTGGTCAGCCGCGCCCGTGCCGCCGGTATTCATTTCACCGCCAAGGCGCTGTTCCAGCATCAGACCGTGCGCAGCCTCGCCCGGGTGGCGCAGTTGCAGACAGCGCAGGTGATCGACCAAGGCCCGGTGCAGGGCCAGACGCCGTTGCTGCCGTTCCAGCAGTTGTTCTTCGAGATGGACCTGCCGGACCGCCACCACTGGAACCAGTCCTTGCTGCTGGTGCCACGCGAGCCGGTCCGGGCAGGTCGACTGCAAGCGGCTTTACACGCCATCGTCCAACACCACGATGCGCTGCGCTTGAGCTTCAGCCAGCACGCCGAAGGGTGGAAGGCCGAGCATGCAGCCGCCACCCCTGAGGTGCTGTGGCAAGCCACGGTGAAGGATGCCGATGAACTGACCGCGCTGTGCGAAAAAGCCCAGCGCAGCCTCGACCTGCATCAGGGGCCCTTGCTGCGTGCGGTCCTTGCCGAACTGGCCGACGGTTCCCAGCGCCTGTTGCTGGTGATGCACCACCTGGTGGTGGATGGCGTGTCCTGGCGGGTGTTCCTTGAGGACCTGCAACGCCTGTACCGCCAACAGCCGTTACCGGCCAAGACCTCGTCGTTCAAGGCCTGGGCCGAGCGTTTGCAGGCCCATGCCCGCAGCGAAGCGGTACAGCCGCAGAAACACTTCTGGCTGCAACAACTCCAGGGCGTGCCGGCCGATCTGCCATGCCGTGATCCGCAAGGCGCGCGTCCTGTCCGCCTGGCGCAGACCGTGGTCAGCCAGTTGGACGCCGAGCACACCCGGCAATTACTGCAACAGGCGCCTGCGGCCTATCGCACCCAGATCAACGATCTGCTGCTGACCGCCCTGGCGCGCGTCATCTGCCAGTGGACGGGGCAGGCGTCAAGCTTGATCCAGCTGGAAGGCCACGGCCGCGAAGACCTGTTCGACGATATCGACCTGACCCGCACCCTGGGTTGGTTCACCAGCCTGTTCCCGGTGCGCCTGACCCCGGCCGAATCCCTTGGCGCTTCTATCAAGCAGATCAAGGAGCAACTGCGCGCCGTGCCGGACAAGGGCCTGGGCTTCGGCGCGCTGCGCTACCTCGGCGACGAGGCCACGCGCCAGGCGTTCAGCGCATTGCCGGTGCCGCGTATCACCTTCAATTACCTGGGCCAGATCGACGGCAGCTTTGACCAGCCGGACGGCTTGTTCGCGCTGGCCGCAGAAAGTGCCGGTGCCGAGCAGAGCCCGGAGGCGCCGCTGGGCAACTGGTTGACACTCAACGGTCAGGTGTTTGGCGGTGAGCTGCACCTGGGTTGGACCTTCAGCCCGCTGATGTTCGAGGTGTCGCAGATCGACGCCTTGAGCCAGGCCTTCAGCCGTGAACTGACGGCATTGGTGGAACATTGCTGTACCCCCGGCAACCACGGCGTGACGGCCTCGGACTTCCCGTTGTCCCGCCTGAACCAGCAGCAGCTTGAATCCTTGCCGCTGGCCGCTGATGGGATTGAAGACATCTACACCTTGTCGCCCATGCAGCAGGGCATGCTGTTCCATACCCTGTACGAACAGGCCGCCGGCGACTACATCAACCAAATCCGCGTGACGGTCGAGGGCCTGGATGTAGCGCGGTTCCAGCAGGCCTGGGATGTCACGGTGCAGGCCCATGATGTGTTGCGCAGTGGGTTCTACTGGGAAGGCCAGCTGGAATGGCCGTGCCAGGTGGTGTATCGCGAGGCCCGGTTGCCGATCGAACACCTCGACTGGCGCGCCATGCCGGAGCGTGAGCTGGCGTTGCAAAACCTGCAGCAAGCCCAGCGTCGCCAGGGCTTTGACCTGGCCAAGGCACCCCTTGTCCGTCTGGTGCTGGTGCGCACCGACGAGCAACGCCATGAGCTGATCTACACCAACCATCACATCCTGATGGACGGTTGGAGCAATTCGCGACTGTTCGGTGAAGTGCTGCAACGTTACGCCGGTGTGGCGGTGCCTGAAGCGGCGGGTCGCTATCGCGATTACATCGGCTGGTTGCAGCAGCGGGATGCCGGTGCGACCGAAACCTTCTGGCGCGAGCAGTTGAGTGCATTGCAAGCGCCGACCCGCCTGGGCAGCAGCCAGCCAATCGCGGCGAATGGGCATGGCGAACACCAACTGAGTCTGGAGCGCCCGCTGACGGGGCGCCTCGAGGCCTTTGCGCGCAGCAATAAGGTCACGCTCAATACCCTGATCCAGGCGGCATGGCTGGTCCTGTTGCAGCGCCATAGCGGGCAGGCGGTGGTGTCGTTCGGCGCCACCGTGGCCGGGCGCCCGGCAGACCTCGTGGGGGTGGAGCAGCAGATCGGCCTGTTCATCAACACCTTGCCGGTGATCTGCGCAGTGGATGGCCAGCAAACCGTGGCCGACTGGTTGCAAGCGGTGCAGGCGCAGAACCTGGCTTTGCGCGAGCATGAACATACCGGGCTGTACGATATCCAGCGCTGGGCCGGGCAGGGCGGTGAAGCCTTGTTCGATAACATTCTGGTGTTCGAAAACTACCCGGTGTCCAAGGCCCTGGAGCAGAGTGGCGGCAGCGGTATCCGTTTTGGCCTGCCGGATTCCCGCGAGCAAACCAGCTTCCCGCTGACGGTGCTGGTGGACGTGGGTGACACGCTATCGGTGCAGTTCAGTTTCGCGCGTGCGCATTTTGACCTGGGCACGGTGCAAACCTACGGCCGCCATCTGCTCAATCTGCTGCAAGCCATGCTCGAGGGCGGCCAGCAACGTCTGGGTGACCTGGCTATGCTCGATGTGGCTGAACGTCAGCAGGTGGTGCAGGAATGGAACGCCACGGCGCGGGACTACCCATTGCAGCACTGCGTGCATCAACTGATTGAACAGCAGGTGGGGCGCACGCCGGACGCTGCGGCCCTGGTGTTTGCCGAGCAGCGCTTGAGCTACGCCGAACTCAACCGCCGCGCCAACCGCCTGGCGCATCGCCTGCTCGAAGCCGGCGTGGGGCCGGACGTACTGGTGGGCCTGGCGGTGGAGCGTTCCATCGAAATGGTCGTCGGCCTGTTGGCGGTGCTCAAGGCCGGTGGTGCCTATGTGCCGCTGGACCCGGAATACCCGCGCGAACGCCTGGCCTACATGCTGGACGACAGTGGGGTGAAACTGCTGCTGACCCAGGCGCATTTGCGTGAGCAGTTGCCGATTCCCCAAGGCCTGGAAACCCTGGTGCTGGGCGAATCTGCCTTCGAGGGCTACAGCGACGCCAACCCAGGGATCGCCCTGGACGGCGAGAACCTTGCCTACGTGATCTACACCTCGGGCTCCACCGGCCAACCCAAAGGCGCCGGCAACCGTCATTCGGCATTGCTGAACCGCCTGCAATGGATGCAGGAAGCCTATGGCCTGGACGCCAGCGACACGGTGCTGCAAAAGACCCCGTTCAGCTTCGACGTGTCGGTGTGGGAGTTCTTCTGGCCGTTGATGACTGGTGCGCGCCTGGTGGTTGCAGCACCCGGTGATCATCGTGATCCGGCCAGGCTGATCAACCTGATCAATCAACAGCGGGTCACTACGCTGCACTTCGTGCCATCGATGTTGCAGGCGTTCCTGCAGGATCCGGCTGTGTCGACTTGCCAAAGCCTGCACCGCATCGTGTGCAGCGGCGAGGCCTTGCCGGTGGACGCCCAGCAGCAGGTCTTCGCCAAGCTGCCGCAGGCCGGGCTCTACAACCTGTACGGCCCGACCGAAGCCGCCATCGACGTAACCCACTGGACCTGCGTGGACGAAGGCCGCGACGCGGTACCGATTGGCCGCCCGATCGCCAACCTCGGTTGCTACATCCTCGACAGCCACTTCGAACCCGTACCGGTCGGCGTCCTCGGCGAGCTGTACCTGGGTGGCGTGGGCCTGGCCCGTGGTTACCACCGCCGCCCGGCACTCACCGCCGAACGTTTTGTCGCCCACCCGTTCATCCAGGGCGAGCGCCTGTACCGTACCGGCGACCTCGCACGCTACCGCGCAGACGGCGTGATCGAATACGCCGGGCGCATCGATCATCAAGTCAAGCTACGCGGCCTGCGCATCGAACTGGGGGAAATCGAGGCGCGCCTGCTGGAGCACGAATGGGTCCGTGAGACCGCCGTGCTGGCGGTCGACGGCAAATACCTGGTGGGCTACCTGGTGTTGCAAAACGCCGGGGACGATTGGCGCGATGTGCTCAGCGCCCATCTCGCCCAGCAGTTGCCGGACTACATGGTGCCCGCCCAATGGGTGCTGCTGGAGCAGATGCCCCTGAGCCCCAACGGCAAACTGGATCGCAAGGCCTTGCCCAAGGCGGACGCCAGTTTGCAAGCGCGGGAGTATGTCGCGCCGCAGAGCGAGCTGGAACAGCAGATCGCCGCGATCTGGGCCGAGGTCCTGGAGGTACCGCGCGTGGGTTTGAACGACAACTTCTTCGAACTGGGCGGGCACTCGCTGCTGGCGACCCAGGTGGTGGTGCGCCTGCGTGAGCAGCTGCACGCCGAATTCGACGTCAAATCGATCTTCACCACCCCGACCCTGGCCGACTTCAGCGCCTATGTGGCTGGCCAGCAGACAAATAATTCGCCGGTGCAGGACGCATTGGCTAAATCCTTGGAGGCTCTCAAACGTCTATCAGCAGAAGATTTGGATAAATTGATTTCCTGAGGGGCGTGGCGTGCAAGCATTAATCGAGTCGGTAGGGTCACTTTCAGCGCAACAAAAGAAAGCGTTGGCGGTAATGCTCAAGCAGCAAGGCATCAACCTGTTTGAGATTGCCCCGGTTTTCAAGCGCCAGGAAGGTGAGCCCCTTCGACTCTCTTATGCCCAGGAACGGCAGTGGTTCCTGTGGCAGTTGGAGCCGCAGAGCACTGCCTATCACGTGCCAAGGGCCCTGCGCCTGACTGGCCAGCTGGACGTGACCGCGTTGCAGCGCAGCTTTGACACACTGGTGATGCGCCATGAAAGCCTGCGCACGCATTTGCAGGAGGACGGCGACAGCGCCCTGCAGGTGATTGCCGATCAGGTCCGGGTGGAGATCGACCTGGTCGACGCCGAGGAATCCGAACTCAAGGCGTTGGTGGAAGCCGAGATCGCCCAGCCGTTCGATTTGCAGCAAGGTCCACTGTTGCGGGTCAAGCTGCTGCGCCTGGCGCCCCAGGAGCATGTGTTGGTGCTGGTGCAGCATCACATCGTTTCCGATGGCTGGTCGATGCAGGTGATGGTCGACGAGCTGGTGCAGCTGTACGCCGCCTATGTGCAGGGCCAGGACCTGCAACTGCCGGCCTTGCCGATCCAGTACGCCGACTACGCGCTGTGGCAACGCAGCTGGATGGAGGCGGGCGAGCGTGAGCGCCAGTTGGGTTACTGGAAAGGCATGCTCGGCGGCGAGCAGCCGGTACTCGAAATGCCCATGGACCGCCCGCGGCCAGCGGTACAGAGCTACCGCGGGGCCAGGCTGGACCTGACCCTGGAAACCTCGCTGGTGGCGGCCCTCAAGACCTTGGCACAGCGCGAAGGTGTGACCGTCTTCATGCTGTTGCTGGCGTCGTTCCAGGCCGTGTTGCACCGCTACAGTGGCCAGGGTGACATCCGCATCGGCGTGCCGGTGGCCAACCGTAATCGGGTGGAGACCGAGCGCCTGATCGGCTTTTTCGTCAACACGCAAATCCTCAAGGCCGATATCGACGGCCAGATGACCTTCCGTGAATTGCTGCAGCAAACCCGCCAACGTGCGGTCGAGGCCCAGGCCCATCAAGACTTGCCGTTCGAGCAACTGGTGGAAGCGCTGCAGCCCGAGCGCAGCCTGAGCTACAACCCGTTGTTCCAAGTGATGTTCAACCACCAGACCGACACCCAACGCGGCGGCGGCAGCGTCACGGGCCTGCAAGTACAAGGGCTGGAGTGGGAAAGCAAGACGTCGCAGTTTGACCTCAACCTCGACACCCAGGAATCGGCTGATGGTATCCAGGCGTCCCTGACCTATGCCACCGACGTGTTTGATGCGCCGGGCCTGGAACGTTTCCTCGGCCACTGGCACCGTTTGTTGCACCTGGTGGTCCAGGATTGTAACGGCCGGGTCGGCGAGTTGCCGTTGCTGGACGATACGCAGTGGCAGCAACTGGTGCATACCTGGAATGACACGCACCAGGCGTTCCCGCAGGATGTGGGTGTACACCATTTGCTGGAAACCCAGGCCCAGGCCCGTCCGGACGCGATCGCGCTGGTCTGCAATGGCCAGGCGCTGAGCTACGCAGAACTGAACCGCCGTGCCAATCGCCTGGCCCATCGCCTGCGTGCCGCCGGTGTTGGCCCGGACGTGCTGGTGTCCATTGCCCTGGACCGTTCGGTGGACATGGTGCTGGCCTTGCTGGCAACCCTGAAGGCCGGTGGTGCCTATGTGCCGCTCGATCCGCAGTTCCCGGCGGATCGGCTGGCGTTCATGCTCGAAGACAGCCGCGCACGCGTATTACTGACTGCCGGCGACCTGCACGAACGCCTGCCACTGGCGGCTGACCAGCAATTGCTGCTCATGGACCCACAGGAAGATGCGCGCTACAGCAGCGCCAACCCCGACATCGAACTGACGGGCGAACACCTCGCCTATGTGATCTACACCTCCGGCTCCACCGGCAAGCCCAAGGGCGTAATGGTGCGTCATGGCGCACTGAGCAGCTTCACCCATGGCATGGCCAGCACCCTGTCCATTGGCGCTGACGCGCGGCTGTTGTCGTTGACGACGTTCTCGTTCGATATCTTTGCCCTGGAACTCTACGTACCGCTGGCGACAGGTGCGACGGTGGTACTGGCCGACAAGCACGTGTCCCTGGACCCCGAGGCGATTCTGGATCTGGTGCAGCGCGAAGCGATCAGTGTGGTGCAAGCCACGCCCTCGAGCTGGCGCATGCTCCTGGACAGCGAACGCCGCGCCTTGCTGCGCGGGGTCAAGTGCCTGTGCGGTGGCGAGGCGCTGCCGGCCGACCTGGCGCAGCGCATGCTGGCCCAGCAGGGCACGGTGTGGAACCTGTATGGCCCGACCGAAACCACTATTTGGTCGGCGGCCCATCTACTGGTTGAACCGTTGCCGTTTGTCGGTCGGCCAATCGCCAATACCTCGTTGTTTATCCTCAATGCCGAGCTCACCCCGAGCCCGGTAGGCACCAGCGGTGAGCTGCTGATCGGCGGTGTCGGCCTGGCCCGTGGTTACCACGGCCGCGCAGCGATGACTGCCGAACGTTTCGTGCCTAACCCGTTCGCTACTAACGGCGAACGCCTGTACCGCACCGGCGACCTGGCGCGCTATCGCGCGGATGGCGTGGTCGAGTACATCGGCCGCGTCGACCATCAGGTCAAGGTGCGTGGGTTCCGTATAGAACTGGGAGAGATTGAGGCGTGCCTGCGTGAGCAGCATGCGATCCGCGAAGCCGTGGTGGTGGCCGAGCACGACCAGTTGCTGGCCTATCTGGTGACCGACAACTCGACGCCGGAAGCCGATCAGGGCGCCTTGCGCGAAACGTTCAAGGCCGCGCTGCGCGAGGTGCTGCCGGATTATATGGTGCCGGCGCACATGCTGTTCCTGGCACGCCTGCCGCTGACACCGAACGGTAAGCTGGATCGCAAGGCGCTGCCCAAGCCAGACGCCAGCCTGCTGCAAAAACGCTATGTGGCGCCGGTCGGTGAGAAAGCCCGGCATGTGGCCGCGATCTGGGCCGAGGTGCTGGGCGTGCCGCAGGTGGGCCTGGAAGACCATTTCTTCGAACTCGGCGGTCATTCGCTGCTGGCGACCCGCATGGTGTCGCGTGTGCGCCAGGCACTGGGTATCGAGGTGGCGCTCAAAAGCCTGTTTGAACAACCGGTGCTGGGCGCCTTCGTGGCGGCACTGGGGGATGCACGCGCCGAGGTCGCGCAGATCACCCGTGCGGATCGCGAACAGCCGTTGGCCCTGTCGTATGCCCAGGAGCGCCAGTGGTTCCTCTGGCAGTTGGAACCCGACAGCGCGGCCTATCACATTCCTGCCGCGCTACGCCTGTTGGGTGCGCTTGACCGTGTGGCCCTGCAACGTGCGTTCGACACCCTGGTGCAGCGCCATGAAACCTTGCGCACGGTGTTTTTTTCCGACGTGAGCCAGACCGTTCAGCGCGTGCTCGAACAGGCTGCGCCGGTGATTGAACACCAGGTCGTGGGCGCAGCCACCTCCGGCGAATTGCAGGGGTGGGTGGAGCGCGAAATCGCCCGGCCATTCGATCTGCAGGCCGGCCCGTTACTGCGCATCAAGCTGCTGCAACTGAGCGAGCACGAGCATGTGCTGATACTGGTCCAGCACCACATCGTGTCGGATGCCTGGTCGATGCAGGTCATGGTCGATGAACTGGTGAGTTTGTATGCCGGTTACAGCCAGGGGCTGGAGCCAATGCTGCCGCCGCTGCCGATTCAATACGCGGACTACGCCCAGTGGCAGCGTGGCTGGATGGAGGCGGGCGAAAAAGCCCGGCAATTGGCCTACTGGCGGGCGCGCCTGGGTGATGTGCAGCCGGTACTGGAGCTGCCACTGGACCGCCCGCGCCCGGCGATGCAACGTTACGAAGGCGCACGCCTGGATGTGCTGGTTGAGCCCGTCGTGGTCGAAGGCTTGCGCGCCCTGGCGCAGCGCGAAGGCGTGACCCTGTTCATGCTGCTGCTCGCGTCCTTCCAGTCGATGTTGTACCGCTACACCGGCCAGTCGGACATCCGTGTCGGCGTGCCTATCGCCAACCGTAACCGTCTGGAAACCGAGCAACTGATCGGCTTCTTCGTCAATACCCAGGTGCTCAAGGCCGAGATCGACGGGCACATGACCTTTGCCCAGCTGTTGCAGCAGGTCAAGGAGCACGCGTTGGGTGCGCAGGCCCATCAGGACCTGCCTTTCGAACAGTTGGTCGAGGCCCTGCAACCCGAGCGCAGCCTGAGCCACAACCCGCTGTTCCAAGTGATGTTCAATCACCAGTCCGACGCCCATGCCAACCGTAGCAGCCAGCAATTGCCTGGGCTGCAGGTGCAGGGGCTGGAGTGGGACAGCCATACGGCGCATTTCGACCTGAGCCTGGACACCCAGGAGTCTGCCGAGGGCCTGCACGCTTCGTTGACCTACGCGACCGCACTGTTCGACGCCAGTACCCTGCAGCGCTTCGCCGCGCATTGGCAAAACCTGCTGAAGAGCGTGGTGGGCACGGCCCGGCAGTGTGTCGCCGACCTGCCGATGTTGGGCCGCGATGAGCAAGCGCAGATGCTCTATGGGTGGAACCCGCCGCAGCCGGCGCGTGCCGCCCACAGCAGCGTGCTGGTTAAATTCGAGCAGCAGGTGGCGAGCCGGCCCGGCGCCGTCGCCCTGATCATGGATCAGCGGCGCATGAGTTACGCCGACCTCAACCAGCGCGCCAACCGCCTGGCCCACGCCCTGATCGAGCAGGGCGTGGGCGCCGACAGCCTGGTCGGCGTGGCCGTGGACCGTTCGCTGGAAATGATCGTGGCCCTGCTGGCCGTGCTCAAGGCCGGCGGCGCCTATGTGCCGCTGGACCCGCAATACCCCCGCGACCGCCTGCAATGCATGATCGAAGACAGCGGTTTGCAGCTGTTGCTGACCCAGCAGCCGTTGCTGGAGCGCCTGCCGATCAGTGCCGACCTGGCGTTGATCTGCCTGGAGTGCGATCCGCAGTGGTTGGCCGAGTACCCGTCGAGCAACCCCGAGGTGCGCGCGTTCCCGGCCAACCTGGCCTACCTGATGTTCACCTCGGGTTCGACCGGGCGGCCCAAGGGCGTGGGCATCGACCAGGCGTCGTTGGCACGCCACGTCGAGGTGTTTATCGAGGTGTTTGCGCTGACCGCCGAAGACTGCGTGCTGCAATTCGGTACGTTCAACTTCGACGGTTTCGTCGAGCAACTCTACCCGGCACTCTGCTGCGGGGCTGCGGTGGTGGTGCGTGGCGGCGAGCTGTGGGACAGCGACACCTTCTACACCCAACTGATCGAACATGAGATTTCGGTGGTCGACCTCACCACCGCCTACTGGCACCTGATCGCCCGGGACTTTGCCGAGCGCGGTGTGCGGGACTATGGGCGGTTGCGCCAGGTGCATGCGGGCGGCGAAGCCATGCCGCCGGAAGGTTTGGCCTCCTGGCGCGATGCCGGGCTGGGCCATGTGCGTCTGCTCAACACCTACGGTCCCACCGAGGCGACCGTCACGGTCACGGCCCTCGATTGTGCGGGTTATGTCGATGGCAGCGAAGCCGTCACGCAAATGATGCCGATTGGTCGCGTACTGGACGGCCGTGCCATCTACCTGCTGGATGCCAGCCTCAACCCGGTGCCCGTGGGCGTGGCCGGCGAACTGGTGATCGGCGGGCCATTGCTGGCGCGGGGGTACTTCAACCGCGCGGCGTTGACCGCCGAACGCTTTATTCCCGACCCTTTTGACCCCGCTGGCGGCGGTCGCCTGTACCGCACCGGCGACCTGGCGCGCTACCGCGCCGATGGCGTGATCGAGTACATCGGGCGTATCGACCATCAGGTCAAGGTACGTGGCTTCCGTATCGAACTGGGTGAAATCGAATCGCGCCTGCTGGCCCAGGATGCGGTCCGCGAAGCGCTGGTGATTGCTGCCGACCAGCAACTGATCGCCTACCTCGTCACTTCCACGGCCGAGTCCGAGCAGGACGCACTGCGTGAGCAGCTTCGCGCGGCCTTGCGCGATGAGCTGCCGGACTACATGGTGCCGGCGCACTTCATGTTCCTGAAGGCACTGCCATTGAGCCCCAATGGCAAGCTGGATCGCCATGCCTTGCCACGCCCGGATGCGAGCCAGGCGCTGCACAGTTGGGTAGCGCCGGTCAGTGTGCTGGAGCAGCAGGTTGCCGAGATCTGGGCGGATATCCTCGGTGCCGAACGTATTGGCCTGACCGATCATTTCTTTGAGCTGGGCGGCCATTCCTTGCTGGCCATGCAAGTGGCGTCGCGCCTGCGGCATAACCTGGGGATCGAGTTGCCGCTGCGCGTGCTGTTCGAACAACCGCGCCTCGACGGCTTTGTCGCGGCCGTGCATACCGAGGGCAAGCGGGGCGGTTCGACGGCGCCGGCATTGGTGCCGTCTTCCCGCGATGTGCCGTTGGTGTTGTCGTATGCCCAGGAGCGCCAGTGGTTCCTCTGGCTGCTGGAGCCCGACAGCGCCGCCTACCATGTGCCCAGCGCGTTGCGCCTCAAGGGCCGGTTGGACCTGAACGCGCTGCAACGCAGCTTCGACACGCTGGTAGCGCGCCACGAAAGCCTGCGCACCCATTTGCATCAGGGTGATGAGCAGACCGTGCAGGTGATTGCGGCGCAGGCCACGATCGACATCGTTCTGGTCGAGAGCGACCCGACCCGGCTCAAGGCCCAGGTCCAAGCCGAGATCGCCCGCCCGTTCGACCTGCAGGCCGGGCCATTGCTCAGGGCCACGTTGTTGCGCCAGGGCGAGGACGAGCATGTACTGGTGCTGGTGCTGCACCATATCGTCTCCGACGGCTGGTCGATGCAAATCATGGTCGATGAGCTGGTGCAGTTGTACAGCGCCTACAGCCAGGGCCTGGATCTGCAACTGCCGGCCTTGCCGATCCAGTACGCCGACTATGCCCGCTGGCAGCGCGAGTGGATGGACGCGGGCGAAAAAGCCCGGCAGCTGGCGTACTGGCAAGGTTTGCTGGGCGGCGAGCAACCGGTGCTGGAGTTGCCTTTCGACCACCAGCGCCCGGCCGAGCAAAGCCATCGTGGTGCGCGCCTGTATGTCGAGCTGCCGCCCGCGCTGGTTGCCGACCTCAAGGGCCTGGCGCAACGCGAAGGCGTGACCCTGTTCATGCTGTTACTGGCCTCGTTCCAGGCGCTGATGCACCGTTACAGCGGCCAGGAAGACGTGCGCGTCGGGGTGCCGATTGCCAACCGCAACCGGGTCGAGACCGAGCGGCTGATCGGCTTCTTCGTCAACACCCAGGTGCTCAAGGCCGATATCGATGAGCAGACTTCGGTCACGCAACTGTTGCAGCAGGTCCGCCAGCGTGCGCTGGAGGCCCAGGACCATCAGGACCTGCCGTTCGAGCAACTGGTGGAGGCGCTGCAACCCGAGCGCAGCTTGAGCCTCAACCCGTTGTTCCAAGTGATGTTCAACCACCAGACCGAAGCGCGCCTGGGCGGCGCCGAACACGCGCTGTCCGCACTGCGCGTCGAAGGCCTGGAATGGGAGAGCCAGACCGCCCATTTCGACCTGGACCTGGATGTGCATGAAGGCACCGACAGCATCTGGGCCACCTTGGGTTACGCCACCGACCTGTTCAACGCCTCGACCATCGAGCGCATGGCGCGCCACTGGCAGAACCTGTTGCAGGGCATGGTTGCGCACCCACAGCACAGCATCGGCGAGTTGAACCTGCTGGACCCGGCCGAACGCCAGCAGATCCTGCAATTGTGGGATCAAACCGCTGCCGGCTTCTCAGCCGAGCGCCTGGTGCACGAACTGGTCGCCGACCGTGCCCGGGAAAAACCGGATGCAGTCGCGGTGAAATTCGACGCGCAAACCCTGAGCTACGGCGAGCTTGACCGCCAGGCCAATCGCCTGGCCCACGCCCTGATCGCCCGTGGCGTCGGCCCCGAAGTGCGTGTGGCCATCGCCATGCCGCGCAGCGCCGAAATCATGGTGGCGTTCCTGGCGGTGATGAAAGCCGGCGGCGTCTACGTGCCGCTGGACATCGAATACCCGCGTGATCGCCTGCTGTACATGATGCAGGATAGCCGCGCGAAGTTGCTGCTGACCCACACCAGTGCGTTGCCGCAACTGCCGATTCCCGAAGGCCTGGACAGCCTGGCGATTGATCGCACCGAGCAATGGGCCGATTACAGCGACACCGCGCCAAACGTGACGCTGGACGGCGACAACCTCGCCTACGTGATCTACACCTCGGGATCCACCGGCATGCCCAAAGGCGTGGCGGTCTCTCATGGGCCGTTGGTGGCGCATATCATTGCCACTGGCGAGCGTTATGAAACGTCCCCGGCCGATTGCGAACTGCACTTCATGTCCTTCGCCTTCGACGGCTCCCACGAAGGCTGGATGCACCCGCTGATCAATGGCGCCAGCGTGCTGATCCGTGACGACAGCCTATGGCTGCCCGAGTACACCTACGAACAGATGCACCGTCACAACGTGACCATGGCGGTGTTCCCTCCGGTGTACCTGCAGCAGTTGGCCGAACATGCCGAGCGTGACGGCAACCCGCCGAAGGTTAGGGTCTACTGCTTTGGCGGCGACGCAGTGGCCCAGGCCAGCTATGACCTGGCCTGGCGCGCGCTCAAGCCGACCTACCTGTTCAACGGTTACGGCCCGACGGAAACCGTGGTCACGCCACTGTTGTGGAAGGCGCGCAAAGGCGACCCCTGCGGCGCCGTCTACGCGCCAATCGGCACGCTGCTGGGCAACCGCAGCGGCTACGTGCTGGACGCGCAACTCAACCTGCAACCCATCGGCGTCGCCGGTGAGCTGTACCTGGGCGGCGAGGGCGTGGCCCGCGGTTACCTGGAACGTCCGGCGCTGACCGCCGAGCGCTTCGTGCCGGACCCGTTCGGCAAGCCCGGCAGTCGTGTGTATCGCAGCGGCGACCTGACCCGTGGGCGCCCGGATGGCGTGGTGGATTACCTCGGTCGCGTCGACCATCAGGTGAAAATCCGTGGCTTCCGTATCGAGCTGGGCGAGATCGAAGCGCGCCTGCGCGAGCAGGACAACGTTGGCGAAACCGTGGTGGTGGCCCAGGAAGGCCCGACCGGCAAACAGCTGGTGGCCTACGTGGTGCCGGCCGACGCCAGCCTGGTCAACGAAGCCGAGTTCCGCGACCACCTGCGCCGTGCCCTGAAAACCCGCCTGCCGGATTACATGGTGCCGACGTACTTCATGTTCCTGGCGCAAATGCCGCTGACCCCCAACGGCAAGCTCGACCGCAAGGGCTTGCCGCAACCCGACGCCAGCCTGTTGCAACAAGCCTATGTGGCTCCGCAGAGCGAGTTGGAGCAGCAGATTGCCGCGATCTGGGCCGAGGTATTGCGCCTGCCGCAAGTGGGCCTGAACGACAACTTCTTTGAGCTGGGTGGTGATTCGATCATCTCGATCCAGGTAGTCAGCCGTGCTCGCCAGGCGGGTATTCGGTTCACGCCCAAGGACCTGTTCCAGCACCAGACCGTACAAAGCCTGGCCGGTGTCGCGCGCCAAGGCGTCGAAGGCGTGACGATCAGCCAGGCCGCGCTCAGTGGCGAAACCTTGCTGCTGCCTATCCAGCAAGCGTTCTTCGCCGATGAGATCGCCGAGCGTCATCACTGGAACCAATCGGTGGTATTGCAACCCCATGAACACCTCGACGCCACGACGCTGACCCAGGCCTTGCAGGCGTTGATCGTGCATCACGATGCGTTGCGTTCGCAGTTCGTTGACGGTGCGGATGGCTGGCAGGGCGTCTATCGCGGTGCCGAACAGCACCAGGCCCATGCCGTTCTGTGGCACCGCACGCTGCAGGACATCGACGAACTCGCGGCCTTGGGTGAAGAGGCACAACGCAGCCTGGACCTGGGCTACGGCCCGCTGATACGGGCGGTGCTGGTCGAGTTGGACGGTGGTGCACAGCGCTTGCTGTTGGTGGTCCACCACCTGGTGGTGGATGGTGTGTCGTGGCGGATCCTTTTGGAGGACCTGCAAACGGCTTACCGGCAGCTCGCCCGTGGCGTTGCCGTGGCATTGCCGGCCAAGACCAGCTCCACCCGCGACTGGGCACACCGACTGCAGCAGTACGCCCAGGGCGATGCGCTGACCGGCGAACTGGCATGGTGGCAAGCGCAGTTGCACGGCGCCGAGGTCGACCTGCCAGCTGCCAGGCCGGGCGCCAGCTTGAGCAACCGGCATGCCGGCAGTGCGACCACGCATCTGGATACCACCCACACCCGGCGCCTGTTGCAGGACGCACCGGCGGCCTATCGCACCCAGATCAACGATGTGTTGCTGACCGCCCTGGCCCGAGTGATTGGGCGCTGGACCGGGCATGCGTCGACCCTGATCCGTTTGGAGGGACATGGCCGCGAAGACCTGTTCGACGATATCGACCTGACGCGCACCGTCGGCTGGTTCACCAGTCTCTACCCGGTCAAACTGACGCCGGCCCTGACCCTGACGGACTCGTTGAAGGGGATCAAGGAGCAACTGCGCGCCATTCCCGACAAAGGCATCGGCTTTGGTGCCTTGCGTTACCTGGGGCAACCGCAGGTTCGTGAAGCCCTGGCGGGCTTGCCGCAGCCTCGCATTACGTTCAACTACCTGGGCCAGTTCGATGCCAGTTTTGATGACAGCGAGGAGCAGGGCCTGTTTGCGCCTTCCGGTGACGCTGCCGGGGCTGATCAAAGCCCTGAGGCGTCCTTGGGCAACTGGCTGGAAATCAACGGCCAGGTGTTTGGCGGCGAATTGAACCTGACCTGGAGCTTCAGCCAACAGATGTTCGACCCGGCCAGCATCCAGCAATTGGCCGAGGACTATGCCCAGGAACTCAAGGCACTGATCGCGCATTGCTGCCAGCCTGAAAACACCGGTGCCACGCCGTCGGACTTCCCATTGGCGCGCTTGAGCCAGGCACAGTTGGATGGCCTGTCGTTGCCGTTGAACCGGGTCGAGGACATCTACCCGTTGTCACCGATGCAACAGGGCATGCTGTTCCAATCCTTGTATGGACAGGGTTCCGGCGACTACATCAACCAGATGCGCGTCGATGTGCAAGGGCTGGATGTAAGCAGGTTCCAGGCGGCCTGGCAGGTTGCCGTGGAACACCACGATATCCTGCGCACGGCGTTCCTCTGGCAGACCGAGCTGGAGCAGCCGTTGCAAGTGGTCTACAAGACGGTGCGGGTGCCTTTGCTCGAACACGATTGGCAGCACCGCGCGGACCGCGCCGAAGCACTCGACGCACTGGCCGAAGCCGCCCGGGCCGAAGGCTTTGTGCTTGAGCAGGCCCCATTGTTGAGCCTGGTGGTGGTGCATACCGGTGCCGACAGCCATCATCTGATTTACACCAACCACCACATCCTGATGGATGGCTGGAGTTCATCGCAGTTGTTCGGCGAGGTGCTGCAGCAGTACGCCGGCGAGGTGTTGCGCGCGCCGAACGGGCGTTACCGTGACTACATCGCCTGGCTGCAGGCACAGGACCCGGTCACCAGCGAAACCTTCTGGAAGGCGCAGCTGGCGGGGATGCAGGAACCGACCCGGCTGTCGCGCGGTGCCAGGCGCGAGCAGGGTGTTTCCCAGGTCAACGGCATTCACCGGCTGGTGCTGGAGCAGTCGGCCACCGAGCAGCTCAAGGCCTTTGCCCAGCGGCGCAAGGTTACCCTCAATACCCTGGTGCAAAGTGCCTGGCTCCTGCTGTTGCAACGGCATACCGGCCTGGACACCGTCGCGTTCGGTGCGACGGTGGCGGGACGTCCGGCCGAGTTGCCGGGCATCGAGCAGCAGGTCGGTTTGTTTATCAACACCTTGCCAGTGGTGGCGACGCCGAGCCCGCAGTTGAGCGTGGACGCCTGGCTGCAGCAGGTGCAGGGGCAAAACCTGCGTCTGCGCGAGCAGGAGCACACGCCGTTGTTCGACATTCAGCGTTGGGCCGGGCTCGGTGGCGAAGCGCTGTTCGACAGCATCCTGGTGTTCGAGAACTACCCGGTGTCGGCGGCGCTGGAGCAGGGCGCCCCGGCGGGCCTGCGTTTCGGCGCGATGGACAGCCTGGAACAGACGCACTATCCCTTGACCGTATTGCTGGCCATGGGTGAACGCCTGGCCGTGGAGTTCAACTACGACCCGGCTGCGTTCGGCGAGCAGGACATCGTCCATCTGGCCGAGCACTTCGAGCAGGTATTGCAGGCACTCACTCTGCCGCAGGTGGAGCGCCTGGCGGACCTGCCATCCCTGCCGCAGGCACAGCGCAAGGTGATCGTCGAGGACTGGAATGCGACGGCGCGCGAGTACCCGCTGCCACGCGGTGTGCACCAATTGATCGAAGATCAGGTCGCCCTGACGCCGCAGGCTCCCGCCCTGGTATTTGGCGCGCAGCGCCTGAACTACGCCGAGTTGAACCGCCGCGCCAACCGCCTGGCGCATCGCCTGATCGAAGCCGGCGTAGGCCCGGACGTGCTGGTAGGCCTGGCGGTGGAGCGTTCCATCGAAATGGTCGTCGGCCTGCTCGCGGTGCCCAAGGCCGGTGGTGCCTATGTGCCGCTGGACCCCGAATACCCGCGTGAGCGCCTGGCCTACATGCTGGACGACAGCGGCGTGAAACTGCTGCTGACCCAAGCCCATTTGCTTGAGCAATTACCGATTCCCCAAGGCCTGGAAACCCTGGTGCTGGGCGACGCCGGGTGCGAAGGCTACAGCGACGCGAACCCAGGGCTCGCCCTGGACGGTGAAAACCTCGCCTACGTGATCTACACCTCGGGTTCCACCGGGCAACCCAAAGGCGCGGGCAACCGCCATTGCGCACTGACCAACCGCCTGTGCTGGATGCAGGAGGCCTACGCGCTGGATGCCCGCGACACCGTGTTGCAGAAAACCCCGTTCAGTTTCGACGTCTCGGTGTGGGAGTTCTTCTGGCCGCTGATGACCGGCGCACGCCTGGTGGTCGCCGCACCGGGGGACCATCGCGACCCGGACAAACTGGTCGGCCTGATCACGCGTGAACAGGTCACCACGCTGCATTTTGTGCCGTCGATGCTGCAAGCGTTCCTGCAGGATTCGAACGTGTCTTCCTGCGCCAGCCTGCAGCGCATTGTGTGCAGTGGCGAGGCGTTGCCGGTGGACGCGCAACAGCAAGTGTTTGCCAAGCTGCCGCATGCCGCGCTTTACAACCTGTATGGCCCGACCGAAGCGGCCATCGACGTGACCCACTGGACGTGCGTGGATGAAGGCCGCGACGCGGTGCCGATCGGCAAGCCGATTGCCAACCTGGGCTGCTATGTCCTGGACAGCCATTTCGAGCCGGTACCGGCCGGCGTGCTGGGTGAACTGTTCCTGGGCGGCGTGGGCCTGGCGCGCGGTTATCACCGGCGTCCGGGCTTGACCGCCGAGCGCTTTATCGCGCATCCGTTCATCAAGGGCGAGCGCCTCTACCGTACCGGTGACTTGGCGCGCTACCGCCCTGACGGTGTGATCGAATACGCCGGGCGTATCGACCATCAGGTCAAACTGCGCGGCTTGCGTATCGAGCTGGGTGAAATCGAAGCACGCCTGCTGGAGCACGAGTCGGTGCGCGAGGCGGCGGTGCTGGCGGTGGACGGCAAGCACCTGGTGGGTTACCTGGTCTTGCAGGAGCAGGGCGAGGGCTGGCGTGAAACCCTCAGTGCACACTTGGCTGTGCAGTTGCCGGATTACATGGTGCCGACGCAATGGTTGCTGCTGGAACAGATGCCCCTCAGCCCCAACGGCAAGCTGGACCGCAAGGCATTGCCGAAGCCGGACACGCAGTCGACCCAGCGGTTTGAAGCGCCACGGACCGAGCTTGAACAGAGCGTCGCCGCGATCTGGGCCGATGTGCTCGGTGTGGAACACGTCGGGATGAATGACAACTTCTTTGAATTGGGCGGCCACTCGCTGTTGGTGCTGATGCTCAAGGAACGGATTCGCAAGGCCAGCGGTATCGGCCTTTCGGTCAGCCAGTTGATGCTCAACCCGACCGTGCGCGCGCAGGTCGGCTGCCTCGAAGGCACCACTCGCCGCTCGCTGCTGGTGCCGCTCAACAGCCGCACCGAAGGCACGCCGCTCTACCTGTTCCACCCCAGCTACGGTTCGGTGCATTGCTACAAGGCCATCGCCCTGGCGTTGCGTGAACAGCGGCCGGTGGTCGGGGTGATCTGTCGTGCGTTGGCCGAGGAGGGCGCCGAAGTGCCGGCCTGGTCCGGCATGGTCGAGGACTACACCGCGCAATTGCTGGAGGCCCAGCCCGAAGGGTCCTTCCGCCTGGCGGGCTGGTCGTTGGGCGGCAACCTGGCGGTAGAGGTTGCCTATCACCTGGAACAGGCGGGCCGACAGGTGGAGTTTGTCGGCTGGATCGATTCGTCGCCGCCGCGCTGGCTCACCCCGTACTGGGAAGCGGCAATCGTGACTGACGACAGCGAGATATCCGACAACGAACGGCGCGTGGACTTGCTCGGAGTGATGTTCCCAGCGTTTGCAGAGGCTGTCCATGCCACCTGGCAGGACGTGCAGGCCACCCACGCCGATGAAGACACGCAATGGGCACGCTTCGTCGAATGGGCCGAGGCCACCTTGGGTGACGCCTTCCTCGACATCAGGCAAGCGCTGTTGGAGGGCAACGAAGCGCAGGTGTCCTGGGACGTCGACCGTACGTTGGTCAAGCGCATGGAGCAGGCTGACTTCAAGCCACTCAAGGCGCCTGTCAGTTGCTGGTGGGCCGCCATGAGCCGGGCCGGTCAGCACCGGGCGATGATCGAGGCCAGTATGCAGCGGGTGATTGGCGAGGGCTGTGTGGTGCGGTCGGTGGTGATTGAGGTGGACCATGAGCGCATCATCGACAACGCCGAATTTGTACGCAGCCTGGTGACAGCCATGGCGTAACCGTCGCTTGGACAGAAAGCCCCGGCTCAAGTGGTGTGAGCCGGGGCTTTTTTGTGGGTGGGCTGTGGGGGGAGGGGCGGCGAAGCATCGCCCATAAAAAACACCCTGGGCAGGCGGGCTGCGCAGGGTGTCTGGAGGTTGCCGGGGTTAGATCAGAAGTCCCAGCGGGTCGACAGCATCACGTTGCGCGGGTCGCCCGAGTAGGACGACGTGTAGAAGCCGATGTTGGTGTAGTAGCGCTTGTCGAACACGTTGTTGACGTTGATCGAGGCGGAGAGGTTCTTGCTGATCTGGTAGCGCGCCATGGCGTCGACCAGCCAGTACGGGTCTTGGGAGAACCGCTGGGTGACACTCTTGCCGCGGTTGTAGACATCCTGCCACGCCTCACCTTGCCAGCGCGCACCGCCGCCGAGGGTGAGCTTGTCGAGGGCGCCGGTCAGCTTGTAGCTGGTGTAGAAATTGAGCTGGTCCTGAGGTTCCCAGGTGGAGAACTTCTTGCCATCGTCATCGCGGATCACCTTGTGGGTGTAGCCCGCCTGCACCTGCCAGCCTGGCAGCAGCTCACCGGAAATCTCGGCTTCATAGCCCTTGGTCTTGGCCTGGACGCCCATGTAGGCCCACTCGACAGGCGAGTTGGCCGGCATATTGTTGTTGTACTCGGTGTCTTCCTCGGCGCGATTGGACTCATGAATCTCGAAGTAGGCGAGGCTGGCATTCAGGCGGCCGTCATAGAACTCACCCTTCACACCCAGTTCATAGTTCTCGCCTTCGTCAGGCTCGACCATCTTGTTGTTGCGGTCGGGCCGTAGCTGCTGCGGCATGAAGATCGAGGTATAGCTGCCGTACACCGAGAAGTTTTTATTAAGGTCGTACACCACGCCTGCATACGGGATGAGTTTGCCGGTCTCGCGCGAGTCGTTGGTGCCGGTCAGCCGGTAGTCGGTCAGGCGCGAACCGAGCAACAGGGACAGGTCGTCAGTGAGGCTCAGACGTGTCGAGAAGTAGACCGCTGCCTGGCGGGTGATGTCGTCTTTCTCGGTAGCGCGGCCCCAATCCGGCTCCAGGCTGTCACCGTCCCATGAATAAAGAGGGAAGTCATTACTGTCCTTGTAGGTCGCATTGAAATAGTCGTTGCCTTCCCAGTGCGAACGCGAAACCGATGCCCCCACCACCAACTGGTGCTCGCGACCGCCCAGGCTGAACGGCCCGGAGAGATAGAAATCGCCGTTATTACTGATGGTCTTGCCGGTGTACTTGGCGGCATACACCGAGGCTCTGTCGGTGGAATTTTGCTTTGGAGAAGCGTAACCCAGTGGCGCGTTGTAGCCATTGAGCTGGTTGCTGTAGTTGGCCTTGGCGATCCAGCCGTTATCCAGCGCGTGTTCCAGAGTGGCGAAAACGCTGCGGCTGTATTGGCCCCAACTGCTCCATTTCGGGCCATTGTTGTAGCCACGGTTAAAGCTGATCTCGTTACCTGCACCATCGAACAACGAGCGGCTGCCGGACCAGCTCGAACCCTTGGGATCGGTGTCCTGATAGTCGGCACCGACGGTCAGCAGGGTGTCCGGTGACAGGTCGAATTCGAGGATGCCGTAGTAGACATTGGTCTTGCGTTCATAGTGGTCGATGAACGAATGCTTGTCCTGGTACACCGCCACGGCACGCCCGCGCACGTTGCCGCTTTCGGTCAGCGGGCCGCTCACGTCCAGCTCCGAGCGGTAGTTGTCCCACGAGCCGGCGCCCAGGCCCACATGCCCCTGGAACTCGGCGGTCGGCTTCTTGCGCACCAGGTTGATGGTGCCTCCCGGGCCGCCGGCGCCGGTCATCAGGCCGGTGGTGCCCTTGAGGATTTCGACGCGGTCGTAGATCGCCATGTCGCTCAGGGTCTGGCCGGCCGAGTAACCTTCGTTGCGGGTGGTCGGCACGCCGTCGTACTGGAAATTCTGGATCGGGAAGCCCCGGGAATAATAGTTGGTGCGCTCGCTGTCGAAGGTCGAGACGGTGATGCCCGGTGTGTGGCGCATCACGTCGTCGATGCCGTTCAGGCCGAAGTCGTCCATGGTCTGGCGGGTGACCACGGAAATCGACTGCGGCGTCTCGCGCGGTGTCAGTACCATCTTGGTGGCGGTGGCGATGGTGCCTGGCGTGTAGGAACCGGAACCTTCGGTGATGGTGCCCAGTTGGTTGGCGTTGATCTGTGTGGCGCCAAGCTCGAGGGCGCCGCTACCGGAGCTGGGCGCGTTGATGATCATCGAGCTGCCTTGCAGGCTGTAGCTGACGCCGGTCCCTCCCAGCATTTGCTCGATTGCCCGTACCGGGTCCATCTTGCCGCTGACCGCCACGCTGTGCTTGTTTTGCACGGTTTCCGGGCTGTACAGGATTTGCAGGTCGGTCTGTTGGCCAAATACCTGCAGCGCAGTACTCAACGGCTGCGCGGGGATGTTCAATTCGAACTCTTGCGCCTGCACATAACCCGCCATCGACAGGCTGGCCGCCAGGGCCAGGCTATTGGGCAGAGCGTTGAATTTCAGGGCCCGCCGCATGGAAAGTGCGGTGCTCAATGGGCTGAGGGCAAGCCGTACTGGCATGGTGTTGTTTCTCTTTTTAAGTGTTGGCAGATGGGTACTTAATGCGGTTAATTCTCATTGCTGCATATGAGACGTTCGCACTCGCATAAACCGGAAAAAATTATGCGGGCTCCAACTCCGCAACGACTTTCCCTGCACTCAAGCGCACCAGCTGGTCGGCGATATCGAAGTAGCGGTCGTCATGGCTGATCACAATGATCGTCTTGCCCAAGCGCTTGAGGTCCGGCAGCAGCTCGGTGTAGAACACGCGGCGAAAGGCCGGGTCCTGGTCGGCGGCCCATTCGTCGAACACCAGCACCGGGCGTTCTTCCAGCCAGGCGTTGACCAGTGCCAGGCGCTTGCGCTGGCCGGTGGAGAGGTCGGTGGTGCTGAATACGCCGTCCTTGACGCTGACCTTGTGCGCGATTTCCAGGCGCTCCAGGTACTTGGCAGCGCTGTCCAACGACTGAGTGGCGCTGCCCTGGACCAGGTCGTCGAACAGGTAGTAGTCGGCGAATACCGTGGTGAACAACTGTCGATAGTCGTCGCGCGCCGGGTCGGTCACGGTTTCGCCGTTGAGGCGGATTTCCCCGGTATGGGGTTGATACAGGCCCAGCAGCAGCTTGATCAGGGTGGTCTTGCCGCAGCCGTTCTCGCCAACGATAAACACGATATCGCCCTGCTTGATGCTCAGGTTGATCGGCCCCAGGTGGAACGGCTGGCTGCCTTCCACCGGCGGCGGGCTGTAGCTCACGCCGCGCAACTCCAGGCTGTGCACTACTGGTGTCGGCGCTTCGCTGCCGTCCATCAGCAAGTGCGGTTCAGGCGAGGAGAAGCGTTCGGACAGTTCGGTGATGCGCGCAAACGCAATGCGCGCCTTGCCGATGATCGGCAGGTAACCCACCACGTGTTCCAGCGGGCCTTTCATGTACAGCAGCACCAGCACGAAACCGGTGATCACCGCCGGGTCAGGGTTCGGGTTATAGGCCTGCATCGCCAGCGCCAGGCCGATGACCACGAAGAACAGCATCGAGCCGAAGGTCTTGGCGACGATATAGATGTTCACCGAGCGCACCTGGATATCGCTGATGCGGTCGGCGGTTTCCTGGATGCGGTGGGTGTTCATGCGGTAGCGCCGTGGCCGGTGGATACGCAGCTCCTTGGCGCCGGAGGCGATCGCCGAATAGTAGCGTTGCAGCTCATCTTCCTGGTCGCGGGCCTCGTCGAAGCCGCGAATGCCCTTGGCGCCGGCAATGAATTGCACGCTGCTGCCGATGATGATCGCCACCACCATCATCAGGAACATTGGCACCGACAGGTACGCCAGGTAGCCCAGGCAGCCCAGGGTCACCGTGGTGGCGATGGCCAGTGGGGTGAAGGCGAAGGAAAAGTCGCTGATGGTGTCGACGTCATGGGTCAGCACCGGGATCAGGCGGTGGGAGCGATACTGTTCGATCTGCTCTATGGGCGCCGACAGCACCTTTTCGCCGAGATCCTTGCGCAGGGCGGCAATGATCCGCTGGCCCACGTAGTTGGTGCCGATATCGGAGACGATCGAACTGCTCAGCGCCAGCACGCAAAGTGCAGCAAAGCTCAGGATCACGCCCTGGGTCATGCCGGTGGAGGAGTGCAGCGCGTTGTTGATGGTCGCCAGCAACAGCGTGATGGCCAGGCCGCCGGCCATGCCCAGGGCGATGGAGACCGTCACGATGGTGCGAAACGGCCTGAGCAATGCAAGCAAACCTTTGAAGGCGCCGCGCTTGGGGTCGGTCATAAGTACTTCCCGGAAAGTGAAAAAGAGGGGGCTGGGCACACAGACCCTTACCCATGACAAACGAAAGATTGACGCGACTATTTACCTCGGCATGCCCGGCGGTGTGGTGGGTGGATAAATTGCCCGGCGGCTGGTTCGTTCTTGTGGTGTAGGCGCACGCGTATCGGCGCGTGCCTGATCTTTCCAGCGAGAGCGAAACAATGACGAAAAAGAACCTGGTGTACGTGTGGTCCCTGCGCAATGCCGCCGCAGACAAGGCCGGGCAGCCGGTGGCGTACAAGGACCATGAGCGCTACATGATGTCGGTGCTGGAATCCCTGGCGGGAGCGCTGAACGACACGCCCCTGGGCGACGCCTACAACCTGGTGGGCGTGGTGTATGACGACGATGAGCAGAACCCGCGCGACCAGCAGTTGGTGGCCGACTACGGCTTTGCCTATAAACCGGGGCGCCAGTGGCTCTATCCGGCGGATTTGCAGGTACAGGGCAACCTGGTCAACGATCTGCTGCTGAGCGTGCCGTCCACCTATCGCCGCCTGCCACGGGGCAGCGCCGAACATATCGCCGGCAAGCAGGATTTCGAACGCCGCCTGCATGACACGCTGGTGGAATTGAAGGCCGATATCGTGGTGCTGGACGGCCTGCTGGTGATCCTGGACGAACTGGTGCGCCCCGGTGCGCCGTTTGCCCGTCGCATCATGAACATTCACCCCGGTATCACCCGTATCGAATCGCCCTATGAGCGCCGGGGTGCCTACGCCACCTGGAATGCCTTGTACGGTGCCCGTGGACAAGCCGTGGTGGATTGGGCGACCAAGCAGACGCAGCCGTGTGAACCGCTGTACCTCACTGGCGCATCGTTCCACTACGTGGACAACGGCATCGACTCCGGCGAAGTGTTCCACGACGTGCTCAAGACCGAGATCTCGCCGGACGACACCATCCTCGAGCTGCGCTGGAACAACTTCAACAACAGCCTGTTCCCGGCGCTGCATGAAGGCCTGGAGTTGTTGGCGCAGAAGGGGGTCTAAGCCACGCACGATTTGACTGTGGGAGGGGGCTTGCGCCCGATGGCGGAGTATCAGTCAATGGCGATGTCGACTGCCGCACCCCATCGGGAGCAAGCCCCCCACATTAAATCCCGTCAGCTTCAGAGATCGCGCACTACCCTGAAGCCAATCCAATCCCCCCGCGTCTGCGGATAGATGGTGTTGCGGTTGCCCGAACGCGAGAACACCGGCGCCTCGCCCCAGTCATTGCCGCGAATCATGTAGCCCTCGCAGTTCGGCTCCATCCAGGCGCTGCCATCCGTCGGCGCGCCGACATAGTTGGGGTGCTCGCAGTCGGCCACCCGCTCATAGACATTGCCATGCATGTCGTACATGCCAAACGCATTCGGCGGGTAGCTGCCTACGGGCGAAGAATAGCTGTACCCGTCCGCCGGCCCGTAGGTGTTGGCATGCTCGGCGATGCTGTAGCCCTTGCCCTCGTCGAACGGGAAGGGGAATGGCCCGGTGGAACCGGCGCGCGCGGCGTATTCGCGCTGGGCTTCGCTGACCATGTGGTAATGCTGGCCGGTCTTTTTCGACAGCCAGGCCACATAGTGCTTGATGTCGTCCATGTCCATGCACACCGCCGGCTGGCGCGGGCCCTGGGGGTAGCGCGGCTTGCTGGCGATGCATTCGCGGCCGGGGCGGGTGTCGCCGTCGGCGATCTTCACACCGGTCTGGCGGATATAGCTGTCCCATTCAGCGGCGGTGATGTGGAAGCGGCTCATGGCGAACGGCTTGGCAAAGGTCACGTCATGCATCGGGCCTTCGTCCGGCTCGCGGCCGACTTCGTCTTCCGGTGTGCCCATGGTGAAGGTGCCCGCAGGGAGTACCACCATTTCCGGGCAGTCCTTGCAGTCCTTGAACACTTTGCCCGGTTGCGGTGTGGCGGCCTGGGCCAGGCCTGGCAGCAGCGCGCCGCACAGGGCGGTCAGCGCCAGGGCCGTCAGGGGTTTGAGTCGCAATGGCGTCATGTGGGCCTCTCGTTCAAAGGGGAAAGGGGTGTCACAACCGCTGGCTGAGCAGGGTCATGAAGCGCTGGATTTCTTCGGAATTGTTGAGCAGGCCGGGCGCCGTGCGGATCACCGGGCCGACGTCGCGGTCCACCGCATCGATCACCACGCGGTTTTTCAGCATGTGGGCCGCCACCGCACCACTGTCCTGGCCTTTGACCCGGAAGAAGGTGAAACCGGCCGACAGTTCGGGGCTGCGCGGCGTGACCAATTCGATCTGCGGGTGCGCCAGCAATTGCTCCTTGAGTTCGGCGTTCAGCCCATGAATGCGCGCCTGCACCGGCGCCTTGCCCAGTTGCAGGTGCAGCTTGAAGGCCTCATCCGCCGCCCAGCGATGCTCGAAGGCGTGATAACCGCCGGGGGTCATGATGGTGGCGAAGTCCTTGTCCTCGGAGAAGGTCGGCACCATGGGCGTGACGTACTTGTTTTCAGGGTTGCGGGCGCAGACCAGGCCGGTGCCGCGGGGGCCGAACATCCATTTATGGGTGCCGGCGATAAAGAAGTCGCAGTGCATGTCGGGGAAGTCGAGGTTTTCCACGCCGAAACCATGCACGCCGTCCACCACATAGAGGATGCGGTCGCTGTCATCGCGGTTGCGGTTGTACTCATCCACCAGCTTGCCGATCTCACCGATGGGCAGTTTCACGCCGCTGCCGGACTGTACCCAGGTCATTCCCAGCACGCGGGTGTTGGGGCGGATATTGCGCCGGATGTTTCCCACTACTTCGTCGGCAGAGACCTGGCTGGCGCGCTCGAACAGTGTGATCCGGCGTACCTGGGTGCCTTCCTTGATCACGCGAAAATCCAGCACGTTCTGGGTGGCGTAATGCTCATGCACGGTGGTGAGGATTTCCTGGTCCGGCCGCACCTTGATGCCGCCATAGATCATCGCCAGGCCTTCGGAGGTGCTGCCGGTGAGGGCGATCTGCGGCGGGGCGGCCTTGAGGTAGCGGCCGGCCCATTCGCGCACCTGGCCTTCGCGTTTCCAGGTTTCCTCCAGGTCCCAGTCCATGGCGAGCCCCGGGTTACGGTCGATCTGTGCGCGGTAGCGCTCAATGGCTTCGCGTACCGGCCTGGGGTGCGAGGCCACCAGGAAATTGGAGAAGTGCAGGTAATCCGGATCCTGGTTGAACAACTGCTTGAACCCCGTCCATGGGTCATCTGTTGTGTTGGCAGCCAGTGCTTGCGGGAGGCGTGCAGCGCCCAATGGCAGGCTGGCGGCAACTACCCCGGCCAGCTTGAGAAACGTACGGCGGTCAGTCATGGACTTGCTTCTAGGTGATTAACGATTGGCCAAGGGCTTGGCGGCTTTTTGTACCTGGTCCCACACCCGCAGGAAGTTGCCTCCCCACAGTTTGGCGATGTCGGCTTCGGAGTAACCGCGCTGGATCAGTTCGGCGGTGACGTTGCGGATTTCGCCGACGTTGTTCCAGCCGTCGAGGCCGCCGCCGTCGTTGAAGTCCGAAGCGATACCGACGTGATCGATACCGATCTTGCGCACGGTGTAGTCGATGGCGTCGCCCAGGTCCTTGAGCGTGGCCTTGGGTTCCTCATCGAGGATCGCGTACAGCGCGCTGGCGTACTCGCCGAACCTGTGCTCGGGCCAGGCGGCGATGATCGCGTCACCCGGCATCAAGGCCACGGCCAGGTTGGGCAGGGGGGGCAGGTCGAAGCGGGCGCGCAGGGTGTTGAGCTTGTCCTGGGTCGGTTGGCTCAGCGGGCGCAGGTAGGCCGAGAAGCCCACGATTTGCACCACGCCGCCGCTGCGCTTGATCAGTTGCAGTTCCTTGTCGCTGAGGTTGCGCGGGATGTCCACCGCTGCGCGCGGCGCCGAGTGCGACGCCACCATCGGCGTGCGGCTCAACTGCGCCACCTGCTCCAGGGCCTTGGTCGACATCTGTGACACATCGATGATCACCCCCAGGTCATTGAGGCGCTGCACCGCTTGTTTGCCTATGTCCGACAGGCCGTCGAGCGCATCCACCGAGTCGTTGAAAAACGGCAGCGGGCGCGATGAGTCCGACCAGGCGTTATTGCCCACATAGCTGAAGCCGAACATGCGCATGCCACGTGCCGCCCACAGGTCCAGTTGGTTCAGGTCATTGCCCAGCGGGTAGGCGTTGAGCATGCTGATAAAGATCGCAAACTTGCCTTCGCCATGCAGGCGTCGAAAGTCGTCCGGGGTATAGGCGATGCCGACTTGATTGGGAAAATCACGCACCATGCCGGAGATGATCTTGTAGCGCACCTCCTGCTCGTGGCGGGCTTCCTCGACAAAGCCGTCAGTGGGCCTGTGCGGCGCGTTGGGGCCATTCCAGATTTCCGGCCAGCCGAAAATCGTCAGGGCAGCGCCGGACAAGCGACCGCGTGCCGCTTTGGCCAGGTCGAACTGGCCGCTGCCGTCCTTGTCGGCCTCGTTGCCGGCGGTGCCGAAGTCCATGGGGACGGTGATGTGGCTGTCGAACGACAGCAGGCGGTCCTGCATTTCATTGGCCTGCTTGATCACTGCGAGCGGGTAGCCGGCATTGCCCTTGAACCAGTGATCCCAGGCCAGGAAGCCTGCGCCGGCACCGATGGCCAGTGCCAGCGGCAAGCCGATGTACAGCGCCTTTTTCGAACGTGGTTTTGTCATTGCCATCTCAGTCAGTTGAGGCCTTCGCTATCAGGGAGGAACGAGTGATGCGCGGGGAAATTTAGGCGGCGCGGGCAGGGCGGTAAATTTCCCTGGCCTGCAAACGTTCTAGCTCTGATAAAGCCGTTTCCTAAGGTAGACAATGACCATCTCTCGACGTGGGTTCATCGCAGGCCTGGCGCTGACCGGCGCGGCTGTGCCGGCCGCCTTCTATGCCCATCGCGAGTTGACGCGCGAAGAAGAATTCCCCATCACTCCCGGCGAAGCCACCGTTGACCTGGCCGACACCGCCGGGCAGCACTTGGCCAACACCTTGCGCGGGGTGTGGAGCCTGCGCCTGGAAGGCCGCGACGCCGGCCTCAAGGGCTTGCCGCTGCAAGGCCTGGAACTGCTGCTCGACATCGCTCCCCGTGGCCGTGGCCTGCGCGGCTACCTGGACACCGCCGCCAACCTGCGCAGCGAAGGCGAACCGCGCTACCGCGTGCTCGGTGACCTGCTGACGGGCGAGGGCGCGTTGCTCTACTGGCGCCTGATCGACCGCGATGCCCTCGACGGCAGGCCCGCCTATGAGTTCAAGATGACCCTCGATGAGGTCTGGGCCGACTTCGGCAATGCCGGCAGCGGCACCCTCAGTGGGCACATCCTCGACCTGGATCGGCCGCTTGCCCTGACCGAGCACGACAACCGCTTTATCGCCCACAAACGGCTGTTTCCCGAAGCCCGCCAACGCATCGGCCTCAACCCGACCCTGTTGGCCTGGCTGATCGCCCCCGAGCACCGCCTGTTTCACCAGCTATGGCACGCCACCCGTGACCAGTGGCACAAACTCTCCGAAGCAAAACGCGACGCCCTGCGCGGCATCGGCTGGCAACCCGGCCCGCGCGGTAAAGAGCGCGACGCCCGCGGCAAGCTCAAAGACCGCAACGGCTCGGGCATCGACTTCTTCTTCATGCACCGCCATATGCTCGGCACCGCGCGTTCCATGCAGGACTTGCCCTCGTGGCCCGCATTCCCCGAACCGCAACCGGCGCTGGAGCGTGATCGCCTTGGTTTCCTGCGTTACTTCGACAACCACGACGGCTTCGCGCTGCCGCCCACCTGGTCGGAGCCGGATGACAGCGAGTACACCCAGTGGGTCGCCGACATCAAGGCCGCCGAGACTTACCACAGCAACTTCCAGGTCTGGGAATCCCAATACCGCGACCCGCGCTACCTGGCCAAACGCACCCTTGGTCAACTCGGCTCCGAAATGGAACTGGGCCTGCACGACTGGCTGCACATGCGCTGGGCCTCGGTGCCCCGCGACCCGTCCAACGGCGCCCCGGTACCCCTGGCCCGCGACCCGGCAGACTTTGCCGCGCGCTGGTACGCGGCAGAAAACGACTTCCTCGGCGACCCGTTTTCATCCCACGTAAACCCGGTGTTCTGGCACTTCCACGGCTGGATCGACGACCGCATAGAAGACTGGTACCGCGCCCACGAACGCTTCCACCCCGGCGAGGTCAGGCGCCTGGACGTCAATGGCGTGGCTTGGTTCGCGCCGGGGCGCTGGGTCGAAGTCGGCGACCCGTGGCTGGGCCCGGACACTCATGGCTGCAGCACCACACCGGGGTTGCAGATGGGCAAGTCGATGGAGATGGACCCGGAAACCATGAAGCTCGCATTGCGCATTACCTTTGGCGAGGACGAGAACCTGTTGCAGGGCCTGTTCAAGCGCGTGCCGCAGCGGCCTTGGTATGCGCGGCATTTGAAGGTGAAGGCGCGAGAGGCTTGAGCGTTTGGCGCGGCACGGCGCGGCTGCACTTGGCCAACGCCTGCTGCACGTCCGCCAACAGGTCGGCAACGTCCTCAAGCCCCACTGATAAACGCACCAGGCCTTCGCTGATACCGTGATGCGCGCGTTCTTCAGGGGTGTAGGTGCTATGGGTCATGCTCGCCGGGTGCTGGGCCAGTGACTCGGCGTCGCCCAGGCTGACCGCGCGGGTGAACAGCTTGAGGGCATTCATGAAGCGTCGACCGGTGTCGATACCGCCCTTGAGTTCGAAGGCGATCATGCCGCCGGCCTGGCTCATCTGCCGCGCCGCCAATTCATACTGCGCGAAGCTGCGCAGCCCCGGATATGTCACCCACTCCACAGCGGGATGCGCCTGCAGGGCTTCGGCCACGGCCTGGGCGTTGCTGCAATGGCGGTCCATGCGCAGGGCCAGCGTCTTGAGACCGCGCATCAACAGCGAAGCGTCCTGGGGCGACATCACCGCGCCGGTCAAGTCCTTGAGGCCTTGCAGGCGAATGCGCTGGGCGAGGGCCTGGTTGCTGACGGCAATACCAGCGGTGATGTCGCCATGGCCGCTGAGGTATTTGGTGGCGGAGTGCACCACCACGTCGGCGCCCAGTTCCAGGGGCCGTTGCAGGTACGGCGTGCAGTAGGTGTTATCGACCACCACGGTCACATTCGGCTGTTGATGGGCGAGGGCGGCCACGGCGGCGATGTCCACCAGTCGCAGGGTGGGGTTGGCCGGGGTCTCGCAGTAGATCATGCGCGTGGCGGGGCTCAGCGCCGCTTGCAGGGCGGCCAGGTCGGTGAGGTCGACGTGGCGCACCTTGATGCCGAACTCGCCGATACCGTGATGCAGCAAGGCGAAGGTGCAGCCGTAGAGTGTCTGGCTGACGATCACCTCATCGCCTGGGCGCAGCAGGGTCCAGAATGTTGCGGCAATTGCGCCCATGCCGGAACTGAACGCCACCGCTGCCTCGCCGTTTTCCAGGGTGGCCATGCGGGACTCCAGCAGCGCCAGGGTCGGGTTGGAAATGCGTGTATAGAAATGGCCGCTGGCCTCACCGGCAAAACAGGCGGCGCCGTATTCGGCGGTGGGAAAGGCAAACGTGGCCGACAGGTAGATCGGCGGCACGAGTGCGCCGTGGTGGTCCTTGGGGTCGTAGCCGTGGTGGATGGCACGGGTGGAAAAGCCGAATGCATTGTGTTTATTGTTCATGTCGGACGCTCCTTATTTCCTACAATGCTATGCTCATAACCACGGCTGTATTTTCCAAATATTGCCGACAAGTCCCCTGTCCTGGGATGAAAAATCGCTAAAAACAATAAACAGAGGCACATCATGCCCGTCACGCTGGATCGCACCGACAAAGCACTATTAAACGCCCTGCAAGGCAACGCCCGTCTAACCGTGGCCGAGCTGGCCGAGCGCGTGTCCCTGACCACTTCACCGTGCTGGCGGCGGGTCAGGAACCTGGAGGAGAGCGGGGTGATCAGT
Organism: Pseudomonas sp. BIGb0381; assembly: GCF_024809815.1. Classification (NCBI taxonomy): domain Bacteria; kingdom Pseudomonadati; phylum Pseudomonadota; class Gammaproteobacteria; order Pseudomonadales; family Pseudomonadaceae; genus Pseudomonas; species Pseudomonas sp. BIGb0381. Next base: position 170,832 of record NZ_JANUEN010000004.1, read on the forward strand.
GGCTACCAGGCGATCCTCTCGCCCAAGGCGCTGGGGTATGGGGTGACGGCGTTTGTCAGCATCATGATGGAGAGCCACACCCAGGAAATTGCCCGCGCGTTTGAGCAGCGCTTGTTGGATATTCCGGAAATTGTGGCCTGTCATAACGTGTCGGGGCGCTATGACTTTTTGCTGGAGGTGGTGGCGAAGGACCTGGAGTCGTTCGGCGAGTTTGCGCGGGAGGTGTTGCAGACGCTGCCTTGCGTCAAGGAGATCTATTCGAGTTTTTCCTATAAATCGGTGAGGCCGTTGCGGGTGATTCCATTGCCGGGTTGATCACACACCGCCCCATTGGTCACCTGTTCTTCCCCGCAATTGGCTATTTCTCCCGTACGGCCCGGTGGCTAACCTAGCCACCACTTCCCACCGTTCTGGAGTTCCTCATGCAAGCCCGTACCGATTTCTACACCGCTTCCCCAGACGCCATGAAAGCCATGCTCGCCCTGGAAGCCGCCGTCGGCAAACTGTCCATCGAGCTGCCATTGCTGGAACTGATACGCCTGCGTGTATCACAGATCAACGGCTGCGCGTTCTGCCTCGACATGCACACCGCCGATGCCCGCAAGGGTGGCGAGACCGAGCGTCGCCTGTACACCCTGTCGGCCTGGCGCGAAACGCCGTTCTTCACCCCGCGTGAACGCGCGGCGTTGGCCTGGGCCGAGAGCCTGACGCTGCTGAGCCAGACTCACGCCCCGGACGCAGACTTCACTGCGCTTGCCGCTGAGTTCAACCCCCAGGAGCAAGTCGACCTGAGCGTGGCCATCGCCACCATCAACAGCTGGAATCGACTCGCGGTAGGGTTTCGCAAGATGCCCAAGTAAAGGTGGTTGAGAAGGGCTCTTTTGTGGCGAGCGGGCTTGCCCCGCGTTGGGCTGCGGAGCAGCCCCAAAACACAGCCCCGGAGCTGCCTGGCGCACTGCAGCGCTCTTATTGGGGCTGCTGCGCAGCCCAACGCGGGGCAAGCCCGCTCGCCACAGGGGTAAGTGTCAGAAGTTTACCGAAGCACTCAGGCGCGCCGTCAGTGGTGCGCCCATGAACAGATAGTCATCGCCCATGTACTCGCCCGCGTCGCGCCAGTAGCGCTTGTCGAACAGGTTGTCGACGCTCAGGCGGAACACCGTCTCGTAGCCGTCGACCTTGGTGGTGTAGCGGCTGCCGACGTTGACCACCGCATAATCCCCCACCTCCACATTGCCGCTGCGGTTGGCGTACTTCTTGGCGCTGTATTGCACGCCGCCGAGCACCGCCAGGCCATTGACCCACGGCAAGGCATAATCGGCGTACACACTGGCGCGCAGCTTGGGCACGTTGATCGCCTGGTGCTCTTCGTATTCTGGCGTGCCGCTGCCGTTCACCCGGGCACGAATCGCCGCCACGCTGGTGGAAATCTGCAGGCGCTCGGTGGCCCAGCCGTTGGCCGACAGTTCCACGCCGGTGTTCTTCTGCTCGCCCTGTTGCACATAGGTAAAGGTACCGGCGCCCTCCGGCTTGGCGTACTGGTAGGCCTGGCGCGTCTGGAACACGGCGGCGGCGAAGCTGATGCGGCGCCAGTCGTATTTCACCCCGGCTTCGATTTGCCGCGAGGTGGTCGGGGCCAGGGTTTCATCGGCGTTGTTGGCAAACCACGGCGCAGTGCCGCCCAGGGACAGGCCTTTGCTGTAACTGGTGTACAGCGAGATATTTTCTATGGGTTTGTAGATCAATGCCGCCTGGGGCAGAAACACGTATTGCTGGGTATGGCGGGCTTGGTCGCCCGTCACGCCGTCGAAGGCTTTTTCATCCAGGCGCACTTCGCGGCCGCCGAGGATGGTTTGCCATTGCTCGTTGAAGCGGATGCGGTCGGTGACGAACAGGCCGTACTGGCGGCTGTCGAGGGTGCGATGGCTGTCGTTCAAAGGCTTGTCGGTGGGCGTGAACGTCGGTGCATCATCGTCGATATTGGTCGTGCCGATGTACTCGTTGACGGACTTGCGCTTGTCGATCACCCGGCGAAACGCGCTGGTGCCGAAGGTCAGTTCATGGCCGATGCCTGCGGTGTCGAACAGGCCGGTCATCGCCGCCTGGACTTCATCGTCACGGCGGGTATCGTCGGGGCTGCGGTAGTCGTAGACGTCGTAGTTGCCTTCGGGCGTGAAGTGGTTGCCCACGCCGTTGGTGTCGCCGCCCCAGGCAAACGAACTGTAGTCATCAATCACCACCTTGCTGCGCGCGGCGCTGACGCTGCCTTTCCACTGGTCGCTGAAGCTGTACTCGAACGTGCCGTTGAGGTTCAACGCGTCGATGCCGACCTGCCTGGAACCGCTCTGGTGGCCCAGCAGTTTTTTCGGCGAGGCATCGTGGGGCACCTCGTTGCCGCCCAGCAACTGGTAGCCCGGCACCGAGCGTTGTTGCTTGTTCTGGTATTCCGCGTCGAGTTGCAGCACGGCGTCGGGGCTGATGTTCCAGTCGAAGGCCAGGGACACGAAATCGCGCTGGCCGTTGGCGTGCTCCACATAGGAATTGAGGTCTTCATGGGCGATGTTGGCGCGCAGGCCGAATTGCTGCTCGCTGCCAAACCAGCCGCCGACGTCGGTGGCGATATAGCCACTGCCACGGTCATCGGTGGACACCGTCACCGAGCGCACATCCTCCGGGCGCTTGGTCACGTAGTTGATCACGCCGCTGGGCTCGGAAATCCCGCTCTGCAACCCGGCGAGGCCCTTGAGCACTTCCACCTGCTGCTTGTTTTCCAGGGCAACGTTCTGCTCGCCGGTGATGGTGCGCCCGTTGATCTTGTAGCTGCTCGCCGCATTCAGCGAGAAACCGCGCACCACGAAATTTTCGTAGTAACCGATGGGCGCGTAGCTGTCGCCCACCGAGGCATCGTTGCGCAGCACTTCACTGAGCAGGCGCGCTTGCTGGTCCTTGATCAACGCGGCATTGATCACCGTGATCGAGGCCGGGGTGTCCAGCAGCGGCGCCTCATTGAAGCCGCCGACCGAGGCGGTGTCTGCGCGATAGCCGGACGCGTCCTCGCCCTGGACCTGCACCGCCGGCAGTTCGATCTGCGCCGCCCAACTATTGCCGATACCGCCGCTGAGCAGCAGGCCGAGAGCGAAACGTGTACTGACGACGGGACGAAAACGCAAAACCATGGGGGCAGGGCCTTAAAGCGCAGGGCGGGGGGCGCATAAACTAGGCATAACGGCCAGGTTTTACAAGCGTTCGGTACCGGCGCGTGCGCTGAGACAGGACGTCTCAACGCCTACGCCAAACCCTTTGCGCCTCGACAGCCCGTGCGCGTACCTGCGATAGACAACGCTCTCTCATCGTTGCAGGAGATTGTCATGAGTATCGCTGGAAAAGTTGCGCTGGTGACCGGCGCCGGGCAGGGCATTGGCCGGGCCATCGCCCTGCGCCTGGCACAGGACGGTGCCGACATCGCCCTGGTCGACATCAATGGCGCCAAGCTCGAAGCCGTGGCCGCCGAAGTCGTGGCGTTGGGGCGCAAGGCCTCGGTGTTTATCGCCGACGTGTCCAAGCGCGATCAGGTGGTGGCGGCGGTCGAGCATGCGCACCAGACCCTTGGTGGCTTCGACATCATCGTCAACAACGCCGGGGTCGCGCAGATCGATTCGCTGCTGGACGTCAGCCCGGAACAGGTCGAGCGTACCCTGGGCATCAATGTGCAGGGCGTATTGTGGGGCATCCAGGCTGCCGGCAAGAAATTCAAGGCGCTCAAGCAGAAGGGCAAGATCATCAATGCCTGCTCCATCGCCGGCCACGAAGGCTTTGCGTTGCTGGGTGTGTACTCGGCCACCAAGTTTGCCGTGCGGGCCTTGACCCAGGCGGCGGCCAAGGAACTGGCGAGCGCCGGGATCACGGTCAATGCCTACTGCCCTGGGGTGGTGGGCACCGACATGTGGGTGGAGATCGACAAGCGTATGGCCGAGATTACCGGGGCTGAAGTGGGCGCGACCTACAAGAAGTATGTGGATGGGATTGCCTTGGGCCGTGCGGAAACGCCGGAGGATGTGGCGGGGTTGGTGGCCTACCTGGCCGGGCCGGATGCGGATTACATGACCGGGCAGGCGCCGTTGATCGATGGCGGGCTGGTTTATCGCTGATCTTCCAAGGCCTGCGGTGTTAAATGTGGGAGGGGGCAAGCCCCCCTCCCACATGGTTGACCCCGTTGTGTCAGTGCTTGCCGGGCATGTCGATGCCCAACTGGTTGACTCGGCGGTACAGGGTGGCTCGGGAAATGCCCAACGCCTGCGCCGTCGGCAACGGCTTCCAGCGATGCCGGATCAACGCGTCCAGTACCACTTGGCGTTCCGGGCTGACGCTGTGCTCGGTCAGCGCCTCGACCTGTTCGCCGCGCACTTCCACCGGCAAGTCCGCCAACTGGATGGTCCCGCCTTCACACACCGCACAGGCATACGCCAGCGCATGGTGCAGTTGGCGCACATTGCCCGGCCAGGCGTAGCCCAGCAGTCGTTCCAGCGCGGCCTGGCCGATGCCCACCGAGACGCCGCTGCCGCGCGCTTGCTGCTCCACCAGCCGGTTGATCAATGCCAGTTTGTCACTGCGCTCGCGCAGCGGTGGCAGGCAGAAGCGGGCGCAGCCGAGGCGGAAGTACAGGTCTTCGCGAAAGCGTCCTTCGTTGACCAGCACGGCCAGGTCGCGGTGGCTGGCGCAGATCACCTGGATGTCCACCGTGCGGGTTTTGGCCCCGCCCAGGGGCGCGACTTCACCCTCGGCCATCACCCGCAATAGGCGCGTCTGTAAGGCCAGCGGCATATCGCCGATTTCATCGAGGAACAACGTGCCGCCATCGGCCTGCACCAACAGCCCCGGCATGCCTTTGCTGGACGCACCGGTAAAGGCCCCGGCCACGTAGCCGAACAGCTCGCTTTCAATCAGGTTCTCGGGGATCGCCGCGCAGTTCACCGCGACAAAGGGCCCTGTTCGCCGGGCGCTGCGTTCGTGCAGTTGGCGGGCGAAAACTTCCTTGCCTGCACCGGTTTCACCCTGCACCAGTACCGGCAGGTTGCGGTCCTTGACGCGCACGGCCAGGCGCAGGTGTTCTTCCACCCGTGGGTCGACCTGGGTGTGCGCAACGGGCCGTGCCGGCTTGCGTCGCGGGGTGTTGACCCGCACGTGCAAGACGCCAGGCTCGCCCAGCCATTGCAGGTGTTGGGTTGATTGATCGGTGGCCGAGCGCAACGCATCCAGGTCGAACACTTCGCCGATATGCTCCGGCACCTGGCCGAAACGCCGGCGCAGTGCCTGGCGCGCCTTGCTGTTCAGCGCCTGCAGGCGTCCATCCTGGTCCCAGGCCAGCAGCAGGTCGGGCTGGCTGTCCACATAGCCCGGTGTGCTGTGGGCCTGGAGCACCCAGTGCTCGCGGGCGCTGTGCATGAAGAAGGCGTTCTCGATGGCTTGGGCACTCTGCGCCACCATCTGCCGCACCAAATGCTGGCTGCGTCGGTCATCCGGGGATTTGAGCGCCGAGGCGTCCATCACGCCCAGCAGGTTGCCCTGGGGGTCGAAGATCGGCGCGGCGGAGCAGGTCAGGCTGATAAAGGCGGCACGGAAGTGGTCGCGCTTGTGCACGGTCACTGCGGCCTTGCTGGTCAGCACCGTGGCCACGCCGCACGTGCCTTCCTCGGCTTCCGACCAGCAGGTGCCGAGGTACAGGCCGGCTTTGCGACAGTCGCTGCGGATGGCAGTGTCGACGCGGTGGTCGATGGTCTGGCCCTGGGCGTCGGTCAGCATCACGCAGTAGTCGGCGTGGCGCACCCGATGGTGCAGTTGCCCGACTTCTTCGCTGGCGATGCGCATGAACAGTTCCGCGCGCTCGCGGCATTCCTTGAGCAAGGGTTCGGTGAGGATGCGGGGCCCCTGCAGCGAGCCGGGGTCGAGGTGGTGTTGCTCCATGGAGCGCCGCCATGAATCGAAAATCAGCGACGGCACCGGCGCCTGGGGCAGGCGATCGGCATTGCGGACCACGCGACTGACACAGTCGACGTGTTCCCTGGAGTTCGCGGCGAACATAAGGCCTCCGGTTCTCGATCTTTGTTGTTATGCCCGCCATTAAGCGCTTATGGGCGTCGACGGACAAGGCTGGCCTGACCAACTGCCGAGGCTGAGACGCAGCGTCTCAATTCGCCTGAGACGCTGCCTGCACGTTGCAATGCCGGGTCTCATTCTGCGCTGGCATCGCGCAGCGGCACAACCGTGCGGAACTGCTCTGGGTCAAGGCTTTGCCAGGTTTTTGTACGCCTTGGCACAGCCTGTGCTGAACCGCTTACAGCTGGCCGCAGCCAGCCTTTTGTGTGTCGAGACAACCTGGAGAACAACAAGATGTCCACTCACCTGTCCACCGATCAATTGCTGCATGCCTACACCGTGATGCGCACCATCCGTGATTTCGAAGAACGCCTGCATGTGGAATTCGCCACCGGCGAGATCCCCGGTTTCGTGCACCTGTACGCCGGCCAGGAGGCAAGCGCCGCGGGGGTCATGGCGCACCTCAACGATGAAGATTGCATCGCCTCCAACCACCGTGGCCACGGCCATTGCATCGCCAAGGGCGTGGATGTGTTCGGCATGATGGCCGAGATCTACGGCAAGAAAACCGGCGTGTGCGGCGGCAAGGGGGGCTCCATGCACATCGCCGACCAGGAGAAGGGCATGCTCGGCGCCAACGGCATTGTCGGTGCCGGTGCGCCGTTGGCGGCAGGCGCTGCCCTGGCTTCCAAGCTCAAGGGCAGCCAGGGCGTGGCCGTGGCGTTCTTCGGCGACGGCGGTTCCAACGAGGGCGCGGTGTTCGAGGCGATGAACCTGGCGTCGATCATGAAACTGCCGTGCCTGTTCGTCGCCGAGAACAACGGCTATGCCGAGGCCACCGGTTCCGGCTGGTCGGTGGCGTGCAAGGACATTGCCGAACGGGCGGTGGGCTTTGGCATGCCGGGGGTGATTGTCGATGGCAATGACTTCTTCGCCGTGCACGCGGCGCTGGGCGTGGCCGTGGAGCGTGCGCGCAAAGGCGAGGGGCCGACCTTGGTGGAGGTCAAGCTGAGTCGCTTCTACGGCCACTTTGAAGGCGATGCACAAACCTACCGTGGCCCGGATGAAGTGAAGAACCTGCGCGAATCCCACGACTGCCTCGCACTGTTCCGCCAGCGCTGCAGTGCCGAAGGCTGGCTTGACGCGGCCCAGTTCGAACGTATCGACGGCGAGGTCGCGCAGTTGATCGACGACGCCGTGCGCCTGGCCAAGTCCGATCCCAAGCCCCAGGCCGCCGACCTGCTCAGCGATGTCTACGTCGCCTACCGCTAATAACAACAAGACTCGGAGAGAATCTCATGGCTCGCAAAATCAGCTATCAGCAGGCAATCAACGAAGCCCTGGCCCAGGAAATGCGCCGGGACCAGAGTGTGTTCATCATTGGCCAGGACGTCTCCGGCGGCACCGGCTCCCCCGGCGAGCAGGACGCCTGGGGCGGTGTGCTCGGCGTGACCAAGGGCCTGTACCCGGAGTTTCCAGACCGGGTACTCGATGCGCCGTTGTCTGAAGTCGGCTACGTCGGCATGGCCGTCGGCGCCGCCACCCGCGGCATGCGCCCGGTGTGCGAATTGATGTTCGTCGACTTTATCGGCTGCTGCCTCGACCAGTTGCTCAACCAGGCCGCCAAGTTTCGCTACATGTTCGGCGGCAAGACCACCACGCCGCTGGTGGTGCGCGCCATGTATGGCGCCGGCCTGCGCGCCGCCGCCCAGCATTCGCAGATGCTGACGTCGATGTGGACGCACATTCCCGGCCTCAAGGTGGTGTGTCCGGCCACGCCGTATGACGCCAAGGGCATGTTGATCCAGGCGATCCGCGACAACGACCCGGTAATCTTCCTCGAACACAAGATGCTCTACAGCCTCCAAGGTGAGGTGCCGGAAGAGCTGTACACCGTGCCGTTCGGCGAAGCCAACTTTGTGCGCGAAGGCCGCGACGTGACCCTGGTGACCTACGGGCGCATGGTGCATGTCGCCCTGGAAGCCGCCGCCAACCTGGCGCGCCAGGGCATCGACTGTGAGGTGCTGGACCTGCGCACCACCAGCCCGCTGGACGAAGACAGCATCCTTGAGAGCGTGGAGAAAACCGGGCGCCTGGTGGTGATCGACGAGTCCAACCCGCGTTGTTCCATCGCTACCGACATCAGTGCGTTGGTGGCCCAGCAGGGCTTCTCGTTCCTGCGCGCGCCGATCGAGATGGTCACCGCGCCGCACACCCCGGTGCCGTTTTCCGATGCGCTGGAAGACCTGTACATCCCCAACGCCGCGAAGATCGAGGCCGCCGTGCTGAAGATCGCCGACAAGAGGAATGCCGCATGATCCATACCTTGACCATGCCCAAGTGGGGGCTGTCGATGACCGAAGGTCGCATCGATGTCTGGCTCAAGCAGCCCGGCGACCGGGTGGAAAAGGGCGAAGAAGTGCTGGACGTCGAGACCGACAAGATCTCCAGCAGTGTCGAGGCGCCGTTCAGCGGTGTGTTGCGCCGCGTGCTGGCGCTGAGCGACGAGACCTTGCCGGTGGGCGCACTGCTGGGGGTCGTGGTGGAAGGTGAGGCCAGTGAGGCCGAGATCGATGCGGTGATCGAAAGCTTCAACGCCGGGTTCGTCTCAAGCAGCGCCGAAGCCGAAGCCACCGGGCCGAGTGCGCAGAAGATCGAGTTGGGCGGGCGCTTGTTGCGCTATCTCGACCTGGGTGAGGGCGGTACGCCGCTGGTGCTGGTGCATGGCTTTGGCGGCGACTTGAACAACTGGCTGTTCAACCAACCGGCCCTGGCCGCCGAGCGCCGGGTGATCGCCCTGGACCTGCCAGGGCATGGCGAGTCGGGCAAGCATCTGCAAGCGGGTGACGCCGAGGAGCTGAGCCAGGCCGTGCTGGCCTTGCTCGATCACCTCAAGCTCGACCGCGTGCACTTGGCCGGGCACTCCATGGGCGGGTTGGTCAGCCTGACGGTCGCCCGTCAGGCTCCGGCGCGCGTTGCCTCGCTGACCCTGATCGCCAGCGCCGGGCTGGGGGCGGACATCAATGGCGATTACCTGCAAGGGTTCACCGAGGCCAATAACCGGAACGCGCTCAAGCCGCAACTGGTGCAACTGTTCAGCGACCCGACGCTGGTGACGCGGCAGATGCTGGAGGACATGCTCAAGTTCAAGCGCTTGGAAGGGGTGGACCAGGCGCTTCGTCAGCTCAATACCCAGTTGTTTGAGGGTGGGCGCCAGCGCCTGGATTTGCGCAGCGTAGTGGGGCAGCAACCGAGCCTGGTGATCTGGGGCAGTGACGATGCAATCATCCCGGCCGGCCATGCCCAGGGGTTGGAGGCCCAGGTGGAGATATTGCCGGGGCAGGGGCATATGGTGCAGTTGGAAGCGGCGGAGCGGGTTAACCAGCTAATCTCAACCTACCTAAAATCCCAGCCTTGAAATGCAATCCAATGTGGGAGGGGGCAAGCCCCTCCCACATTTTCAGATGCATTTCAAAGTGAGTGCTTTAGAGTTTCGCTGGGTAGTTCCTTGAACAATGCTCGATAGCTGTTAGAGAACCGCCCCAAATGCCAGAACGACCAGTTCATCGCCACCTCGGCCACGGTTGTTCCGGTACTGCTCAGCAACTCCCTCCGTGCCCCATTCAACCGGCGCAAGCGCAACCACTGCGCCGGGCTCATCCCGGTGTAGGTCTTGAACCCTTGCTGCAACTGGCGCAGCGGCACGCCGGCGATCCGAGCCAGTTCCAACAGATTGACGGTTTCGTCCGGCGCATCCGCCGCCCACTCGCCTATGCGTGCCATCAACTGGCGCTCTTCGCTGCGCCGCTGCAATGAACTGCGGTCCAGGCACACGCAGGCGTTGTCGAGGATGAACAGGCAGTCGTCGAGCAATTGCTGGGTGAGGGCGTCGCGGCTGATCGGGTCGGTCAAGGTGGACAAGCGCGTCAGCGTGCCACTAAGCCAGCGGCTGAACAGCGCGTTTTGCTGACAAGTCAGCGGCGCCATGAACAGGCCTTCCAGCGTCTCCATATCCAGGCCGTGGCGCTGCACGAATTGCGGGCCGAACACTACCGCCACTTCACGGTAGTTTTCCGGGGTGATCCAGGTGTTACGGCTTTCGCCATTGAGCAGGTACAGCGCGTTGTCGCTGCCATCGAAACAGAACGCCAACGCGCCCGGTGGTGCGTTGAAGTGCTGCTCCACGCGGGTGTTCATGCTCTCTTCGTAGACCTCGACACCTTGCAGGTCGAGGTAGCGGATGCGCCCGGCAAAATGCCCGGGGGACATCTGCTGGTACTGCTGCACCCAACCGGGTGTCGCACTGCATTGGGCGGCCACGTCACCGGTGGTGAAGGCCTGTACGCGCAAAGCGGTTGCCTGTGTCATGGGTGATCCGTGCGCACTCTATTGGTGCGTTGTGCTGCGTGCAAAGTGGATAGATGGCCCGTGAAGGCTGGCCCAAGATAGACCTCAATGCGCCGCGAGTACAAGCCGGCGCAAGCCAACCCGTCTGCCGGAGCGTGTGTTGCTGCTGTTGAGCGTCTAAAAAACCAAAAGGGGTGTCGATATGCGTCTTGTGAACAAGCTTCTTCCGCTGGCCCTGGTGGCCGCGTTCAGCAGTGCCGGCCAGGCCGCGCCGACGGTGAGCGTCTACAACTGGACCGACTATATCGGTGAGACCACCTTGGCGGATTTCCAGGCCAAGACCGGGATCAAGGTGATCTACGACGTATTCGACTCCAACGAAACCCTGGAGGGCAAGTTGCTCGCGGGCCGCACCGGTTATGACGTGGTGGTGCCGTCCAATCACTTCCTGGCGCGCCAGGTAAAGGCCGGCGCGTTCCTCAAGCTCGACCGTTCGCAGTTGCCCAACTTCAAGAACCTCGACCCCAAGCTGCTCAAGCTGCTGGAGAAAAACGACCCGGGCAATGCGCACTCGGTGCCGTACCTGTGGGGTACCAACGGCATCGGTTACAACGTCGACAAGGTCAAGCAGGTGTTGGGCATCGACCATATCGATTCATGGGCGGTGCTGTTCGAACCGGAGAACATCAAGAAGCTCAACCAGTGCGGCGTGGCCTTCCTCGACTCGGCGGATGAGCTGTTCCCAGCGATCCTCAACTACATGGGCAAGGACCCGCGCAGCGAGAACCCCAAGGACTACCAGGAAGCTGAAGCCAAGCTGCTGACCCTGCGGCCGTACATTACCTACTTCCATTCCTCCAAGTACATTTCGGACCTGGCCAACGGCAATATCTGCGTGGCGTTCGGCTATTCGGGCGATGTGTTCCAGGCCGCCAACCGCGCCAAGGAAGCCAAGAACGGCGTGAATATCGCTTACTCGATTCCCAAGGAAGGCTCCAACCTGTGGTTCGACCTGCTGGCCATTCCGGCCGATGCGAGTAACCCGAAAGAGGCCCATGCCTTTATCAACTACCTGCTCGACCCTGAAGTGATCGCCAAGGTCAGCGCCTCGGTCGGTTACGCCAACGCCAACCCGGCGGCCAAGGCGTTCATGGACCCGGAACTGGTGAACAACCCTGAGGTGTACCCGTCCCAGGCCGTGCTCGACAAACTCTATATTTCCACCACGCCGACCCCGGCGACCATGCGCCTGATGACGCGCGCCTGGAGCAAAGTGAAGACCAACAAATGATCCAAGCCAGTGACCACGCGCGTTCCTATTACCTCGCGTCCGCGAATGCAATGCCGGAGCGCCCGTCACTGGGCGCTGACCTGAGCGCCGATGTGTGTGTGATCGGCGGTGGTTTTACCGGCGTCAATACCGCTATCGAACTGGCCCAGCGCGGGCTCTCGGTGATCCTGTTGGAGGCCCGGCGTATCGGCTGGGGCGCCAGTGGGCGCAATGGCGGGCAGTTGATTCGTGGCATCGGCCACGATGTGTCGGGGTTCGCCAAGTATGTGGGCGAGGAGGGCGTGCGTTACCTGGAGCGTGCCGGTATCGACTCGGTGGCGCTGGTGGGCGAGCGCATTCGCGAGCACGGAATCGACTGCGACTTGCGCTGGGGGTTTGCCGAGCTGGCCAATACCCCGGCGCAGTTCGCCGCCTTCAAGGACGAGCAGGACAGCCTGGCGCGCCTGGGGTATGCCCATGAGATCCGTCTGGTGGGCCCGCAGGCTATCCGCGAAGTGGTGGATTCGACGCAGTATGCAGGCGCTTTGGTGGACATGGGCTCCGGGCACTTGCACCCGCTGAACCTGGTGCTCGGCGAGGCTCAGGTGGCCGAGTCCCTGGGGGTGCGGATCTTTGAACACACCGAAGTGCTGGCGCTGGTTCACGGCGACACGGTGCAGGTGCGTTGCGCTGGCGGCACGGTGCGCGCCGCCAGTCTGGTACTGGCCTGCAATGCCCATCTGGAAGAATTGGAACCGCGCCTGAGCGGCAAGGTGCTCCCGGCGGGCAGTTACATCATCGCCACCGAGCCGCTGCCTGAAGACGTCGCCCACGCATTGATCCCGCAAAACCTGGCCCTGTGTGACCAGAAAGTCGGCCTGGATTACTACCGGCTTTCCGCCGACCGCCGCCTGTTGTTCGGCGGTGCTTGTCATTACTCCGGGCGCGATCCGCGGGACATCGCCGCCTATATGCAACCGAAGATGCTCAAGGTGTTTCCGCAACTGGCCGACACCGCCATCGCGTTCCAGTGGGGCGGCAAGATCGGTATCACCGCCAATCGCTTCCCGCAGGTCGGGCGGCTGCAGCAGTACCCGAACGTGTTCTACGCCCAGGGCTATTCCGGGCATGGGCTTAACGTGACGCACTGGTGCGCGCGGCTGTTGGCCGAAGGCATACACGCGGGCCACAGCCAGGGCCTGGATGTGTTCAGCCAGGTGCCGCACATGACCTTTCCTGGCGGCAAGGCGTTGCGCTCGCCGCTGCTGGCGTTGGGGATGTTGTGGTACCGCCTGAGGGAATGGGTCTAGCCGACCGGCATCAGGTGGCAGTCATCATTCTTGGGGTTCGGTAAGTACCTTGCGGAAGGTTTCCACCAACGGCCGCAGGTTGATCCGGTGCCATGCCGCCCACAGCGGTGTGGTGTAGGTCAGCCACGGCAGTTCGCGCAGGACCACGCCGGGCGGTGCATTGCGGCTCAGGCCTTTTTGCACCATCGCCACCCCCAGCCCGGAGGCGACCAGGCCCAGTGCGGTAAACGGCTCGCTGGCTTCCATGGGGATCTGCGGGGTGAACCCGGCACGGATGCACGCGGCAACGAAGTCATCGGCCGGGCCGGCGCCGGGTTTGCGTTGCACGCCGATCCATTGCTGCTCGGCGAGATCGGCGGGCAGCAGTTCGTGTTGATGCGCCAGAGGATGATGCTCGGGCAAGGCCAGCAGCATCGGATCGTCCAAGACTTGCCGCGCGGTCAGGTCCGGGTCATCGACAGCGGGCGGCTCACCGACCAGGGCGACGTCAAGGCTGCGTTGGCGCAACCCTTCGAGCTGTTCCAGGGACGGCAGGTTGTAGAGCTTGATGTGCACGCCGGGCCGGTCATCGCGCAGGACGCGCAGGGCATTGGGCAATACGCCGGCATGCATGGCGTTCTCGATGTAACCGATGCACAGGCCGCCTTCTTCACCCCGACCCAGGCGTTTGCCCAGGGACTCCAGGCGATTGGCGTGGGTCAGCAGGGCCTTGGTTTCGGCGAGAAAAGTCTGGCCGTCGCGGGTCAGGCGGATGCGTTGCTGGCTGCGCTCGAACAGGGTCAGGCCCAGGCGCTCTTCGAGCTGGGCGATCTGCCGGCTCAGGGGCGACTGGGAAATGTGCAGGCGCTCGGCGGCGCGGCCGACGTGTTCTTCTTCGGCGACCACTTCGAAGTAGCGCAGTTGGCGTAGATCGATCATGTAAGACCTTCAAGGACTCAAGTTCGTCGCAGTATGTCTTGGACGGTCTGACCTATGCAATCTAGGATCTGCTCAACGGTCACAGCGACCCTGAACCCGATTGAGGATCCATCATGAGCTTGAAAGGCAAACTGCCCGGCCAACTGGGCTTTGGCACCGCGCCACTGGGCAATATGTTCCGCGCCATTCCCGAGGCGCAAGCCCAGGCCACCGTAGCGGCTGCCTGGAACCACGGCGTGCGTTACTTCGACACCGCGCCGTTCTACGGCTCGGGTCTCGCGGAAATTCGCCTGGGCCAGGCCCTGTCGACCTATAACCGCGATGACTACGTGTTGAGCACCAAGGTCGGCCGGCTGATCCTCGACGAAGTTGAAGACAGCGCCCGCGACCTTGGCGAGAAAAGCGGCGTGTTCGAACACGGTCGCCCGAACAAGATGCTCAACGACTACAGCGCCGACGCCACCCTGCGCTCGATTGAGGACAGCCTGAACCGCCTGCAAACCGATCGCCTGGACATCGTGTGGATTCACGACATTGCCCAGGACTTCTACGGCGACCAGTGGCTGGAATACTTCAACCAGGCGCGTACCGGCGCGTTCAAAGTGCTCACCCGCCTGCGTGAAGAGGGTGTGATCAAGGCCTGGGGCCTGGGCGTGAACCGCGTCGAGCCGTGTGAGCTGACCCTGGACCTGAGCGAGGCGCAACCCGATGGTTTCCTGCTGGCCGGCCGCTACACCTTGCTGGACCATGAGCGCGCCTTGCAACGGCTGATGGACGCAGCCCAGGCGCAGAACGTCGAGATCGTCGTCGGTGGCCCTTACAGTTCGGGCGTCCTGGCCGGTGGCGCGCACTTCGAATACCAGCAAGCCAGCCCGGCGATCATCAGCAAGGTCGAGCAGATCAGGGCGATTGCCCAGGCATTTGGCGTGAGCGTAAAAGCGGCGGCACTGCAATTTTCCCTGGCACATCCCGCCGTGGCTGCTGTAATTCCGGGAGCCAGTCGCCCGGGGCGGATTGCCGAAGACGTCGCGGCGTTGTCAGAAAAAATCCCCACTGCCTTCTGGCAGGCCCTGCGCGATGCCCGCTTGATTTCGGACCGTGCACCACTGCCACGTTGAATCCAGGAGTTCATGATGAAAATTGATGTAAGTGGAAAAGTAGCCATCGTCACCGGCAGCACCGCCGGCATCGGCCTGGGTATCAGCCAGGCGCTCGCGCAGTCCGGCGCCACCGTGGTGGTGATCGGGCGTGAAGCCGGCAAGGTCGACGATGCGCTGGCGAGCATTCGCCAGGCGGTGCCGGGCGCGGACCTGCGCGGGCTGGTGGCGGATCTTGGCACCGCCGAAGGCGCCGAAAAGCTGTTCGCTGCCGAACCTCGTGCCGACATCCTGGTCAACAACCTGGGCATCTTCAACGCTGTGGATTTCTTCGACGCCCCGGACAGCGAGTGGACGCGCTTCTATGAGGTCAATGTGATCTCCGGCGTGCGCCTGGCGCGGCATTACGTGCCGGGCATGGTCGGGCAGGGTTGGGGCCGAGTGATTTTCCTGTCATCGGAGTCCGGCGTGGCGACACCGGCGGACATGATCAATTACGGCGTGACCAAAAGCGCCAACCTGGCGGTGTCCCATGGCCTGGCCAAGCGCCTCGCGGGTACGGGGGTGACGGTGAACGCTGTGCTGCCAGGCCCGACGTTTACCGACGGCCTGGAGCAGATGCTCAAGGACGCCACGGCCCAGTCCGGACGCAGTGCGCGGGATGAGGCCGATGTGTTTGTACGCAATGCGCGGCCCACGTCGATCATCCAGCGTGCGGCGAATGTGGATGAAGTGGCGAACCTGGTGGCGTACATTGCTTCACCCTTGTCTTCGGCCACCACCGGTGCCGCGTTGCGGGTCGATGGCGGTGTCGTCGACAGCATGGCGATCTGAATTCTTTTTTATTGTGTGGAGTATTTATCGTGGCAACTGCCTCTTGCGTAATTGAAATCCCTGTATCGGCCGATCAGGTCTGGCAATTGGTCGGCGGCTTCAACAGCCTGCCGGATTGGCTTGCGTTTATCGTCAAGAGCGAGCCCGGTGAAGGTGGCCGCGTGCGCCATCTGACGACCGCCGACGGTGGTGTGATCGTCGAGCGTTTGCAGACCTTCGATAACGTCGGGCGTACTTACAGCTACACCATTGAAGAGTCGCCGTTTCCGGTGAGCGCGTACCTGGCAACGTTGCGGGTTGAGGCGTTGACTGAGTCGTCGGCGAAGGTGACGTGGTCTGGTGTGTTTACCCCGGCGGCGGGTACGACGGAGGCGGCGGTGGAAGAGCTGTTTGCCGGTGTATACAGCGGCGGCCTGGAAGCGTTGCGCGCGAACTTCCCGGCCTGATCCGATCTACCAGGCAATGCAAGACTAATGTGGGAGGGGCGGTGCGACGATTCGACTTGCCGCCTCCCACCGTTTGACCTCACTAGCTGATGGATCAGGCTTCGGGCATCAGTTGCTGGCGGCACTCCAGGATCAGGCGCGCACCGCCTTGCTCGCTGGTGCCGACTTCCAACTTGAACCCATGCAAGTTGATGATCGCCGCCACAATCGACAAACCCAACCCGAACCCGCCTTGCTGGTCGCTTTCATCCACCCGATAAAAGCGCTGGAACACCGCATCGCGCTCGGCCGCCGGTATGCCCGGCCCGGAGTCGTGCACTTCAATGCGCGTGCTGCCGGCATCGTTGAGCCCGCGCAGGATCACTTCGCCGCCCGGTGGGGAGAACTTGATGGAGTTGCTCAGCAGGTTGGCCAGGGCTTCGAACAACAGGGCGCGGTCGCCGGTGATCCATGGCAGGGACTCGGGGACTTCGAGTCGCAGCTGCAATTCGCCTTCCTCCGCCAGGGGCAGGTAGAAATCATGCAACTCGCGCAGCAGCGGCAGCGGGTCCATGACCAGGAAGCCGGAACGGCGCTGGTGGTCTTCCAGCTCGGAGATACGCAGCAGCCCGCGAAAGCGCGCCATCAGGGTGTCGGTCTCGGCAATGGCGTCGTCCAGTTTCACCGCGTAGCCGGAGTCCTGCTCGGCCTCCTGCCGGATGCGGTAGAGCTGCGCACGCAGGCGGGTCAGCGGGGTGCGCAGGTCGTGGGCGATGTTGTCGCAGACGCCCTTGACCTCGTTCATCAGCTTTTCGATGCGGTCGAGCATGGCGTTGACGATGGCGGCGAGCATGTCCAGTTCGTCACGCCGGTTGGACAGCGGCAAACGGTGGGTGAGGTCGCCGGCGACGATGGCTTCAGCGCTGGCCTGGATCCCGCGGATCCGGCGCAGCGGGCGGCGGCGCAACAGATGCCAGCCGGCGGCGCCGGGGATAATCGTCAGGGACAGCGCCCACAGCAGGGCATGCCAGATGATCCGCGTCACACCGAACAGCGAGCCATTGGCGCGCACCAGCACCAGCCAGCGGCCGTCGTCGGTGTGGCTGGCGACGGCGTCGCAGCTGTCCTTGGGCAGTTTGGGGTCGTCGGAGTCGACGCAGTTGGCCAGGGCGTGGATCTTGCCGTCCAGCGGCAGGTCGGGCGGAATCGCGCGGATCGGTCCGCTCAAGGGACGGAACTGCTCATCGAACAGGCCGTAGGCGTCCACGCCCTTCATGTCGAAGGTCATGCTGGTGGTCAACGCTTCCAACAGTTCTTCGCCGTCGAAGCGTTGGAACAGGTGCTGGCGTTGCATCAGGGAATGGCGCGACAGGTCGCCCAGGTAACCCGACACCTCGTAATACAGCACCCCCATGAGGATGCAGCTCCAGGCCACGAACAACGAACTGTACAGCGCCAGCAAGCGGCTGCTGGAAGAACGCCAGCCTTTAGAGGGGTTCAGCAATGACATAACCGGAACCTCGTACCGTGCGGATCAGCGGCGGGAGGCCCGGTGGATCGATTTTCTTGCGCAGGCGGCCGATGTGCACATCGATCAGGTTGGTGCCCGGGTCGAAGTGATAGCCCCAGACTTCCTCGAAGATCATCATCCGCGACAGGATCTGCCCGGTGTTGCGCATCAGGAATTCCAGCAGTTTGTATTCGGTGGGCAGCAGGCTCAGCGGCTGTTCGGCGCGGCTGGCTTCGCGGCTGATCAGGTTCAATTCCAGGTCGGCCACGCGCAGGGCAGTCTCGAATTCCTTGACCGTGCTTTTGCGGCGCAGCAGCACCTCGACGCGGGCGGCCATTTCGTCCGAGGCGAAGGGCTTGGTCAGGTAGTCATCACCCCCGGCGCGCAGGCCGCGCACGCGCTCGTCGACGTCGGATAGGGCGCTGATCATCAGGATCGGCGTCGATACCCCGATGGTGCGCAGAGTGGTGACGATGGCCAGGCCATCGAGTTCCGGCAGCATGCGGTCGAGGGTGATCAGATCGTAATCACCACTCACGGCGCGGACCAGGCCTTCGCGGCCGTTGTCCACCCAATCTACGTCCAGTCCATGGCTACTCAGCTCGGCGACGATCTCGCGGGCCGTTACGGCATCATCCTCGATGGTCAAAATGCGGGTCATAGGATTACCTGGTGAGCGATTCACACTAGAAGTGGGGGCATTTTGCCAAGAAATGGCTGAACGCTTCCTAAATAAAACTTCATGTTGGCAAAACTGACACAAGTTTCATGGCGGGTACCGGCCGGGGACAATCCGTCTCCCACAGGGAATGCATTACGCCCGCCTGCCACAGCCATTTCTTGCAAGTTGCATGGTTCAGGCAAGTTCAATTTACTTAACGTGTTGAAATATAAGGAGTTTAATTTTTGGCGCGACTGGCATGCTGCCTGCACTGTCCCTTTTGAGACTTGTAACACTATTTTTCCTGCCGGGAGCACAACAACAATGATCACATCGTCATCCATGCTGCAAGAGTCGAGCGCGCGCTCCGGGGTTTCCTGGGGGGCTATCTTTGCCGGGGCCGCTGCGGCGGCTGCGTTATCCCTGATTCTGGTATTGCTGGGCTTCGGCCTGGGTTTTTCGGCGGTGTCGCCGTGGGCCGACAGCGGTATCAGCGCCAAGGGGCTTGGCATTTCCACGATTATCTGGCTGGCGTTTACCCAGATCGTTGCCTCGGGCCTGGGCGGTTATATCGCCGGCCGGTTGCGGGTGAAGTGGGCCAATATGCATGGCGATGAGGTGTACTTTCGCGACACCGCCCATGGTTTCCTGGCCTGGGCGGTTGCCACGCTGATCACCGCAGTGCTGGTGGTCGGTTCGGTCAGCAGTGTCGTGAGCGGCGGTGTGAAAGCCGGTGCCAGCGTGGCAGCGGGCGCGGCCAGCGGTGTCACACAGGCCGCAGGCAGTGCAGCCAAAGGCATCAACGGCGGCGACTTTGACTACTACGTCGACAGCCTGTTTCGTGATGATCGCCCGGTCGCCGTCAGTGATGACGCTGCCCATGGCGTGGTTGCACGCATCTTCACCCGCACCCTGAGCAACGACGGCCAACTCGCCGCTGAAGACCGTGCCTACCTGGCCCAGTTGATCAGCCAGCGCACCAACCTCAGCCAGGCCGATGCCGAAGCGCGTATCGACAAAGTCTACGGCGATGCCCGTAAAGCCGTCGAAGACGCCAAGCTCAAAGCCAAGCAAGCCGCTGATACGGCCGCGAAAGTTGCTGCCTATACCTCGCTGTGGACCTTTGTCGCACTGTTGATCGGCGCTTTCTTTGCCAGCTTCGCCGCAACCTTTGGTGGCCGTCGCCGCGATGCCGTGGTGTACGTCGAAACCGAAACCTACGTTCGTTAATTCAAGGAGAACACCATGCGCTCATTACTTCTGTGGTTCCTCGGCGTGCCGATCCCGGTCATCATCCTGATTGCAATTTTCATGCACTGATCCCGGGCTCAGCTCGGTCCGATGTGGGAGGGGACAAGTTCCCTCCCACATTTGGGTTTGTGGAGTGTCAGCCAGGTTGCTACCAACAGTGCGCTGGCAACGGCGGTCATGATCACCAGCGGCTGCGAGGTACCGTCGGACAGCAGCCCGGTGGCCCAACTGCTCACGGCAGTGAGGAACATCTGGGTAAAGAAGAACAACCCCGACGCGGTTCCTGCAATCGCTCCGTACGGCTGCAACACCGACAGTTGGCACGCCGGAATCACCATCCCCACCGACACCATGATCACCAGCATCGGCAGCACGATCGCCAGCCATTCCCCCGGCATAGCGGTGGTGGCAACCGCGAGCATCACGCTGCCCAGCACGTTCAAGCCGATGGCTGCATTGATCAACCGGTCCGGCTCGAAGCGCCGCACCAGCCTGCGGAACAGGTTCGCGCCGAGCATGTAGCCGCTGATCGTCGCCGCGAACACCAGCGCATACGCCGTGGCCGACAGGTGGAAGCCCCGCTGCAGCAGCGCCGAAGACTCACTGATAAACGGGAAATAGGTGCTGTACACGCAGCCGATCGCCAGGGAATAGCGCAGGAAATAGCGGTCGCGCAGTAACTGACCGTAGAGGCGTAGCAGGTTGCTCGGCGGCGCGGCGGCGACATCGGCCGGGCGGGTTTCGGGCAGGCGGCGATACACCACCAGGTAGAGCACTGCGCCGATCACGCCGAGCAGCACAAACAGGCCGCGCCAGTCGATGAAGGGCAGCATCAGGCTGCCAAGCACCGGAGCGGCCATCGGTGACACGGCCATGGCCATGGAAATCAGGCCCAGCAGGCGCGCCTGTTCATCCCGGTCGAAATAGTCGCGCACGATCACCCGACCGATCACCGTGGTGCAGCACCCGCCCAGGGCCTGGAACAGGCGGGCGATGATCAGCACACCGATGCTGTCGGCCAGGGCGCAGGCCACGGTAGCCAGCACGTACAGAAACAGTCCCGCCAGCAATACGGGACGGCGGCCGAAACGGTCGGTCAGCGGGCCGCTGATCAGCAGGGAGATCGCCGAACCGAAGGTGTACAGCGTGAGGGTCAACTGCAACTGGCTGTCGCTGGTCTGGAAGTAATCGGCCATGGCGGGCAGGGCGGGCAGGTGCATGTCCAGGGTGATGCGTGGCAGGCCGATCAGCACGGTCAGCAGTATCAGCCAGAACCACGGGGAGAGGGCGCGTTGAGTCATGGGCGGTGTCTTCACGAGGAGGAGAGCCCGCACTCTAGCGGCATTGTGGTTTAATCCTCAGGGCCGCTTATGACGAACATGATTGGACCACTATGAGCCGAGGAAAAACCCCATCCGCCCTGGACCTGCCGCGTCCCGACAGCCTGGAGGTGGGAAAGCAGCAGGGTGCTTACGAGGCCTTGCGCGCAGCGATCCTGAACCGACAGGTGCCGGCGGGCAGCCGTTTGCCGTCCACCCGCAGACTCGCCGAACGCTGGCGGGTATCCCGTGGCACGCTGGAGGCGGCGTTCGACCGCCTGCACAGCGAAGGCTATGTACAGCGCGTGGCCGGTTCCGGTACGCGGGTGTGTGCGGTGATCCCCGAGCAATTCATTGCGGCACCTGCACCCCGCGCGATGCCTCGTCGCGAAGTGGCGGTTGATCGCCCCGAGTCCGGGGTGCAGAGCCATGTGCCTTTTGTCGCTCGGCGACCTGACGCCAGCCTGTTTGACATGAAGGCCTGGGCACGCTGTATTTCCCGGGGACTGCTATCGGCGGGGCCGGGTGCGCTCGAAGCAGCCCATCCCGCCGGGCTGCCGGAACTGCGCGCACAGATCGCCGACTACCTGCGCAGCTATCGTGGCATGCACTGCGAGGCGGATGAAGTGATCGTCACCACCGGCATTCGCCACGCCCTTGACCTGATCGCGCGTACGCTGCTCAAGCCCGGTGACACGGCCTGCGTCGAAGACCCTGGCTATCCACCGGCACGACGCTTGTTCGGGCTGGCGGGTGCAGAGGTCCAGGCGATTGCGGTCACGGCCGAGGGGCTCGATACCGCTCAACTCCCCGACACGGCGCGCCTGGCCTACGTCACCCCGGCCCACCAGGCACCGTTGGGCATGACCCTGTCGGTGTCGCGACGCCTGGCGCTGCTGGACTGGGCTGCCCGCGCCGAGGCCTGGGTGGTGGAAGACGACTATGACAGCGAATACAACTACCACAGCGCACCGCTGGCGGCGCTCAAATCCCTGGATGCCAATGACCGGGTGATCTACTGCGGCAGCTTCAACAAAAACCTGTTCCCCGGTTTGCGCGTCGGCTTCATGGTGGTGCCCAAGGCGCTGCGCCCGGCGTTGTTGCGCACCCTGCAACTCACCGGGCATTCGGTGGGGGCCAGTGATCAATTGGGGTTGCTGGAGTTTCTCGGCAGCGGCGCTTTCGTGCGCCACTTGCGGGCTTCGCGCCAGGCGTATCAGGCGCGGCGCGATGTGTTGCTCGAGTGCCTTGGGCCCCACTGTACGATCAGCGGGCAGCAGGCCGGATTGCATTTTGTGTTGTGGTTACCGACCGGTGTCGAGGAAGGCGAATTCTGTGCGCGTGCCGCGCAAGCCGGGCTGACCTTGCAGCCACTGGGCAAGTTCTGCGTCGAGGCGATCCTGCCGCCGGCGGTCATCATCGGCTACACCGCGTTGACCCTGGCGCAGATCCGCTTTCACGGGCGTGCGCTAGCCCAATTACTGCCGGTCAGTCATCAAACCCGACCTGCTCGTGAATCTCGTCCACCTTCAACTCCAACCGATACGCCACCGCAATAAACAGCGCCTGGCACAGGCACAAGGTGGCGCTCAATGAGCGGAAGGCAAACGACGAGCCTTCATTCACCAACAGCACCGCGTTGGCCCGCTTGGCCAGGGGCGACAGGTTGCTGTCGGTGATGATCAGGGTCTTGGCCTGATGGTGCTGGGCGATCCGCAGGCAGTGCTGGGTCTCTTTGCCGTAGGGCGTGAAGCTGATGGCGATCACCAGGTCATTGGCACGCACGCTGCGCATCTGCTCGCGATAGCTGCCGCCCAGGCCTGAGATCAGGTGGATGCGCTTATTGGTGTGCTGCAGGTTGTAGACCAGGTAGTCGGCCACCGCGAACGAACGGCGCACGCCGACCACGTAGATATTGTCGGCGTTGACCACCAGGTCGACGGCTTTTTCAAACGCCACATCATCCAGCTCCAGCCCCAGGCGCTCGATACCCGACAGGGTCGCGTTGACGCACTCGCGGGCCAGGTCGCCGCCGCTGGCTTTCTGCGACTTGTTGGCGATCATGCTGCGAATGCGCTGCTGGTAGTTCTGCACCGGCGTGGTCTTGTGGGTGTAGGCCTCGCGAAACAGCGCCTGCATCTCACTGAACCCACTGAACCCGAATCGCTGGGAAAACCGCACGATCGCCGAGGGGTGCACTTCGCATTCGCGGGCGATGTCGCTGATGCGGTCGACCATGATCCGGTCGCTCTGCTGGCTCATGTAGCTGGCGATGCGCTTGAGCTGGCGCGGCAGGCTTTCGTATTCGTCGGTGATCAGCTGCAACAGGCGTTCGGCATTGATCGGAGGGCTGGCGATAGTGTCTTCCAGGGTGGTCTCGGGATCGGTGCGGGACATGGGCAATCCTTCTGGCGTGTTCTTCTGATGCGCTGATGGGTGGCGCAAGTCTACAGGGTAGGCGCAAAAAAATACCCCGGCATCACGGCCCGCGTGGCCTGCTGAAACGATGCACGGCGGCTGGCGTGCCCCTATGCTGACGTATTGGAAAAAATATTCCACTAAAAATAATTATGGAATAAATATTGATTGCCGCCGCCGGACGTTCTAGTCTGCTCCCACCAAGAGCGTTTGCCGTCGCCACGGCGGCACAACGCAGGCTGATAAAAATAACAGGAGCCAGCATGGGCCAGACTCGTTTTGCCAGTGGGCGTCAATTGGATCTGATTTGCCTCGGGCGCCTGGGCGTCGACCTCTACGCACAGCAAGTAGGTGCGCGGCTTGAGGACGTGTCCAGCTTCGCCAAATACCTCGGCGGTTCCTCCGCCAATATCGCTTTCGGCACTGCCAGGCTGGGGCTCAAGTCGGCGATGTTGAGCCGGGTGGGGGACGACCATATGGGGCGTTTCCTGGTGGAATCCCTGGCCCGCGAAGGCTGCGATGTCAGTGGCATCAAGGTCGATTCGGAACGCCTCACCGCCATGGTGCTGCTGGGCCTCAAGGACCGCGAAACCTTCCCGCTGGTGTTCTACCGCGAAAACTGCGCCGACATGGCCCTGCGCGCCGAGGACGTCAACGAGGCCTTTATTGCCTCGAGCAAAGCCTTGCTGATCACCGGCACGCATTTCTCCACCGACGGCGTGTACAAGGCCAGCATCCAGGCCCTGGACTATGCGGCCAAGCACAACGTCAAGCGCGTGCTGGATATCGACTACCGCCCGGTGTTGTGGGGCCTGGCGGGTAAGGCTGACGGCGAAACCCGTTTTGTCGCCGACCAGAATGTCAGCCAGCATGTGCAGAAAATCCTGCCGCGTTTCGACCTGATCGTCGGCACCGAAGAAGAATTCCTGATCGCCGGCGGCAGCGAAGATCTGCTCACCGCCTTGCGCACCGTGCGTGAACTGACCCCGGCGACCCTGGTGGTCAAGCTCGGCCCGCAAGGCTGCACGGTGATCCACGGTGCGATTCCGGCGCGGCTGGAAGATGGCGCCATCTACCCGGGCGTGCGGGTTGAAGTGCTCAATGTGCTGGGCGCCGGCGATGCCTTTATGTCGGGGTTCCTCAGCGGCTGGATCAATGACGCCAGCGATGAGCGTTGCAGCCAGTTGGCCAATGCCTGTGGCGGTCTCGTCGTCTCGCGCCACGCCTGTGCGCCGGCCATGCCGACGCCGGCCGAGCTGGATTACCTGTTCAGCAGCCCGGTGCCGATCACCCGGCCCGACCAGGACGCGACCCTGCAACGCCTGCACCGCGTCACCGTGCCGCGCAAGGCCTGGAAACAGCTGTTCATCTTTGCCTTCGATCACCGCTGGCAACTGGTGGACCTGGCGCAACGCGGCGGCCAGGACCTGACCCGCATCAGCGAGATCAAGCAGCTGTTCATCCAGGCCATCCAACGCGTGGAGAAAAAGCTCGCCGAGCAGGGCGTCGAGGCCGATGTGGGCCTGTTGGCCGACCAGCGCTTCGGCCAGGACGCGCTCAATGCCGCCAGCGGTCGTGGCTGGTGGATCGCCCGCCCGGTGGAAGTGCAGAACTCGCGGCCACTGGCGTTCGAACATGGTCGCTCGATCGGCAGCAACCTGATCGCCTGGCCCCAGGAGCAGATCATCAAGTGCCTGGTGCAATACCACCCCGACGATGAGCCCATGCTGCGCCTGGAACAGGAAGCGCAGCTCAAGGCGGTGTACGAGGCTTCGGTGACCAGCGGCCATGAGCTGCTGCTGGAAGTCATCCCGCCCAAGGACCATCCGTCCACTTACCCGGACGTGCTCTATCGCAGCCTCAAGCGCCTGTACAACCTGGGTATCTACCCGGCGTGGTGGAAAATCGAGGCGCAGTCGGCCGAGGACTGGACAAAGCTCGACGAACTGATCCAGGAACGCGACCCGTACTGCCGTGGCGTGGTGTTGCTGGGCCTGAACGCGTCGGCCGAATGCCTGGCCGCCGGCTTCCAGCAGGCCAGCCAGAGCAGCACCTGCCGTGGGTTTGCCGTGGGCCGTACGATCTTCCAGGAACCGAGCCGTTTGTGGATGGCGGGGGAGATTGATGATGAGACGTTGATCCAGCAGGTCCAGGCGACCTTTGAGCAGTTGATCAACGCCTGGCGCAGTGCCCGAGGCTAAACCCAGTTCTTAATTTGAAATGCAATCCAATGTGTGAGGGGCGGTGCGACGATTCGACTTGCCCCCGATGGCGGTGGTGCAGTTACAGAAGTGTTGCCTGACACTCCGCTATCGGGAGCAAGCCCCCTCCCACATAAAGCAGAAAGCAGATCTCAGTGATACCTGAAAATAATAAAGGTGCAGCCATGCCCGCAATCCGAATTGGCATCAACCCGATCTCCTGGAGCAACGACGACCTTCCGGCCCTCGGCGGTGAAACTCCGCTGAGCACCGCCCTGAGCGAAGGCAAGGAAATCGGCTACGAAGGTTTTGAGCTCAATGGCAAATTCCCCAAGGACGCCAAGGGCGTCGGCGACGTCCTGCGTCCCTATGACCTGGCGCTGGTTTCCGGCTGGTACTCCAGTCGCCTGGCCCGTCGCTCGGTGGCTGAAGAAATCGAGGCCATCGCCGGCCACGTCGAACTGTTGAAACAAAACGGCGCCACGGTGTTGGTGTACGGCGAGGTGGCCGATTCAATCCAGGGCTCGCGCATTCGCCTGATCGAACGCCCGCGTTTCCACAGTGAACAGGCCTGGCAGGACTACGCCGACAAACTCACCGAGCTGGCGCGTTTCACCCTGTCCCAGGGCGTGCGCCTGGCGTACCACCACCATATGGGCGCGTACGTCGAATCCCCGCAGGACATCGACGAGTTGATGCGCCGTACCGGGCCGGAAGTCGGCCTGCTGTTCGATTCGGGCCACTGCTACATGGGCGGCGGCGAACCCATCGAGGTGCTGCGCACGCATATCGACCGCGTCTGCCATGTGCATTTCAAGGACGTGCGCAAAGCCGTGGTGCAACTGGCGCGCAACCAGATGTGGAGCTTCCCCGATTGCATCGTTAACGGCACTTTCACCGTGCCTGGTGACGGCGATATCGATTTTGCCGAGTTACTCGATGTGCTGCTGGCCGCGAAATACGCGGGCTGGCTGGTGGTGGAAGCCGAGCAGGATCCGGCCGTGGCGCCCAGCTATGTCTATGCAAAAAAGGGTTATGACACGTTGCGTGCGCTTCTCAACGAGAGGACCAAACCATGAGCTTGCTGGTAAAGAGCAGTAAACGCGGGCAAACCATGGTCGCCCTGGAAGAGGGCCGCCTGGAATACGTAGGCTTTGCCGCCTACCGCCTGAGCCTTGGCGAAACATTGCCGGTGACTGCCGGCGATAAAGAGCTGTGCCTGGTGCTGCTCAGCGGCCGGGTGACTATCGAAGGCGAGGGCTTCAACTGGCAGAACCTCGGTGATCGCCAGTCGGTGTTCGAGGACAAGTCGCCGTTCGCCGCCTATCTGCCGCCGGGTACCGATGCCCAGGTCACCGCGTTGAGCGACGTACAGATTGCCGTGTGCGCGGCGCCCGGTGCGCCGGGTTTCGAACCACGCCTGATTCGCCCCGAGCACTGCAAGCGCAGCGTACGCGGCAAAGGCGCCAACACCCGCTACGTGTGCGACATCCTGCCGGACACCGACCCGGCCCATTCGCTGCTGGTGGTGGAAGTGCGCACACCATCCGGGCATTCGTCGAGCTACCCGCCGCACAAGCACGACACCGACGACCTGCCGCACCAGAGCTTTCTTGAAGAGACCTACTACCACCAGATCAACCCGCCCCAGGGCTTTGTGTTCCAGCGCGTGTACACCGACGACCGCAGCATCGACCAGGCCATGGCCGTGGAAAACAGCGACCTGGTGGTGGTGCCAAAGGGGTATCACCCGGTCAGCGTGCCGTATGGCTACGAGTCTTACTACCTGAACGTGATGGCCGGCCCAAAGCGTGCCTGGCATTTCCACAACGACCCGCAGCACAGCTGGCTGCTGGACCTGTAAACGGTGTTGGACGGAGAACAACAACAATGAAGTCGCCTCTACGCTTTGCCCTTAACCGTATGGTCGCGCCCAACCTGTCCCTGCCGGATTTCATCCAACTGGCCGTGGCCTTGAAATGCGATGCCATCGAGATTCGCAACGACCTCAAGGATCGTCAGATCGAATACGGCACCCCGGCCAGCCGCGTGCGTGAATTGTGCGCCGCCCAGGGCATCACGGTGCTGTCGATCAACGCGCTGTACCCCTTCGATGTGTGGAACGACGAGCGCCGCGCCCAGGCGATAGCGCTCGCCACCTATGCCCGCGAATGCGGTGCGCAAGGCTTGGTGATGTGCCCGTTCAATGAACCCGGCGACACCCGCAACGAAGCCCAGCGCGCCGCCGGTTTGCGCACCGCGTTGAGCGAGCTGGCGCCGATCCTGCGCGAGTACGGGATTCTCGGGTTTATCGAGCCCCTGGGCTTCGAAGAGTGCGCCATGCGCCGCAAGCGCGTCGCGGTGAACGCGATCCAGTCCATCGGCGGCCTGGATGTATTCCGCCTGGTGCACGACACCTTCCATCACCACCTGGCCAGCGAGCATGAGTTCTTCCCGGAACTGACCGGGCTGGTGCATATCTCCGGCGTGGAAGATGTCCAGGCGCCGCTCAATTCGATCCGCGACGGCCACCGTGTGCTGGTGGGCGAGGGCGATATCCTCGGCAATGCCGCTCAGATCGACACCTTGCTCAGCAGCGGTTACAGCGGCTACCTGTCGTTCGAACCGTTTGCGACAAGCGTGCACGAGCTGGCGGATATCCAGCAGGCCTTGGGGGCAAGCATCGCCCACCTGCAGAAACGATAAGGGGCGCGACATGACCACTACCCGATTGACCATGGCCCAGGCCCTGGTGAAGTTTTTGGATAACCAGTACATCGAAGTCGATGGCGTGCAGAGCAAGTTCGTCGCCGGCGTGTTCACCATTTTCGGCCACGGCAATGTGCTGGGTCTGGGCCAGGCCCTGGAACAGGACAGCGGCGACCTCGTGGTGCATCAGGGCCGTAACGAGCAGGGCATGGCCCATGCCGCCATCGGTTTTGCCAAGCAGCACCTGCGCCGCAAGATCTACGCCTGCACCGCCTCCGTCGGCCCAGGTGCTGCGAATATGCTCACCGCGGCGGCGACCGCCACCGCCAACCGTATCCCGTTGCTGTTGCTGCCCGGCGATGTCTACGCCAGCCGCCAGCCCGACCCTGTGCTGCAACAGATCGAGCAGTTCCACGACCTGAGCATCAGCACCAACGATGCCTTCCGTTCCGTGAGCAAATACTGGGACCGTATCAACCGCCCTGAGCAGCTGATGACGGCGGCGATTCACGCCATGCGCGTGCTCACCGACCCTGCCGAAACCGGCGCGGTGACTCTGGCGCTGCCACAGGATGTGCAGGGCGAGGCTTGGGATTACCCGGACTATTTCCTGCAAAAACGTGTGCACCGTATCGACCGCCGCCCGGCCACCGCCGCGATGATCGGCGATGCGTTGGCGGCTTTCCGAGGCAAGCGCAAACCGCTGATCATCTGCGGTGGTGGCGTGAAGTACTCCGGTGCGAATGCCGCGCTGCAAGCCTTTGCCGAGCGTTTTGATATTCCCTTTGCCGAAACCCAGGCAGGCAAGAGTGCCGTGGTCTCCAGCCATCCACTGAATGTGGGCGGCATCGGTGAAACCGGCTGCCTGGCCGCCAACCTGCTGGCGCCCGAGGCCGACCTGATCATTGGCATCGGTACCCGCTATACCGACTTCACTACCTCGTCGAAATCGCTGTTCAAGCATGCCGAGGTGAAGTTTCTCAACCTCAATATCAGCCCCTGCGATGCCTTGAAACTCGACGGCGTGCAGGTACTGGCCGACGCCAGGGTCGCCCTCGACGCGTTGGCCGATGCCCTCGGTGATTACCGTTCCGGCTGGGGCGAGCAGATCGCCGACGCCAAGGCGCAACTGGACGCCGAAGTGGACCGTGTCCATCAGGTCGAATACCACGGCGATGATTTTGTGCCGGAAGTCGACGACCACCTCGACCGCGCCGTGCTGCGTGAATTTATCGAACTGACCGGTTCGTGCCTGACCCAGAGCCGGGTGCTCGGCGTGCTCAACGAGCGCCTGGCCGACGACGCGATCATCGTCGCTGCGGCCGGCAGCCTGCCCGGCGACTTGCAGCGTGCCTGGCGCAGCAAGGGCGTCAACACCTACCACGTCGAGTACGGCTATTCGTGCATGGGCTATGAGATCAACGCCGCCCTCGGCGTGAAGCTCGCCGAGCCGACCAAGGAGGTCTATGCCCTGGTTGGCGATGGTTCCTACATGATGCTGCACTCGGAGCTGGCCACCTCGATCCAGGAGCGCCGCAAGATCAACGTGGTGCTGCTCGACAACATGGCCTTCGGCTGCATCAACAATTTGCAGATCGGCAATGGCATGGACAGCTTCGGCACCGAGTTCCGTTACCGCAACCCCGAGAGCGGCAAGCTCGACGGTGGCCTGGTGCCGGTGGATTTCGCCATGAGCGCCGCGGCTTACGGCTGCAAGACCTACAAGGTCAGCAGCGTGGAACAGCTGGAAGCGGCCCTGGCCGATGCGCGCACGCAAAGCGTCTCGACCCTGATCGACATCAAGGTCCTGCCCAAGACCATGGTCCACGGCTACCTGTCGTGGTGGCGGGTGGGGGTGGCGCAGGTGTCCACCAGCGAACGCACTAACGCCGCCGCGAAAAAACTCAATGAACACCTGGCCAAGGCCCGGCAGTACTAATAACAAGAGGAGCGTTTGTATGTCTTTGAAGCTTGGTGTAATCGGTACCGGCGCCATCGGCCGCGATCATATTCGTCGTTGCAGCCAGACCCTGCTCAACAGCCAGGTGGTGGCCGTAACCGACATCAACCTTGAGCAGGCCGCCAAGGTGGTCGCGGAGTTGAAGCTGGACGCCGAGGTGTACCCGGACGGCCATGCGCTGATCCACTCGCCGCAGGTCGAGGCGGTTCTGGTCACGTCCTGGGGCCCGAGCCACGAGGAATTCGTGCTCGCCGCCATCGCCGCCGGCAAACCGGTGTTCTGTGAGAAGCCTCTGGCGGTGACGGCCGAAGGCTGCCGCAAGATCGTCGACGCCGAAGTGGCCTACGGCAAGCGCCTGGTGCAAGTCGGCTTTATGCGCCCGTATGACGAAGGTTATCGCGCCCTCAAGGCGGTGATCGACAGCGGCCAGATCGGCGAGCCGTTGATGCTGCACTGCGCGCACCGCAACCCGACGGTAGGCGAGAACTACAAGACCGACATGGCGATCACCGACACCCTAATCCACGAGCTGGATGTCCTGCGCTGGCTGCTCAACGACGACTACGTGTCGGTGCAGGTGGTGTTCCCGCGCAAGACCAGCAAGGCCCTGGCCCATCTGCGTGACCCGCAGATCGTGCTGCTGGAAACCGCCAAGGGCACCCGTATCGATGTGGAAGTGTTTGTGAACTGCCAGTACGGCTACGACATCCAGTGCGAAGTGGTGGGGGAGACCGGCATCGCCAAATTGCCGGAACCGTCCCAGGTGCAGTTGCGCAGTGGGGCCAAGCTGTCGAATGCGATCCTGATGGATTGGAAGGATCGGTTTATCGGCGCCTATGACGTGGAGTTGCAGGCTTTCATTGATAGCGTGCGCGCCGGGCAGGTCGGTGGGCCGTCGGCGTGGGATGGGTTTGCGGCGGCGGTGGCGGCGGATGCGTGTATTGAAGCGCAGGGCAGTGAGCAGATTGTGAAGGTGAGCTTGCCGGATCGTCCGCACTTCTACGGCTAAATCACTGAAGGAACTCTGTTAAAAAATGTGGGAGGGGGCTTGCCCCCGATGGCAGTGTGTCAGTCAACCAGTTGTTATCTGACCCACCGCTATCGGGGGCAAGCCCCCTCCCACAGTTGATTGGTTTCCAATTCAATTCAGGAGTTGATCATGCGAATCGGACTTGTCGGCTATGGCCACGGAGGGCGCTTCTTTCATGCGCCGCTGATTGCAACCCTGCCCGGCGCAACGTTTGTCGGTGTCGTCACCCGATCACCCGAGCGTCGCCAGCAACTGGCAACCGACCACCCCGGCGTCCAGGCCTTTGACAGCATCGGCCAGATCGTCGAAGCCGGTGTCGATGCCCTGGTCATTTCCACCACCCTCAAGGGCCGCCCGGCGCTGGTGCTGGAAGCCATCGAACACGGTGTGGCGGTGGTGAGCGACAAACCCTTTGCCGCCAACGCCGAACAGGCCCAGGCGCTGATCACTGCCGCCGAGCGTCATGAGGTGTTACTCAGCGTCTACCAGAACCGGCGCTGGGACTCGGACTACCTGACCCTGCGCAAATTGATCGACGCCGGCGCCTTGGGTGAGATCACCCGCTTTGAATCCCGCGTCGAGCGCTACAGCCCGCAAGCCGTGGGCAATGCCAGCGGCGGCGGCTGGTTGCGGGACCTGGGCAGCCACCTGGTGGACCAGGCGCTGCAGCTGTTCGGCCCGGTGGACCGGGTCTTTGCGCAGTTACAGTTCACCCCTGAATACCCGAACCTCGACCATGGCTTTTTCGTCTCCCTGACCCATGCCAACGGGGTGGTTTCCCATTTGTGGGGCAACGCCCTGCAGAACAGCCAGGCTCCGCGTTTTCGCGTCAGTGGCACCTTGGGTTGCTACACCGTGGACGGGCTGGATGGCCAGGAAGAAGCGCTGATGGCCGGCAAGTCGCCGAAAACCGAAGGCGAACACTGGGGCGCAGAAGAACATCGACGCTGGGGCTGGTTCGAACAGGGGCCGGAACGTGAGCGAGTGCCGTCGGAGAAGGGCTGCTGGACCCAGTTCTATCGCCAGTTGCAAGCGGCGGTGCAAGGGCAGGGCCCGTTGCCCGTGGATGCGTATGACGCGCTGGAAACCACCCGTATATTGGACGCTGCACGCCTCAGCGCCGAGCGCCAGCAGGTGGTTTCAACAAAAATAGAATAAAATTCTAAAACAGGTTGATATGGAAATTATTTTCCAATAAAGTCTTTTCCAGGTTGCATAAAGTACGTTCGGACTCGATTCGGGCGACTCAACAAAAACAAGATCAAAAACAACCAGGTACCGTCAGATGAAAATCTTCAACGCTGTACTGCGAGTTTTACGCCCTGCCCACACGCCCCGCGGCCTGCCGCGCGCCCGGCCGTTCTACTTCTCCTTCCTTAATATGCTGTGCGTCGAAAACCAAGGCGCGCTGGTCTGCTGCATTCCAGGCGCACCGGTCGTACGACTGCCCGCCGAGCTCTGATAAACGCAACGTCCAAAAAACCAACAAGAAAGTGGAGACAGACCGTTCATGAAGACCCCGATCCGTTTTACCGCGCTGGCTTTATCCATGATGCTGGCCAGCGGTTTTGCCAGCGCTGCCGACATCAAGGTCGGCGTGAGCATGTCCGCGTTCGATGACACCTTCCTCACTTACCTGCGCGAAGACATGGACAAGCAGGCCAAGTCCTATCCCAAGGGCGACGGCGTGCAGCTGCAGTTCGAAGACGCCCGCGCCGATGTGGTCAAGCAACTGAGCCAGGTCGAGAACTTTATCAGCCAGAACGTCGACGCCATCATCGTCAACCCGGTCGACACTGCTTCCACCAAGAACATCATCAATGCCGCGACCAAGGCGGGCATCCCGCTGGTGTTCGTCAACCGCCGTCCCGACCAGAAGGACTTGCCCAAGGACGTAGTGGCCGTGACCTCCGATGACGTCGAGGCCGGCAAACTGCAAATGCAGTACATCGCTGAGAAACTCGGCGGCAAGGGCAAGATCGTGATCCTGCTGGGCGACCTGGCGAACAACTCCACCACCAACCGCACCAAGGGCGTGAAGGAAGTGTTGGCCAAGTACCCGGACATCAAGATCGAACAGGAACAGACCGGTATCTGGCTGCGGGACAAGGGCATGACCCTGGTTAACGATTGGCTGACCCAAGGCCGCGAGTTCAATGCGGTGTTGGCCAACAACGATGAGATGGCGATCGGCGCGTCCATGGCACTGAAATCGGCCGGCAAGGAAAAGGGTAGTGTGCTGATCGCGGGGGTCGACGGTACGCCGGATGGCTTGAATGCGATCACCAAGGGTGACATGGCCGCCTCCGCGTTCCAGGATGCCAAGGGCCAGGCAGTGGGCTCGGTGGAAGCGGCGCGCAAGATGGCCAGGAACGAGCCGGTCGAGCAGAACGTGATCATCCCGTTCCAGCTGATCACCCCGGAAAACGTCGCCAAGTTCAAGTAGCCCTGACATAACAACAATGAACCGG
This sequence comes from Pseudomonas sp. BIGb0381, assembly GCF_024809815.1. Taxonomy (NCBI): domain Bacteria; kingdom Pseudomonadati; phylum Pseudomonadota; class Gammaproteobacteria; order Pseudomonadales; family Pseudomonadaceae; genus Pseudomonas; species Pseudomonas sp. BIGb0381. The sequence continues at coordinate 204,653 of NZ_JANUEN010000004.1, forward strand.
CAGGGCGGTCGTGCACGCCCTGCTGATGGAGTATCGTTTATGCTCGCTCAAGCCGCTGTCTCGCAGACTCCCGGTATCCAGCCGTTGCCGCTGGACGAACCTTACCTGTTGGAAATCGTCAACATCAGCAAAGGCTTTCCCGGCGTCGTGGCCCTGGCCGATGTACAACTGCGTGTGCGCCCCGGCACGGTGCTGGCACTGATGGGCGAGAACGGTGCGGGCAAGTCGACCTTGATGAAAATCATCGCCGGCATCTACCAGCCCGACGCCGGTGAAATCCGCCTGCGCGGCAAGCCCATCGTGTTTGACACGCCGCTCGCGGCGCAGAAGGCCGGGATCGCGATGATCCACCAGGAACTCAACCTGATGCCGCACATGAGCATCGCCGAGAATATCTGGATCGGCCGTGAGCAGCTCAACAGCCTGCACATGGTCAACCACCGCGAAATGCACCGCTGCACCGCCGAGTTGCTGGCGCGCCTGCGCATCAACCTGGACCCCGAGGAACACGTGGGCAACCTGAGCATCGCCGAACGGCAGATGGTCGAGATTGCCAAGGCCGTGTCCTACGACTCCGACATCCTGATCATGGATGAACCGACTTCGGCCATTACCGACAAGGAAGTGGCCCACCTGTTTTCGATCATTGCCGACCTCAAGGCCCAGGGCAAAGGCATCGTCTACATCACGCACAAAATGAACGAAGTGTTCGCCATTGCCGATGAAGTGGCGGTGTTCCGCGACGGCCAGTACATCGGCCTGCAACGCGCCGACAGCATGAACAGCGACAGCCTGATCTCGATGATGGTGGGGCGTGAGCTGAGCCAGTTGTTCCCGGTGCGCGAGACGCCCATCGGCGAACTGCTGCTGTCGGTGCGCGACCTGCGCCTGGACGGGGTGTTCCAGGGCGTGTCGTTCGACCTGCATGCCGGTGAGATCCTCGGCATCGCCGGCTTGATGGGCTCGGGGCGCACCAATGTGGCGGAAACCATTTTCGGCATCACCCCCAGCAGCGGTGGGCAGATCACCCTGGATGGCGAGGCGGTGCGCATCAGCGACCCGCACATGGCCATCGAAAAAGGCTTTGCGCTGTTGACCGAGGACCGCAAGCTCAGTGGCCTGTTCCCCTGCCTGTCGGTGCTGGAAAACATGGAAATGGCTGTGCTGCCGCACTATTCGGGCAACGGTTTTATCCAGCAGAAAGCCCTGCGCGCCCTGTGCGAGGACATGTGCAAGAAGCTGCGGGTGAAGACGCCGTCCCTGGAGCAGTGCATCGACACCTTGTCCGGCGGCAACCAGCAGAAAGCCTTGCTGGCGCGCTGGCTGATGACCAACCCACGCTTGCTGATCCTCGATGAGCCGACTCGGGGTATCGACGTGGGGGCCAAGGCCGAGATCTATCGCTTGATCTCCTTCCTCGCCGGCGAAGGCATGGCGGTGATCATGATTTCCTCCGAGCTGCCTGAAGTGCTGGGCATGAGCGACCGGGTGATGGTGATGCACGAAGGCGAACTGATGGGCACCTTGGACCGTGCGGATGCGACCCAGGAAAAAGTCATGCAGTTGGCCTCCGGTATGACCGCGGTCCACTGACGAACAGCCGCGCGGGCCTGCGGTTGGTCCGTGCCATAGAATAAGAAGGTGATTGGCTATGAACGCAATAACAGACAACAAGCCTGCCACGGCACCGGTCAAGCATCGTCGGCGCTTGCCCACCGAGCTGAGCATCTTCCTGGTGCTGATCGGCATCGGCCTGGTGTTTGAGCTGTTTGGCTGGATCGTGCGGGACCAGAGCTTCCTGATGAACTCCCAGCGCCTGGTGCTGATGATCCTGCAAGTGTCGATCATCGGCCTGCTGGCGATCGGGGTGACCCAGGTGATCATCACCACGGGGATTGACCTGTCGTCGGGTTCGGTGTTGGCGCTGTCGGCGATGATCGCCGCCAGTTTGGCGCAAACCTCCGACTTTTCCCGAGCGGTGTTTCCTTCGCTGACGGACTTGCCGGTGTGGATTCCGGTGGCGATGGGGTTGGGTGTGGGGCTGCTGGCGGGGGCGATCAACGGCAGCATTATCGCCGTCACGGGTATTCCGCCGTTTATCGCCACCCTGGGCATGATGGTCTCGGCCCGTGGCCTGGCGCGCTACTACACCGAAGGCCAGCCGGTGAGCATGCTCTCGGATTCGTACACGGCTATCGGCCATGGCGCGATGCCGGTGATCATCTTCCTGGTGGTGGCGGTGATTTTCCATATCGCCCTGCGCTACACCAAATACGGCAAGTACACCTACGCCATCGGCGGCAATATGCAGGCGGCGCGGACGTCGGGGATCAACGTCAAGCGGCACCTGATTATCGTCTACAGCATTGCCGGCCTCCTGGCAGGTCTGGCAGGTGTGGTGGCCTCGGCACGCGCTGCCACCGGCCAGGCGGGCATGGGCATGTCGTATGAGCTGGATGCGATTGCCGCCGCGGTGATCGGCGGCACCAGCCTGGCGGGCGGGGTAGGGCGTATCACCGGCACTGTGATCGGCGCGCTGATCCTCGGGGTGATGGCCAGCGGGTTCACCTTTGTCGGCGTGGATGCGTATATCCAGGACATCATCAAGGGCCTGATCATCGTGGTGGCGGTGGTGATCGACCAATATCGCAACAAGCGCAAGCTTAAACGCTGACGCAGTACAAAATGTGGGAGGGGGCAAGTCGAATCGTCGCACCGCCCCTCCCACATTTAATCATCAACAGCCTGTTTCAACCGTTTGTCTTCTATATAGCTCCACAACACTGAATTTCTTGCTATAAACGCACTCCGATGACCATTCGCCAAGCCCGTCCTGGTGCCTTTGGGGGTTATATCGGTAAAAATGCCTGTCATTTCAGTTGCTGTGCCCTCAAGTCGGCCTTAGACTGCCGCCCCTCGTAAATTGAGTGCCGGGTGGCGCTTGGAATGGATGGCGCCTTTCCGAGACCTGCAGAGGTCGACCGGAACGCTCCCTTATTCGCCTTAATGCACGTATTTTTTATAGAGAAATCAATGACAAAGGAAAAGTTGCTGGCCATGCCGGCGGATGACTACATGAATGCCGAACAGCACGCTTTTTTCGAGAAGTTGCTGCAAGACATGAAGGTGGAGCACCACGAGCGCATTGAGCAGAACCGCATCGCCATTGAAAGCCTGGACACCCCGGCCGACCCGGCCGACGCCGCTTCCGTTGAAGAAGAGCGCACCTGGCTGGTCAACGCCATCGACCGCGATCAGCGCATGCTGCCGCAGCTTGAGCGTGCACTGGAACGCATCAAGGAAGACTCCTTCGGCTGGTGCGATGACAGCGGTGAACCTATTGGCCTCAAGCGCCTGCTGATCAGTCCTACCACCAAATACTGCATCGAAGCGCAAGAGCGTCACGAGCAGATCGACAAGCACCAGCGCCAAGCCTGATGCGCTGAAGCTGGGGGATCGCCTGCGCGGTCCCCCGGAGAAAGACCGTTACGCCCTCGTCTATTGATCTGCTGCAAGCTACCCCACTAAAGGCCCATGGATAATGGCTCGATAGTGGCGTTTAATGCAGGGACAATAATGACAAGCGGTGGGGTGACGAAGATGGCTGGAGACGGATCTCTGATGGGCGCAGCAGTGCTACCGCAACCGGTGGTGCGTGGGTTGCCCGGCTGGTTGATGCCGCTCTTGCAGAGCGCCGCAATGGTGCTGGTACTGCTGGGCCTGGGGTTTGCCAGCCTGCCGATATATCTCTGCCTGCCCATAGCCTTGCTGGTGATCTGGCTGCCAAGCCTTATGAACCGCACATCCCGCACGGCACCGCCCGACACTACCGATGCTATTGGCGAGCTGACCCGTGATCTGTCCTATACCACCAGCCATAACGCACTTTCCGCTGCCGGCGTAGCCTACTCGGTCAAGCAACTGGCGGCTCGTGTGCAATCGCAATTGGGCGCGGCCAAGCAGATCGTCAGCAGTGCCGAGGTGATGATCAGTACCGAAAAGGTCACCTCTCGACTCAGTCGCGAGGCCCTGCAGGCGGCCAGCCAGGCCCATCAACGCAGCACTGAAGGCCGTGAAGTGCTGGCCCAGTCGATCATTCGTATGCATCAACTCAGCCAGCGCGCCAATGCCAGTCGAGAGTTGATTGAAGCCCTGAGCCAACGCAGTGAAGAAATCCAGCGGGTGACCTTGGTGATTCAGTCCATCGCCAGCCAGACCAACCTGCTGGCGCTCAACGCCGCGATTGAAGCGGCGCGGGCCGGTGAACACGGTCGCGGGTTCGCCGTGGTGGCGGATGAAGTGCGTGGGCTGGCGGGCCGCACTGCCACGGCCACCGATGAAGTCGGGGTGATGGTGGCGGATATCCAGCAACGCACTGCCCAGGTGGTTGAGCAGATTCGCCAGCTCTCGGCAGACTTGCACACCGGTGTCGAGCAGGTGGAGCACGCCGGCGAGCACCTGGAGAACATTGCCGGCCTGGCGGCGGGTGTGGAAGGCCAGGTCAATGAAATCGCCCAGGGCACCGACGACAACCGCGTTCAACTCGACAGCCTCTTCCACGCCGTGGAGCAAATGCGCAGCGACCTTATCGTCAGTGACCAGCAAACCCGCCAGTTGGCCGAGGCCGCTGTGCAGATGGAAGGGCAGGCCGAAACGATCAGTGAGCGCCTGGCGGAAGTCGGGCTGGATGACTATCACCAGCGCATCTACGACCTGGCGTGCGAAGGCGCGAGCCGGATTGCCGCGCAATTCGAAGCCGATGTACAGCAGAATCGCATCAGCCTGGATGATTTGTTCGACCGCAGCTACACCTTGATCCCCAACACCAGCCCGAGCAAGTACCACAGCCGGTTCGATGGCTACACCGATCAGGTGCTGCCGGCCATCCAGGAAGCGCTGTTGCCACGCCATGAAGGCTTGGTGTTTGCCATTGCCTGCACGCCCCAGGGGTATGTGCCGACGCACAACAAGGCGTTTTCCCAGGCGCTGACCGGTGATGCCCAGGTCGACGCGGTGCAGAACCGCACCAAGCGCAAGTTCGATGACCGCACCGGGATCCGCTGCGGCAGCCACCAGCAAGCGGTGTTATTGCAGACCTACACCCGCGATACCGGCGAGTTGATGCACGACTTGTCGGTGCCGATCATGGTCCGGGGGCGGCATTGGGGTGGCTTGCGCCTGGGGTATAAGCCGGAGGGGGCGAAGGCTGTGCGCTAGGGATTGTTGCTGTCTGTGCTTCGCCAGTCGGGAAGCAGCGGGGAAATACAGGCTGCCTGGCAAGCGCTATTGCGCCCGTTGCGGTCAGGCAGCCGGCATTGGGTGGATTACTGCGGTTGATGCAGGCGCTGGTTCAGCTCATCCACCGCCATGGCCCAATCGGCGTCTTCACGCAGTTCTTCCTTGAGGAACTGAGCCTGTTGCGGCGTCCAGAAGGGCGCGTCGATCAACTTCACGTCGTCACTCAGCGGGTGCGCGACGATGAAGGCATCGATCGCTTCGGGTGTTGAGTCCAGGCCCAGTTGTTCAAATAACGTTTCGAGTGTAGGTATTGGCGCATCCATGTCAGTCTCCGTGCGGGTTTCAGGATCGTTATGCATGGGAGGCTTGTGGCGCGGTAGAGTTCGATCGGATTGTCAGGAGGTCAGTGCCCCTGAATCCACTGCAGCCTTGAGTGCCTGCGCGGATTCTTTTCCGGCGCTGGCGGCGGTATCGAGGGTCTTGAACCAACGGTCTTTTTCGACCTGGTGCGTCGTGACGGTAGTCAACGGTGGCTTGGCGCGCATCACGATCACTGCTTGAAACTCACCGTCTACTTCCCTTGCGTCGCCATGGATGAAAAATTCGCCAATATCAAATTCCGTCACGTAAGCCTTCCCTTCGAGGTAACCAACTGCACTGATGAAACCTGGCCCGTGCGGGGGCAAATTCCAATGGACAGGCCAGTATGGCAGTTGTTGAAGGGCTGCGGCGCAGTAAAGTCATCCGGGTGACGAAACGATCCCGTCGTGCAGTGAGGCTTCCAGCCGCTTGGCCAGTTCACAGGCCTCGATGTGGTCGCTGCGAAAGCCTTTGATTCTGCCACTGGTAACTTCGCGGATATGGAAGAAGTTTCTTCCGGCGGGTACAACTTGGTAAAGAACGGTATTGGGGTACCCGTTGGGAGTGCGCAAGCAGTAGTATTGTCGTTCGTCCTGACATGATGAGCGAGTGCGGGAAGACGTAGCGTCGTATGGGCGTCGTTGCATTGTCAGCTCCTGTCGATCTTGTTGACCTACCAGCAGCGTTACAGGTGGTGTTGACCCGTGTTGCTGTTTTAGTATTGTCGTCGGCAGCCCGCACCTGGTTCCGCGCCGAGATGTTTTTGTTTGTATGAGCTGTCGGAAACTGCGTTTTTAATAGTGTTATTCTCTGAAGCGGGTCGACCGGTATTCTCTGGTTATTGAACCTGTGATCTCCTGCGATGCCTGATGTCCCTGCGCTAGGCCCATCGTGCATGCCCGTCCGGGGCTTTGGGCGCAGCAACGGGGTCTTCTTCAGTTTTTCAATGAATGTGTTGTGTGATCGTGCCGAGATGGCCGTTTCTTTGTGCTGCCCGCTCTGGCGGACAGTGCTTTTTTCTATATGGGGGCGTTTCCTTGGCAGTCAGTAATCTGGATATGCACGCGTTGTTCGTGCTGGGTGATTTGCGCGCAAAGTTGGTCAAGCAGTTTCAATCCCGTTTTGTTTACATCACTGAGCAGACGCCGGAAGGCATCTACATCGCCGAAATCGATACCGAAGCGGCCATGGTGGTGGATGACAAGCCCCGTCTGGAGCTCAAAGTGGGTGACCATTTCCGTGCTGCGGTATTGCCCAGTCGCGAAGGTGGCAAGTTCGAACTCAAGTTCCGCGATATCAAGTTGACGGTGTATGGCTTGGGCGACTACGCCTTTGTGTCTTCGACCGAGGGCCAGGGCATCGTCTTCAAGGAAGGCCACAGTGTGATGCTGGTGTTTGCCGCCAATGAACAACTGCAGGAAGGCTTGACCAAAACCCTCAAGGCCGTGACCGGCAAGGCCGCCAAATGGCGCAAGGGTGAGCTGGTGACGTTCAAGGCCAGTGAATAATCGGTAAATACTGCGAACATCTCCTATCTCCCGGAACCTCTACTACAGTTGAGTTGACTTAACTATTCAGAGGCTTCGCGCATAGACAGCAAAGCCGTTCGTTGTTTGCTGCGACATCGCGAGGTGCAAGGGCATGAAAGGATTGAGAACGCTGTTGGCTGCATCGCTGACGACCCTGAGTTTATCCGTGACTTCGCTGCCAGCTTCGGCCGCGCAGGCGCCGGTGCACTTTGCCGATCTGAACTGGGAAAGCGGCAGCCTGATCACCGAAATACTGCGGGTCATCGTCGAGAAGGGCTACGACTTGCCCACCGACACCTTGCCCGGTACCACCATCACCCTGGAAACCGCCCTGGCCAAGAACGACATCCAGGTCATTGGTGAAGAGTGGGCCGGCCGCAGCCCGGTGTGGGTCAAGGCCGAGGCCGAAGGCAAGGTGGTGGGCCTGGGCGATACGGTCAAAGGCGCCACCGAGGGTTGGTGGGTGCCGGAGTATGTGGTCAAGGGCGACCCGGCCAAAGGTATCAAACCCCTGGCGCCGGACCTCAAGAGCGTGAAGGACCTGGCGCGTTACAAGGACGTGTTCAAGGACCCGGAATCCCCAGGCAAGGGGCGTTTCCTCAACAGCCCCATCGGCTGGACCTCGGAAGTGGTCAACAAACAGAAGCTCAAGGCCTACGGCCTGGATGACAGCTACGTGAACTTCCGCAGCGGTTCGGGAGCTGCACTGGATGCCGAAATCGCCTCGTCGATCCGTCGCGGCAAACCGGTGTTGTTCTACTACTGGTCACCGACGCCGTTGATGGGACGCTACAAGTTGATCCAGCTGGAAGAACCACCGTTCGATGCCGAGGCCTGGAAGACTCTGACGGATGCGGATAACCCTGATCCGAAGCCAACGCGGTCGTTGGCATCCAAGCTGAGTATTGGCGTGTCCACGCCGTTCCAGAAGGAGTATCCGCAGATTGCCAAGTTTTTCGAGAAGGTTGAGTTGCCGATTGAGCCGCTGAATAAAGCCTTGGCGACCATGAGCGAGAACCACACCGCGCCTCGGGAGATGGCCCAGGCGTTTCTCAAGGAACATCCAGAGGTGTGGAAGGCGTGGTTGACCGAGGATGTGGCGCAGAAGGTTGAGGCGAGCTTGAAGTAAGCACGAAGCTTACTTACCGAGCGGAGATCCAGAAATGTGGGAGGGGCGGTGCTCCTTCCACATTTTTTTTGCATTGCCGCTTTAGCATCTGGTTTGCACCGCCAGCTCAAGCGAACCCTCTGCCCGTGGCCGATACCGCAGGCGAACACATTGAACAGGACGCAGCAATAGAGCATCCAGGCAATGAGCGAGCGGTCGGCACGGGCGAGTTTTATGGGGCGGCACTTTACTATCAGCCGCCGACGAAATACCTGCAAAAAATCTCAGGGCGACTATCCTGTTTCGCACCTTTCAGGGAGAACCCGCCATGAGTTTTGTCATCGCACGATGGATCGTCGGCGTTTTTACTTGCATCAGCATGGTGCACCTGTATTGGGCTGCCGGCGGCAAACTCGGCAGCCTCGCCGCCATCCCCCAACTGCCCGGCGAATTCGCCAGCGGGCCTCGCCCTGCGTTCAAGCCCTCGGCGCTGGGTACCTTTCTGGTGGCGATGGGCTTGGTAGGCATTGCGCTGCTGGTGTGCCTGCGGGCCGGGCTGTACTTTTCGGCGGTATCCCATGCGGCGTTGCAATGGGGCATCAGCGCGATTGCCCTGCTGATGTTTGCCAGGGCGATTGGGGATTCGGAGTTGGTGGGGTTTTTCAAGAAGGTCGGCGGGTCACGGTTTGCGCGGCTGGATACGTGGTTTTATTCGCCGTTGTGTTTGGTGTTGGGGGTGGGGCTGTTGGTGGTGGCGTGGGGGTGAGGGGGTTACGTCCTGATCAAATAGTATTGAGTCGGGATGCAAGAAAAGAAAGTTGGCTTCACGCAACGCTCAGTAAAGTAGATAGGCATAACACTTCCCTATGTTTTCGGTCACTCGGCCAATAGTTCGAATGATTCAACTTTTCCGATATATTAGTTGTCGGAAAAATCTAATGTTAGTTGCATATAATGATTTTTGCCTTCTTAAATATAATAAGGGCGGTAGCTGATAAAAAATTAATGATCTCCCTCGTCACCAAAGAACAGATGCGTGCGCAGAATGCCGAGAGCCTCAACCAGACCTGCGCTACAGCGCCGCAGTCCTCCCGGAAACCCGCGGCGCCACGGCTTCGCGTCTCGACCAATTGACCATCAAGGCGTGTATTCCTAACGGGTGGCGGGGCTTTTCGACGATGCCGATGGCCAGGTCGAACACACCGAAACCCGTCGCCAGTCGTTGTCCAGCGCGTTCACCTGGCGGCCGACGAAGGCACCTCGCTGACCTTGCTCGGGCATTTCCAGAAGGACCCCAAGGGCGCGTTCTACGGTTCGGTGCCGGCCGCTGCCAGAGCCAGGACGGCGAAGTGCAATCCCGTGGTTTTGAGCTGGAAAGCAAGGCCAGTCTCAACGACAACACGGCGGCCTATGCTTACCTGGATAACCGCATCAGCAAGTCGAATGACACCGTGCGTTATGCGCCCATCAACGATATCGGCGTAGACCCGGCCATTAACGCTGAGGGCATCACCACCTACGCGGTACCGCGCCACACTGCTTCAGCGCGACCTACCAGTGGTGATGGCACGCCGATAAGGCAATTTAATGGCCCCTTTGTAACAAAATTCTCGCCAGAATCGCTTTTATTTTCAGGTGGTTAGGTGGGAAAGCAAATGCGCACTGTTGGAATCATGCTGATCGCCTGCTCCCTGGCCGGCGGCGCGGCTGCCGTGCAGGCACGGGAGCTGCGCGAGGGTGACAAGTACATGTGCAGTTGGGGCGCCGGCACGGCCGCCAGGGCCCAAGAGCTCAAGCTGTCGGGGGTGTCGCTGTACGCTGCGCGGCAGAAGATCCAGACCATCAAGTTCAATAAATCCTGGATGCGCATGATGGCCATGGGCATCACCGAGCAGACATATGACAGTCGTTCACGGCTCAAGCCCGAAGCGATTCGCCAGAGTTTCTACCAGGATTGCGTGCGTTACAAAGTGGCACGCAAGTAAAACCCTACTCGCCGGCGCCGGCTTACAAATCCACGACAAACGCGTGTTTCCATTTGCATACAATTGCGCTCCTGATAGAGGAGGCTTGTATGCACACGGTTATTCGCCTTGCGACGCTGGACGATATCGACGCGTTGTTTGCCATCCGCACTTCGGTGGTGCAAAACCATTTGAGTGTCGCGCAGATGGCGGACCTGGGCATTACGCCCCAGATGCTGGCCGACAGCATCCGTGAAGCACCCTGCGCGTGGGTCGCCGAAGTGGACGGTGTGCGTGCAGCCTTTGCCATGGTCGATCTGGCCGAGGGCGAGGTATTTGCGATGTTCGTATTGCCCTCTCATGAAAATCTGGGCCTGGGCCGGAAGCTGATGGCGGTGGCAGAGGCCGCATTGTTTGAACACCACGACACGCTGTTTCTGATCACAGACGGGCGCGACGAAATCCGCGCCAACGGGTTCTACCGGCGCTTGGGCTGGTCGGTGGTGGAGCGGGTCGAGGCTGACGACGTTCGCTATCAGAAGAGCAGGGGAGGGTAAGCCGATGAGCCCGGCAGGACACCCATCGCCCGCCAGCTTGCGCTTCCTCGCGGTCGGCGTGCTGCTCGTCGCGGTGGTGCTGGGGGGCTATTTCGTGCAACTCAACGCCAAGGCGGATCGCCAGCGCGAAGAAGCGGCCGAGCGTTTGGCACTTTGCCAGCAGATTGAGCGAGTCGCCAGTGTGGCCACATCCGGTGGCCTCGAACTTCGCGATACCTGCAAGCAATTGAGAGCGAACGGGTCGAAGAGTGTCATGCCGCCTTAACTAATAACCCTTTTTTATAAGTGGAAATATCGACGGTAGTTGCACCAAAAAGTGGCACTCATATACGTCACTACCTTAAAAAACATGTGGTTATTGAAGGACTTACACCGCTTTTAATCCGACGAAAGGATATAAAATTTTCTTGTTACAGCTTTTTACACTCGTTACTATAGCCGGGCGTTCACCTCCCACGGTTTATGCATTTTTAAATCCCAAGTTTCCATCAGCTACTTGGGATTTTTTTTGCCTGGGATTTAACCCCCGGCGTCAAACTTCACCTTCTGCATACTCCGCACGCATCCGCCCATTGCGTTTGGCCTGGTAAAGCAGCTTGTCGACGTCTTCGACAAAACCCAGCATCGAGCTGTCGGGTTTGACGATGTGCGTACCCACGCCCAGGCTCAGAGTCAGCAGGTTCGATACCGCTGAACAGCCATGTTCGATCTGTTGCTGGCAGATCAGGTGCAGGCAGCGCTGTGCCACCTGTCTGGCCGACGCCGCATCGGTTTCCGGCAGCAACCACACAAACTCCTCACCACCGATACGTGCGATGAAGTCCCGGGGCCGGTTGGCGGCCAGTGACAGGGTACGCGCGACCTGGCGCAGGCACTCGTCGCCCTTGATGTGGCCATAGTGGTCGTTGTACTGCTTGAAAAAATCGATATCCAGGATGATCAACGACAGCGGCAACTGGCTCCGCTGGGCGCTGGCCCATTCGCGCTCGAGCATGGTGTCGAACATGCGCCGGTTGGCGATGCCGGTGAGGCCGTCCTGATAGGAGTATTCCTCGAGTTGCTTTTGCAGGCGCACCAGGTGTTCTTCGGTCTTCTTGCGTTCACTGATGTCGAACATAAAGCCAATCAGCGCCTCGACTTCGCCGTCCTTGCGCACCACGTGCACCACGTCGCGAATCCAGACATAGTCGCCGTTCACCGTCAGCGCCCGGTAATCCGCCTCATGGTCCACCCCGGCACGGGATTGCGATACGCAGAAATTCACCACGTATTCGCGGTCGTCCGGGTGCATGCGCGAGACCCAGTCGTCAACGCTGACCCAGCTTTGCGGGGTCCAGCCCAGCAGCGCTTCGATCTGCGGGCCGATATAGCTGAAGGTCATGCTCTGCCAGTCGATGCGCCAGGGTATGGCCTTGGTCGACTCCAGCAGTGTCCGGTATACATCGCTGTCGGGCTGGCTCGGAGGGGCAATGCTCATGGTGGACGGCTCGAATGATGGCTAAGTGCCCAGAGCGTCGTGTGATCGACGGTGGGAGTCAAGCGCTTGCCGAGGCAGCAGACGAGAGGTCGAGGGGCGGGCATTGTGGCGGCCCGCTAGCTATTGACAGCATGGCTTGGTGTATCCAGTGCGCCGTAGTAACGCCAGCAGCAATGACGGTGCTCCGGCACGATCACGCAGCCGCTGAGGCAGACGATCAGCAAAGCGGCAACCAGCAGGGTAAGTCGACGGTACATGGTGTTTCCTCTTGGATTGACCTGGGTTAATCCTTCAACGTTGCGGCCTGCCTGAATCCGTCGCGAAGCTTTCAGATATTTCATCAAGCCCCGTCATCCTCTGGGCAATACTGCCTTCGAACACTGCCCGAAAATAAATCTGCGCAGCCCGCGACGGATTTTTTGCGCACGCGTCGTTCAACCCATCAGCAACCTGCACTTTCGCGTGTTGCATGAAGGAGTTGCCATGAGACCCCTGGCCACATTGCGTTTTGCCTTGCTTGCTCCGCTGGCCCTCGCCGCGTTTGTCAGCACCCCGACTTTTGCCCAGACCGAAATCATCATCCAGCAGGCGCCGCCGCCGCAGCGCGTGGAAATGATCCCGGCCCAGCGCCCCGGTTATGCCTGGGATCCTGGCCACTGGCGTTGGGAAGGGCGCGCTTATGGCTGGGTGCCGGGCCACTGGCAGCCCGTGATGCGTCACGCGCGCTGGGAGCCGGGTCACTGGGAAGCCCATGGCCCGAACTGGTACTGGCGCGAAGGGCATTGGATCCGCTGAACCCTGACCCTTGGCCCTGAGAACCGCCCGATTGAAAGACCCTGATCCGGACGTCGAGCTGCTGGCGCGTATCGGCAATAACGAACCTGCCGCCGTCAACGAAATGGTGACGCGCAAACTCCCGCGTTTGCTGGCGCTCGCCGGTCGTCTCCTGGGAGACGCCGACGAGGCCAAGGACGTGGCCCAGGAAAGCTTCCTGCGCATCTGGCGCCAGGCCGCCCACTGGCGCAGTGGCGAGGCGCGTTTCGACACCTGGCTGCACCGGGTCGCGCTGAACCTGTGCCACGACCGCTTGCGGCGGCGCAAGGAGCGCCCGTTAAGCGACGCGCAGGCGCTGGAAGTGGCAGACAGCTCGCCATCGCCTGAAGAGCAGCTGGAGACCCAGGACCGCAGTGCACGCATGGCCGCCGCATTGGCGGCCTTGCCCGAACGCCAGCGCGAAGCCATCGTGTTGCAGTACTACCAGGAGCTGTCGAACATCGACGCCGCGGCCCTGATGAATATCAGCGTCGAGGCACTGGAGAGCCTGCTGTCGCGGGCCAGACGCCAGTTGCGCAGCCAACTTGCCGACACACCCGGGCTTGCCCGCCCAGGAAGGGGAAAATCATGACACCCGAACGCTTTGTTTATCTGGCCGACGTCTATGGGGCGGACCTGCGTCGCTGGCCCGAGGCTGAACGGGTAACGGCCCAGGCATTGCTCCGCAGTGGCAATGTGAACGCGCGTAAAGCCTTGCAGCAGGCACGTTGGCTCGACAGCCAGTTGGACAGCCATCAACTTGCATTCCCCGACCCGGCGCTGGTCCGGCAGATACGCCAATCCGCCCCACGCTCATTCTGGTCACGCTATGCCAACTGGTTATCGCCCGCTGGCCTTGTCGGCGTGGGCATTGCCGGCATCGTCACCGGGATGCTGGTGGCGTCCATGAGCGTGCCGCTGCCGATGTTGTCTTCCGAAGTGCTGCCCAGCGTCTTCGATCAAGGCGACGCGGAAGTCGTCTTCAGCGTCAACGCCGAGGAAACCGAACAATGACCGCCAGATCCCTCAAGCCGTGGTTGCTCGTTTCGGTACTGCTCAACGTGTTTTTGATCGGCGGCGTCGGTGGTGGCCTCTACCATTGGATGGCCAACACCCCGCCCGCCGAAGTGGTGGTCAACCCGCACGGCCTGCGTCAGGCGATGGTCAAGTTGCCACCGGAGCGACGCAGGGAGCTGCGCCAACTGCTGCGTCACAATCGCGACGACAGCCAGCCGCTGATCATGGCCGGGCGTGAAGCGCGGTTGGGGGTGATCAAGCAATTGGAAGCGCCGAGCCTGGACCGTGAAGCACTGGTTGCAGAGCTGGCCAAGGCACGGGAGGCCGATATGGCCCTTCGGGCGCTGGTGGACAGCACCCTGGCGCAGTTCGCCAATACCTTGCCCCAGGATGAACGGCAGAAGCTGGTAGAGGCCTTGTACATGCGCGGGCAGGCAAAGTCGGCAGGCAACAAACCTCGGTCGTGAGCTGCGAGACCTGAAGTCGTTCGGTTAAGGACGAGCACTGTCCCCGTGGCGAGGGAGCTTGCTCCCGTTGGGGTGCGAAGCGCCCCCAGCGCCTGGTTTGAAAAGACTGCAAAGCGGGCTTGGTAAACAAGGATTAATCGACAGCAGGTCGAGTGCGTATTTACAGGCGGCGTAGAAAGGATTTGACGATATGACGTGTGGCGTCGGTAGTGTCTATATCGTCCACGGCGCCATAAGGGTGCCACTGGCAATCGACAATCTCGTTCAAAGGCCGTGCATCCGCGATATTCACCACCGAGGCTTCAAACACATGGTGCACGGTGTCGCGGGCTTTAAGCTCCTGCAAGTACAGCAACCCGTCCACGTTCAACCCGGTTTCCTCTTCCAGCTCCCGTTCGGCCGCACCGACCGGGCGCTCGTCGCGTTCGACCTTGCCACCCGGCAAGGCCCATTTTGATCTGGCCTTGCGCACGAAGAGGATATGCCCTTCGTGTTCGCAAATGACCGTTGCGCGTATTTTCATCGTCTGTGCCCCGCAGCGGGATGAGTGTCATAAAAGTGTAATGCAATTGTCATGCTAAGTGGTTATGGCGCGCCGCGATGGGGATGTGGATACTGCTCGATTGATGAAAACGGACGAGGAAAACAGATGAGCAGCGTACGTTGGGGCATGATCGGGTGTGGCAGTGTCACTGAGTTGAAGAGTGGACCCGCTTTCTACAAAGCGCCAGGCTCGGCGCTGGTGGCCGTGATGGGGCGGCGCGAGGACGCTGTGCGCGATTATGCGTCACGTCATGGAATTGCCCGTTACTACACCAACGCCCAGGCGTTGATCAACGACCCCGAAGTGGACGCGGTGTACATTGCCACGCCGCCCGACAGCCACCTGGAATACAGCCTGATGGTGGCGGCGGCCGGCAAGCATTGCTGCGTCGAGAAGCCGATGTCGCTGAACGCCGAACAGAGCGCGCTGATGCAGCGCACCTTCGAACGTGCCGGGCTGCACCTGTTTGTTTCCTACTACCGGCGCTCGCTGCCGCGCTTCCAGCAAGTGCGCGCGTGGCTGCAGGAAGGGCGCATCGGCACGTTACGCCACCTGACCTGGACCCTGTGCAAGCCGCCGGCCGCCGAAGATGCCAGCGCCGCCAACTGGCGTACCGACCCGGCCATTGCCGGTGGCGGCTACTTTGCCGACCTGGCCAGCCACGGTTTTGACCTGTTCCAATACCTGGCCGGGGACATCGTCGAGGTCTCGGGCTTTACTGCGCGACAGGCCGGGCACTATGCGGCCGAGGACGCCGTGACGGCCTGCTGGACATTCAGTTCTGGCGCACTGGGCATGGGCTGCTGGAACTTTGTCGCTGATCGCCGGGAGGATCGAGTGGAGTTGATCGGCAGCCGGGGACGTATTCAGTTCTCGGTGTTCGAAGACCAACCGCTGCGCCTGGAGGGCGAAACGCATGAGGTGCTGGAAGTCCCGTGCCACGCACATATCCAATGGCACCACGTACTTGCCATGAACGCGCATATTCGCGGCGAAGCCGAGCACCCGTCGCTGGCGATCGAGGCATTGAAGACCGATCGGATCCTGGACAAGGTGCTGCAACGTAATCCCAATCTGCCTGGATGATGTTTCAAGGAATCGCTGAATGAAATACTGGATGGTCCTGTGGCTGGCACTTGCCACAACGGCAATGGCAGCCCCGCGTAACCAAGGGACGCCTGGGGAATTTGATTTTTATGTGTTGTCGTTGTCATGGTCGCCGACCTTCTGCCTGACGCACCCGGACAACGAACAGTGTTCGGGCAAGGGCTACGGCTTTGTGCTGCACGGTTTGTGGCCGCAATACGCGCGCGGAGGGTGGCCGGCCTCTTGCGCGCCGCAATCACGGTTGAGCCGCGAAGAGATGGACAAGGGCGCGGCGCTGTTCCCGACGCGCTCGCTGCTCAAGCACGAATGGGCCAAGCACGGCACCTGCAGCGGGCTGGAGCCGCTGGCGTACTTGGAGAAAACCGATACGGCGTTGGGCGTGGTTACCATTCCGCAACAACTGCAACCGTTCAACACGCCGGCGTCGTTGCCGGCCCGCGAGATCGAGGCGCTGTTTCGCGAGAGCAACCCGCGCATGGGCAACCATGGGCTGGCGGTGATCTGCAAAGGCAAGGTGCTGTCGGAGGTGCGTGTGTGCCTGACTAAAGACTTGGCCTTCGCCGGCTGCCCGCGCAGCGTAAAAACTCAGTGCCGTGACGGCGATATCCGCATCCCCACGCAGCGCTAAGGCAGCATTGCCACGCGGTAGCGCTCGTCAAAGTCTTCGGCCAACTGCGCCAGGGTGACCTTGCCCAGTCGTTTCAACAGCAGTGCCTGGGCTTGTTCGAAGGCATCCGTGAGCGCTGCATTCACTGCCTGCTCCACCAGGCACTCGGGGTGATCGGTGGACAGGCCGATGGCGAATATCGAGGGCGTGCCCAGGGCGTTGTGAATGTCCAGCAGAGTGATTTCACTCAGTGGTTTGCCCAGGCTCCAGCCGCCCTGATGGCCCTTTTCCGAACGCACATACCCTTTCTCCTTGAGCAGCCCCAGGGTGCGCCGCACCACCACCGGGTTGGTGCCCAGCATCTGCGCGATGGTCTCCGAGGTGGCGCGTTCTTCATGGCGGCCCATATGGATCAGCACGTGGAGCATGCGCGACAGGCGCGTGTCGTTTCTCATCGATCAGCCTCAGGTTGGGTCAGTCGAAAGTATCGTTCGTAACCCGAAAAGTTGCGAGACACTTGACGGTCTATTTTTATGTAACTTATGGTGTGTCGTGAAAGTGCGCGGATAACCCCGTGCACACAACATGGAGTCACTTTCATGATGTACGACGTGATTATCGTGGGCGGCAGCTATGCCGGCCTGTCTGCGGGCCTGCAATTGGCAAGGGCGCGGCGCCAGGTGCTGGTGATCGATGCGGGGCAGCGGCGCAACCGGTTTGCCGCCACCTCCCACGGGTTTCTCGGCCAGGACGGCCAGGCGCCGGAGGTCATTGCGGCCGAAGGGCGCAGCCAGTTGATGGAATATCCGACGGTCACCTGGGTGCAGGGCAGTGCGGTTCAGGTCAACCCACAGGCTGAGGGTTTCAGAGTACGTACCGAACATAGCGGTACGTTTCACGCCAGACGCCTGATCCTCGCCACCGGAGTGGTGGATGAACTGCCGGCGGTCGAAGGCTTGAAAGAGCGCTGGGGGACGCGAGTGTTCCATTGCCCCTACTGCCATGGCTATGAACTGGACCAAGGCCGTATCGGCGTCCTGGCAACCTCACCCCTGGCGATGCACCACGCGCTGATGCTGCCGGACTGGGGCACCACCACCTTGTTCACCAATGGTGTGTTTACCCCGGATGCCGAGCAACAGGCGCAGTTGGATCGACGTGGGGTCAGCGTGGAAAAAGCTGGCGTGCGGCGTATCAGCGGCGAGCGTGCCGACCTGGAATTGCACGATGGCAGGGTGTTCAACCTCGACGGGATCTTCACCATGTCCCGCACGCGCATCGGTCCGTTGGCCGAACAACTGGGCTGTGAATTGACCGACGGCCCCACCGGGCCTTACCTGCACACCAACGACACTCGCCAGACCTCGGTGCCCGGCGTGTTTGCCTGTGGTGATGCATCCCTCGCCGCCGGGTCCGTGGCGCTGGCTGTGGGCGAGGGCGTACGCGCCGGGGTGGGCGCACATTTCTCGTTGATCAACGCGTGAAGCCATTGCCGCCGCAGGGGCATTTTGTTCAATACCGCTGCGCGCGGGCCTTATACCGTGGAGCCCTGTTTACGCCTCATCATAAAAAGGGAACCGCAATGAGCTTGATCATTTCCATGGCCGCCTTCGCCCTGGCCACGTCCATCACGCCGGGACCGGTCAATGTGGTCGCCCTGAGTTCAGGCGCGCGCTTCGGTTTTGTCGCCAGCCAGAAGCATGTGTTCGGTGCCGCCGTTGGCTTTACCTTGCTGTTGGTACTGATCGGCCTGGGTTTGCACGAGGTGCTGCTGCGCTGGCCCATCCTGACCCAACTGATCCAGTGGGGTGGGGTGGCTTTCCTGCTGTACATGGCCTGGAAACTGGCGGTGGATGACGGTCGGCTCGACGCGGAGGGCGGCGCGACCGCGCCGTCGATGCTCTACGGCGCGATCATGCAGTGGCTCAACCCCAAGGCCTGGCTGGCCTGCGTGGCGGGGATGGGCTTGTTTGTGGCCGACGGCGACGCGGCGCAGGTCTGGTTGTTTGCCAGCCTCTACCTGGTGATCTGCTACCTGTCGGTGGCGTGCTGGGCCTATGCCGGGACCTTTCTGCGCCGCTACTTGGACAATCCCCACGGCGTGCGCCTGTTCAACCGCTCAATGGCCGCGTTGCTGGTGGCCAGTGTGGGTTATTTGCTGATGGCTTGAGCACCTCGCGGTATTGCCCTGGGGTGGCGGCAAAATGCTGTTTGAAGGTGCGCTGGAAGTGCGCCTGGTCGGCAAATCCCGCAGCGAGGGCCACATCGGCGATCAACTCGCCATTGCGCAGCCGGGTGCGGGCAAACTGGATGCGCTGGTTGACCAGGAACGCATGGGGTGTCAGCCCGTAGTACTGCTTGAAGGCGCGGATCAGGTACGACGGCGACAGTTCGGCCGCCAGGCAGATATCTTCGAGTTTCAACGCCTCGGTGCAGTGCACACGGATGTACTCGGCGGCACGCTCCAGTTTTTGGTTGACCTCGCGCATCGGTGTGGGTGAAGGGTTCAGGCGCTGCTGGACTTCGCTGAAGTAACTCACCAACGCGCTTTGCTTTTGCAGGAGCTCGGCCTGCTCATTCACCAGCATCCGGTACAACGCCAGCAAGCCGCTGTACAGCAGCGGGTCACGGGTATGCGGCGTATTGAAAGCGCGATAACCCTGGTCGGTGCTGAAGCCCAATTGGTACTGCAATTCGGTCAGCCAGGGCGTGTCGAGGTAGAGCATGTGATAGGACCATGGCTGGTCGTGGATAGGGTTGCACGCATGCACATCGCCCGGGTTCATCAGTACCACGGTGCCGGCGCTGATCTGGAATGTATCGGCGCCGTAATGGTAATAGCTGCGCCCGGTGGTGATCGCGCCGATGGAAAAATGCTCATGGGCGTGACGGGTATAAGTGACCTTGCGCCCGTCGGCGATGGTGCGCGCTTCGATGAACGGCAGGCGCTCGTCGCGCCAGAAGCGCGGCGCGGCGGGGCAAGGGGCGGTCAGCGTCATGGGCACGACTCCAGGGCAATCAAGATCAGTAACGGATCGTTGCACAGACCCTGGCGTTTGTGTAGCCGTTGGCTTGGCAGGGGGGCACGCAGTGATCCGATTGTGCGGCACACCCACGCGGGACGTGGGCGTGCAGATCGCTCAGAGCGGCTCTGGGCACGGCACCAGAAAGGCAGCCTCCAGCAGTTGGCGCGTATACGAATGCTGAGGATCGGCAAAGATCGTCCGCGCATCGCCCTGTTCCACCACCTGCCCCTGCTTGACCACCATCAGTTGGTGACTCAGCGCCTTCACCACCGCCAGGTCATGGCTGATAAACAGGTAGGTCAGGTTGTACTTGGCCTGCAGGCTGCGCAGCAATTCCACGACCTGACGTTGTACCGTGCGGTCCAGCGCCGAGGTCGGTTCGTCCAGCAAGATCAGGCGTGGCTTGAGCACCAACGCACGGGCGATGGCGATACGTTGGCGTTGGCCGCCGGAGAATTCGTGGGGGTAGCGATGGCGTGATTCAGGGTCCAGGCCGACCTCCTTGAGCGCTGCGATAATCGCTGCTTCCTGCTCGGCTGGCGTGCCCATCTTGTGAATGCGCAGGCCTTCGCCGACGATCTCGCTGACGCACATGCGTGGGCTCAGGCTGCCGAACGGGTCCTGGAACACCACCTGCATTTCCCGGCGCAACGGGCGCACCTGTTGCTGGGTCAGCGTGTCCAACTGCTGGCCTTCGAAACGAATCCCGCCCTTGCTGGCAATCAAGCGCAGGATCGCCAGGCCCAGGGTGGATTTGCCCGAGCCGCTTTCGCCGACGATGCCCAGGGTCTGGCCCTGGGGCAGGCTGAAGTTGATCCCATCCACCGCTTTGACGTAATCGACGGTGTTGCGCAAGAAGCCTTTCTTGATCGGGAACCAGACTTTCAAATCGTCCACTTCCAGCAGCGGCGGCCCGACTTCGTTGGTGGCCGGTCCACCACTGGGTTCCGCGGCCAGCAGTTCCTGGGTGTATGGATGCTGGGGCGACTGGAACAGCGTCTCGCACTCGGCCTGTTCGACGATGCAACCTCGTTGCATCACGCAGACGCGGTGAGCAATGCGTCGCACCAGGTTCAAGTCGTGGCTGATCAGCAGCAAGGCCATGCCCAGGCGTGCCTGCAACTCCTTGAGCAACTCCAGGATCTTCAACTGCACGGTGACGTCGAGGGCCGTGGTCGGCTCATCCGCGATCAACAGCTCTGGCTCATTGGCCAGGGCCATGGCGATCATCACCCGCTGGCGCTGGCCGCCCGACAGTTCGTGGGGCAGAGCCTTGAGCCGTTTGTGCGGCTCGGGGATGCCCACCAGCTCCAGCAACTCCAAGGTGCGCCGGGTCGCGACCTTGCCGGTCAGGCCCTTGTGCAGGCCCAGCACTTCGTTGATCTGTTTCTCGATGCAGTGCAGCGGGTTCAACGACGTCATTGGCTCCTGGAAGATCATCGCGATGCGGTTGCCGCGAATATGCCGCAGGGTCTTTTCCTTGAGGGTCAGCAGGTCTTGCCCGGAATAGGTGATGGTGCCGGACGGGTGTCGGGCCAGCGGGTAGGGCAGCAGGCGCAGGATCGAGTGGGCGGTCACCGATTTGCCGGAGCCGCTTTCGCCGACCAGGGCCAGGGTTTCGCCGCGCTTGATATCGAAGCTGACGTTGTTGACCACGCGGTGGTGATGCTCGCCCGTGACGAACTCGACGGAGAGGTCGCGGATTTCGATCAGATTGTCCTGATTCATCTCATTTCCTCGGGTCAAAGGCATCGCGAGCGGACTCGCCGATAAACACCAGCAAGCTCAACATGATCGCCAGCACGGCAAACGCGCTCATGCCCAGCCATGGTGCCTGCAGGTTGGATTTGCCCTGGGCCACCAGCTCCCCCAGCGAGGGCGAACCGGCCGGCAGGCCAAAGCCGAGGAAATCCAGGGCGGTCAGGGTGCCGATGGCGCCGGTGAGGATGAACGGCATGAAGGTCATGGTCGAGACCATGGCATTGGGCAGGATGTGGCGGAACATGATCGCGCCGTTTTGCATCCCCAGTGCCCGGGCCGCGCGCACGTATTCGAGGTTCCGCCCGCGCAGGAACTCGGCGCGCACCACGTCCACCAGGCTCATCCAGGAAAACAGCAGCATGATCCCCAGCAGCCACCAGAAGTTCGGTTGCACGAAGCTGGCGAGGATGATCAGCAGGTACAGCACCGGCAAGCCGGACCAGATTTCCAGGAAGCGCTGTCCGGCCAGGTCGACCCAACCGCCATAGAAGCCCTGCAAGGCCCCGGCGATCACGCCGATGATCGAGCTGAGCACGGTCAACGTCAGGGCAAACAGCACCGACACTCGGAAGCCGTAGATCACCCGCGCCAGCACATCGCGGCCCTGGTCGTCAGTGCCCAGCAGGTTGACGCTCGAAGGCGGCGCGGGGGCCGGTACCTTCAGGTCGTAGTTGATGCTCTGGTAGCTGAACGGGATCGGCGCCCACAAGGTCCAGGCGTCCTTGGCCTTGAGCAGTTCCTGGATATACGGGCTCTTGTAGTTGGCTTCCAGCGGGAACTCGCCGCCGAAGGTGGTTTCCGGGTAGCGCTTGAGCGCCGGGAAATACCAGTCGCCGTCGTAGTGCACCGCCAGTGGCTTGTCGTTGGCGATCAGCTCCGCGCCCAGGCTCAGCCCGAACAGGATCAGGAACAGCCACAGCGACCACCAGCCACGCTTGTTGGCCTTGAACCGCTCGAACCGGCGGCGATTGAGGGGGGACAGGTTCATCTCAATGCTCCCGGCTGGCGAAGTCGATACGCGGATCGACCAGGGTGTAGGTGAGGTCGCCGATCAGTTTCACCACCAGCCCCAGCAGGGTGAAAATGAACAGTGTGCCGAACACCACCGGGTAGTCGCGGTTGATCGCCGCTTCAAAGCTCATCAGGCCCAGGCCGTCGAGGGAGAAGATCACTTCCACCAGCAACGAGCCGGTGAAGAAAATCCCGATGAACGCCGACGGGAACCCGGCGATCACCAGCAGCATCGCGTTACGGAACACATGACCGTAGAGCACGCGGTGGTTGGTCAGGCCCTTGGCCTTGGCGGTGATCACGTATTGCTTGTTGATCTCGTCGAGAAAGCTGTTCTTGGTCAGCAGCGTCATGGTCGCGAAGTTGCCGATCACCAGCGCGGTGATGGGCAACGCCAGGTGCCAGAAGTAATCGAGCACCTTGCCGCCCCAGCTCAACTCATCGAAGTTGTTGGACGTGAGCCCGCGCAAGGGAAACCAGTCAAAATAACTGCCGCCGGCAAACACCACGATCAGCAGGATCGCAAACAGGAACGCCGGGATCGCATAACCGACGATGATTGCCGAACTGGTCCACACATCGAAATGGCTGCCATGTCGCGTGGCCTTGGCGATCCCCAGTGGGATCGACACCAGGTACATGATCAGCGTGCTCCATAACCCCAGGGAGATCGATACCGGCATCTTTTCCTTGATCAGGTCGATGACCTTGGCGTCACGGAAGAAACTGTCGCCGAAATCCAGCCGGGCGTAGTTCTTGACCATGATCCACAAGCGTTCCGGCGCCGATTTGTCGAAGCCGTACATCTTTTCGATTTCCTTGATCAGCGCCGGGTCCAGGCCCTGGGCGCCGCGATAGCTGCTGGAACCGGCCACCGAGACTTCGGCGCCGCCGCCGGCAATGCGGCTGGTGGCGCCTTCAAAGCCTTCGAGCTTGGCGATCATCTGCTCCACCGGGCCACCGGGGGCGGCCTGGATGATGATGAAGTTGATCAGCAGGATCCCGAACAGCGTCGGGATGATCAGCAACAGGCGGCGAACAATATAGGCCAGCATTTAATCGCCTCCGCTCGCCGCATCGGCGCTGGTGTTTGTGTTCGCGTCTGAGGTGACGGCAGATTTTACGTTGGGTTTTGCCCACCAGGTGGCGGTGCCCACGTCATAGCGCGGCGGGGTTTTCGGATGGCCGAGGTGGTCCCAGTACGCCACGCGGAAGGTCTTGATGTGCCAATTGGGGATCACGTAGTAGCCGAACTGCAGCACACGGTCCAGGGCCCTGGCATGGGCGATCAGGCTTTTGCGCGAGTCGGCGTCGATCAGTTCTTCCACCAGTTGGTCGACTGCCGGGTCCTTGAGGCCCATGTAGTTACGGCTGCCAGGTTTGTCGGCGCTGGAAGACTTCCAGAACTCCCGTTGTTCGTTACCCGGCGAAGTGGACTGCGGGAAGCTGCCCACCATCATGTCGAAGTCCCGGGAACGCACACGGTTGACGAACTGCGAGACGTCCACCCGGCGGATCACCAGGTCGATGCCCAGGTCCGCCAGATTGCGCTTGAAGGGCAGCAGGATGCGCTCGAACTCGGTCTGGGCCAGCAGGAACTCGATGGTCACCGGTTTGCCTGTGGTGTCGACCATCTTGTCGTCAACGATGCGCCAGCCGGCCTCCTGCAGCAGTTGGTAGGCCTCGCGTTGCTGGGCGCGGATCATGCCGCTGCCGTCGGTTTTGGCCGGCTCGAAGGCCTGGGTGAAGACTTCGGCCGGGATTTTGTCGCGCAGGGGTTCGAGGATTTTCAGCTCATCCGGGCCGGGCAGGCCGGTGGCGGCCATTTCGGAGTTTTCGAAGTAACTGCGGGTGCGGGTGTAGGCGCCGTTGAACAGCTGTTTGTTGCTCCATTCGAAGTCCAGCAACAGGCTGATGGCCTTGCGCACGCGCACGTCCTGGAACATCGGCTTGCGTGTATTGAACACAAAACCTTGCATGCCGGTGGGGTTGCCGTTGGGAATTTCTTCCTTGATCAACCGGCCCTCGGTCACGGCCGGAATGTTGTAGGCGTTGGCCCAGTTCTTGGCGCTGAATTCCAGCCAGTAGTCGAACTGCCCGGCCTTCAAGGCTTCCAGGGACACGGTGCTGTCGCGGTAGTAGTCGGTGATGCGGTTATCGAAATTGTAGAAACCCTTGGTGATCGGCAGGTCCTTGGCCCAGTAGTCCTTGACCCGCTCGTAGCGGATCATGCGCCCGGCCTTGACCTCGGCCACCTTGTACGGCCCGCTGCCCAGGGGCACTTCCAAGTTGCCCTTGGCAAAGTCCCGCGTGGCCCACCAATGCTTGGGCAGCACCGGCAGTTGCCCGAGGATCAGTGGCAATTCGCGGTTGTTGGTGCGCTTGAACTTGAACAGCACCCGCAGGGGGTCTTCGGCGATCACTTCATCGACATCGGCGTAGTAGGTGCGGTAGATCGGCGAGCCTTCCTTGATCAGTTCCTGGAAGGTGAACACCACGTCTTCGGCACGGATCGGGTGGCCGTCGTGGAAACGCGCCTCGGGGCGCAGGTAGAAACGCACCCAGCTGTTGTCCGGGGCTTTTTCGATCTTGCCGGCGACCAGGCCATACTCGGTGATGGGTTCGTCCAGGCTCTGCATGGCCAGGGTGTCGTAGATCAGGCTGACATTGTCGGCGGGCACGCCCTTGCTGATAAACGGGTTGAGGCTGTCGAAGCCGCCCATGCTCGACTCGCGGAAAGTGCCGCCCTTGGGCGCATCCGGGTTGACGTAGTCGAAGTGCTTGAAGTCGGCGGGGTATTTCGGCGGCTCGTTGTACAGCGTCAGTGCGTGTTGCGGGGCGGCGTGGGCCGTGGTGCACAGCAACAGGCTGCCGAGCAGTACGTTGCGCAAATACATCATTGGGCTTTCTCCGAAGCTTTCAGCCACCACGCCCTCAGGCCCAGGCTGTAGGGCGGCGTGGCGACGAAGGCGAACCGGTTGCGGTACGCCAGGCGATGATAGTTGAGGTACCAGTTGGGAATGCTGTAGTGCTGCCACAGCAGCACCCGGTCCAGGGCGCGGCCGGCAGCCAGTTGTTCTTCGCGGGTCTGGGCCGCCAGGAGTTGTTCCAGCAGGTGATCGACAATGGGGTTGGCGATGCCCGCATAGTTCTTGCTGCCCTTGATCGCGGCCTGACTGGAGTGGAAGTACTGCCACTGCTCCAGGCCGGGGCTCAAGGTCTGGTTGAGGGTGATCAGGATCATGTCGAAGTCGAATTGATCCAGGCGTTGCTTGTACTGGGCGCGGTCGACGGTGCGCAGGCGTGCGTCGATGCCGATGCTGATCAGGTTCTCGACATAGGGCTGCAGGATGCGCTCCAGGTTCGGGTTGACCAGCAGTATCTCGAAGCGCAGCGGTTGCCCGTCCTTGTTGAGCAGGCGTTGGCCCGACAACTTCCACCCGGCTTCGCCCAGCAGCGCCAGGGCACGGCGCAGGGTTTCACGGGGGATGCCGCGCCCATCGGTCTGGGGCAGGCTGAAGGCTTGGGTAAACAGGTTGGGCGGCAGCTGTTCGCGGTACGGGGAGAGCATCAGCCATTCATGGCCGGTTGGAACACCGGTAGCGGCGAATTCGCTGTTGGGGTAGTAGCTGAGCGTGCGTTTGTAGGCGCTGCTGAAGAGGGTGCGGTTGGTCCACTCGAAGTCGAACATCAGCCCCAGGGCTTCACGCACCTTGGTCTGACTGAAGGTCGGTCGCCGGGTGTTCATGAACAGGCCCTGGCTCTGGGTCGGGATCTGGTGGGCGATCTGCGCCTTGATCACCTCGCCACGGTTGATTGCTGGGAAGTTGTAGCCATTGGCCCAGTTCTTGGCCTGGTGCTCGATGTAAATGTCGAACTCGCCGGCCTTGAACGCTTCGAAGGCTACGTCGCTGTCGCGATAGAACTCCACTTCGACCTTGTCGTAGTTATAGAAGCCCTGGTTGACCGGCAAGTCTTTGCCCCAGTAATCCTTGACCCGTTCAAACACCAACTGGCGTCCAGGGGTGACCTTGCTGATGCGGTACGGCCCGCTGCCCAGGGGCGGTTCGAAGGTGGTCGCCTTGAAGTCGCGGTTTTTCCAATAGTGTTGGGGCAATACCGGCAACTCGCCCAGGCGCAGGATCAGCAACGGGTTGCCGGCGCGCTTGAACACAAAGCGGATGCGATGACGGTTGAGGATGTCCACCCGCGCCACTTCCTGCAGATTGGTGCGGTACTGCGGGTGGCCTTCGGTCAGCAGGGTGCGATAGGAAAACGCCACGTCATACGCGGTGATCGGCTTGCCATCGTGAAAGCGCGCTTCCGGGCGCAGGTTGAACACCACCCAACTGCGGTCCTCGCTGTATTCCACCGACTGGGCAGTCAGCCCATAGCTGGAGGTCGGTTCATCGCCGGACGGCGCGTACTGACCGGTGCCGACCATCAACGGCTCGTTCAGCTCATTGACGCCGTATTGCAGGAAGTTGGGGGTGGAAACCGGGCTTGAGCCCTTGAACGTATAGGGGTTGAGGGTATCGAAGGTGCCAAATGCCATGACCCGCAAGGTCCCGCCTTTCGGCGCTGCAGGGTTTACCCAATCGAAATGGGTGAATTTGGCCGGGTACTTGAGCGTGCCGAACTGCGTATAACCGTGGCTCTCGGTTATCGTCGCGTTCGCACCAAAGCTCAAGGCCAGACTTATTAGTAGAAGGAGGGGACGCTTCAAGTCAGGGATCCGATCCAGGCGGCTTGGGCTTTATGATCGGTACAGTAACAGCTTGTTCCGGTTGGAAAAAGCCGGTTGGGAACACTGTAGATCCAATGTGGGAGGGGGCTTGCCCCCTCCCACATTGGATCTACAGTGTTCTTGAAACCTTAGCGCGGCCCGGAAACCACCAGCATCTGCCCCGGCTTCAGCGCCTGGCCAGTACGCGGGTTCCAACGCTTGAGATGCTGCATCTCGACGTTGAAGCGCTTGGCGACGATGTACAGCGAATCGCCCTTCTTGACCTTGTACTGCACCGGCTTCTTGCTGTGGGCCTTGGCCACCAGCTTGCGGGTGTCCTGCATCACCAGGGTCTGGCCGACCTTGAGGGCCTGGCCGTTGAGCTTGTTCCAGCGCTGCAGGTCGTGCACATCGACCTTGTTCGCCTTGGCGATCAGCGTGAGATTGTCGCCATTGCGCACCTTGTAGCTGCGAGTACGCCCGGCCACCCGTGCGGTCTCGACTTCGTCGAACACCTGTTTTTTCGGGCGCATCGCCAGCAATTCTTCCGGCTTCATCGTCGAAAGAGTGCTGGTGAGCAATTGCGCCTTGGAACTGGGGACCAGCAGATGCTGCGGGCCATCCAGGGTGGTGCGTTGCTTGAGGGCGGGGTTGAGCTGGAACAGTTCGTCTTCGTCGATCTCGGCCAGCGCGGCAACCCGGGACAGATCCATGCTTTGCTTGACTTCAACCACTTCGAAGTACGGCGTGTTGGCAATCGGGTTCAGGTTGACGCCGTAAGCTTCGGGTGCCAGCACCACCTGGGACAGCGCCAGAAACTTGGGCACGTAGTCTTTGGTTTCCTGGGGCAGGGGCAGGTTCCAGTAGTCGGTGGGCAGGCCGAGCTTCTCGTTGCGCTCGATGGCCCGGCTTACCGTGCCTTCGCCGGCGTTATAGGCGGCCAGGGCCAGCAACCAGTCGCCGTTGAACATATCGTGCAGACGGGTCAGATAGTCCAGGGCGGCGGTGGTGGAGGCGGTGATGTCGCGGCGGCCGTCGTAGGCGCGGGTCTGGCGCAGGTTGAAGTAGCGGCCGGTGGAGGGGATGAACTGCCACAGGCCGACGGCATCGCTGCGCGAATAGGCCATCGGATTGTAGGCACTTTCGATCACTGGCAGCAGCGCCAGCTCCAGTGGCATGTTGCGTTCTTCAAGGCGCTCGACGATGTAATGAATGTAGAGGCTGCCGCGTTCACCGGCGTTCTCCAGGAAGGACGGGTTGCTGGCGAACCACAGGCGCTGTTGCTCGATACGCGGGTTGACGCCCACGTTGTCCTGCAATTGAAAGCCCCGGCGCATGCGTTCCCAGACGTCCTGGGGCACTTCTGGAGCAGGTTTCTCTGAAAGCCAGATGACGGGTTTCTGTTTGATCTTGGCGGCAAGGTTGGGCTTGGGTTGCACGGTGGATTGTGCGGCGAAATTGGTCGATTGGCAGCCCGCCAGCGTGGCGGACACAGCCACCGCCACAGCTTGAGCCAGGCGGGTCAATGCGTCTGAATGGTTGGATTTACGAATAGATGACGACATTGGCTGGAAGTAAGTTCCGGGCAAAAATGTCGGGCGATTCTAGAAAGCACTTGGGTTCCGGTCAACCGTTCAGAAATTACGTATCAGATTGCATCCCTTTAGAACTTATCTTTCCATGCCCTCAAGCTAGCAAATACCTCGGCCCCAGAGCGGTTGTCACGGCCATTCCGTTCGTCCGCTTTTTGTTTAACAGATGTTTCAGAGGTACGCAGGAAGGGGTTGGTACGCTTTTCCAGGGCCAGGTTGGAAGGCAGCGTTATCTCGCCGCGGGCCCGCAGTTGACGGACGTTTTCCACCCGTTCGGAGATGTCGGCATTCTGCGGTTCCACCGCCTGGGCAAACTTGAGGTTACTTTGTGTGTATTCGTGGGTGCAGTACACCAGGGTGTCAGCGGGCAGGGCGGCCAGGCGCTCGAGGGAGGTGTGCATCTGCTCCGGCGTGCCCTCGAACAGGCGGCCACAGCCGGCGGCGAACAGGGTGTCGCCACAGAACAGCACGCCCTGGTGGTAGAAGGCGATATGGCCCAGGGTGTGGCCGGGCACGGCATAGACGTCGAAGTCCCAGCCCAGCACGCTGATGCGGTCGTTATCCTGCAGGGCGGTGTCCCGCGCCGGGATCGGCTCGTTGGCCGGACCGTACACCTTGGCGTCAGTCACACGCTTGAGTTGCTCGACACCCCCGACATGATCGTGGTGATGGTGGGTAATCAGGATGTCGCTGAGGGTCCACGTCGGGTTTTGCTTGAGCCAGGCCAGTACCGGCGTGGCATCGCCGGGATCGACCACGGCGCAACGTTGGGTTTGCTGGTCCTGCAACAACCAGATGTAGTTGTCGGTGAAGGCGGGCAGGGCACTGATCTGTATCATTCTTCGATTCGCCAAGCTGAACACATTGGTGCATCTTAGAACGTCTAGGCGAGTTGGAGAATGCAATGACTGATAAAGCGTTCGCCCAGGCCGATCCTGAGTGGCTGGCCCTGATCGGCGCAGCCCGTGAATGGCTGTCCGGGCCCATCGGGCAATTTCTGCTGGATGAAGAACGGCGCATGCTCGAAGACGAGTTGGGCCGTTTCTTTGGCGGCTACCTGGTGCATTACGGCCCATCGGCCCAGACCCCGCCCGCCGCACCCCAGGTGCAACGCAATGTGCGCCTGGGCGCGCCATTGCCGGGGGTGGAGATTGTGTGCGAGGAGCAGGCCTGGCCGTTGAGCGAGCACGCCGCCGATGTGGTGGTGTTGCAGCATGGCCTGGATTTCTGCCTGTCGCCCCACGGTCTGTTGCGTGAAGCGGCGAGCAGTGTGCGCCCTGGTGGCCATTTGCTGATTGTCGGCATCAACCCTTGGAGCAGTTGGGGGCTGCGGCATGTGTTCGCCCATGATGGCCTGCGCCAGGCGCGCTGCATCTCGCCCTCACGGGTCGGGGACTGGCTGAACCTGCTGGGCTTCGCACTGGAGAAACGCCGCTTCGGGTGCTATCGTCCGCCGCTTGCCTCGGCCAAGTGGCAAGGCCGTCTGGCCGGCTGGGAACGCCGCGCAGGGGCGTGGCAGCTGTCGGGGGGCGGCTTCTATTTATTGGTGGCGCGCAAGATCGTGGTCGGCCTGCGGCCGGTGCGCCAGGTGCTGCGCCAGCCCATGGGCAAACTGGTGCCGATGCCGATGGCCAAGGTCAACCGCAACCAAAGCGAACCGTAGAACTTTTTTGATTTCAGACCTGCCTGTTTTGATGGATGTAACCGATGACCGATAGCGTAGAACTCTTCACCGATGGCGCCTGCAAGGGCAACCCCGGCCCCGGCGGCTGGGGCGCCTTGCTGGTGTGCAAGGGCGTAGAGAAGGAGTTGTGGGGCGGCGAAGCCAACACCACCAACAACCGCATGGAACTGATGGGCGCCATTCGCGGCCTGGAAGAACTCAAGCGCCGCTGCAACGTGCTGCTGGTCACCGACTCGCAATACGTGATGAAAGGCATCAACGAGTGGATGGTCAACTGGAAGAAGCGCGGCTGGAAGACCGCGGCGAAGGAACCGGTCAAGAATGCCGACCTATGGCAATTGCTCGATGAGCAATGCAACCGCCATGACATCACCTGGAAATGGGTGCGCGGGCACATCGGCCATCCGGGTAACGAGCGCGCCGACCAGCTTGCCAATAGAGGTGTGGACGAAGTGCGGGGCTACAAGCAGAGCTGATGTTGGCTGACGTGTTAACATCGCGCCCCTTGACTCACACCACACTGCACACCACACCGTTGAGAGCTGAACCCTGATGGCCATCCGATCTGTTGTACTCGATACCGAAACCACCGGCATGCCGGTGACCGACGGCCACCGGATCATTGAAATCGGCTGTGTCGAACTCATGGGTCGGCGCCTCACCGGTCGTCACTTCCACGTCTACCTGCAACCGGACCGTGACAGTGACGAAGGCGCCATCGGCGTCCACGGCATCACCGACGAGTTCCTCAAGGGCAAGCCGCGTTTCGCCGAAGTGGCCGATGAGTTCTTCGAATTCATCAACGGCGCCCAGTTGATCATCCATAACGCGGCGTTCGACGTCGGCTTCATCAATAACGAATTTGCCCTGATGGGGCAGATGGATCGCGCGGACATTTCCCAGCACTGCTCGATCCTCGACACCTTGATGATGGCCCGTGAACGTCACCCGGGCCAGCGCAACAGCCTCGATGCCTTGTGCAAGCGTTATGGCGTCGACAACTCCGGCCGTGAACTCCACGGCGCCTTGCTCGACTCCGAGATTCTCGCCGACGTTTACCTGACCATGACTGGCGGGCAGACCAGCTTGTCCCTGGCGGGAAACGCCTCCGATGGTGCCGGCTCGGCGGAAGGCTCGGGCAACCGCCCTTCGGAAATCCGTCGCCTGCCGGCGGATCGCAAGCCCTCCACCATCATCCGTGCCAGCGAGCAGGATCTGGCCGAGCATGCGGCGCGGTTGGAGGCTATTGCCAAGTCGGCGGGTGCGCCGGCGTTGTGGACCCAACTGACCCACAGTTGATCTCCATTGCTTTCAGAATCTTCATTCGCGTCATCGTCCCCGAGCTTCTACCCTTGAGTGCATAGCCCTCAGGACGACAAGCACTCATGTACAAAGACCTGAAGTTTCCCGTGCTTATCGTGCACCGCGACATCAAGGCCGACACCGTTGCCGGTGACCGGGTTCGCGGCATCGCCCGAGAGTTGGAACAAGAGGGCTTCAGTATCTTTTCTGCCGTGGACTACGCCGAAGGCCGGTTGGTGGCGTCGACCCATCACGG
This sequence comes from Pseudomonas sp. BIGb0381, assembly GCF_024809815.1. Classification (NCBI taxonomy): domain Bacteria; kingdom Pseudomonadati; phylum Pseudomonadota; class Gammaproteobacteria; order Pseudomonadales; family Pseudomonadaceae; genus Pseudomonas; species Pseudomonas sp. BIGb0381. The sequence continues at coordinate 236,799 of NZ_JANUEN010000004.1, forward strand.
CCTGGCGTGCATGCTGATTGCCGCCGAAGGCGCCGGTGAGAATACCCACCTGCTGCAAAATATGGTCGAGCTGATCCGCCTGGCCCGCCTGCGGGCGCCGAACCTGCCGATCTTTGCCCTGGGCGAGCAGGTCACCCTGGAGAACGCCCCGGCCGATGCCATGAGTGAACTCAACCAACTGCGTGGCATTCTCTACCTGTTCGAAGACACCGTGCCGTTTCTCGCCCGCCAAGTGGCCCGTGCTGCCCGCACTTACCTGGATGGCCTGCTGCCGCCATTCTTCAAGGCCCTCGTGCAACACACGGCAGACTCCAACTATTCCTGGCACACCCCCGGCCATGGCGGTGGCGTGGCTTATCGCAAAAGCCCGGTAGGGCAGGCGTTTCATCAGTTCTTCGGAGAAAACACCCTGCGCTCGGACTTGTCGGTCTCGGTGCCCGAACTGGGTTCGCTGCTCGATCACACCGGGCCCCTGGCTGAAGCCGAGGCCCGTGCGGCGCGTAACTTCGGGGCTGACCATACCTTCTTCGTGATCAATGGCACGTCCACCGCCAACAAGATCGTCTGGCATTCCATGGTCGGGCGCGATGACCTGGTGCTGGTGGACCGCAACTGCCACAAGTCGGTGTTGCACTCGATCATCATGACCGGTGCCATCCCGCTGTACCTGTGCCCGGAACGCAATGAGCTGGGCATCATCGGTCCGATTCCCCTGAGCGAATTCAGCCCCGAATCGATCCGCGCCAAGATCGACGCCAGCCCCTTGACCCGTGGCCGGCTACCCAAGGTAAAGCTGGCCGTGGTCACCAACTCCACCTACGACGGCCTGTGCTACAACGCCGAGCTGATCAAGCAGCAATTGGGCAACAGTGTCGAGGTGCTGCACTTCGACGAAGCCTGGTACGCCTACGCGGCCTTCCACGAGTTCTTTACCGGGCGCTACGGCATGGGCACCTCGCGCACCCCGGACAGCCCACTGGTGTTCACCACTCACTCCACCCACAAGCTGCTGGCGGCGTTCAGCCAGGCTTCGATGATCCATGTGCAGGACGGCGGCGCGCGCCAACTGGACCGTGACCGTTTCAACGAAGCCTTCATGATGCATATCTCCACCTCGCCGCAATACAGCATCATCGCCTCGCTGGACGTGGCCTCGGCGATGATGGAAGGCCCGGCCGGGCGCTCGCTGCTGCAGGAAATGTTCGACGAGGCCCTGAGTTTTCGCCGCGCCCTGGCCAACCTGCGCCAACACATCGCCGCCGAAGACTGGTGGTTCTCCATCTGGCAGCCGCCGTCGGTGGCGGGCATCGACCTAGTCGCCACGGCGGATTGGCTGCTGCAGCCGCAGGATGACTGGCACGGCTTCGGTGATGTTGCCGAAGACTACGTGCTGCTGGACCCGATCAAAGTAACCTTGGTAATGCCCGGCCTCACTGCCGGTGGCGCCTTGAGCGAGTGCGGTATTCCCGCCGCGGTGGTCAGTAAATTCCTCTGGGAGCGCGGGCTGGTGGTGGAAAAGACCGGGCTGTATTCGTTCCTCGTGTTGTTTTCCATGGGCATCACCAAGGGCAAATGGAGTACCTTGCTCACCGAGTTGCTGGAGTTCAAGCGCAGTTACGACGCGAATGTCAGCCTCGCCAGTTGTTTGCCATCGGTGTTTGCCCAGGGCCCGGCCCGTTATCAGGGCTTGGGTTTGCGCGACTTGTGCGACCAATTGCACAGCTGTTACCGCAGCAACGCCACCGCCAAGCACCTCAAGCACATGTACACGGTGTTGCCGGAAATCGCGATGAAACCGGCCGACGCCTATGACCAATTGGTAAGGGGCGAAGTGGAGGCAGTCTCCATTGATGCCTTGCCAGGACGCATTGCAGCCGTGATGCTGGTGCCTTATCCGCCGGGCATTCCGTTGATCATGCCGGGCGAGCGCTTTACCGAGTCGACCCGGTCGATCATTGACTACCTGGCGTTTGCCCGGACGTTCGATAGCAGTTTTCCCGGTTTTGTTGCCGATGTTCATGGGTTACAACACGAAGATGACGGCAGTGGTCGTTGTTACACCGTCGATTGCATCAAGGGTTAAGGATGTTTATGCAAGCTGTAATGAACCCGAAGTATCCAGGGCTCAGTGTGCGGGTCGCCGATGAAGGCTTTGATGCCTACGTGTGGGGCAATGATTTCAGCTTTGAGGTCAACGCCTATGGTGTGCCGGAGATGGGCAGGCGGGTCGATCAATGGCCTGTAGAACGCATCGTGCCGTACCGCAAGTGTTATGGCATCGACCCGGAAGAGTTCGCCAGTTTCCGCGATGCGCCGGACAGTGCGATCTTCATGGCCTACCTGGATGATCGTGCGGTCGGGCATATCGTGGTCAGTACCAATTGGAATGGCTTTGCCCACGTTGATGAACTGGCGGTGGCCTTGCCTGCCCGGCGGCATGGGGTGGCCAAGTCGCTGCTGGATGTGGCGCAGTTCTGGAGCCGCAAGAAAAACCTGCCGGGCATGATGCTGGAAACCCAGAACAACAACCTGGGCGCCTGCCGTCTGTATGAGCGTTGCGGCTACGTGATGGGCGGGATCGACCACCTGCGCTATCGCGGCATTGACCCGCAAACACGCGAGGTGGCGATTTTCTGGTATCGGTTGTTCAAGACCGACGCCGAGCGGTTTTAACTCGCCAGCAGGCCTTGGGCCTTTTGCGTGACAATCTCCAGCAGCGCATTCAGCGCAGGTGAGGTCACGCCATCCTTGAGTGTCAGCGCATACAGGCTGACCATGATCGGCGGTGACACCGGGCACGCATCCAGACCCGCTTCGCGCGCGCCAAACGCAGTGAACGGGTCAACAATCGCCAGGCCTTCGCCGGCTTCCACCATGCTGCGCATCATCTGGTAGGTCTGCACCCGCGTCTGCACCACCGGCAGCGGGCGCAGGGCCTGGAGCTTGGCGTCCAGCAGGCGGCTGAGCGGGTCGTGTCCTTCGAGCCCGATCATCGACTGTCCGGCCAGGTCTTGCAGCGCAATGTACTTCTGCTTGGGCTTGAGCCAGCCGTGGGGCGCCAGCAATTGCAATTTGCCTTGGGCTAGCACCGTGCTATGGATTTGCGGGTGTTCCGGGTCGTACAGGCTCAAGCCGACGTCGGCTTCGTGCAGCAGCAGGCTGCGGACGATTTCCCGGGTCGGCTGGCTCGACAGGTTGCACGGTGTGTCCTGAAAGCGTCGGCGCAGCAGCGCAATGCTCTGGGGCAGCAGTTGATTGGCCAGTGGCGGCGTGCACAAGGCGCGCAAGGTGGGGGCGTGATGGTGTTTCAGGCGGCTGGCCAGGCGTTGCACCGGTTCCAGGGCTTCGTACACGTGGGCAATTTCTGCCTGCAGCTCCAGGGTTTCCCGTGTCGCCTGCAAACGCCCGCGCACACTGGCAAACAGCATGAAACCCAATTGCTGCTCGGCATCCTTGAGTGCCGCGTCTACATCGCCCACGGGTAGCTGCAACCATTCGGCGGCGGTGCCGAGGTGTCCGGTCTGCAGGATGGCTTGAATCACTTCGAGATGACGTAAACGCATGGCCGGAGTCTATGTGCAGCGCGGAGGGGATTCAATGGCGCAGGCCATCGTGCGCAAAAAAGACGGTGTGGGTCGTGTATGTCGCTGGCGTTCAGCCAGGACCTCACTAGAATGGCTCGTCTGATCATCAACGACCAATGCCGGTTACCGGCACATACAACAAAAACAGGTCTGGTCTCATATGCCTCTACCCTCGACATTTCTCGGGGTAACGGTCAAGCAACTGCTGGTCCTGGTGACCGTAGGCTGCGTGGCTGCTTATCTCTTCAGCAATCACGATGAATCAACCCCGGAAAACCTCGAACTCGAAGCGTTCATCCTTTCCCAGGAACAGGTAGTCGAGCACATCGGCACGGTGCTGGGTATGACGCTGGTCAAGCAGGTGGTGGCGTACCCTGGCTACAATGCACCGGGTTATAAACGCTTGATGTACGAGGTGGAAGGCGAGCGGGGCAGGTTGATGGTGACGCTCAAGCAGGTGGACGGCGGGCAGGGACCTGAATTGACGGAGATTCGCAGCCCGTGATCGCCCGACCCAGTCAATGCCGTCAATGGCCAGGACTGAGCAGGCACGCCTGGGCGATCAATCTTATGAGGCGAGGACGGTTTGCGATTCGCGGACGATAATGGTCCCCGACTGGATCAGTTTGAACTCATCGCCTTCCAGTTTTTCTACACGGTCGCCAATGGCCAGCTTGTAGGTGGTGGTGGGTGCCGAGCCAGCCAGGTCGCCTTGCGCCGGGTTGGATTCCTGGAACTCATGCACCGAATACACGCGTCCTTCTGCGTCTCTGGCATGAAACTGTCCGACTAATACTGCTGCCATCTGTTTAGAACCTCTGGAGATAAACACTCGATATGCGGTTGTGTAGACCGTCATAAAGAGAGGGAGTTTACCTATTGAAAAAAAATACTATTCGCTGATGTTTTCAGACGGTTCCTACGCATCGACTGGCGCGACAAACGTCTGGAGGATTATCAAAACCTTCTGGTGCACCCGCCGCGAAGCCTCTATAACTACAAGCTCCTTTAGTCACACGTCGGGAAACCCCAATGAGCAAGGTCTACACAATTGCCGTTCTGGTTGGCAGCTTGAGAAAAGACTCGATCAACCGCAAGGTCGCCCTGGCACTGGCCGAACTGGCCCCCGCCAACCTGAAGTTGAACATTGTGGAAATTGGCGATTTGCCGCTCTACAACGAGGACATCGACGGGGCATCACCGCCCGCAGCCTACAGTACTTTCCGTCAGCAAGTACGTTCATCCGACGCGGTGTTGTTTGTGACACCGGAGTACAACCGCTCCGTACCCGCACCGTTGAAGAATGCGATTGATGTAGGCTCCCGCCCTTATGGCCAAAGCGCCTGGAGCGGCAAGCCGGGGGCGATCATCAGCGTATCGCCGGGCGCCGTTGGCGGTTTTGGTGCCAACCACCATCTGCGTCAATCCCTGGTGTTCCTTGATGTGCCGTGCATGCAGCAGCCGGAAGCCTACCTGGGCGGTGCGGGCAGCGTGTTTGACGAGTCCGGCAAGGTGTCGGAAAAGACCAGGCCTTTCCTGCAGGCATTTATTGATGCCTACGGCAAATGGGTAGAAAAACAGAGCGCTTGAATCGGCACCCATTATCCAATGTGGGAGGGGGCTTGCCCCCGATTGCTCTCTGTCAGCCACCGGATTCATTGGCTGACACACCATAATCGGGGGACAAGCCCCTCCCACAGTATTGGATCAGCGCAACCAGTTAGTCCGCGCCAACTCGATCACCTCATCGCCGCGCCCACTCATTACCGCCTTAAGCATGTACAGGCTGAAGCCCTTGGCCTGTTCCAGCTTGATGCTCGGCGGCATCACCAGTTCCTGGGTGGCCGTCACCACATCCACCAGCACCGGGCCATCATGGGCCAGGGCGCGGCGCAGGGCCGGTTCCAGGTCTTCGGATTGCTCCACGCGAATGCCGAGGATGCCCATGGCGTTGGACATGGCGGCGAAGTCCGGGTTTTTCAGCTCGGTGCCGGCATCCAGATAACCCGCAGCCTTCATTTCCATGGCGACAAAGCCCAGCGACGAGTTATCGAACACGATCACTTTCACGGGCAATTTCAGCTGCGCCAGTGAAATGAAATCCCCCATCAGCATGGCAAAGCCGCCGTCACCGGACATCGAGATCACCTGGCGCCCAGGGAAGGCCGCCTGCGCGCCAATCGCCTGGGGCATGGCATTGGCCATGGAGCCGTGGTTGAACGAGCCGATCAGGCGACGCTTGCCATTCATTTTCAGGTAGCGCGCGGCCCACACGGTCGGCGAGCCCACGTCGGCGGTGAAGATTGCATCGTCGTCCGCCAGTTCGCTGAGCAGACGCGCCACGTATTGCGGGTGGATCGGCCGGTTGGCCTTTGACGGTTGCGCCAGGTCGTCCAGGCCCTGGCGGGCTTTTTCGTAGTGCTTAAGCGAGGTATCGAGGAAGCTGCGGTCGGTCTTGCGGGTCAGGCGCGGCAGCAGCGCGCCGAGGGTCTCGCTCACATCGGCAGCGATTCCCAGGTCCAGCGTGGCGCGCCGCCCCAGGGCCTGCGGGTTGCGATCAACCTGGATGATTTTTGCGTCGGTGGGGTAGAACTGGCGGTACGGAAAGTCAGTGCCGAGCATGATCAGCGTGTCGCAGTCGAGCATGGCGTGGTAACCGGAGCTGAAGCCGATCAGGCCGGTCATGCCCACGTCGAACGGGTTATCCCACTCCACATGCTCCTTGCCGCGCAGGGCGTGCACCACCGGCGCCCCCAGCGTGTCGGCCAGGGCCACCACTTGATCGTGGGCACCGGCGCAGCCACTGCCGCAGAGCAGGGTGACTTTCTCGCTGCTTTCAAGGATCTCGGTCAGGCGCAGCAGGTCCTGTTCCGCCGGCAGGGTGCGCGGTGCGTGCAGGGCCGGCCAGGGCTTGAGCTTGTCTTCCACCTCCAGCAACGACACGTCCCCCGGAATCACCACCACCGCCACGCCGCGATTGAGGATCGCCGAGCGCATGGCACGGTGCAGCACGTGGGGCATCTGCTCGGGGTTGGTGACCAGCTCGATAAAGTGGCTGCATTCTTTGAACAGTTCCTGGGGATGGGTCTCCTGGAAGTAGTTCAGGCCGATCTCGGAGGAGGGAATTTGTGCGGCAATCGCCAGTACAGGGACATGATTGCGGTGGCAGTCGAACAGGCCATTGATCAAGTGCAGATTGCCCGGTCCGCAACTGCCGGCGCATACGGTCAGTTCACCCGTGGCCGCCGCTTCGGCACCGGCAGCGAATGCGGCGACTTCTTCGTGGCGCACGTGCATCCACTCGATGCTGTCCATGGTGCGCAGGGCATCGGTGAGGCCGTTGAGGCTGTCGCCGGTCAGGCCCCAGATACGCTTGATGCCCGCCTGTTCAAGGGTGGTCGCCAATTGCTGGGCCAGGTTGATTTTCGCCATGAAGAACTCCAATCGTCAGTGAGGTTAAAAGCGGCTGATCAATAGGGGACAGTTCGATCACGGCGAATGCTCCGCCTTTAATGTGAAGATTGCGTCATGGCCGCGCGGTATTGCCGGGTGCGCCGGGCGATAAACCATTGGTCGCGCACCAATGCCAGCCACGGCGCGACCTTGGCATTGGGCAAGCGGCCGCGGCTCAAGCGGCGCATCTGGTCACGCACTACGGCCAGGGTGGCGAGGGCGGCCAAGGGTTTGCGCTGCCAACTGATCGGTTTGAGTTGCGGGTTGAGGTCGCGCCCCTCGTGCCAGTGTTTGATCAGTTGCGGTTCCAGCGTCAGGGCGGTAGCAATGCCGGCCATGGCAATACCGCTGTCCAGCACCTGCTGCACGATGGGCAGGCGGCGAATGCCGCCGGTGACCATCAACGGCATCCGGGCGATAGTCGCCAGTTCCTTGGCAAACTCCAGGAAGTACGCTTCACGGGCCAAGGTGCGACCGTCCCGCGCATCGCCTTGCATGGCCGGTGCTTCGTAGCTGCCTCCGGACAATTCCAGCAGGTCGATGGGCAAGGGGTTGAGCATCTCCACCACTGCACGCGCATCGGCCTCTGCGAATCCGCCGCGCTGGAAATCCGCTGAGTTGAGCTTTACCGCGACGCAAAATGACGGGCTGACGCTGGCGCGAACCGCGTGGATCACCTCCAGCAGTAGGCGCGCACGGTTCTCCAGCGAGCCACCCCAGCGGTCAGTTCGGTGGTTGCTCAACGGCGAGAGAAACTGGCTGAGCAGGTAACCGTGCGCGCCGTGGATCTGCACCCCGGTGAACCCGGCTTTCTCGGCCAGGCGTGCGCTGGTGGCGAAGCGTTTGATCACGTCTTGAATGTCGTCCTCGGTCATGGCCCTGGGCTTGGCAAACATCTTCGAAAAGCTGCCGAGGTCCAGTGCAATCGCGGAGGGCGCCAGGGCTTGCTGGCCGAGGTTGGCCATGGTCTGGCGTCCCGGATGACTGAGCTGTACCCAAAAGTGCACACCCTTGTCGCGGGCCACATCGGCCCATTCGCGAAAGCTGTCCAGATGCTGTTCGTCTTCGAGGGCAACGCCGCCGGGACCGGTCATGGCACGGCGGTCGATCATCACATTGCCAGTCAACAGCAGGCCGGGCTCGCCGTTGGCCCAGGCGGTGTACAGCTGCTTCAATTCACGGGAAGGCGCTTGATCGGCGTCCGCCATATTCTCTTCCATCGCTGCCTTGGCGATGCGATTGGCGAGGACCTGGCCATTGGGCAGTTGCAAGGGGTCGAAGGGTGACATGAGTTGACTCCGGAGCTTGGGAGGCCTCAGGCTAAGCTTAAAGTTAACTTTAATGTCAAGCGGGCGTTTTGATGAATATTGGTGAGCTGGCAAAGCAGAGTGGGTTGGCGGCGTCGCGTATCCGCTTCTATGAGTCCGAAGGGTTGATCAGCCAGGTGGGGCGCCAGGCCAACGGGTATCGACGCTATGCGCCCGATGCCCTGCAAACGCTGCAACTGATCCAGAGCGCACAGCAGGCCGGGTTTACCTTGCAGGAACTCAAGGCGCTAATGCCCGCGCCGGGGGAGCACAAGCGCGAGGAGTTGATCGAGGCGCTGGAGCGCAAGGTGACGCAGATCGAGGCGATGCAGGCGCAGTTGGCTCATAGCAAGGCGCAGTTGCTGGGCGTGATCGACGCGGTCCGGGCGCAGCCGGAAGGCGTGCCGTGCTCCATGGGGCAGAAGCAGGTGCTGGCGTCGATTAAGATCGGTGCCTGAACAAGCTTCGATGAGTATAGGTATCGACACAACGTAGCAGCCAACGCTAACCACGATGCGAAGCGAGTCGCCCTTGATCTTGCTTTAGATCTTGATCTCAGGCGGCCAGGGGGTGGGCTGACCATACATTGGCTTACTTTTGGGCCTCTCCAAAAGTGATTCGCTGTAAGAGCGAAACCATAAGTAGCCGTTACCGCAGCAATGGATATGTACTCATTCCAACCCAAGCACATGGGCGGCCCAGAGGCCGCCATCGGGAGCAAGTCGAATCGTCGCACCGCCCCTCCCACATTTAGCGCGGGGCATCAGTTACAGAGTTGTCAGCTCCAGAGCCGTCACGGGAGCAACCCCCCCCTCCCACATTTGATGCTCAGCGCCGACGGAACAGCGGCAGCGGTTCGTCCGTTGCAGCCTGGTACGTCACCGAGAAGTCCTTGAGGCTTTCCAGCGCTTCGTACGGGTCTTTGTCGGCGCGCAAGGCGAAGGCATCGAACCCGCAACGGCGCAGGTAGAACAGTTGGTCGCGCAACACGTCGCCAATCGCCCGCAGCTCGCCTTTGTAACCATAGCGGTCACGCAGCAATCGTGCGTTGGAGTAGTTGCGACCGTCGGTGAAGGCCGGGAAGTTCAGGGCGATGACCTGGAAGTGTTCCACGTCTGCGCCGATCTCCTCGGCTTCTTCATCGGCGTCCAGCCAAACACCCAGGCCGCCGTCGCGAGCCTTGAGGGCGTGGCCATGTTCGCGCCACAGCGCCAGCGGCACGATCAGGTCGTCGCAGTTGGAAATGCCGTCGAAGCTCGCGTCCTTGGGCAGCAGGTGCCAGGTTTCGTCGAGGACTTCGTTGTTCTTAATGATTCGCTGCATAGACGCGCTCCTTGAACAGGTCAATGCCGATGCGCTGGTAGGTGTCGATGAAACGCTCATCTTCGGTGCGCTGTTCGATGTACACGTCGATCAGCTTGCCGATCACCTCGGGCATGGCTTCCTGGGCGAAGGATGGGCCAAGGATCTTGCCCAGGCTCGCATCGCGGCTGGCGCTGCCACCCAGGGACACTTGGTAGAATTCTTCGCCTTTCTTGTCCACGCCCAGGATGCCGATGTGGCCGACGTGGTGGTGACCACAGGCGTTCATGCAACCGGAGATGTTCAGGTCCAGCTCGCCGATGTCGAACAGGTAGTCCAGGTCGTCGAAACGGCGCTGGATCGATTCGGCAATCGGGATCGACTTGGCGTTGGCCAGGGAGCAGAAGTCGCCGCCCGGGCAGCAGATGATGTCGGTCAGCAGGCCGATGTTCGGCGTGGCGAAACCGCCTTCGCGCAGCTCGCCCCACAGGGTGAACAGTTGGCCCTGCTCAACGTCCGCGAGAATGATGTTCTGCTCGTGGGAGGTGCGCAGCTGGCCAAAGCTGTAGCGCTCGGCCAGGTCGGCGACGGCGTCCAGCTGTTTGTCGGTGATGTCGCCCGGTGCAACACCGGTCGGTTTCAGCGACAGGGTCACCGCCACATAGCCCGGCTTTTTGTGCGCCAGGGTGTTGCGGGTGCGCCAGCGGGCAAAGCCTGGGTGCTGCTGGTCGAGCGCTGCGAGTTCGGCGTCCTGATTGCTCAGGGCCTTGTACTCAGGGTCGACGAAGTGCTTGGCCACACGGTGCACTTCGGCTTCGGTCAGGGTGGTCTGGCCGCCGCGCAGGTGCTCCATCTCGGCATCGACTTTTTGGGCGAACACCTCAGGGGTCAGCGCCTTGACGAGGATCTTGATCCGCGCCTTGTACTTGTTGTCACGACGGCCGTAGCGGTTGTAGACCCGCAGGATGGCGTCGAGGTAGCTCAACAGGTCCTGCCATGGCAGGAACTCGTTGATAAAAGCACCGACCACCGGGGTACGGCCCAGGCCGCCACCCACCAGGACACGGAAACCCAGCTCGCCGGCCGCGTTGTACACCGGCTCCAGGCCGATATCGTGTACTTCGATGGCTGCACGGTCCGAGCTCGAGCCATTGATGGCGATCTTGAACTTGCGGGGCAGGTAGGCGAACTCGGGGTGGAAGGTGGTCCATTGACGGACGATTTCACACCACGGGCGTGGGTCGATCAGCTCGTCGGCGGCAACTCCGGCGAATTGGTCGGTGGTCACGTTGCGCAGGCAGTTACCGCTGGTCTGAATGGCGTGCATCTGCACGGTGGCCAGTTCAGCCAGGATATCCGGCACATCTTCCAGGGCCGGCCAGTTGAACTGCACGTTCTGGCGGGTACTGATGTGGGCATAGCCTTTGTCGAAGTCGCGGGCAATCTTGGCCATCATGCGGGTCTGGCGCGAAGTCAGTTGGCCATAAGGCACGGCCACCCGCAGCATCGGCGCAAAGCGCTGAACATAAAGGCCATTTTGCAGGCGCAGAGGGCGGAACTCTTCTTCGCTCAGTTCACCTGCTAGGTAGCGTCGGGTCTGATCACGGAACTGCTTGACGCGGTCCTCGATGATGCGCTGATCGTATTCGTCGTATACGTACATATAGGTCCTGTTCTCGGCAAATCTGCGCGCACGGCCGCGCACTCCCAACGGAGCCGGCGCACGATACCAGTTTGCGTTTATGCGCAAAAGTGATGTTTGAGTATATGCACATAACCAAAATGACTAATGAGAAGGGTTATCGTGATACCCACATTTGTCATGCGGGCAATCGTGAACTTTACTGTGAGCGTGTTTGAGTGCAATCACCTATAAAACCGACAAGAGGCGATGCAATGAGCAATCCGACAAAAGCCCGTAAACCTGACAGTACCGTCGATGCCTGGGCCATTCTGTTCTTGATCATTCTGGTGGTGGGAACGGCCGTATTCTGGGTCAGCCACCAATAAAGGACGTTGATTGAGCCTCGATTGGTTCAGGCATTGCCACTATCATGGCGGCCTATTTTCGAGGCTCAAGCATCCATGTTGAAGGTGTTGATTACGTATTTCTGGTTGCTGGGATCGACGTATGGGGTGATGGCTCATGCAACGTCGGTGGTGTTTCTCAATCCGGGCATGTCGACGGAAACCTTCTGGGTCAGCTACACGCAATTCATGCAGGCCGCCGCCAAGGACCTCGGCCTGGATTTGCGTGTGCGTTATGGCGAGCGTAGTACCGACAACACGCTGCTCCAGGCGCGTGAGGTGCTGCAAGGCAGCCAGCGGCCTGATTACCTGATACTGGTGAATGAGCAGTACGTTGCGCCGCAGATCCTGCGCATGGCCGAGGGCAGTGGCGTCAAGCTGCTGCTCGTGAACAGTGCGCTGACCCCCGATCAGGAGCAATTGCTGGGAGCCCGCCGTGGCATCCGTTTGATCGGCAGCCTGGTCGCTGACGATGAACAGGCTGGTTACCTGATGCTCCGTGACCTGTTGCGCCAGCACGGCCCGGTTGGCCCCGGCCAATCCCTCGATCTGCTGGCCTTTTCCGGCGTCAAGACCACGCCGGTCGCGCAACTGCGTGAGCGAGGCATGCGGCGGGCGCTGGCCGAGCATCCCGAGGTGCGCCTGCGTCAGTTGGTCTACGGTGAGTGGAGCCGCGAACGCGCCTTCGAGCAAGCGACGCAACTGTTCAAGCGCTACCCGCAGACGGCGCTGGTGTGGTCGGCCAACGATCAGATGGCACTGGGTGCCATGCAAGCGTTGCAGGCCAGTGGACGGTTGCCGGGTAAGGATGTGCTGTTCAGCGCACTCAACAGTTCGCCGGAGATCTTGCAGGCGCGATTGGACGGACGCTTATCATCCTTGGTCGCCGGGCATTTCACCGTCGGTGGCTGGGCCATGGTATTGGTTCATGATGATGCCAAGGGCCTGGACATTGGCGCATACGGCGGGCGCGACCGTCAGTTGGCCTTGTTCCAATTGATCGATGCCGGCCAGGCGCGGCGCTTGTTGGGGCCGACACCGTCGGTGAATTTTCGCGCGCTGTCCGCCCAGGGTAAGCCGGCGTCCTATCGTTACCCGTTCAGCCTGCACCTGTTACTGCGCTAGACGCCGGCCAGGTGCAGCACCAACTTGACGATTCCAAACAAGGTCAAGGCAAACACCGCCGTAAACAGAATGCCCAGGATCACGAAGTGGCTGGGCTTGCCGTGGGTGAAGTCCCGCGCGCGATTTTTGCCGCTCTGCACGCCAAAGGCGGCGGCCATGACGCTGTGGAGCATCTGCCAGAAGGTCGGCGGTTTGTTGTTGACTGGATCGTCCATACATCCCTCGACACAAGGTGTGTGAAGGACAGCATAGACAATCCAGGCCGGCTTAGTTGTCGTAACCCAGGTTCGGCGCCAGCCAGCGCTCGGTCACGGCCAGGTCCTGGCCCTTGCGCGCGGTGTAGCTGGTTACCTGGTCCTTGTCGACCTTGCCCACGGCAAAGTACTGCGCCTGCGGGTGGGCGAAGTACCAGCCGCTGACCGCCGCCGCCGGGAACATCGCGTAATGCTCGGTGAGGAACACTCCGCTGCGCCCAGCGTGCATTTCGCGGGCCTCGGGGTCGAGCAGTTGGAACAACTGGGCTTTCTCGGTGTGATCCGGACACGCCGGGTAACCGGGGGCAGGGCGGATGCCGCTGTATTGCTCCTTGATCAGCGCCTCATTATCCAGTTGCTCGTCCTTGGCGTAGCCCCAGTGTTCCTTACGCACCTGCTGGTGCAGCCACTCGGCACAGGCCTCGGCCAGGCGGTCGGCCAGGGCCTTGACCATGATCGAGTTGTAGTCGTCGCCGGCGTCCTGGTAAGCCTTGGCCACTTCTTCGGCGCCGATGCCGGCGGTGGTGATGAAACCACCGATGTAGTCGGTCACGCCGCTGTCTTTTGGTGCCACGAAGTCGGCCAGGGAGAAGTTCGGCTTGCCGTCGGTCTTGATGATCTGCTGGCGCAGGTGATGCAGCCTGGCAATCGGCTGGCCGTCTTCACCGTAGACTTCCAGGTCATCGTCCTGCACCTGGTTGGTCGGCCAGAAACCGAACACCGCACGGGCGCTGATGAGTTTTTCGTCGATCAGCTTCCTGAGCATTTCCTGGGCGTCGGCGTACAGCGCGGTGGCGGCTTCACCCACCACTTCATCGGTAAGGATGCGCGGGAACTTGCCGGCCAGGTCCCAGGAGATAAAGAACGGGGTCCAGTCGATGTACTCGGCCAGGACGTTGAGGTCGATATTGTCCAGTACCCGGGAACCGGTGAAGGTGGGCTTGACCGGCGCGTAGGTGCTCCAGTCGAACTGCGGCTTCTTGGCGATGGCCGCCGGGTAGCTCAGGCGTTCGGTGCGCGCGCTGCGGTTGGAGGTGCGCTCACGCACGTCGATGTATTCCAGGCGGGTCTTCTCGACGAAGCCGGCCTTCAGTTCCTTGGACAGCAGCTGCGTGGCCACGCCCACCGCGCGGGAGGCGTCGGTGACGTAGATCACTGCATCGTTGCTGTACTTGGGCTCGATCTTCACCGCCGTGTGCGCCTTGGAGGTGGTCGCGCCGCCGATCATCAGCGGCAGGTGGAAGTCCTGGCGCTGCATCTCGCGGGCCACATGCACCATCTCGTCCAGGGACGGCGTGATCAGGCCGGACAGCCCGATAATGTCGCACTTCTGCTCCTTGGCCACCTGCAGGATCTTCTCGGCCGGCACCATCACGCCGAGGTCGACGATGTCATAGCCGTTGCAACCGAGCACCACGCCGACGATGTTCTTGCCGATGTCATGCACGTCGCCTTTCACCGTGGCCATCAGGATCTTGCCCTTGGCTTCCGGCTTGTCGCCTTTTTCCAGCTCGATGAACGGGATCAAGTGGGCCACGGCCTGCTTCATCACGCGGGCGGATTTCACCACCTGGGGCAGGAACATCTTGCCGGCGCCGAACAGGTCGCCAACGATGTTCATACCAGACATCAACGGGCCTTCGATCACTTCGATCGGACGCGCGAACGACTGCCGCGATTCTTCGGTGTCTTCGACGATATGGGTGGTGATGCCCTTGACCAGCGCGTGTTCCAGGCGCTTGTTGACCGGCCAGCCGCGCCATTCTTCGGTCTCGGCCTCTTTTACGCTGCCGTCGCCCTTGTACTTGTCGGCGATGGCGAGGAGGGCGTCGGTGCCTTCCGGGGTGCGGTTGAGGACTACATCTTCCACGGCATCGCGCAGCTCGGCCGGGATCTGGTCGTAGATCTCCAACTGGCCGGCGTTGACGATACCCATGGTCAGGCCGTTGCGGATCGCGTACAGCAGGAACACCGAGTGGATCGCCTCACGCACCGGGTTATTGCCGCGGAACGAGAACGACACGTTGGACACGCCGCCGGAGGTCAGCGCGTACGGCAGCTCGTCGCGGATATAGGCGCAGGCGTTGATGAAGTCGACGGCGTAGTTGTTGTGCTCCTCGATACCGGTGGCGACCGCGAAGATGTTCGGGTCGAAGATGATGTCTTCCGGCGGGAAGCCGACTTCATTCACCAGGATGTCGTAGGACCGTTTGCAGATTTCCTTCTTGCGCGCTTCGGTGTCGGCCTGGCCGGCTTCGTCGAAGGCCATCACCACTACGGCGGCGCCGTAGCGCTTGCACAGCTTGGCGTGGTGAATGAACTGCTCGACGCCTTCCTTCATGCTGATGGAGTTGACGATGCCCTTGCCCTGGATGCACTTGAGGCCGGCTTCGATCACTTCCCACTTGGAGGAGTCGATCATGATCGGTACGCGGGAGATGTCCGGCTCGCCGGCAATCAGATTGAGGAAGGTCACCATGGCCTTCTTCGAATCGAGCATGCCCTCGTCCATGTTGATGTCGATCACCTGGGCGCCGGCTTCCACCTGCTGCAGGGCGACTTCCAGGGCTTCGGTGTAGTTGTCTTCCCGGATCAAGCGGGCGAAACGCGCAGAACCGGTGATGTTGGTGCGCTCGCCGACGTTGACGAACAACGAACTGCGATCAATCGTGAACGGCTCCAGGCCCGACAGGCGGCAAGCCTTGGGGATGTCCGGGATCGGGCGCGGCGCGTAGCCGGCCACGGCCTTGGCGATGGCTTCAATATGGCCCGGAGTGGTGCCGCAGCAGCCGCCGACGATATTGAGGAAGCCGCTCTGGGCGAACTCTTCGATGACCTTGGCGGTTTCCGACGGCAGTTCGTCGTATTCGCCGAACTCGTTGGGCAAGCCGGCGTTCGGGTGCGCAGACACGTGGGTGTTGGCTTTGTTGGACAGCTCTTCCAGGTAAGGGCGCAGCTCGCTGGCGCCGAGGGCGCAGTTCAGGCCCACGGAAATCGGCTTGGCGTGGGCGACCGAGTTCCAGAAGGCTTCAGTGGTCTGGCCCGACAAGGTACGGCCGGAGGCGTCGGTGATGGTGCCGGAGATCATGATCGGCAATTCGATACCGAGCGCTTCGAACACACCCTGTACGGCGAAGATCGCAGCCTTGGCGTTGAGGGTGTCGAAGATGGTCTCGATCAGGATCAGGTCGGCGCCGCCCTCGATCAGGCCTTTGGTGGCCTCGGTGTAGTTCTCCACCAGTTCATCGAAGGTGACGTTGCGGTAGCCGGGGTTGTTCACATCGGGCGACAGCGAGCAGGTGCGGCTGGTCGGTCCGAGGACGCCGGCAACGAAGCGCGGCTTGGCCGGGTTCTCGGCGGTCTTGGCATCGGCGATCTTGCGTGCCAGGCGTGCGCCTTCGACGTTCAGTTCATAGGCCAGCTCTTCCATGCCGTAGTCGGCCATGGAGATACGGGTGGCGTTGAAGGTGTTGGTCTCGAGGATGTCGGCACCGGCGTCCAGGTAGGCCTTCTCGATCCCGCCGATCACGTCCGGGCGGGTGAGCACCAGCAGGTCGTTGTTGCCCTTGACGTCGCTCGGCCAGTCGGCGAAGCGCTTGCCGCGGTAGTCATGTTCTTCCAGTTTATAGCTCTGGATCATCGTGCCCATGCCGCCGTCGAGGATCAGGATGCGTTCCTTGAGGGCGTGGTGAAGGGCTTGCAGACGAGCGCTACGATCGGACATGGGACTACTCTGGTCAGGCATTACGGAGGGCGTGGATCATAACAAACCTGTGCGGATTTGCGGCATGTCCAGGTTTTGCATGAATATCGTTCATGTTGATGGAGGGCATGGCCCGCTAGAATCACCGCCACTTTAAATCGCACGTATTGAATCGGGACCGGATACATGTCACTTCGTCTTATCGTCAGCGCCGTCCTGGCCTTGATAGCCAGTACCGCGTTGGCGGAAGGTCCCTCTTCGGCGATCTCTTATACCCGCGACATCCAACCAATCTTCACCGAGAAGTGCGTGGCTTGCCATGCGTGCTACGACTCGGCCTGCCAACTGAACCTGGGCAGTGCCGAGGGTGCGACGCGGGGCGCCAGTAAGGTGCCGGTCTACGATGGCGAACGTAGCCAGGCGACCAAGCCGACCCGCCTGTTCTATGACGCGTTCGGCAAAGCTGCCTGGCAGCGCGAAGGCTTCAGCTCAGTACTCGACGCCCAAGGCAGCCAAGCTGCGCTGATGGCGCGCATGCTCGAACTCGGTCATCGCCGCGCGCCGTTACAACCCAACGCCAAGTTGCCCGCTGATATTGTGCTGGGCCTTAACCGCGAGAATATGTGCCCGTTGCCGGGAGAGTTCGACGCTTACGCCGGTGCTCACCCCAATGAAGGCATGCCTCTGGCCGTAACTGGCTTGAGCGACCAGCAATACCAGACGCTGCAACGCTGGCTGGCCTCCGGTGCACCGATTGACGAGCAAGGTGTGGCCCCCAGTGCCCAGGAAGCCGCGCAGGTGCTGCAATGGGAAAACCTGTTCAATGCCCCCGGCGCCCGGGAAAGCCTGGTGGCCCGTTGGCTGTTCGAGCATTTGTTTATTGCGCACCTCTATTTCGAAGGCGGTGAGCCGGGGCATTTCTTCCAGTGGGTGCGCTCGCGTACCCCCAGCGGCCAGCCGATTGACCTGATCAACACCCGTCGTCCCAATGACGATCCCGGCACCCGCGTGTACTACCGCCTGTGGCCCGTACAAGGGGTGATCGTCCACAAGACTCACATCACATACCCCCTCAGCGCAGAGAAAATGGCGCGGATCAAAGCCTTGTTCTACAGCGGTGACTGGCAGGCCAGCGCCTTGCCGGGCTATGGCCCCGGCCGTCGTGCCAATCCTTTCGAGACATTCGAGGCGATTCCCGCCCAGGCGCGCTACCAGTTCATGCTGGATAACGCCGAGTACTTCGTGCGCACGTTTATTCGCGGGCCGGTATGTCGCGGGCAAATTGCCACGGATGTGATCCGCGACAATTTCTGGGCGCTGTTCCAGGCGCCCGACCACGACCTGTACATCACCGATGCTCGCTATCGCGGCCAGGCCACGCCGTTGCTGGCGATGCCAGGGCAGAATGACGACGTGGGCAGTGTGCTCAGCCTGTGGCTCAAGTACCGTGATAAGCGCAACCAGTACGAAGCGCTGCGGCGGGACAGCTATGCCGAGCTGCCGGCGCCCAGTTGGTCGACGCTATGGGTCGGCAACGACAACGCGCTGTTAAGCATCTTTCGCCACTTTGACAGCGCCTCGGTCAATAAAGGCCTGATCGGTGAAGTCCCGCAGACGATGTGGTTGTTCGACTTTCCATTGCTCGAACGCACCTATTACCAGTTGGTGGTCAACTTCGACGTGTTCGGCAACGTATCGCACCAGGCCCAGACCCGCCTGTACTTCGACCTGATCCGCAACGGCGCCGAGCAGAACTTCCTGCGCCTGATGCCCGCCGATAGCCGCGATGCCTTTATGGATGATTGGTACCAGAACAGCGGCAAGATCAAGCTGTGGCTGGACTATGAGGCGATCGATGACGATAAGCCCACTGGCCTGCATCTGGATGAAAAAGACCCGAAGCGTGACTTTGCCAACCAATTGCTTACCCGCTACAGCTACCTGAATGCCAGCCCGGACCCGATCAACCGTTGCGCCGGGGCGTACTGCTCGCGTGATGGCATCGACCCGGCATTGCAGGATGCGGAGCAGGCGCTCAGCCGCCTGACCTCGCGCCCGGCGGCGGGGCTCAAGGTGATCGACCAGTTGCCCGAAGCCACGATGCTGCGTATCGAAACCGCCAGCGGCCAGCGTGTGGTCTACAGCCTGCTGCGCAACCGCGCTCACAGTAACGTGGCGTTCCTGCTCGGTGAGGCCTACCGTTATCAGCCGGGCCTCGACACGCTGACCCTCTATCCGGGCGTGCTCAGCAGCTACCCGAACTTCATGTTCAATATTCCTGCGCAGGAAGTGCCAGAGTTCGTGGCTGAAATGGAGCGGGCCAAGGACGCCAAGCGCTTTGAAAAAATCGTCGATCGCTGGGGCGTGCGCCGCAGCCATCCGTTGTTCTGGCAGTATTTCCACGATTTGTCCCAGTACATCCGCGAAACCACGCCAGTGGAAGAGGGGGTGCTGGATATGAACCGTTATGAAAACCTCTGACTGGGGCGAGAGTCTTTTCCGACAAAATTACTAGGACTTTGTACCTGCGTAATATTTTGGCGTAAACTGCCGGCAAGCCTGTGAGGAGTTTCCATGACTGCCATAACCATTACCGACGCCGCCCACGATTACCTGGCTGACCTGCTGTCCAAGCAGAACACCCCGGGTATCGGCATCCGCGTCTTTATCACCCAGCCTGGCACCCAGTACGCCGAGACGTGCATTGCCTACTGCAAGCCCGGTGAAGAGAAACCTGAAGACACCGCCCTGGGGCTGAAAAGCTTCACCGCGTATATCGACAACTTCAGCGAAGCCTTCCTGGACGATGCCGTGGTCGACTACGCCACCGACCGTATGGGCGGCCAGTTGACCATCAAGGCGCCCAACGCCAAGGTGCCGAACGTCAACGCCGACAGCCCGGTAAACGAGCGCATCAACTACTACCTGCAAACCGAGATCAACCCGGGGCTGGCCAGCCACGGCGGTCAGGTCAGCTTGATCGACGTCGTCGATGACGGCATCGCCGTATTGAAGTTCGGCGGCGGCTGCCAAGGCTGTGGCCAGGCGGACGTGACCCTGCGTGAAGGCATTGAGCGCACTTTGCTGGAGCGCATTCCGGAGCTCAAGGGCGTCCGTGACGTGACAGACCACACGCAGAAAGAAAACGCCTACTACTGAGTAAGGCGTTCACTGCGAACAAAAAACGGCGCCCGTGAGCGCCGTTTTTTTATTCTTTTAATTCAAGCTCTTACACCATCTATCTAACAATAAAGATCAAGTGTGGGAGGGGGCTTGCTCCCGATAGCGGTGCCTCAGTCGTCTCATGAGGAAGCTGACACACCGCTATCGGGAGCAAGCCCCCTCCCACATTGCTCTTTGTGTTTTTTAATTTAAATCAGTGTGTTGGTGTGATTTTATGAAGTAAAAAATCAAGGTCGATAAAGGTGCGCATGCCCGGCCCGATACAGTGACGACTCACTGAAATTGTCACTGGCCAGCACCCGGCCCACCACGATCAGCGCCGTACGCCGAAAGCCCTTGGCGGCGACTTTGTCGGCAATATCGCTGAGCGTGCCGACCACCCAATCCTGATCCGGCCATGTCGCCCGGTGTACCACCGCCATCGGGCAGTCCGCGCCATAGTGTGGCAGCAGTTCGGCGATGATCTTCTCCAGATGATTGACCCCCAGGTGAATCGCCATGGTCGTGCCATGCCGGGCCAGGCTGTCGAAGTCTTCCCCGGCCGGCATGCTGGTTTTATCGGCGTAGCGGGTCAGGATCACGCTTTGGGCGATGTCCGGCAGGGTCAGTTCCGTTTCCAGCAACGCGGCGCAGGCTGCCACCGCCGTTACTCCGGGAATGATCTGGAAAGGGATGCCCAACTCACGCAAGTAACGGATCTGCTCGCCAATCGCGCCATACAGGCTCGGGTCGCCGGAGTGCACGCGGGCCACATCCTGGCCGTTGGCGTGGGCAGTCTTGATCAGTTCGATGATCTGTTCCAGGTGCAGTTCGGCGCTGTTGACCACCTGTTGCGCCTGATGTCCTTCCAGCACCGCCGCCGGCACCAGCGAGCCGGCATAGATGATCACCGGGCAACTGCGGATCAGGCGTTGGCCTTTGACGGTGATCAATTCCGGATCGCCGGGGCCGGCGCCGATGAAGTAGACGGTCATGGAGAATTCCTGTGCAAAAGCGGGCGAGCATGAAGATTGCTCATGATCGGGAAGGGCGATTATCGGGATTTTAGCCGGCGCAGGCCAATGCAAAGGTGGCCTGGGCGGTTTTCTGGCGAGTGATCAACAAGCGGGCAGGACCGCCGCAGAGCTGTTCGGCCAGGGCCAGGGCAGCGCTTTCGGCGATGCCATAACAGCCGGTATGGGCAAACGCGACGGTGGATTTGTGGCTCAGCCGGTCTTCATACGCCGCCAGTTGCGCGGCGCTGAAGCACTGCAACGGCAGATTGAGCAAGCGGGCCAGGGCGAGCAACCCAGGCTCGTCCTGTTTACGGTCGATGCTGGCCAGTGCCGTGACACGCTGGCGCTCAATCCCGCCATTGGCGAGGGCGCTGTCAAACAGGCCCAGCAGGGTGTCTACATCACAACCCCGCTGGCAACCCAGGCCGACCACCAGGGTCATGCCGAGTATTGGTCGTCGCGGTTGCGGCGGAACAGCCAGGCACTGATCAGGCCGAGCGCCAGCCAGAACGCCACGTTGGTCAACTGCGAAGCGATCTTGAACTGCGCTTCGAGGGCTTCCGGCGCCAGCATGGAATGGGTTTCCGGCTGCGGCGCGCCGATCACATGTGGCACCACCAGGATCGCCACGCCCAAGACTTTCAGCAGCCAGTTGCGCCCAAACACGATCAGGGCAATACCGGCCGCCGTCGAGGCAGCGGTGCCGATCCACCAGATTTGTCGTTGCGCCAGGTCAGCGGCGGCAGTGCCCGGCAGCTCCGGTGGCAGGCCCAGAGTGGGCGCCAGCACAAAGGTGGCGTAACCGGCCAAGCCCCACAGCAAGCCTTGGGCCGTACGGGTAGGGGCGCGCAGGGTATAGAGGCCGGCGAGCATCAGGGCGAAGCCGACGGCGACCACGAGGTTGCCGCCGGTGGTCGACAGCACGCGCTGCCAGCCGTCTTCCGGTTCCCAGGCTTCGGCGTCGTGGGTGTGTGCTGCGGCGCCGGCGGCGTGCTCATGCACGACTTCAGTCGCGGCCGGGGCCTTTTCAAAGGTTTCCGCCTGCAGAATCAGCGGCGCGACCCAGAAGCTTTGCAACAGGGTCAGCAACAGGGCAGCGAGCAAGCCGGTGAACCCTGCGGTTTGCGCAATACGCTTGATCATATCGGCAGGCCTCAGTGGCACGGGAACGCGGCGCTGTGACGGGTATCGTGGGCCGCGTTGTGCACCGCCTCGATATGCGAGAAGCCGGCAAAATACACCAGACACGCACCAAGGATCGACGCACCGATGGCGGCGGTCAGGCGTTGGCTGAGGGTGGCGGAGCTGCTGGCGGTGTGCGAGGTGCTGCTGATGATCGACATGGCGCGTCCCTTTCAGGTGTCAGGGTGAAACGAGCGCATGCAAACCCCGCGAGCCAGGCACGCAGGGTTTTAACAGCGCCCGCCCACCGCGGGTTTGTTATTCGATGTTATTCGGGCCGGTCTCCGGGCTTGCGAGGGACACTGGGTCTATAAAGCGTCGCCTTCCCATGCCGTACAGGCACAGTGGATCTGACGCTTCACTCGCTTACCGTTGCGGGGGCAGCACCGGACTCGTCATAACGCTATGACTCACCGGTTTCCCGTTTCACCCTGTGAAGGGCACCCGAAACAAGATGTGTAGGAGAGCATGGGCCGGGGACGGTAGTCAAATGCGGCGAGCCCCTGTAGCCTTGCACCTTCGAGGTTCTTCGGCCCAGGTCGAAGCTAAGAAGGGAACGCGGTCCAAGCCGCGGCTGCCCCCGCAACTGTGAAGGGTTTATCTGACTGCCACGCCACTGCCATTACGGCGGGAAGGCGCAGTCGGCGCCGGTCGCAAGACCCGCAAGCCCCAAGCCAGGAGACCTGCCTCGTAACCGATTTTCCAATTCAACCGGGCGGGGTGATCCGGTGACGAAATCCGCGTCTGCGCGCCGCCGCAGGGCCTATCGTCCCGTATGCCCGCCCCAAAGGGCATCCGATGAAAACACTGGCCAAACTCCCCGTCACCATCGTTACCGGCTTCCTCGGCTCGGGCAAAACCACCTTGCTGCGCCATATGCTCGACAACGCCCAGGGCCGTCGCATTGCGGTGATCGTCAACGAGTTCGGCGAGCTGGGCATCGACGGTGAAATCCTCAAGCAGTGCTCCATCGGTTGCACCGAAGAAGAGGCCAACGGCCGCGTGTACGAGCTGGCCAACGGCTGCCTGTGCTGCACGGTGCAGGAAGAGTTCTTCCCGGTGATGCGCGAACTGGTCGCCCGTCGCGGCGACCTCGACCATATCCTTATCGAAACCTCGGGCCTGGCCCTGCCAAAACCGTTGGTACAGGCCTTCCAGTGGCCGGAAATCCGCAGCGCCTGCACGGTTGATGCGGTCATCACCGTGGTCGACAGCCCGGCCGTGGCCGCCGGCACCTTTGCCGCGTTCCCGGACCAGGTCGATGCCCAGCGCAAACTCGACCCGAACCTGGACCATGAATCGCCGCTGCACGAGCTGTTTGCCGACCAACTGGCCAGCGCCGACCTGGTGATCCTCAACAAATCCGACCTGATCAGCGCCGAAGACCTGGCCCGTGTACGCCTGGAAGTCGCCGAAGAACTGCCGCCGGCTGTGAAGGTCATCGAAGCCAGCAGCGGTCGCCTGCCGTTGGATGTATTGATCGGTCTCGGCGCGGGTTCCGAAGAACATATCGACGGTCGCCATAGCCACCACGATCATCACCACGATGGTGAAGACGATCATGATCACGATGCCTTCGATTCCATCTCCATCGACCTGCCCCAAGCCGACGAGGCGCTGCTGCTCGACGCCCTGACCCAATTGGTGGTTCAGCACGGCATCCTGCGCGTCAAAGGCTTCGCCGCCATCCCGAACAAACCGATGCGCCTGCTGATCCAGGGCGTGGGCACGCGTTTCGACAAGCACTTCGACCGTGCCTGGGGCGCCGACGAAGCGCGCATCACACGGCTGGTGCTGATCGGCCAGGAGCTGGACGCGGCGGGCCTCGAAGCGCAGCTGCGCGCTGCCCTCAGCGTTTAACCCATGCACCTGCTCAGGACTCAGCCCGGTGGTTTCGTCGCGGACGACAATATTGCCGACCTTGGCCAAACCCCCGCTGAACTGGTGATTCTGTGCAGCGGCGATTCCAGCCTGGCGCTGCTGGCCGAAGCGGCCCAGCAGTTGCCCGAGGATTACCCCAGCCTGCGCCTGGCCAACCCGATGCAGGTGCAGAACCATGCCTCGGTCGACCTGTATGTAGACGAAGTGCTGCGCCACGCCAAGGTCATCCTGATTTCGCTGCACGGCGGCATCGGTTACTGGCGCTACGGCATCGAGCGTCTTGTGGAGCTGGCCGCGCGCGGCGTCACCCTGATCCTGGTGCCGGGGGATGATCGCCCGGACCCGGAACTCAGCGGCCTGAGCACGGTGAGTGCCGAACAGCGCGACCGGCTGTGGCACTTCCTTCGTCAGGGTGGTTTGGGCAATGCCCTGGACTTCTATCGTTGCCTGGCCAGCGGCTACCTGGGACGCGACTATGCCTGGGCCGAGCCGCAAACCCTGCCGCGCACGGCGATTTATCACCCGCATAAAGCCAACCCTCGTCTCAATGACTGGCAGACCGATTGGCACGCGGATTGGCCCGTGGCGGCGGTGCTGCTCTACCGCTCGCACCTGCAGGCGGCCAATACCGGTTTTATTGATGTGTTCTGCCAGCGCTTGCAGGCGGCGGGCCTTAACCCGTTGCCGATGGCGGTGGCCAGTTTGAAAGAGCCCGGCTGCCTGACGGTGGTCGAGGACCTGCTGGATGAGGTCGGCGCGGCGGTAATCCTGAACACCACCGGTTTTGCCCAATCCAGCCCCGAAGCCCCGCATCTGCGGCCGTTTCGTCGCAATATTCCGGTGATCCAGGCGATTTGCGCCCAGGATAACCAGCCGGGCTGGCAGGCCAGCGAGCAAGGCCTTGGCCCTCGCGACCTGGCGATGCACATTGCCTTGCCCGAGCTGGATGGGCGGATTATCAGCCGGCCGATCAGCTTCAAGGATCTGGCCTGGCGCAGCGAGCGCAGCCAGTCGGACGTGGTGTGCTACCGCGCAGCGCCCGAGCGCATGGATTTCGTCGCTGAATTGGCGCGCCGTTGGGTCGAACTGGCACGGCTGCCGAATGCGGATAAACGCATTGCCCTGATCCTCGCCAACTACCCGACCCGCGACGGTCGCATCGGCAATGGCGTGGGCCTGGACACCCCGGCCGCCGCGCTGAATATCCTGCGCGCCCTGCAAGCCGAAGGTTATCCGGTGCCGGATCAATTGCCCGAAAGCGGCACTGCGCTGATCCATGATCTGCTCGGCGGCGTCACCAACGATCTCGACAGCCTCGACCTGCGCCCCTGCCATCAAAGCCTGGGCCTGGACGACTACGAGGCGATGTTCCAGCGCTTGCCTGAGTCCAATCGCCAGGCGGTGCTGGAGCGTTGGGGCGCTCCGCACAACGATCCGATGTTCCGCGACGGCCGCCTGATGATCGCCGGCCTGCGCCTGGGCCTGACCTTCATCGGCATCCAGCCGGCCCGGGGTTACCAGGTGGATGCCAGCGCGGTGTACCACGACCCGGACCTGGTGCCGCCCCACGGCTACCTGGCGTTCTACTTCTGGTTGCGCCACACCTACGGCGCCCATGGCGTGATCCATGTGGGCAAGCACGGCAACCTGGAATGGCTGCCGGGCAAGGGCGTGGGGCTCTCGGAAAACTGCTGGCCGGATGCGCTGCTGGGGCCGCTGCCGAACATCTACCCGTTTATCGTCAACGACCCGGGCGAGGGCGCCCAGGCCAAGCGGCGCACCCAGGCGGTGATCATCGACCACCTGATGCCGCCGCTGACCCGCGCCGAAACCTACGGGCCGTTGCGTAATCTGGAGCTATTGGCGGACGAATACTACGAAGCCCAACTGCTCGACCCGCGCCGTGCCCGCGAACTGCAAAAAGACATCCTCCAACTGGTTCGCGAAACCCGTATCGACCAGGAGCTTGAACTGGATGGCGACGCCGATGCTGCGATTTGGCTGCCGCGCCTGGACACCTACCTGTGTGACTTGAAGGAGTCGCAGATCCGCGACGGCCTGCATATCTTTGGCGAGTCCCCGCAGGGTCGCTTGCGGATTGACACCCTGCTGGCTTTGCTGCGCATCCCGCGTGGCGATGGCCGTGGCCCGCAATCGAGCCTGCTGCGCGTGTTGGCCAAAGCCTTCGAGTTGGGCTTCGACCCGCTGGACTGCGCCCTGGCTGAGCCCTGGACCGGACGACGCCCGGCGGTGTTGCAGACGATCGATACGCAGTTGTGGCGTACCGCTGGTGATACCCGCGAGCGCCTGGAACTGTACGCCGCGCGACTGATCGAGCAGGCATTGGAAGGGCCGGTGGAACAGCTGGAAGAGCCCGGCTGGGAGGATGTGAAGGCGGTGATCGAAAGCCTGCGCATTGTGGTCGCGCCACGCCTGGATGCCTGCGGCCCTGCGGAAATGCACGGCTTGCTGGATGCCCTCGGCGGGCGTTTTGTGCCGGCTGGGCCAAGCGGCGCGCCGAGCCGTGGGCGCCTGGATGTGCTGCCTACCGGGCGCAATTTCTTTACCGTGGACGTGCGTAACCTGCCCACGACCACGGCATGGCGCATCGGTTTCCAGTCGGCCAACCTGATGCTTGAGCGGCACCTGCAGGACCACGGCGACCACCTGCGCCAGCTCGGCCTGTCGGTGTGGGGCACGGCCACCATGCGCACCGGTGGCGACGACATCGCCCAGGCCATGGCGCTGATGGGCGTACGGCCGGTGTGGGCCACGGGCAGTCAACGGGTGGATGACTTTGAAATCCTGCCGATCAGCCTGCTGGACCGCCCGCGCGTGGACGTCACGCTGCGCGTGTCCGGGTTTTTCCGCGATGCGTTCGCCAACCTGATCCGCCTGTTCGACGCGGCGGTGCAAGCGGTGGCGGCCCTGGATGAGCCGGACGACATGAACCCACTGGCCGCCAAGGTGCGCAGTGAGCGCGCGGCGTTGCTGGCGTCCGGCCTGGATGACGAGGTGGCGGCGAAACAGGCCGGCTGGCGTATCTTCGGGGCCAAGCCCGGTGCCTATGGCGCGGGCGTGCAGGGCGCCATTGACGGGCGTCTGTGGCAAAGCCGCGAGGACTTGGCCGAGGTCTACCTGAACTGGGGCGGCTACGCCTATGGCGGTTCCGATGAAGGCACCGCCGCTCGCGAGCAGTTCGCCCAGCGCCTGAGCCAGGTGCAGGCGGTGTTGCAGAACCAGGATAACCGCGAGCACGACCTGCTCGACTCCAACGACTACTACCAGTTCCAGGGCGGCATGCTCGCTGCCGTGGAAACCCTGAGCGGCGACAAGGCCGTCAGCTACCATGGCGACCACAGCCAGCCGGACCTGCCCAGGATTCGCACCTTGAAGGAAGAGCTGAACCGGGTGATCCGTTCTCGCGCCGCCAACCCCAAGTGGATCGACGGGGTGAAGCGCCACGGCTATAAAGGTGCGTTCGAAATGGCCGCGACCGTGGACAATCTGTTCGCCTTCGACGCCACCACTGAGCTGATTGACGATCATCAATATGCATTGCTCGCCGACGCCTACCTGCTCGACCCTGACACCCGGGCCTTTGTGCAGCAGCACAACCCCGCAGCGCTGCGTGATATGACCGAGCGCATGCTCGAAGCCCAGCAGCGCGGTTTGTGGCAGGAACCGGGGGCGTACCGCGAGGCGTTGGAAAACCTGTTGCTGGATATAGAAGAAGACAGCTGATGACCAATATTCCCCATTTCCCGCTGTCCGCCGTGGTCGGCGCCGACGACCTGAAACTGGCGCTGTGCCTGACCGCCATCGACCCGAAGATCGGTGGCGTGCTGATTGAAGGCCCACGCGGCATGGCCAAATCAACCCTGGCCCGTGGCCTGGCGGATCTGCTGGCCAGCGGGCAATTTGTCACCTTGCCGCTGGGCGCCACCGAAGAGCGTCTGGTCGGGACCCTGGACCTCGACGCCGCGCTGGGCGAAGGCCGCGCGCAGTTTTCCCCTGGCGTGCTGGCCAAGGCGGACGGCGGCGTGTTGTATGTGGATGAAGTCAACTTGTTGCCTGATCACCTGGTGGACCTGTTGCTCGACGTCGCCGCCAGCGGCACCAACCTGATCGAACGCGACGGCATCTCCCATCGGCATTCGGCGCGCTTTGTACTGATTGGCACGATGAACCCGGAGGAGGGCGAGTTGCGCCCGCAGCTGCTGGACCGCTTCGGTTTCAACGTAGCGCTGAGCGGGCAGACGGTGCCTTCCGAGCGCGGGCAGATCATCCGGCGTCGCCTGGATTTCGACAGCGACCCCGCCGCTTTCTGCGCGCAGTGGACCGAGCAGCAGGCAGCGTTGCGCGAGCGCTGCACCCAGGCGCGGGCGCGGCTGGACAGTATCGATCTGGATGATCAGGCCTTGGCGCAGATCACCGAGCGTTGCTTTGCCGCAGGTGTCGACGGCTTGCGTGCTGACCTGGTCTGGCTGCGCGGCGCCCGGGCCCACGCGGCGTGGCGGGGCGCGGATAAAATTGCCGAAGAAGACATCGAAGCGGTTGCGGAATTTGCCTTGCGCCACCGTCGCCAGGAGCAATCCCCACCGGCCAGCCCACCCAATCAAGGGCAGTCGCCGACACCCTCGGACACGTCGCCCGGGCAAGGCCAATGGGGCAACATGCCCGCGCCGGCCCTGCCCACAGGCACACGCCGAGACGTGCCCACCTGGCCAAAAAAGCCCTAGGCATTCGCCCCCGAGCTGACGCGGGGGCGGATGCCCGCCCCAAGGCGGGGCGACTGGACAACGGCAGGCAGGGCAAGGCACGCAGTGCGCAGCAGGGTTCGATCAACTGGCCGGGCACCTTGCTCGGCGGTCGGCCGCACTCCCGTGAAGACCTGCGCTACCACCTGCGCAGCCGCTCGCCCCATGAGTTGTGGCTGGTGATCGTGGATGCGTCGGCGTCCACCCGGCGGAATCGTGCATTAACCGACGCGAAGGGATTGCTCGCCCAGCTGTTTGACGACGCCTACCGGCAACGCGCACGCATGGCGTTGCTGACCGCCAGCGGCCAGGCGCCGAAGTGGCAGGTACAGGGGTTGAAAGCAGCGAAAGGCCTGGCGGGCTGGCTGGATCAGTTGGGTGCAGGCGGTGGTACGCCATTGCTGGCGGCGCTGACCGAGGCCGGGCATTGGCTGCTGGCGCGGCGCAAGCGTTATCCGGCGGAGCAGCAGCGCGTGCTGGTGATTACGGATGGGCGACTCAAGGACATCGACGGGTTGCCGTTATTGGCGTGTGCGGGGTTGCTGGTGGATATCGAGCGCGGGCCGATCAGGCTGGGGCGGGCCCAGGCGTTGGCGGCGGGGTTGCAGTTGGATTATCGGCATATCGATGAGTTGTAGTGCCGGTACCGTCGCCATCGGGGGCAAGCCCACCTCCCACATTTGATCGAGTACACCCTTTGGAATGCGGTCAGTGTGGGAGGGGGCTTGCCCCCGATGAGGCCCTCAATACACCACACACTCTATCAGCCAGCCCCCGGCACATTCGGCCAAAGATCCGCCACCAGGAACAACCGTTCGGCTTCCTCCCAATCCTCGCCGTTCTGCACCATGCGCACGAGCAACTGTGCGGGTGCCATCGGATCAAGGTCTGCCAGCCAGGCCTGCATCTGTCCTTCACTCCACACTTCATCCGCCGGGTAGTGCGCCGGCGCCAGCCACGCATGCCGGGGCAACGGTTGCCAGCGACCTGGCGCGCTGGCGCTGACAAAATCCCGCCAATCACGTTGATGCAACCAGCGCCCGCGCAAATGCTGCGGATGGGCACCGTGGGGCGATTCGGCCTGGCCCGGCCATGGATAGAGCAAATACCCGCCGAGCCACAGGTGCGCGTCAAACTGCTGAATATCCAGGGCCGCCAACACCTCACGGCTCTCCGCCCGCGCCGAAATCGGCAATTGATGCTGGGCCAGGTGCGCCAGCTTGCGGTCCAGCCGGTCATGGCAGCCCGGGCCCAGCCACTGCGCGGTGTCCCGGCCGGTGCCGTCCTGCGGGCCGAGATAGAGCTTGATCGCCAGTTCCAGGTGGTGCACGCCATCGCGGTCGCGCAGCAGCATGTCCAGCTCGCCCAGGGTGTGCCCGGCACGGCGGATCGGCAGGTTGGCGGCGAGCAATTCCACCCCCGGCGCGTGCTGCACGGCGAACTGCCACAGGCGTTCGTAGTACAGACCCAGGCGCCGGGTGCGCGACAGGCTCAGCCAATGCTGCAAGGCGCGGCTGTCCTGGTCGAGTGCGCGTAGCCAGTGTTCAAGACGCTCGGGCGCCTGCACCCAGTCGCTGCCCGCCAGCGGGTGGCGCTGCGGCCAAGGTGTTTGCGCGAGCATCGGCGGGGCAAGCATCACCCACGCCAGGTCGCGCACCTCGGGGTGGCGCAGCTGGCGGGGCAGGTTGTGCAAATCCGGGAACACAGTCATGGTCCGAGCATAGCCCTTTAACCGTTGCGCAGGTGGGCGAGAACCGTTGTCATCAAGGCTTCACGGCGACAAAGGATTTTGCCTGAGGCGGCCTTTCGCCCATAATCGTTTCTTTTTGCCGCCCCCCCAATCCCGCAGGAGCCCCATGGAGCACTTTCGCAATATCGGCATTATCGGTCGCCTGGGCAGTACCCAGGTGTTGGACACCGTCCGCCGGCTGAAAAAATTCCTGCTGGAACGCCACCTGCATGTGATCCTCGAAGACACCATCGCCGAAATCCTCCCCGGCCACGGCCTGCAAACCTCCTCGCGCAAGATGCTTGGCGAAGTCTGCGACATGGTCATCGTGGTCGGCGGCGATGGCAGCCTGCTCGGCGCGGCCCGGGCCCTGGCGCGGCATAACGTGCCGGTGCTGGGGATCAACCGCGGCAGCTTGGGGTTTCTCACTGATATCCGCCCCGACGAGCTGGAAGTCGAAGTGGCCAAGGTGCTCGACGGCCATTACCTCGTGGAAAACCGCTTCCTGCTGCAGGCCGAAGTGCGCCGTCACGGCGAAGCCATCGGCCAGGGCGATGCGCTCAATGACGTGGTGCTGCACCCGGGCAAATCCACGCGGATGATCGAATTCGAGCTGTATATCGACGGCCAGTTCGTGTGCAGCCAGAAGGCCGACGGCCTGATCGTCGCCACCCCGACCGGCTCCACCGCCTACGCGCTGTCGGCCGGTGGCCCGATCATGCATCCCAAGCTCGATGCCATTGTGATCGTGCCGATGTACCCCCATATGTTGTCCAGTCGGCCAATTGTGGTCGATGGCAACAGTGAGCTGAAAATCGTGGTGTCCAAAGACATGCAGATCTACCCGCAAGTCTCCTGTGACGGGCAGAACCATTTCACCTGCGCCCCCGGTGACACCATCACCGTGAGCAAGAAGGCACAGAAGTTGCGGTTGATCCACCCGCTGGATCACAACTACTACGAAGTGTGCCGCACCAAGTTGGGCTGGGGCAGCCGCTTGGGGGGTGGAGGCGACTGATGCTCGATCCCGCGCGTAGCTACGACCTGATTGGTGACGTGCACGGTTGCGCTCATACCCTTGAGCACTTGCTCGAGCAGTTGGGCTACCACAAGCAGGCTGGCACCTGGCGCCATCCGTCGCGCATGGCGGTGTTCCTGGGCGATATCATCGACCGTGGCCCTCGCATTCGCGAGGCGCTGCATATCGTCCACGACATGGCCGAGGCCGGCCAGGCGCTGTGCATCATGGGTAACCACGAGTTCAATGCCCTGGGCTGGGCCACACCGGCGCCGCCGGGCAGTGGCAAGCAGTTCGTGCGTGAGCACACCCCACGGCATGAGCGGCTGATCCACGAGACCCTGACCCAGTTCGAGCACCACCCGGCCGACTGGCGCGACTTCCTCGGCTGGTTCTACGACATGCCGCTGTTTGTCGATGCCGGGCGTTTCCGCGTGGTGCATGCGTGCTGGGACGACGGCTTTATCCAGCCACTGCGCGCGACGTTCCCGGATGGCTGCATCGACCAGCACTTCCTGCAGGCCGCCGCCGTGCCCGGCAGTTTTGCCTGCAACGCTTTCGACCGTCTGTTGCGCGGCACCGATATGCGCCTGCCGGACGGCCTGACGCTGACCGGTGGCGATGGCCTGACGCGCTCGTTCTTCCGCACCAAGTTCTGGGAAGACGACCCGAAAACCTACGGCGACATCGTGTTCCAGCCCGACGCCTTGCCTGAGCCGGTGGCGCGCACGCCCTTGTCGCCCCATGAAAAAAATTCCCTGCTGCGCTACGGCGCCGACGAACCGTTGCTGTTCGTCGGCCATTACTGGCGCAGCGGCAAACCGGCGCCGATCCGCCCGAACCTGGCGTGCCTGGACTACAGCGCGGTGCTG
This sequence comes from Pseudomonas sp. BIGb0381, assembly GCF_024809815.1. Lineage (NCBI taxonomy): Bacteria > Pseudomonadati > Pseudomonadota > Gammaproteobacteria > Pseudomonadales > Pseudomonadaceae > Pseudomonas > Pseudomonas sp. BIGb0381. The sequence continues at coordinate 269,175 of NZ_JANUEN010000004.1, forward strand.
TACGGCAAGCTGGTGGCGTATCGGCTGGACCAGGAAACCCGACTGGATCCGCATAAATTCGTATGGGTCGACGTTGAGCGACCCGAGGTGATTGTATGAGTGCCGTGCCCGTATTGCGCTTGCCGTTGAGCGTCGACCTGGGCGGTTTCGTGAAATTGCTGCAACGCATGCAAGTGCCACATCGCGTCAGCGAGGAAGCCGGCGAGCAGGTGTTGTGGGTGCCCGAGACCATCAGCGACGACGTGCGCGTGCTGTACCAGCGCTTTCCCGCCGGTGATCCGGACCAGACGCTGGATATTCCCGAGCAGGCGCCGGTAACGCGTCCCGGCTTTGCCCAGCAAGTGCGCCATAGCCCGGTAACGGCGCTGGTGCTGCTGGCGAGCATCATTGTCGGCGCCGTGACCTTGCTGGGTGAAAACCTGCAGGCCATGAGCTGGCTGACCTTCCTGCCGTTCCGGGTGATGGGCGAGTACATCCAGTTCACGCCGTTCGCCGAGATGTTGGCCTCCGGTCAGTGGTGGCGGCTGGTCACGCCGATGCTGATCCATTTCGGCATCCTGCACCTGGCCATGAATGGCATGTGGTACTGGGAGCTGGGCCGGCGTATCGAAGTGCGCCAGGGCAGCATCAACCTGCTTGGCCTGACCCTGTTGTTCAGCCTGGTCTCCAACTACGCGCAATATGCCTACGGTGGCCCCGGTCTGTTCGGTGGCTTGTCCGGCGTGCTGTATGGCCTGCTCGGGCATTGCTGGATCTTTCAACTACTCTCGCCCAACCCGGCCTATCGCTTGCCCCGTGGGGTGCTGGTGATGATGCTGGTGTGGCTGGTGCTCTGCCTGTCAGGGCTGGTCTCGATGATCGGTTTCGGCGAAATTGCCAACGCTGCCCACGTCGGCGGCCTGGCCATCGGTTGCCTTACCGGTTTGCTGGGCGGTTTGTATAACCGTCGCAAATCCTCTCTTTGATAAGGAAGAGCCTTATGTCCTCTTTTGCTGAAATGATCGAAAACATCACCCCGGACATCTACGAGAGCCTCAAGCTCGCCGTGGAAATCGGCAAGTGGTCCGATGGCCGCAAGCTCAGTGCCGAGCAGCGCGAACTGTCCCTGCAGGCCATGATCGCCTGGGAGATCCAGAACCTGCCGGAAGACCAGCGCACCGGCTACATGGGCCCGCAGGAATGCCAGTCGAAGTCGACCACCGTGCCGAACATCCTGTTCAAGTCGGATGCGATCCATTGATTGAAATTGGTCGCGGTGCAGTCAGCAAAATGTCGGCGCAACTGGGTGAGCCGACCGTTCAATACGCGTTTCGTTTGGGCGATACCGAAGTGCCGGTCAACCCCCTGATCGGCACCCATGTGCGCCTGGAATACCTCGGTGCCATCCATTGCAGCCATTGCGGCCGCAAGACCAAGACCAGCTTCAGCCAGGGCTACTGCTACCCGTGCATGACCAAGCTGGCCCAGTGTGACTTGTGCATCATGAGCCCGGAGCGTTGCCATTACGACGCCGGCACCTGCCGCGATCCTGGCTGGGGCGAGACATTCTGCATGACCGACCACGTGGTGTACCTGGCCAATTCGTCGGGGATCAAGGTCGGCATTACCCGTGCCACGCAATTGCCGACGCGTTGGCTGGACCAGGGCGCCAGCCAGGCGTTGCCGATCATGCGCGTGGCTACACGCCAGCAATCCGGGTTTGTCGAGGATGTGCTGCGCAGCCAGGTGGCGGACAAGACCAATTGGCGTGCGTTGCTCAAGGGCGACGCGGCAGCGGTGGACCTCAAGCAGGTGCGCGACGAGTTGTTCGCCTCCTGTGCCGACGGCCTGCTGCAATTACAGGAACGCTTCGGCCTGCAGGCCATCCAACCGGTAACCGACCTCGAACCGTTGGAAATCCGTTACCCGGTGGAGCAGTATCCGGCCAAGATCGTCAGCTTCAACCTGGACAAGAACCCGATTGCCGAAGGCACGCTGCTGGGGATCAAGGGCCAATACCTGATCTTCGACACCGGCGTGATCAATATTCGTAAGTACACGGCCTACCAGCTCGCCGTGCATCAGTAGAAGGATGCCACCCATGCGCACCGAACAACCGAAGATGATTTACCTGAAGGACTATCAGGCGCCGGACTACCTGATCGAAGAGACGCACCTGACCTTCGAGTTGTTCGAGGACCACAGCCTGGTCCACGCGCAGCTGGTAATGCGCCGTAACCCCGAGCGTGGCGCCGGCCTGCCGCCGCTGGTACTCGACGGCCAGCAGCTGGAGTTGCTGACGGTCAACCTCGGCGACCAGGAACTGAGCGAGGCTGACTACCAGCTGACGGACAGCCACCTGACCCTGCATCCGACCCGCGAGACCTTCACGGTCGATACCAGCGTGCGCATCCACCCGGAAAGCAACACTGCCCTGGAAGGCTTGTACAAATCCGGCAGTATGTTCTGCACCCAGTGCGAGGCCGAAGGTTTCCGCAAGATCACCTATTACCTCGACCGCCCGGACGTGATGAGTGCCTTCACCACCACGGTGATCGCCGAGCAACACCGCTACCCGGTGTTGCTGTCCAACGGCAACCCGATTGCCAGCGGTCCTGGTGAAGACGGCCGCCACTGGGCAACCTGGGAAGACCCGTTCAAGAAGCCCGCCTACCTGTTCGCACTGGTGGCCGGTGATTTGTGGTGTGTCGAAGACAGCTTCACCACCATGACTAACCGCGAAGTGGCGCTGCGCATCTACGTCGAGCCGGAAAACATCGACAAGTGCCAGCACGCCATGACCAGCCTGAAAAAATCCATGCGCTGGGACGAAGAAACCTACGGCCGCGAGTACGACCTCGACATCTTCATGATCGTCGCGGTCAACGACTTCAACATGGGCGCCATGGAGAACAAGGGCCTCAATATCTTCAACTCCAGCGCCGTGCTGGCCCGGGCCGAAACCGCCACCGACGCCGCGCACCAACGGGTCGAGGCCATCGTCGCCCACGAATACTTCCACAACTGGTCGGGCAACCGTGTGACCTGCCGCGACTGGTTCCAGCTGTCGCTGAAAGAAGGTTTCACCGTGTTCCGTGATTCGGGCTTCTCCGCCGACATGAACTCCGCCACGGTCAAGCGCATCCAGGACGTGGCTTACCTGCGTACCCACCAGTTCGCCGAAGACGCCGGCCCCATGGCCCATGCGGTGCGCCCGGACAGCTTTATCGAGATATCCAACTTCTACACCTTGACCGTGTACGAAAAAGGCTCGGAAGTGGTCGGCATGATCCATACCTTGCTCGGCGCCGAAGGCTTCCGTAAAGGCAGCGACCTGTACTTCGAACGCCATGACGGCCAGGCCGTGACCTGCGACGACTTCATCAAGGCCATGGAAGACGCCAACGGCGCCGACCTCAGCCAGTTCAAGCGCTGGTACAGCCAGGCCGGTACGCCACGCCTGGCGGTGAGCGAGTCCTACGACGCTGCGGCCAAGACCTACAGCCTGACCTTCCGCCAGAGCTGCCCGGAAACCCCGGACAAGGTCGAGAAACTGCCGTTCGTAATTCCGGTCGAGCTGGGCCTGCTGGACGGGAAGGGCGCGGGCATTGCCTTGCGCCTTGTCGGTGAAGCGACAGCCGGCGGCACGTCCCGCGTGATTTCGGTGACCGAAGCCGAGCAAACCTTCACCTTCGTCGACATCGCCGAACAGCCATTGCCGTCGTTGCTGCGTGGTTTCTCGGCACCGGTGAAACTGAGCTTCCCGTACAACCGCGACCAACTGATGTTCCTGATGCAGCATGACAGCGACGGCTTCAATCGCTGGGATGCGGGGCAGCAGCTGTCGGTGCAGGTGTTGCAGGAACTGATCGGTCAGCATCAACAGGGCAAGGCGTTGCAGATGGACCAGCGCCTGATCACGGCATTGCGCAGTGTGTTGAGCGACGAAAGCCTGGACCAGGCCATGGTTGCGGAAATGCTGTCGTTGCCGGGCGAAGCGTACCTGACGGAAATCAGTGACGTGGCGGATGTGGATGCCATCCACGCCGCGCGTGAGTTTGCGCGCAAGCAACTGGCTGACAACCTGCATGAACCGCTGTGGTTGCGTTACCAGGCCAATCGCGAGCTGTCCAAGCAGACGCCTTATGTAGCCGCCGCCGAGCACTTCGCCCGGCGTGCCTTGCAGAACATCGCGCTGTCGTACCTGATGCTCAGCGGCAAGCCCGAAGTGCTGGCGGCGACGCTTGAGCAGTTCGACACCAGCGACAACATGACCGAGCGCCTGACCGCGCTGGCGGTGCTGGTGAACTCGCCGTTCGAAGCGGAGAAGACCCAGGCGCTGGCGGTATTTGCCGAGAACTTCAAGGACAACCCCTTGGTCATGGACCAGTGGTTCAGCGTGCAGGCCGGCAGCACGTTGCCGGGCGGGCTGGCGCGGGTCAAGGCGTTGATGGAGCACCCGGCATTCACTATCAAGAACCCGAACAAAGTGCGTGCACTGATCGGCGCGTTTGCCGGGCAGAACCTGATCAACTTCCACGCCGCCGACGGTTCGGGCTACCGCTTCCTGGCGGACCTGGTGATCCAGTTGAATGCTTTCAACCCTCAGATCGCTTCGCGCCAGTTGGCGCCGCTGACCCGCTGGCGTAAATACGACAGCGCGCGCCAGGCGTTGATGACGGCGGAGCTGGAGCGCATTCGTGGGTCGGGTGAGTTGTCCAGCGATGTGTTCGAGGTGGTGAGCAAGAGTCTTGCTTAAATAAACCGCTTCGGTAAAAAAAACGGCCTGTTCAGGCCGTTTTTTTTGCCCCGGAGCTTCGTTCAAGGAGCGCTTTTTTGCTGCTGACGTTTCCTGGCAGAAGGCTCTGCTAAGCTGCGGCACTTTTCCTTATTCGGTGGGATCAACGTGTCGCGTACCACTCGTCTACTCACTTTGTTGCAGGCCCTGCGGGGCAAGAAACGCCCGGTGACCGCCGCCGTGCTGGCGGCGCAGTTGGAGGTGTCGGAGCGCACGCTGTACCGCGACATTGCTGAGTTGACCGCCCTGGGCGCGCCGATTTTCGGCGAGGCCGGGGTAGGGTATGTGCTGCGCAGCGGGCTGTTTCTACCGCCGTTGATGCTCAACGCCGAGGAAACCGAAGCCGTGGTGCTGGGCTTGCGTTATGTCGATCAGCGCGGGGATGAGGTGTTGAGTCGAGCCGCCGCCAACGCGTTGGCCAAGATTGCCGATGTACTTGACCCTGCCGCCCAGGAAGCCTTGCGCAACCCGACGCTATTGCCCGGCCCGCCAGGGTTCGGCTACCCGGAAAACCGCGTGCCCCTCAATGTGTTTCGCGAGGCGATCCGCAATCAGGCCAAGTTGCATATCGACTACGCCGATGCCAGCCAGACCCAGAGCCAACGCCTGATCTGGCCCCTGGCCCTGGGGTTCCTCAATGAAGTGCGGGTGGTTGTGGCTTGGTGTGAGCTACGCGGCGCCTATCGCACCTTTCGCACCGACCGCGTGGCGAGTGCCAAGGCCCTCGGTGAACGTTATCCGGGGCGGCGCAGCGACTGGCTGCGGGCCTGGCGCAAGCTGATGGAGCAGAATGAAACCGGGCCGTTTACTCCTGACAAGAACTGACACATCCCTGGCTTAGCATGGTGCCACAACCACCTAAGAAGGAGCTTTGCCATGTCCCAGCCTGAACTGGCCCCAGCCATCGCGGCTTATATCGCGGCGACCAATGCCCGCGACACCTCGGTCATTGCCCACTGTTTTGCCGACGATGCCAATGTGTTCGATGAAGGCCAGCACCAGGTGGGCACCGCCGCCATTGCGCACTGGATGGAAGACACCGGGCGCCGTTACCAGCCGCGTGTCGAGGTGCTCAACGTGCAGCACCGTACTGGCAAGGTGCTGGTCAGCAATGTGGTCTCCGGCAACTTTCCCGGCAGCCCGCTGGAATTGCGCTACACCTTTCGCCTGAACGCGCAGGGCAAGATTTCACGACTGGACATCTCCCTGTAGGTCATAATCGCGGGCATGACTTTCGACTCGCCCCTCGCTGCCTACCAACACGCCATCGCCCAACAGGGTTTCGTCGTCGACGACGCCCAGCGCCGGGCGGTGGACGCCCTGCAAGCCTGCCATGCAGCCTTGCATCAAGGCCATTCGCCCGTGACTGGCGTTTACCTGTGGGGGCCAGTGGGCCGTGGCAAGACCTGGTTGATGGATCAGTTCTACCAAAGCCTGCGGGTGCCCGCACGGCGTCAGCATTTTCACCACTTCATGGGCTGGGTGCACCAGCGTCTGTTCCAGCTCACCGGCACCCATGACCCGTTGCAGGCGCTGGCGCGGGAATTGAGCCGGGAGGTGCGGGTGTTGTGTTTCGACGAGCTGTTCGTCAATGACATCGGTGACGCGATCATCCTCGGCCGGCTGTTCCAGGTCATGTTCGAGGACGGTGTGGTGATGGTCTGCACCTCCAATCAACCGCCGGCCCAGCTGTATGCCGATGGCTTCAATCGGGAGCGCTTCCTGCCGGGCATTGCGGCGATCGAGCGGCATATGCAAGTGGTGGCGGTAGACGGTGGTGAGGATCATCGCTTGCATCCCGGTATTGGCCTGCAGCGCTATTGGGTGAACCGACCCGACGCGCTGTCGAATGTGTTCGAACAATTGGCCGAAGGGCAAACGGTAAGTCGTGGCCCGGTCACCGTTGGCCATCGTTCCATCGTTTGCGTGCAGGCCAGTGACAGCGTGCTTTGGTGCCGCTATGCCGACCTCTGCGAACAACCCCTGGCGGCGATGGATTTCATGCTGCTGTGCGATCGCTTCAAGGTGATCCTGCTGGGGGAGGTGCCCAATCTGAGTGCGCAACAGCGTCCAGGCCGGATTGCCCGTGGCACCGAGGATGGGGCCGAGCGTGTGGTAGCCGGTGATCGAGAGCTGCCGCAGTTGTCGGTGCACGACGACAGTGTGCGTCGGTTCATCGCCTTGGTGGACGAGTGCTACGACCGCAAGGTGCCGTTGTTTATCGAAGCCCAGGTGCCGCTGGAGCGCCTGTATACTGATGGTTACCTGGGGTTTCCTTTCCGTCGCACCCTGAGCCGGTTGCAAGAAATGCAGCTGCAGCGCTTCGGCTGAGACCTGTACGAAAAAAGCCCTGAATTAGCACTTTGTGCTTTTTTAGCGCTAAAGCCTTCGCGCTTTCGGGCGCACATTTGTAGTTAATCTCCTTCATCTGGTGCTGACTCCACGCTTACAATCGTGTCCCTCAAAAGGGAGCAGATTCCCTTGTAGTCGTGATCGAGGACGGAAATGGACACCCCAGATATCCTGGTGCTGCAAGCCAGCTACACCAATCCTGTGCATGCCGAAGCCATTCGCCGCGTGCTTAACCATTACGCAGAAGACCCGATGGGTGGCGGCCACAGCCTGCCCGCCGATCTACTGGAGCAACTGCCGGCCGAGCTGGCCAAGCGCCCCCATGCCTTCAGTGTATTGGCGTTTGTCGGCGGTGAGCCGGCCGGTCTGGTGAATTGCTTTGAGGGGTTCTCCACCTTTGCAAGCCGACCTTTGGTCAACGTTCACGACGTGGTGGTGATGAATGAGTTTCGCGGCTTGGGGCTGAGCCAGAAAATGCTGCTGAAGGTCGAGGAAATTGCCCGCCAGCGTGGTTGCTGCAAGATCACCCTGGAGGTGCTGGAAGGTAATGCCGTCGCCCAGTCGGCGTATCGAAAGTTTGGTTTTGATGACTCGAAGTTTGATCCGGCCCATGGGCGCATGTTGTTCTGGAACAAACCGCTTTAATAAATAGCGGGCGAAAAAAAGGGCGCCTTTAGAGGGCGCCCAATAAACCGTTTGCCAACGGAGCGGAGTGGCCCCGGGTAGTGCGGATTAGCCAAAGATTAAATTAACTCTTGGGTTGTTCCTGTTCGGCAGTATTGGTTTTCGGTGTCTTGCCGTCGGCGGACGCCGTTTGTTCAGTCGTGCCGTGAAGTGTCTGCTGCGTGAAGGTGAAATCTTTGTAGAACTGCTTCGAACGCTCCGAGCCGCCTTCTGCAAACGCGGCAGCGGAGGTCAGGGTCATCAGGCTGGCAAGCATCAAGGTAGCAAGTTTCATCGCAGTGTTCCCATTAAGAATGATCGGTATCCGGTCGCTCCTTGATCAGAATCATGGAGCGACTATGGCGATATCTTATTAAGTGGGAGTTAACATGACGCTGATCGAAAGTTAACGATTTCGTTAACTTTGCAGACGCTGTTTATAGTCTCCAGTCCAGCGCAAGCGTGACGGCCCGTGGGTCACCCCAATACACGCCGTTATAAAAGCCGACGCGTTCGTAATATTTTTTATCAAATAGATTATTAATGTTAAGCGACGCCGAAAGATGCTCGTCGAATTGATAGCGGGACATCAGGTTGACCACGGTGTAGGCCTGTTGCGTGATCTTCGCCCGTTCGGTCACTCGTGTGTTGCCGACGAGAGCCCCTGTGGGTCGATCGCTCCAATCGTAAATGTCGCTCTGCCAGGTCACCGCGCCGCCGACCGTGAGGTTGCGCCACGCACCCGGCAATCGGTAGGCGCTGGAGACCTTCAGCAGGTTCAGCGGCTGCCCGGTGTTGTTGCGTTTGCCTGAGCCGTTGACCGAATGGGTGTAGGTGTAGCCGGCCGTCAGGTTCCAATCGGGCATGATTTCCCCGGCAGCTTCCAATTCGAAGCCGTTGACCTTGTTACCTTTGCCGCCGGACTTGTAGTACTCCTCGCCAGTGGTCGGGTTCCGCGCTACCGAGTCGTCCCGCTCTGCGACGTTGTCCTGGGTGCTCCAGAAGTACGCTGCCGCCAGGTTCAAGCGTTCGCCCAGTACGCTCCCTTTAAGGCCGACCTCATAGTTGCTGCCCACCACGGGTTCCAGGTACTTCTTGCTGGCATCCTTGAGGCTTTGTGGCTTGAAGATGTCGGTGTAGCTCGCGTAGACGGTGTACTCCGGCGTCAGGTCGTAGAGTAGGCCGGCGTAGGGCGTCCACATATCATTGTGGGTCTGGCTGGTTTTGCCGGCTGCAGTAAGCTGGTCGTTGGCATCGTATTGTGGGGCCGCGCTTTTCAGTTCCCAACTGCCATAGCGGCTGCCCAGCACCGCATGCAAGCGCTCGGTAAGGCTCAGGCGCGTGGCCAGGTAGCCGGCCTTTTGTTGCTTGCTGCTGTGTTCGCCCTTGAGGTCGGTGACGGTGTCGCCGAACTTGGCGATCCCGCCCATGTATTTCCAGTCTTCGATGGTGTAGTAGCCGGCAGGTATGTTGCTGCGCATCACGGGGGAGACATCCCGCTGCGTGGCCTCGCCATAGCCCATCATCAATGCATGTTCGCGGCCCAGCAGCGCATAGCTGCCGGCGAGGTTGAGGTCGACGGCCTCCATTCTGGAGGTGCCGCGCATATGGCTCGCCCAGGCGGTCATGCCGCTGCGATCATCGTTGGGGAAGCCCGCGCCGCCGTAGTACACCTTGCCATCCGTGTCGCTCTGGCGATGGGTGTAGGCGGCCTTCACGTGCCAGTCGCCGCCCAGCCTATGGTCGAGGGTCGCGAAGGTGGTCTTGTCCGTCAGCGGCCAGGAACTCCAGTGCGCCGCCATATTGGTGGAGCGCGACAGCCCGGCCTTGCCGCCCTGGCTGTTCCAATACGGCACGGTGCCCCATGAGGTGCCTTGGACCTGCTTGTTCTGGTAATCGAAACCTACGGCCAGCACGGTATCGTCTGAAAGATCACCTTCCAGAATGCCGTAGCCGACCGCCCGCTGCAGGCCATAGTTGTCGCGGAACGATTGGCTGTCTCGGTAGGCCAGCACTGTGCGCCCGCGCAGCTTGCCGTCCAACGCCAGCGGGCCGCCCACGTCCAGGTAGCTGTAGTAGTTGTCATGGCTGCCGGCGCTGACGCCGGTTTTCGCCTGCCATTGGGCAGTCGGGCGCTTGCGCACCATATTGATGGTGGCCGAGGGGTCGCCGGCGCCGGTGGTCAATCCCGTGGCACCGCGTACCACCTCGATGTGGTCATAGATGATGGTGTCGGCGTCGGACTTCATGTAGCCGAAGGTATTGAGCATCCCGTCAATCTGGAAGTTGGTGATGCCGTAGCCGCGGGAGGAATAGGACACGCGGTCGGAGTCGTTATGCTGGACGTTGATCCCGGTGGTCTGGCGCAGCACGTCGGTCAATGTATTGAGATTGAAGTCATCCATCTGCTGGCGAGTGATCACCGAGATCGATTGTGGGGTTTCCTTGACCGACAGGTTCAGGCGGGTGGCGGTACTCATCGAGCCCGTGGTGTAGGCGCCGGTGTGTTCGGTGGTGGCACCCAGGCCTTCGGCAGAGATGTTGGTCGCGCCAAGTTCGAGCGGGGCATGTTCGGGGTCGGTTTCAGCCAGCAGGTCCGGGCTTAACGCGGCGCCGCACAGGCCGAGTGTGAGGGTCATGGAACGGGTAAAAGGCGCGAACATCGCGGAAGACTCCTTGTCGTCTTTGTGGCCACCCCGGAAAGGGAAGGCCTTGGCTCAAAGACGAAAGGAGCGGGGAAACTTTAGGCTTAAACGAGAATGATTGTTATCTATCTGGTGCAAAGCCTATTTTTACTGAAGGACCACATCGGCCGGATTAACCTTTTTTGGCTTGATCAGGCTGAAGTCAATCAAGGCCTTTTGCGGGCGCATGTAGGGGTTGCCGATCATCAGCGGGCGCGACGTGAAGCTGTCGCTCACGACGCTCTTGCTGCGGTCCAGTTCGTTGAAACTCAGCCCGGCGAGGTCGGCCCAGGTATGGATCAATTGCGAGCTGCTGTAAGGGCGTTGCAAGTCGCCTGCAAACTTCCAGTCGTGGGTTTCGCGCCATTTCGGCGAGGCATAGGCCATGAACGGAATGGTGTACATCGGCGCCGTCGGCTTGCCTTCGTTACGTCCCAGGGTGGCGTGGCCAGCCGAGTCGAATACATCTTCACCGTGGTCAGACAGGTATAGCAGGAAGCCGTTGGGATCGGTCTTGGCGTAGTCCTTGATCAGGCTCGACACCACGAAATCGTTGTACAGCACCGCATTGTCGTAGCTGTTGTAGGTGGGCAGTTGATCGTCACTGATCCCGGCAGGTACACCCTGGCGGTCGGTGAATTTGTCGAAGGTCGGCGGGTAGCGGTACTGGTAGCTCATGTGGGTACCGAGCAGGTGCACCACGATGAACTTGCGCTCGGCCGGATCGGCCAGGGCCTTGGAGAACGGTGCAAGGACGTCGCCGTCGTATTGGCGTGCGTTCTGGTTGCGGTTGTTGTTCAGGTACACCTGCTCGTCGGCCTGTTCGGAAAAGGTCGTGAGCATGGTGTTGCGCTTGGTCATGGTCTGCTGGTTGGTAATCCAGTAGGTCTTGTACCCGGCTTGTTTCATCACGCTGACGATCGACGGTGTCTTGAGGTAAAGATCGGGGTTCTCCTCGTCGGCGAACGTCAGTACCTGTTGCAGGGCTTCGATGGTATAGGGGCGCGGGGTGATGACGTTGTCGAACACCGCCAGTTGGTCGCGCAGCTTGTCCAGCTCCGGCGTGGTGTTGCGCGGATAGCCGTAGAGGCTCATGCGCTGACGGTTGGTGGACTCACCGATCACCAGCACCAGGGTCGAAGGCTGGCCGGCCATGGTGTCCTTGAGGTTGGTCAAGGGTGGGATCTGGCTGGCGCTGTCGAGCATGCCTTGCATGTTGTCCAGCTGTTCGGTGTAGCGGCGGTAGGCAACGATCATCTGCCAGGGCACAGCCGGTTCGATGCGCGATTCGAAGCGGTCGATGGCGTCGTCCAGGGTGTCGCTGCGGGCAATCTGCTTGACCAGCGGGTAACCGATAATGGCCACCAGGATCGCCGTTGCCGCCACCAGGGCCTGGCCGCGCGGCAAATACACCGGGCGTACCCGGGTCCACAGGAAAATAGCCACGGCGGTGTGGGCAATGAACGCCAGCACGATCCACCAGGCGAAGTATTGGGTGGCGTACTCGCCGGCTTCAGAGATGTTCGACTCGAACATGATGAAGATGACGCTTTGGGAAAATTCCTGCTGGTAGATGAAGAAATAACCCAGGCTGGCCATGGAACAGGCCCATAGCACCACACCGATCAGGGCGGCAAGCAAGCGCGTACGCCGGGGGAATACCAGCAGTGGCGCGAGCCATATCGCGCTCATGAAGAAGGCTTGGCGAAAACCACTGAAGCCGGAAGTGCCGCTGAGTTGGATCAGCAGTTGGGTAATGCCGGAGAAGTACCAGAAAAACAGGAATAACCAGCCAAGGCCGGCCCAATCAAAGCCTTTCGCAGACGTGGTGCTGCGTTCGAACATCGCCATCCAGTGCTCCAACCCGGTAATTTTTCAGTTGGCGCGCAGGGCTGCGCGCAACAGAGGCCACCCTTGCATGGGGTGGCCCTTGGGGGCGGGAGTATCGGGAAGGGCATGTGAAAACTTTGTGAGATTTATGTAGCCGTAATCTTACAAATTAATAACGGGCTCAGCAGAGTGCAGGCTGCACACCGGAAGGCTGATCAAGCTGGGCTTGAATGATATGAGCACGCAGGCGCATGACTTCCTGCTGCAGCTGTTCGCGTTCGTCTTTCAGCTGGCGCAACTCATCACGACGGATAGTGACGTAGAGGGTCTGTGGAGGACGGGTCATCTGTGCTGTGCTCATTGCTTACCTCGCAAATAGCCGGTGTGTCGCGGTGTGCCAGAACGCTTGAGTCGAGGTTCTCGGCAACAGTCGAAAGCAATTCTGAATTCTTTTTCACTTCAATGGAACTTTTTTATTTTTGGTGGTCGTGTGACTTTCGGGGGTGTGATGGTGAAACGATGGCAATTTTTTCCCATGAAACTACACGGTTCTGCCCTGGACTAACCCTCATTAGCCTCATTGCGCTATAAACTATGTCACACATTTTTTAGCAGTTAGGAGCATCAGCACATGCAACTGGGGATTATCGGACTAGGCCGCATGGGCGGGAATATTGCACGGCGCCTGATGCTCAACGGGCATACCACCGTTGTTTACGACCGTAACGAAGCATTTGTCAAAGGTTTGAGCGAAGAGGGCGCCACCGGCGTTGCCGACCTGAAGGCCCTGGTGGCCGGGCTGCAGAAACCGCGTGCTGTCTGGGTGATGTTGCCGGCAGGCGACCCCACCGAAAACACCATCAATGAACTCAGTGAGCTGCTGGAAGACGGTGACGTGATCATCGACGGCGGCAACACCAACTATAAGGATGACGTGCGTCGCGGCAAGGCCCTGGCGCAAAAAGGCCTGCACTATGTCGATGTCGGTACCTCCGGCGGCGTCTGGGGCCTGGAACGTGGCTACTGCATGATGATCGGCGGCGACACCGAGACTGTGCAGCGCCTCGACCCGATCTTCGCCAGCCTGGCACCGGGCCTGGGCAATATCCCGCGCACCAAGGACCGTTCCGCTGCGGCTGACAAACGTGCCGAGCAGGGCTACATCCACGCCGGCCCGGCGGGCTCCGGGCATTTCGTCAAGATGATCCACAACGGCATCGAGTACGGAATGATGCAGGCGTTTGCCGAAGGTTTTGACATCCTCAAGACCAAGAACTCGGAAAACCTGCCCGAAGACCAGCGCTTCGATCTCAACGTTGCCGATATCGCCGAAGTCTGGCGCCGTGGCAGCGTGGTCTCGTCCTGGTTGCTGGACCTGACCGCCGACGCCCTGGCCACCGACCCCAAGCTGGACGGTTACTCCGGTTCCGTGGCCGACAGTGGCGAAGGCCGCTGGACCATCGAAGCCGCCATGGAACAAGCCGTGCCGGTGCCGGTATTGTCCACTTCGTTGTTCGCGCGGTTCCGCTCGCGCCAGCAGAGCACCTACGGTGACAAGATGCTGTCTGCCATGCGCTTTGGCTTTGGCGGCCACGTGGAGACTTCCAAAAAATGACCGCCAACGGCAAGAAACTCAAGGCCGAACCTGCTCCACCCACCACCCTGTTTCTGTTTGGCGCCCATGGCGACCTGGTCAAACGTCTGCTCATGCCGGCGCTGTACAACCTCCGTCGTGATGGCTTGCTGGGGGATGGCTTGCGCATCGTTGGCGTTGATCACAACGCCATCAGTGATGCCGACTTCGCCAAGAAACTCGAGGACTTTATCCGCACCGAGGCGGCGAGCAAGATCAAGGGCAATGCGGATAACGCCCTCGATCCGACATTGTGGGCGCAACTGGCCAAAGGCATCAGCTACGTCGAGGGCGATTTCCTCGATGACAGCACCTACGCCGACATCGGCAAGAAGATCGCTGACAGCGGCACCGGCAACGCGGTGTTCTACCTGGCCACTGCACCGCGCTTCTTCAGTGACGTGGTGCAGCGCCTGGGCAGTGCCGGCCTGCTGACGGAAACCGATGACAGTTTCCGTCGCGTGGTGATCGAGAAGCCCTTCGGCTCCGACCTGGCCACCGCCGAAGCGTTGAACGCCAGCCTGCTCAAGGTGATGAGCGAGAAGCAGATCTATCGCATCGACCATTACCTGGGGAAGGAAACGGTGCAGAACATCCTCATCAGCCGTTTCTCCAACGTGCTGTTCGAAGCGTTCTGGAACAACCATTACATCGACCACGTGCAAATCACCGCCGCCGAAACCGTCGGCGTGGAGACGCGAGGCAATTTCTTCGAAAAAACCGGCACCCTGCGCGACATGGTGCCCAACCACCTGTTCCAGCTGCTGGCGATGGTGGCCATGGAGCCCCCGGCCGCCTTTGGTGCCGATGCGGTGCGCGGTGAAAAGGCCAAGGTCATCGGTGCGGTACGCCCGTGGTCCCTGGAAGACGCGCGGGCCAACTCGGTGCGCGGGCAATACACCGCTGGCGAAATTGCCGGCAAGTCACTGCCCGGCTACCGCGAAGAAGCCAACGTCGCTCCCGACAGCAGCACCGAGACCTTCGTCGCCCTCAAGGTGATGATCGACAACTGGCGCTGGGTCGGGGTGCCGTTCTACCTGCGCACCGGCAAGCGCATGAGCGTGCGCGACACCGAGATCGTGATCTGCTTCAAGCCGGCGCCCTATGCGCAGTTCCGCGACACCGAGGTGGATGAAGTCAAGCCCACCTACCTGAAAATCCAGATCCAGCCCAATGAAGGCATGTGGTTCGACCTGCTGGCGAAAAAGCCCGGGCCAACCCTCGACATGGCTAGCATCCAGCTGGGTTTTGCCTACAAGGACTTCTTCGAGATGCAACCGTCGACCGGGTACGAAACCCTGATCTACGACTGCATGACCGGTGACCAGACCTTGTTCCAGCGTGCCGACAACATCGAGAACGGCTGGCGTGCAGTGCAACCGTTTCTGGATGCGTGGAAGGAGGACGACGGGATCCAGACCTATAAGGCCGGTGAAGACGGGCCGGCAGCGGCTGATGTGTTGCTGGCGCGCGATGGCCGCACCTGGCACTCGCTAGGATGAGTGATGCAGCGATTCATCCCATCCGTTTTATCCTCAGCGACGTGGACGGCACCTTGCTGCATCCGGATCACAGCCTGAGCCAGCGCACCGCCGATGCGGTGAGCGCCCTGCGCGAGGCCGGGGTGTTTTTCAGCCTGGCCAGCGGGCGACCGCCGAAGGCCATGCTGCATCTGATCGAGACATTCGGGATCGATATGCCGGTGGCGGGCTTCAACGGCGGCACCTTGATCAACCCGGATGGCAGCATCCTGGTTGCCCACCACCTGCCGGCGGAGGCGGCGCTGGTGACCCTGGCGCTATTCTCGGCCGAGCCGGATGTGGAGGCGTGGGTGTTTGCCGACGGTGACTGGCTGCGCCGCGGCCCGCCAGGGCCGGTGGAACCGCGCGAAGCCCATGGCCTGGGATATGGACCGGTGGTGGTGGAGAGTTTCGAGCCCTACCTGGATCGTATCGACAAGATCGTTGCAGCGAGCAACAACGCCCAATTGCTGGTGGCGTTGGAAGCGCAATTGCAGCCCAAGGTCCAGGGCTTGGCCCAAGTGTCGCGTTCGCAGCCGATTTATCTGGATGTGACGGCCATGTTGGCCAACAAGGGCGAGGCTTTGAAGACGCTGGCGGCGCACCTTGGGGTGCAGCTGGAACAGACGGCGGCCATCGGTGACGGGGGCAATGATCCGGCGATGTTTCAAGTGGCCGGGTTGTCGATTGCCATGGGGCAGGCGGAAGAGGTCGTCAAGCGCCAGGCCAGTGTCGTTACCGGCAGCAATGTCGAGGATGGCGCTGCCGAAGCAATCGAACGGTTTATTCTCGCGGCGCGATAAGCGTCTTAAGTTGTATTGCGCAACTTGCGATCACTGTTTTGCAGTGATCGCAAGTTGGTCGCGATTTACTTCGGCATGGCCCAGGACTGCAACTGGTAGCCATCCTTGTCGAGCTCGGCGCGGGCTTGCAACAGCAAGTCTTCCAATTGCGCCGGGTCGCTATAAGTGTTCGACGACAGTTGTTTGCTGCCGATACGGGTATTGGTGCGGTCGATGACACTCAGGCTCAGGGCGCCGTTGCCATCGTGCCAGGCCACGCATTGAAAGGGCTGGAAAGCACGGTCTGCGATCAAAAGAGCTTCGTTGATGCGGAGCGGGGCGTTCATGTGGGTCTCTCTCTAAATGCCCATTCAAGTGAGTACCGGCGGTTGGGCTGACCGTGCGGCGGGTTACTTGTACTGATGCGCGATGGCGGGGTACGGGTCACATGTTAGAGCAACAATTTTCAACTTTTCCTGACTAACGTCATGTAAGCGGCTGTTTTGAAAGCGGATTGAAAGCTTTGCGATGGCGCAACTTTCTGCCCTCTAACCCGAGCAGTGGCTTTTTGCCCGCTCTTATAGCAAAACGATACAAGCGGGCGTCAATATCTTGCTAGGGTTATCGACAGCCAATACAAACTATTGTTTCTAAATAACTTTAATAATATTGACGCCAAGGATCAGTCATGGGTGTGCCCCTCGTCCAACGTCGTTTGCTCGTGGTTGACCCCTGTGACGACTGTCACGGCTTGCTGCCCGGTTTGCGTACGGCGGGGTGGGATGTGGACAGCTGTGCACTGCAATCGGTGGGAGAGCGCTCCTGCGATGTCGGCCTGTTGCGCCTGCAGCCCTATCACCTGGAGCGGCCCGAAGCCGTCAAGGAACTGATCAGCCGCAGTGGCACCGAGTGGATCGCCGTACTCAGCCAGGATGTGCTGCGCCTGCAAAATGTGGGCGACTTCGTCTGCGAGTGGTTTTTCGACTTCCATACCTTGCCATTTGACGTCGCGCGGGTGCAGGTGACTCTGGGCCGCGCGTTTGGCATGGCGCGCCTGCGCGGCAAGGGTCACACGCCGGTTGATGAAGGGCATGAACTGCTGGGTGACAGCCGACCCATTCGTGAGCTGCGCAAATTATTGTCGAAGCTGGCGCCCACGGAGTCCCCGGTGTTGATCCGTGGCGACAGCGGCACCGGCAAGGAGTTGGTGGCCAAGACCCTGCACCGCCAGTCCCAGCGCCATGCCAAGCCCTTTGTCGCGATCAACTGCGGCGCCATTCCCGAACACCTGATCCAATCCGAACTGTTCGGCCATGAGAAGGGCGCGTTTACCGGTGCCCATCAGCGCAAGGTCGGGCGCATTGAAGCGGCCCATGGCGGCACACTGTTCCTCGATGAAATCGGCGATTTGCCCATGGAGCTGCAGGCCAACCTGCTGCGCTTTCTCCAGGAAAAGCAGGTCGAGCGGGTCGGCGGCAGCCAGCCCATTCCGGTCGATGTGCGAGTGCTGGCGGCCACCCACGTCGACCTCGAAGCGGCTGTCGCCAAGGGCTCTTTTCGTGAAGACTTGTACTACCGGCTCAATGTGCTGCAGGTGGTCACCGCGCCTTTGCGCGATCGCCATGGTGATGTGGCGATGTTGGCCAACCACTTTTCGCGCTTCTACAGCCAGGAAACCGGTCGACGCCCCCGCAGTTTCAGCGAAGACGCCTTGGTGGCCATGGGGCAGCACCTGTGGCCGGGCAACGTCCGCGAGTTGGCCAACCGCGTGCGCCGCGGCCTGGTACTCGCCGAAGGGCGCCAGATCGAAGCCGCCGATCTGGGATTGGTGGGCGAACAGGCAATTTCGCCCCCCATGGCTACACTGGAAGACTACAAGCACCGCGCCGAACGCCAGGCGCTGTGCGATGTGCTTAACCGGCACAGCGACAACCTGAGTGTCGCGGCCCGCGTGCTGGGCATTTCCCGGCCGACGTTCTACCGGTTGTTGCACAAGCACCAGATCCGCTAGGGCGGGTAAACCGAAAAGCCCCGCAACGACCCTTATCGTTGCGGGGCTTTTCCTTATGGATGTTGCGTCAAGTTAATCAGAAGTAATACGGGAATTTCAGGCTGAACGTAAAGTCCGGCGCATCATCCGTCATGCCGATTGCAAGGTTCGGCACGATCGTCAGGTTATCCGACGCCGCAATGGTCATCCCCACGTTGAAATAGCCGGCGTTGGCATCGCTGGACACCACCGATTGCCAGTCGCCGCCGTTGGGCTTGAGCCTGCTCTTGCGCTGCACCAGGTCGGACACCGAGAACGACATACTCATCTTCTCGTTGAGGGCGAAGGCCACGCCGACACCGAACTGGAAACTGTCGCCCAGGCTGACCTTGCCGCCGACCTTCTGGTTGACGTCACTGCTGATGTCATCAAACGATTCTTCGAAGTTATGGGTGTAGGACAACGAACCAAACAACACGGCAGGGTCGAAGGTCTTGACCAGGGAGATCCCCGGCGTGATCGACCAGACCCCATTGCCCGTAGGCAGGCTTTCCGGCACGAACAGGTTGTCGTTGCCGGGTGTATTGATCAGCTTGATACCAAACGGTTCTTTACCCGTAGGGGCCTTGACCCGCACCGATACCACGGCATCCGGCAGGGTGGGGGTTTCGTCGAGGAACTTGTAGGCCACGCCGAAGTTGACGTCGCCGATGGTCGGATCGCGGGTGACCGACTGTTCCGACGTCGCGGTGCCGTTGTTGCCGGCGCCGGCAGACTGGTAAGTCGACTCGCGGTACACCACCGGCACGTTCACGTCGAACTGCCAGCGGTTATCGAGGTTGTAGCGCCCGGTCAGGTCCAGGGTCCAGTTATCGGACTTGATCCGGTCCAGGTTGATGTTGCCGAGGAAAATCGAGTCCAGCGCCAGGAACCCGTTGAGGGTCAACTGGCGGGCGTCGTAACGGGCATAGGTGACGCCGGTTTCGAAGCTGAACTTGCCATTGCCGAAAAAGCCGCTGGCTTCGTTATAGAGGTTACTGACGCTTTGCGCCGGCGCGGAGTCATCCTTGAGGGACTGGCCGTAGGAACTGCCGCCACCCCCTCCTGCGCCACCGGATGCTGCTGTGGCACCCGTGCCCGCGACGGTGGTGCCTTTGGCTTTTTGAAAGTCTGCCGGGGACTTGGCCAGGCGTTTGGGAGCCGGGGTGGCCGGTTGGTCTTCGACCTGACGCACACGCTGCTCCAGGACGGCCAGAGCTTTTTGCTGCACTTCGTATCGCTGCTTGAGTTCCAGAAGTTCCTGTTTGAGGGTTTCGATGTCGCTATCTGGCGCTGCATACAGAACAGATGCGGGCAAGAGCGTACTTAAACAGATCACAGCACGGAGCGATAACGATCGATGCATGAAATAAGCCGTCCTTTATCTAATGCGTAAGTGTCGACGGTCAGCGTAGTTCAATAACCGAGCGTGCGTAGGGCTTTGAGTTGATCCAAGTTGCAATTTAAGGCGCCGTTGTTCAAACCGTTGTTGTTCATCACTACGTTGAGTTGGGTCATGTTGTTGACGAAGTTAGTGTTGCCGGTTAGGACCGTGCCTTGCAGCACATTCCCGCCACCGATCTGCTGCAGGCTGTTGCCTTGGTTGTGGTTGGCCTGGATCGCCATCTGCAAGCCACCGTTGTTGGCCGACACGCTCACGCGGCCTGCCGCGCTGTCACCGGTCACCGTACCTCCGGCGACCAGCACTTGCCCCGATTGCACGATGTTGGAGGGTGCAAAACCGTTTTCGACGGTGATGCCCACATTGTTATAAGCGGTGTTGCCATCGCCGGCGGTACGCACGCTCTGCGTCACGCCCTGGCCGCTGCCCAGGCCGGCGCCACCGGTTACCGTGCCGGTGCCGGTGTTCGGGTTCGTGCCGTTGCCGGTCGAGCCAGTGGTTTGTACGTAGAATTGCGGGGTAATGGTCGACGAGTCGACCTGCATACTGGCCTTGCCGGTGATGCTGTCACCCACGGCATTGGTCCAGGTGCTGCTCATGACAATGCCGAAGCTGATGATTCGCCCGGGCATCACGTAACGGCCGCGCAGGTCGGCCATTTCCGAGTCCTTGAGTTCGATGGGTTTGAACCCCGACGAAGCATAAGCGGGCATTGAGGCTGCCAGACACAAGACCGTCAGCCAACGGGAAGTGTTCATCTGCTGCTCCTGGAGCGTCCTGCCCCTTATTGCGCTTCTTAGAAGAAGTCGCTCTGGATAAAACCGAAATCCATCAGCTCGGCATCGCCTACGGGCCTGAATTCATTCATCTGGTTTTTGGCGGTCAGCGGTGTGGGCGGGTCGAGCAGGGCATTGGCCTTGTCATAACCTTCACCCAGCACGGCGAAGACGATGCCGTTCCAGCCCTTGACGAAGTCGTCATGCGAATAGCGCTTATGGCCCAGTACAGGGTCGCCGATATAGACCCAGTCCTTGTCGGCGCGCTGCATCACCACGAAGTGCTTGTAGCCACGAATTTCCAGCAGGACCACCACGGGGATCTTTACGGTGACCAGTGTTTCTGGCGCGATTTTGTAGCCCCGGGCACGCATGCCGATGCTTTCGAGGTAGCGCTTCATGTCCAGCATGGAAAACCCCTGGGTACGTACCAGGTCCTGGTCTGCATTGACCAGCATGCCTTTGATGACGTGATCTTCGTCTACGTCCAGCCAATAACCCTGGCGCAGGATGGTGGCGAGTGCCGCAGCACCGCAGCTGAAATCGGTTTTCTGTTCCACCAGGTTGGCGAACCGGCGCTCACGAATACTCTCGACCTTCTTGTAGATTACTGTACCGCCAGGCAGGGCGGAGATCGCCATGGTGCCTGCCCAGGTCGGGCCGGTGAGCAGCATCAGGAGGGTGAGGGTCGCGAGGCGCATGATCATGTGACCTGCTGGACACTGGAATAAAAAAGGGCCTTGTTGCCAAGGCCCCGTTGGATCAGAAGCGCACGCCGCTGGCGCAGACGCTGCAACCTTGACCGATCGACAGGCTGTTACTGCCTTGGTTGCCCGAGCCGGACTGCAGGTTCACACCTACGTTGCCGGAGTTGCGGTTAACCGAGTTGTCGAGGCTGGAGTTGTTGGACACGTATTGGGCTTTGCTGCCATGACCATACCCGTAGCTGGTAGCGGCAGCGTTCAGGTAGCTGTTGGCGAGCGAGTTTTGCTCGGTGTTCGCGGCCGCTGCGATGTTTTTGCCATCAGCCGTGGTGATTGCCAGGTTGTTTTTACCCTGGTTGCCTTGACCGGCCTGGCCGTTGTAACCCAGGTTGCCGGAGTTACCGTTAGCCGAGCCATCCAACGAGGCGTTGTTTTGGGTGCCTTTGTTGACGAAGTTGTTCAGCCCGCTGTTTTGATTGACATCGACGACAGCGAATACGGTTGCAAAGTCACCTTTGGCACTGGAGATGGCGCCGGAGTTGTCTGCCTGGTTACCGCTGCCCGACTGGACGTTAACACCGGTGTTGCCGCTGTTGCCGTTTACCGAGTCATCGGCAGAGGCATTGTTTTCGGTCTTGGTGTCGTCAAACTTGTTGCCGACGCTGTTTTGTACATCGGTCACGACAGAGGCAACAACCCCGGTTGGTTGAGGCGCAGGGTGCCAGCCACCACCATTTGCTTGAGCAGCAGCAGCCATGAGTGCAGCCAGAGCGAAAACCAGTGGTTTCAGAGCCATTTGAGGTTTCATGGTGTTTCTCCTTGCTTCTAATTAGTTGGTTAAGTGTTGGTACGGTCTAACGAGTGCTACCAAGCGTTTACTTGATAGTGATGCCCAGGGTGTTAGCCACTCGGTTCCCCACCCCTGCACTCTGGTTCACCTGAATCACTCCTCGGCTGCCTGTGAAGGCCTGGTCGCTTGTAACGACAAGGCGGCTGCCAGTGGTGGGGGTGAGCCCTGAGTCGGTTGCCAGCGTCGTGGTGTTCTGTTGCAACAGGACGCTGTCATCAATGCTTTGCGGGCCAGGGTTGATGCTGATCCGCACGGCATTGATTGTTTGGTTATTGGCGCCGGCCGACTGGTTGATGCCCAGTACACCGTTGCCATTGGTAAAAGAGCTGCCCTGGATCGCCGCCTTGGCATTCAGGGACGGGTCGACACTGCCGTCGAGGCGCTGGATGTTGACGTTGGTGGCCTGGCCACCGAGCGCGATGGCGCGGCTGTTGGACATTTGTTGCTGGTTGCCGGCCGCCTGGTTGATCGACACGACACCCTCGTATTGTTGGCCGCTGTTGTTGATCACTGCCGTGTCGTCGGCAAATACCGGGGCGCTGGCCAACAGGGCGAGAACGAGCAGGGAGCGATTCATTATTTGCCCCCCAGCATGCTGCCGATGTTGTTCAGTGGCGCCATGCCGCGCTGGATCGAGTCGCTGATCTGCCCGCCCATGCTGCTGCCCGCACCGTGGCCGGCGGCAGAGCCGGCCCCCAGGGTGGACATGCTGCTTTGTGTGGCATGCAGGCCGGTCAAGGTGCCGTTGGTCTGAACTGCGCGGACGATGCTTGAGCCGCTGCTGACGCTGCCGATATCCATGTCACTGAGCTCGCCAGTGGCACCGATGATTTCCCGGCTGGGATTGGCGTTGGCAGTCGAGGGGTAGGGGTCTTTACCGAAGGCGGCGCGGCCGTACATATGAGCCTGTACATTGCGCCCCGTCACGATCACGCCGTCACCTGCAAAGCTTGGAACACTGATGCCGACGCTGAGTACACAGCTGATCAGCAGTACGTTCATTGGACCTTGAGTGAGTGTAATCACGGCGGCATTCCCTGTTCTTCGCGCTGACCCTAAACAGCGCTGTAAGGGATAGAGCAGAAGCCGTGCCGCTTTTTATTTTTTATTGTTATTCAATGAGTTGGAATTATTTGTGGGCAAAGTGATGTCAGTGCTGTTTCATCGCTGATACAGCTTGTGTTCGGCCATGTGCACACCGCCATACCACAAACGATTCACCCCGCTGTATCAGCGCTGTAACACTGTGCATGACAAAACGATGACTCCGCCCAGTGCGGGCGGTCCAGAGGAGTCGAGTGTTTCAAAAATGGACACTTCGGGCGCAAACGCGCCCAGGCTTGTGGCCAGCGTTCAGCCTTTGGGGGATTTACGCGGGATGGAATTGATGACGGGGTTGCCATCCTGGTTTTGGGTCAGGTAGACCGGCAGAACCTTGGGCAACGAGGGGATGAGGTTGTTGACCTCGGTGATGTTGTAGATGCCGCCGATCCGAATCGTCCCGGTGTTGGCGTCCGCCAGCATCACCGGTTTGTTCAGGTAGCGGTTGATCAACGGCAACGCATCGACCAAGGCCAGATTGTCGAGCACCAGCTTGCCCTGGCGCCAGGCCAGGGCGGTGTCATTGGGGCTCATTGCGCGTACGCGCGGCGTTGCATCGCCTTGTTGATAGCTGGCCTGCATGCCCGGCGTCAGGGGCACGCTGCCGTGTACCTGGTCGCTGGCAATCTGCACCGAGCCTTCGAGCAACATCACTCGCACCTGGTCTTCATACTTCCAGACGTTGAACCGGGTGCCCGTGACGCGCACCTGGCCTGAGCCTGCGTGCACGATAAACGGATGTGCGCTGTCATGGCTGACCTTGAAGAACGCCTCGCCCTTTTTCAGCGTGACGCGGCGCTGATCCTTGTAGTTGCTGTAGACCAGTTCGGTGCCCAGGTTGAGCTCCACCTCGCTGCCATCGCCCAAGGTGACCTGGCGCAAGCCATTGGCGGCCTGGAAACGTTCATAGGAACTCGGCAACCAGCCGGCTTCCCAGCCTGTAAACGCGACCAGAGGCAAGACGGTCAGGCAGATCGCCGCCGCTACCGCGTAGGTGCGCAAGCGGCTGCGTGGCTTCTTGAAGGGCACCACCAACGCCGGGGTTTCGTGGCGGGGCAGGTGGTCGGCGACGTCCCAGATTTCCAGCATCGCTGCGTATTCAAAGGCGTGCAGCGGGTGGGAATCATGCCATTGCGCAAAAGCCTGACGCTCACCTGGGGTGCAATCACTTGCGTGCAGGCGCATGCACCAATGCGCGGCGGCGTCGGTGATGGCGTCATATTCGGCTTCTGAAAGGGACTTTTCGCTCATTAACTCATCCTGATTTCGCACATTCTAACCTCCTGAGGTGGACCGCGAGAACAGGCGTCATGGCGATTGCACATCAATTGGAACTTATTCTTGTTTGGCGCGACCTAAAAAATTCAGGACATTCCCACAATGGAGTACGAATATGCTGAAGAAAACCTTAGTCGCCCTGTGTGCAACCACCGCGCTGCTCAGTGCAGGCGCCGCTCTGGCCGATAAGCCCGGTGCGGGCTGGATCACCATTGAAAAGGCGATTGAAGTGGCGAAGACCAAGGCCGGCTACATCGAAGTCTATGCAGCCGAAGCCGATGACAACGGCTATTGGGAAGTCAAAGGCCGCAAGTCTGACGGCACCGTGTATGAAGCGCGCATCGATGGGGCTTCGGGCAATATCCTGCGTGACCAGAAAGACTGATAGACCCGCCGGGAGCCTGTTCAGGCTCCCGCATCCAGTTCCCGGCCGAGTTGACTGATCAGGTAAGTGACGGAATCGGCATTGGCCAGAATCGTGTCGATACGCTTGTCGGCGTTGCTCATGAACATTGACCGTGCGTCATCGAGGGTCCGGCAGCCGGTGGTGCTGAGGACTTTATCCTTCAGATCCGACGTCACGCGGCTGCTGCCGAAGTCCTCCCATTCCTGGGTGAACTCGTCCCATGTCTTGAACAACAGGGTGGCGGGCGTCAGGGTCGACAGTGCGGTATCACGCAAGTTGCCAAGGTCGGTCTGCATCAGCTGGGCGCCGTGAATCTTTACGTTAATCAGGTCATGGAACGGTCGCATGGTGTCCAGATACGCCAGGTCTTCGGTCAAGGACTTGATGTGCGTGATTTCATGAATCAACACCGTTGCCCGTGCATGGGCCGAGAGGTTGAATGGGGTGTTCAATCGGTTTTGGTAGATATCCATGTGCGGATCAAAAAAACGGTCCAGCAAGTAGATCTTCTGCTCCGCATCATCGGGCAGCACAAAGGCAAATGTATCCTGTTGGCTGTAGCGGCGCGTGCCGCTGACAAACCGCCGAGAGTCCGGGCTGATCAGGGTGTGATTGGTCAATTCATCGAGCACCTCGTCGACGCGCCGCTCGACTCGTTGCACCTGATCGGACGTCAGTGTGACAACCCCGAACAACTCACTGAAAAACCGCCCCGGCCGGCTGTTGGGCTTCAGGTGTGTGGCAAAGTGCAGGAGGTTGCGCTTGCAGGTGACCGCATAGTACGTCGCAACATTGAGTGCTTCATCAATGCACTGGGCTTTCCAACTGGATAACGCGGCAATTTCCCGCATGCCTACGGCTTCGATATTGATGGTGTCCCGTTCGCCTGCCCGGGTTTTGGCCCTGCCTGCGTAGCGACTCAAGGTTTTGCCGTAGCGCGGGTGGTGCCGGCCGAGGTCCAGCGTCCATGCGCCTTGGGCATTGCGTTGCACATAAGGGCCATGCAGTTCGTCATTGCTTACGCGCCAGTGTTCACCGGCTTTTTTCACCGGGTACACCTTGCCTGCCAACGGCACGAAATGACCGCTGCCAGTCTTGTCGCTGTACAGGCGGCTCTGTGCGTCTTGCTCCAGATCCTTCAAGGCAATTGCGTGGTTTTCAAAGGCTTGCAATCGGGTGCGGGCAGGGGCGGTCAGGTCCAGGTCGGCCAGTGTGGCGGCGGCCGGCGCAGGGGCTTGCAGCCATTGCTCCAGCGGAACTTGCTCCTCGGTTGAGGCGGTCTGCGGCAGGAGTTTGTCCAGCTCCTTGCGCAAGGAGGCCAGCTCGGCCACACCGCCGATAAAGGTTTTGAGCGCGTGTTGCCAGCGGTGTCGCTGCAGGTCTTCAGCCGAGGCCAGGAACAGTTTGTGGCTGCGCCACACGGCCAGCGGGTACGCCAGTTTGCCGGCCATGAACTGCAATCCTTTAGGGATATCTTCGGTGAACAGGCTGGTGGCTGCGTTCCACTGCACCTTGCCCGACGGAGAGAACTGACTGGCCAACATCTGAAGCAGCATCTCGAGGTTGTCCTCAAACAGCTGGCTCAACAGGTTGCCGGTAATGGGCGAGGCGCCGAGTTGGATTTCCGAGTGCCCCTGGCTCCAGCGTTGGCCCAGCAAATTGCGGTAAGTGGCCTGATGAGGGGCTGGCATCCGGCCGATTACCCAGTCCTGCAGCGCACCGGCGGTGGTGAACTCATTGAGTAGCGCCGCCTCATTGGCGTACTCCTTTAATAAATGCTTGGGACTGTAGGGCGCATACAGGATCAGGGGGCCGGACGCGCCCGCTTTGGGACCGATCAGGTAGCAGCCCAGTGCCTTGACCTGGGCTGCGCCCGCAGTGGCGATCAGTTCAAGGGGCCGTATGATCGCCGTCGCGCCAGCCACGGCGGCACGCGCCACGGCATCTGGCATGTCGAATACTTGCTGGACGAAGCTCCAGGCTGATGCGGATAGCCGCTCCTGCAGTGTTTGTTCATGAGCGTATTGCAGCAATTGCCAGGGCAACTGCCGGCAGAACAATTGGCGGCGCTCACGGGCGTCTTCGGTCTGACCTTTGAGGCGCGTGGTTAGCCGTGTCTGGTAAAGGCTTTTCAAGTCCAGTTGGCGAACCAGTTGCACCACCGCATTGCCGTCCAGTGCGGCAGGCAAAGGCGTCGCTGTGCGCGATTGTGGCCGGATGTCTTCGGCGCGTAGATCAGGCAGGTGTCGCAGGGCGAAATCCGTCAGGGTTTCAGCGTGCCCCTCCAGGTCGATACGGCCGGGAATCAGAACGGTGTCCGGGTTGACGATTTGCCCGGCAAAACGCGCATCGAGCAGGGTCGAAAGGGTGCGTTTGGCCAGTTCGCGCATGGGCGTGATGCCGTGCAGGTAGTCACGCTCGTCCGCGCTGTTGACGCGATACTGCTCGAGCAATTCGGCCTGCAGGATCTGTTCATGGGGCAGTGCCATGCCCAGCCACACAGGCAGTGCTTGCTGCTGGACCATGGCGCGCGCGATGGCAATGGCCCTGGGCAGGTTGGTCGGTGGTGCCTGGCGGATAAAGCTGTCCATGCAGTCCTGAAAGCGCCGGGCGCTCAACTTCATCGAGAGTAGATGCTCAATCGCGTCACGCATGAAGTCGCTGTAGGACTGTTGGCGGTTGTGCAGCAGGTGGTCGTCGATCCGACGCAGGGGGGCGAGCTGACAGGCCTGATGGGGCGCGCGCGTGGAAACCGGCAAATTCTCCATCAGCGGCAACCGCCCGAAGGGGTCTTGTAAACGTTGTTTCAGGGCTTCGCACAGCACCTTGATCGACGCAAATGCCTCATAGCCGCAACGGGGTGTCCACAACAGTGCCGCCCCTGAATGGTCCGGGTCTGTGCCGCCGCGTTCAGTCAGCACAAAGCAGTTGGCCAGGGCCTGGGGGGTGGTGTCAGTGCCGATCTTGAGGGTCAGGCCAAACGCATCCGGGATGAAGCCGTTGAGGCCTCGGCGGGTCAGGCGGGTCAGGCTGTCGGCATGCAGGACGCTGTCCAGCAGTGCGAGACCGGGGTGCGACAAGCTTTTGTCCAGCCGCCTCAGTCGCGCTTCGCCGCTCAGCCCCTGCAGCATCCCATCGCTGAGGTGGGCCCGGTTATTGTCCAGAAACAGATGTGGCAGCCCACGCAAGTCGCGTTCTGCAAAGGTGGTCAGGACCTGCTCGATAACCGCATTGAAGCCAGCAGTTGTCAGGTTTTGCAGCTTGTTGGCGACGCCCGCGCTGCGCCTGCCATAAAACCCGCTCAGGGACGAGTCCGTCAGCGCAATGGCTTGCTTGGCCAGGCGCGCAATAAAGTGCTCGACCATGCTGGAAGACCGTTGGGGCAAGCGCTCTTCGCGATCGCTGGCGTGTGTGGCATAGGTATTGATATAGACATCGTCGGCGTTCAGGTCCAGCCGGCGCTTGGCCAGTTCGGCGTCCAGCGCATGGGCCGCCAGGTCGCGCAAGGTCGGCTGTTTGCTGCGTTCCAGCGCCATGGCCGCCTCGACGGCTTGCAGGCGCTGCAGGTGTGCCTTGGCCTTTTCGGCATGCACCGTGGACGGGCGGCCATTGCCAAGGGTAATGGGGTGGACGCTCCAGCGGCCGCCCGTTTCCAACGCCATCAAGCGGCTGTCGAGCATGGTGCGTACGTCCAGGGCACTGTCGAGCAGCGCGTCCAGGTCGATCTCCCCCGCGCTGCGCCGAAAAAGCCCCAGCGCGTACTCCAGGTTGTCGAACTGCTTGGCGAGAATGTCCTCAACCATTTCGAGAAATAGATCGCCAGCGACAGGGTTCCCGGTCACCTCAATGTGATCCATGCCGATAAACACACTGCGCTCGTCCAGCGACAGGAAATTGAGCAGCTCATCTTCATGCCCGGCGGTTTTGAGCATGGTCAGTAGGATGTCCTTGAGGTCATTCAGGTTCTCGAGCACCTGCAAGCCACGCGATTGGGTATACAGATACGCCTGGGCATTGCTGATCATCAGGGTGCCGCCCAGTTCGACGTAGTGTTGAAAAGGTGCGTGAACCCGCACTTTTTCTATATTCAACGGGCCGGCGAAGGCCATACGCGAAGCGTGGTCCGGAAGGAACAACGCCCGCAGTTTTTGACTTTCATCGGTGGACAGAACCCTGTCCTGGTGCTTGAGCAGCAGGTCGGTGCGGCACTTGTCACTCATGACCCGGGCGCAAAACTGCCGACGTGACTGCCCTGCGTTGAAGTCTTCATTCCAGTAGGTCTGCAACAGGCTGTTCAACAGCGTTGAAAGAATCCCGCTGGTTTGCTCGACCACGCTGTCCCAGCGTTGCAGGTCGTCGGCCAGTTGCGCCTGGGTAAAGGCGCGGGTGTCATGGCCGATGTTGAAAAAGGAGTGGGTCTGGCCCGCGGGCCAGGCATGGGAGACGTAAAACCGTAACAGCGCGTCGCGCAACGGTAGCGAGTCGACCCAGCGGCTGTGTGCTCCCACGGACGCGCGGCTGAAGAAGTTCACCCGAGTGTCGGCCTGGTTCAGGCCGGGGAAATAGGTGCGGGCCATGATGCTGAGCAAGGTGTCGAGCATCCCATTGAGGCTGGGAAATTTGCGCAGCTCATCAAGCAGGGCCACTGCATTTTTTTGCTGACAGGCCAGGACGGTGTTCTTCTGGTCTTCCATCACGGCGCCTTCGATGACGCTCGCCGTCACCGTCAGGTGCACCGTCACCGGCAATGCGTCACGCTCGGCAATCGACAGAAATTGCAGCAGGTCGGTGCGCGAGCTCGGTTGCTTCAAACGCTCCTGCACTTCACTTAGCAGGTCGGTGCGGCTCTCGAATAACTCCAGCCCGCCATACGGGGTGTACAGCACGGCTTTGTTGTCGTCCGGGGTCGGGCTCATCATGAAGGCGCCGCCCATCGGGAGGGCGGCTTGGCCCGGTGCGTTGATCAACAGTCTTTCCACCCGCATCGGGTAGCGCTGTAGGGTCAGGTCCGTACGTGCCGTATGAGTGGCGTAGTACAGCGTATGCAGCCAATCGAGGTCCTTGACTGTGAACCCCAGTGCATGTTCCCGTGGCGTGGGTTGCTTGCGTCGGGTTGGCAGTAGGAACTCATCGAAAAAATACGGCGGGGTGATGGTCGCCAAGGTGTGCTCTCCGTTCAACAAAGGGGAATGGAGACCAGGGTAGGCGGCGCCGCGGCGTGTGTGGCGGTAGATAACTGGACCCGGCTTCAAGCGTCCGTTGACAGCAGGCACATGGGCCGTTGTTTAATCAACGGTCTGGATTCTTGTTGTCTCTTCCAATTATAAAATCGGAGCTACAGATGTCTGCCCAGTCCCCGATAGTTGAAAACGCTACAGCGCTCATCGGTTTCAACGACCTGGTGGGCTTGCTCCACGCCGTGTTTGTGAAGCACGGCACGTCGCCGGAAGTTGCCGCGATCCTGGCACGCAATTGCGCCAGTGCAGAGCGCGACGGTGCCCATAGCCATGGCATTTTTCGTATCCCCGGTTACCTCAGCACACTGGCCAGTGGCTGGGTCGACGGCAAGGCTACACCGGTGGTCACGGATGTCGCGTCGGGTTTCGTGCGGGTGGATGCCGGCAATGGCTTCGCCCAGCCGGCCCTTGAGGCCGCGCGTCCGTTGCTGGTGGCCAAGGCACGCAGTGCCGGCATCGCGCTGCTGGCGATCCACAATTCCCATCACTTCGCCGCGTTGTGGCCCGATGTCGAACCTTTCGCCGAGGAGGGGTTGGTGGCGCTGAGCGTGGTCAATAGCATGACCTGCGTCGTGCCCCATGGCGCCGACCGCCCGTTGTTCGGTACCAACCCCATTGCCTTCGCGGCGCCGCGTGCCGATGGCGCCCCTATTGTTTTCGACCTGGCCACCAGCGCCATTGCCCACGGAGACGTGCAAATCGCTGCGCGCAAAGGCGAGCGCCTGCCGCCGGGCATGGGTGTCGACAGCCTCGGCCAACCCACCACCGACCCCAAGGCCGTGCTGGAGGGCGGTGCGTTGCTGCCGTTTGGCGGGCACAAGGGCTCGGCGTTGTCGATGATGGTCGAGTTGCTGGCGGCGGCCCTGACGGGCGGCAACTTCTCTTTCGAGTTCAACTGGGCCGACCATCCTGGCGCGCGCACGCCCTGGACCGGCCAACTGCTGATTGTGATCGACCCGAGCAAAACCGCCGGGCAAAGCTTCGCCGAGCGCAGCCAGGAGTTGGTGCGGCAGATGCATGCGGCAGGGTTGCGGCGCTTGCCGGGGGATCGACGTCATCGCACGCGGGCGAAGTCGTTGGAGGAGGGGGTGGAGGTGGATCTGGAAGCATTGAACCAGCTGCGAGACTGGGCTACGTAGATGCTGTCTTATCCCGCTCCGCGCAAATACGCAGCTGCCTCGCTTGCACTCGGCAGCTGCGTACGCATGGAGCTATACGGAAGGTGTCAGTTACGGCGACCCAGCAGCAGGCCAACCACCAGGCCAAAGCCCGCGGAGATAGCCACGGTCTGCCATGGATGGCCGCCGATGTAGGTTTCGGTGGCATTGACCACCGGCTTGCTGCGCTCGCGCACGTTGGATACCGAATCCAATGCCTGCTTGAGTTTGATGGCGACCTGTTCGCGCAGGGTTTCGCCTTCTTCGCCCACCAGGGCAGCGCTGCTTTTGAGCAGCTTGTCCGATTCTTCGATCAGGGCCGTCAGTTCACTGAATGCTTGATCCTTGATTTGATCTTCAACAGCTTGGGCGGCAGTTTTGCGGGCCATGGGTGTGACTCCTTGCAGGTGAATGTGACAGTGAACAATGGAGTGCCGGGCGGCGGCAAAAGTTGCAGTTTTTTGTCGGGTCAGCACTGGCGAGCGAAATCCAAATCTGGAAAATTCGACCTACAGTGTAAGATGTCGTCTATTTGTGCAGCAGGAATTTTGACATGAGCTTCAATCTCGCCAACAAGACCCTCGCCGAACGCGCCGAGCTGGAAGATGAAAAGTCCCGCCTCTACGACCTGTGGCAAACCAACCTGGGCAAGGCCAAGGGCGAAGCCGCACGGTTGTTCGGTGAGCGCGCCAAGCGCAAGGGCAAGTGGTCCGAATGGGTCCGCGCCGAACTCGACGGCATGTCGCCACCGGAGTTTTCCAACATGGTGCGCAGTGAAGTCAACAAACTGATGGCGGCGGCGAAGTAAAGCTGGCGGCAATCGCCTCGCGGACTTTAAGTAACATCGGGTCGAGCTGGGCCTGGGTTCGCCAACCCAGCTCCACCGGGTAGCGCGGCAGCGCCAGCGGGCAGGGCAGTACACGCAGGCCGGTCATCTCGGCGATGGCCTGCGCCGCATGCCCGGGAATGGTCGCCACCGCCTGGCTGCCCTTGAGCAGAAACGGCAGCGCGGCAAAATGACTGGTCGAGGCGCACACCTGGCGGCTCAGCCCCTGCGCCGCCAACCCTTCGTCTGTAATGCCGATAAAACCGCCCGACGACACCAGCACATGCTCGCGGGTGACAAATTCATCCAGGCTGAGGCTTTCCTGGCCCGACGCCAAGCTGCGAGGGTCCACGACGCAGCGATAATCCCCCCCTCCCAATACCTGCCGACTCAACCGGCTTTGCGCAAAACCGCCCGCCGTAATCGCCAGGTCCAGGGTGCGGTCGAGCAGAGCTCCGGCAACGATCTGGCTGTGGGTTTGGCGGAAAATCACCCGCAGCTTCGGCAGACGTTGTGCGATGGCGTCCATCAGTCGGCGGCCATAGGCAATCTCGAAGTCGTCGGATAGGCCCACCACCACCGAGCGGCCTTGATAGTTCGGGTTGTCTGGATTGACCATCGCCAGGCTTTGCCGACAGCGCTCCAGCGCCTCGCTGATCACCGG
Organism: Pseudomonas sp. BIGb0381; assembly: GCF_024809815.1. Taxonomy (NCBI): domain Bacteria; kingdom Pseudomonadati; phylum Pseudomonadota; class Gammaproteobacteria; order Pseudomonadales; family Pseudomonadaceae; genus Pseudomonas; species Pseudomonas sp. BIGb0381. The sequence continues at coordinate 301,846 of NZ_JANUEN010000004.1, forward strand.
TTTCAACTGGTTGGCCCGCAGCGTGGGCGCCAGGCCACGGCCGGTGCGCACAAACAGTTGGTCGCCATAGACGTCGCGTAAACGGCGCAAGCCTGCACTGATGGCCGACTGTGTAACACCCAGGCGCAACGCCGCGCGGCTGGCGCTGGACTCATCGTGCAGGGCTTCGAAGGTTTTCAGCAGGTTCAGATCAACGTGGGCGATATTCATTTGGCTCATATCATTCAGCACTGAGGTGGGCTTTATTCATGATCGAGCCTGGCGAGAGAATGGGCAACCCCCCTTTATTTGGAGTGATCGTGATGCCAGTTTCCACTGTGGCGGCCCTGCAAATCGGTTCCCTGCCTGGCGGCAAGGCCGACACCCTGGCGCAAATTCTCGCCTATGAACACGAGATCCTGCGCAGCGGCGCGCAATTGGTGGTGATGCCCGAAGCGCTGCTAGGCGGCTATCCCAAGGGTGAAGGTTTTGGCACCCAATTGGGCTATCGCCTGCCCGAAGGCCGCGAAGCCTTTGCCCGCTATTTTGCCAACGCCATCGATGTGCCGGGCGCCGAGACCGAGGCCCTGGCCGGCTTGTCGGCACGTACCGGCGCCAGCCTGGTGCTGGGCGTGATCGAGCGCAGTGGCAGCAGCCTGTATTGCACCGTGCTGTATTTCGAACCGTCGGGCGGCCTGGTGGCCAAGCACCGCAAACTGATGCCCACCGGCACCGAACGGCTGATCTGGGGCAAGGGTGACGGCTCGACCTTGCCGGTGATCGACGCGGCGGTAGGGCGTATCGGCGGCGCGGTGTGCTGGGAAAACATGATGCCGCTGCTGCGCACTGCGATGTACGCCAAGGGCGTCGAGGTGTGGTGCGCGCCGACGGTGGATGAGCGCGAGATGTGGCAGGTGAGCATGCGCCATGTGGCGCATGAGGGGCGCTGCTTTGTGGTCAGTGCCTGCCAGGTGCAGGCCTCGCCTCAGGCGCTGGGCATCGAGGTCACCAACTGGCCTTCGGAACGCCCGTTGATCGCCGGCGGCAGCGTGATTGTCGGCCCCATGGGCGACATCCTGGCTGGGCCGTTGCTGGGTGAGGTGGGGTTGTTGACCGCGCAGATCAACACCGATGACCTGGTGCGCGCGCGGTACGACTATGACGTGGTGGGGCATTACGCCCGGCCGGATGTGTTCGAACTGGTGGTGGATGAGCGCGCCAAGCCAGGCGTGCGCTATATCACCGACTGAACCACGATCGAACTGTGGGAGGTGGCCCTCAGCGTTTGGGCGACTGGTTTTCCAGCCATTCCTCGCGGGTCATTTCCCAGATATCCCGCAGGAAAGTCCCTGCCACAAACTCACCTTCATCCGTCCTGATCAAACGCATGCCCGTACGCTCGGAAATTCGCCGTGAGCCCAGGTTGGGTGCGGCCTTGGGCACTCGCAGCACGGGGCGCTTGAGCACGCCGAACCAGTAGTCGGTCACCGCCGCGCTGGCTTCGGACATCAAACCTTGCCCCTGCCATTGCGGCCCTAGCCAGAACCCGCGGTTGTTATCCTGCTCGTCCATCAGGCTGACGTTACCAATCAACTGTTCAGGTGCGCTTTTAAGGCGCAGCGACCAATGCCATTCCTCGCCACGGGCCATGGCGGGTAGGGCGATGTGCTCCAGGTAGGTGCGCGCGCCGTCGGCCGGGTAGGGCCATGGCACCAGGGCGTTGAGGTAACGCACCACGTCCCAGTGCGGAAATTGCTGCTGGATCCCTTCGGCATCGTCCAGGGTCAGCGGGCGCAGGATCAGGCGTTCGGTAAAGAGTGTCGGTTGCACGGTGTCATTACCAGGTCGCGGTATTCGGCAAGTCCAGCGTGCCGCGGTCCACAAAGCGCATCGTGCCGAACAGCCCACCCGCCAGTTTGCCCCGCAGCACATAGGGCAGGTTGTTCAAGCTCTGGGTCTGGCTCAGGCCCAAGGTCTGGCGCAGCACGGAAAACGCCGAAACACTCACCGGCACCACCAGCACGGTCTCGGAAAAACGTGGGATGCTTCCGCTCTGGTCACTCACTCCCGACGCCAGCGGCCGGCCGTTGACCTCCAGGTCCAGGGCCACGCCGTTGTAGTCGATCGCCGTTTCATTGGGGTTCTGCACCCGCAGCTTCACGGCGAAGCGCACTTCCAGGTCCTGGCTTTGCAGCGGCTCGATGCCCACCACATTGATATTCACCGGGTCGCGGTTGGGGAACAGCGCGCAGGCGCTCAAGCTCAGCAGCAACAGCGATAGAACCATGAGCTTGCGCATACAAAGGGTGCTCCTATTTCGTGACGTCCGGGTCCTGCATCACTTTGAGGGTAGAGGACTCCGGATCAAATTCATCTTCTTCCAGCTCTATGAACTCTTCCGGCAGGAAAATGTTCAGCAGGATTGCACAGAACGCGCCCACGGTGATCGGCGATTCGAAGATGTTGTGCAGCGCCTTGGGCAGGTCGCGCAACACTTCCGGCACGGCGGCCACGCCCAGGCCCATGCCGAGGGAGATCGCCACGATCAGCACATTGCGGCGATGCAGCCCGGCTTCGGCGAGGATCTTGATGCCGGCTACGGCGACGGTGCCGAACATGATCAGGGTCGCGCCGCCCAGCACCGGCTTGGGCATCAGTTGCAGCACCGCGCCGATCATCGGGAACAGCCCCAGCAGCACCAGCAGGCCGGCAATGAAGTACGCCACGTAGCGGCTGGCCACGCCGGTCAACTGGATCACGCCGTTGTTCTGGGCGAACGTCACCATCGGCAGGCTGTTGAAGGTCGCGGCCATCGCCGAGTTGAGGCCGTCGGCCAACAGGCCTGACTTGATGCGCTTGATGTACAGCGGGCCCTTGACCGGCTGTTGGGAAATCATCGAGTTGGCCGTCAGGTCACCGGCCGCTTCCAGGGGCGAAATCAGGAAGATCACCGCCACCGGGATAAACGCCACCCAGTCGAACGAGAAACCGTACTTGAACGGCACCGGCACGCTGATCAGCGGCACCTGGGGCAGTGCCGCCATATCGACGCGCCCCAGGCACCAGGCCACCACAAAACCCAAGGCCAGGCCGATCACGATCGAACCCAGGCGCAGGAACGGGTTATTGAAGCGGTTAAGCACCACGATGGTCAGCAGCACCAGGGCTGCCAGGCCCATGTTGCTCGCCGCGCCCAGGTCGCTGGCGCCAAAGCCGCCGGCCATGTCGGTGACGGCCACTTTGATCAGTGACAGGCCCATCAGGGTAATGATGGTGCCGGTCACCACCGGGGTGATCAGCTTGCGCAGCTTGCCGATGAACTGGCTGAACACCACTTCGATAAACGCTGCAAAAAAGCAGATGCCAAAGATCGTCGAGAGGATCTCATCGGTGCCGCCGCCCCGGGCCTTGACCATGAACCCCGCGCTGAGAATCACGCTGATAAACGAGAAACTGGTGCCTTGCAGGCACAGCAGCCCCGAACCAATGGGGCCGAACGTGCGTGCCTGGACGAAGGTGCCGAGCCCCGACACAAACAGCGCCATGCTCACCAGGTAGGGCACTTCGCTTTCCAGGCCGAGCACGCCACCGACGATCAGGGTGGGGGTGATGATGCCAACAAAACTGGCCAGCACATGCTGCAACGCGGCGAAGATCGCCGCGCTGAAATGCGGGCGATCTTCCAGGCCGTAGATCAGGTCGGATTTATAGCGGGGGCGGGGGGCATGAGCGTCAGACAAAATGATGGCTCGGGTCAGAAAAGGGAGGCGCAGGATGCCAGAAACTGCTCAGCGTCAGAAGTGTAAAAAAATATTTATAAAGACCCTGCATAAAACCTCGATTCCTGCCGATACTGCTTATAGGCCCACCTATCAAAAACAACAGTGATGGCCGAGGTCAGACAGTGCGTTGACGCTGGCTGGTCGTTTTGTGGCATGGGCGCGAGCCGCCACTCCATTTCGAGATCCCCCCTATGTCACTCCGTCACTTGAACATCGCCCCTCGAGCTTCTCTCGGCTTCGCTTTCATCGCCCTGTTAGTGGTGGTGTTGGGCGGCTTCGCGGCCAACCGCATGACGTTGATGCGCCAAGCCTCGGTGGACATGAGCGCGAACCAACTGCCCAGCGTGACGTACCTGGGCCAGATGACGGAGAACGTCCTGCGCATGCGTATTCTGTCATTTAGAGTACTGGTCAACCGCGAGCCCGCCGCCCTGCAGGAAGCCGAAACGCGCATCGGCGTGCTGGTCGACAAGGTGAAGAAGGCCCAGGCCGGCTACGCGGCATTACCCGCCGGTACCGAGGAAGCGGCGTTGTACAAGACGTTTGTCAGCACCCTGGATAACTACTTCAAGGCCCAGGCAGACATGCTGACGTTGTCCAAGCAAGGCAACGTCGAGGAGATGCGCGCCCTGATCAATACCCGTGTCAAGGAAGGTACTGACCAGATGGGCGAGCAGTTGAACAAGCTGATCGCGATCAATGCCGCCAACGCCAAGCAAGCCGACGACCACGCAGGGCAGAGCTACACCAGCGCCATCACCGGGATTATCGTGGTGTCGGTCACCGCTGCGCTGCTCACGGTGCTGCTGGCCTGGTTGCTGACCCGCAGCATTGTGACGCCTTTGCGTAAAGCTGTTCAGGTGGCTGAAACCATCGCAGGTGGCAACCTGACCAGCGTCATTGAAGATAATGGCAACGATGAACCCGCGCGCCTGATCAACGCCTTGTCGAGCATGCAAACCAACCTGCGCCAGACCATCCAGCACATTGCCGGTTCGGCCACGCAGCTGGCCTCGGCGGCTGAAGAGTTGAGCAACGTGACCGAGGAAGCGTCCCGGGGCCTGCAACAGCAGAACAATGAAATCGACCAGGCCGCCACGGCGGTCAACGAGATGACCGCTGCGGTGGAGGAAGTGGCGCGCAATGCAGTGTCCACCTCCGAGGCTTCCAACCAGTCCAACCAGGCCGCGCGCGAAGGCCGCGACCGGGTGGTGGAAACCGTCGGGGCGATCCAGACCATGACCCAGGACGTCCAAAACACCGCAGCGATGATCGAAGGCCTGGCCACCCAGGGCCGTGACATCGGCAAGGTGCTGGACGTGATCCGCGCGATTGCCGAACAAACCAACCTGTTGGCGCTCAACGCCGCCATCGAAGCGGCGCGCGCCGGTGAAGCCGGTCGCGGGTTCGCGGTGGTGGCTGACGAAGTGCGGGCCCTGGCCCATCGCACGGCGCAGTCGACCCAGGAAATCGAGAAAATGGTCGCCGGCATCCAGAACGGTACCGGTGAAGCCGTGCAGTCGATGCAACAGAGCAACCAGCGCACCCAAAACACTCTGGAATTGGCCCGCGCCGCCGGTGTGGCCCTGGAGCAGATCACCCAGTCCATCAGCCTGATCAACGAACGCAACCTGGTGATCGCCAGCGCGTCGGAAGAACAGGCCCAGGTCTCCCGTGAAGTGGACCGCAACCTGGTCAACATCCGCGACCTGGCGACTCAGTCGGCGGCGGGCGCCAACCAGACCACTGCAGCCAGCCATGAACTGTCGCGCCTGGCGGTGGATTTGAATGGGATGGTGGCGAGGTTCGTTATCTAAGTATTTGGAATACTGGCAAAAATGTGGGAGGGGCTTGCCCCCTCCCACATGTGTTTATTGCTTCCAAGCGCCTGGGTTGACCAGGTTCTTCGGTTTTTCACCCGCCAATGCCTGCAACAGATTATCCACCGCGCACTTGGCCATCGCCTCACGCGTCTCATGGGTCGCGGAGCCGATATGTGGGGTCGCCACCACGTTGTTCAGACGCAGCAACGGTGAGCCGTGATCAAGCGGTTCCTTTTCGAACACGTCCAACCCCGCCGCCCGAATCGTACGTTGTTGCAAGGCGTCGACCAGCGCCGCCTCGTCCACCACTTTGCCCCGCGAGATATTGATAAAGATCGTCTCCGGGCCCATCAGCGCAAACTGCTCGGCGCCGATCAGCTTCTCGGTTTCGGCGGTCAGCGGCAGGGTCAGGCAGACAAAATCGGCCTGTTGCAGCAAGTCGTTAAGGCTGCGGTACTGCGCACCAAAGCGCCGTTCCACCGCCGGCTTGGGCGAGTGGCTGTGGTAGAGCACCGGCATGCCAAAGCCGAAATGCCCGCGCTGGGCCAAGGCTTCGCCGATGCGGCCCATGCCGATGATGCCCAGGGTCTTGCCATGCACGTCGCTGCCGAAGTGTGACGGGCCGATATTCTTGTTCCACTGGCCGGCGCGCACCATGTCCGCCAGCTCCACCACACGCCGGGCAGTGGCCAGGATCAGCGCGAAGCCGGTGTCGGCGGTGGTTTCGGTGAGCACGTCCGGGGTGTTGCTGAGCAGGATGCCGCGTTGGGTCAGATAGTCGATATCGTAGTTGTCGACCCCCACGGACACGCTGGCCACGGCTTCAAGTTGCGGCGCGAGATCCAGCAGCCTGGCATCCAGGCGCAGGCTGGCACCGAGCAAGCCGTGGGCGGTGGGCAGGGCGTCGCGCAGCTTGGCCAGGCCGGACTCGTCCAGCGCTTCGATCAGCGTGACCTCGGCGTGTTCATGCAGGCGCGCCATCAGCGGTGCGGAGAGTTTCTTGTATAAAACCACAGATTTTTTCATTGAGTTTTTACCTTCAATTCGAGGGTAGGCAGCGGCGCGCGCTCACGGTCACTGGCGCCGGGCTTGAGGAAAATCGTCAGCACCACCGACAGCATCAGCGCGCCGCTCATCAGCAGGTACGAGGCGCCGGGCGAGCCGGTGCTGCTATTGAGGTAACCCACCAGATACGAGCCGCCGAACGAGCCGAGGGCGCCCATGCTGTTGATCAGCGCCATGGCGCCACCGGCGACGTTGGCGGGGAGGATTTCCGGGACAATGGCAAAAAACGGCCCGTACGGCGCATACATGCAAGCCCCGGCAATCACCAGCAGGGTGTAGGACCACCAGAAGTGTTCGGCGCCCAACGCGTAGGACGCGTAGAAGGCGATGGAGGCAACCAGCAGCGGCGGCCACACAAAGCGCTTACGCTTTTGCAGTTTGTCCGAGCCCCAGGACACCACCAGCATGGCGATCACGGCGGCGAGATAGGGCAGGGCCGAGAGCCAGCCGGCTTCGACCATGTCCATCTGCAGGCCTTTCTTGAGGATCGACGGCAGCCACAGGACAAAACCGTACACGCCGATGCTCCAGCAGAAAAACTGCAGCGCCAGGATGATCACCTTGGGCGAACGGAACGCTTCGGCGTAGTTCTTCACCGCCTTGATACCGACCTGTTCGGCGGCCAGCGCGCTTTCCAGGTCTTTTTTGTGCTGTTCGCTCAGCCATTTGGCGTCTGCGGGTTTTTCATCCGCCAGCTTCCACCAGATAAACGCCCAGAACACCGCCGGCAGGCCTTCGATGATAAACATCCAGCGCCAGCTGAAATGCTGCACGAGGTAGCCGGACACCACCGACATCCACAGCATGGTCACCGGGTTGCCGAGGATCAGGAAGGTATTGGCCCGCGAGCGTTCGGCACGGGTGAACCAGTGGCACAGGTACACCAGCATGGCCGGCATCACGGCGGCCTCGACCACGCCGAGCATGAAGCGAATGACGATCAGCATGTAGGCGTTGGACACCACGCCGGTCAGGGTGGCCAGCCCACCCCAGAGGATCAGGCTGACGAAAATCAGCTTCTTGACGCTGCGTTTCTGCGCGTAGATCGCACCCGGCACCTGGAAGAAGAAGTAGCCAAGGAAGAACAGCGCCCCCAGCAACGACGACATGCCGGGGGTGATCATCAGGTCTTCGGCCATCCCGGAGGCGGCGGCAAAGCCGTAGTTGGCGCGGTCCAGGTACGCCAGGCTGTAGGTGATAAAGACGATGGGCATGATGTACCACCAACGACGGGTGGCGAGTTTCACGGTGTCCATAAGGTTGCTCCTGAGCTTGTTGTAGTTGTGGCAACAGGGTGTGGGTCAAGCGACGGATCGGGTGGGTAACTCGGAACGGGTGGGCAAGCCTTCCATATCGCCGCGACTTTGCACTGCGCGGCTGCCGATCCAGTTGCCGCGCTGCACGGCCTCGGGGAAGCTGAGGTTTTCCAGCAGGGCGCTGATCATGCCCACGGCAAAACCATCGCCGGCGCCGACGGTGTCCACCACCTTGTCCACGGGCACGGCGGCGACAAAGCCCTGGTCCAGCTGGGTGCGGAAGTAGGCGCCGTCCGGGCCCAGCTTGATCGCAACGGCTTCGGCGCCCTGGTCGAGGTAGAACGCGGCAATATCCGCGGGGTCGTCGAAACCGGTGAGCAGACGGCCTTCGCCCAGGCCCGGCAGGACCCAGTCGGCGAGGCTGGCGAGGGCGTTGATTTCGTCGATCATCTGCGCCTGGCTGGTCCATAGCGACGGACGCAGGTTAGGGTCGAACGACACGCTGCGCCCGGCTTTGCGCATCTGTGTCATCAACTCGCGGGACAACTCGCGGGTGGCCTCGGACAAGGCCGGCGGAATACCGGTGGCATGCAGATGGCGGGCCTGCAGCAGCGCAGGGCTGATGGCGGTGACGGACAACTGGCTGGCGGCCGAGCCCTTGCGGAAGTACTCCACCTGCGGGTCATCGCCGGCTTCTTCGCGGGACTTGAGCTGAAAACCGGTGGGGTGCAGCGGATCGACCGCCACATGCCGGCAATCCAGGCCTTCTTTTTTCAGCGTGTCGACCACAAAGCGCCCGAGGGAATCATCGCCCACCCGGCTCAGCCAGGCGACGTTGAAGCCCAGGCGCGACAGGCCGATGGCGACATTACTGTCGGCGCCGGCAATGCGTTTGTGAAACTGCGCCACCTGGGCCAGGTCGCCGGTCTGCTCGGCGACAAACATCGCCATGGTTTCGCCAAACGACAGAATATCGATCTCAGACATGGGCATTCTCCCCACGAGGTTGGCCGAGGAGGGCGAGGGCCGCCACTTGTTGCGCAGTGACGTCGACCAGGTCATCGCCCTGCAGCGGAAATTCCACTGCCCGTGTAATGCCTTGAGTCATGTGCTTGAGCAGTTGTTCCCACAGATGCAGGTCGGTGGCGCCGGGCGGCAGCGCTACCAGCTTGCCGTCTGCGCGGCGCGCCACAGCCTTGCAGTGCAGGTAGTCGACGTGCCGGCCCAGCAGGCGTGCGGCGGTCAACGCGGATTGGTCCTGCCACTGCCAGTTGCCGATATCGAAGGTCATCTTGACCGGCAGGCCCAGGCGCTCGACTTCAGTGAAGAAGCGCTGCATCGGCTCAATGCGCCCGCCGTGCAGGGTCTGGTCGTTTTCCACCAAGAGCTTGACCGGGTGGCGAGCGAGCAGGGCGTGCAGGCTTTCCAGGTCGTTGGTGTCGGTGAAATAACCGAGGGAGACTTTCAGCCAGCGCGCACCAAAGGCCTGGGCACGGTCGAGGGTGGCGTTCAGTTCGGCATTCGGCTGGGCGCGGCCGGCGATCCACAATTCAAGCGGCGATGAAAATACGCACTCCAGGCCCTGTGCGGCGGCGGCCTGGGCCAATTCGGCGGGTTGCTCAACGGTCAGCAGTTCTTCGCGCCACTCAATGCGCTGGGCACCGGCGGCGGCCAGCAATTCGACAAAACTCAATTGGCCTTGCTGGCGGACCAGGTCGGCGCCGTAGCTGGAAAGGCTGATGGAAACGGGGTATTTGTGCATTGTTGTTTACCTCTGAAACCGGTTTCATTTTTTGACGTTGAATGTCCAGTCGACTCTGCCGTAGCCGCAGCCTCGCCAAGGCTCGACAGCGGCTACGTGTAGGGGCGCTGGGTTGAGCCTCGGATGATCAACTGGGGCAAAAAATCCAGGGTGCGGGTCGGTTCGGTGTCACCGCGCAACCGCTTGAGCAGGCAATCGAACGCACTGGCGCCAATCGCTTCGGTGGGTTGGGCGAGGGCGGTGATGCCGTTGCCCACCAGCGGGTACCAGTCCAGGTCATCCAGGGCGATCAAACCCACGTCGTCGAACAGGTTGCAGTCCAGCGCCTTGAGCGCACGGGTGCAGGCCAGCGCGGCGATGCCGTTGGCGCAGAACAGGGCCTTGGGGCCGGGTTTGGCGAGAAAGGCTTGCAGGCGTTGTTCCAGCGCATCATCGAGCTCCAGCACCGCGCCGGTCAGCGCCGGGTGCCGGGCAATTTCGCTCTTGAAGCTGTCCAGGCGTTCCTGCCGTGAACTGGTGCCATCGCAGGCCTCACTCACCAGCAACACCTCGCGGTAACCCTGCTGTTCCAGGTGCTCCACCGCCATGCGCACCGCCGCCGGGTTATCCAGCCCCACCAGGTCGCTGTGCAGCGGCTCGACCTTGCGGTCCACCAGCACCAGAGGCATTTCCCGTTGCAGTTCCAGCAATTGGTCGAGGTGATGGCCGAGGGTGTTCACGATCAGCCCTTCGATGTTGTAGGAGCGCAGCGCCGCCAGGTGTTGGCGCTCCTGTTCGTCATCGCGGTCGGTGTTGCACACCACCAGGCTGTAGCCGTGCCGGCGGCAGGCGGTTTCGACGCCGTGCATCACGGCAATGGAGTAGGGGTTGCGGATATCGGCCACCAGCATGCCGATCAAGCGCGTGCGGCCACGTTTCAACCCGCGGGCCATCTGGTTGGGGCGGTAGCCGAGTTGTTCGATGGCTTGTTCGATGCGCAGGGCGATGGCATCGGAGAGCAGGGCGCGGTCTTCGCCGATAAAGCGCGACACGCTGGCCTTGGATACGCCGGCGTGCTCGGCGACGTCGAGCATGGTCACGCGGCTGCGCTGGGCGGCAGAAAAGTTGTTCACGGTCATCGACCTTCTATTTTTATTGGAATGACTGAAACCGGTTTCAGGAAACCACTAAAGTAGGAAAGTCGTCAAGAAGCTGTAGGACAAAGATAGATGATCGGTGTGCTCAGACGAGCATGCCCAACCACGCCGCCGCCAACAGCAGCAGGGCCATGCTTCGGTTAACACGCTGCATGGCCTTGGGCGAACGAAACACCCGCGCAGACCCCACCCCCAACAGCGCCCAGGTGCCCAGGCAGGGCATCGATATCAGGAAAAACACCAGGGACAGGTACACCACCTGGCTTTGGCGCTGCTCACCATTACCGGCAAATACGCTGACCACCGCCAACGCCATCATCCACGTCTTGGGGTTGATCAATTGCAGGCTGGCAGCGCCGATCAGCCCCAGAGGCTTTTGGCCTGCATCCACTTCGATGACTTGAGGGGGGGCACGGAAGATCTGCCAGGCCAGGTAACTCAACCAGGCGACGCCGGCCCACTGCATGGCGCTTTGCACCTTGGGCAGGTGTACCAGCGACTGGCCAAACCCGGCCCCCACCAGGAGCACGAGCCCGGCCGCCCCGGTGCAGGCTCCGAGGATGATTGGCATGGCGGCTTTGAACCCGTAGCGGGCGCTGTTGCTCAGCACCAGAATGTTAGTGGGGCCGGGTGTGATGGAGGCGACGAAGGCGAACAGCATGAACGGCAGCAAGGTGGACAGCATGGCGGGGGACTCCGGTAAACCAATCGATGGAGTCGATCTTCACAAGCCGGCGCCTTACCTGTCTGGAAGATTTGAGCAGCGCTTGCGGTACGCGGCGGGCGTGAGGCCGTAAGCGCGGATGAACCAGCGGCCCAGATGGCTCTGGTCGGCAAAGCCCAGGGCAATCGCCACGTCTGCCGGTTGTTCGCCCTTAGCCAGTAAATGCCGGGCGCGGGCCAGGCGCAGTTGCACCAGGTAGGCGTGGGGCGGCAGGCCGAAGGCGCTCTTGAAGGCGCGGGTCAGGCGAAAGCGGTCGACGCCGCACGTCAAGGCCAGTTCGTCCATGCCCACGTCTTGCTGCAGGTGGGCATGCAGGTAGTCCCGCGCCTTATAGGCCACCAGCGGCAAGCTCGGGTCTTCACGGTAGCGGGTGCGCCATTGGAGTTGGGCGGTAAGGCGCTCCAGCAATTGGTCCATGGCGCGCTGGCGCACGATGCGCAGTTCGCCGCTGTGCAGGGTCTGGAACGCACGGCTGGTGGCCAGGGCCAGGCGCGGGTCGCTGGTCACGGTGCTGGCAAACCCCAGTTGACTGTTGAGGGGCGCCTCTTCGAATACCGCACTCACTTCCCGCGCCAGCCACTGCGGGTCGAGGTACAGCATGTGATAGGTAAAGCCGTCCGCAGTGGGCGCGTCGCCGTCATGCAGTTCGCCAGGCTCTACCAGGAACACCTGGCCCGGTACGCTGTTGTGCCGGGTGCGGCGGCAGTTGAATTGCTGCACCCCTTGTTCGGTGACGCCGACCAGATAGCTGTCATGCCAGTGGGGGTCGTAGGCGTGACCCTCGAAATGCGCGCGCAGGGTCTCGATGCCGGTGTCGGCGTCCTGGGACAAGTCGATCCAATTGTGCGCGGCCATAAAACACCAGCATGCGATGTGTAAGGGTATTAGCGTCTGCCGGCGCCATTGCGTCTAGAAGGTTTGTGCAGCCTAGCTGAACAGCCCGGCGGCGATGTTGATCGAGAACCCCAGGATCGCTGTGTTGAACAAAAAGCCGATCAGTGACTGCCCCAGCACCACCTTGCGCATGCCGCGCGTGGCGACGCCGACGTCAGAGGTTTGCACCGCCACGCCGATGGTGAAGGAGAAATACAGGAAGTCCCAGTAGTTCGGCGTCAACAGCCCTTCGGCGAAACGCAGCGCCGGTTCCTTGCCGTTCCAGGTGTAATACAGGCGGGCGTAATGCACGCTGAAAATCACCCCGATCAACAGCCATGAACCGATCACCGTCAGCCCGGTGAACCCGTAGTGCAGCAGGCGCTCGGAAGTGGCCAGGTCTTTGCTGCCCACCAGTTCGAAGGTGATGGTGGCGAGGCTCGCGATGGCGGCGATGCACACGGTGAACAGTACCAGCCCGGCGTTCTCGTCCTCGATTTCGGCGATGCGCTTTACATCGTCGGCCCTGGCACGGCTGGTCAGCCACAGCATCAGCACCAGGTAAGTCCAGACTCCGGCGTTCCAGCCAATGAGGATTTTGCTGGCGAGGGTGTCGGCGGGTGCCAGGATGCCTATGACAAGGCCGAGCACGGCGGCGGCGGAGAGGCGAGGGTGGGTGCGGGCAAGGAAAGGCATAGAGGCTCCCCGAAAGACAGGGGAGCCACTATAGCGTATTCACACAAAAACAGAGGGAACTCCATGATAGTGTGTGATTGTGGCAGGTGACGCACCGAAGCGGTTATTTGACGGGCTGAACTGAGAACTCCAGCTTTTCAAATGTGTACTCGTGGCCCAAGTCATCAGATCGAACCTTGAAGTGGCCAGTGCCGCTCACGGTATTGCCTTGCTGATCATATTCAAATGTGATTTTCCCGCTCTGCGCATATCCACGGACAGGCTCTTCTCCACCCAAAAAACGATTAAAGTGAATGCGAGCTTTGTTGCGCTCATAAGATTCGGATACCTCAAGTGATCCTGAAGTCTGATTTTGGACTGGTATTAAAAGGACGAGAAAATTTCCATCCCAGTCAGCGTCATCGCCCCTCACCGCCAACACAGCACCATCGGTTGATGAGTACCGCGACATCATGACTTCCGTCGCGCTGAAATTTTTAGTTAGCGTGGTATCGGCGGTAATACTGCCCTTATATTGATTGTTGTCAGTCGTCATTTTAAAACCCTCTACTTGGTTTTGAATGAGTGACGTAACTGGACCCGCATGGCATTGGGTTATTACGCGCCAGAGCAGCTTAGAGCAATGTTGAACATTTCAAAACTGTCAAATATGACAGTCTTGAAATGTGCTTCTTCAGACCTAAAAGATATAAGTGACTCAGGACTTGTTGATCGCAACCTTACGCTTTGTCAACTTCATCACCCCTACAAAGAACACCGGCACAAACACCACCGCCAAGGTTGCGGTGATCATCCCGCCGATCACGCCGGTACCAATCGCCTGCTGGCTCGCCGAACTGGCACCGGTGGCAATCGCCAATGGCACCACGCCGAGGATAAACGCCAGCGAAGTCATGATGATCGGCCGCAACCGGAGTCGTGCGGCTTTCAGGGTGGCGTCGATCAGGTCTTCGCCCTGGTCATACAGGTCCTTGGCGAACTCGATGATCAGGATCGCGTTCTTCGCCGACAAGCCGATGATGGTGATCAGGCCGACCTTGAAAAACACATCGTTGGGCATGCCCCGCAAGGTCACCGCCAGCACCGCGCCGAGCACGCCCAGCGGCACCACCAGCAGCACCGACGTCGGGATCGACCAGCTTTCATACAGCGCCGCCAGGCACAGGAACACGATCAGCAGCGACAGGCCCAGCAGTATCGGCGCCTGTGAGCCGGACAGACGTTCCTGCAATGACAATCCCGTCCACTCCTGGCCCAGGCCTGCAGGCAGTTGGCTGACCAGGCGCTGGATTTCGTCCATCGCCTCACCGGTGCTATGCCCCGGTGCCGCCTCGCCGGAAATGGCGATGGCGGGGTAGCCGTTGTAGCGCGTCAGTTGTGCCGGGCCCTGGGTCCATTTGGCGACAACGAATGCCGACAGCGGCACCATCTCCCCGGCCTTGTTGCGCACGTGGATCTTCATCAAATCCGCCACCTGGCTGCGCTGGTCACCTTCGGCCTGCACCACCACCCGCTGCATGCGGCCCTGGTTGGGGAAGTCGTTGACATAGGCCGAACCGATGGCGGAAGACAGCACATTGCCCACATCCGCAAACGAGACACCCAGCGCGTTGGCCTGCTTGCGGTCGACCTCAAGCTGCACTTGCGGCGCCTCGGCCAGGGCACTTTCGCGCACGTTGGTCAGGATCGGGCTTTTCTCGGCAGCGGCGAGCAATTCGGTGCGTGCCGCCATCAGTGCGGCATGGCCAACACCGCCGCGGTCCTGCAGGCGGAACTCGAAACCGCTGGAGGTGCCCAGGCCATCCACGGGAGGCGGCAGGACCGTATAGGCGATCGCGTCCTTGAGCTCGCTGAAGGCCATGTTGGCGCGGTCGGCAATCGAGGCCGCGGAGTCATCGCTGCCACGTTCCGACCAGTCCTTGAGCGTAGTAAACGCCAGCGCGGCGTTTTGCCCGGAGCCGGAGAAGCTGAAACCCATGATCATGGTGGTGTCACCCACCCCAGGCTCACCGGCGTTGTGCGCTTCGATCTGCTCGGCCACCTGCACCGTGCGGTTCTTGCTCGCACCCGGCGGCAGCTGGATGTCGGTGATGGTGTAGCCCTGGTCTTCCACCGGCAGGAACGAGGCGGGCAGGCGGCTGAACATCAGCCCCAGGCCCACCAGCAATACCAGGTAGATCAGCAGGTAACGGCCGCTGCGCTTGAGCGCATAGGCGACCCAGCCTTCGTAACGCTCGGTGAGCTGCTCGAAGCGCTTGTTGAACCAGCCGAAGAACCCGCCCTTGGCATGGTGCTCCCCCTTGGCAATCGGCTTGAGCAGGGTGGCGCACAGGGCCGGGGTCAAGGTCAGGGCGAGGAAGGCCGAGAACAGGATCGAGGTGGCCATCGACAGCGAGAACTGCTGGTAGATCACCCCCACCGAGCCGGCCATGAACGCCATCGGCAGGAACACCGCGACCAGCACCAGGGTAATGCCGACGATGGCGCCAGTGATCTGGCCCATGGCTTTTTTCGTCGCGTCCTTGGGCGACAGGCCCTCGGTGACCATGATCCGCTCGACGTTCTCCACCACCACAATTGCATCGTCCACCAGGATGCCGATGGCCAGCACCATGCCGAACATGGTCAGCACGTTGATCGAGAAGCCCAGCAACAGCATGGTGGCGAAGGTGCCCATCAGCGCGATCGGCACCACCAGCGTCGGGATCAGCGTGTAGCGCACGTTCTGCAGGAACAGGAACATCACCGCAAACACCAGCGCCATCGCTTCGAGCAGGGTGTAGACCACCTTGGTGATCGAGACCTTGACGAACGGCGAGGTGTCGTACGGGATCTTGTATTCCACATTGGCCGGGAAATAGCGCGACAGCTCGTCCATCTTCGCCCGCACCAGGGTCGCGGTGTTGAGCGCATTGGCCCCCGGCGCCAGTTGCACGCTGACGGCGGTGGACGGTTTACCGTTCAGGCGCGTGGAAAACTGGTATTCCTGGCTGCCCACTTCTACCCGCGCCACATCGCCGATGCGCACGGTGGAGCCGTCCGGGTTGGCCTTGAGCACGATATCGGCGAATTCTGCCGGCGTGGACAACTGGCCCTTGACCAGGATCGCGGCGGTAATTTCCTGGGTCCTGGTGCCCGGCAAGTCGCCGATGCTGCCGGCCGAGACCTGGGCGTTCTGCGCACTGATCGCGGCGTTCACGTCGGCCGGTGTGAGGTTGAAGCCGATCAGCTTCTGCGGGTCGATCCAGATGCGCATGGCGCGTTCGGCGCCATACAACTGCGCCTTGCCCACCCCGTCCAGGCGCTTGAGCTCGTTCATCACGTTGCGCGCCAGGTAATCGCTGAGCGCCACGTCGTCGAGCTTGCCGTCGCTGGAGGTAAGGGTGACCAGCAGCAGGAAGCCGGCGGAGACTTTCTCCACCTGCAAACCCTGCTGGGTCACGGCCTGGGGCAGGCGCGGCTCCACCGCCTTGAGGCGGTTTTGCACATCCACCTGGGCCATTTCCGGGTTGGTGCCGGGCTGGAACGTGGCGGTAATCGTCGCCGAGCCGAGACTGCTCTGGGATTCGAAATACAGCAGGTGATCGGCGCCGTTGAGCTCCTGCTCGATCAGGCTGACCACGCTTTCATCCAGGGTCTGGGCCGAGGCGCCCGGGTACACTGCGTAGATTTCCACCTTCGGCGGCGCGACGTTGGGGTATTGGGCCACCGGCAATTGCGGGATGGCCAGCAAGCCGGCCAGCAGGATAAACAGAGCGACCACCCAGGCGAAGATCGGGCGGTCAATAAAGAACTGCGGCATTGTCAATGATCCTTATTGGCCGGAAGCCTGGGCAACGGGTGTGGGGCTGTCATCGGCCTGGACTTTTTCACCGGGGCGCGCGTGCTGCAGGCCTTCGACGACGATACGGTCGCCGGGCTTGAGGCCGTGGCTGACCACCCAGCGGTCATCGATCACCGCACCCAGTTCTACCGGCTGCTGGCTGACGGTCTGCTCGGCGTCGAGCAGCAGCACCATGGGGATGCCGGCGCTGTCGCGGGTGATGGCGCGTTGCGGCACGCTGATACCTTGTTTGTCGACGGCTTGCTCCAGGCGTACCCGCACGAAGCTGCCGGGCAGCAGGTCGAGGTCCGGGTTGGGAAACTCGCTGCGCAGGATGATCTGCCCGGTGCCCGGGTCGACGCTGATCTCGGCGAACAGCAACTTGCCCGGCAGCGGGTAGAGGCTGCCATCGTCCTGGATCAACGTGGCCTTGGCCTGGTCCTGGCCGACCTGCTTCAAGCTGCCGGCGCGGAAAGCGCGACGCAGGTCGTTCAGCTCGCGGGTGGACTGGGTAAGGTCGGCGTGGATCGGGTCCAGTTGCTGGATGATCGCCAGGGGCGTGGCTTCGTTCTGACCCACCAGTGCGCCTTCGGTCACCAGGGCACGGCCGATGCGCCCGGAAATCGGCGCGGTCACGGTGGCGTAGCCCAGGTTCAACCTGGCGCGCTCGACGGCGGCCTTGTTGGCGGCAACTTCGGCGTTGGTCTGGCGCACGGCGGCGCGGGCGTTGTCGTAGTCCTGGCCGCTGATGGCGTTGCCTTCCACCAATTGGCTGTAGCGCTGCTCCTGCAGGCGCGCCTGGAACGCATTGGCCTCGGCCTTGCTCAGGTTGGCCTGGGCGCTGTCCAGGTCAGCCTTGAACGGTGCCGGGTCGATGCGAAACAGCACGTCGCCCTGTTTGACGTCATGGCCTTCCTTGAAGACCCGTTGCATCACCACGCCAGCGACCCGTGCGCGCACTTCGGCGATGCGCGGCGCGGCGATGCGTCCGCTCAATTCGCTGGTGATGGAGAGGGGCTTGGCCTCAAGGGTTTCGATGCGCACTTTGGCCAGGGGCATTTCTGGCGCTTCGGCGGCCGATTTGTCACAGGCACTCAGGGCCAGCGTCAGGGCCAACAGGCAAAATGGCGCAAACAGATTCTTCGACATGCTCTTATCCCAATATTGACTGGCGCATCCTAAGGTCACCTGCGCCGTGGTGCTGTGAAGCTGTGTAGGTCGTCTGTGAAGAAATGTAAGGTGCGGCGCGCGGGGCGTCGAGGGCGTATATCCTTGCACAATCCTGCAACACACCAACAAACCGCATTATTTGGAAACACCATGCCCAACATCCTCCTGGTGGAAGACGACGCCGCACTTTCCGAGCTGATTGCCAGCTACCTGGAACGCAATGGCTACCACGTCAGTGTGCTCAGTCGTGGCGACCACGTTCGCGAACGCGCGCGCCTCAACCCGCCGGACCTGGTGATCCTCGACCTGATGCTGCCCGGCCTCGACGGCCTGCAAGTGTGCCGCCTGTTGCGCGCCGATTCGGCGGGCCTGCCGATCCTGATGCTCACCGCGCGCGACGACAGCCACGATCAGGTGCTGGGCCTGGAAATGGGCGCCGACGACTATGTCACCAAACCCTGCGAGCCGCGGGTGCTGCTGGCGCGGGTGCGCACCTTGCTGCGGCGCAGCAGTTTGTCCGAGCCGCAGGTGGCCAGCGACCAGATCCTGATGGGCAACCTGTGCATCGACCTGTCGGAGCGCACCGTGACCTGGCGCGAGCAGGCGGTGGAGTTGTCCAGTGGCGAATACAACCTGCTGGTGGTGCTGGCCCGGCACGCCGGCGAAGTGCTCAGCCGCGACCAGATCCTGCAACGCCTGCGCGGTATCGAGTTCAACGGCACCGACCGTTCGGTGGACGTGGCCATTTCCAAGCTGCGCCGCAAGTTCGACGACCACGCCGGTGAAGCGCGCAAGATCAAGACCGTGTGGGGCAAGGGCTACCTGTTCAGCCGTTCCGAGTGGGAATGCTGACCGATGTTTCGTGTACTGGTACGCCTCTACCTGATCACCATCATCACCTACAGCGCGGCGATCTTCCTGATTCCCAAGCTGGTGATCCAACTCTTCGAACACCGCTACCTGGACTACAACGTCGAGCAATCCCGGGGCATGCAGAAGCTGATCGTCAAGCAGTACCTGCGCGCGCCGGTGGAGCGCTGGTCCCAGGTGACCGAGCAACTGGGCCGTGACTTCGCGCCACTCAAAGTGCAATTGCTGTTACGCCAGGACGCCCGCTACACCGCGCAGGAAGCGAAACTGCTGGAGCAGGGCAAACCCGTGATTCACCTGGGGGAGTGGGGCTGGATGGAGGACATCAGTTCGCCGCTCAACGAGCAGTTCGTGGTCAAGCTCACCGTCCCGCCGGACCCGCTGGACATGAACCTGTTGTACTGGTCGATGAACGTGCTGATCGGTGCGGCGTTGCTGGCCTGCCTGCTGTTCTGGCTGCGCCCGCACTGGCGCGACCTCGAACGCCTGAAAAGCACCGCCACGCAACTGGGCAAAGGCAACCTGGCCGAGCGCACACACATCCCGCCCAGCTCCAACATCGGCAGCCTGGCGGCGGTGTTCGATACCATGGCCGACGACATCGAACACCTGCTCAACCAGCAGCGCGACCTGCTCAACGCGGTCTCCCATGAACTGCGCACACCGCTCACACGCCTGGATTTCGGCCTGGCCCTGGCGCTGTCGGAGGATTTACCAGAGGCCAGTCGCGCACGCCTGCATGGCCTGGTGGCGCATATTCGTGAGTTGGATGAACTGGTGCTGGAGTTGCTGTCCTACAGCCGCCTGCAAAACCCGGCGCAACTGCCGGAGCGGGTTGAGGTGGTGCTCGATGAATTTATCGACAGTGTGCTGGGCAGCGTCGATGACGAACTGGAAAACCCCGAGATCGTCATCGATGTGGTACTCGATTGCGCCGTGGAACGCTTCAGCCTCGACCCACGCCTCACTGCCCGCGCGCTGCAGAACCTGCTGCGCAACGCCACACGTTACTGCGACAAGCGCATTCAGGTGGGGGTCAAGGTCTGCGCCAAAGGTTGTGAAATCCGGGTGGATGACGATGGCATCGGCATTCCGCTGGACCAGCGCGAGCGTATCTTCGAGCCGTTCTACCGCCTCGACCGCAGCCGCGACCGTTCCACCGGCGGCTTTGGCCTGGGCCTGGCCATCAGCCGGCGCGCCATGGAAGCCCAGGGCGGCACCCTGACTGCATTGGCCTCGCCGTTGGGGGGGGCACGCTTTCGGGTGTGGCTGCCCAATGTCGCCTGATCAGAGCACCTTGACCGCACGGCCGATTGCCTGGATCGGTCCTGTGGGTTTACCGGTGGGCGAGCCACGCGGGTCTTCCAGGGTCAGTTCGAACAACTGGTTGGGCGCCAGCGGCGGCAGTTTGTCCAGCGGCACCGACAGGGTTTGCCCCGGCTTGACCAGCCCCAGGGACACCGGGCCTTGCCAGCCATCGCCCTTGGTCCAGAACTGCAAGGCCTTGTCCGCCGGCACTTCCATCACGCCCAACGGAATCAACTGGATCTGCTGATTATTGCTGGCCTGGATCACCCAGCCCGGTGCCTGGTTTTGCGGCGCCACCAGTACCACCACAAAGCTGGGGGCCAGCGCAGGAGGGCGCGTCAGCAACAAGGCCGCGAGCACCAGCGTCGTCACCAGCCCCGCACCCGCCAGGCCCCGCCACAACGCCAGCAGGTTCCACCACCCTTCGCGGGTTTGCGCAGGGGCGAGGTTGCGCTGGATACGCCGCCACAGTTCAGCGGAGGGCGGCACCGGTTCTGCCAGCGCGGTCAGGGGCAACAGGCGCTGCTCCCAGGCGTCCACCGCCGCACGCAATTGCGCATCGTGCGGGAGGCGTTGTTCCACCTCGGCGCGTTGTTCGGCCGGCAGGGTGCCCAGTACGTATTCGCTGGCCAGTTCGTCGAGTGTTTCGTTCATGCCATGCACTCCCGCAGCGCGGCGAGGCTACGTTTTATCCAGGCCTTGACGGTCCCCAGCGGGGTGCCCAGTCTTGAAGCGATTTCGCTGTGGGAATAACCGTCGACATAGGCATGCAGGATGCAGGTGCGACGGGCCGGGTCGAGTTGTTGCAGGCAGGTGTGCATCAAGCCTGCGCGTGCGGGGAATTCAAAGGTGTCGTGAGGCGCGGCGAGCTGTTCATGTTCCTCGCCCAGTGCCACCTCGCGATGGTGGTTGCGCACGTAGTTGAGGGCCAGGTGACGGGTCACACTGAACACCCAACCCCGTGCCGAACCGCGTTCGGGGTCGAAACTGCCGGCGCCGTGCCAGATCTTCATAAATGCGTCATGCACAACGTCTTCGGCCAGGGCTTTGTCCCGGACGATGCGCAACGCCACGCCGAGCAAACGGCTGCTGTCCTGCTCATACAGTTGACGCAGGGCACGTTGCTCGCCACGGGCACAGGCCAATAGGCAGGCTTCATAATCAAAATGGGTGTCAGGCAAGGCCACGTACTTCCACCGCTGTAATAACGATAACCACCCCCCTGTAGGAGCCGGCTCCTACAGGGGCAGCGTAGCGCAGTTTGCTCAGTTGGCCGCCCAGAAAATGTAGTCGGCCTGGTACTTCACCACTTCCTGCTTGCCCTTGTTGGCAGTGGTGCACTCGGTGCTCGGTGCCACGCCACCTTTGAGCGCGACCCGCTGGATGTAACTCACGCCGCTCATCGCGCCCTTGCCCTCGGCCGGGTTGGCCTTGACCAATTGGTAGGGCAGGTTACCCGCACCCGAGGGGGCTACGGCGAGCTGGGTGCCGGTGATTTTCGAGCCGTCCTTGGCCTGCCAGGTAGCCGGTGGGCCGAAGTAGGTGCCCACTTGCTTGCCGCTGCGGTCATTCAGCACGGCCTTGGGGCCGACGAAGGTCCATTCGGTCTGGCCGGCGGCATTGGCCTTGTCGCGGCACTCGTAGGTGATTTCGCCGATGCCGGTGGTTTCCAGTGCCACCTTGTGGCCATCCGGCACCTTGATACTGTCGGGCAAGCCGGTCTGGGCAAAGGCCGCTGGGGTGGCGATGAGCAAACCGGTGAAGCAGAGCAGGGCTTTAGCGTTCATAGGTAGTTCTCCATTCAGTCAAACAGCGGGGTTACTGGGAGGACTACCCATGACGCATACGATTGGATGCAGCGATTAGAAAATAAACTGGGGAAGGCGCACACTGTGCCCCCGCTTTTCCCGAGGAGAGATTGGCAATGACTGGTGTTCACGCGTCTGCTCAACAAGGTTTCTCTACCCAGGCCGTCACCTACGCCCAAGGTCGGCCGAGTTATCCCAGGCAGCTCACCGGCTGGCTCACGGATGTACTCGGCGTCGATGCACATTCATTAGTCGTCGACCTGGGCGCCGGCACCGGCAAGTTCACGCGCCTGCTCAGTACCCTGGCGCCTACGTTGATCGCCGTCGAGCCGGTGCAGGCCATGGGTGCGCAGTTGACCCGTCTGCTGCCGGACGTGCGCCTGGTCAATGGCACCGCCGAAGCCATCCCCCTGGAGACTGCCAGCGCCGACGCGGTGGTCTGCGCGCAGGCCTTCCACTGGTTCTCCACCCAGGCCGCGCTGGCGGAAATCCATCGCGTACTCAAGCCCGCAGGGCGCCTTGGGCTGGTGTGGAATGTGCGCGATGAATCGGTGGATTGGGTGGCGGCCATCACCGCGATCATTACCCCCTACGAAGGTGACACCCCGCGCTTTCACTCCGGGCGCTGGCGCGAAGCGTTCAACGGCGAGTACTTTTCCGACCCCGAAATGACGTGTTTCCCGTATAGCCATGTAGGCAGCCCACAGGAGGTGATCATGGATCGCGTCCTCTCCGTGAGCTTTATTGCCGCGTTGCCCGAGGCTGAAAAAGCCCTCGTGACCGAGCAGTTGCGTGGCTTGATCGCCACCCATCCGGCATTGAAAGGCCGTGACACAGTGGCGTTTCCCTATCAAACCCAGGCGTATGTCTGCCGCCGACTGCCATAAAAGGCATAAAGTCAGATCATATTGATATAAGTCGTTATAAGAAAAATCGCTATCCTGCGGCCAGAATTTTATAAGGCCGCAGGTAGCTTTGATGGAAGTGGGTAACTTTGGTTTTGTAATCGCGGGCCTGATTGTTGGTTTTATCGTCGGCATGACCGGTGTAGGCGGTGGCTCGTTGATGACCCCGATCCTCTTGTGGTTCGGCATCAACCCGGCCACTGCCGTGGGCACTGACCTGCTGTACGCGGCCATCACCAAGTCCGGTGGCGTGCTGGTACACAGCAAGAACAAGAACATCGACTGGACCATCACCGGCTGGCTGACCCTGGGCAGTGTGCCTGCGGTGTTGCTGACCCTGTGGTTCCTCGCCACCCTGCACACCGACCCCAGCGCCATGAACGCGGTGATCAAGCAGGCCCTCGGCGTGGTGCTGCTGCTGACCGCCCTGGCGATCCTGTTCAAGCAGCGCCTGTTGGCGTTCGCCCAGCGCCATGCGGGCGATCACTACCATATGAACCCGCGCAACCTGAATGCGTTGACCGTGGTGACCGGTGCGGTGCTGGGTACCATGGTTGCACTGACCTCCATCGGCGCCGGCGCCCTCGGCACGGTCGCGTTATTTATCCTCTATCCGTTCCTGGCCACGCGCCGCCTGGTCGGCACCGAGATCGCCCACGCCGTACCCCTGACCCTGGTGGCGGGCCTGGGCCATGCCGGCATGGGCAATATGGACTGGCACCTGCTGGGCTTTCTGCTGATGGGTTCGCTGCCGGGCATTTATTTCGGCAGCCACATGACTGGCAAAGTCCCGGACGGCGTATTGCGCCCGTGCCTGGCGATCATGTTGATGACCATTGGCTACAAATTGGCCTTTTGAGGCGTACACAGGATTCAAATATACAAGGGCCAAATGTGGGAGGGGGCTTGCCCCCGATGAGGGAGTGTCAGTCACTTATTGGTTAACTGACCCGGCGCTATCGGGGGCAAGCCCCCTCCCACATTTGGATCTTTATCCAGCAGGTAGGCCTCGGTCTGTTTTTGCTCTGGCTTTTGATCTTGATCCTAGGCGCCCCATTAAACACACTGGCCGAACGCAGGCTTGAATCCGTGGGTAACCCGGCAGGACGCCGGGTTAGCCGTCCTGGGCCAGGGCCGCCACAGTTTTGACCCCGCTCAGCCTCAGGCTTTCGCCGGGCCATTGCCGATCTGCCACACAAACGGCGGCTCGGTGCCATTGATCACCCAGTCCCCCACGATCCGCGCCTTGTAGATCACCGGGTTGTGCGACGACACGGTCCGCGCATTGCGCCAATGGCGGTCGAGGGACTTGCCCTGGCGCACATCCGACGCCCCCAGTGCGTTGAACAACTCACTGGTGGCGCGCTGGATCAGCTCCGACACCACCACCTGCGCTGTGGCCGACTCGATTTCGGCCGCTACGTTGGCTTCGCGCTCGACACCCTCATCCCCCCCGAAACGCGCCAGGTACGCCCGTTGTGCCGGCACTGCGGCCTTCAACGCGCTGGCTTCGGCGGCATAGACCAAGGCCGCGACTTCGCCCACCACCTGCTGGATTTGTGCATCCTGGCTGACATGCTGGGCATTGCCATGGCTGTAGATGCGCTTGCGGCTGCGCACCTGGTGGGCCACATCGCGCAACGCGGCACGGCCGATACCGGCGAGGCTCGCTAACAGTACGAGCTGGTAGAACGCGGTCTGGTATTTGAAGCGGGTCGCAAAGTCGATGACGTTTTCCGCCTCCACCACTGCATCGGTAAAGCGCGAGGTGCCGCTGCCCGTGGTGCGCTGGCCAAAACCGTCCCAGTCATCGCTGTGTTCCACGCCGGGTTGGCGCGCGCGGGTGGCGGCGATCACATCGCCGCCGGTGTCGCTGCGCTGGGCGTACACGTCGATCCAGTCAGAGAAAATGCTGCCGGTGCTGTAGAACTTTTCACCGTTGAGTTTCCACTGATCGCCGTCCGGGCTGACCTGGGTGACAACGTCACCGATGGCCACGGCGCCGATTTCAGTCCAGGCACAGCCGACGATGTCGCCGTCGACAAAGCGCTTGAACCACAGGTCGCGGCCGGCACTGGGCGGCGCATTCAGGCGGTCTTCGGCAAAGGCGAAATGCCCGCGCAGGGCCTGGGGCACATTGGAGTCGGCCTCGGCCAGTTCGATCAGTAGTTCGAACAGTTGCGGCAGCGAAGCACCGCCACCGCCGTATTCCACCGGCACCCGCACCGCGCCGAAGCCGGCCTCTTTGAGCCATTGGATCGGCTCATGGGGCAGGGCGCGGGTTTGTTCGCGTGCCACCGCGCCATCGGCGATGCGCTGGAAAATCGGACGAAAGCGTGCAGCCAACGTGGGGTAGTCGACGCCGACAGACAGCGGGTTGATAACGTGGTGTTCGGTCATGAGCAAGGCTCCGGGGCAGTGATCGGTACCGGGAGTGATTGCACAGTCCGTGCCGGGTGCCAGGGCCAATGTTTAGGGGAGGATGCACGCTGTTTGCTGTTGCTCCAGCAACAGCAAACCGACAAACCGTTGCAATCCCTGACATTGGCATTCCAAGCCTCCCAGGCCCGAATTCGCGTCGCAACCCTTGTGGCGCGGGCGTTTGCCCGCGCCTGGCACGCTTGCTGCTCAACCCCTCAGTACATTCCTTTGTGCGAGGTACCGTTCGATGAGTCAGCAAACCGTGAAATTTGCCTATTGGGTGCCCAACGTCAGCGGTGGGCTGGTGGTCAGCAAGATCGAACAACGCACCCACTGGGGCATCGACTACAACCGCAAACTGGCGCAATTGGCCGAAGAAGCCGGCTTCGAGTATGGCCTGACCCAGATCCGCTTCACCGCCGGCTACGGCGCCGAGAACCAGCATGAATCCGTGGCGTTCAGCCATGCATTGCTGGCCGCGACCACCAAGCTCAAGGTGATTGCGGCGATCCTGCCCGGCCCGTGGCAACCGGCGCTGGCGGCCAAGCAACTGGCGACCATCGACCAGCTCACCAACG
This sequence comes from Pseudomonas sp. BIGb0381, assembly GCF_024809815.1. Taxonomy (NCBI): domain Bacteria; kingdom Pseudomonadati; phylum Pseudomonadota; class Gammaproteobacteria; order Pseudomonadales; family Pseudomonadaceae; genus Pseudomonas; species Pseudomonas sp. BIGb0381. Next base: position 327,825 of record NZ_JANUEN010000004.1, read on the forward strand.
GCCGCATTGCGGTGAATATCGTCAGTGGCTGGTTCAAGGGCGAGTTCCAGGCCATCGGTGAACACTGGCTGGAGCACGACGAGCGCTATCGCCGTTCCGAGGAATTCATCCACGCCCTCAAAGGCATCTGGACCCAGGACGACTTTACCTTCAAGGGCGACTTCTACCGTTTCAACAACTACACCCTCAAACCCAAGCCGCTGGGCCAGCCGGAAGTGTTCCAGGGCGGCAGTTCACGGGCCGCGCGGGACATGGCGGCGCGCGTGTCGGACTGGTATTTCACCAACGGCAACACCCCGGAAGGCATCAAGGCCCAGGTCGATGACATTCGCACCAAGGCTGCCGCCAACAACCATGTGGTCAAAGTCGGCGTGAATGCATTCATCATCGCCCGCGACACCGAGGAAGAAGCCCGCGCCGTGCTCGCAGAGATCATCGACAAGGCCGACCCGGAAGCCGTGAATGCCTTTGGCGACGCGGCCAAGCAGGCAGGCAAGGCGTCCCCCGAAGGCGAGGGCAACTGGGCCAAGTCCAGCTTTGAAGACCTGGTGCAGTACAACGATGGCTTCAAGACCAACCTGATCGGCACCCCGCAGCAAATTGCCGAGCGCATCGTCGCGCTCAAGGCCGTGGGCGTGGACCTGGTACTGGCAGGCTTCCTGCACTTCCAGGAAGAAGTGGAGTACTTCGGCAAGCGCGTGTTGCCGCTGGTGCGCGAGCTGGAAGCCAAGGCCGGGATCAAGCAGGTGGCCTGACCAAGGTTTTTTCCAGGCGCAGGGCAGGGGTGTGGTCTGCGTAGTAGTCGTTGACCTGGGCGAAGCGCCGGTAGCCGTTGCGTTCATACAGCGCCAAGGCGCCGGGGTTGTCGGTGCGCACCTCCAGGCGCAGGTGCGCGCACCCGTGCGTCACCCCGCAGGCCTCGACATGGCTGAGCAACTGCTTGCCCAGCCCGAGGCCACGCGCGTGCTCGGCAATGGCGATGGAATACAGGCGCGCGAACGCGCTGCGACGACGAAACAGCACCAGCGCATAGCCGAGCAACTGCCCGTCCTGTTCCGCCACCAGCAACTGGCCGTGGGCGCGGCTGATCATCCAGTGAAAACTGCGCGATGAAAGCCGGTCGGTGGTGAAACACTGGTGCTCCAATGCGACTAATGCCGGTACATCTTTGGGTAATGCAACGCGAGAGAAAAGAGCCATATAACCGCCGTAAAAGTTGCGTAACGAAACGGGACTTCCCTAAGAGATCGTGCTTAATAGAAAAGGTCGAGTTCTCTAAAGCGGATCAAATATTATGTCGGCGGTACAAGGTCATTGGCGTGAAGTATCCGAGCAAATCGTCGCGGCGACAATAACATCGAAGGGCTTTTTTTCTGCGCCGCCTCGAAGTAACAGTCAAGTGCTGATCATTGTTGAGCGCAAGGAAGATTGGGCCTCCTACTTTCCCAGCGAAGACATCGTCACCGCCCAGGAATACCTGGAGCAAACCTGGCAGAACGACACAGGCAAGCGTGTGCAGGTGATCAATCTGTGCCGCAGCTACAAGTACCTGGGGCACGGCTACTACTGCTCGTTGCTGGCCGAAGCGCGCGGACACAAGGTGATTCCCTCGGTGCGCACCATCAGCGAACTGACTAAGAAGTCGCTGTACGGCCTGGCGCTGGATGACTTGGATAAAACCCTTGATAAAGCCTTGAGTCATCACCTCTACAGTAATACCGAAGGGTTTACCCTGACTCTCTACTTCGGCAGGACCAATATAGAACCGTTGCAGGAATTGGCCCGTCAGTTGTTTGAAACATTTCCAAGTCCGATTCTCTTAGTTGAATTCAGAAAGAACAACGGTTGGCATATCGAAGGGGTGAAGTCCGGCGTACTGCACAAGTTGCGCGACGACCAGGAAGATCAATTCGCCCATGCCCTCGATAACTTCAGCCGCAAGATCTGGCGCCAACCCCGTTCGCGGCGCCTGGCCCGTTATGACCTGGCGATCCTGCACGATCCACAGGAGCAACTGCCACCGTCCAACGCCCGTGCCTTGGAGAACTTCATCCGCGTGGGCAAGGGCCTGGGCATTGATGTGGAGCTGATCGAGCGCAAGGACTACGCGCGCTTGGCCGAATACGACGCCTTGCTGATCCGCGAGACCACCAGCGTCGACAACCATACCTACCTCTTCGCGAAGAAAGCCGAAAGCGAAGGCCTGGTGGTGATGGACGACCCTGCCTCGATCCTGCGCTGCACCAACAAGGTTTACCTCACCGACCTGCTCAACAGCCATCACCTGGGCATGCCCGCCACCGAGATTCTCTACAAGGAGCGACCGGAAGATTTCGAACGGGTCGGCGAGCGCCTCGGGTTTCCGCTGGTGTTGAAGATTCCCGACGGGTGTTTCTCCCGTGGCGTGATCAAGGTCGAAAGCCAGGAAGCCTTGCTCAAGGCCACCGCCGAGTTGTTCGAGCATTCGGTGCTGCTGCTGGCCCAGGAATTCTTCTACACCGAGTACGACTGGCGCATCGGCGTACTCAACCGCAAACCGATCTTCGCTTGCCAGTACTTCATGTCCAAGGGCCACTGGCAGATCTATAACCACAAGGCCATCGGCCAGGCCATCAACGGCGAATGCCGCACCCTGGCCGTCCATGAAGCGCCCAAGGCGGTGGTGGAACTGGCGGTGAAAACCGCCAACCTGATCGGCGACGGCCTGTACGGTGTGGACCTCAAGCAGTCCGGCGACAAGGTGGTAGTGATCGAGGTCAACGACAACCCCAACCTCGATGCCGGCATCGAAGATGCCTACTTGCAGGACGACCTGTACAGCCTGGTGCTGGAAGAGTTCGTGCGGCGCCTGGAGTTGAAACGCCAGGGCCAGGTCTGGTGACGCGCGATGATTCAGCGCTTTGAACTGACCGATGGAAAGCTGCGCAGCGGGGATAACGATGCGGCCCCGATCCTGTTGTTCAACAACCCCGACCTGGCCGAGCGCGAATGGCTGCGCGATCACCACAAGCTCGACGAGCACGCGTTGGCGTCGGCGCTCGACCCGGACGAAGTCTCACGCATCGAATTTCATCCCGACAACCTGTTCCTGATCTGGAAGCGCCCGGAGAACTATTCCGGTGGCGGCAACCTGGTGTTCGAAGTGGCGTCGTGCGGCCTGCTGTTTTCACCCGGCCGCCTGCTGGTGATCGCCACCGATGAAACCCCACTGAGTGGCCTGGGCCAGCGCCGGCCGTTGCACACGCCGCTGGACGTATTGCTCGACCTGCTGCTCAACAACATCCACCACTACCTGGGCCACCTCAAGGTGATCAAGCTGGTTGCACGGGAGTTGCAGCAGCAGTTCAACGCGTCCATGAGCAACCATCACCTGATGCAGATGTTCAGCCTCAGCGAAAGCCTGATCTATTACATCAACGCGCTGCACAGCAACGGCGCCGTGCTGTCGCGGCTGCGCAACCATGGGGAAAAGGAGCACTTCAGTGCCGAGATCCTCGGCCTGATCGACGACCTGATCATCGAGAACCATCAGTGCTACAAACAGGCGGAGATCTATTCCAACGTGTTTTCCGGGCTGATCGATGCGCGCGGCAACCTGATGAACAACAGCATGAACAACCTGTTGCGCAAGCTCACGCTGATCAACGTGGTGTTCCTGCCGCTCAACCTGATCGCCAGCATTGGCGGTATGTCGGAGTTCAGCATGATGACGGCGGGTACGCCGTGGTGGGTGTCGTACCCGTTGTTCCTGGCTGCGATGGGGATGGGGGCAGGCTTGATGGTGCTAGTGCTCAAGCGGATGGCGGGCGCGACGATGTAAAGGTGGCAATGCATCAGGCACGCCTCTGCGCCTGGTTTGGGGCTGCTGCGCAGCCCAACGCGGGACAAGCCCGCTCGCCACAGGTTATTGGCCTGGCTGTGTTTGCAGGGTCAGCACTTCAAAGCCATCCGCCGTCACCGCCACGGTATGTTCCCACTGCGCCGACAAGCTGTTGTCCTTGGTCACCACCGTCCAGCCATCTTTCAGGCTGCGCACCTTGGAACTGCCCTGGTTGAGCATCGGTTCGATGGTAAACACCATGCCTTCGCGCAGTTCCAGCCCGGTACCGGGACGGCCGAAGTGGAGGATTTGCGGCTCTTCATGCATCTGCTTGCCGATGCCATGGCCGCAGTATTCACGCACCACGCTGTAGCCATTGGCTTGTGCATGGCTCTGGATCGCATGGCCGATATCGCCCAGGCGCGCGCCGGGCTTGACCTGGCGGATCCCGGCCCACATCGCCTCAAAGGTCATCTCCACCAGACGCCGCGCTTTGGGGGCGACGGTGCCGATCATGTACATCTTGCTGGAGTCGGCGATAAAGCCGCCTTTTTCCAGGGTGATGTCGATGTTGATGATGTCGCCGTCCTTGAGGATCTCCTTCGCGCTGGGCATGCCATGGCACACCACCTCGTTGATCGAGGTGTTGATGGAGAACGGGTAGTCGTACTGCCCGAGGCTGGCGGGGCGGGCTTTGAGCTCGTTACGGATGAAGGCTTCGACGGCGCTGTCCAGCTCCAGGGTGGAACGGCCGGCGGCGACAAACCCGTCGAGCATGTCGAACACTTTGGCCAGCAGGCGCCCGGATTCGCGCATCACAGCCAGTTGGGCGGCGGTCTTGATCATCAGCTGCGCCCCCGGATCAGGTCGGGCTTGTCCAGCAGCAGTTTGTTGATCAACTCGTGGTAGGGCAGGCTGGGGTTCAGTTCGGCGAGCAGGCCGACCTTGATCCAGAACTCGGCCTGGGCGTTGATGGAACGGTCCATGGCCGCGCTGGCCAGACGGAGTTGTTCGTGCAGTTGGTCGCTGATCTTGACGATGCCCATGAGGTTCACTGTAGTGGCTGGATATACGAATCGTATATGTTTCGTATGCTGTCGGTAAACAGGATGTTGACTTGATACGGATGGCCGGTTAATTTCCAGGCATGACCTACCCAGCCTTTCGCAGCCAGCCAAGCATTATTACCGCCATTCCTCATATGGCGGGATAGCACACGGCTGCACCCCAACCCGCCTTAGAGGCGGGTTTTGTTTTTCCGTCTCCAAGGCCCTTAAAAACCAGGAGACACCCATGAGCACGTGCCCCGTCCCCCACACCGCTGATACGGCATTGCTTGAACACTATGTGAAGAAGATCCTCGCCGCGCCGGTTTATGACCTGGCGGTGCGTACGCCCCTGCAAGCCGCGCCGGCGTTGTCGGCATTGCTGGGCAACCAGGTGCTGCTCAAGCGCGAAGACCTGCAACCGACCTTTTCCTTCAAGATTCGCGGCGCCTACAACAAGTTGGTGCAGCTCACCGCCGAGCAAAAGTCGCGTGGTGTGGTGACGGCGTCGGCGGGTAACCATGCGCAAGGCGTGGCACTGGCGGCGAAGGAGTTGGGGATCCAGGCGCGGATCGTCATGCCGTGCAGCACTCCCGAGTTGAAGGTGCTGGGCGTGCGCTCCCGAGGCGCCGAAGCGGTGCTGCACGGCGAGAGCTTCCCGTTTGCCCTGGCCCATGCGCTGCAGTTGGCCGAGACATCCGGGTGCACGTTCGTGTCGCCTTTCGATGACCCGGATGTGATCGCTGGCCAAGGCACGGTGGCCATGGAAATCCTGCGCCAGCAACAGGGCCCCTTGGACGCGATCTTCGTGCCGGTGGGCGGCGGCGGCCTGATCGCCGGCATTGCCGCCTACGTCAAATACCTGCGGCCCGAGGTGCGCATCATCGGGGTCGAACCCGAAGGCTCCAGTTGCCTGCTCGCGGCGCTGCGAGCTGGAGAGCGGGTGGTGCTGCCCAGTGTCGACGGGTTCGCCGATGGCACCGCGGTCGCGCAGATCGGCGCCTATGGCTTTGAGATCTGCCGCGATTGGGTCGACGAAGTGATCACCGTCAGCAATGACGAACTGTGCAGCGCGATGAAGTTGATCTACGACGATACACGTTCCATCACCGAGCCCTCCGGTGCGCTGGCGGTGGCGGGGGTTCGCAAGTACGTGGCCAATCGTGGGGTGAGTGCGCAGACCTTGGTCGCAGTTAATTCAGGCGCCAATATCAACTTTGATAGTTTGCGATATGTTGCTGAAAGAGTAGCGGCACAAGCTGCGGTTTAATTCGAAGCGTGGGGTTAAACGATTAATCGAAGCGGTTCGACGATGATTTAACTGGGGTAACCTAAGCTATGTAAATTCCCACACTGCTTATGAGGAAAAGTTACAACAAAAACGGAATTTGCCGAGTAGGCTGGTAAGGGTAAGCGTCTTCCAGGGCTGGCAAGACGTGGCAGGCATGCGCCTGCAGACCTACAACAATCGATTGGCAAGTCTCAAAAAAGGAGAGGTTGGCCATGCTTTCGGAATTAGAACTTCGCAGCATTATTGAAGGAAGTTTCCTGCCTAAACGGTGCGAATGCACCAAAGCCGAAGATGCTTCGCTGACGATCAAGGTCTATGACGACCGCGACCGTGACCGGGTGGATTTGGAGGTCAAAGGTATAAATGCTGACAAACTCGACAGCAGTCGAGCTATTTGCAACCTCATCACCGGGTTGCGTGAAGACCTCAAGCACAGCCATGCACCTGCCCAGCAAAGGGCTGGAGGGCGCGGTTACTACTGATCGTTGGTTATGAACGGTGGGCCTGGTAAATGCCAGGCCCAATGCTGTGTATGTTTGCCCATCAATTCTGGAAGTCGCAGGCTTCGGACATTTTCCGGTAGCTCACGTCTTCCACTTTGCCCGCCTTGTCCAGGAACTTGATATCCGCCTTGATGACTTTGCAGTCGTTGGTTAGGGGTTCGTTCATGGCCAGGACCTTGGCAATGTTCATCGGCATGCCGTAATGATAAGGCACGGGTTTGTTCGCCTGTGTTTGATCATCAGCCTGGGCCAGGCCCGACACCGCTGCCAGCGCCAGGGCGCTGCCGAGCATTAAGGTGTGCAGTTTCATGGTGGTGCTCCGCAAGTGAGTAGAACTTCACTCTCGACTTGCGGGATTAACCATCGATTAATTTTCCCTGGCTGACAAAACCTTCATCCAAGCTGCTGGCGATACGGCAGGTCCGGCCCGGTCTTGCCGCACGTCAGTGCCGCAGCGCGGATGGCAAAACCGAGCATGGCGTCGATCTGCACGCGGCTCAGTTGTTGCAGGCCTTCCACCGAGTCCAGCTGTTGCTCGGTCAGCCAGGCAATCAACGCGGCCTGAAAGGTATCCCCGGCACCCACGGTATCCGCCATCACCACGCTCTGTGCCGGTTGCGACCAGGTGCCATGCTGACGGCTGAACACACTGGCGCCATCGCCGCCACGGGTGAGGAACACCAGTTGGCAACGGTGCTGCAGCCAGCCTTGCAGCACGCTTTCCGGCGACTGGCCGGGGTAGAGCAGGTGCAGGTCCTCATCGCTGACCTTGATCAGGTCGGCATGCTTGGCCAACTCGGCGACACGGTCGCGCCACAGCTGGATATCCGGCTGCGGATTAAGGCGCACGTTGGGGTCGAGGCTGATCAGGCGCTTGCCGCTTTCGCGCTTGACCAGGTTCAGCAAGGTGTCGCCGATCGGTTGCACCACCAGCGAAAACGAGCCGATATGCAGGCCGCGAATATCAGACCCCAGTTCCGGCAGGTGGGCGACTTCCAGCAGTCGGTCGGCGCAGCCTTCACCCCGGAAGTTGTACTGCGGTGAACCATCGGCGCCCACGGCGACCATCGACAGCGTAGTCGGCGCGGCGAACTCCACCAGGAACTGCTCGCTGACGCCTTCATCTTTCAGCACCTGCAACAAGCGCCGGCCGAGGAAGTCGGTGGACAGGCCGCCGAACAACCCGGCCTCGATGCCCAGGCGGCGCAAACCTACCGCGACGTTGAACGGTGAGCCGCCGGCAATCGCCTTGTAATTGACCTTGGAGGCCTGCCCGCTGGCATCTTCCTCGCTGAAAAAATCAAACAGCGCTTCACCACACACCAAATACATAGTCGTTCGCTCTTAAAGGGTTGCCACGTGCTGTTGATAGCGTTCGTAAGCCAGTTGATAGGCGCTGACACTGGCCGCCACCGGCAGGGTACGGCTGGTCGGGTCGACGCTCACGCATTTGTCGCACAGGCTGGCCAGGGATTCGCCGGACTGGCTCCACGCCGCCTGGATCGCCGCGCCTAGGGCGGCGGCTTCGCTTTGTTCGGTGCAGATCACTTCGGTGTTCATGATATCGGCGACCATCTGCCGCCACACCGGGCTTTTCGAGCCGCCGCCGATCAGGCGGATGCTCTGGCTTTGCAGGCCGGTCTGGCGCAGCAGGTCGAGGCCGTAGCGCAGGCCGAAGGTGGTGCCTTCGACCACGGCCCGGCACAGGTTGGCACGGGTCAGGTTGGTCATGGTCAGCCCATGCAGGCTGCCGGTGGCGTGGGGCAGGGCGGGCACGCGTTCGCCGTTGAGGAACGGCAGCATGCTCACGCCATCGGCGCCAATCGGGGCTTGCTCGACCAGCGCGTTGAAGGCGTTGAGGTCCAATTCAAACAGCTCGCGAATCACCCCGGTGGCGTTGGTCAGGTTCATCGTGCAGATCAACGGCAACCAGCCGCCGCTGGACGAGCAGAACGTGGCGACCGACGCCTGCGGGCTGACGTTGGGTTGGTCAGCGAAGGCATACACGGTGCCGGACGAGCCCAGGCTCATGGTGATCACGCCGGGGGCGATATTGCCGGTGCCGATGGCGCCCATCATGTTGTCGCCGCCGCCGCTGGACACGATGGCCTTGGGGTTGATGCCCAGGCGTTCGGCGATGGCCGGCAGGATGCTGCCCACGGTTTGATCGGCTTCGATCAACGCCGGCAACGCCGCTTCGAGGCGGCCGCTGGGATCGATGTGCTTGAGCAGCGCCACATCCCAGGCGCGAGTGCGCACGTTGAAGTAGCCGGTGCCCGAGGCATCGCCGTATTCGGCGACGGCGCGGCCGGTAAGCCAGTAGTTGAGGTAGTCGTGGGGCAGCAGGACATGGGCGATGCGCGCGAAGATGTCCGGGTGCTGCTCAAGGGTCCACAGCAGTTTCGACACGGTGTAGCCTGGCGCAATCGCCACGCCCAGGCGTTCCAGCGAACCGCTCTCGCCGCCCAGGTAGGCCAGCAGGCGCTCGTTCTCCGGTGCGGTTTCGGTGTCGCACCACAGCTTGGCCGGGCGCAGCACCTGGCCGCTGTCATCCAGCAACACCAGGCCGTGCTGCTGGCCGGACACGCCGATACCGAGGATGTCCTGGCCGTCCACGCCCGCCTGTTGCAAGGCGCGGTGGGTGGCTTCGGTAAAGGCATCCAGCCATTCCTGGGTGTGCTGCTCGCGCCGGCCATTGGCGCCGCTGATCAGGGTGTGCGCGGCGGCGCCGAGGCCCAGCACCTTGCCGCTGGACGCGTCGAGGACGATGGCCTTGGTGCCTTGGGTGCCGCAGTCGATGCCGAGGAACAGGTTTTGCTGGGTCATGAGAGTGTGCTCAGCGGTGTTATTTTTTTGGATTGGCAACCCGGTCCAGTGTGGGAGGGGGCTTGCCCCCGATGGCAGTGGGTCAGTGAAGAATATTTGCCTGACACACCCTCATCGGGGCAAGCCCCCTCCCACATTTAAGCCGGTTTCTTCAGGAGGTTCTGTAGGGTTTCGGTGACGCCGTTATCACGCAAGCTCCCATAGCAACGCTCGAACGCTGCCACAAACTCAGGCGAGTTGGGAATAGCCGTACCGAAAATCTCTTCCACTGCCAGCAATCGCTGGCTGATCAGTGCATCATCGCTCACCAGCCCCTGGCAGAACGCCGCGCGCGGATCGGGGATCGTGTAGCTCACGCCATTCTCATCCACGCCCTTCAAATACAAGGCCCAGGCCGCGACGACCAGCGCCGCGCGCTCGGTCTCGCGCCCATCGGCAATCAGGCGATTGATGGTCGGCACGGTGAACTTTGGAAACTTCGACGAGCCATCCGAACACACCCGTTCCAACTGGTCGGCAATCGCCTGGTTGGAGAAGCGGTCCACCAGGGTCTGCTTATAGTCGGTCAGGTCGATGCCCGGTACCGGCGCGAGGTTTGGCGTGACGTCGAGGTCCATGTAGGCGCGCATGTAAGCCACGAACAGCGGGTCGTTCATGGTCTCGTGCACAAACCGATAGCCCTTGAGAAACCCCAGGTAGGTCAGGGCGAGGTGGCTGCCGTTGAGCAAGCCGATCTTCATTTCTTCATAGGGTGTCACATCGTCGGTGAACTGCACGCCGACCTTTTCCCACGCCGGGCGGCCGTTGACGAACTTGTCTTCCAGCACCCATTGCACAAAGGGTTCGCAGACAACTGGCCAGGCATCGTCGATGCCGTGTTCATCGTGCAGTTGCAGGCGGTGGGCAGTGCTGGTCATCGGCGTGATGCGGTCGACCATGGCGTTCGGGAAGCTCACATTGGCCTTGATCCAGTCATGCAGCTCGGCATTGTGCAGGGCGGCGAAGGCCAGCAGTGCCTTGCGCGTGACGGCGCCGTTGTGCGGCAGGTTATCGCAGGACATCACGGTAAACGCCGGGAGGCCGGCCGCGCGGCGCTGGGTCAATGCCGCACAGATAAAGCCAAACACGGTTTTCGGCGAGCTGGGGTGCGCCAGGTCATGCTGGATCTGCGGCAGGTGGGCCATGAACTCGCCGTTGCTGTCGTCGATGCAGTAGCCGCCTTCGGTGATGGTCAGCGAGACGATGCGAATCTCGGGGCTGGCCAGTTTATCGATCAATGCCTGGGCGCTGTCTTCGGCCAGCAGCATGTCGCTGATCGAGCCGATCACGCGCACTTCGGTGTCGTCGGTGTCGCCCAGTTCGTAAAGGGTGAACAAGTAGTCCTGGCCGGCCAGGTCGTCGCGGGCCTTGCGGTCCTCGGCGCGCAGGCCAACGCCGCAGATGCTCCAGTCCAGGCCCTCGCCGGTATTCATCAGCGCGTCGGTGTAATACGCCTGGTGCGCGCGGTGGAAGCCGCCGACGCCGATATGGGCGATACCCTGGGAGGTACTCGCAATGGCGTAGGCCGGCAGTTTGACTTCCGCTGCCAGCTGGGTGAGGTTCTGTTTATTCAGTTTCATCACAAATCTCGCAAATCAGGCGGCAGCGCGCAGTGGACGGGCCACGGCAACACCGTCGGTGTCGAACAGATGGCAGTGCGCCGGGTCCAGGTGCAGGTGCAGCGTCTCGCCATACTGGCTGGCCATGTCGCCGCGAATCCGCATGGTCAGCGGCTCGCCGTTCGAGGTGATGACGTGGCAGAAGGTGTCGCTGCCCAGGCGCTCGCCGACGTCGGCGGTGACGGTCAGGGTGGTTTGCCCAGGCGACGCGATTTCCAGGTGCTCCGGACGAATGCCCAGGGTCACCGCGCTGCCCACGCTCAAGCTGGCGCCGCTCAGCGGCAGGCTGATCAGGGTGCCGGCGTCCAGCTGCACCTCACAGCCCTGGCCTTCGACGCGGGTGACCTTGCCCTTGAGGAAGCCCATTTTCGGCGTGCCGAGAAAACCCGCCACAAACAGGTTGGCCGGCTGGTGGTACAGCTCCAGCGGCGAGCCGACCTGCTCGATGCGACCGCTGTTGAGCACCACTACCTTGTCGGCCAGGGTCATGGCTTCAACCTGGTCATGGGTCACGTAGATCATGGTCGCTTGCAGCTCTTTGTGCAGGCGCGCCAGTTCCAGGCGCATCTGTACGCGCAGGGCGGCGTCGAGGTTGGACAGCGGTTCGTCGAACAGGAAGATCTTCGGGTTGCGCACAATCGCCCGACCGATCGCCACGCGCTGGCGCTGGCCACCGGAGAGTTGCTTGGGCTTGCGCTCCAGCAGCGGGCCCAGTTCGAGAATACGTGCGGCTTCGTTGACCTTGCTTTCCACCAGCTTCTTGTCGACGCCGGCCAGGTCCAGGGCAAACGACATGTTCTTGCGCACGCTCATGTGCGGGTACAGGGCGTAGGTCTGGAACACCATGGCCAGGTCGCGCTTGGCCGGCGTGACTTCGGTGATGTCGCGGCCATCCAGTTCGATGGTGCCTTCGCTCACCTCTTCGAGGCCGGCAATCAGGCGCAGCAGGGTAGATTTACCGCAGCCCGACGGGCCGACGAACACGACGAATTCCTTGTCATTCACTTCCAGGTCGATGCCCTTGATGATCGAGAAGCCTTCGAAGCCTTTTTGCAGATTCTTGATTTTCAGGTTGGCCATGGGATGGGCCTCCTTTTGAATTTTTATAGGAAACCGTTATTTCACGGCGCCGAAGGACAAACCGCGCACCAGCTGTTTCTGGCTGATCCAGCCAAAGATCAGGATCGGCGCGCAGGCCAGGGTCGAGACGGCTGACAATTTGGCCCAGAACAAGCCTTCGGGGCTGGAGTAGGAGGCGATCAGTGCGGTCAAGGGCGCGGCGTTGGACGAGGTCAGGTTCAACGACCAGAAGGCCTCGTTCCAGCACAGGATCAGTGACAGCAACACCGTGGAAGCCAGGCCGCCCTTGGCGATCGGCAGCAGCACCCGGACCATTTCCTGCCACAGCGTGGCGCCGTCCAGGCGCGCGGCTTCGAGGATGTCCTTGGGGATGTCCTTGAAGTAGGTGTAAACCATCCAGACCACGATCGGCAGGTTGATCAGGGTGTAGATGATGATCAGCGCGATGCGCGTGTCCAGCAGGCCAAGGCTCTTGGCCAGCAGGTAGATCGGCATCAGCACGCCCACCGGTGGCAGCATCTTGGTGGACAGCATCCACAGCAGCGTGCCCTTGGTGCGCTTGGTTTCGTAGAACGCCATGGAGTAGGCCGCCGGCACCGAAATCAGCAGGCACAGGGCGGTGGCGCTGAATGAAATCAGCACCGAATTCCAGGCATAGCTGAAGTAGTTGCTGCGCTCGTTGATGTGCAGGTAGTTCTCCAGCGTCGGCGTGAAGATGAACTGCGGCGGCGTGGCGAACGCGTCGATTTCGGTCTTGAAGCTGGTCAGCACCATCCAGAAGATCGGGAAGAAGATCAGGATCGCGATGGCCCAGGCCAGGGTGCCGAGCAACAGGCTTTGCAGGCGGCGGGATTGTTGAAGCGTCATGGCGCGGCCCTCAAGGCTTGTCAGTCAGGTTTTTGCCGATCATCCGCACCAGGATGATCGCCGCGATATTGGCGATGACCACGGCAATCAAGCCGCCGGCCGAGGCCATGCCCACGTCGAACTGCACCAACGCCTGGTTGTAGATCAGGTAGGCGAGGTTGGTGGAGGCGTAGCCGGGGCCACCGTTGGTGGTGGTGAAGATTTCGGCGAAGACCGAGAGCAGGAAGATCGTTTCGATCATCACCACCACGGCAATAGGGCGGGCCAGGTGGGGCAGGGTCAGGTGCCAGAAAATCGCGATGGCGCCGGCACCGTCCAGGCGCGCAGCTTCCTTTTGTTCCTGGTCGAGGGACTGCATGGCGGTCATCAGCAACAGGATGGCGAACGGCAGCCATTGCCACGACACAATGATGATGATCGACAGCAGTGGGTAGTGCGCCAGCCAGTCCACCGGCTCGGCGCCGAAGAACTTCCACACGGCGGCGAGAATCCCCGAAACCGGGTGGAAAATCAGGTTCTTCCAGATCAGCGCACCGACGGTGGGCATGATGAAGAAGGGCGAAATCAACAGCACCCGGACGATGCCCCGCCCCAGGAACTCACTGGCCTCCAGCAGGGCACTGATCAACACGCCGAACACCACGCTGATCAGCAGCACGCTGCCCACCAGCAACAACGTATTGGTGGCGCCGGGCAGGAAACCCGAGTCGGTGATGAAGTAAGTGAAGTTCTCCAGCCCGACGAATTGGTTCTCGCCGGGGTAGAGCAGGTTGTAGCGGATCAGTGAAAAGTACAGGGTCATGCCCAGCGGCACGATCATCCACAGCAGCAGCATGGCAACCGAGGGCGTGACGAGGAACCAGCCTGGGTTGGCCAGGCGGCTTTTGGGGGGTGTATTCATGATAATCAAGACCAGTGCGGAGCAAGGATCGGAGTGCGGTCAGTGTGGGAGGGGGCTTGCCCCCGATAGCGGTGTATCAGTCACAAAATCATCAACTGGTAGATTGCTATCGGGGGCAAGCCCCCTCCCACACTGAACTGTGGTGAGGCCCCGGTTACTTGGGGTAACCCGCCCGCTTCATTTCACGCTCGGTGGTGGTCTGCGCGGCGGTCAGTGCAGCATCGACCGTTTGCTGGCCGGTCAGCGCGCCGGAGAAGAACTTGCCGACCTGGGTTCCGATCGCCTGGAACTCAGGAATGGTCACCAGCTGGATACCGATATACGGCACCGGCTTGAGGGTCGGTTTGGTCGGGTCGGCGACTTTCAGCGATTCCAGGGTCACCTTGGCGAACGGTGCAGCCTTCATGTACTCGTCGCTGTAGGTCGACTTGCGCGTACCTGGCGGCACGTTGGCTACGCCGTCGGTCTTGGCGACCAATGCGCCATATTCCTTGGAGGTGGCCCAACTGGTGAACACCTTGGCGGCGTCCTTGGCCTTGGAACTGGTCGGGATCGCCAGGCTCCAGGAGTACAGCCACGACGTGCCTTTGTCGGTTTTTTCGTGGGGGGCAAAGGTGAAACCGACATGGTCAGCCACTTTGCTTTGGGTCTTGTCGGTGACGAACGAGCCGGCGACGCTCGCGTCGACCCAGATCGCGCACTTGCCGCTGTTGAACAGCGCCAGGTTCTCGTTGAAACCGTTGCTGGAAGCACCCGGCGGGCCGGATTTCTTCATGTTGTCGACGTAGAAGTTCAGCGCGTCCTTCCACTCGGGGCCGTTGAATTCCGGCTGCCATTTCTCATCGAACCAGCGCGCGCCGTAGCCGTTGGCCAGGGTGGTGATCAGCGCCATGTTTTCACCCCAACCTGCTTTGCCACGCAGGCACAGGCCGTATTGCTCTTTGCTCTTGTCGGTGAGTTTGGCCGCGAATTCGCCGATCTGGCTCCAGGTCGGGTGCTCGGGCATGCTCAGCCCGGCGTTCTTGAACAGGTCGGTGCGGTAATAGGTGATCGAGCTTTCAGCGTAGAACGGCAAGGCGTACAGCGAGCCCTTGACGGACAAACCGTCACGCACGGAAGGGAATACGTCGTCGAGGTCGTAGGACGCCGGCAAGTCCTTCATCGGTTCGAGCCAACCCTTGGCGCCCCAGAGTGCGGCTTCGTACATGCCGATGGTCAACACATCGAACTGCCCGCCCTGGGTGGCGATGTCGGTGGTCAGGCGCTGGCGCAGTACGTTTTCTTCGAGCACCACCCAGTTCAGCTTGATCTCCGGATGCTCGGCCTCGAAGGTTTTCGAGAGCTTCTGCATGCGGATCATGTCGCTGTTGTTGACGGTGGCAATGGTCAGGGTTTGCGCGCCAAGGCTGACGGCGCTGAGGGTCATACAGGTACAGGCAAGCAGAGCTTTTGCTGTGAACTTCATCGCGCACTCCATTTCCGCGCCCAGGGGCTACAGAAGGACAGTTATTGTTGTTGTGTCTTCCTACGAGCAGTCAGGAAGAGTGTGCGTTGATTACAGCCTTCAAACGGGGCTGTGACAAATCCTTGGGAACACTTGGACTGATACTTTTTTGCACTCGAGGATCGTGTCCACTACGTGGGCGCGATCACCATTAGGCCAGGTTCTGCTCGGTCAAGCGCTGTACCGCCAGGCGGCGGTAGTGAGAGGGTGTCATGCCCTTGAGCTGCTGAAATCGCCGGTTGAAATTGGAGATGTTGTTGAAGCCCGATTCAAAACACACATCCGTCACGGCCTTGTCGCCATCGGCCAGCAGCTCGCAGGACTTGCTGATGCGCAGCCGGTTTACAAACTCGATAAATGTGCGCCCGGTCGCCTGCTTGAACACCCGGGAAAAGTACGTCGGCTTCATCCCCAGGTGTTCCGCCACTTCCTCCAGGGGCAACTCGCGCGCGTAGTGGGCGAAAATGTAGTCCACCGCGCGGTTGGTGCGGTCGATACTGTGTTCATCGGCCAGTTGCGGCGTGGTCACACCGGACAGCAGGTGGTAGTCCTCACAGCTACTCAGCACTTCCAGCAAGATGAAGAAGTGCCCCAGGCGCGCCATGCCCTGGGCGTCTTCGATACGTTGCATCAGGGTCATGGCCTGGGCGATGGTTTTTTTGCAGCGGAACTCGATGCCGTATTGAGCGCGCTCCAGCAACGGTGCCAGCATTTTCAGTTCGGTAAAAATGTGGCTGCCCTGCTCGAACAGCTCATCGGTGAAGTTCACCAGCATGTCGCGCTTGGGCACCACTTCGTCTTCCTCCACCTGGCTGATCCAGTTGTGGGGCAGGTTGGGGCCGGTGAGGAACAGGCTTTCCGGATAGAAGTTGCCGATGTAGTCGCCGATAAACACCTTGCCCGAGCTGGCGACGATCAGGTGCAGTTCGTATTCCTTGTGGAAATGCCAGCGCACCAGCGGGCAGGGGAAACCATGCTGGCGATAGATGATGGACAGACCGTTGTGATCGTCCATCAGCTCGTAGGAAGGGTCGGTGATTCGCGTTGCTCGGGTCATGCTGCCGTCGCTTTATTGTGGTTGCTGCTTGGGATAATGCCCCCTCGCGCACGACCTCGCCAGCGCCGGCGTTTACACGGTCCGGTTTTTTGCCTCGATCCATTGGGACATGTACTGCGTACTTTTATGGGCGTGGTGGCGCAGCATGCTGCCCGTGAAGTTGTCCCGACGGTGGGCGGCGAGATGGCTGCGGCAGCGTTCCAGGCTCTCCACCAACGCGGGACCATGCACGTTTTGGTCATAGCGGCGCGCCAGCAGCTGGCGGCCGTGCTCCTGGGCCTGGGTCCAACGCTCGCGGTCCTGGTACAAACTCACCGCGGCGGCGGCCAGGGCGGCGGCGCTCGGTTCGATCACGCCAGGCCAGGGCTGTTCATCGCCCATGGCCTCGGCACCCACCGGCGTGGTGATGTTGGGTGTGCCGCACAGCATCGCATCGGCCAACTTGCCCTTGATGCCCGCGCCAAAGCGCAAGGGCGCCAGGCAGATACGCGCAGCGGTCATCACTTGCAGGGCATCCTCGGCCCAGTTCATCACGTGAAAGCCTTGCGCTGGATTGTGCAGTGCGGTGGCCTTGGGCGGGGTGTAGGCACCATAGATATGCAGTTGGGCGCCCGGCAGTTGCTGGCGAATCAGCGGCCACAGGCTGTTCTTCATCCACAGCACGGCGTCCCAGTTCGGCGCGTGGCGGAAGTTGCCGATGCTGAGGAAGTGCGCACGCTCCTCGAACGGTACGAAGGCGTCGGTTGGCGGCGTCATCATCAACGGGCACCAGTGGAGCAGGGCGGCCGGTACCTTGAACTGTTCGGTGAGCAGGCGGATTTCCACGTCGGAGATCATCAGGCTGATGTCGCAGCGGTAAATCGCGGCGATTTCGCGCTTGGCCAGGTCGGTGTCGGCCATCAGTTGGAATTCTTCCTCCAGGGCCGGGGCAAACAGCGCAGTGAAGTCGTCGCTGCCCGGATGGGCCTTGAGGTGCGCCTTGAGACGCTGGTGACGGGCGTCGCGCAGGCTTTGCAGGTCGGCGGTTTCCAGCACGCGCAGGGCGTCGGGGCAGCATTTCTCCACGCGCCAGCCAAACTGCTCTTCCATCATGAAACGGTCGAACAGCACGATGTCGGGGGATAGTTCGCGGATAAAATCGTCGAAACTGCTGTTATTGAGCTCAATCGCGCATTCGGCGATGCCCAGCGCAAGCAGGTCGGCCTTGTGCTCGCCCAGCGCTGCGGGGCTGCTGAAGGTAATGTCCCAACCTTGCGTAAGAAACATTTCGAGAATCTGCATCATGTGCCCGCCCGCGGCCGAGGAACGCGGCTCCGGCCAGACATAACCAATGACCAGGACTTTGGTGGCGGGCTGATTCATCAACAACGGTTTCCTTGGAGGGCAGGCGCAAAGCGCGCAATTAAACCACAACCGCGTGGCATGACAATTTGTGTCTGGCGGTAGGTAGCCACGGCACTTTGTGGTTAACTTCCGCCTCTCGAATTCGTTTAACCAAAACCCAGCATAAGGATTCTGTTCATGGCTCAAGTCACCCTTCGTGGGAACCCTGTCCAGGTTGAAGGCGAATTGCCGAAAGTCGGCTCTGAAGCTGCAGACTTCACCCTGACCGCCGGCGATCTGTCGGATGCAACCCTGGCTACCTTTGCCGGCAAGCGCAAAGTGCTGAATATCTTCCCAAGCGTCGACACCCCGACCTGCGCGACTTCGGTACGCAAGTTCAACGCCCAGGCCAACGAGCTGAACAACGCCGTTGTGCTGTGCATCTCCACTGACCTGCCATTCGCTCAGGCGCGTTTCTGCGGCGCCGAAGGCCTGGAAAACGTGAAGAACCTGTCGGACTTCCGTGACCCTGGTTTCGCAGTCGATTACGGCGTGGCAATTACTGATGGCCCACTCAAAGGCCTGACCGCCCGTGCTGTCGTGGTACTGGACGAAAACAACAATGTGCTGCACAGCGAACTGGTTTCGGAAATCGGCCAAGAGCCGAACTACGAAGCGGCCCTGGCTGTTTTGAAGTAACTGTTTCGGCGCATTACTGTCGTTTTGCAGTAACACGTTCGATACATGATTGCGGCCTGGCCTAGTCCAGGCCGTTTTTATTTGCATGTCAGGCGCTTAGCGAAATAGCTGTCGGACTAAGCCGCAGAAGTTAAAAGTTGTAAGCCCAAGGTAAATAGCCGGTAAAGGCGCTTTTCTTAAAGCGCTCCAGTGCTTATCTTTCAGCCTCCCGAAGAAGAAGCTCTCGCGCCCAATGGTTGATCACTCCATGCAATCCTCCCCCCGCAACTCCCGCCGCTGGCTGTTCGGCCTGCTCGTGCTGCTGGTTATCGCCGGCCTGTGCTGGAAATTCTGGCCAAGCGGCGCCGCCCACAAAGACGCACCAGCCGGGCACACCGGCAAAACCGGCATGGCGCGCCCGGGCTTCGGCGGGTCCACCGGCCCGGTGCCGGTGCGTGTGGCGCCGGCGGTGCTGGGGGAGTTCCCGGTGTACTACAAGGCCTTGGGCACGGTCACCGCGCTCAATACCATCAATGTGCGCAGTCGGGTGGGCGGCGAGCTGGTCAAGATCGCTTTTGAAGAAGGGCAGATGGTCAAGGCCGGCGACCTGCTGGCCGAGATCGACCCGCGCAGCTACCAGAACGCCTTGCTCCAGGCCCAGGGCACGCTGATGCAGAACCAGGCCCTGCTGAAAAACGCCCAGGTCGATGTCGAGCGTTATCGTGGCCTATATGCCCAGGACAGTATCGCCAAGCAAACCCTGGACACCGCCGAAGCGCTGGTCCTGCAATACCAGGGCACGGTCAAAACCAACCAGGGCGCGGTGGACGACGCCAAGCTCAACCTCGAGTTCACCAGGATCCGCGCGCCTATCAGCGGTCGCGTCGGCTTGCGCCAGGTCGACGTGGGTAACCTGGTGGCGGCCAACGACACCACCTTCCTGGCCGTGATCACCCAGACCCAACCGATCAGCGTGGCCTTCACCCTGCCGGAAAACACCCTCGAAACCGTGCTCGCCCGTTATCGCGCCGGCAACAAGCTGCCCGTGGAAGCCTGGGACCGTGGCGACGTGAAACAGCAGGCCACCGGCGTGCTGCAGAGCCTGGACAACCAGATCGACGTCACCACCGGCACCCTGAAATTCAAGGCGCGTTTCGATAACAAGGACCAGGCGCTGTTCCCCAACCAGTTCGTCAACGTGCATTTGCTTGCCGATACCTTGCACAACGTGGTGCTGGCGCCGTCCGCCGCGATTCAGTTCGGCAACACCGGCACCTTTGTCTATAAGCTCGATGGCGACAAGAAGGTCAAGGTCCAGCCGCTGGTGGTGGGGGACACCGATGGCGACAACACCGTGATCAAGGAAGGCCTGGTCGCCGGCGACCGCGTGGTGCTTGAAGGCACCGACCGCCTCAAGGACGGCAGCGAGATCGAAGTGGTCAACGACAGCAGCGAAGTGCCGACGACGCCAACCGAACACCTGCAAGGCAAGCCAGCTGCTAAAGGGGAGACCGGCACCACCGCCGGCAAGGCGCAAAAGGTCGGTTCATGAACCTGTCGCGGCTGTTTATCCTTCGCCCGGTCGCCACCACGCTGAGCATGCTGGCGATTGTTTTGGCCGGCATTATTTCCTACCGTTTGTTGCCGGTCTCGGCGCTGCCCCAGGTGGATTACCCGACAATCCGGGTGATGACCCTGTACCCCGGCGCCAGCCCCGATGTGATGACCAGCGCGGTCACCGCGCCGCTTGAGCGCCAATTCGGGCAGATGCCCGGCCTGACCCAGATGGCGTCCACCAGTTCCGGCGGTGCGTCGGTGCTGACCCTGCGTTTCAACCTCGATGTCAATATGGATGTCGCCGAGCAACAGGTGCAGGCTGCGATCAACGCCGCCACCAACCTGCTGCCCAAGGATTTGCCGGCGCCGCCGGTGTACAACAAGGTCAACCCGGCGGATACCCCGGTGCTGACCCTGGCCATTACGTCCAAGACCATGCTGTTGCCCAAGCTCAATGACCTGGTCGATACGCGCATGGCGCAAAAGATCGCGCAGATCAGCGGCGTCGGCATGGTCAGCATCGCCGGTGGCCAGCGCCAGGCCGTGCGCATCAAGGTCAATCCCGAAGCCCTGGCGGCCAACGGCTTGAACCTGTCCGACGTGCGCACCCTGATCGCCGCGTCCAACGTCAACCAGCCCAAGGGCAACTTTGACGGCCCCACGCGGGTGTCGATGCTCGATGCCAACGACCAGTTGGTGTCGCCGCAGCAATACGCCGAACTGATCCTGGCCTACAACAATGGCGCGCCTCTGCGCCTTAAAGATGTGGCACAGATCGTCGACGGCGCGGAAAACGAACGCCTCGCCGCCTGGGCCAACGAAAACCAGGCCGTGCTCCTTAATATCCAGCGCCAGCCGGGTGCCAACGTGATCGAGGTGGTCGACCGCATCAAGGCGCTGCTGCCGAGCATCACCGACAACCTGCCGGCCGGCCTCGACGTGACCGTCCTCACCGACCGCACCCAGACCATCCGCGCCTCGGTCACCGATGTGCAGCACGAATTGCTGATCGCCATCGCCCTGGTGGTGATGGTGACGTTCCTGTTCCTGCGCCGGGTCAGCGCGACGATCATTCCGTCGATTGCCGTGCCGCTGTCGCTGGTGGGCACCTTTGGCGTGATGTACCTGGCCGGGTTCTCCATCAACAACCTGACGCTGATGGCCCTGACCATCGCCACGGGGTTTGTGGTGGACGATGCCATCGTGATGCTGGAGAACATCTCGCGCTATATCGAGGAAGGCGAGACGCCGCTGGCCGCCGCGCTCAAGGGCGCCAAGCAGATCGGCTTCACCCTGATTTCCCTGACCCTGTCACTGATCGCCGTATTGATCCCGCTGCTGTTCATGGCTGACGTGGTCGGGCGGCTGTTCCGCGAATTTGCCATCACCCTGGCGGTGGCGATCCTGATTTCCCTGGTGGTGTCCCTGACGCTCACGCCGATGATGTGCGCGCGTTTGCTCAAGCGCGAGCCCAAGGAAGAAGAGCAGAGCCGTTTCTACAAGGCCAGCGGTGCCTGGATCGACTGGCTGATCGAAGCCTATGGGCGCAAGTTGCAATGGGTGCTCAAGCACCAGCCGCTGACCCTGTTGGTGGCCATCGCGACCCTGGGCCTTACGGTGGTGTTGTACCTGGTTGTGCCCAAGGGCTTCTTCCCGGTGCAGGACACCGGGGTGATCCAGGGGATCTCCGAGGCGTCGCAGTCGATTTCATTCGCCGCCATGAGCCAGCGCCAGCAGGAACTGGCGAAAATCATCCTCACCGACCCGGCGGTGGAAAGCCTGTCGTCCTATATCGGTGTGGATGGTGACAACGCCACCCTTAACAGCGGCCGTTTGCTGATCAACCTCAAGCCCCACGGCCAGCGCGACTTGAGCGCGGCCCAGGTGATCACCCGCCTGCAACCGCAGATCGACAAGCTGGTGGGCATCCGCCTGTTCATGCAGCCGGTGCAGGACCTGACCATCGAAGACCGTGTCAGCCGCACCCAGTACCAGTTCAGCATGTCCTCGCCGGACGCCGACCTGTTGGCCCTGTGGAGCGGCAAGCTGGTGCATGCGCTGAGCCAGATGCCGGAACTCACCGACGTCGCCAGCGACCTGCAGGACAAAGGCCTGCAGGTGTACCTGGTGATCGACCGCGATGCGGCCTCGCGCCTGGGCGTCAGTGTGTCGACCATCACCGATGCCCTCTATGATGCGTTCGGCCAGCGGCAGATTTCCACCATCTACACCCAGGCCAGCCAGTACCGCGTGGTCTTGCAGGCCCAGTCGGGAGAAACCCTGGGCCCGGCGGCGCTGAACCAGATCCACGTGAAAACCACCGACGGCGGTCAGGTGCGCTTGTCCAGCCTGGCCCATGTGGAACAGCGCCAGGCGCAGTTGGCAATTGCGCATATCGGCCAGTTCCCGGCGGTGATGATGTCGTTCAACCTGGCCCCCGGCGTTGCGCTGGGCAAAGGCGTGGAGCTGATCAACCAGGCGCAGAAGGACATCGGCATGCCGGTGGGCGTGCAGACCCAGTTCCAGGGCGCGGCACAGGCTTTCGAAGCGTCGCTGTCGAGCACTTTGCTGCTGATCCTGGCGGCGGTGGTCACCATGTACATCGTGCTCGGTGTGCTCTACGAGAGCTACATTCACCCGATCACCATTCTCTCGACCTTGCCGTCGGCAGCGGTAGGGGCCTTGCTGGCCTTGCTGCTCAGTGGCAACGACCTGGGCATGATCGCGATCATCGGCATCATCCTGCTGATCGGTATCGTGAAAAAGAACGCGATCATGATGATCGACTTCGCCCTCGACGCCGAACGCAATCAGGGCCTGGACCCGCAGACCGCGATCTACCAGGCGGCGCTGCTGCGTTTCCGGCCGATCCTGATGACCACCCTGGCTGCGCTGTTCGGTGCAGTGCCGTTGATGCTGGCCACCGGCTCCGGCGCTGAATTGCGCCAGCCCCTCGGCCTGGTGATGGTCGGCGGCTTGCTGGTGAGCCAGGTGTTGACGCTGTTCACCACGCCGGTGATCTACCTGTACTTCGATCGCCTCGGCCGCCGCTGGCGTAAAGAGCCGCAAAGCCTGGAGCCGGTTGAGTCATGAACCTGTCCGGACCTTTCATCCGCCGACCGGTGGCCACCATGCTGCTGAGCCTGGCGATCATGTTGCTGGGCGGTGTCAGCTTCAACCTGCTGCCGGTGTCGCCGCTGCCACAGATCGATTTCCCGGTGATCGTGGTCTCGGCCAGCTTGCCCGGCGCCAGCCCCGAGGTGATGGCGTCCACCGTGGCGACGCCGCTGGAGCGCTCCTTCGGCGCGATTGCCGGCATCACCACCATGAGCAGTTCGTCGAGCCAGGGCTCCACCCGGGTGATCCTGGCGTTCGACTCCGACCGTGATATCAACGGTGCCGCGCGGGAAGTGCAGGCAGCCATCAATGCCTCGCGCAACCTGCTGCCCAGCGGCATGCGCAGCATGCCCACCTACAAGAAGATCAACCCGTCCCAGGCACCGATCATGGTGCTGTCGCTGACCTCGGACGTGTTGCAGAAGGGCCAGTTGTACGACCTGGCCTCGACCATCCTCTCCCAAAGCCTGTCCCAGGTGCCGGGCGTGGGCGAAGTGCAGATCGGCGGCAGCTCCCTGCCGGCGGTGCGTATCGAGCTGGAACCCAAGGCCCTCGACCAGTACGGCGTGGCCCTGGACGACGTGCGCAACACCATCGCCAATGCCAACCAGCGCCGGCCCAAGGGTTCCCTGGAAGACAATGAGCGCAACTGGCAGATCCAGGCCAACGACCAGTTGGAAAAGGCTAAGGACTACGAGCCGCTGCTGATTCGCTACCAGGACGGCGCTGCCTTGCGCCTGAAGGACGTGGCAAAGATCAGCGACGGCGTGGAAGACCGCTACAACAGTGGCTTCTTCAACAATGATGCGGCGGTGCTGCTGGTGATCAACCGCCAGTCCGGTGCCAACATCATCGAGACCGTCAGGCAGATCAAGGCACAACTGCCGGCGTTGCAGGCGGTGCTGCCGTCCAGCGTCAAGCTCAGCCTGGCCATGGACCGCTCGCCGGTGATCACCGCGACCCTGCATGAAGCCGAGATGACCCTGCTGATTGCGGTGGGGCTGGTGATCCTGGTGGTGTACCTGTTCCTCGGCAACTTCCGCGCCTCGCTGATTCCAACCCTGGCGGTGCCGGTGTCACTGGTGGGCACCTTCGCGGTGATGTACCTGTACGGTTTCTCGCTGAACAACTTTTCGCTGATGGCGCTGATCCTGGCCACCGGCCTGGTGGTGGACGATGCCATCGTGGTGCTGGAGAACATTTCCCGGCACATCGACGCGGGTGTGCCGCCGATGAAAGCCGCCTACCTGGGCGCCGAGGAAGTCGGCTTTACCCTGCTGTCGATGAACGTGTCGCTGGTGGCGGTGTTCCTCTCCATCCTATTCATGGGCGGGATCGTCACCAACCTGTTCCGCGAGTTTTCCATCACCTTGTCGGCGGCGATCATCGTGTCGCTGATCGTCTCGCTGACGTTGACGCCGATGCTCTGCGCCCGTTGGCTCAAGCCCCACGTGAAAGGGCAGATGACCGGCCTGCAGCGCTGGAGCCAGAAGATCAACGACCGCATGGTCGCCGGCTACGCCACCAGCCTGGACTGGGTGCTGCGCCACCGCCGCCTGACCCTGCTCAGCCTGTTGCTGACCATTGGTTTGAACGTGGCGCTCTACGTGGTGGTGCCGAAGACCTTTATGCCGCAACAGGACACCGGCCAATTGATCGGCTTTGTGCGCGGCGATGACGGCCTGTCGTTCAGCGTCATGCAGCCGAAGATGGAAATCTTCCGCAAGGCGGTGCTCAAGGACCCGGCGGTGCTCAGCGTGGCCGGCTTTATCGGTGGCAACAACGGCACCAACAATGCGGTGATGCTGGTGCGCCTCAAGCCCATCAGCGAACGCAGGATTTCTGCCCAGGCGGTGATCGAGCGGCTGCGCAAGGACGTACCGCTGGTACCGGGCGGGCGTCTGTTCCTGATGGCCGACCAGGACCTGCAATTTGGCGGCAGCCGTGACCAGACCAGCGCGCAGTATTCCTACATCCTGCAAAGCGGTGATCTCGCAGCGCTGCGCCTGTGGTACCCGAAAGTCGTGGCCGCCTTGCGTGAGCTGCCGGAACTGACGGCCATTGACGCCCGTGAAGGGCGCGGCGCGGCCCAGGTCACGCTGATTGTCGACCGCGACCAGGCCAAGCGCCTGGGCATCGACATGGACATGGTCACGGCAGTGCTCAACAACGCCTACAGCCAGCGGCAGATTTCCACCATCTATGACAGCCTCAACCAGTATCAGGTGGTGATGGAGGTCAACCCCAAATACGCCCAGGACCCGATCACCCTCAACCAGATGCAGGTGATTACCTCCAGCGGCGCGCGGGTGCCGTTGTCGACCATTGCCCATTACGAGAACAGCCTGGCGAACGACCGCGTCAGCCACGAAGGCCAGTTCGCCTCGGAAAACATCGCCTTCGACATGGCGCCTGGGGTTACGGTGGAGCAGGGCACGGCCGCGATCGAGCGGGCGATTGCCAAGGTCGGCCTGCCGGAAGACGTGATCGCCAAGATGGCCGGCACCGCCGATGCATTTGCCGCCACGCAGAAGGGCCAGCCGTTCATGATCCTCGGCGCTTTGGTGGCGGTGTACCTGGTGCTGGGCATTCTGTATGAGAGCTACATTCATCCGCTGACGATCCTCTCGACCCTGCCGTCGGCCGGTGTCGGCGCCATGCTCGCGATCTACCTGACGGGCGGCGAGTTCAGCCTGATCTCGTTGCTGGGTCTGTTCCTGCTGATCGGCGTGGTGAAGAAGAACGCGATCCTGATGATCGACCTGGCCCTGCAACTGGAGCGTAACGACGGCATGGGCCCGCTGGAGTCGATCCGCAGTGCTTGCCTGCTGCGTTTGCGGCCGATCCTGATGACCACCCTGGCGGCCATCCTCGGTGCCTTGCCGTTGCTGCTCGGCGCTGGCGATGGCGCGGAAATGCGTCGTCCTTTGGGCCTGACCATTATCGGTGGCCTGATCTTCAGTCAGGTCCTGACCCTCTACACCACCCCGGTGGTCTACCTCTATCTCGACCGCGCGCGCCACCGCTTCAACGCCTGGCGCGGCGTGCGTACCGATGCTGCCCTGGACACTGCGCTATGACCGATTCAACCTTTGCCAAATTGGCCATGATCCGTGGTTCCCGTGTTGCGAGTCTGGTGCTTTGCGGCGCACTGCTCAGCGCCTGCGCCGTCGGCCCGGATTACAAGCGTCCGGAAGTCGTCGAGCCCGCGCAATTCAAGGAAGCCCAGGGCTGGCGCCAGGCCACCCCCAGCGACTCGCTGGCCCGTGGCGCCTGGTGGGAGCTGTATGGTGATCGCCAGCTCAACGACCTGGTGCTGCGCCTGAATAATTCCAACCAGACCGTGGCCCAGGCCGAAGCGCGCTTTCGCCAGGCCCAGGCGCTGGTGCGCAGTTCACGCGGGGCGTTTTACCCGAGCGTCGACCTGAGCGCCGGTAAAACCCGTGCCAGCCAGGGCACCGGCAGCAGCAGCGCCAGCCTCAGCAGTTCCAGCAGCGGGATTCGCGACACGCTCAACGCACAGTTGGGCGTGAGCTGGGAAGCGGACATCTGGGGCAAATTGCGCCGTGGCCTGGAGGCCAACGAGGCCAGCGCCGAAGCCAGCTCGGCGGACTTGGCCGCGATGCGCCTGAGCCAACAGTCGGAACTGGTGCAAAGCTACCTGCAACTGCGGGTCATGGACGAGCAGACACGCCTGCTGCAAGCGACCCTGGAGACCTACCAGCGCTCCCTGCAAATGACCGAAAACCAATACCGTGCCGGCGTCTCCGGCAAGGACGCGGTGGCCCAGGCGCAAACCCAGCTCAAGACCACCCAGGCCAGCCTGATCGACCTGATCTGGCAGCGCGCCCAACTGGAAAACGCCATCGCCGTATTGATTGGCGAGGCACCGGCCAACTTCAACCTGGCGGTGAGCAAGGACATTCCGGCGCTGCCGCAGATTCCGGTCAGCCTGCCGTCGCAGTTGCTTGAACGTCGCCCGGACATTGCTTCGGCCGAACGCTCGGTGATCGCTGCCAACGCCAATATCGGCGTGGCCAAGGCCGCCTATTACCCGGACCTGACGCTGAGCCTGGCCGGTGGGTATTCCAGCAGCACCTATGCCGACTGGATCAGCCTGCCGAACCGCTTCTGGTCGGTAGGGCCGAAACTCGCCATGACCCTGTTCGACGGCGGCCAGCGCTCGGCGGAAGTCGACCGCACCGTGGCGTCCTACGACGAGACCGTGGCCAAGTACCGCCAGACCGTGCTCGACGGCTTCCGTGAAGTGGAAAACTACATGGTGCAGCTCAAGGTGCTGGAAGACGAGGCGGTAGTCAGCAACGAAGCGCTTGAGGCCGCCCGAGAATCGCTGCGCTTGACCCAGAACCAGTACAAGGCCGGGTTGATTGCCTACCTCGACGTGGTGACTGTCCAGGCCACTGCGCTGAGCAACGAGCGTACCGTGCTGACCCTGCTGCAGAGCCGCCTGGTGGCCAGCGTGCAACTGATCGCCGCACTGGGCGGTGGCTGGGATGGGCAGACGCCGATTGCCGAGAAGGATTGATCTTGAGGAGGACGGGGGTTCCTTGGCGGGGAGCTTGCTTATATAGCAGCTCCCCAATACAGGCCGCCGACCTAAATCCGTACCTCTGCTGCTATCAAATGCTACTAGCTCCCCTCCCGGAGGAAGGGCGGTTGTATTGGCATATATAAGAAGATTAGATTTCAAAGGGACGTATTTTAGAATTTCTCCTATCTCACCGGAGACTCTGAATTTTAAAAATCGAGTGTCCGAGTCTTTAATTTCGTACTCTTTTCCGGCTCGAGAACGATAGGTTACGACCTTGTTTTCAAAGCCATCTATTCTCCCCGCACACCTCATACTCTTCCCGGTTGTAGCAAAGATGAAGGCCTGCTAAAGGCGCATGGTTCGCTTCTTTTTGCTCAGTTATCCGAAGTGGGATAGCGCTTGGGCGTACCTGAAAACGCACGTGCCTTCGAGCCATGGCCCTAAATCATGTGGGTCTTCGAGCCAGTAGATTGGCGTCAAATTGCCATTAATGGCCTTCTGATAATTAATCAACTATCCAATAATTATTCTCGCTACAATCGCGCGCTTTGCCACTTGGCACGGGCGTTTCAGGTCCGATGCCCACGAGAAGTCCCATGCTCATCGGTAGTTATTCACCCTCGTTGGTCGTGATCTCCCTGTTTGTCGCGATCTTGGCTTCCTACACCGCGCTGGACCTCAGCGGCCGCATCGCGACGGCCAAAGGGCGCGCTGTTTATTTATGGATAGCCGGCGGTGCCCTGGCGATGGGCGTGGGGGTGTGGTCCATGCACTTCATTGGCATGCTGGCGTTGCGCTTGCCGTTCGCGCTGGGCTTTGACGTGGGTATCACCGGCCTGTCGTTGTTGATCGCTGTACTGTCCAGCGGCTTTGCGTTATGGCTGGTCAGCCAAGCCCGTTTGCCCGCCTGGCAACTGGCGTTCGGCGCGCTGGTCATGGGCAGCGGTATTGCCAGCATGCACTACACCGGCATGGCCGCGATGCGCATGACCCCGGGTATCGATTACGACCCCACGTTGTTCGGCGCTTCGTTACTGATCGCGGTGGCGGCTTCCGGTGCCGCATTGTGGATCGCATTTAACCTGCGCCGTAATACCCCGTTTGTGCGCCTGGCCCGAGGCGGGGCGTCGATGGTGATGGGGTTCGCCATTGTCGGCATGCATTACACCGGTATGGCGGCGGCACGTTTTGCCGATGAAAGCTTCTGCGGTGCGGCATTGGACGGCTTGAGCGGCAAGGGCCTGGATAACCTGGTATTGGTCACGACACTGGCGGTGCTGGCGATTGCATTGCTCACCTCGTTGCTCGATGCCCGTCTGGAAGCACGCACCGCCGTGCTCGCCGACTCGTTGTCCCTGGCCAACCAGGAACTGACTCACTTGGCCCTGCACGACATGCTCACAGGCCTGCCCAACCGCACGTTGTTGGCGGATCGCATTCAACAGGCCATTGAAGCGGTAAAAGAGCAGGGCGGTTGCTTCGCCTTGATGTTTATCGACCTGGACGGCTTCAAGCCGGTCAACGATGCTTTTGGTCATCACATGGGTGACCAGTTGTTGCGCGAAGTCGGCCTGCGCCTGCGCGAAGACCTGCGCAGCCATGACACCCTGGCGCGTATCGGCGGTGACGAGTTTGTCTTGCTGGTGCAGTTGACGCAGTCCGACGATGCCCTTGGCCTCGCCGAACGCCAGGTGATGCTGATCAACCGCGCGTTCCAGGTGGCCGAGCATGAGTTGAAAATTTCCGCCAGCCTCGGCATCGCGATGTTCCCGGGCAACGGTAACAACCCCCAGGAGCTGTTGATGAACGCCGACGCCGCCATGTACCACGCCAAGGGCATGGGCAAGAACGGCTACAGCTTTTTTGATGTGTCGATGAACACCAATGCGCGCAAGCAATTGCAGTTGCTGCAAGACCTGCGCAATGCCCTTGAGCAAGAGCAATTTCGTCTGTACTACCAGCCCAAGTTTGATGCGCTCAGTGGCATCCCGGTGGGGGCTGAAGCGCTGGTGCGCTGGGAGCATCCGCAACAAGGCCTGTTGTTGCCGGCCACTTTTATCGAGTTGGCGGAAAAAACCGGCTTGATCATCCCCATCGGCGAATGGGTGCTCAATGAGGCCTGTCGCCAAATGAGCGTATGGTACGCCCAGGGTTATGAGCACTGGCGTATCGCGGTGAACTTGTCGGCGTTGCAGTTCTGCCACGCCGGGTTGGTCAACAGCGTCGCCGGCGCACTTGCCCGGCACCGGTTGCCGGCTAACAGCCTGACCCTGGAAATTACCGAGACCACGGCCATGAGCGATGCTGATGCAAGCATGACGGTGTTGCAGCAGCTGTCGGACATGGGCGTGGACCTGTCCATCGACGACTTCGGTACCGGCTATTCGAGCCTGATGTACCTCAAGCGCCTGCCCGCCAACGAGCTGAAGATCGACCGTGGGTTTGTGCGTGACCTGGAGCACGACAGCGACGACGCGGCCATCGTCTCGGCCATCGTTGCCCTCGGCCAGGCCCTGGGGCTGCGGATTGTCGCTGAAGGGGTGGAGACGAATGTGCAGCAGAGCTTCCTCACGCGGCTGGGCTGCAACTCCCTGCAAGGTTACCTGCTCGGCCACCCGCTGCCGGCGGACAGCTTCATGGCCGATATCCAGCGCGCCGAAGACGCAGCGATGCCTGACAAAAGCCTTGCGTGACGGTTAGTATTGGATCCACCCCGTACACCCGCTTCGATCAGGAGACCGCACGCATGGACAAAGTTGTCATCATCACTGGGGGCAGTCGCGGCATTGGCGCCGAAACGGCCTTGCTGGCGGCGCGCGAGGGCTATCGCATCTGCATCAACTACCACTCCGACGAAAAAGCCGCCCATAGCGTCCTGGAACAGGTGCGCGGCCTGGGTGCCCAGGCCATTGCGGTGCGCGCGGATGTCAGCATCGAAGATGAAGTGATTGCATTGTTCCACCGTGTCGACGCCGAGCTGGGCCGCGTCACGGCATTGGTGAACAACGCCGGCACCGTGGGGCACAAGTCGCGGGTGGACGAGATGTCCGAGTTCCGCATCCTGAATATCCTCAAGACCAATGTGCTCGGCCCGATCCTGTGTGCCAAGCACGCGGTGCTGCGCATGTCGCCCAAGCATGGCGGGCAGGGCGGCAGTATCGTCAACGTGTCTTCGGTGGCCGCGCGCCTGGGTTCGCCGGGTGAATACGTCGACTACGCCGCATCCAAGGGTGCGCTCGACACCTTCACCCTGGGCCTGTCCAAAGAAGTGGCCGGCGAGGGCATTCGCGTCAACGCGGTACGCCCCGGCTACATCTTCACCGACTTCCACGCCCTGAGCGGCGACCCGGACCGGGTCAGCAAGCTGGAGTCCGGGATTCCCATGGCGCGTGGCGGTCGGCCGGATGAAGTGGCGGAAGCGATTATCTGGTTGCTGTCGGACAAGGCGTCGTATGCCACGGGGACTTTTTTGGATTTGGGTGGCGGTCGCTAGTGACGCAGTGCCTGCACCGGCGCCATCGGGGGCAAGCCCTCTCCCACACTTGAGAGTATTCACAGCTCAAAATGTGGGAGGGGGCTTGCCCCCGATAGCGTCAGAAAGCGCAACGCCACAACTTAAAACGACCGCACAATCCGCCCCAACGTCTCCATCGCCTTCTCCGAGGCCTCGGTCCATGGGCTGCCGTAGTTCAGGCGAATACAGTTTCTGAAGCGTTGCGTCGCCGAGAAAATCGGCCCGGGTGCAATGCTGATGCCTTGCGCCAGCGCCATCTGGAACAACTTCAACGAATCGGTCTGCTCCGGCAATTCCAGCCACAGGAAATACCCGCCGGCCGGTTGGCTCACCCGCGTCTGGGCCGGGAAGTAGCGGGCGATGGCGGCCAGCATGGCGCTTTGCTGTTCTTCCAGGGCATAACGCAGCTTGCGTAGATGCCGGTCATAACCGCCGTGCTGCAGGTAGTCGGCAATCGCCGCTTGTGCCGGCATCGAGGGGCACAGCGAGGTCATCAACTTCAAGCGCTCGACTTTCTGCGCATAGCGCCCAGCGGCCACCCAGCCGACGCGATAGCCCGGCGCGAGGCTCTTGGCGAAGGAACCGCAGTGCATCACCAGGCCTTCAGTGTCGAAGGCTTTGGCCGGTTTGGGGGCCTGCTGCCCGTAGTACAACTCGGCGTACACATCGTCCTCGATCAGCGGCACCTGGTGGCTACGCAGCAGTTCCACCAGCGCCTGTTTTTTCGCTTCCGGCAGTGTCGCGCCCATGGGGTTCTGGAAACTGGTCATGGTCCAGCAGGCCTTGATCGGGTAGCGCTCCAGGGTTTGCGCCAGGGCACCCAGGTCAATGCCGTCGCGCGGGTGTACGGGGATTTCCACCGCCTTGAGCTTCAGGCGTTCCAGCACTTGCAGGCAGGCGTAGAACGCCGGGGCCTCGATGGCCACGAGGTCACCCGGCTCGGTGACCGCTTGCAGGCACAGATTCAACGCTTCCAGGGCGCCGTTGGTGATCAGCAACTCCTCCATGGGCAGCATCAGGCCGCCGACCATATAGCGCAGGGCAATCTGCCTACGCAGTTGTGGGTTGCCCGGCGACATGTCGGTGACCACCAGGCGCGGGTCCATTTCGCGGCTGGCACTGGCCAGGGAACGGGCCAGGCGTGGCAACGGGAACAACATGGGGCTGGGGAAGGCCGAGCCGAAGGGCACGGTATTGGGGTCTTTGATTGAGTCGAGTACTGAGAACACCAACTCGCTGACATCGACTTCGGTGGACTCATGCACCTGCTCGCTCACCACCGGCTCGGAGAACGGGCTGGGGGCATGGGTGTTGACGAAGTAGCCGGAGCGCGGCCGTGCACGGATCAACCCGCGCCGCTCTAACAGGTAGTAGGCCTGGAACACCGTGGACGGGCTGACGCCATAGGTCTGGCTGGCATAGCGCACCGAGGGCACACGCTGGCCGGGGCCGAGCACGCCGGAGCGGATCAGTTCTGCGATGTCGTCGGCGAATTTTTCGTAGCGTTTCATTTTGGCCTTAAACAGATGTTTTGTATGAGTGGAGATCCCACTGTGGGAGGGGGCTTGCCTCTCCCACATGTGACCTTCATCATTTTTCGATACCGAGGTCTCAGCGGTTGAGCGGCGCCACGAATCGGCTATCGGCAAGGCTGTAAATGCTCGGTGCATCCACGTCTGTCACCTTGAACCGCAACGTCTGCGAACTGCTCGCCGGCTTGTCGGCCAGCAACGCCACCGAGACCGGAACGTCACTGATTTCACCAGGCGCCAGGCTGATCTCGGTCTTGCCCTGCAACTGGAAGTCTTCGGCATCCACCAGTTCCAGGCGGTATTCCTGGCGCTGCTGGGTCTTGTTAATGACCTTGAGGCTGTAGATGTTTTCGATCTGACCCTGGGCGTTCTCGCGGAACATGCCACGGTCCTTGGTCACGTCCAGCGAGACCATTGGCCGCTCCACCAGTGCCACCACCAGCGCGGCAATCATCACCAGCAACACGGCACTGTAGCCGATCAGGCGTGGCCTGAGCAGATGGGTCTTGCCGCCTTGCAATTGATGCTCGCTGGTGTAGCTCACCAGACCACGGGCATAGCCCATCTTGTCCATGATCGAATCACAGGCGTCGATGCACGCCGCACAGCCGATGCATTCCATTTGCAGGCCGTCGCGAATGTCGATGCCGGTGGGGCAGACCTGCACGCACAGCTGGCAATCAATGCAGTCGCCGAGGCCGACATCGGCCGGCGTGACCTCGCGTTTACGCGGGCCGCGATGCTCGCCACGGGCGCTGTCGTAGGAAATAGTCAGCGTGTCTTTATCGAACATCACGCTCTGGAATCGCGCATACGGACACATGTGCATGCACACCGCTTCGCGCAGCCAACCGGCGTTGATGTAGGTAGCACCGGTGAAAAACAGCACCCAGAACAGACTCACGCCACCCATTTGCCAGGTCAGCAGTTCGGCGGTCAGTGGGCGGATCGGCGTGAAGTAGCCGACAAAGGTCAGCCCGGTGAGCACGCTGATGCTCAGCCACAACGTGTGTTTGGCCGAGCGCCGCGCGAGCTTGTTCAGGTTCCAGGGCGCCGCTTGCAGCTTGATGCGCTGGTTGCGCTCGCCCTCGGTGACCTTTTCGCACCACATGAACAGCCAGGTAAACGAGCTTTGCGGGCAGGTGTAGCCACACCACACGCGACCGGCGAACACCGTGATCGCAAACAGGCCGAAGGCGCAGATGATCAGCAAAGCCGATAACAGGATGAAGTCCTGGGGCCAGAAGGTGGCGCCAAAAATATGAAATTTGCTTTCGGCCAAGTCCCACAGCACGGCTTGCCTTCCACCCCAGTTCAGCCACACGGTGCCGAAGAACGCCAGGAACAGAAAGCCCGCGCCGCCCACGCGCAAGGTGCGGAACAGGCCGGTGAAACTGCGGGTATGGATCAGGTTGTCGCTGGATTTGGCCTTCACCTTCTTTGGGTGCATCGGCTCAAAGGTTTCCACGGTTGGGATTCGTTCGCTCATGTCGTTCGCTCATCAGCCTCCATCAGGCCGATGAACTATGGGCGCCGGTCTGTTTGCATAACAGACTCAGGTGTGTCGATAAAAAGCGGATCAGATGGGTTTTGTACAGGCGCCTGCGTCAATGTGCTGCACCCCGTGGCTGAAGGGGTGCAGCCCTGTCAAAGCAGTACTGATACAGATCAATTAAATCAGCGAACCAGGTTCTTCAGCCTTTACATGTTGGCGGCCATCGTGGGCACCTGCCACCGTCAGGGCGTCGGCCTCGGCTTCGGTGATATAGATCCGCTCAGCTGCCAGTTCCACGTAAGACATGGATTTGTCGGTGTCGGTAACGATATTGACCCTTGTCGCCGGCACACTCTGTTCCTGGCCGTTGTCATCAAGCATGAAGTAGCACAGTTGGTTTTCGATACGTAGGGGCATGCCGATCTCCTTTCTCTTGGGCTATGAAGTTTAGGGGTCGGCAATGTGCGTGGGTTCAAGGCAACTGACTGGCGGTCGCGGCTGTCCATTCTTTATCAATAAAGACAAAGGACAGTGTTCATGGACGCTTGGTGGCATGAAGTGTGGCAAACCCTGCAGGCCGAATTCGCCGACCTGGGCGACGCAAAACAGCTCACTCAAATTACCGTTCGCCTGCTGATCGCGGCGCTGTTGGGGGGCATCCTCGGGTTTGAGCGCGAGCACAAGGGCAAAGCTGCCGGTGTGCGCACCCATATGCTGGTCGCAATGGGCGCCGCATTATTTGTGCTGGTGCCGCAGATGTCCGGCAATCAGGCAGATGCCATGAGCCGCGTGGTGCAGGGCGTGATTGCCGGGATTGGTTTCCTGGGCGCCGGCACCATCATCAAGGGCAAGGATGATGACGAGGGGCATGTGAAGGGCCTGACTACGGCCGCCGGTTTGTGGATGACCGCTGCGATTGGGGTCTCGGCCGGATTGGGTCGGGAATCGACAGCGGTGCTGAGTACCTTACTGGCGTTGGCGGTGTTCAGTGTGATGCCAAAAATCGTCAAGCAGTTTGAAAAGGACTGACGATCACCGGCGGCATGGTTGTCGGCGGTTCCTCCACCGGCGGCGGCTCATTTTCCGGCGGTTCTTTCTCGGGAATCGGTTGCGGCTCGGTAGGCGGCAGGGTCGGGTTGTCGATATTCGGGTCTGGGGTTTCCGCGGGGATCGGGATATTCATCGGTGTGGCCTCCTTTGTGCTTTGCTCTAGCGGTGGACATTCGCAGGGGCCAATTGATTCCCCCGCCCGATGGAGTTACATCCAGCTGAACTTTTAACCTCGGCCCAAGCTCGGACCTATAGCGGCCCTGCTCAGGGAGAGCGCTGCCGTATCAGAATTTGGATCAAGCAAAGAGCGTCCACAGGGCGTAAGGGGAAGATGCTCGATGACTGCTGAAACACTGGCTACAGAAGACTCCATATTGCCGCTGTCCCAGGCGCTGTTGCTGCCCAGGATCGCGATCGAAAGCACCTCACCCGTGATCGACGGCGGCGAATTTGCCGTCAAGGCGGTAGTGGGCCAGCGGGTCAACGTCACCAGCAAGGTATTCGCCGACGGCCACGACAAGCTGGCCGTATTGATCCGCTGGCGCCCCCTGCATGAAGAAAGCTGGCACAGCGTGGTCATGAACGACGTGGGCAACAATGGCTGGGAAGGTGGGTTTACCGTCACCGTCCAAGGCCCTCACGAATACTGCATCGAGGCCTGGATCGATACCTTCACCAGCTTCTGCTACGAACTGCGTAAAAAGCATGAAGCCGGCGTGCCGGTCAGCCTGGAATTGCAGGAAGGCCGCAGCCTGGTGCTGCAGGCCGCCGAACGCAGCGACAACGAACTGCGCGACCGCCTGATGCTGTTGCATCACGAACTCTCAGGCCTGCTGGAAACCGAGCAGGTCGCGCTGTTTTTGCACGAAGACAGTGCACACTTGATGACCCAGGCCGACCACCGCGCCTACTTGAGCATCAGTACCGTCTACCCGATTGATGTGGAGCGCGAGGCGGCGCAGTTTGCCAGTTGGTACGAACTGTTTCCCCGCTCGATCACCGACGATCCTGCACGTCACGGTACGTTTAATGACGTGCACACGCGGTTGCCGATGATTCATGACATGGGTTTCGACGTGCTGTACTTCCCGCCGATCCACCCGATCGGCCGCAGCCACCGCAAGGGCAAGAACAATTCCCTGACCGCAGGCCCCGATGATCCGGGCAGCCCGTATGCCATCGGCAGCGAGGAGGGCGGCCACGAAGCCATTCACCCGCAGTTGGGCAGCCGCGAGGACTTCCGTCGCCTGGTCAAGGCCGCCGCCGAGCATGGCCTGGAGATCGCCCTGGATTTTGCCATCCAGTGCTCCCAGGACCACCCGTGGCTCAAAGAGCACCCGGGCTGGTTCAACTGGCGCCCGGACGGCACGATCAAATACGCCGAGAACCCACCGAAGAAGTATCAGGACATCGTCAACGTCGACTTCTATGCGGCGGATGCGATCCCGGGCCTGTGGACTGAACTGCGCGACATCGTGGTCGGCTGGGTGGAAGAGGGCGTGAAGACCTTTCGCGTCGACAACCCCCACACCAAGCCACTGCCCTTTTGGCAGTGGCTGATCGCCGATGTACGGGCAAAGCATCCCGAGGTGATCTTCCTCGCCGAAGCATTCACCACCCCGGCGATGATGGCGCGCCTGGGCAAGGTCGGTTACTCCCAGAGCTATACCTATTTCACCTGGCGCAACAGCAAGGCCGAGTTGGGTGAGTACCTGACGCAATTGAACGAGTCGCCGTGGCGCGAATGCTACCGGCCGAATTTTTTCGTCAATACACCGGATATCAACCCAGGCTTCCTGCACCAATCCGGCCGCCCGGGTTTCTTGATCCGCGCGGCGCTGGCCACCATGGGCTCAGGCCTGTGGGGCATGTATTCGGGCTTTGAACTGTGCGAAGCGGCACCTGTGCCCGGCAAGGAAGAATACCTGGACTCGGAGAAATACGAGATCCGCCCTCGGGACTTCACCGCGCCCGGCAACATCATCGCCGAAATCGCCCAGCTCAACCGCATCCGCCGCCAGAACCCGGCGTTGCAGACACACCTGGGCCTGAAACTCTATAACGCCTGGAACGACAACATCCTCTACTTCGGCAAGCGCAGCGAGGATGGCAGCAACTTCATCCTGGTGGCGGTCAATCTCGACCCGTTCAATGCCCAGGAAGCCAACTTCGAGTTGCCATTGTGGGAACTGGGCCTGCCGGACGATGCGCAAACCCAGGGCGAAGACCTGATGAACGGTCATCGCTGGACCTGGTATGGCAAGACCCAGTGGACGCGGCTGGAGCCGCAGATGCCGTTCGGGATCTGGCGCATCAGCACCTCCTGAGCCTGGTGAAGATCAACATGTGGGAGGGGGCTTGCCCCCTCCCACATTGACCCGGTTCAGTCTGCAAGATTTTTCGAGTATTTCAGGAGCCTCCAATGGCGAAGAAACCCAAGGCTGCCACCTTTATCAAAGACCCGCTCTGGTACAAGGACGCGGTGATCTACCAGGTTCATGTCAAATCCTATTTCGACTCCAATAACGACGGTATCGGTGACTTTCCCGGCCTCATCGCCAAACTCGACTACATCGCCGACCTGGGTGTGAACACCATCTGGCTGTTGCCGTTCTACCCTTCGCCACGCCGCGATGACGGCTACGACATCGCCGAATACCGTGGCGTGCACAGCGACTACGGGACCATGGCCGATGCCCGGCGCTTTATCGCCGAAGCCCACAAGCGCGGGCTGCGGGTCATCACTGAGTTGGTGATCAACCACACCTCCGACCAGCACCCCTGGTTTCAGCGCGCGCGCAAGGCCAAGCCGGGCTCGGCGGCGCGGGACTTCTACGTGTGGTCCGATGACGACCAGAAATACGACGGTACCCGCATCATTTTCCTCGACACCGAAAAGTCCAACTGGACCTGGGACCCGGTCGCCGGCCAGTACTTCTGGCACCGCTTCTATTCCCACCAGCCGGACCTCAACTTCGACAACCCGCAGGTAATGAAAGCCGTGCTGTCGGTGATGCGCTATTGGCTGGACATGGGCATCGACGGCCTGCGCCTGGACGCCATCCCGTACCTGATCGAGCGCGATGGCACCAACAACGAAAACCTGCCGGAGACCCACGACGTCCTCAAACAGATCCGCGCCGAGATCGACGCCCATTACCCCGACCGCATGCTGCTCGCCGAGGCCAACCAATGGCCGGAAGACACGCAGCTGTATTTCGGTGACCGCAAGGGCGATGACGGCGATGAATGCCACATGGCGTTCCACTTCCCGCTGATGCCGCGCATGTACATGGCGCTGGCCCAGGAGGATCGCTTCCCCATCACCGATATCCTGCGCCAGACCCCGGAAATCCCCGCCAATTGCCAATGGGCGATCTTCCTGCGCAACCACGATGAATTGACCCTGGAAATGGTCACCGACAAAGAGCGTGACTACCTGTGGAACTACTACGCCGCTGACCGCCGTGCACGCATCAACCTGGGTATTCGCCGGCGCCTGGCGCCCTTGATGGAGCGTGACCGCCGCCGGGTCGAGTTGCTCAACAGCCTGCTGCTGTCTATGCCCGGCACGCCGACCCTGTATTACGGCGACGAAATCGGCATGGGCGACAACATCTACCTCGGCGACCGCGATGGGGTGCGCACGCCGATGCAGTGGTCCATCGACCGCAACGGCGGTTTCTCCCGCGCCGACCCGGCCAGCCTGGTGCTGCCACCGATCATGGACCCGCAATATGGCTACCTGTCGGTCAACGTCGAAACCCAGGCCCAGGACCCGCACTCGCTGCTGAACTGGACCCGCCGCATGCTGGCGGTGCGCAAACAGTCCAAGGCGTTTGGGCGTGGCAGCCTGAAGATGCTCTCGCCGAGCAACCGTCGCATCCTGGCGTATACCCGTGAATTCACCGGTGAAGACGGGCGTACCGAGATCATCCTGTGCGTGGCCAACGTCTCGCGCAGTGCCCAGGCCGCCGAACTGGACCTGTCGGCCTTTGCCGGCATGGTCCCGGTCGAGATGCTCGGCGGCAATGCGTTCCCGCCCATTGGCCAGCTGAATTTCCTGCTGACCCTGGCGCCGTATGGCTTCTATTGGTTCGTGCTGGCGGCGGAAAACCAGATGCCCAGCTGGCACGTGGAACCGGCGCAAAGCATGCCGGACTTCACCACCCTGGTCCTGAAGAAACGCATGGAAGAGCTGCTCGATGAGCCATGTCGCAGCACCCTGGAGCAGACTTCGCTCCCGGCCTGGCTGCCCAAGCGGCGTTGGTTTGCCGGCAAGGACACGGCCATCGACAGTGTGCGCATCGCTTACGGCGTACGCTTTGGCGACCCGCAGCACCCGGTATTGCTCAGCGAACTTGAGGTCACCGCCGGTGGCCAGGTGAGCCGTTATCAGTTGCCGTTCGGTTTCCTTGGCGAGGACCAGTTCACCAGTGCCTTGCCGCAGCAATTGGCCATGGCCCGCGTGCGACGCGTGCGTCAGGTGGGGTTGGTGACCGATGCCTTCAGCCTCGAGCACTTTATTCGCGCGGTGATCCAGGGCTTGCAGGCCGGTACCGTATTGAACAGCCAGGACGGCGACCTGCGTTTTGAAGCGACGGCGCACCTGGCCAAGCTGCAACTGACGGATGAGTCGCCCGTGCGCTACTTGTCTGCCGAGCAGTCCAACAGCTCGGTGGTGGTGGGCGAGAGTCTGGTGCTCAAGCTGATCCGCAAAGTCAGCGCCGGGGTGCACCCGGAGCTGGAAATGAGCGCCTACCTGACGGAGGCGGGTTACCCGAATATCTCGCCGCTGATGGGCTCGGTGATTCGCCATGATGCCGCAGGCCAGGACAACCTGCTGATGATTGCCCAGGGCTATCTGAGCAACCAGGGCGACGCCTGGGCGTGGACCCAGAACAACCTGGAGCGTGCCATTCGCGATGAGCTGGCCGAGGCCATCTCCGAACAGGAACAGCATTACAACGCCCTGGGCGAGCTGGCGGACTTCGCCGGGTTGCTCGGCCAGCGCCTGGGTGAAATGCACGGGGTGCTGGGCGCCAAAACCACCAACAAAGACTTCAAACCCGAGCTCACCACGGCCAAGGACACCCAGGCCTGGGCCAAGGACGTTGGGGCACAGATCGACCGTGCCCTGCAATTGCTCAAGCTTCATCAAAGCCAATTGAACCCTGCCGATCAGGCATTGGTCAGTGAATTGCTGGGCCAGAAAAAAGCCATCGGCGCGCATGTCCAGGCCCTGGCGAAAGCCACGTTGGGCGGGTTGCGCATTCGTGTCCATGGTGACTTGCACCTGGGCCAGGTGCTGGTGGTCAAAGGTGATGCCTACCTGATCGACTTTGAAGGCGAACCGGCGCGGCCGCTGCATGAACGGCGCGGCAAGCACAGCCCGTATAAAGATGTGAGTGGTGTGCTGCGCTCCTTTGATTACGCGGCGGCCATGGCCTTGAACGTACAAGGGGTGGACCACTCGCCCGAAGCGGACCATGCGCGCAGACGCGTGACGGATCGCTACCTGAAAGAGGCCCGCCAGGCATTTATCCAGGCTTATCAGGCCGCTGCGTCTACACTGGCGCATGACTGGCAGGATGCCAAGGGCCAGGACGCCGCGCTGACGTTGTTCAGCCTGGAGAAGGCCGCGTATGAAGTGGCTTACGAAGCGGAAAACCGCCCAACCTGGTTGCCGGTGCCTCTACAGGGCTTGCACGGGTTGTTGAGCGGGCTTACATCTAAATCGAACACTGCACGCGGTGGGGAGACGTCATGAGCTTTACGAATAAAGAACCGCTGCAACCGAAGTTGACAGCCATGCCGGCGTCCAAGGACGTCGAAGCGCTGGTGCGCGCCGAGCACCACGACCCGTTTTCCATTCTCGGGCCACACGATGACGAGCAGGGCGGGCAATTTATCCGCGCGTTCCTGCCGGAAGCCTTGAGCGTCCAGGTGCTGAGCCGCGATGGCGGCGAACAGCTCGGCAGCCTGGATGCGACCCAGGTGCCGGGTCTGTTCGTCGGGCAGTTCAACACTCGCCAGGCGTACGTGCTGAAAATTCAGTGGGCTGGCGGTGAGCAGATCACCGAAGACCCTTACAGCTTCCAGCAACTGTTACTGGGGGAGATGGACCTTTACCTGTTTGCCGAAGGCAATCACCGTGACCTCAGCAGCTGCCTGGGTGCCCAGGTGACCAGCGTCGATGGCGTCGACGGCGTGCGCTTTGCCGTGTGGGCGCCGAATGCGCGCCGGGTCTCGGTGGTGGGTGACTTCAATATCTGGGACGGCCGCCGCCATCCGATGCGCCTGCGGCATCCGTCGGGCGTGTGGGAAATCTTCATTCCACGCCTGCAAGCTGGCGCCGCCTACAAGTACGAAATTCTCGGCGCCAACGGCATTCTGCCGCTCAAGGCTGACCCGATGGCGCTCGCGACCCAGTTGCCGCCCGACACCGCCTCGAAAGTCGCCGCGCCATTGCAGGTGGACTGGCAGGACCACGAGTGGATGCAATCGCGAGTCGAGCGGCAGAAGGCCACGGCGCCGCTGTCGATCTACGAGTTGCATGTGGGCTCCTGGCAGTGCGAGCTGGACGAGGCGGGCGAAGTGGCGCGCCAATACAACTGGCGCGAGCTGGCGGAGCGACTGGTGCCCTATGTGCAGCAACTGGGCTTCACCCACGTTGAACTGATGCCGATCATGGAACACCCGTTCGGCGGTTCGTGGGGTTACCAGGCGCTGTCACAGTTCGCCCCGACCGCGCGCTTTGGCTCGCCGGAAGATTTCGCCTACTTCATCAACGCACTTCACCAGGCCGATATCGGCGTGATCCTCGATTGGGTGCCGGCGCATTTTCCCACCGATACCCACGGCCTGGCGCAATTCGACGGCACCGCGCTGTACGAATATGCCAACCCGCTGGAAGGCTTCCATCAGGATTGGGACACGCTGATCTACAACCTGGGCCGTACTGAAGTCCACGGTTTCATGCTGGCCTCGGCGCTGCATTGGCTCAAACACTTCCACATTGACGGTCTGCGCGTAGATGCCGTGGCGTCGATGCTGTACCGCGACTATTCGCGCAAGGCCGGCGAATGGGTGCCGAACCGCCATGGCGGGCGCGAGAACCTGGAAGCCATCGACTTCCTGCGCCACTTGAACGACGTGGTGGCGCTGGAAGCCCCCGGCGCGCTGGTGATCGCCGAAGAGTCCACCGCCTGGCCCGGCGTCAGCCAACCCACCCAACAGGGCGGCCTGGGCTTCAACTACAAATGGAACATGGGCTGGATGCACGATTCGCTGCATTACATCCAGCAGGATCCGGTGTACCGCGCCCACCACCATAACGAGCTGAGCTTCGGCCTGGTGTATGCCTGGTCCGAGCGTTTCATCCTGCCGATTTCCCACGATGAAGTGGTGCACGGCAAGCACTCGCTGATCGACAAGATGCCCGGCGACCGCTGGCAGAAGTTCGCCAACCTGCGCGCCTACCTGGCGTTCATGTGGATGCATCCGGGTAAGAAGCTGCTGTTCATGGGCTGCGAGTTCGGTCAGTGGCGCGAGTGGAACCACGATCAGCAACTGGACTGGTACTTGCTGCAGTACGCCGAGCACAAAGGCGTGCAAAAGCTGGTGGGTGACTTGAACCGCCTGTATCGCGAAGAACCGGCCCTGCACGAGCAGGACGATGCGCCCCAGGGTTTCCAGTGGCTGATCGGCGACGACGCGATCAACAGCGTCTACGCCTGGCTGCGCTGGAGCAAGGACGGCAAGCCGGTGCTGGTGGTGGCCAATTTCACCCCGGTGCCCCGTGAGGCCTACAAGGTGGGGGTACCGTTCGGCGGGCGTTGGAGCGAGGTGATCAACAGTGACGCCGATACCTACGCGGGTTCCAATTATGGCAATGGCGGTGGCGTGTTCACCGAGGATGAGCCACGCCATGGGCAACCGGTGTCGCTGTCGTTGAATCTGCCGCCGTTGGGGGTGCTGATTTTGCTGCCTGAAGCAAGTTAAAGGCTCTACCTTGCTGGATTCAGTTGTCCACGCTAGTGGCAGGGTGCCACAATGGCGCCTTTGTCATGGCAGTCGAATCAGGCGAATTTCATGAATGGCCTTGGGCATGGGCAGGACCAGGATTGTTTTATAGAGGCACAGGTGCGAACCGACCGTTTGCACCAGTTGTTTCGCCAGTCATTTGCAGCCATTTTCGGCAGCTACATGGCAGCCGCCATGCTCTGCTGGCTGTGCTGGGAGCGCTTCGATCACACGTTTATGCTGGTATGGCTGGTGCTGCTGGGCGCCTCGTCGCTGCTGCGGGTCAAGATGTTCTTGGACTGGTTCCGCTGCCCCCACAGCGAACGCACGCCGGACCGCTGGGAGCGCCGTTACTGGATCACGCTGGTGCTGTCCGCGAGCATTTGGGGGGCTGGGGCGTTCGCGCTGATGCCCACCGATGATCGGCTGTCCCAGGCGCTCGTGATGCTGTTCACCGTGGGGATGTCGGTCAGTGCCGTGTCGTGTTATTCGGCCTATCGCTACATGACCCTGGTTTCCATGGGCCTGGTGTTGCTGCCGTGCACGCTGTGGCTGCTGTTCCAGCCGTCATCGATGCAAGTGGGCATTGCCATCGCGGTCCTGGTGTTTTCCACGTATGTGGCCAGCGCCACGCGCAAGTTGTCCGGTGCTCTGGAAAAGGCCTTTCGCCTGACCCGGCAAATGGAACTCGCCCACAATATCTCGACCCGTGTCGCACAGACCGATGAGCTGACCGGCCTGATGAACCGCCGGGCGTTTTTCGAACATGCCCAATTGCTGTACACGCAATGCCGTCAC
This sequence comes from Pseudomonas sp. BIGb0381, assembly GCF_024809815.1. NCBI lineage: Bacteria > Pseudomonadati > Pseudomonadota > Gammaproteobacteria > Pseudomonadales > Pseudomonadaceae > Pseudomonas > Pseudomonas sp. BIGb0381. The sequence goes on from NZ_JANUEN010000004.1 coordinate 372,019, forward strand.
AACCAGCAGCCGCTGTGCGTGCTGATGATGGACATGGACCACTTCAAGCAAATCAATGACACCTACGGCCATCAGGCCGGCGATCAGGTATTGCGCCAGATTGGCGGGGTGATCAGTGCGTCGTTCCGTAAGGCCGATGTGTATGGGCGCTTGGGCGGCGAAGAGTTTGCCGTGTTGTTGCCCAATACGTCGTTGGAAACCGCTCGGAATATTGCCGAGGATCTGATCAAGGCTATAGCTGGTTTGGCCGCCGAGCCGGTCAAAGGACTTTCAGCCAGCCTTGGAGTGGCGTTCACCCATGCCGTGGATGAGGACCTGCACACCCTGATGAATACCGCGGACAAGGCGCTTTACCGGGCCAAGGCGCTGGGCCGCAACCAGGTGGCCGTGGCGGAGTAGGGCGAGGCTCAATCCTTGTGCATGGCCTTGATCAATACCCGCGAAACCTGCTCGGCAGAGTAAGGCTTGGGCAGGAACTCGAAACCGTCATAGCCGCTGTCTGCCAGCTCTTCGCTGTAGCCCGAGGTCAGTACCACGGGCAGGTCCGCCCGGCGCTGGCGCAGCAGCTTGGCCATGGCAACGCCGGTGATACCGGGCATGACCACGTCGGAGAAGATCACATCGAAGGCCCTCCCATCGTGCCCTGCAAGGGTCAGGGCCTGTTCGGCATCGGTTACCCAGGTGGCCTGGTAGCCCAGGTCTTGAAGAATCTGGCTGGCAAACCGCCCGACCTCCAGGTTGTCCTCCACAATCAGCACCCGGCATTGTGATGCGTCGTGGGACGAAGCCAGCGTTTCCTCGCAGGGGGGTGGCAGCGCTGCTTCGGCTTCGACCTGGGGCAGATACAAGGTGAATACGCTGCCTTGGCCAGGCTTGCTGGTCACATCGATATTGCCCCCCGACTGCTTGGCGAAGCCGAAGACTTGCGACAGGCCCAGGCCGGTGCCTTTACCCACTGCCTTGGTCGTGAAGAACGGCTCGAAAATGCGTTCGACGGTCTCTTCGGGAATGCCGGGGCCGGTATCGGCGAGCGAAATGGCGACATACGCCTTACCCGACCCGGCGTCGCCGCGAATGCGGGGCAACGGCTGTTCCCCGATGACCCTCAGGATCAGAGTGCCCTGGCCATCCATTGCGTCCCGTGCATTGAGGGCGATGTTGATCAGCGCGGTTTCAAACTGGCTGGCATCGATGCGCGCAAAACACGGCTGCGAAGGCATCTCGACGCGCACATGAATGCGCGCGCCTGTCACGCTCTCCAGCATCTCGCCGATGTTCTGTACCCGCTGGCCCACGTCGAAGACTTCCGGGTTCAGCGGTTGGCGACGGGCAAAGGCGAGCAATTGGCTGGTCAACTTGCTGGCACGCTCTACGGTATCCGCCACCGCGCCCATATAGCGCTGGCGACGCTGTTCCGACAGGTCTGGCTGACGCAAGAAGTCCACCGATGAGCGAATGATCGTCAGCAGGTTGTTGAAGTCATGGGCCACGCCGCCGGTCAGTTGGCCGATGGCTTCGAGTTTCTGCGACTGGCGCAGCGCGGCTTCGGCCTTGGCCAGCGCCAGGGTGCGTTCTTCAACGCGCTGTTCCAGGGTGGTGTTCAGTTCGGCATAGGCCGCCAGCCCCTTGCGCACATCGGCATCGGCACGCACGCGTTCGATATGCGCCCAGGAGCGCTCGGTGACTTCCCGCAACAGGGCCAGGTCGTAGGGTGACCAGGTGCGTGGATTTTTGTCATGTACGGCCATCAGGGCGGTCAGGCGACCGTTCTTGATCAGTGGCATGCAGATCGTCGCCGTCACCCCCAGGGCCTGGAAGGTGGCGGATTCTTCTGGCGGCAGCTCACGCACATTGTCATGAATTACCAGGGGCTCGCCGGCCCGCAGGCATTTGACGGCCATCGCTCCGAACGCCGCCAGGCTGTAGCGGCCGATGATGCTGGGAGAACCGGGTGCGGTCCAATTGTCGCGGATGGTAAAGCCGTCTTCATCGGCGTCCATGTCGGCGTAGGCGCAATTGCTCACCTGCAGGTGCTCGGCCAGCAACCGGGTGGTGCCGGTCATGACGGCTTCGGCATCGGCGGCGTTGACCACCGCGTTGCCGATGGTGTCCAGCACCGCCAGGCGGCGTGCCAGGAACACCGTCGCGGTGGTCTCGGTGACGGTGTCGAGCATACCGACCACCTTGCCTTGGGGGTCGCGAATCGGGCTGTAGCAGAAGGTGAAGTACGCCTGTTCCCGTGCCTGGCCGCGTTCAATCACCAGGGGGAAGTTTTCAATATAGGTGGCGTGCCCTTGGAAAGCCGCATCGGCGATGGGGCTGACCTGGGGCCACACCTCGCTCCATATGTCGCTGAAGGGGCGTCCGAGGGCATAGGGCTTATTGCCCAGGATCGGAATGAACGCGTCGTTGTAGATCGTGATCAACTGCGGCCCCCAGACAATGGCTTGGGGAAAGCTTGAGGCGAAACACAGCGCGACCGTGGTCTTCAAAACGTCCGGCCACTGCTCCAACGGACCGAGAGGTGTATCGGCCCAGTGATGCTGGCGCACCCGTTCAGCCATGTCGCTGCTGCTTTGCAGCCAATTCATCATTGAGGGAACACCTTGTTTTCCAGAGTCTCAGCGCGTATTCCAGTGTGTGGCGCAGAGCTACAGACCCGGTTGAACGCTGCCAGTTCAGCGTAATTATCGGCTAGATGGCAATTTGATGCTTCATTCGTTTGAAGCGGTAGAATTCAGCGCCATTGGCCGGTGGCCCAATCCTTATTGCGTGCCGAATAAACCGGTCCAGTAAATGCCCGCATCACTCTTCGGGTCCATGGCATAAGCCGCGCCCAATTCGCGAAACTGCGGGTTCATCAGGTTCGCACAATGGCCTGGGCTCGCGAGCCAGCCGTCGACCACCTTGCGCGGGGTGTCCAGGCCGGCGGCGATATTTTCGCCGATGTTCTTCGCGATATACCCGGCCAGTTCGGCGCGGTCGCCAGGCGTGCGGCCGTCGTGGTCCAGATGGTCGAAGAAATTGCCGTTCGCCATGTTGCGCGTGTGGCTGTTGGCGGCTCCGGCCAGCTCCTCGTTCCACGACAATGGCGTGGTTGCGGTAAACGCCTGGGTACCGCACTGGCGCGGTTGGGTACGGGCAGCATTGATCAGGTCGAGCAGTTTGCGGCCCTCGGTTTGCCAATCGCCCAGGCCGCTGGACAGCAACGGGCGAGCAAGCACGATGCGCCAGTCCTGGCCGTTGTTGCTTACACCGATGTCGACGAACTGCGGGTCCAGCACCACGCGGCAGAAACTCTCGCGCACGGCTTTCATGGCCGCCTGGGCGTCCTTGGGGCCGGACAGACTGATGGCCTGCACGTTGACCATCGGGTAGGCCGCGCGGGCCAGCGCCTGCTGCAGGTCGCCGACGTTATTGGCCGGCAGCACCAGCCGTGTATCGCTGGCCAACGGTGGCAGTTCCTGGGAACCCTGGTCGCCGCAGCGCTGCACCTGGCTGCGGTACTCGTTGATCTGTTGCACCAACTGACTTTCTTCATTCGCCATCGCGCTGGCGCAGAACACCGTACTGGCGGCCAGCGTCGTGAGGCCCATCATCAATGACAGAACGCGCATGGACGTTACCCTTGAGCTTGAAAGTGCCCATGATGCGCGATGTAACCCCGTCTGGCGCAACGCCTTTTTTGTTTTTTTGCCTCAACGGGTATTCTGCGGGGCATTCCAGGCGCGGATGCGGCCCGTTGCCATCGCGATAGCCAGCAGGATCAGGCCCACGGCGACGGCGAACGTTGCATGCAGGCCGCCCGCCACGGATTGCGCGGTGGCGTGGGTGACATCCGGGGTTGCCCAGGCAAACACCGCCCCCAGGGCCGAGGTACCGAAGATCAGCCCGATATTGCGTGACAGGTTGAGCAAGCCTGCGACCGTGCCTCGGCGCGCACTGTCTACGTCGCACATCACCGCCGTGTTGTTGGCGGCCTGGAACAGGCTATAGCCCGTCGTCAGAATCACCAGCCCCGCCAGGTAGGCGATCAACCCCGAGGCCACCGACAACAGCAAGGCACCGCAAAACAGGATGCCCAACCCGGCGAACGTCATCGGTCGCCAGCCCTGGCGGTCGGTGAGGCGACCCGCCGGTACACCGCTGAGCGCCGCCACACACGGCCCGACGGCCATGGCCAGGCCCATCCATTGCGGGTCAAGCCCCAGCCCCTGGGACAGGTAGAACGGGCCGACCACAAAGGTCGCCATGATCACCGCCGCCACCAAGGCACTCATCGCCAGCCCCGTGCGCAATGGCGCGTCCTTCAAGGGCAACCAGAAGCTGGAAGGTAATCCCACTGGGCGACGATCAACCGGCAAATAGCGCCACGCGAGGCAGGCCGTGAGTACCCCCAAGGGCATGCCCACCAGAAACAGCGCGCGCCAGCCCCACACACTGAGCAATAACCCGCCAGCGGCGGGGCCCATGGCGGTACCGACGGCTGACATCGTGCCCAGCAGACCCATCACCCGGCCGGTGCGCTCCTTGGGCACCGTATCGCCGACCATCCCCAGCGCCATCGCCATCATGCTCGCCGCACCCAAGCCCTGCAGGAGGCGTGCAGCAATCAGCCAGCCCAGCGAGGGCGCGCCCGCACACAACCCACTGCCCAGCGCAAACAACAGCAGCCCGCCGAGCAGCAGCCGGCGACGGCCCAGGCGATCCCCCAGTCGGCCCGCCATGACAATCACCGCCGTGATCGCCATCAGGTAAGCGAGCACCACCCACTGCACTGCGTGAAACGACGCATCGAACGCCTGGACCAGGCTGGGCAGGCCGACATTGGCAATGCTGGTGCCGAGGGAGGCGAGCAACATGGACAGCGACAGGCTGGCAAGGCCGCCGCGTGAAGAGGTGTGCATGGGAGATTCCTTGAGTGGACGCAACTGTCATAAATCTACGACGTCGCCTAACATGGCGGAAGACGCAGGGTTTGCAGTTAATACGTGCGTCAAACGCCTGATGAGGAGCGCCGATGCCCGATCTCAATTTGCTGATCACCCTGGATGTCTTGCTGGCCGAAGGCAGTGTCGCCCGAGCGGCCAAACGCTTGCAGTTAAGCCCCTCGGCCATGAGCCGTGCGCTGGCGCGCCTGCGCGAAACCACCGGCGACCCGCTGCTGGTGCGCGCGGGGCGCGGGCTGGTGCCGACGCCGCGGGCGCTGGCGTTGCGTGAGCAGGTCAGCCGCCTGGTGCAGGACGCCCACGCGGTGCTGCGCCCGGCCTGCTCCCTGGACCTGGCCCAGGTGGAGCGCACCTTCACCTTGCGCACCAGCGAAGAGTTCGTCGAAAACTTCGGTCCCGCGTTGCTGGCGCGCATCGCACGGGAGGCTCCCGGTGTACGCCTGCGTTTCGTCAGCAAGACCGACAAGGACAGCACGTTGCTGCGCGAAGGCAGCGTCGACCTGGAAACCGGCGTGGTTGATCCCACCGCCAGCCCCGAAGTGCTGACCCAGGCGCTGTTCCGTGACCGCCTGGTGGGTGTGGTGCGCAGCGGCCATCAGCTGAGCCAGGGCGAGGTCAGTGCCCAGCGATTCGCCGAAGGTCGGCACGTCTACGTGTCCCGCCGTGGACAGGCGCGCGGCCAGGTCGACGATGCCTTGCAAGCGTTGGGCCTCACCCGGCAGATCAGCACTATCGTCGCCGGATTCGCCACGGCCATCGCCTTGGCCCGCGACACCGACCTGATTGCCAGCGTGCCCGAACGCTACACCACCCATCAGCGCGAAGGCCTGCACAGCTTTGCGTTGCCGTTGACGCTGGCACCGTTCACCGTGGCGATGCTCTGGCATCCGAGGCTGGATGCCGACCTGGCCCACCGCTGGTTACGCGGGTGTGTGCGTGAGGTGTGCGGGCACTGAACGGCCTGCAACAGGTACAATCGCCACTGCCTTGACGCGAAACCCCAGGAATCTGCATGTTCAGCCTTACCCGCTACACCACACCGTGCCCCGAGCCCATCAATGCCCAGATCCTGCAGATGGTGGTGGATAACCTCACCGACATCAGCAGCGTCGCGCTGCCGCCGAGCAACTTGCTCTACAACATCTACCAATACGCCGTCGGTTTTGAGGTGCACCTGTACCTGGAGGCGGTGGGCGGGTCGAAGGGGATTGCCGTTGAGCTGATCGTGGCGATGGTTGAGGAACAGGTGATTGGCTTTTGCCTGTATCTGCCGGTGAAAGATGATCCCGAAGCCTGTGGCATCGCTTTTATGGCGGTGCAGGCCGGCTTCAGGCGCCAGGGCGTGGCGCGCGGGATGATGGCGGACGTGCTGGTGCGCTATCCCCATGCCGAGTTGGCGTGTGCCGTGGAGAAGGTACCGGCCTTCGAGGCCATGGGCTTTCAAGTGCGGGGTGCGCGGGGCACCCAAGTGCTGATGAATACGCGGGACTACGGTACCGACGGCTTGATGGGGGTGTTGGACGTGGCGGCGATCTACAGCTCGCTGGAGGTACGCCAGATCCACACCTACCTGCTGCAAAAGCACGGCAAGCGGGCGATGGTGGATGCCGAGAAACAGCGGGACCGGCACCTCGATCAACTGGCGCGCAAGGTGCAGCTGTTCGTGGCAGGGCGTTAGCCTGGGCCTGGTAGGTGGGTTTTTTGTGGTGAGCGGGCTTGCCCCGCGTTGGGCTGCGTAGCGGCCCCAAAAAAAACGGGAGCGCTGCGCACTCCAACGCGGGGCAAGCCCGCTCGCCACAGAAGCTTCTTCAGTCTTCAGTCTTCAGCGCCGTGCGCGGTTGACCATTGCCAGGATGGTTGCCAATAGTTCCTCTTGCGCCTCTTCACGGCTGATCTCGTCACTGGCTGCGGCGTAGGACAACGCTTCCGCTGCACCCAGCATCGCCCTTAATCCTGCCTGTGATACCTGGCCAAAGGGCGCCAATGCGTCGCGGCATTTGTCGAGGAAGATCGCCTCGTACTTGCGCTTGAGCGTTTCCAGTTCCGGCGAGCTGCTCAGTGCCGCTATCACGCCCGGAATTTCCCGGCCCTGCAATAACACGCAATCGACATAGCACGAGGCGATCACGCCTGCGCGCTCTTCCAGCGTCGCGCTGCTGGCGTCGAGGGCCTCGGCAAACACCTGGTTCTGACGTCCGTCGAAGTCTTCATACAGCGCGGCGAGCAACCCGGCACGGGTGACGAAATGGTCATAGACCACCGGCTTGGTGACACCGGCCAGTTCCGCCAGGCGGCCGAGGGTCAGGGCTTCGGTGCCCTCATCACGTACCAGTTGCCAGGCCGCATCGAGTAATTGACGCAGTCGGTCTTCACGGGACAAGCGCCGACGCGGGGCAGGGGACTCACTGCTTGACATGCTTATATACCAAAAGTAACTTAATGGGCGTAACTTACTAAACGTAGCTTAAGCCCAAAGGGAGTCAAAGTCATGCACGCACTCATCGTCGTTGCCCATCACGACCCACAATCCCTCACCCACGCCGTGGCCGCGCAGGTGGCTGCCGGCCTTACGGCTGCGGGCCACACTTTCGAAATCGCCGACCTTGCGGCCGAAGGCTTCGACCCGCGCTACACCGCCGCCGACCATCGGGTACACCGCACCCACGCCACGCCCCCGGCCGACGTGCTGGCCGAACAGGCGCGGCTGGATCGCGCCGATGCCCTGGTGCTGGCGTTCCCGATCTACTGGTGGTCGCTGCCAGGCCTGCTCAAGGGCTGGGTCGACCGCGTGTTCGTCAACGGCTGGGCGATCGATTACGGCCCGGACACGCCCGTGGTGAAAAAACTGCGGCACTTGCAGGTGCACGTGCTGGCCCTCGGCGGTGCGGATGACAGTGCATTTGACCGTCATGGCTATGCCAAGGCGATGCGCACGCAGATCGACTACGGCATCTTCGATTACTGCGGGGCGAAGGTGGTCACGTCCGAGTTGTTGCTGGACTCTGAAGGCGGCGCAGCCCCGGCGCATCTGAAGACGGCCAGGGCGGTAGGCCAGAGACTGTTCGAGGCCGAGACGGTCGCCGGTTGATTCAACCTTCGCGAAACAGGTCGTGGGCGTCCAGCAGGCGATAGGCAATTTCCGGTTTTTTTTCCAGGCCCCGACGAATCGCCGCCGGGATCGCTTGCCGGGTCTTGCGGCACATGCCCGGCAGTTCGTCGATGACGATCTGGATGCCGCGCATGCTTTTGACCTCGGTGTGCCCCGGTGCGACATGCACGCGAATGCCCAATAGCTCATGCATCCGCTGTTGCATGCGCTCCAGGTCTTGCAGGCTTTGCAGGTTTTCCAGGCGCTCGATCAGGCGTTTCTCTTCCTGACGCGTCAGGCTGAGGATACGCAGGTCGGCGCCGGGGGCGTCCAGCAGTTGTTCACGGTCGCAGACACAGGCGCCGGGTGGGCAGGGTTGGCGAATTATCATGATCCTTACCTCCCCATTCCGACGCCGGTGAGTCAGTAGCTCAACGCGACCCCGAGGCTGCCCAAGGCCTTCCAGTACCCAGGATAGGTCTTGGCCACGCAGTCGGGGTCCTGAATGCGGATCCCTGCGACTTTCAAGCCCGCCAGCGCAAAGCACATGGCGATGCGGTGGTCGGCGTGGGTATCGATCAGGGCGTTGCACGACGTGCCGGCCAGCGCAGGGTCGGCCGCGACCAGCAGATCATCGCCTTCAATGCTGGCGAGGCCCGGACGGATCTCATTGAGACCGTCATGCAGTGCCTGTACGCGATCACATTCCTTGACCCGCAGGTTGGCCAGTTCGGTAAAACGCACCGGGGTGTTGTTGAACGCGGCCAGCACGGCGAGGGTCGGGATCGCGTCCTGCATCTGCGAACCCACCACGGTGGCCTGCATGTTCGGGAACTGGGCGATCACGGCCTGCGCCTTGGCGTCCGGTTGGGTGAAGGCCTGCGCGGCGACGCCGATGTCGATGCGGCCACCGGTCAACACTTCGGCAGCCCACAAGTAGGTGGCGGCGGAAGCGTCGGGTTCGATCAGGTAATCATGGGCGGTGTAGCCGGTGGGAGCCACGCGCCAGGTGGTGTCGTCGACCACATCGACCTGGGCGCCGAAGGCACGCATGCAGTCCAGGGTCAGGTCCACGTAGCCACGGGCGCCGATGTCCTTGCCGGTCAGGGCCACTTCAATCGGCGCTTCGCCGCACGCGGCCAGCATCAACAGGGCCGAGACATACTGGCTGGACAAGCCACCGTCGATCTCAAAGCGCTTGGCCTGGACCTTGCCCACGCCGTGCACCGTCACCGGTGGGCAACCGGTCGGGCTGTCGACCTGGATACCGTTCTGGCCGAGGGTGGCCAGCAGCGGGCCGATCGGGCGTTTTTGCATATAGTCGTCGCCGTCCAATACCACGGTACCTTGCACGGTAGCCACAGCGGCTGTCAGGAAGCGCATCGCGGTGCCGGCATTGCCGAGGAACAGTGGCTGCGTCGGCAATTGCAGCTTGCCGGTGCCGGTGACCACGAAGGTAGTGTCGTCCGGCTCGTCGATGGTCACGCCCATCTGGCGCAGGGCCACCGACATATGCCGGGTGTCATCGCTCTTCAAGGCGCCGCTCAGGCGGCTGGTGCCCTTGGCCAGGGCGGCCAGCAGCAGGGCGCGGTTGGTAATGGATTTGGAGCCGGGGGGCGCGACCTTGCCATTCAGGGGGAAGTTGGGCGGTGTAACGGTCACGGTTTTCTGCGAACTCAAGGTACAAGGCTCCTGATCAAGGCAAGGTGGTACGGAGTGGCCGACGGGCGGACCCGAATAATCGGCCAAAGGTGCGGTGCTTGTCGAGGTCTAGCGCTTGCTCAACCAGTAATCGTGCAGTGCCCGTGCCGCCGGTTCGATAGCGCTGACCCGTTGCTGATGCAGCTTCACATCCAGGTCGGCGGGCAACTCGAAGTTGTCCTGTTCGGCGCACCAGGAGATTTTCTCCAGCTGTGCGGCCTGCTCGGCCGGCAGTTCCGGCCAGTTGCCGATCGCCGCGCCACGGATATAGCCAAAGCACCATTCTTCGGCGAGGGTCACGTCCTGGCCCTGGTGTTCGATTTCATCGAAGCGCGCCTTGAAGCCCTCGGCGTCAGTCGCCAGTTGCCCGGCGAGCAGGTTGATATGACGCACGCACAGGTCCAGGAACTGCTTGGCCTCTTCGGCGCTTTCCCATTCCGGGTTCTGCCCACCCCAGATCGCCGGGAACCACTCTGCAATATCCACCTGTGCGGGGCTGGACACCAATGCGGTGAAGTAGCCGTCGAGCTCGGCCAGGTTCAGCACCGAATGGTCGTCGCCGTACTTCAACAGGGTTTCTTCGATGAATTCGAAATCGGCGGGGGCGAGGGGTTGGGCGTGCATGGGCATATCCTTTAAACGTCGAACGCCGCTGATGGGGCGGCTCAAAGCGCGAAGGATGGCGTGTGCCGGGGCTTTTATCCAGCGTCTTTTCCATCGCCGTTGCCAGTCCCGCTTTTGGCCGATGCGCCGTCACGTAGCCTTGTTATAGTTCGGGCCTCATCACTCGCCAGCCAGGGATCACTGCCATGTCCGAATACCAAGCTTTCGTCGTCGAACTCACCGGCAACGTTGCCCATGTGCAGATCAACCGCCCGGAAAAGATCAACGCGATGAACGCTGCGTTCTGGACCGAGATCATCGACATCTTCCAATGGGTCGAAGACACCGATGCCGTACGCGCCGTGGTGCTCAGCGGTGCCGGCAAGCATTTTTCCTCCGGCATCGACCTGATGATGCTGGCCTCGGTGGCCAATGACTTCGGCAAGGACGTGGGCCGCAATGCACGCTTGCTGCGCCGCAAGATCCTCGAGCTGCAAGCCTCGTTCAATGCCGTCGACAACTGCCGCAAGCCGGTACTGGCGGCGATCCAGGGGTACTGCATCGGTGGCGCCATCGACCTGATCAGCGCCTGCGACATGCGCTACGCCGCTGAAGACGCGCAATTCTCGATCAAGGAAATCGACATCGGCATGGCCGCCGACGTCGGCACCCTGCAACGCCTGCCACGCATCATCGGCGACGGCATGCTGCGTGAGCTGGCCTACACCGGCCGACAGTTCGGTGCCGAGGAAGCGCGCAGCATCGGCCTGGTCAATCGCGTGTATGCCGACCAGGAAAGCCTGTTGGCCGGCGTGTTTGAAATCGCCCATGAAATCGCCGCCAAGTCGCCGATTGCGGTCACCGGCACCAAAGCCATGATCAGCTATATGCGTGACCATACGGTCAATGACGGTCTGGAATACGTTGCCACCTGGAACTCGGCTATGTTGCAATCCAACGACCTGCGCGTGGCCATCGCGGCCCATATGAGTAAGCAGAAACCCGAATTCGTGGATTGACTGACATGACCCCAGGCTGGATTACCACAACGCTGCTGGACAACGACGCCCCCGGCGGCTGGGCTGTCGCCCGCAGCCGCGACGGCTTTTTGCATGACGCCAATGGCCCGCTGTTCCCTCGGGAATGGCTCAAGCGCCAGGACCTTTCGGTGTTTGCCGAGCACGGCATCGGCCACCTCGACGGTGAGCCGGTGTACCTGCTGGAACTCGACTCGGCGGGCGAGGTGCAAGGTTGCAGTTGGCAGGGCCTGCGCGGCTTCATGCTGCAAGGTGATCACACCCTGTACAAAGTGCTGGGCTACGCCGCGCAGATCGGCACCTGGGCGCGCGAGCATCGGTTCTGCGGCAGTTGCGGCCAGGCGATGGTCCAGGTGCCGCGGGAGCGGGCGATGTACTGCCAGGCCTGCGACCTGCGCAGCTACCCACGGATTTCGCCGAGCATGATCGTGCTGGTGACCCGTGGCGACGAGATCCTGCTGGCGCGCTCGCCGCGTTTTGTCACCGGGGTCTACAGTACCTTGGCCGGCTTTGCCGAGCCGGGTGAGTCGGCCGAAGACTGCCTGATCCGCGAGGTGCGCGAAGAAGTGCAGGTGGAGGTCAAGAACATCCAGTACATGGGCAGCCAGTGCTGGCCGTTCCCCCATTCGATGATGCTGGGCTTCCATGCCGAGTACGCCGGTGGCGACATCGTGCCCCAGGCTGACGAGATCGAGGACGCGCAGTGGTTCAGCATCCACGACCTGCCGCCGTTGCCGGCATCACGCTCGATTGCGCGTTACCTGATCGACCTCTACCTGGCCCGTCGCCTAGGCCACGCTGAACCAGTGCTGCCAGGCTAGGCGCACGGTCAGGCCGAGGACCACGGTGATGAACACCGGGCGAATGAACTTGGCGCCGCCGCTGATCGCGCTGCGGGCGCCAAAGAATGCGCCACACATCACCGAAATCCCCATTGCCAGGCCGACAATCCAATCCACCGAGCCGTTGATGATAAACACCGACAGCGCCGCCGCGTTGCTGACGAAGTTCATGCTGCGCGCCACGCCGCTGGCCTTCACCAGGTCGATGGGGTGCAGCAGCATCGTGCTCACGGTCCAGAACGCACCAGTACCGGGGCCGGCCACGCCGTCGTAAAAGCCCAGGCCAAAACCCTGGGCGCCTTGCCATTTCTTCTTGATCGGCGCGTCGGCGTCCAGCGGCGCCTTGGGCGTGCCACCGAACAGCAAATACACGCCGCAACCGAATACGATCACCGGGAGCATCTTGTTCAGGGTTTCGGCGGGCAGGTAGTGGGCAACCACCGCACCGGCCAACGCACCGATCAGCGTGCCGACGATCGCATGCACCCACTGGCGCGGGTGGAACAGCTTGCGGCGATAGAAGGTGAAGCTGGCCGTGGCCGAGCCGAAGGTGGAGCTGAGCTTGTTGGTGCCCAGTACCAGATGGGGCGGCATCCCGGCGGTGAGCAGCGCCGGGGTGGTAAGCAGGCCGCCGCCGCCGGCGATGGCATCGATAAAGCCGGCAATAAAGGCCACGACGGCGAGAATGGCGAGGGTGGTGAGGTCTACGCTGAGTTCGAAGGGCATTGGGCAGGGCTTATGGTTGGCAGTGCGCAGCAAAGCGCTGTGCGAAGGGCTGCCATCTTACCTGCCTGATGTACGCAGAACCAAATGTGGGAGGTGGCTTGCCCCCGATTGCGGTGTATCAGTGACAGATAAGCTGACTGACACACCGCAATCGGAAGCAAGCCCCCTCCCACAGTTGAACTGTGTTCATCTGGCTATTTGTGGGTTCCCATCCACTCCAGCGCCGTGCGCCACACGCAAATCCCGAGGAAATACGCCGACATCACTGACCACAACCCAAACGTCCACGGGTTGGTGTTGGGATAATCCACCACCATCAAAAAGCTGCACAGCAACCAGATGGTGGTCACTGCGATATTGATCGGCATGAAGCGCTTGACCCGAAATGGGTGCAAGAACTTCATCGGCGTCACGGTCAGCAGGGCCAGGCCGATCACCGTCAGCAAGGTGACCCAGGCGGCCGGCTGGATGATGTACACGCACAAGGCCACTACGTTCCAGGCGGCGGGGAAACCGACGAAGTAGTTGTCCTTGCTCTTCATGTTCACGTTGCAGAAGCAGAACAGCGATGACACCAGGATCACCGACACCGTGAACAGGTGGGTAAAATCCGGCAGGTCGATATAGCGGTAGATAAACAGTGCCGGGATAAACACATAGGTGAGGTAATCGATCACCAGGTCCAGTACCGAGCCGTCAAAGCTAGGCAATACCGTGCTGACATTCACCCGCCGCGCCAGGGAACCATCGACGCCGTCTACTACCAAGGCCAGGCCCAGCCAGAGCAGGCAGGCCTTGGGTGAGTTTTCCAGCAGCGCCAGGGTGGCCAGGAAGGCCAATACCACACCGGTGGCGGTGAAGCCGTGGGCGCCCCAGGCTTTGATTCTGGCTACATGCAGGGTCGATATCACGGGCGGTTCTCCAAAAGGTGAAACGGGGCAGCCGACAACGTGACGCTGTCGAGTCTGGCCGGGGAATGCAGGTATCGACCGGGAAGGGGGGCATAAGGTTCACCACCCGGCGCATCACATAGCGTAGCAAGCGTAGGAAGTTTCAGCATCAGCCTTGGCGAAACACCAGTGCCTTGAGGCCGCTTTGGGCGTCGATATCCGGAAATTCCGGCGGGTTTTGCAGTCGTTCAATAAAGCGCAGGCCCGGTGCTTCGCGGGTGACGCCGTCGATCAGGAAGTCTTCGCCAAAGGCCGGATCGTTCATGCACGCCAGGACAGTGCCCTGGGCCGTGAGCAAATCCGGCAGGCGGCGCAACACGCGCTGGTAGTCCTTGGTCAGCAGGAAGCTGCCTTTCTGGAAGGACGGCGGGTCGATGATCACCAGGTCGTAGGGGCCGCTGTGGGTGACCTTGGCCCAGGATTTGAACAGGTCGTGGCCCAGGAAGGTGACCTTGCTCAGGTCATGACCGTTGAGGCGGTGGTTATCGCGGCCCCGGCTCAGGGCGCCACGGGCCATGTCCAGGTTCACCACGTGGCTGGCGCCGCCCTCGATGGCCGCGACCGAGAACCCGCAGGTGTAGGCAAACAGGTTGAGCACGCGCTGGCCCTTGGCCTGTTCGCGCACCCAGTTGCGCCCGTAACGCATATCGAGGAACAGCCCGCTGTTCTGCTTTTTGCCCAGGTCGATCAGGTAACGCAGGCCGCCTTCGGTGATGATCAACTCGTCGACGGCTGCGCCCACCAGCCATTCGGTGGTGCTTTGCGGCAGGTAGCGGTGTTGCAGGGCGACGGTGTGGGCGCCGAATGGGGCCCAGTCGAAGTCGATCAACAGTTGTTTCAACGCATCCAGGTGTGTCGCTTCGGGCGCCTTGAACAGCGCGACCAGCACCACGCCTTGCAGCCAGTCCACGGTCAACTGCTCAAGGCCCGGCCAGCAGCGACCACGGCCGTGGAACAGGCGCCGGGTTTCAGCCGGGGCGCTGGCCAGGGCGGTGAGCAGGTGAGCGTGCAGGGTGGCGAGTGCGTCTGGGTTCATCGTTGAGCGTCGTTCGTTGAGCGGGCGGCATTTTAAACACAATGGTGAGGTTTCGGGTTGATTGAGCACAACGTGCTGGGAAAACGCCTGTGGGCAGTGATTCATGCTCAAAATGCTGCAAGCTGCGCCTGATAACAGGCAAAAAATCCTCAGGCACCGACATAAACTGGAAAAAAAAGCCCGGAGGTGCCCATGAACGGTTTCGCGACTGCAGTGAATCACACAGCCCAGGATCAACAAGAGCTCGACGAATGGCGTGACGCGTTAGCTTCGCTGGTAGCCAATGCGGGCCCTGAGCGCGCACGCCAGATCCTCGACCTGCTGGCTCGCGACGCCAGCGCTCCGCACATCGACTGGAAGCCCCGCCACGGCACGCCCTACATCAATAGCATCAGCGTCGAGCAGCAGCCGGCGTTTCCCGGCGACCTGGCCACCGAAGAGCGCCTGGCCTCGCTGGTGCGCTGGAACGCCCTGGCCATGGTGGTGGGGGCCAACCAGGCCTATGGCGAACTCGGTGGCCACATTGCCAGCTACGCCAGTGCTGCGGATTTGTTCGAGGTGGGCTTCAACCACTTTTTCCGCGCTCGCAACCACGACTTTGGCGGCGACCTGGTGTTCTACCAGCCGCATTCGGCCCCCGGCATTTATGCGCGCGCCTTCCTTGAGGGGCGCTTGAGCGCGGACGACCTAGCCCACTATCGCCAGGAACTCGGCGGCGCCAAGGCCGGCGCCCGCGGTCTGTCCAGCTACCCGCACCCGTGGTTGATGCCGGACTTCTGGCAGTTCCCCACCGGTTCCATGGGCATTGGCCCCATCAGTTCGATTTTCCAGGCGCGCTTCATGCGCTATCTGCAGCATCGCGGCCTGCAGGACACTGCTGAGCGCCACGTGTGGGGTGTCTTCGGCGACGGCGAGATGGACGAGCCGGAAAGCATGTCGGCCCTGACCCTGGCCGCCCGTGAAGGCCTCGACAACCTGACCTGGGTGGTCAACTGCAACCTGCAACGCCTCGACGGCCCGGTGCGTGGCAATGGGCGGATCATCGATGAACTGGAGGCGTTGTTCGCAGGCGCTGGCTGGAACGTGATCAAGCTGGTCTGGGGTTCGGACTGGGACGCTTTGCTCGCCAAGGACGCCGACGGTTTACTGGTCAACACGTTGTCGAACACCGTGGACGGCCAATTCCAGACCTTCGCCGCGAAGGACGGGGCCTACAACCGCGAACACTTCTTTGGACAGAGCGAGGCGCTGGCCAAGCTGGTCGAGGGCCTGAGCGATGAGCAAATCGACCGCCTCAAGCGTGGTGGCCACGACATGGTCAAGATCCACGCCGCCTATCATGCGGCGCGCCGGGTCAAGGGCAAGCCTACGGTGATCCTGGCCCAGACCAAAAAAGGCTTCGGCATGGGCGAGGCCGGGCAGGGCAAGATGACCACTCATCAGCAGAAGAAGCTTGATCGCGAGGCGTTGCTCGCGTTCCGCAACCGCTTCCAGTTGCCGCTGAGCGATGAGCAGGCCGAATCGCTGAGTTTCTTCAAACCCACGGATGACAGCCTCGAGTTGCGCTACCTGCATCAGCGGCGCACGGCCCTGGGCGGTTATGTGCCCAGCCGTAGCCAGGCCGCAGCACCGGTGAACGTACCGCCCGTGAGCGGTTACGCCGGCTTCGCCACGGCGGCCGACGGCAAGGAAATGTCCACCACCATGGCCTTCGTGCGCATGCTGACCAACCTGCTCAAGGACAAGGCGCTCGGGCCACGCATCGTGCCCATCGTGGCGGATGAGGCGCGTACTTTCGGCATGGCCAACCTGTTCAAGCAGATCGGCATCTATTCCAGCGTCGGCCAGCGCTATGAGCCGGAAGACATCGGCTCGATCCTCAGCTACCGCGAGGCCACCGACGGGCAGATTCTTGAAGAAGGCATCAGTGAAGCCAGTGCCATCAGTTCCTGGGTGGCGGCGGCCACCAGCTACTCGGTGCATGGCCTGCGTATGTTGCCGTTCTACATCTACTACTCGATGTTCGGCTTCCAGCGCGTCGGCGACCTGATCTGGGCCGCCGCCGACCAGCGTGCCCGTGGTTTCCTGCTCGGCGCCACTGCCGGGCGCACCACCCTCGGCGGCGAGGGCTTGCAGCACCAGGACGGCAGCAGCCATCTCACCGCCGCCACCGTGCCCAATTGCCGCGCCTACGATCCGGCGTTTGCCGGGGAGTTTGCGGTGATTCTCGACCACGGCATGCGCCAGATGCTGGAGCATGACGTGGACGAGTTCTACTACGTGACCCTGATGAACGAAAACTACCCGCAGCCGAGCCTGCCCGAAGGCGTGGAGGCGGCGATTATCAAGGGTATGTATCGCCTGGAGCGCGCCGCCGAGGCTAAGGTACGCCTGCTCGGTTCGGGGACCTTGCTGCGTGAAGCCCAGGCTGCCGCGCGGTTACTGGCTGAGGATTGGCACGTGGCGAGCGAGGTGTACAGCGTCACCAGTTTCAGCGAACTGGCACGGGAGGCACGGGAAGTGGAGCGCTGGAACCGCTTGCATCCACAGGCCGGCAAGCGCTTCAGTCATCTGCATGATTGCTTACCGGCGGGTGCGCCGGTGGTTGCCGTGTCCGACTACGTACGCGCGGTCCCGCAGATGATTGCGTCCTATCTGGACTCAAGCTACACCGTGCTCGGCACCGACGGGTTTGGTCGCAGTGATACACGGGCGGCGCTGCGGGATTTCTTTGAGGTGGATCGGCATCACATCGTGTTGGCGGCGCTTACCGCGTTGGTAGAGCAGGGCAGTCTTGAACGGCAGGTATGCCAGCAGGCAATTGAACGGTATGGCGTGCAGGTGGATCGCGCAGCTTCCTGGGTCTGAATGTGGGAGGGGGCAAGCTCCCTCTTATCAACCTTAAAATAACTGACTGATTTTAAGAGGTTAAAATTTCACCCTGAAGTCTTGAGTCTTGCCTGAACAATGTCGGGCGACCGCTCGCCGCAGAAGTTCCAGTTTGCTGCGCGACAGCGCTACGTTGAAGAGGCAGTGGGACCTCCCACATTTTAGTGTTGCGCTGAGTTTTAAAGCGTGGCGATCAGGGCGGGCCCGAAGGCGTCCCTGATAAACCCCGGCGCGATATACCGTTCGTAATGCGCCTCGGACAGCAGGAAAAACTCCCGGTCAATTGCATCGCGCAAATCCGCCAGGCTGCGCTCGCGAAACTCCGGTAACAACGCCAACCCATAGGCATCCAACTTGGAAATCACCCGCGCGCCCCGGGCAATCAGCTGGTAGGCCCAGCAATACGGCGACTGGTGCGGCATAAAGCGAATCTTGCGGTCTTCCAATTGCTGGCGCAGGCGCTGTGGGTCGAACACTTCCAGCTTGCTGGCCATCACCTGCACCAGCAACTGCTCAAGGCGCAGCCATACCGCCTGCTTTTCCTCGGCGTTGTAGCCATTCCACTGGATCACTTCATGGTGATAACGCTTGCAACCCCGGCAGACCAGGTCCCCGTAAACGGTGGAACACAGGCCTATGCACGGCGTCTTGATGGTTTGATTGGGCATAAAAAACATCGACAAGTGAAACAACACGGCCCCAGAAAGGGGCCGTTTTTAATCAATCCCAGCTCAGCGCACCGCCGGTCTGATACTCGATCACACGGGTCTCAAAGAAATTCTTCTCTTTCTTCAAGTCCATGATTTCACTCATCCAAGGGAACGGGTTAGTCGTGCCTGGATACTCTTCCTTCAAGCCGATCTGCGACAGACGACGGTTAGCGATGAACTTGAGGTAATCCTCCATCATCGCCGCGTTCATGCCCAGCACCCCACGCGGCATGGTATCCCGCGCATATTCAATCTCCAGCTGAGTCCCCTGCAGGATCATCTGGGTCGCTTCTTCCTTCATCTCGGCATCCCACAGGTGTGGGTTTTCGATCTTGATCTGGTTGATCACGTCGATGCCGAAGTTCAGGTGCATCGACTCATCGCGCAGGATGTACTGGAACTGTTCCGCCACGCCGGTCATTTTGTTGCGGCGGCCCATGGAGAGGATCTGGGTGAAGCCGCAGTAGAAGAAGATGCCTTCCAGCACGCAGTAGTAGGCGACCAGGTTGCGCAGCAGTTCCTTGTCGGTGTCGACGGTGCCGGTTTCGAACTTCGGATCGGAGATCGAGCGGGTGTATTTCAGGCCCCAGGCTGCCTTTTTGGCCACCGATGGAATCTCGTGGTACATGTTGAAGATCTCGCCTTCATCCATGGCCAACGATTCGATGCAGTACTGGTAGGCGTGGGTGTGGATCGCTTCTTCGAAGGCCTGGCGCAGGATGTACTGGCGGCACTCCGGGTTGGTGATCAGGCGGTACACGGCCAGGACCAGGTTGTTCGCGACCAACGAATCCGCAGTGGAGAAGAAGCCGAGGTTGCGCATGACGATGCGGCGTTCGTCGTCGGTCAGGCCTTCGGGGTTTTTCCACAGGGCGATGTCGGCGGTCATGTTGACCTCTTGCGGCATCCAGTGGTTGGCGCAGCCGTCGAGGTACTTCTGCCAGGCCCAGTCGTACTTGAAGGGCACGAGTTGGTTGAGGTCGGCGCGGCAGTTGATCATGCGCTTTTCGTCAACAGCGACGCGGGCGGAGGCGCCTTCGAGTTCGGCGAGGCCTTCGGCGACGTCGAGTTTGTCCAGGGCAGCCTTGGCACGGATGATCGCGGCGGAGTCGTTGGCGGTCACGTTGCGTGCTTCCAGGGCGGCGGCGGCGCCGGCACCGTCGAGACGGTCCATGTTGGCTTCGCTGGCGTGGCCGGCGTTGGCGCCCTTGATTACAGCTGCACCGGTGTCCTCGTTGTCGACTTCATCCCAACTCAGCATTGAAATACTCCCTTCTGTTCTGTTCTGTTTTGACGGCGTGTGAACCCGTCCAAAAAAATCTGATTTGCAGGCTGCCAGGCATTGAAATACTGCGCAGAGTGTGGTCGGTCAATACCGATACTGCACACTATGTAGTGGTCTGTTCTGTTTGTGGGCACACTATATGGTGTGTAACAAAGCTGGTCAACGCAGAAGAAGGGATCGAACGTCGCAGGGACGGCAGAGCCGCCGCTGCGGTTCAGGACCCGCGCACGGCCTTCAGTAACAGCGCTTCAAACACCTGCTGCACCCGTGGCTCATCACTGTGGGCCACGTTGAAACGCATCGAATCGCGATGGGCCGGGTCGTAGCCGAAGAGCGTGCCCGGCGCCAATACCATGCTGTGTTTCAACGCTTCCTGGGCCAACCACTCGCCGTTCACACCCGGTGGCAGGCGTGCCCAGATGAACATCCCGCCTTCGTAGGCCATCGTCAAATCGCACCCGCAGCGTCGGAGCCATTGCTCCACGCGCCCACCGGCCTCCATCAGGCGTTGGACCATGCGCTTGCGGTGCTTGGTATAGCTGCCTTCGCTGAGCATGCGATAGACGATCTGCTCGAACAGCTCCGAGGTCACGCCACCGCTCATCAACTTCATATTGGTCAGGTTGGCGGCCAGTTGCGGCGCGGCCACCACGAAGCTGACCCGGGTGTTGGCGCTGAGGATCTTCGAGAAGCCCGACAGGTAGGTAACCTGGTCCAGGCCGGCGACAGCGGCCAGGCGCGGCGGCGGGTTGGGGTGCAGGTCGCCGTAAAGATCGTCCTCGACGATATGGCAGTGGTACTGCTGGGTCAGTTGCAACAGGCGAAATGCTTGGCTGGGGCTGAAGGAATGGCCGGTGGGGTTATGCAGCACGCTGGTGGTCAGGTACAGGCTGGGGCGGTGTTCGGCCAGCAGCTGTTCGAGGGCGGCGAAATCGAAACCGTCGGGGCGGCGTTGGATGGTCACCACCTTGACGCCGTGCAGCGCCAGGTTGGCGTGGAAGTTGAAATAGCACGGTGCGTCGAGCAGCACGGTGTCGCCGGGGCGTGCGAGCAGGCGCATCAGCATGTCCAGGCCTTGCACGGTGTTGGGTGTGGTGATGATCTGTTCCACCGGCACCGACAGGCCTTCGCCGTGCAGCTTTTGTTGCAAGGCCTGGCGCAGCGGCAATAAGCCAGCCGGCGTGCCGAGCCCGGCGATGCGTAACGACGGCGCGCGCACCACGCTGCGCATGGCTTGGCGGATAGCCTCGGTGCTCAGCCATGCTTCCGGCAGGTGGCCGCCGCCGGGGCGCAGCTCGCCGCCGGCGGTGACCAGCGGGCGACGCAAGACGCTGAGCAGGTCCTGGGGCAGCAGGTCGACCCACGCCACCGAGGCCGGGCGCGCGCTGTCCATCGCCACGAAGTAGCCACGCCCCTGGCTGGAGGTGAGCAGGTTGCGCCCGCGCAGGCGGTCGAGGGCTTCGTTGAGGGTGAACTTGCTGACGCCCAGGGTCTGGGTCAACTCCCGCACCGACGGCAACTTGCTGCCGGGTGCCCATTCGCCGCTCTCGATGAACTGGCTGAACGCCTCGACGATCTGCTGCACCTTGGGCGTGCCGTCTACAAAGGCGATGACGGATACAAGCATGAACCTTCCTTGTGTTCGCCGGTGATTTTACCGGTGAAGTTCGGCCGGATTAGGCATTACTTTACCTGCCTTGTGCAACGTCGCATGCCTACACTGCAGGCCTTCTCACCCCGGGTCCAAGGCCATGACCAGCGCATTGACGCACTCTTCGTTTCTCTACTTCCTGCTGTTTTGCGCCACCATGACCTTCAGCCCCGGCCCCATGACCCTTCTGTTGTTGAGCCTGGGCTTGAAGAGCGGCTTGCGCAGTTCGATTCCGGCGCAACTCGGTGCCAGTGTGTCGTACCTGATTTCGATCCTGATCTTTGCCGTGGGTTTTTCGGAACTGATCAAGGGCAATCTCGCCATTACCCAGGCCATTCAGTGTGTCGGCGTGGCCTACATCCTTTACCTGGCCTACAAGCAGTGGACCAGCAGCGGCGCGTCGATCGGCAAGGCGGCTGCCGTGGAGGGCACACGGAGCCTGTTCGGCAAAGGGCTGCTCACCGGGTTTTCCAATCCCAAGACCCTCATCATGTTCAGCGCCGTTTTCCCACAGTTCACCGGGGCAGGGGAGCACAGTTCGGCGGCGGATATCACCATCCTCGGGGCGACCTTCCTGGTGCTGCAATTTGCCAGCGGTTGCCTGTATTGCTACTTCGGCCAGCGCATCAAGCAAGTGCTGGAAAACCCCAGGCGCCGCGTGTTGTTGCAGCGGGTCATGGCGGTGCTGTTGCTGGGGGTGGCGTGGATGCTGGCCCGGGGCTTTCCAGCTTGAGCATCGGCTTGGCGCCGTATCAACCGGGACACGCCGATTCCACCCGTTGGCTCAACGATGCAGACCTGGCGCTGTATGAAGCCAAGAGCAGCGGGCCCAACCGGGTCAGTTCGGTGCAAGGCACTTGGTTGCGATCGGTTCAGTGGGGTAGGGTGAGGCCGCACCCCAACAAACAACAAGGATCGGTTCATGCTCTTCACGTTCCCGCGTTCCCTCCTGGCCGCCACGCTGGCCTTGTCCTTCGCACTTCCGGCCTACAGCGCCGAACCCCACAAGCAGATCCAGGCGGACGCCGAGCAGTACAAGGCCCCTGCCCTGCAACTGCTGGAACGCCTGGTGAATATCGACTCGGGTTCGGGCTATGGGCCAGGCCTGACCCAGGTGAGTGACATCGCCGTCGATGAACTCAAGCAGCTGGGCTTCACCATTGAACGGGTGCCGGATGCCGCCGCCAACAGCAGCCATGTGATCGCCACCCTCAAGGGCAACGGCAAGGCCAAAATCCTGCTGATGGCCCACATGGACACGGTCTTCAAGGAAGGCTCTGCTGCCGAACGTCCGTTTCACATCAAGGATGGCCGCGCCTATGGCCCCGGCGTGATGGATGACAAAGGTGGCATCGTCGCCGGGATCTACGCGCTCAAAGTCCTGAAGAACCAAGGGTTCAAGGATTACGCACAGATTACCTTCCTGCTCGATGCCAGCGAAGAAACCGGCACGGACATCGCCTCTGACTTGATCCGCAACACCGCCAAGGCCCACGACGTCACCCTGAACCTCGAACCCGGCCGCCCAGCCGACGGCCTGGTGGTGTGGCGCAAAGGCAGTGCCACCGCCGTGGTCGAAGTCAAAGGCAAAGCCGCCCACGCCGGCGTCGCCCCGGAACTGGGGCGCAACGCCGCCATGGAAGCCGCACACCAGATTCTGCAGTTGGGCAAACTCGGCGATGAAGAAAAGAAAACCACGATTAACTTCACCGTGATCAACGCGGGCGACCGCACCAACGTCATCCCCGACCAAGCCACCGCCAAAGCCGACGTGCGTGCAGCGTTGCCGGAAGAGTTCGATCGGATCGAGAAGGACTTGGTGCGGGTCTCCGCCAACAAATTGATCCCGGAAACCGAAGTGACCACCACCCTCAAACGCGGCCTGCCGCCCATGCCGCAGACGCCGGAGTCGGACAAGCTGGTGGCGATTGCCCAGGGCATTTATGGGGAGCTGGGTAAAAAGTTGACCATTGAAGGCAGCGGCGGCGCGGCGGATGCCAGTTTGTCAGCCGGAGTGGGCACGCCGACGTTGGATGGGTTTGGGATTGTAGGGGGGAATATTCATACGGCGCAGGAGTATGCGGAGGTGGAGAGCGTGGCGCCACGGATCTACTTGCTGAGTCGGATGATTATGGAGCTGAGTAAACGCTGATCAGCCTGGGAGGCTCACCCATTCAACTTGGCTGAGCCTTCATTCCTTGTGGTGAGCAGGCTTGCCCTGCGTGGACTGCGCAGCAGGCCAAAATATTAATAGCAAAGATCGTTATACGGCTGATTTTTAAGTTGAATATTGGTTTTTTTGTAGGTGTTCATCAAACTTTCGAACTATGTGATTTAGCCATAACGGGCCTGAGGCCCATTGGTATGGATAGTAGTAATAGCAATGCTGTATATGCAGTAAATTTTCTTGAAGGTCTGGCTCGTTGGTATACGAACTTATCAGCTCTAAAATTTCCTGTTTTACTGTCATGATTATTTCTCTAGGCGAGTCTAGTAGAAATGTATCGATGACATCATCGGCCGATGAATGATCTTCCGCCCAATCCTGATTAAAGTAAGCACCAAAAAATTGTTGTAGCTCTGTTAATGGTTCATTCATTTTTCTGGGTATCCTGTTAGCAATAGATAGCCATCTGGCATTTTAGGATCTCGTTTTATGACTAATAGGAACTTATAAACAGGTACGGATTTTGTTGCTCCATTTAGAATGCTTACCCCTACGGGTTGACTTGAGCTGTCTTTAATTAGGAGTTTTTCCTTGTTTCCACTTAAAAATGTAGTTATTTCTTGCTGGTGTGCAGTCAAGCTTTTGGACACTATAGCCTCAGCCTCTTCTAGAGTTTTGAAGGTGGATGAGGCTGGAATGTGCGGTTCAGATTCAAATCTTGCCGCTAACTGTTCGTCTGTTCGACCGACATGTTTTTCAATCAGGTGTCCTCCAGCCTTCTCGTGAGTAGTTAATACTCCAGGAGGTGCTTTTTTTGTTAAATCGTTTTTTGAATCCGGGCAATTTCCAATCTTACAGCTTAACCCTAACGGATCCACCCACCCCGTCGGATTGGGCACGTACTGGTACGTGTTGATCCCACCTGCCAACTTCACCGGATCAGGCGTCAGGTAGCGACCGACATCCGGATTGTAGTAGCGATGACGGTTGTAGTGCAGTCCGCTTTCCTGATCAAAGTA
>NZ_JANUEN010000005.1:0-380473 GCF_024809815.1 Pseudomonas sp. BIGb0381
GGGCCATCCCTGGCCCAGGACGGCTAACCCGGCGTCCTGCCGGGTTACCCACGGATTCAAGCCTGCGTTCGGCCAGCGTGGTTAACGGGGCGCCTGAGATCAAGATCAAAAGCCAGAGGAAAAGCAGAGCAAAAGCAGAGCAGAAGCAGACCGAGGTCCATCTGATATATGGAGATCCAAATGTGGGAGGGGGCTCGCCCCCGATGAGGGTGGGTCAGTGATACTTGGGTTGACTGACTCACCGCTATCGGGGGCAAGCCCCCTCCCACATTTTTAACCCAGTACACCAGACCCAACTCCGGTCGGCTCTAAGGCCGCCACGAGACTAAGCTGCCCATACTCAGGATTGCCTGACCAACCCGCATCATCGGTCACAGAACTGCGCCTTCATGTTTGCGCCAAAACAAAACGGCACCTGGGTGCCGTTTTGTGTTTCATGCCCGGGCACGTTTACTTACGCGCTGCCTCCCACTGCTTGAGCAGGTCGCCGTAGGCCACGGTTTCGCCTTTCGGTTTCTCGTTGGCCAGTTTCGGTTTCGGCGCGCCCGGCTGGTCGAACCAGTATTGCGCGTCACGCTCGGGGTTCATTTTCGGGCCACATACCGGCTGCACCTTGGAGCGTTCCAGGCGCGTCATGATCGCGTCCTGCTCCTTGGCCAGGTTGTCGAGGGCCTGTTGCGGGGTTTTCTCGCCGCTGGCGGCGGCGGCGATGTTGCTCCACCACAGTTGCGCCAGGCGTGGGTAGTCCGGCACGTTGGTACCGGTCGGCGACCACTCGGTCCGGGCCGGGCTGCGGTAGAACTCCACCAGGCCACCGAGTTTCGGCGCCATGTCGGTCATGGCCTGTGAGTTGATATCGGACTCACGAATCGGCGTCAGGCCGACGATGGTTTTCTTCAGCGACACGGTTTTCGAGGTCACGAACTGCGCGTACAACCAAGCGGCGAGTTTCTGCTTCTCCGGCGTCGACTTGAGGAAGGTCCAGGAACCCACGTCCTGATACCCCTTCTTCATGCCCTTTTCCCAATAAGGCCCGACGGGCGACGGTGCCATGCGCCATTTCGGCGTACCGTCGGCATTCACCACCGGCAGGCCCGGCTTGACCATGTCAGCGGTAAACGCGGTGTACCAGAAGATCTGCTGGGCGATGTTGCCCTGGGACGGCACCGGGCCGGATTCGGAGAAGGTCATGCCCGCCGCTTCCGGTGGCGCGTAGGCTTTCATCCAGTCCACGTATTTCTGCGTGGCGAACACAGCGGCCGGGCCGTTGGTGTCGCCGCCACGGGTGACGCTGGAGCCCACCGGGTGGCAGTCCTCCACGCGGATGCCCCACTCGTCCACCGGCAAGCCGTTGGGCAGGCCTTTGTCGCCGCCACCGGCCATGGAGAACCAGGCATCGGTAAAGCGCCAGCCCAGGGATGGGTCTTTCTTGCCGTAGTCCATGTGCCCGTAGACGCGCTTGCCGTCGATTTCCTTGACGTCTTCACTGAAGAATTTGGCGATGTCTTCATAGGCCGACCAGTTCACCGGCACGCCGAGCTCATAGCCGTATTTTTCCTTGAACTTGGCTTTCAGCTCCGGACGCTCGAACCAGTCGGCGCGGAACCAGTAGAGGTTGGCAAATTGCTGGTCGGGCAGTTGGTAGATCTTGCCGTCCGGCGCGGTAGTGAAGGAGATACCGATGAAGTCCTTGATATCCAGGGTTGGCGAGGTGAAGGCCTTGCCTTCGTTGGCCATCAGGTCGGTGATGGATTCGGTCTTGCCATAGCGAAAGTGCGTACCGATCAAGTCGGAATCGTTGACCCAGCCGTCATAGATATTCTTGTCGGACTGCATCTGGGTTTGCAGCTTCTCCACCACGTCGCCTTCCTGCAGCAGGTCGTGGGTCAGCTTGATGCCGGTGATTTCACTGAAGGCCTTGGCCAGCACCTTGGATTCGTACTCGTGGGTGGTGAGGGTTTCCGACACCACATTGATCTTCATCCCACGAAACGGTTCCGAAGCCTTGATAAACCACTTCAACTCCTCAAGCTGCTGGTCGGCCGTGAGGGTCGACGGCTTGAATTCGCTGCCGATCCATTTTTTCGCGGCATCTTCGTACGCATCGGCCCAGGCCGTGGCGCTCAAACCGCTGAGGGCCAGTACGGCGGCCAATGAAATGCTATGTCGCAGCTTATTGTTCTTATTCAACATAGAGACCTCCTGGTTGTTTATTCATAAGGGCACTAGCCCCAACGCATCACACTCAACAGCCATACCAGGGAGAGCGCGGACGCTACCCAGATGCTCCAGTCGGTAACGCCGATCACCAGCAAATGCAGGTAGGCGCTGCCGAGAAGACCGATAAACAAGCGATCACCACGGGTGGTGCTGATCGGCAGGACGCCGCGCCGCGGGATGCTCGGCGAGCGCAGCTCCCAGGTGGTCATGCCCGCCAGAATCAGGGCAATGCCGCCAAAGAACAGTGCAGTGGGGGTGGTCCAGGCCATCCATTCCATCATCGACTCCTCAGACCCGGCCCAGGGCAAAGCCCTTGGCCACGTGGTTGCGAACAAACCAGATCACCAGCATGCCGGGCAGGATGGTCAACACCCCCGCCGCTGCCAGCACGCCCCAATCGATACCCGACGCCGACACCGTGCGCGTCATCACCGCCGCGATGGGCTTGGCGTTAACCGAGGTCAGGGTGCGCGCCAGCAGCAGCTCGACCCAGGAAAACATGAAGCAGAAAAACGCGGTCACACCGATACCGGAGCCGATCAACGGGATAAAAATCTTCACGAAGAACTTGGGAAAACTATAGCCGTCGATGTAGGCAGTTTCGTCAATTTCCTTGGGCACTCCGGACATGAAGCCCTCCAGGATCCACACCGCCAGTGGCACGTTGAACAGGCAGTGGGCCAAGGCCACAGCGATGTGCGTGTCGAACAGGCCGATGGACGAATACAGCTGGAAAAACGGCAGCAGGAACACCGCTGGGGGCGCCATGCGGTTGGTCAGCAGCCAGAAGAACAGGTGCTTGTCGCCCAGGAAACGATAGCGCGAGAAGGCATAGGCTGCCGGCAACGCCACGCTCAGGGAAATCACCGTGTTCAAGCTCACGTAGTACAGCGAGTTGAGGTAACCGGTGTACCAGCTCGGGTCGGTGAAGATCACCTTGTAGTTGGCCAGGGTGAAATCCTGCGGAAACAGGGTCAGCCCGCCGAGGATTTCGGTGTTGCTCTTGAAGGACATGTTCAGCAGCCAGTAGATCGGCACCAGCAGGAACAGGATGTAGATCAGCAGCGGAATAACCTTGCGCTTGCTCATGTTGGCGGCCTCAGCGGTTGGCGTCGGAGTGGGTCATGGCGGTGTAGAACAGCCAGGACACCAACAGGATGATCAGGAAATACACCAGGGAAAACGCTGCCGCCGGGCCCAGGTCGAATTGGCCTACGGCCATCTGGGTCAGCGTCTGACTGAGGAACGTCGTGGCGTTACCAGGCCCGCCGCCCGTGAGGACGAAGGGCTCGGTGTAGATCATGAAACTGTCCATGAAGCGCAGCATCACCGCGATCAGCAGCACGCTTTTCATCTTCGGCAACTGGATATGTCGGAACACCGCCCACGCCGAGGCCCGATCGATACGCGCCGCCTGGTAGTACACATCCGGGATGGCCCGCAGCCCGGAGTAGCACAGCAGCGCCACCAGTGAGGTCCAGTGCCACACGTCCATCACCAGCACCGTGACCCAGGCGTCCATGGTGTTGGCCGCGTAGTTGTAGCTGATCCCCAGGGCGTTGAGGCTGTAGCCCAGCAGGCCGATATCGGCGCGGCCGAAGATCTGCCAGATAGTGCCCACCACGTTCCACGGAATCAGCAGCGGAATGGCCAGGATGATCAGCACCAGCGACGACCAGCGGCCCTTGGTCGGCATGGTCAGGGCGATGGCGATGCCCAGGGGGATTTCGATCAGCAGCACGCAGGCCGAATAGATGAACTGGCGCAGCAGCGAGTCATGCAGGCGCGGGTCGAGCAGCACCTGTTTGTACCAGTCGGTGCCGACAAAGTAGCGGCTGGACTGATCGAAGATGTCCTGCACCGAATAGTTGACCACGGTCATCATCGGGATCACCGCACTGAACGCCACCAGCAGGAACACCGGCAACACCAGCCACCAGGCCTTGTTGTTCTGCACCTTGTTCATGGCAGCACCTCCAGCAGGTAGTCGTCGGCATACACCATCAGCCACTGCGCGGGGAAGCTGATACAGGCCTTGCCCTCCGGCACCGGTTTGTCTTCGGCCAGGCGTATCTTCAGCGGGGCGCCGTCGAGGTTGAGGGTCATGATCTTGTAGGTGCCGAGGTCTTCGAGGTGAGTGACATCGGCTTGCAGGGCGTCAGGGTTGTACTCGTCCCAGACGTGGATAAATTCCGGGCGAATGCCCACCTGCAGCTTCGTGTAGTCGGTGCTGGCAATGCGTTGTTGCATAGTCTCGGACAACGGCAGGTGAGTACCGGCAAACCGCACACCACCGGCCTCGGCCTGCACCTCGATCAGATTCATCCCCGGGCTGCCGATGAAATAGCCGACAAAGGTGTGGCTCGGCCGCTCGAACAACTCACGGGGGGTGCCGAACTGCACGATCTGCCCGCCGTACATCACCGCGATCTTGTCGGCGAAGGTCGAGGCCTCAAGCTGGTCATGGGTGACGTAGACCATGGTGATATTGAACTGCTCATGTATCTGCTTGAGCTTGCGCCGCAGCTTCCATTTCAGGTGCGGGTCGATCACCGTCAGCGGTTCGTCGAAGAGGATGGCCGACACGTCGTCACGTACCAAGCCACGGCCCATGGAGACTTTCTGTTTTTCATCGGCCGTGAGGTTGCGGGCTTTTTTGCTCAGCAGGGTTTGCAGGTCGAGGACTTCGGCAATCTCCTGCACCTTGCTGTGAATTTTCGCCTCGGCCATGCCCTGGTTCCGCAGAGGAAAGGCGAGGTTATCGAACACGGTCATGGTGTCGTACACCACCGGGAACTGGAACACCTGGGCGATGTTGCGTTTTTCCGGGGAGAGGTCATTCACCACTTTGCTATCGAACAGCACCTGCCCTTCGGACGGGCTGAGCAGGCCGGAGATGATATTGAGCAAAGTCGACTTGCCGCAGCCCGACGGCCCTAGCAAGGCGTAGGCACCGCCCTGCTCCCACACGTGGTTCATTTCCCGAATGGCGTAGTCCTCAGGACCGCTCGGCGTAGGACTGTAGCTGTGCGCCAGGTTCTGCAAATGGATCTCGGCCATCAGGCAACCCTCGCAACGCGGCGCCCGGGGGCCTGGACCAAACGGCCCTGGCCATCGAACACAAACAGTTTATGGGTGGGGATATACACGCGGATCGGCGCGTCGACGTCGTACTCATGCACCCCCGGCAGGTGCAGCACCAGCAGGAAATGCTCGCTGCGCACGTGCAGGAAGGTTTCCGAGCCGCTGATCTCGGCGACTTCCACGGTCACCGCCAGCTCCAAGTCGTCGTCGTTGCTCGGCACCAGGCTGATATGGCTGGGGCGCACGCCGAAGCGGAATTCGCCTTCGCCGATGGGGCGCAGGTCGACGTTCAGCGGGAAGTGCACGAAATTGGCGAAGCTCACCTCGTTACCGCTGATACGCCCCGGCATCAGGTTGATCGGCGGCTCGGAAAACAGCTCGGCGGCCAACACGGTCTGTGGCTGGTGATAGACCTCGGCGGCCTTGCCACTCTGGATCACCCGGCCTTCGTGAAGAATGGTGGTGGTGCCGCCCAGGGCCAGGGCCTCGTTGGGCTCGGTGGTGGCGTAGATGGCAATGGTATGCCGCGCCTTGAACAGCTCGCGCATTTCCTGACGCAGCTCTTCGCGCAGTTTGTAGTCCAGGTTCACCAGCGGCTCGTCGAACAGGATCAGCTCGGCATCCTTAACCAACGCGCGGGCCATGGCCGTGCGTTGCTGCTGGCCACCGGACAACTCCAACGGGTGGCGCTGCAGGAATTTCTCGATGCGCAGCATCTTTGCGGTTTCCAGCACTTTGCTCTGGATCAGCTCGTTGGACACACCGGCCTGGCGCAACGGCGAGGCGATGTTTTCGAACACGGTCATGGTCGGGTAGTTAATGAACTGCTGATACACCATCGACACGTTGCGCAGACGCACCGGCTTTTGGGTGACGTCCACGCCGTTCATCAGGATGCGGCCGCTGTCGGGCTTATCCAGGCCCGCCATCAGGCGCATCAGGCTGGTCTTGCCGGACAGGGTGCGGCCAAGCAAGACGTTGAAGGAACCGGCTTCGAAGCGCAGGTTGGCGTCGTCGATCCAGGTTTGACCTTCGACGACACGGGAGACATGTTCCAGGGTCAATGACATGACACGACCTTTTTATTATTGGAATGAATCTGGCCATTCGTCAGAGCGAGTTTCGTGCCAAAAACGGCAGGTGCTTGATCCACAAGGAAATGGGTGAAACGTGATGTTCAGGAGCGAACAGAAATGAACAGATCAGGCTGAACAATTGAACAATCCGGAGGTTGACAATGAACAGTTATGAACAACACTCTTTGAACCCGATTGACTTGGTTACACCCGTTGGATTGTGCAAGACCCCAAAACAATAAAAAGAAGGTCGCCCCATGGCCGAACCCCTGGCTCACGACACCCTTATCCAGGAATCCTGGCGCCGTTGCCGCGCCTTCGGCCTGGACCACCAGAGCACACCGAGCTTCGATCAACTGCCCGCCGAGGGCATCAGCCAACTGCTGGAAAGCCAGCATTCCCTGGTGCAGACCACGCATCAGGAAGTCCTGCCCTACTACGAAAACATCCTGAGCAACTCCAACTGTCTGATCATGCTGGCTGACAACCAGGGCCAGGTGCTGACCAGTTGGGGCACCCAGCGCTTTATCGAGCCCAAGCTGGCCCGGGGATTCAGCGCCGGGGCCAGTTGGATGGAACGCTCCAGCGGCACCAATGCCATCGGCACCGCGCTGGCCTGCGCCCAGGCGGTGCATATCGAACACGACGAACACTTCCTCAAGGCCAACCGCTTCATGACCGGCTCAGCGGCGCCGATCTTCGATGCCCAGCGCGAAATCATCGCGGTGCTGGATGTGTCCAGCGACAGCTACCTGCCGCCCTCTCACACCTTGGGCATGGTCAAGATGATGAGCCAGACCGTGGAAAACCGGCTGATCCTCAACCTGTTTCGCGGTGAGCACTTCCAACTGACATTCAACACTGGCCTGAGCAACCTCGACAGCCAATGGGCCGGCCTGCTGATCTTTGACGAGAGCGGCCAGGTGCTCTCGGCCAACCGTCGTGCCGACAACTTGCTGGGTATCAGTCTGTCGCGGGTGATGATCGACAGTTTGTTCAAGGTGTCGTTGCTGGAGTTGCTCAATCAGCCGGAGGGCCTGCCCTTTTCGCTGCAGGCGGCGGGACGCAATCGCTTCCAGTGCCTGCTGAAACGACCGAAGCAGATGCCGGTGCAGGCGCGGGTGTTCAGCGAGCCCGTTGCGCCAAAGCCCGCCGCGATTGGTTTGAAGACCCTGCACTTTGGCGATGCGCGCGTGGAAAAAGCCGTGCGCCAGGCCGAGCGCTTGCTGGAGAAGGACATCCCGCTGCTGATCCACGGTGAAACCGGCGTGGGCAAGGAAGTTTTCGTCAAGGCCCTGCACCAGGCCAGTTCCCGCAGCCAGCAGGCGTTTATCGCGGTGAACTGTGCGGCGATTCCCGCTGAGTTGGTGGAATCGGAACTGTTCGGCTACGAAAAAGGCGCGTTCACCGGCGCCAACCAGAAAGGCAGCATCGGCCTGATCCGCAAGGCCGACAAAGGCACGCTGTTCCTCGATGAAATCGGCGATATGCCGCTGCCGACGCAAGCGCGCCTGTTGCGGGTATTGCAGGAGCGTTGCGTGCAGCCGGTCGGCAGCAGCGAGTTGTTCCCGGTGGATTTGCGCATCATCTCGGCCACTAACCGGGCCTTGCGCGAGCGGGTCCAGGCCGGGCGTTTTCGCGAGGATTTGTACTACCGCATCGGCGGCCTGACCCTTGAATTGCCGCCATTACGCGAACGCAGCGACAAGCGGGCGCTGTTCCAGCAGCTGTGGCAGCAGCACCGTGAGCCCACCCAATGGGCCGGGCTCAGCGCCGAGGTGCTGGCGTTGTTCGAGCAGCACCCGTGGCCGGGCAACCTGCGCCAGGTGAGCAGCGTGTTGCAGGTGGCGCTGGCGATGGCCGAGGAACAGCCGATCCGCCCGGAGCATCTGCCGGATGATTTTTTTGTCGACTTGAAGGTGACGGCGCCGCTGCCCGCCAATGAGTACCTGGATGACAGCATCGACCTGCCCCAGCGCTTGAAGGCGGCCGGTGGGAACATTTCCCACCTGGCGCGGGAGCTGGGCGTGAGCCGCAACACCCTGTACAAGCGCCTGCGCCAAGGCAATGACTGAACGCCTGTAGCCGTCCTCTATCGCGTAGCCGTTTCTTGCGCATCCCGTAGCCATCAGTGCGAACCCTCAAACGATACTGGGGCAAGGGGCTCACATGCGCCGAAAGCACCACGAATCAAATGCGGGAGGGAGCTTGCTCCCGGTAGAGGGTGGGGCAGTCAGCTTATCTGTAGCTGATACACCGCTATCGGGGGCAAGCCCCCTCCCACCGTTTGATCTCCATGCAGCAGGTACCTGGGTGTCCTCTTAGCGCCAGCTCCACGACACTCCGGTGTAGATCCCGCGTCCATCGGCCGGTGTGGAGCGTGCGACATCCAGACCCTTGTCGTCGTAGCCCGGCGTGACGGTGTTGGCGTAGCGGCGGTTGGTGAGGTTGCGCAGGTCGACCCAGGCTTGCCAGTCCTGCTTGGGTGCGTCGTAGCCAAAGGTGGCGCCCAGGAGGGTGTAGGACGCGGCGTAATAGGAATTGGCGTAGTCCACCGCCACCCGTGAGGAATACTCGGCGTTGAGGCTGGTGTAGAAACCGGTCGGGTGGCTGTAGCGCAGTTGCGCCTGATAGTAGTGCTTGGGGATGCCCGGCAAGCGGTTGCCACCGAAACGGTCGTCGTCGCGGTAGTGGAAATCGCTGAAGGTATAGGCCTGGCGCACATCGAGCTTACCGCTGCGACCACCGTCCCACAGCGGGCTGAGCAGGCCCAGTTCTACGCCCTGGTGCACGGTGGGGCTGGCGTTGGACTCGGCGACGATGGCATTGCTGGTCGAGGTCTGGGCCTGGGTTTCCACGGTGAGCAGTTCGTGACGCACTTCGGAGCGGTACAGCGCCAGGTCCCACTGGCCGAGCCATGCTTCGCCACGGCCACCGATTTCCAGGGTGGTGGCGGTCTGGTTTTTCAGGCTGACGCCTTCGCGGGCCAGGCCTTTGGCTGCACCACTGGCAAAGTATTTGTTGGAACCCCAGATCATCGACCATGCGTGCGGTGGCTCGACCGAACGGCTCAGGTTGCCGTACACCTGCAACTGCGGGTTGAAGTCATAGCGCAGGCCGATGCGCGGTGCGTAGTCCCAGTCATGCTGGCTAAGCGGCGCCTGGCCTTCGGGATAGGTGACCTGGGTTTCACGGCGGGTATAGATCGCGGCCAGGCCGGTGGTCAGCCACAGGCCCTGGACCAGCTCCAGGTCGTTACCGATATGCAGCACGGTGTCGGAGCCCAGGTAGCTGTAGTCGCGGGTCTTGGTGCCGGGGGCGTAGGTTGCGGTGTTGCCGGCTGGCGTGCGCACGTATTCCGATGCGCCGTTATTGGGCATCGCCTGGGTGGTGCGCAGGCCGAGGGTGGTTTTGCTGTCGTGGCCGAAAAACGTGTCCTGGCGGATGTAATTCAGGGTGCTGCTGATATCGGTGTAGGCCACCTTGAGGCGGTTGGTGCCTTCGCGCAGGTCCATCGGGTAATCGTGGTACGCCAGCCCGACTTCCAGGCGCGAGCTGTCATCCAGCTGCAAGGTGGTCTTGTTGGCGATCCAGGTGGAGCCCGGTTGCAGGCGCTTGGAATCACGGGCGGCGTTGAGGCTGTTGGCGGCGCGCGGGTCGTGACTGATCTGGGCGCGGGTGAGTTTGCCGGGGGTGTCGTTGGTGGTTTCGCGGTAACGGAAATAGAAGCGGGTTTCCAGGTCCGGGTTGAAGCGGTAGCCGAAGTTGGCGGCCATGCCTTTGCCGGTGGCGGCGCTCTGGCGCTGGTAGCCGTCGGATTCCGAGTCGGTGAGGCTGATGTAGTAGTCGGCATCCCCCAGCACCTGGCCCGAACTGATCTCGCGCTGGGCATAGCCACGGCTGCCGGCTTCGTAGCGCACTTGCAACGTGGGCGCGTCGTAGCCGGTATGAGTCACGTAGTTGACCGCGCCGCCCAGCGCCAATGCGCCCCGATCGAAGCCATTGGCACCGCGCAGCACCTCGACGCGGCTTTGCCACAACGGGTCCTTGAGTTCGTAAGGGGTGCCGCCGGGGCCGGTCAGCGGCAAGCCATCGAACATTTCGTACAGCCCTGAAGCATGGGCACCCGGGCTGCGGTTCAGGCCAGAACCGCGAATGGACAGCTTCACCCCTTCATTATTCGCCGCCTTGGCGTACACCCCCGGCTGGTACTTGAACACGTCTTCGTTGGTGCTCACCCGCCCCTGCTGCACGCTGCTCATGTCGATGTAATTGGTGGCGCCGGGCACGCTCTTGAGCTGCGCCTGAGCCACTTCGCCGGCGCTGGCCTCCGGCGTGGTGACTTCGACCGGCGCCAATTGCAGGTCTTCGGCGTGCACCAGCGAGCTTAACGTCAAGGCGGCAAATAGGAACGGAGGTGGGCGCAGCAGCATGGGCGGATCCTTGGAATTCGGGGGCGTGAACGGCTGGGCCATCACGCGAACAGTGATGGGAAGGCAACGATGCTCGCCAAGTCACCCCTTAATAACGGACCAGCCCCTTCCCACAACAGCATCAGACCGGATTTATTTTTTAAGTCCAAAATCGAATTAATACATGCAAGCTCAGTATTTAAGGAAATAACCAGTACGTATTACTTCGGGTCATCGAGTCACCTATGAGATCGCCTCCCATGCCTGCATCCTCCACCGTCATCGACTTTACCCTCCATCGCAAACGGCACTTGTCACTGGATGCCCTGGCACGCGCCTGCGGCGTGAGCCGGGCGATGCTGGCACAGGTCGAATCCGGGCGCAGCGTGCCGTCGATCAAGGTGTTGTGCAAAATTGCCAAGGGTCTGAAGGTGTCGGTGGCGGCGTTCCTGGAAGATCGCGCGTTCGAAGGGGTTGAAGTGTTGCCGGCGCAGCAGAGCAAACGCCTGGTGAGTGCCGATGGCGCGTTTATCAGCCGGGCGCTGTTTCCCTACGATACGGCGCGCCAGTCCGAGTTCTATGAGATTCGCCTGCGGGCGCTTGGGGAGGAAGTGTCCAAAGGCCACGGGCCGTGGCATCCAGGAAAACCTGGTGGTGGCCCAAGGTGTGCTGGAAGTCAGCGTCAATGATGAACGCTACCTGCTGTCCACCGGCGATTCAATCCTGTTCTACGCCGACCAGCTCCACCGCTACCGCAAATCCGGCGGACAGCGAAGCCGTGGCGTTCCTGGTGATCACCTACCCAGAGCGGCTGGATTAATCACGCAAAAAAACGCCCCCGACTTATCGGGGCGTTTTTTATGGCGCGGGACCTGTCAGCAGGTGCAGCACATCATCGGCATCATTGGCATGGAGGTGTTCATCGGCATCTGCATTGCATTCATCATGTTCGAAACTCCGTAATCGACAGGAAATGGCTAGGTTCTGGCGCCGATTCCAGAGAGGCCGGAGGGCTGCGCAAGACGCCGGCAGAGCAGCAGGAATGGAGGTTCCCAGGGATGCTTAGTCGAACAAAACAGCTGTACCAGGCGTGATGACGATCAATCTGACGCTATTGCGCCACTTATATCCGCTACATGACGTTAATAGACGTCATGGATATTCGATTGAGGAATCTCGTCCAATCTTAAGGAATGACTAGGCGTTGGGCTTCTCCAGAGACTGCATCAATTCATCGGCCTCCGACCCCGGTGGCAACCTGAACCCATGCATTTCATCAGCGGCAAGAATTTCACCCAG
This sequence comes from Pseudomonas sp. BIGb0381, assembly GCF_024809815.1. Taxonomy (NCBI): domain Bacteria; kingdom Pseudomonadati; phylum Pseudomonadota; class Gammaproteobacteria; order Pseudomonadales; family Pseudomonadaceae; genus Pseudomonas; species Pseudomonas sp. BIGb0381. The sequence continues at coordinate 12,092 of NZ_JANUEN010000005.1, forward strand.
AGCGGTGAGCAACTGCGCCTCTGTCGGCGAGTCTCGCAGCAGTTTATGCGCGGGCAGCAACAACTCGGAGGGAACGCCCTGAACGCTTGCGGCGTCGATCACAGCGAAGAGGATAAAGCGCAGGCGTATTTCGCGGTCCGTCGGCCACGCTGTTTTTCGCTTACCCAAGGTAGGGCCTCGTTTTTTCAGAAAAATCCGAGGCTATTGTGCACAGACAGGTGTTTCAAGCATCGGGATGCAAGATAGGCAGATTCCTACATCCAAAGGAGAAACAGCATACCGAACAACCCAATTACTGCACCGGCAGGAAATTCATCAACAACAGGCTTTGTGCATAGTTAAGCCCAATACGGCGGTAGCGTTCGTCGAGCATCTGGGTCAACAGGTCAAGGCGCGCAACAATCTTGCCGAACTCGACGGCGAAACTCAGGTTGCTGCCCTCCTCCGAGATCTCGTTGGAAAACAGGAGCAGGACGCCATTTGCATCCTGGCGCTTGCTGAGCAACCAGGTGGCCTTCTCGATGTTGCGCGCGGCGTTGCTGACGAACTGCGGGTTGATCGAGTCGGTAATGTAGAACTCGGTACGCCCACCGTGGGCGGTCACGATCATGCTGCCGATGGCATAGATAAAGGCACCGACCCGGTCGCCCTTGAACTCGGGGCTTAACGAATAGCTCAACGCGGCCAGGTCGCGACGGTCCCCCAGGGCAGGCAGGGACCGACGTTGCTCGATGGCCTGGCGAATTTCCCGCGCAGCGCTCACCGCATCCGGATAACCCGACTGGCGCCACTGATTGGGGTTGCGCAGATAGAGCTTGTTCATGAGCAAATACAGGCTTTGCAAGTTGTCGCGCATGCCCAGAGTCGCCATGCGATCGACACTGGTCTGGAAGAACTCATCAGGTTTGCCGTTGCTGAACTGCTTGGCTATGTCCCGACCCTGCTGTTGGGTGCAGCCACTGGCGCAGAGCATTAACACCACGGCCAGCCACAGTGGCCGACGCACTCGTCGAGTCTTGAATAAAAGTAACGTGCGAGCCATCGGCACCCGATCTGGTTCTTTCGCCCGCGCGGGAAATCGGCAGGGCTGGGACAAAGATAGATTGGAGAAATGAAAAAAAGTGCGATGGGCTGGGCAGATAGTTGTAAACAGTGCCTGGCGGGCCATGGGTCGGCAAAGTCGTGAAAGATTCGTTTCAGGACCTATACTCGATAGTTGCGAGTGTTGTCGACGCTCCAGGGAGGACTTACATCGCATGCGGCACGCTCATCCGCAACCGTACAGGAGGGTAGCGTAGATGAAACATCCCATTCGAGCTCAGATTTTTGTGCAAGTGATTTGCCTGCTTTCGGTGGCTCAGCTGTTCTGCTGAGCCTTGCGTCACTGCCGTTGAAATCAGCTGCGATTGCGGCCGGATGGCTCGCGCGCTTTATTTGGGGCCCATCAACTCAAATCACACCTGCCGCGCCCGGGTCGCAGACGGGGATTACGCTTGATAGGATGAGCCCCACTCAACTGCCGTTTCAATCAGGAGTCATGCGTGGGTAAAGGAATAAAAATGTCGTCGGCATTGGATGCGCTGGGCCATCCGCACACTATCGAGGCACTTCAAACGCTCAGCGATCGTAACCGCACTATTCCATCGCTGGTGTGTGACGGCGGCAACTGCCGTGCACCGGTGCGCTTTGTGCCGCGCGGACTCGTCAACCGGGCGGGAAAGGAACCATACGACCGCGCCGCCTACATCGGGCTGACTGCCGGCCGTGACTCCGACCACAAACCCGGGTGCAAATACGACGCCATCGGCCAGTTGAAAATTATCGTCGCGGCCGAGTCCGATCCCGACTTTATCGGAGCGCTCAACGCCGGCGCTTCCGAACTGCGCCTGTTACTGCTGCACAATAACCTGGGTGGCAAATCACTCTCTGGTGCTCAGTTTACGACTTCAGCAACGGAGGGCTCTGCCACGCAGAGACAGCCCAAGCTATATCAGCCAAGCGGCAAAAAACTTGCCAGCTACCTGCGCACTACGGCTGATCTGCTTAAGCTGCGTGAGCGGTGCGAAGCGGATGATGAACTGGCTCAACACCTGGTACTGCGCTTTGGTACTAAGAAAATTCGCTGGTCAGACTTTTTCTTTGAAAAAAACCGCTACGAAGATGCATGGCGAATGCTGGAACGCCTGGGGAGCGAGTGCCACCCCTTCGCCGTGGTGGGCACGGTCGACCGGGTTTACGTGCCAGATGAAGGCAGCGGCCGGGTCATGAGCTATCTGAATCTCACGGCTAAATACGAACGGCCCGACGCGGAAAATGTGACAAGCGTCTTCAAGGTCAGTGTTGGAGATAAAGACGGCGAGTGGCTGCAGACGCTGGTCAAAGGCACAGAAGTCATCGTATTTGGCGTGTGGAGCAGTGGCTCGCCGGAAAAACGAGCAAGCGGATCGAAAATCTACCTGAATCACACGCTGACGTTGTACACCAAGTTCAAGGAGCAGTTGGTGGTCGTGGCGTGAGAGGTGCCGTCACAGACGGGCACAGACCCACACCACGCAGGCGTAATGGCTTGGCTGTAGGGACTCTATTCGCATGCGTGTGTCATTTGTCCAGGTTCAATAGTTCGTGCATCCGCTCCCCTATCAGTCCCCGCAACCACTCGGCATGAAACGCCATTTCGTCCAGGGAGATACCCTCACCCAATTGATAGTCGAACACCTTGTCCTTCGGTCCCTGACACACGACGCGGAAATGCCCATCGCGATCAAACCGGGCGAGCACGTAGGGGCAGACGTAGATGATGTCGCTAAATGGCACACGCACTTCGCAGGCCCTGCCGAGCGGTCGGTAGCCTTACTTGAGCAGGGCAATCACCGCGCAGACAAGCATGATCGCCAGCGCGGGCCACTGCATGGGCATGAAAAAGAAGTGATGGCGCACGCCATCTTCATGCACCTGCCGGTTCAGGACAAAGCCCAGCACGGTGTTGATGCCCGAGCCAATCCCCAGGCCCATCAACAGTTGCATCAGTGAGGTATTGCCGGGTTTGACGCTGGGGTCGGGCCATAACCCCATCAGCAACAACACCATGGCCACCGGTGTGAACAGCGTCAGCCAGCCTGCGCCGCGATAGATCATCGTTTAATACTCATCTTTGATGCTGCCGGCTCACGCCAGCTCGCGTTTTTGTTCTTCAGCCGCAAACACGGCATCGAGGGTATTGAGGAACAGATCGTGGCTCAGAATGCCGGTGGCGATGGTCGACAACACGGGTTTGCCGCTCTCGTCCTTGATCACCACCTTTTCAGTCCAGGCATTGAGGTCGACGGTACACAACGACGACATCGGCACCTTGCGCCCCTGGTATTCGAGGAAATCCTGGCTCACCACAATCGGCGTCGTGGTGATTTTGAGGAAGTTGCCGCTGACGCGCTTGCCCCAGACCTGCCCGGAGCTGATGCAATTGAACCTGACCGCCCCGCCCGACTCCAGCGTCGCCATCACCTCCCGCAGACGTGCGCGTACGTGCAACTCACGAACCAACTCCTGGAAGTCGTGAAAGCCCTTGAGGCTCTCGATCACTCGATGAAACGGCTCGCTGGCATTACGACGGTAGGCCAGGTTGGTGATCATGCCGGTCAGCACGGTTTGCCCGGAGCCAAATAGATACAGGTCGTCAATCTCGGCAAAGGCGGTGTATTCCCGCTGATCGTTGATGATGCGCTCGATGCCGTGCTCATACACTGCGTAGCGCGGCGCACGCAGTTTCCTGTGCCAGGCGTAAGCGGCAAATACACCAAGCCCGAGAACGGCCAGCAAAGCGCTGGTGGCGTAGATCAAGGTATGTGGGTCACTGAAACTGAAGGCCATGCCACGGGACGTTTGGAGACTGACCGGCCCCTCATTGCCCGGTGGCAGGATCGTGCCCAGATACAACACAAACCCGGCGAGACCTAACAACACAACGCCAAATATCAAACTGAAAATCAGAAAACCCTTGCCGTGACGGAAACTGGCGATCAGTTCGCCGGTGGCGGAAGGCGCTTGGGAGGGGGATGACTGCATAAAGCTTACGTCCTTGTAATGGGTAGCGCGCGCCGCGGTTTACGCAGAGCCGATTGAGCCGTGCCCCCATTGGGCAGGCTTGGCACAGCAGGTTGGAACATGGCTAATTAACATCCTTCCTTGTGCGTAGGGGTTAATGCGGACGGGTTCACATAGTTCGCGGCACTGGGTTGGTTTTTTGCGCGAGGAACAGTGGACTGCCCCCGACACCGTAGATATCTCCAGCCTATGGAAAAGCTTGGAATTGCGCGGACTACAGTTCAGAAGTATTGGAATACATAAGCCTGCAGAACATCAGCAATCCTGCAATTTACGCAAATCGATGTTTATGGCGCGCCCTCTCGGGTCGGCTGTCGTAAACCATGCCATGGCTGACGCCAAGTCATGGCTCTTGGGCTTCCATCCTCGCGCCTCCGGCCTTACTGGCCTGCGCGCTCCGCTTGCTCTGGTCATTTCAATCGACGGAAGAAACTCGGGATGCCTCAGCCCTGCGCACTGGAGTGTAGTCATCCTGCCTGTCCATATTTCTGTTGGAAGGTGCGGTCGCTGGGTGGACAATACGGGTTTGGTCACCTGGTGGCTGGCCATTGAGGAAGGAACCCGCGCATGAGTCAGAAAGTTCTGAGGCTTCCCCGGAACGAGGTAGGTCGCGACTTCGTCGTCGGTGACATCCACTTCAAGACGATTGACCTCCATAAAGGATTGTTGAAGCTAGGTTTCGACAAGGCAATCGACCGAGTCATCGGGGTGGGTGACCTCATAGATCGCGGGCCGGGAGTCCTCGACGGGCTGAAGCTTCTTGGTGAGCCGTGGTTCTTCACTGTTCAAGGTAACCATGAGCAGATGCTTATCAATGCTTACAGGGAAAATCCCAGCGCTCGTTACGTAGCTCATGGTGCAGGCTGGTGGTCGACCATAGCCGACGAATCGAAGGAGATGATAATTGGAAAGCTTGAGAGCCTTCCATCCGTCATTGAAATCGAGTCGCCTCTCGGCTTGGTTGGAGTTGTTCACGCGGACATTCCTGCTGGGATGTCATGGGTCGAGTTCACTCGAGACATATCAATCCCTGCTGTCGAAGAGATCGCGCTATGGGGGCGCGAGCGGATCAAAAAGCACCATCGAGAAGGTGTCAAAGGAATCTGGCGTGTGTGCACGGGACACACCTGGATTCCAGAGCCTATTCGGCTAGGGAACGTTCTTGCGCTTGATTTCACCGGAGGGGGTGAAGGGTCACTAGCTGTATATTGCGTTCAGGCGGACACGATTTATGTGGAGGGGCGCCCCGTGTCACTTGACCAATCGCGAACCACGTGCCCTTTGTGGTGAGTGCCTGCTTTCGAAAGATCCCGACGAAGCCGGTTGGAAAGTAAGCCGGTCAGCCCCTAAGGAGCCACGAATGGATGCCATTTGGCGCGTGCCGGGCAGAGCCTATCAAGTCGCTCGTTATCCTGAGCGCCTGCTCATTGAAGAGCGCGCCGAAGCTCTCTCAGCCGCAGGCTATCCGCTGCCAGGTGATGATCCGGCCATGTGTACGCTGAGCAAAGGCTGAAAGCTGCCAGAGCGGCAGCTAGTTCATCCCAGGTAGGTAGCGTTAGCGAAAACACTGCGGCTGAGCTCTCCGCAAGAGAGGTATCCCAGGCACTGAGGGAGGCGATTTTTGTTCCTGCGCTGATCTACATCGCAATCAACTGGGGTAATTCCGAGACCTTGAAGGGCTGGGCTATCCCAGCCGCTACCGACATCGCGTTCGCCCTGGGCGTCTTGTCTTTGCTGGGTAAGCGAGTCCCGACTTCGCTGAAGGTTCTCCTCGCTGCCTTGGCGATCATTGACGACCTGGGTGCTGCGATCGGCTTGTTGGTGGGCAAGCAGATTGGCATCTTCCTATTGGCTGCTCTGGCTATTCGTATGGGCTTGGCCAAACTGCCGGAAGGAAGTAGCTGGACTCAGCTTTACGGCGTAGCGCTGCTGTGCGGCATTGGCTTCACCATGAGCCTATTCATTGGCAACCTGGCGTTCGCCGGATCAGCTCACTTGATTGATGAGGTCAAAGTCGGAGTGTTGATCGGCTCGATTCTGGCCGCGATTGCTGGTGTTCTGGTGCTGCGCCGCAGCAGCACAGAGGGGGAAGTCGCTTCCATGTAAATCATATCTGAAACCGACACTCAGGGAACGCGTTAGCTGCAAGATAGGGCTACCTGAACTACACTGAATTTGCTGAGGGATCAGCCCCATCCGAAACACAAAGTGCCCGGCCTTGCGCCGGTTTTTTTGTTTCTGTAATTCTGGTATGGCCGTGCCTTGGCTTCCTGATGGACTAAAAAATTTTACGGAAAATTTACGGGGCTAAACGGTTGGTCGTCCGATACTGCCCGGCGCTAATTTGGCAGGCTATTTTATGTCCCTCGCAACAATGCGGCTTATCGGCTTCATCTTAGGCATTTTTCTAGTTACTCTCGCTGTGAGCATGGTTATACCCATGATTACGCTTGTGGCCTATGAGCGTAGCGACGATCTGTCTGCCTTCCTCTGGTCGAGCTTTATTACGTTTATCTGCGGCCTACTGTTGATCGTGCGGGGGCGGCCAGACGCTGTCCACCTTCGCCCTAGGGATATGTACCTGCTGACGACTGGCAGTTGGGTGGTGGTATGCACCTTCGCAGCGTTGCCGATGGTGTTCATCAGTGGCATCAGCTACACCGACGCTTTCTTTGAAACTATGTCTGGTATCACAACTACTGGCTCAACCGTTTTAAGTGGTTTGGATACCGCGTCTCCAGGATTGTTGATATGGCGTTCGATGCTGCACTGGCTGGGTGGTATCGGCTTCATCGGCATGGCTGTGGCAATACTTCCATTGCTGCGGGTAGGTGGCATGCGTCTCTTCCAGACTGAGTCCTCAGACTGGTCGGAGAAAGTTACACCTCGCTCCCATGTGGCCGCTAAGTACATCCTCTTTCTCTATCTGGGACTTACTGGAGTCGGGGCTCTTGCACTCTGGGTAGCAGGAATGACGCCTTTTGAGGCGGTCAACCACGCAATGTCGTTGATCTCTACTGGGGGATTCTCAACGTCAGACGCGTCACTTGGCCACTGGACGCAGCCGGCGATTCACTGGGTAGCAGTAGTCATAATGATTCTGGGGAGCTTGCCCTTTACCTTGTACGTCGCGACGTTGCGCGGTAATCGCCGTGCGCTGATCAAGGATCACCAAGTGCGCGGATTCGTGGGGTTCTTGGTCGTCACCTGGCTGACGGTGGGTACGTGGCTGTGTTTTCACAGCGACTACGGATGGTGGGATGCGTTTCGTATCGTGGCCGTCAATGTGACGTCGGTCGTCACAACCACAGGCGTTGCTGTAGGCGATTACACCTTGTGGGGCAGCTTCGCGGTCTTGCTTTTTTTCTATCTGACCTTTGTTGGCGGGTGTTCAGGCTCGACGGCTGGAGGCCTTAAAATTTTCCGCTTTCAGGTTGCAGGTGCTCTATTAGTGAGTAGCCTGAAGCAGTTGATCCACCCTCGCGCAGTGATTCGGAAAAAGTACAACGGCCATCCAGTTGACGAAGAGATCTTACGCTCGCTTTTGACCTTCTCATTTTTCTTCACCATTACCATCGCAATGATCGCCTTAGGGCTCGCCTTAATCGGACTAGATTGGGTTACTGCGTTAAGCGGCGCGGCTACTGCTGTCTGCAACGTGGGGCCAGGGCTCGGCGAAGTCATTGGGCCTGCGGGCAATTTCTCATCGTTGCCTGATGCAGCAAAATGGCTACTCACCATTGGCATGCTGCTGGGGCGATTGGAGATACTCACTGTACTGGTGCTCATTACGCCGGTTTTTTGGAAGTACTAACATTCGCTTGGCGGTGACGCCGCGTTGGTAATCGTGTTTGTCCAGCCAACAACCAAGGACTGTTGGAGGAAATCCGTTTTTCCGGCTTAAATGACCGCATATCCAGTGTTCAGCCTTACGATTTTGCGGGCACACCAAAATTTGATATTGGCACCACTCCATTTTTCGAGGGCTAGCAATCATCGGCGGTAGAAATTACATTGAGCAACAGAAGTATAAGTAAGCGAGAAATACTCGCCAACGCCGACAGGGGCTAGTAAAGATGGACGCATACCAGCGCCGCCGACGCATCCAATTCTGGTTAGGCTCATTCCCAATGTTAGTAGGCTTTACCATTCTAGTTCTCGCCTTGATTCTGTCTGGCAGAGGTGCCTCGTTGAGCCCTCAAGAACTTGATGGCTTAAGCTTGAGTCAGCAAACGAAATCGCCCCCTCAAATAACCGACCATAAAGCAACTACAATCCTGGCAGTGGCCAAATAGCGAGCACACAGCTCCTAGCAGGGCTCATCGAACAGGTGTTAATCCGCCTAGCTTCATGGCACTCCTAGCGGCTTCTGAGCGGAGGAACTTTAATAGCGTGGCAGCCTCCTCTTGCTGCACGCTGCCCGTGGTGATCGCCGCTGAGTACATTGTCATTTTCTGAACCTGATCGGGGATAAGCCCAATCACATCGATGCCTTCCATGTGCATCAGCTCACTCAATTGTTGGAAGCCTATCTCCGCTTCGCCACGGGCTACTGCTTCTGCGACAGGCTTCGCAGAAATCGTTCTGGTCTTAACCCTCAACCTTTCTGAGATGTGCATTTGAGGGAAGAGAATACGTGACAGGTATGTTCCGCTGGGCGTATCCGATAGAGCCAGAGACTTTGCGTTGAGCAACGTCTTTTTGAAGTTCTTCATGGTGCTTATATCGGGCTTTTTAGCGCCTTTGCGGACGGCCATGGCAATGAACGACTTGGCAAGGTCAATTCGACTCGCTTTTTGCAAATGGCCTTGATCTATAAGCTTTCGTAGCTCCCAGTCCTCCATGATTACAACATCCGCTTTTTGACCACTCTCCAACAGATTTTCGATTGCCGTTGGCGTATTGCCTGTGGGCGGGGATTCTTTAGTTACCAGGCTGATTCCTGTCGTTTTTTCATAAAGGGGGGCTATGGATTGAATCGCCGCGATGAAGCCTCCTGTCGTAAAGAGGGTAAGCGTTTTGGTGGGAGTGGCATCCTGTGCCTCAATGCCATCTGCAAATAGAAACAAGCAAGCCAATGCGAGCCTCAATAAGGTCTTCGTCATGACGGGATATCCTGAATCGAGCGTAGAGATGAGATTTAGCAGTGGGGGCGCGAAAAAATAGGCACCTTTCAAGCAAAGACGAAATTAAGGATGGTTAAGAAATATTTAGTTTACCGTCCGATGCACCCTACCTAGGCTGCACAGATCTTTAAAGCCTACGGCGCTTGGAGCTCGCTTGAGCTTTAGGTTTGCAATCGTTGTGTGGAGTAAAAATGAATCGCGCGCTGGTGATAGAGGACGATGAGGTTACAGCCAAGGCTATTGTTAACACGCTGACCTCCCATGGATTCGAAGTTCTATGGACGGCGAACGGTCGTGATGGATTATCAGCGGCCATTTCTGGTGGCCATGATGTGATAACACTTGACCGGATGCTGCCTGATTTCGATGGTTTGACGATAATTAGTACGCTGCGAAGCCTCGGTATTCAGACGCCAGTCTTGATGATCAGCGCATTGTCAGATGTCGATGAGCGGGTCAAAGGGCTTCGTTCAGGGGGTGACGACTACCTGACCAAACCGTTCTCTACGGTCGAAATGATAGCCAGGGTGGAAGTGCTGCTGAGGCGCCCGCTTGCCGGTGTGAATGAGCGCCTACTATGCGTCGGCAACCTCCATATTGATCTTATTGAACAGTCACTCAGCCGCGACGGCGTGCAGATCCCACTTCTTCCAACCGAGTTCAAACTGCTCACTTATTTCATGCGCAACGCGGGTCAGCTGGTTACTAGAACCATGCTTTTCCAGGCAGTTTGGGGATATCACTTCGACCCAGGCACGAACATTATTGACGTCCATATCGGTCGCCTGCGTAAAAAAATCGAGGGTGGAAATTCACCCGTTATTCAAACCATACGCGGTTCTGGTTATGTTCTTGCCTCCCAGGAATGAGCGTTGGCGTTCCTCCAATAGCCGCCTTCTTGGGCTCTACGCCTTGTTTTTTATCGCTTGGGGAGCCGTTTTTACAGGTGTGCTTTATTGGAAAATATCAACCTACCTCGGAGCTGTTGCCGAGCGGACATTGATGCAGCGAGCCCACTATTACCAAAAAATAGATGATGCCAGCCTAAAAGACGAGTTGGCCGCTAGTGAGGTGTATTCGACGTCAGGAATCGACGCCTACGGCTTATTTGAAGCTGACGGCACCCATATCGCCGGCGACCTGCTTCGTTTGCGAGCAAGTCTGCCAGGTGACGGCCAGGTACATTATCTCGAGAGGGGATTGAGCATTGCATTGCCACGAGAGCAAACCCGAAGCAGCCATGCACTGATGCAGCATCGTGACGATGGTCGAATTTTGATCCTATCGCGCGATGGGGGCTCTATCTCCGCAGTCGGCGGTATTATCGAGCAAGCATTATTTTGGGGGTTTTCTCTTACCCTTATCCCTGGGTTGATCGGTTGGTGGCTCCTGAGGCGAAGGCCCTTACGTAGGGTACAGCGACTCCAAAGCTGCACTGAAAGTATCGTATCGGGCAATCTCGGCGAACGCCTTCCGCTGTCTCCACGCCGCGATGAACTCGACATGTTGGCCAATGCTGTCAACGTCATGCTCGAGCATATAGAGCAGCTTATGCATGAGGTTAAGGGGGCGTGTGACGGTATTGCGCACGATCTGCGTACTCCCCTGACTCGCCTGCGTGCCCATCTTGACCAGCTGCAGCAGTTACCCCTGGATAGCTCTCATGCAGAGACCTTGAACATGGCACTGGAAGAAAGCGAATCCATCATGTTGCGCTTCCAAGGGCTGCTGCGAATATCTGAACTTGAAGATACGAGGAGAAGATCAGGATTTGAATCTTTTCAACCTGCGGCCCTAATAACTCAGGCGCACGAATTTTTCGAACCGTTGGCACAGGAAAAGGGGCTAACACTGCTCCTTGAGATTTCAGCGGATCTTCCGGCTTTATCGGGTGATGTTTCTCTTCTGTTCGAAGCGTTGGTTAATCTTTTGGATAACGCCATCAAATTTACTCCCGAGGGTGGTGTCATTCACTTTAGGGGTTATCTGGCGGGTAACTCGCTCAATATCGAGGTCTCTGATAATGGCCCTGGGATCCCTGAGGAAGAGCGTGAAAGCGTGATTCGCAGGCTTTATCGCGTCGACTCTACTCGCCAGCAACCTGGGCACGGGCTGGGGCTTTCTCTGGTATCGGCAATCGTTCGGTTGCATGGGTTCGTATTGAGCATCCAGGAATCACCGCGTGGTTGCGGAGCCACGGTCTCGATTATCTGTCCTTTGCCAGAGGTGAAAGCAACCCTTGCCGCGCCAAGTTAAATTTATTTTAACCTGAGTTAATTTGAGCGATCACAAGTCCTAACTTAGTTTGGCGCGTCTTTCTGCTATCCGAGGCGGGCACTTGTGAAACACCCTAAATTGCGGCTTACACTCATTCTTGTGTGTTCTTTTTTGACACCAGCTTGGGCGGCTCCAGTATCAACCCCAAGTCCTGCGTCACCTAATCCGCGAGCGATGATCCCCGCAGCACCGCAACTGAGCGCAAAATCCTGGGTGCTTATGGATGCAGCGACCGGTACGGTTATAGATAGCCAAAACGCTGATATGCGCTTGCCCCCAGCCAGCCTGACCAAATTGATGACTGTTTATGTCGCTACCAATGAGATACAGGCTGGGCGCCTCAAGGTCGACGACCCGGTCACTGTCAGTGAGAATGCCTGGAGAACGGGCGGTTCTAGAATGTTTCTTGATCCAGGCGCCGTTGTGCCTGTGCGAGACCTACTGCGCGGTGTGGTGATCGACTCTGGCAATGACGCCAGTGTGGCGCTATCTGAGCATATCGCGGGTAGCGAAGATGCGTTTGCTGGGTTGATGAATGTCACCGCTAATAAACTTGGGCTGACTGACACCCACTTTGTGAATCCTACAGGCTTGCCGGCACCTGAACACTATTCTTCAGCTCATGATATGGCTCGGCTTGCACGGGCGATCATCACCGATGAGTCAGCTTACTACTCGTTGTACGCGCACAAATATTTCACCTGGAACAACATTCGCCAACCCAATCGGAATCTTCTCCTTTGGCGCGATCCGAGTGTTGACGGCCTCAAGACTGGCCATACTGAGGAAGCCGGATACTGCATGGTGACTTCTGCTGTTCGTGATGGGAGGCGCCTAATCAGTGCAGTATTTGGCTCGACAACGATGAACAGTCGTGCGGAAGATGCTCAAAAGATCCTGAGCTATGGCTTTCGCAATTTTGAGACAAATACCTATCAGAAAGGCGGAAGAATTTTAGCTCAACCGCGACTGTGGAAAGGCGACAAGGACGTAATCGCTGTTGGCTTGCGCGATGATGTGACACTCACGCTACCCAAAAATAGTGGTCGCAAGGTAGAAACGCGCCTACACATTAATAACGCTCTACAAGCTCCTATTGCTGTCGGCGATGTAGTCGGGAGTTTTGAGCTGTATGACGGTGTAAATAAACTTACTACCCGATCACTCATAGCGTTAGAAGCGGGAGAAGCAGGTGGTTGGTGGGTGCGTACCTGGGACACACTCCATCTTTTTTTTGCAGGATTGTTTGATGTGAAGGACGACACGGGAGAAGTAAAGGCCTGAATCTGGATTGATGATATCCAGCCGTGATTCACCTCACTGACAACCTCAAATGATTCCCACTGATCTGACGTGGCAGGGGCGAAACCATCCACTTGAGTCAGCAGCCTCGATGCCCAATGACATTTGCCTCAATGACGCTTTAGCGTCGGCTCGAAATGTCAGCCATCACAAAGGGAGAATGCTCAATGGGTTGTCGCTTCCATGCCATTCATATCTGATACCGACCTAAGAGAACGTGTTAGCTGCACCATAGATCTGACTGAACTACACTCGAGTTTGCTGATGGATCAGCCCCCATCCGAAATACAAAAAGCCTGGCTTCGCGCCGGGCTTTCTGTTTCTGTCATTCTGCGCAAGGCTTTACCCTGGGCTGAAATCACAAACCAAATTTCATATCAGTCTATGGTCAATACTAACTAGATGTCGTCTACCCAGTGGAACGTGAGCGCTCCTAACGCAGTCATGGCAAGCAACGCTATGACATGAAGCGAGATGGCCCCAATTGCAGGAATAAACCGTTCTTTGTGGCTTAACGTGGCCGATCCTGCCGAGGCTAGTGAGAAGACCGCGAGTCCTATGCAAAAGCTTGTGATGATCGCAAGGTGCCAGCGAGGAAAGAGCAGCGGCGAATCCACCCAAAAGCCAATGGTCAGGCCAATCAAGTAACCCCCGGCCAAATTCGCTGCGAGCGTTCCCGCAGGCATGCTCGGAAACAAATTCTTGAGCTTTTCCCCCAAAATATTGCGTAGCCACCCTCCAAGCGATGCGCTTATGGCGATGGCCACTAATGTTCTCACCAAGCTGACGAACTCCTTGCCGCTCTAGGGGCTGAGAGCTTATGTACTGAAGGAAAGGGATTGGTTATCCAAAGCGACCTGTAATGTAGTCTTCCGTCTGCTTCATTTTTGGTTTGGTGAAGATGGTGTCGGTCACATCATGCTCAATCAATTCGCCCATAAACATAAAGGCGGTGTAGTCCGAAACACGAGCCGCTTGCTGCATGTTGTGGGTCACGATGATGACGGTATATTGCTCTTTTAACTCAGTAATCAACTGCTCTATTCGCCCAGTGGAGATTGGGTCAAGCGCGGAGGTCGGCTCATCCAAAAGCAATACTTGTGGGCGTAAAGCGATGGTGCGCGCTATACACAGGCGCTGTTGCTGACCACCCGACAGGCTCTGTGCGCTCTGTTTGAGCTTGTCCTTTACCTCGTCCCAAAGCGCTGCTCCATTTAAGGCTTGCTCTACGCGTTCATCCATCTCACGACGGGAGAGCCGTTCATGGTGACGCACGGCGTAAGCGACGTTGTCGTAAATGGACATCGGAAACGGTACGGGTTTCTGGAAGACCATGCCGATATGGCTACGCAGACGGTTCATCGAGTAACCAGGCGCGAGAATATTCTCTCCGTTGAGCAGCACCTCGCCCCGCGCTTCCTGCTTCGGGTACATAGCGTATATACGGTTGAACACCCGCAGTAACGTCGACTTCCCGCAACCTGACGGCCCAATGATCGCAGTGATCCGCTTCTCTGGAATATCCATATCGATGGAGTTCAGAGACCGCTGGTTATTGTAAAAAAACTCCAGGCCACGAACGCGAATTTTGGTTCTTTCGTCGGCAAGGTCACGGCTATTCATCAGGTCAACCTATTGCGTAAAAGGATCAAGCGGGACAGTAAACTGAGTACCAGTACAAACAAGGTCAGCACCAATGCACCAGCCCAGGCTAGAGAGTGCCAGTCATCGAATGGGCTCATGGCGTACTGGAAAACCACTACGGGCACGCTGGCAATCGGTTTCAGAAGATTGCTGCTCCAGAACTGGTTGCCGAACGCTGTAAACAGTAGAGGCGCTGTTTCACCAGTGATTCTGGCTAGTGCGAGTAGCACCCCGGTCACCACGCCCGCTTTTGCAGCTCGTAGTACGATTTGTAGAGTCAATTTCCATTGCGGGACGCCTAATGCCAGCGCGGCTTCCCGCATGGTTGACGGTTGTAGTTGAAGCATCTCGTCAGTAGTTCTCACCACCACTGGAATCACCAATAGCGCCAGTGCCAGAGCGCCGGCGATAGCGGAGAAGCCGACTTGGTGATTAGTAAGTATGTTCAACGGCAAGATAACGCCGGTATAGATGAACAGCCCCAACACAATGGACGGTGCCGACAGGAGAATGTCGTTAATAAAACGTACCGTGGTACCTAGACGCGAGTGTCGTGCGAATTCCGCTAACCAGATTCCCGCCATCAAGCCAATGGGCGTCCCGATAAGCAGGGCGATACCGGACATCAGGGCGCTGCCATAAAACGCATTCGCCAGCCCACCTTCCGTACCGGGCGGCGGCGTCATTTGCGTAAAGAGGCGAATATTGAGCGCCTGAAATCCGTTGATCACTGTGGTCAGCAGAATCCAGACCAGCCAGATGAGACCGAACGCAGTTGCCCCACAACTGAGCGCCAATGCAAAGCGATTCTTGAAAGCCCGAATCTGGTAGAGACGTTCGTTTCCGGTCATAGACCCTCCTTGCGTGAAAGCCGCATGAGCAGGAGTCGTGCTAGCGCCAGTACGATAAAGGTGACGACAAATAACAGGAAGCCCAGTGCAATCAGCGCCGAGCGATGCAGGTCGGTATAGGCTTCGCTGAACTCGTTAGCGATGACTGACGCAATGGAACTGCTTGGCATCAACAATGAGGCGGAGAATTGTTGAGCATTACCCAGCACGAAAGTCACCGCCATGGTCTCGCCCAATGCGCGTCCGAGCCCGAGAAAAATTCCTCCCACCACCGCTGAGCGCGTGTAGGGCAGAACAATGTCCCAGACCACTTCCCAAGTAGTGCTACCTAGCGCGTAAGCAGACTCCTTGAGGGTTGTCGGAACACTACGGAACACCTCGTGCATGACAGAGGTGATGAAGGGCATGATCATGATTGCCAGCACAATACCCGCTGTCAGCATGCCAATCCCTAAAGGTGGGCCCTGAAACAGCGAACCCACCAAAGGAAGCTCACCCAGATAGTCATTGATCCAAGGTGATAGATGCTCTGCCATGAACGGGCCGAAAACGAATAGCCCCCACATGCCATAGATAATCGATGGAATTCCCGCGAGCAATTCAACCGCCGAGGCAACAGGCATCCGCAACCAGGGCGGAGCTACTTCAGTGAGAAAAATCGCGATGCCAAAGCTGACAGGAACCGCAATCAGCAGCGCCAGTAAAGAGGTCACCAAGGTGCCGTAAATCGGTACCAAAGCACCGAAGTGGTTGTTGACGGCATCCCACTCAGTGCTTGTCAGAAAGTCGAGACCGAAAGTCTTGAATGCAAGACTACCGCCCCAAAGTGTCGAGGCGGCAATACTCACCAGTAGCAACAGCACCAGCATTGCGGCGCCAAGCATTGAACGCTTAAACCAGAGATCATGACGCTGATCGCGAGCCGCACGCTTATCACTCGTAACGTCGCCAACGTAGAGGGTCATGGTCAAAGGTTGGACTGTGTCGTTCATCATACGTCTACTCACAAACAAACCCCTTCATCAGGCAAAACTTGCTCGAGGAAGGGGTTTAAGTGTTGCTGAATCAATGGGCGAAGTCAGACTTCCAGTAACCTTCGATACGCTTCACCAGAGAGTCAGGCAGGGCTACATAGTCCAGCGCCGAAGCCTGTTGCTGGCCTTTCTCCAACGACCATTTGAAGAAGTTGAAGGCAGCTTGGCTTTGCTCGGCATTCTTCGGCTGTTTGTACATGATGATCCAGGTGGTCGCCGTGATCGGCCAAGCGCTATCGCCAGGCGCATTGGTCATGATCAGGTTGAAGTCTTTGGCGTTAGCCCAGTCCGCAGTGTCGGCAGCCGCTTGGAACGCTTTGGCGTTGGGCTGAATGAATTTCCCGGCGGCGTTCTTCAGCTGTGCGTGCGTCATTTTGTTTTGCAGGGCATAGGCGTACTCAACATAACCGATTGAGTTTTTGATCTGCTTTACGTAAGCCGAGACACCTTCGTTACCTTTACCACCCACACCAACCGGCCAAGGCACAGTCGTGCCGAAACCGATTTTCGATTTCCAACCATCACTCACTTTGGAGAGGTAGTTGGTGAAATTGTATGAGGTGCCAGAGCCGTCAGAACGGTGGACGACGGTGATTTTACTGTCTGGCAGTTTCATGCCCTGGTTCAGGGCGACGATGGCCGGATCGTTCCAGACTGTAATCTCACCCAAGAAGATTTTCGCCAAGGTCTCACCATCGAGCTTCAATTGGCCCGGCGCTACACCCTCAATGTTCATCACCGGCACGATGCCGCCAATCACACTGGGAAATTGGCCTAGGCCACCGGCCTTGAGATCATCGGCAGACAACGGTGCGTCAGACGCACCAAAATCTACTGTTGCCGCTTTGATCTGAGCGATACCGCCACCCGATCCAATCGACTGGTAATTGATACGGTTGCTGGAGCTTTTGCTGTAGTCCTGCGACCACTTGGACAAAACCGGATAGACAAAGCTGGAGCCCGCACCGGTAACATCGGTCGCATGAGCAAGGCCACTCATGCAGAGGGAAGCCAGTAAGACAGACAGGCTTTTTTTAGTCAGCAACATCACGACAACACCTCAATGAAAGGAGTTAAGTGGAGGTATCCACCTATCGGAGAAGTGACGATTTAATTCTTTAAATATTTCTATCCGATGACAGTTCCGGGATTTTCAGAAATATTTTGAAATACGTGTGAATCGAGAACCTTCACTCGTTTGCTCGTTGAAAATGCTCGTCTGCATCGGTGTAAAGCCCTGGGGCTGCCGTTTACCCTCTTATACGGAGGGCGATGTCGGGAGCCGAACGAAGCTCTGTCTTGCTTACATAATGGACAAATACGCAACGAGCAAAACGCCCAGGATTGCCGTGATGACATTGATGCCAGGGCCAGCATTGACGCTGTAGCCAAGGGGGATCTCAACAGGCTTGAGGGTCTTTACCACCTTTTTGTACTGCCAGGATGACCAACAGGCAACCGTTGAGCCCAGCATCAGAAAAGCGAGTCCGATCCAGAAAGAAAAATGTTTTCCTGGAGCGCTCAAAACACCTGGCTTGAGCATTTGCAGCAGTAGTCCGAATCGTTCAATTACAAAGCCAAACGCCATCAGCGAAAGGCTGGTTCGGTTCCAGGCCAGCAAGGTTCGCTCAGCAGCAAAGAAGACTCGTGGATCGTTCAGGTCTGACATCAAATACCCCTTGGCTCTCAATAGGTGAAATCGATCTGGTCAGCGTGTGTAGACGTCTGACCGTGCTTCCGTCATTCGCTTTCATGGCTATCGCCTAATCAGGCCGTGCACCGACGTTCTAATAGAGAGAACAAGTACATACCGGCCAACATGGCCAATACGAATATGATGATCTGCCCGTGCCCCGTAAGCAGAATAGCGACGGCAGGCCCAGGGCAGATCCCCGCAATTCCCCAACCTATACCGAACACCAGGCTGCCGCCAATCAAGCGGGCACCCAACTCCCTTTTCATTGGTAACTGCATGGGGGCACCTAGCAAGGACTGCTTGTTCTTACGCGCCCAATTCAGGGGGATAACCGCCACTGCGATGGCCCTACCATCACCAGTGCGAGTGAAGGATCCCAGGCCCCGGCCACATCAAGAAAAGCCAATACCTTGGCGGGGTTCGCCATACTTGCCAGAAGAAGCCCAAGGCCGAAGATCAGTCCTGCAAAAAATGCGCACAGCTTTATCATTTTCATGCGCCCACCACATGACGAATGACGTACACCGTTGCAAAACCGGCGAACATAAAGCACATCGTTGCAGTGATGGAGCGGGCTGACAGTCGAGAGATCCCGCAAACGCCATGACCGCTAGTACAGCCGGAACCGTAACGGGTTCCCACGCCGACGAGCAGCCCCGCAATTATCAGGGTCGGCCACCCTGCCCTAATCTCGATCTCCGGCAGCACGGTAAATACTCCCCACAATAAAGGCGCAAGCAGCAGACCAAAAAGAAACAGCGCCTTCTCGCTCCAGCCCTCACTGCTAAATTTCATCATGCTACCAATCAACCCACTGATGCCTGCGATGCGACCATTTGCGAGAACGAACAAGCCAACCGCCAGACCTATCAAGGCTCCTCCGCCCAATGAAGTCCTAGGCGTAAAGTGCATCTAATAAATGCTCATTTTGCATCTCCTGCACAGAAGTGCTGATAAAGGACATGGATCATTGTTGATCTCTTTAGTGGCTCATGAGCTTGTCGATGGCACAGGGTTTGTCATGAACGCCGAAGCGGTCAACGATTGTTGCGCTGGCTTCATTGAGACCTCGCACTTCAACCTCAGCGCCTTCACGCCGGAACTTGATCACGACCTTATCAAGCGCTGCGACAGCGGTGATATCCCAGAAGTGCGCCTGTATGAGATCAATGGTGACCTTGTTGAGCGCTTCCTTGAAGTCAAAAATCTCAGTGAATTTGTCCGCAGAGCTAAAGAACACCTGGCCCACGACGTGGTAAGTCCGATGCGATTTCGTCACTTCCAGAGTGCTCTTGATATCTAGGTAGTGCCCGACCTTATTAGCAAAGAACAGCGAAGCCAGCAGCACACCTACCAGTACGCCGTAGGCCAGGTTGTGAGTGGCCACGACGACCACGACGGTCGCCACCATAACAAGGTTGGTCGACAGTGGATGCACTTTCAGATTGCGCAAGGAATCCCAACTGAAGGTGCCGATGGACACCATGATCATCACAGCCACGAGTGCAGCCATAGGGATTTTGGAGAGCCATTCGCCAAGAAATACCACCATCAGCAGCAGAAAAACGCCGGCACACAATGTCGAGAGACGGGTGCGGCCACCAGATTTCACGTTGATTATCGATTGGCCGATCATGGCGCAACCTGCCATGCCGCCGAGCATGCCGGCAGCGATGTTGGCTACGCCCTGGCCTTTGCACTCGCGGTTTTTGTTGCTGGTGGTATCGGTCAGATCGTCGACGATGGTCGCGGTCATCATTGACTCGAGTAGACCCACTACGGCCAAAGCAGCCGAGTACGGGAAAATGATGCGCAGGGTTTCAAAGTTCAGCGGCACTTCGGGCCAAAGGAAAATCGGCAACGTATCCGGCAATTGGCCCATGTCGCCTACAGTGCGGATATCCAAGCCGAGATAAATGGCGATGGCAGTAAGGGTGAGGATGCACACCAACGGTGACGGAATCAGCTTGCCAATCTTCGGTAGGTATGGGAATAGATAGATGATTCCGAGGCCCACTGCTGTCATGGCGTAGACGTGCCAGGTCACGTTGGTCAGTTCAGGCAACTGCGCCATGAAAATCAGGATCGCCAATGCGTTTACGAAACCGGTGACTACCGAGCGTGAAACAAAGCGCATCAGTGAGCCCAGCTTCAGGTAGCCA
The DNA here is from genome assembly GCF_024809815.1 of Pseudomonas sp. BIGb0381. NCBI lineage: Bacteria > Pseudomonadati > Pseudomonadota > Gammaproteobacteria > Pseudomonadales > Pseudomonadaceae > Pseudomonas > Pseudomonas sp. BIGb0381. The sequence goes on from NZ_JANUEN010000005.1 coordinate 32,285, forward strand.
GCGAGGATTTGGAGTACCCCACAGAGTAAGGTGGCTGCTAGAAGATACTGAAGCCCATGATCTTTTACCAAGGTGACCATGAGCAGTGCCATGGCACCAGTTGCCGCTGAGATCATGCCAGGTCGACCGCCGACGAAGGCGATAACGGCGCAGATACAGAAGGAGGCGTAGAGGCCGACCTTGGGGTCGACTCCAGCGATAATTGAAAATGCAATGGCCTCCGGAATCAAGGCCAGAGCGACGACGAGACCTGCTAGCACGTCTCCACGAACGTTGGAGAACCACGTTTTTTTGAGTGATTGCAGCATCAGAATATCCAAGGCAATGCATCACACGCACACCAGGCGAAGGGCGAGCGCGTCGATACGAATTCAAATTTTGAGGATTATTTGACTGTGTGCTTTGGGTGTAAGAACCGGGCATACAGCAGTACGCACCGCTAGCGAACCAGGCGGGTGCGAGGTGTTGCGAGGGGGCGTAGCGCTAAGGCGGCGTAGGCTGCAAGTAGATGGTTTGGAGTACAGTCATGCTGATGTTCCTGTAGCTCAATGGTAAGACTGAGCGATAATTATACCGTCAAGCAGACGTCGATTGCGACACACAATAAAGCTCAGCGTGAGTGATTCCAGCGATCCTCCAACTCAGCCTGCTCATCAATCCTAGATACGTTCTACACCAGGATGGCAATCCCACGGCGGATATCAAAAGAGTCGAGCTACCGGTGCTACGGGTGCTCCGCAGGCCCGGAGCACCTAAATCCCACTTGAAAGTTGCGAACTGCCTGAGAAAAATTGATAGCTTATGCACGCAACCCTCAGTAAAGAGGGCTAACGCTACATTTGAAATTGCTTGACCAGCCTGTTCAATTCGACCGCTAGTTTTGTGAGTTCGGACGTTGCAATAGCTGTCTGACTTGAGCCCTCTGCCGCTTGATTTGAAAGATCACGGATACTCACTAAGCTGCGATCTACCTCCCTTGCAACCTGAGCCTGCTCCTCTGATGCGGTCGCAATCAGAACGTTGCGTTCAGTAATATTGTCGATAGATTCGGTAATCTCCACCAACGCGGAACCAGCGCCTTGAGCAGTGTCCAGAGTTTTCTGGGCTTGGGTGTTTGTGTGAGTCATTGCAGACACAGCAGATCCAGTGCCTTTTTGAATTGAGCTGATCATCTGCTCAATTTCACTGGTTGATTGCTGAGTACGATGAGCTAACGCTCGGACTTCATCAGCGACTACTGCGAAGCCTCGACCCGCCTCACCGGCACGAGCGGCTTCGATAGCCGCATTCAACGCAAGAAGATTGGTCTGTTCGGCGATAGCACGTATCACATCCAAAACCTTGCTGATGTCGGTGGCCATTACGGCGAGCCCTTGTACCTCTTGGGATGCGTCTTCAACATTTGCGACCATCAGGCTGATGGCCTGCACGGTTTCATCGACGCGCGCACGACCAGCCAACGCTGCGGAGTTGGATCGATTGGCTGCTTCAGAGGCTTGCGAGGCATTTCTAGCTACCTCTTCTACCGCTGCACTCATCTCAGTGACGGCAGTTGCTGCCATTTCAACTTCGTTATTTTGACGCAGCATGCCTTTATTTGCGTCTTCGGTGACAGCATGCATTTCTTCAGAAGTCGACGCCAATTGGTTAGAGGAATCAGATATCAAAGAAAGGGTATTTCGCAGCCCATGCTGCATTACGCTTAAAGCCCGCATAAGCCTCGCCACCTCATCGTGTCCTTGAGCTTCAATAACTCCGGTGAGATCGTTTTTAGCAATGCGCTCGGCAATAGCCAGTGATTGGCTGATCGGGCTGGTAATACTTCGAGTGTACATCAAAGCTAGTGCAATCGCGGCCAAGGTACTGATCAATATAAAACCACCAACGATCAATTTAGCTTGTTCATAGGTTTGGTTCGCCTCCTCCCCTGCCCGTTTAGCTTTGTTATTGTTAACGTCTATCAGTTCTTTGATATCGCTCTCAACAGCGTCAGCAGATTGTTTCATCGACTCGCTGGAAAGCTTGACTGCCTCATCTAAATTCCCCGAAGAAATTAGAGACAAGTATTGATCTTGAACCACCTGATAGTTGGCAAGGCTTTTTGAAAGCTCATCAACTTTCTGCTTGCCTATCGGGGTTACGATTAGAGGTTGCAAATTCGACAGCGAATTCTCAATATTAACTCTAGCCTTATTTAATTCCTCTAGAGCTTGAGTTTTTAGGCTTGCGGGCTCTACAGGATTGCGCAATCTTGCGTTGCCACCTCTGATGCTTACAAACTCCCTGTCAATTACCCCAAGTAGGGATATGCTGGGTACAACATTCGTTTCAACGAAGCTTTCAGAGTCCTTCAAGCTCGACGCCTGCTTAAGAGCGATGATCCCCAGCGCAATTATCATCAGGCAAAAGAAACCGAAGCACAGAGCCGAGCGTGGAGCAAGGTTGAGTTTACGCAGCATCATAATAAGAGCCTCTTTTGAATTATTAGCTATGTCGTCACTCGTCAGGCGCGCTTAAGCACCGTTCGTCGAGCAATACGATGTAGCCCGGAAAGGCAGGCCTTTTATTTGACGCATTATGTTTCTAGATGTAAAAAGCTGCAGCTTTATCCCGAAGAGTCAACCGAATTAGGATTCAGGGCATGCTCGTTGGGAGCATATGGAATTTTGCAATTAGCCCTTACCAAGTAATAAGTTAGAAAATTCTTTTAAACGGTATTCGTATTCGTATTGCATAGGAGCGCTTTGGCCATCACCCAGCGAGATATTTTGCACTCGCCTTACTACATCGGAGCGGTGAGTGCAACTTCGATCAATTTAGCCGATGCAAGCTCTGCCAAATCGCCATCCCGCTCACACCGTACTCATCGCAAGTACCTACAGACGGGTTATCGCGCATGCCATTACCGCGAAATTCGATATCCATAAACCGTGGCCTGCTCCATGTTGGTACTGAATTGAGTGAGTAATCCTAAGCGTTCCAGGATCATCATTGAAGGTCTGCCGCCAAGCGACAATAAGTCTTCCTGCCACCACATAGCAGCGCGCTACGCTAACTTTGACGTTCGCACTTCGAGGTAATGTTGATGTCCGAAACTGGCCTACCATGCAATTTCTAATCGGCTCAGGGAAGAAACTGATGACTACAGATCCGTTATGTCTAGTCTTTGTGCCGGCTCTGGCGGCAGTGCTGCAAGCCGCCGAGGATAAAAAGGGCACGCCGCTTACTGAGGCTGAGGTTTGTGAAATCCGAGACAGATCCACCTGCGTCGCTTTACCATTCAGCGCGGCGCTGGCTATGGAAGAAGAGCGTGGTTATCCAGACATCATTGCTGAGGACTGTAGGAGTGAATGGCAGCGTCTACGGCCTTTAATGCTAAACCGACCTGTCTGATTTCACTCCCTAGCACAATCCTACGTAATAGCTTGCTTACATAGCCAGTAACTCAACGCTCGAGCCCGTCATCCCCCCCCTCCGAAATTTTGTTACTCGATTTCATGGCAAATAGCGCCGGCTTAGCAGCAGCGATGACAAGGCACCATTGAGGAAGCGCAATTGCCGCATCGTCGTGCTCTATTGGATCAGGGGTCGCTTCGCAAAAATCCTCGATAGCGGCACTTACCTTTAGCAAAAAATCGCTCTCGGCTGGGGTGAAACCTTGAGTGCTGAAATACTCCTTGGAAGACAACGTTGGCACCCAGTCCTCCCAAGAATTGATTAGCTCATTCATACCGAACCGAGGTGGCTCGTTCTCGCATTCAATCAGCCACTCAAGTAGCTCGACAATTCGATTCCGTATTCGAGGGTAGACGAGCTGTCTTGTCATAGTTTTACACCTGGTCGAATGGTCATCTTGCCCTTGATGGGGATAAATTTTAGCCTTGCTACAGTGCCCGTCCCGGGTCGACAGGCCCCCCTTGGCCCTGCTCTCTATCTGCATCAACTCGGTGGCGTTGTCGACGAACAGCCCGTCACTTCTGAGTAAGTCTGGCAAACCAGCATAATTTTGTTTTTAGGCTCAAAGCCACAATCAATCATGCAGCGTTGCACTTTTGCAGTGCATCCGATGCTGACAACATCAGAGACTTTCAAGAATGACTCCTCGGCGCTTGATTGAGACGTAGGCATATCGGGAGGGCTGCACCGTGCTCTCTAGGACTTTTAGATAATGAGTCGAAAATGTCAGAAGACAGTCTGAAAAAGGATTCGGAACAAAAAGCGGCTACGTTCATGGGTTGGGGGAAGCTGGGAGCCCTAGCGTTGGCGATTTCAGTCCCCATTTTTTACTTGAACGGAAAGGCTTACCACGAGGGCTACCTCTCCTACTTGAACCTTGAGCCGTCCATGTTTCCTCTACAGGCAACGGAGTATATCGGTGAGACCGCTGTGGCATAGTTCAGGGTCATTGTAAGTTGGTTTACCACCGGACTCGACAGCTTGGGACGAAATTGGCTGTTGGCGATTCTAGGCATGGTTGGCCTAAGCCTTATTTTTGGTCTCGTTGATTTCATGACAGACCGTACGGGCTCTGTTAATCAAAGAAATCAGAAGCCTATAAAAGCTAAGAAACGGTCTTTTTTTAAATCCTGGCGAAGGGCAGGACTGGTTCTGTTCGTTGGTAGTTATGGTGTTTTCATCATCCTGTGCTTGATCTCAATGTCACTCGCGATGGTAATTATGCCCTTTAGCGATGCAGGACGAGAAACCGCTAGGGAAGACGTTAAGCAGGGTTTTAGTGATTCCCCCGTCGTGACTCTAAAACTACCCGGATCTGAAGAAGTCATCCAGTTCCGGATCATCCAGTGCTCGGGTAAATTCTGCGGGCTTTTTGCTAACGGCAGGGCATATACCGTACCAGTATCAGCCGTCACCTGGGCGGTCTCAGGTATGCCGGGTGTCAAAACTGGCGGTTGATCTAAGCGATGTCCGTTCTTAATAAAATCGGATATGCGCTACTCATGGAACGGCTGAGAAACGCTGCAGCTGCCCTCCATCAACATTACGGTACGTACTCATTCATCGCCGTCTGACGCCCCTGCGAGCGGCTCGACCAATTCTGGGCCCTGATTACGAACACTACCCACAGCCTTGCTTACCTTGTACCAATGAAAATCGGTAGCAGGCCGGCAGTGATCCATCGCGATTTCCCGCGCACGTTCAGGTGAAATATCTGAGGCGATCCATTCGCGGGCGTGCTCAGGAGCCAAAACCAGCGGTTTCCGATCATGGATATCTACCATCCCTTGATCGCTGGCGGCGGTGATGATGACGAAGCCGTCGCGAGGGTCTGTATCCAGGCCCTGGTGAACTTCAGCTAAACCAGCGAAGAACATCGGAGCCTGCTCTTTCAGGGTTATGAAGTAAGGCTGCTTTTTCTTTGGATCAGCCGGATCTTTGACCCACTCAAACCACCCGTTTGCCGGTGCAAGCACGCGACCGTTTGGCCAGAGCTGATTGAAAAACTTCCCAGTCATGACTGTTTCAACCCTGGCGTTTATCGGGTCAGGACGCTTTCCTTTCGCCCAAAATGGTGACCATCCCCATTTCACCTTATCAACGCTCAATTGGTCGTCCACTGGCCGAATAATTTCCACCCGAGTCGAGGGTGCGACGTTGTATCGCTCTACTGGCCAAAGATCGTAGCCGTTGATCACCAACTGCTCTGGCGCGAGCTCCTTCAGGTAGTGCGCCTAAGGGAAGCACAGAGAGAAGTGAAAGGTAGTCACGCTCCCCCCAAACCGTCAACTGAAAGAATTGGTAAGGTGCAACTGGAATTGTTGCACTCATAGAGACCACTCATTTTATCCAGGGAGTGGCACGCCATACCCCATCTCCCGGCCGAAAAAAACACAAAAAAAGGGCCTAGATTTTCATCTAAGCCCTTGATTTTGTTGAGTTCGCGGCGGGAAACCAGGGATTCGAACCCTGGGAACGCTATTAACGTTCGCCGGTTTTCAAGACCGGTGCATTCAACCACTCTGCCAATTTCCCGTTTATTCCGATGACGCGATGAAGCGGTACAGCAAGGTGCAACTGGAGATAGCCTTAGATAAGAACCCTGGGAACGCTATTAACGTTCGCCGGTTTTCAAGACCGGTACATTACAACCACTCTGCCAATTTCCCTTGTGCGTCACAGGATTATGGTAGCCCATCCTGTCTCAGCGGGCGCCATAATACCCGAATGAAACACACTGTCAAACTCTCGCCATAGCTTGTTACAGAGCGTCTGTTATGATCTTTGCGACTGAACGTTTCAAAACCGAAGGAGTGTCGCCATGCGCGAACAGAATTACGCAGTGAATGGTAACGCGCAGGCTGAGCAGCTTGAAGTCAGCCGCGTATTGCGCAACACCTATGGCTTGCTCGCCCTTACCCTCGCATTCAGCGGCGTAATGGCGTTCGTGGCCCAGCAGATGCACGTCGGCTACCCGAATATCTTCGTCGTACTGATCGGTTTCTACGGCCTGTTCTTCCTGACCAACAAGCTGCGTGACTCGGCCTGGGGCCTGGTATCGGCGTTTGCCTTGACCGGTTTCATGGGCTTTATCCTCGGCCCGATCCTCAACCGTTACCTCGGCATGGCCGGTGGTGCGGAAGTGGTCAGCTCGGCGTTTGCCATGACAGCCCTGGTGTTTGGTGGTCTGTCGGCCTACGTGCTGATTACCCGCAAGGACATGAGCTTCCTGGGTGGTTTCATCACCGCAGGCTTCTTCGTGTTGCTGGCGGCGGTGGTTGCGGGCATGTTCTTCCAGATCAGCGGCCTGCAACTGGCGATCAGCGCGGGTTTTGTGCTGTTCTCCTCCGTGTGCATCCTGTTCCAGACCAGCGCCATCATCCACGGCGGTGAACGCAACTACATCATGGCGACCGTCAGCCTGTATGTGTCGATCTACAACCTGTTTATCAGCCTGTTGCAGATATTCGGCATCATGAGCCGCGACGACTGATTTACTCGCTGCATAAAAAATGCCCCGTATCGACAGATGCGGGGCATTTTTGTTTTCACTGCATTAGTACTGGTTGGGTTCCATTTCCAGCTCGACCTTGAAACGCTGGGTGATGTCCCGCTGGATACGTTGGGCCAGGTTGGCAATATCGTGCCCTGTGGCGCCGCCATAGTTGACCAGCACCAGCGCCTGCAGGGCATGCACACCGGCATCGCCGTCACGAAAGCCCTTCCAGCCGGCCTTGTCGATCAGCCAGCCTGCCGCCAGCTTCATCTGCCCATCTGCCTGGGGGTAGGCGACCAGGTCCGGATACAGCGCCTGTAACTCTTCAGCCAGGGCCTTGGACACCAGCGGGTTCTTGAAGAAGCTGCCAGCATTGCCAAGCACTGCCGGGTCAGGCAATTTTTCGCTACGGATGCTGCAAATCGCGCGACTGACATCGCTCGGTGTCGCCTCGGTAATCCCCTGCCCCGCCAGGCGCTGCTGCACTGGGCCGTAGTCGAGCTTGAGGTGGCTGACGCGGCTCAGGGCGAAGCGTACCCGCAGGATCAGCCAGCGTCCGGTTTCGTGCTTGAACAGGCTGTCACGGTAGGCAAAGTTGCATTCTTCCAGGCTGAAGTCGCGCAGTTCGCCCGTCTGGCGGTCCAGGGCGGTCAAGCCGGCAAAGACGTCCTTGATCTCCACGCCGTAGGCGCCGATGTTCTGCATGGGGGCAGCACCGACGGTGCCGGGGATCAGACTGAGGTTTTCCAGGCCGCAGAAGCCCTGTTCCAGGGTCCACAGTACAAACGGGTGCCAGGCTTCGCCTGCTTCGGCTTCGACCACCACCTGCACGCCATCATCCTGCAACACACGAATGCCTTGGGTGGCCATGCGTAACACCAAGGCAGGAATGTCCTGGGTCAGCAGCAAGTTGCTGCCACCGCCAATCACGAGCAAGGGCAACGCCTGGGTCGACGCATAGGCCAGTGCCTCGCGCACATCGGCATCACTGCGGGCCTCGGCGAAGAATTGGGCACGCACATCAATGCCAAAGCTGTTGAATGGCTTGAGCGACACCTGCGCCAGCACTTGCAAGGTCATAACCGCCCCTTCAATTCGATCACCAATAAATCACACGCCTGCTCGATCAGGTCCAGGACCCGTTCGAAGCCTTGTTCGCCCTCGTAGTAGGGATCTGGCACCTCGTCCACTTCAGCGTCATAGCGGCGCAGGAACAGGTCCAGCTCCGCCTTGCCCTGGCCGGGCTGCAGGGCCTTGAGATTGCGCAGATTGCTGTTGTCCATGGCCAGGATCAGGTCGTAGCGCGCAAAGTCGGCGCGGGAGACCTGCTGGGCACGCTGGGCCGACAAATCGTAGCCGCGTACCAGCGCCGCACGTTGGCTGCGCTGGTCCGGCGGGTTGCCGATATGCCATTCGCCGGTGCCGGCGGACGCTACGCCGACCTGCCCCGCCAACCCGGCTTCGCGCAATTTATGGCGCAGTACGCCCTCAGCGGTGGGCGAACGGCAGATATTGCCCAGGCAGACAAACAGAACCTCCATCAGGCCCCCAACAGGCGACGGACGCGCTCAAGATCTTCCGGGGTATCGACACCCGCAGGCGGTGCTTCCAGGGCGTCCCCCACGTGGATACGTACGCCGTGCCAGAGGGCTCGGAGTTGCTCCAGGGATTCGGTATTTTCCAACCAGCACGGGCCCCAACTCACGAAGTCATGCAGAAAACCGGCACGATAGGCGTAGATGCCGATATGGCGACGGTACGGCACGCCTTCCGGCAACAGGTCAGGGTTCCTGGCGAAGGCGTCACGCGCCCAGGGCAAGGTCGAACGGCTGAAGGTCAGCGCCAGGCCGTTGACATCACTGACCACCTTGACCACGTTCGGGTTGAACAGGGTGTCGATGTCTTCAATCGGCTCGGCCAGGGTCGCCATACGCGCTTCACCATGGGCAGCCAGGTTGGCGGCCACCTGGTCGATAACGCCCGGCGGGATCAACGGCTCGTCGCCTTGTACATTGACCACGATGGCGTCTGGCGCCAGGCCCAACTGCGTGGCCACTTCGGCCAGGCGGTCGGTGCCGGAGTTGTGATCTTCACGGGTCAGCACCGCTTCGGCGCCGAACCCTTTGCAGGCTTCGATGATGCGCGGGTCATCAGTGGCCACCACGACACGCTCAGCGCTGCTTTTGCAGGCCTGTTCCCACACCAGCTGGATCATCGGCTTGCTGCCGATCAGTTGCAGCGGCTTGCCCGGCAGACGTGTCGAGGCGTAGCGGGAAGGAATGACAACGGTAAAGGCTGTGGTCATTTATCCAGGCGCTCGTCGGTGGTCAGGGTGCGGGCTTCGCTTTCCAGCATCACCGGGATGCCATCACGGATCGGGTAAGCCAGGCCGGCGCCCTTGCTGATCAGCTCGGTTTTATCGGCGCTGAGCTTGAGCGGGCCTTTGCAGATCGGGCAAGCGAGGATGTCGAGCAGTTTGGTGTCCATGAGTGTTTCCTGGATAGCAGCGTTTAAGGCAAAAGACGGGCGGGCAGCAGGCGCATCAGCTGCGTGTCGAACCAGGCGACGAACGCCGGCGACGGCACCGCATCCACCGCAAGGTACCACCAGTCGGGCTGGGCAAAGGCGCGGCACTTCACCGCGTCCTTCTCGGTCATGACCAGTGGCAATGACGGGGTAAAATTCAAGACCTCGGCGCTGTAGGGCGCGTGGTCGGCAAAAGCATGGGGAATCGGCTGCCAGTGTAGCGTTTCAAGGGTGTTGAAGAAACGTTGCGGGTTGCCGATACCGGCGACCGCGTGTACCTGCTGCCCCTCTGGAAAGTGCGCCACCGACTTGCGCTCGCCACTGTGCAGGTTGACCAGTGCGGTGGGCTGCAGGCAAAACGCAAAGCCATCGTCGCGATCCGAGCCGGCACCGTTGTAGAGCAGCGCATCAACACTGTGCAAACGCTCAACCGGTTCGCGCAATGGCCCGGCCGGCAGGCAACGGCGATTGCCCAGGCCCCGGGCGGCGTCGATCAGCACCAGTTCCAGGTCACGGGCAAGGCGGTAGTGTTGCAGACCGTCGTCGGAGAGGATCAGGTCAAGGGTCTCGCTGGCGAGCAGGGCCTTCACCGCACGACTGCGGTCGGGATCGATCATCAGGGCCACGCCGCAGCGTTGCACGATCAGCAAAGGCTCGTCACCCGCCACCGTGGCGCTGTGGCTCGCCTCGACGCGCCATGGCAACTGCGGTGGCTTGGCGCCATAGCCGCGACTGACCACACCGACGCGCAGGCCACTGCGTCGGCAGTGTTCGATCAACCACAGGATCAACGGCGTCTTGCCGGTACCGCCCACGGTGATATTACCGACCACCACCACCGGCACCGGCGATTGATAGATCTCGCCCTCTCCTGCCAGGAACCGCGCGCGCTTGCGCTGCACCACCCGGCGATACAACGATTCCAGCGGACGCAACAACGCGAGCCCCGGATGGCCCTCGTACCAGGCCTTGAGCAAACGATCGGACATGGCCATCAGGGTTGGCTCGCCGCCTCGACAGTGCTCATGCGCAGATGGCTGAAACCGAGCTTGCCGGCAGCGTCCATCGCGGTGATCACGGCCTGGTGCTGGGTCTTGCCATCGGCACTGATGGACAACGGCATCTTGGTATTGCCGCCGGACTCTTTTTCCAGGGCGGCGATCAGGCTGGCGAGGTCGTTTTTCTCCAGCAACTGGTTATTCACCGAAAACGCCCCGTCGGCGCTGATGGCGATGTCCAGTTGCTTGACTTCCTGGTCTTCGGCCGGCGAACCACTCACGGCTTCCGGCAGGTCGACACGCAGTTCGGTCTGCCGGGTGAAGGTGGTGGTGACGACAAAAAACAGCAGCAGGATAAACACCACGTCGATCAACGACGCCAGGTTGATGTCGACATTTTCCCGTCGCTTGCGGCGAAATTTCACGCTTTGCCCCCAACCAGGTCCACGTCACGGTCGCCCTGCACCACTTCCACCAGCTTGATGGCTTCCTGCTCCATACCGACCACCAGTTCATCGATGCGCCGCTGCAGGAAACGGTGGAAGAACACCGAAGGAATACCGACCATCAGGCCCGCCGCTGTAGTAATCAGGGCCTTGGAGATGCCCCCGGCCAGTACGGCCGCGTTGGTGGTCAGGCCCGAGCCCATGAACGAGCTGAAAATATCGATCATGCCCAGTACCGTCCCCAGCAAGCCGAGCAACGGCGCCATGGCCGCGATAGTGCCGAGGGCGTTGATATAGCGCTCCAGTTCATGGATGACCCGGGCGGCGGCCTCTTCGATGCACTCTTTCATGATCTCGCGACCATGCTTTGAATTGGCCAGGCCGGCGGCGAGGATTTCACCCAGCGGCGAGTTGGCGCGCAGTGCCTTGAGTTTGTCCTTGTCCAGCTGCTTGTTCTTGATCCAGCCCCAGACCTGCCCCAGCAGATGCTCGGGGGTAACGCGACTGGCACGCAGGGTCCACAAACGTTCGGCAACGATGCCGAGTGCGGCGATGGAGCTCAAGATGATGGGCAACATCATCCAGCCGCCAGATTTGACCAATTCCCACACAGTGAATGTCCCCTCGAAAAAGTGCGCCACTTTACCATATAGGTTCGGCGGCGGGGTTCGTCGGCCATGGACCCGTCTGTCCCAGGCGCCGGTCTTTGGTAAGGCTGGATCAGGGTAACGTTTCGCGCCAAAAACGGCGTTGACTACGCGCAACAGTCGGTGGCTGGAAAACCCCTAGTTGCACACGCACCGCGCCCTGCTCGGCACTGTCGTATATCTGGCTGCCCAGTTGCTGGTAGCGCTCCACCACCTGCGGGTGAGGATGGCCGAACGCATTGCCACGCCCACGAGAAATCAGTACCGACGTGGGTGACAGCCGCTGTAGAAAAGGCCATGACGACGAACTGCGGCTGCCATGGTGAGGGGATTGCAGCCAATCGGTGCGCACGGCCAACGATGAGGCGAGAAATGCCCGCTCGGCAGCCCGATCAATATCCCCCGTGAGCAGCAGGCGCTCACCATTGGCCTGGACCTGCAGAACACAGGACTTGGGGTTGCCATCCGTCGCATCAGGCCACTGCCACAGCTCGAATGCCACACCGTCCCACACCCATTGCTCACCGCTGACACAGGGCTGGGTTTCGAGAAACGCGGGCAAGCCCTCGGTTTCACCGCCCACGACACGCCGGATCGGCACCCCTCGGGCAACAGCCGACGCCCCGCCGGCATGATCGGCGTCGGCGTGGCTCAGCAGCATCATATCCAGCGTCCCGACGCCGAGCTTTTTCAACGCGGGCACTACCACGCGGGCACCGAGATCAACCGTCCCCGAACGCGGGCCGGCATCGTAGAGCAACGTGTGATGGCGGGTACGCAGGATCAAGGCCAGACCTTGCCCGACATCCAGTTGCACCACCTCCACCCGCCCATGGGGCACCGGCTCGCGGGGTGGAAACACTGCCAACAACAGCAGCGGCCAGCCCAGTGGCCGAAACGGCACGCCTTTGGGCAGCAATAAAAGCATCGCGCCGACCAGGCTGATCAGCCAGTACCCCAAGGGCACCTCGGCCGGTATCCAGGCAGGCATTTGCCCAGCGAGCCATGCCAAGCCCCGGAACAACCCGTCAAGCGCCCCACCCGCCAGCCACAACAAGCCTTCCCCCAGATACGGCAGCGACAACAATGCGCTCCCCAGCAACGCCAGTGGCAACACCACCAGGCTGATCCACGGCACGGCAATCAGGTTGGCCAGCGGCGCACTCACGCTGACGGGCAAACCGAGCACCAGCAACACAGGAAACAGACCAACGGCAATCAAGCACTGAGGACGTGTCCATGCCTGCCAGACACTCCACGGCCCCAACCGCCCACCAAATCCCACGACCAGCACCGCGACAGCCATAAAGGACAGCCAGAATCCGGGTTGCAGACTGGCTAGTGGCTCCAGGATCAGCACGCCATTGAGTGCCAGCAACAACGGCCACCAGAACCCCAGATGACGAAAGCGCAAACGCCATAACAGCACCAGCCCCACCATGACGCAGGCCCGTTGCACCGGCACGCCAAACCCTGCCAGCAGGCCGTACCCCAGCGCGGCGGCAAACGCCAGGCCACACGCCCACGGCAGCCACGGCCAGGTGCGGGGCCAGCAGCCGTAGCGTGCAAGTAGCGCGACCAACCCGTAGATCAACCCCGCCAACAAACCAATGTGCTGGCCGGAAATCACCAACAGGTGCACCGTACCGGTGTCCTGCAACACCTGCCAGTCTTCGGCCGCCAGCCCGGAGCCATCCCCCAGCACCAAGGCTGCCAGGCCCGCCTCGCGGCCTTGGGCGTCCACGGCCATCAGACGTTGCCGGACAGTGTCACGCCAGGCATGACGAGCCGGCGCCAGGCGCTCACCATCCTTAACCGAGCCGGTGGCACCAATGCGCCGGGCCAGCAGCCAGGCCTCCTGATCAAAACCGTGAAAGTTGAGCAGCCCGGCAGGCCGTTTCAGCGTTACGGCCAGACGCCAGCGCTCGCCACTGCGTACCGACGGCCCACCGTGCCAGGAGACACGGATACGCTTGGGCAGACGGGCGTTGCGCGCCTGGCTGTCGGCCAGCTCAAAACGCACACCCGTCTCTGTCTGCTGCGGCAACCCGGTTACACGGCCTTCCAGCCATCGCGTCTGGCCATCCAGCACCGGCCGTAGTCGATCATCCAGTGCCCACTGCGCACTGATGCAGGCCCAGCTCAAGCCCAGCAGGAAAAATGCCAGTGGAGACGTACGAAATGGTAATAGCATCAATGCCAGCACCAGCATGGCTATCAGCCATCCCGTCGACGGCAACGCCGGTAGAAAGCGCAAGGCAAGCAACCCCAGCGCGAGCGCGAACATCCCTGTCTTCATGAACCCTCCTTTTCAAGTGATCCACTCAGTCTTAGACGAGAGCCCAGGACGTCCTATGATGTTTTGTCACAAAGTCTGAATTTTCTGTTTATAGAATGCGGGCATACTTGCCCCTCGAACTGACCTGGACCCCTTATGCCTCGGCGCTTATTCAAACGGTACATGCCCGACCCCACCAGTATCAGGGAACACAAGTCATTACAGTTTCTTGGCACGTTGCTGCACGACCCGAACCTCTGGCACCTGAATCGGCACTCAGTGGCACGCGCCATGGCGGTGGGTTTGTTCGCGGCTTTTATCCCGATTCCGTTGCAGATGCTATTGGCGGCGGTGCTGGCGATCATCGTGCGCGGCAACATGCCCATCGCCGTCAGCCTGGTCTGGCTGACCAATCCGATCACCATGCCCGTGGTGTTCATCTGCACCTACATGACCGGCGCCTGGCTGATGAATGTGCCGCCGCGCAGCCTGCCCGACGACCTGACCTGGGAATGGATCAGCGGCCAGTTGAGCACACTGTGGCAACCCTTTCTGCTGGGTTCGGTGGTGTTGGGGGTCGTGTTGGGCGCATTGGCCTACTGCCTGACCATGGGGTACTGGCGCTGGTGGGTCGCGCACCAATGGAAAAAGCGCAAGCAGCGCCGAAGCTGAGACCTATCGCGCCGGCAACCGCAGGTGCACACGCAAGCCCCGGCCGGTATTTTCCGCCCACAAGCTGCCGTCCTGGCGTTGCACGGCATTGCGAGCGATGCTCAGGCCCAGCCCGAAGCCACCATCGCCTGGCCTTGAGCCGTCCAGCCGCGTAAACGGTGCAAAGATTCGCTCCAGATCCTGCTCATCGATTCCCCCGCCCTGGTCTTCCAACCAAAGGTGCCAATACTCCCCCTCGCGGCATCCATCCAGGCACACAACCCCATCCGCCGGGGAGTGGCGTATGGCGTTGCGCAGGATATTCTCCAGGGCCTGGGCCAGGGCATTCAGGTTGCCCCGTACCCAACTGTCAGCGCCCAGAAGGCAGGGCAGTCGCGATGCCGGCCAATCGCTTTCAAAGCACGCGTTCTCGCGCAGCATGTCCCACAGCGCTTGCACCTGAATATCTTCTTTGGGCAGCGGCGCCCGCTCGGTATCCAGCCAGGCCAGTTGCAGGCTGTCTTCCACCAGGCGCTGCATGGCGTCGATCTCCCGCCCCAACCGCTCACGCAGGCGCGCAAGATCCTGCTCGCTGTCACAGGCCACCCGCAAACGGCTCAATGGCGTGCGCAGTTCATGGGACATGTCCCTTAACAGTTGCTGTTGCAGCATCACCGTACCCTGCAAGCGCTCGGACATATGATCAAACGCGCGCCCCAGCTCGCCCAATTCGTCCTGACGACTGGTGGCGTCGTGGGACATCCGCGTATTCAATTGATCGGCACGCCATGCGTTGGCCTGCTCGCGCAGTTGATTGAGGGGCATGATCAGCAGCCGATAGAGGCCGATGCACAGCAACAAGGTAAAGAGGCCGGGAATCACGCCGTTGGTCACCACCCGCCAGAACAGTTGGTAGCGCCCCGGCATAAAGCGCTGCGGCAGTTCAATCACCAGCGAACCGGCGCCCGGATCCACCGCAAACGGAATCTTCAACCACGGCAACCCCTTGACGTGGCGGCTGACCGGCCAATCCAGGCCCCGCAGGAAGGTCAGGCGCTGGCTTTCCGTGTCGGTCAGCGGGTAACTGCTCAACGACTGCAAGTCATTGCCGATCACACCGATCCACGTGCTTTCGCGCTTGCCCATTGCATGCAGCCACGCATCAACGCCGGCATTGCCCCCCTGGTTCCAGGCCTGCTCGGCGCCGACCGCATAACCACTCAAGGTGATCCTGGCCTCGTCGGACAGGTAGGCGTTCTTCTGCTCCATGTACCGGCCCCAGGACCAACTGAGCCAGATCATCAGCAAACAGAAGGCGATCAGCAGGCAGGCAAGTTTCCAGAATAACGAGTGCCTGCCCGGCAGTCGTTTCAGCGATGCCTCAAAGCCCATCGTCGTGACCGCTCAGCACATAGCCCTTGCCCCACACCGTGCGTACCTCACGCTCGCTGTAGCCGATGGCCTTGAGCTTGCGGCGGATCTGGCTGATGTGCATGTCGAGGCTGCGGTCATGGGGCGCATAACCCCGTTGCAACACGTGCTGGTAGAGGAACGCTTTGCTGAGGACTTCTTCACCGTTGCGATGCAGGGTTTCCAGCAGTCGGTATTCGCTGCGGGTCAGGCCCGCCCAGTGCCCCTGATGAAAAACATCGCACAGCTCATCGTCGAAACGCAGCGTGCGGTTATCTTCACGCACGGGCGCAAGCGTCGGCAACGGGCGCCGATCCAGGGCCACCCGACGCAGGATGGCTTCGATACGCACGCGCAGTTCAACCATGCTGAAAGGTTTGGGCAGGTAATCATCGGCCCCCAGGCGAAAACCGCTGACGCGATCGGTTTCAGCGCCCAGGGCCGACATCAGGATCACCGGAACCGAATGGCTCTGGCGCAGATGGGTGAGGATCGACAAGCCATCCAGGCCCGGCAGCAGAATATCCATCAACACCACGTCGAATGCCTGATCGCGCGCTATCTCCAAGCCCTGCTGACCGTTTTGGCACCAGGAGACCTGGAAACCACAGCGCCCCAGATGCTCATGCACATAGGCACCCAGCACGGGGTCATCTTCAATTGTCAGGATACGAGGTAGGCCAACTGGTGCGGGATTCATTAGCGTCTGCAAGTCATTCTCAATCACTGATTATTCAAGATAACCCCGCCGCAGGCAATCGCCACACGGTGTCCAACGGCCCGAAGATTGCCCTCTGTCATTAATTTGCAAGATTCCAGACCGCGCAAATGGCTACACTGCGCAGGTGGCGCGGGCCGGATGCCGGCGCGGAAGATTGATATCAGTGTGGTAGCAGGAGAGTGGCGTGCTTAGAAGAATGGGGATAAAAGGCCGCGTACTGTTGCTGACCTTATTACCGACCAGCCTGATGGCCTTGTTGTTGGGGGGTTACTTCACCTGGATGCAGCTCTCGGAGTTGCAGGCCCAACTGCTGCAACGCGGCGAAATGATCGCCGAGCAACTGGCACCCCTGGTGGCCCCCGCCATGGGCAGCAGGAACACCGACCTGCTGGAGCGTATCGCCACCCAATCCCTGGAACAGACGGACGTGCGCACAGTGGCGTTCCTCGCGCCGGACCGCACGCCCCTGGCCCACGCCGGCCCGACCATGCTCAACCAGCCGCCGGTCGGCAACAGTTCCCACCTGCTGCAGCGCACCGGCAACGACGCCACGCGCTACCTGCTGCCGGTGTTTGGTCGCCATCGCAACCTGGCGGGCGATTTGATCCCCGATGAAGCTGATCGCCTGCTCGGTTGGGTCGAGGTGGAGTTGTCCCACAACGGCATGTTGCTGCGCGGCTATCGCAGCCTGTTCGCCAGCCTGCTGCTGATTGCCATCGGCCTGATCTGCACCGCAGCCCTGGCCCTGCGCATCAGCCGTACAATCAACGCGCCGATTGGCCTGATCAAGCAAGCGGTGGCCCAACTCAAGGACGGCAACCTGGAAACCCGCTTGCCCCCCTTGGGCAGCCAGGAGCTGGATCAACTCGCATCGGGCATCAACCGCATGGCCGAAACCCTGCAAAACGCCCAGGAAGAATTGCAGCACAGCATCGACCAGGCCACCGAAGACGTACGCCAGAACCTGGAAACCATCGAAATCCAGAACATCGAACTGGACCTGGCGCGCAAGGAGGCCCTGGAGGCCAGTCGCATCAAGTCCGAGTTCCTGGCGAACATGAGCCATGAAATCCGCACGCCACTCAACGGCATCCTCGGTTTTACCCACCTGCTGCAAAAAAGCGAACTGACCCCGCGCCAGCTGGACTACCTGGGCACCATCGAAAAATCCGCCGACAATCTGCTGGGCATCATCAACGAGATCCTCGACTTCTCGAAGATCGAGGCCGGCAAGCTGGTCCTCGACAGCATCCCCTTCAACCTGCGGGATTTGCTGCAAGATACCCTCACCATCCTCGCCCCCGCCGCCCATGCCAAGCAGCTGGAACTGGTGAGCCTGGTCTACCGCGACACGCCGCTGGCGCTGGTGGGCGACCCGCTGCGGCTCAAGCAGATCCTCACCAACCTGATCAGCAATGCGATCAAGTTCACCCGCGAAGGCACCATCGTGGCCCGGGCGATGGTCGAGGACGAGCAGGAAGACAGCGTGCAACTGCGCATCAGCGTGCAGGACACCGGCATCGGCCTGTCCAGCCAGGATGTGCGCGCGCTGTTCCAGGCGTTCAGCCAAGCCGATAACTCATTGTCGCGCCAACCCGGCGGCACGGGGCTGGGCCTGGTGATTTCCAAGCGCCTGATTGAACAAATGGGCGGTGAAATCGGCGTCGACAGCACGCCGGGCGAAGGCTCTGAATTCTGGATCAGCCTGAACCTGCCCAAGACCCGCGACGACGTCGAAGACCTGCCCTGTGCGCCGCTGCTGGGCCATCGCGTGGCGGTGCTGGAAAATCACGAACTGGCGCGCCAGGCCCTGCAACATCAATTGGAAGACTGTGGCCTGGAAGTGACGCCGTTCAATACCCTGGAAAGCCTGACCAACGGCATCACCAGCGCTCACCAGACCGAGCAGGCTATCGACCTGGCGGTACTCGGCGTGACCGCCAACGATATTCCGCCCGAGCGCCTCAACCAGCATCTGTGGGACCTCGAACACCTGGGTTGCAAAGTGCTGGTGCTGTGCCCCACCACCGAACAGATGCTGTTCAACGAGTCCGTGCCCAACCCCAACAGCCAGTTGCAGGCCAAGCCGGCGTGTACCCGCAAGCTGCGCCGTGCCCTGTCCGACCTGATCAGCCCGCGGCCGTCACGCAGTGAACCGGGCGAGCCGTTGTCCAGCCGTGCTCCGCGTGTGCTGTGTGTCGACGACAACCCGGCAAACCTGCTGTTGGTACAGACCCTGCTGGAAGATATGGGCGCACAGGTACGTGCAGTGGAAAGCGGTTACGCGGCGGTCGACGCGGTGAAACAGGACACCTTCGACCTGGTGCTGATGGACGTGCAAATGCCCGGCATGGACGGACGCCAGAGCACCGAGGCGATCCGCCAGTGGGAAAGCGAGCGCCATGGCACGCCGTTGCCGGTGGTTGCCCTCACCGCCCACGCCATGGCCAACGAAAAGCGCGCCTTGCTGCAAAGCGGGATGGACGATTACCTGACCAAACCCATCAGCGAACGGCAACTGGCCCAGGTGGTGCTGAAATGGACTGGCCTGGCCCTGCGCAACCAGGTGCCGGAGCGCGCCGTCGAAGGCCTGGGCCCGGGCGTGCAATTGCCGGTGCTGGACCACGAGGAAGGCCTGCGCCTGGCCGCTGGCAAGACCGACCTGGCGGCCGACATGCTGGCCATGCTGCTGGCCTCCCTGGAAGCCGACCGTCAGGCCATTCACGTCGCCCGCGACGCCAAAGACAACCTGGCCCTGATCGAACGCGTCCACCGCCTGCACGGCGCCACCCGCTACTGTGGCGTGCCGCAACTGCGCGCCGCCTGCCAACGCGCCGAAACCCTGCTCAAGCAGGACGACGCCAAGGCCATGCACGCGCTGGACGAACTGGACATGGCCATTGCACGGCTGGCCAGTGAAGCGCGGGTCAGCGCCTGAACTCATCAAAAAAGGACGCCTTTGATGCGCGTGATTCTTTTCAGCAGCCAGACCTACGACCGCGACAGTTTCCTCGGCGAACCCCTGCCGCGCGGCCTGGAACTGCAGTTCCAACCTGCCCGGCTCAACCTCGACACCGTCGCCCTGGCCGAACACCACGAGGTGGTCTGCGCCTTCATCAACGATGACCTCAGTGCCCCGGTGCTGGAACACCTGGCCAAGGGCGGCACGCGGTTGATCGCGTTGCGCTCGGCCGGTTACAACCATGTGGACCTGCCTGCCGCCAAACGTCTGGGCCTGACCATCGTACGCGTCCCGGCCTATTCGCCCCACGCGATCGCCGAACACGCGGTGGCCCTGATCCTCGCCCTCAACCGCCGCCTGCATCGCGCCTATAACCGCACCCGCGACGGCGATTTCAGCCTGCATGGCCTCACCGGTTTCGACCTGGTGGGCAAGACCGTCGGCGTGGTCGGCACCGGCCAGATCGGCGCCACGTTCACCAGGATCATGATGGGCTTCGGTTGCCGGTTGCTCGCCTACGACCCGTTCCCCAACCCGCAGGTCCAAGCCCTCGGTGCTGACTATGTGAGCCTGCCGGAGCTCTTGGCCCAGGCGCAGATCATCAGCCTGCACTGCCCGCTGACCGCCGACAGCAAGCACCTGATCAATGCACGCTCCCTGGCGCGGATGCAACCCGGCGCCATGCTGATCAACACCGGTCGCGGTGGCCTGGTCGACACGCCGGCGCTGATCGAAGCACTCAAGGACGGCCAACTCGGCTACCTGGGGCTGGATGTGTATGAGGAGGAAGCCCAGCTGTTTTTCGAGGACCGCTCCGACCTGCCCCTGCAGGACGACGTGCTCGCGCGCCTGCTGACCTTCCCCAACGTGATCATCACCGCACACCAGGCGTTTCTCACCCGCGAAGCCCTGGCGGCGATCGCCGGCACCACCTTGGCGAATATTGCGGCATGGGCCGATGGCCGGGCACAGAACCTCGTCGAAGGATGATCAGCGGTCACATACCAGGCTCATGATGATCAGGCACCCGTGATAGGATGCCGCGCCTATTTGGAGGATCCATGGCCGAACACGATTTCCGCTTCAGCTTGCTGAGCCCGCAACACACCCTGATCGAATGCCGCGCCCTGGTGCCGGGCCGTTACCAGGTCACCGGCAACGGTGGTTCGATCAAGCATGACGACGTGCTGATCGTCACCCTGCGTGGCAGTAAAACCTTGTCCATGCGCCTTACCGTCGAAGGTGACGCGCGCTACTCCATCCGTCCTGCTGGCCAGTGGGTCGCCATGGCCCGCGGGCCGAAGTTCGGTGAGCTGGAGATTCACACCTGGAAGGTCAACTGCGACAGCTGCGACACTGTGCTGGAGTTTGAATTCGCGGTGGAAACCAAGCTGACCAAAGAGCCGCTGCAACCGGCCGCCAACGCGCGCATTGCCGAGTTGGGCTGGGCCAGCGAAGGCGACAAGCACCGTTGCCCGACATGCCAGAAGGCCGGGCAATGAAAGGCCTGCTTCTGCTCGCCGCCGTCGGTGCGGCCCTGAGTGGCTGCGCCGGGGATGCGGTCAAGCTCAAGCAGGATCACAGCTACGTGGTGGAGTGGATTGGCGAGCGACCGCTGATGGATTACGCACACCTGACCGTCACCCTCGGCGCCGATGGGCGTGCCTACGGCAATGGCGGCTGCAACCACTGGTTCGCGCCGTACACCGTCGAGGGCGACAAACTCAGCTTCGGCAAGCTCGGCAGCACCCGCAAGCTCTGCGCCGAAGCCCTGATGGAGCAGGAACAGCGCTTCTTCCAGGCCCTGCAAGGCGTACAGCGCTGGGACATCTCGCCGATCGAGCAGACCCGCTTCTGGCCGGCCGAAGGCAAGCCGATTCGCCTGTGGCTCGAAGAGGGCTGACTGCACCGATCTGCACGTTGGTTAGATCTAAATGTGGGAGGGGCGGTTGCTTTAGCCGCGCAAGGCCTTGAGTTTGGCCAGCACCCCTTCCGCCGTCTGCTCACCCATCAACTGCTCGCGCACCTTGCCCTTGTCATCGATGATGTAGGTCACCGGCAACGCTTCGCTGCGCGGAATATCGAAGATCCCATCCGGGTTCTGCGCCAGCACGGTGAACTTGATCCCCAGTTTGTCGCTGGCCTCCTTCAGCTCCGCCCCCTGCACATTGTCGAAGTTAACCCCGAACACCCCCACGCCCTGCCCCTTCAACTGTTCCGCCAGGGCATTGAGTTCGGGGATTTCCGTGCGGCATGGGCCACACCATTCCGCCCAGTAGTTGACCACCAGCCACTGTTTGTCCAGGCGCTCGGCCGCGACCTTCTGGCCGTATTGGTCAACGCCGTAGTCATTGCCGCAGCCGCTGAGCAGCAGGGTTGTGATGATCGCCAATGCACCGATCAGTCGCCTTGTCATGGGGTAATCCTTCGGAAAAATGAACGTTGGCTGCGACCTATCGCCTCTTACGGTTTAAGGACAGGACGCCGCGCAGGTAGAATACCCGCCACCTTACGCAAGATGCGACCCGCACATGACCGATCTGACGCTTTATCACAACCCGCGCTGCTCGAAATCCCGCGGTGCGCTCGACCTGCTGGAAGCACGAGGCCTCGCCCCCACCGTGGTGCGCTACCTGGAAACCCCGCTGAATGCCGTGCAATTGAAGACACTGCTGGCCAAGCTGGGCATCAGCGCCCGCCAACTGCTGCGCACCGGCGAAGACGAATACAAGACTCTTAACCTGGCCGATACCAGCCTCAGCGAAGCGCAGTTGATTGCCGCGATCGCCGAACACCCCAAGCTGATGGAACGCCCGATTCTGGAAACCGCCGATAAAGCCATCATTGGCCGCCCGCCAGAGAACGTGCTGGAGATCCTGCCGTGACTACGCCGTATGTGCTGGTGTTGTATTACAGCCGCAATGGCTCGGTGAGCGAAATGGCTCGGCAGATTGCCCGTGGCATCGAGCAAGGCGGGATGGAAGCGCGACTGCGCACCGTGCCGGCGATCTCCACCGAATGCGAAGCCGTGGCGCCGAGCATCCCCGACGAAGGCGCGCTGTACGCCAGCCTCGATGACTTGAAAAACTGCTCGGGCCTGGCCCTGGGCAGCCCGACGCGCTTCGGCAACATGGCCGCGCCGCTCAAGTACTTTCTCGATGGCACCAGCAACCTGTGGCTCACCGGCGCGCTGGTCGGCAAGCCGGCCGGGGTGTTCACTTCCACCGCCAGCCTGCATGGCGGCCAGGAAACCACGCTGATGTCGATGCTGCTGCCGCTGCTGCACCACGGCATGCTGATCACTGGCCTGCCCTACAGCGAACAGGCGCTGCTCGACACCCAGGGCGGCGGCACACCGTATGGCGCCAGCCACCATGC
Source organism: Pseudomonas sp. BIGb0381 (assembly GCF_024809815.1). NCBI lineage: Bacteria > Pseudomonadati > Pseudomonadota > Gammaproteobacteria > Pseudomonadales > Pseudomonadaceae > Pseudomonas > Pseudomonas sp. BIGb0381. The sequence goes on from NZ_JANUEN010000005.1 coordinate 55,254, forward strand.
CGGGCCGGATGGCAAGCGCCTGCTCGATCCACATGAAATCACCCTGTGCCGGGCCCTGGGCCTGCGCCTGGCCAAGACCGCCACGCTGCTGGAGAACGGCCGTGGCCAGGAAGCCTAAGGTTCTACCGCCGCAAGCGTGGCTGGAGCCACGGGTCAAGGCGGCACGCGCGTTAAGCCTGCTGGCGTTTTTCGCCCTGGTGGGTTTGTTGTGCGGGTACTACCTGTTCGTCGCCGACCTGCACGGCGCACGCCCGTGGGTGATCCTGCTGATCGAACTGGTGCCGCTGCTGGTGCTGGCGCCGGGGATGATCATCGGCAGTGCGCGCGGGCACTCGTGGATGTGCTTTGTGGTGAACCTGTATTTCATCAAGGGTGCGCTGGCGGCGTATGACCCGAACCGGCAGTGGTTCGGGGTGCTGGAGATGCTGGCCAGCCTGGCGGTGTTCTGTACGGCGCTGCTGTATGTGCGCTGGCGGCACCAACTGAACCGCCGGTTGGCCGAGTAACCGTGTGGCGGGCCTGCTCGCCACACAATAGACCCCGGTCAATGGTTGACGGTGTACGCCAGCATCATCGACAGCTGGCACATCGGCCGCCCACTCTCGGCATGCCACTGGTTGAACGCACCTTGCACCGTCGCCAGGTCGCGCAGGCTGGTGGGGGCCTTGTCGACGATCTTCTGCGCATTCAATGCCGCGACCACGTCATAGCTCGGCACAAATGTATCCTTGCCGACCATGCGCAGGAAGCGTGGTGCCGACAGCCCACCCAACTGATGACCGTGCTTGCTCAGGTACTTCCACAGCCCGACGATATCAGTCACCGGCCAATCGGCGATAAACGCGCCGAAGCTGCCTTTTTCCTGCTCGATATCCAGGATCATCTGCGCATTGCGCGGCACGCTCTTGAGCTTGCCCAGGTGACGGATGATGCGCGTGTCCTGCATCAGGCGCTCCAGGTGCTCGGCGCCCATCAGCACGACTTTTTCCGGGTCGAAGCCGAAGAACACTTGCTCGAACGCCGGCCACTTGGCATCCACCACACTGTGTTTCAAGCCGGCGCGAAACACGCGCAGCGCCAAGGTCGACAGGTAGCGATCATCACTGATCTTGCGCAGTTGCGCCGGGGTCTTGGGCACGGGCAGGTGGGCGTCCAGCTCGGCCGCTGAACCGAAGCGGTTCAGACAATATTCGTGCAGCCACTTGTAATCACGCATGCCCTCTCCTGCTGTTGAATGCTGGCAATTGAATTGAAAACGGCGCCCGCAAGCGCCGTGTGTCAGAGCGTTGAATGAGCTCAGAGGTTCACAACATTGACGAAGCGCGACGCGGCAGTCTCATCAATTTTGAGGCTGGTGAAGTCGAACAGGTTGCGGTCGGCCAATTGCGACGGCTGCACGTTCTGCAGGCTGCGGAAGATACTTTCGGTACGCCCTGGCGTCTTGCGCTCCCACTCCACCAGCATTTCCTTGACTACCTGGCGCTGCAGGTTTTCCTGGGAGCCGCACAGGTTGCACGGGATGATCGGGAATTGCTTGAGGTCGGAGTAGGCCTGGATGTCCTTCTCGTTGCAATACGCCAGCGGGCGGATCACCACGTTGCGCCCGTCATCGGCACGCAGCTTGGGCGGCATGGCCTTGAGCGAGCCGTTGAAGAACATATTGAGGAAGAAGGTCTCGACGATATCGTCGCGGTGATGACCCAGGGCCATCTTGGTCGCACCGATCTCATCGGCAAAGGTGTAGAGCGTGCCACGGCGCAGGCGCGAGCACAGCGAGCAGGTGGTCTTGCCTTCAGGTACCAGTTCCTTGACCACCGAGTAGGTGTCTTTTTCGACGATGTGGTATTCGACGCCCAGCGCCTTGAGGTAGGCCGGCAGCACGTGCTCGGGGAAGCCCGGCTGTTTCTGGTCCATGTTAACGGCGACGATCTCGAACTTGATCGGCGCGACCTTTTGCAGGTGCAGCAGCACGTCGAGCATGGTGTAGCTGTCTTTGCCGCCGGAGAGGCAGACCATGACCTTGTCGCCATCCTCGATCATATTGAAATCGGCGACCGCCTCACCGGCCAGACGGCGCAGGCGTTTTTGCAGTTTGTTCTGGTTGACCGTAAGAGTGCCCATGGCGCTTGGATCCGCTGGAGGTATGTGACGAAAAGCCGGGTATTTTACGCAAAAAAAACAGCTAAAGGGCTAACAGTAAAAGACCCCGCCGCGATTAGGCCCCATGTTTACAGCGCAATTTGCTCTAAAGGCCCTACAGTTATTCCGGTCATCCCTTCCTATACTGCGACTTGAGGTCGCACACATATATCCAGACCTTTGTGGCCATTTGGCCCGTAGGCGCTCCGATGGGGGGCGATGGTAATAACGACAGGAGTGACTGGCATGATCCATCACGTCGTGGGGCTGTTTACCCATCCCGACCAGGAATGGCGGGAAATTCGTGGCGATAAAGAAGAAAGCATCGGCCACATGTACCTCACTCACACCCTGATTCTCGCGGCGATCCCCGCCGTATCAGCCTTTATCGGTACCACCCAGGTCGGCTGGGTCATCGGCAACCGCTCCCCGGTCATGTTGACCCAGGAAAGTGCGCTGTGGATGACCCTCATGTCGTATGCGGCCATGCTCGGCGGCGTGGCGGTGATGGGTGCGTTCATTCACTGGATGGCCCGCACTTACGATGCCAACCCCAGCATGGCGCGGTGCGTGGCCTTTGCCACCTACACTGCGACACCGTTGTTTATCGGCGGGCTGGCGGCGCTCTACCCGCATATGTGGCTGGGCATGGTGGTGGGCACTGCAGCGATTTGCTACACGGTGTACCTGCTGTATGTCGGCGTACCGACCTTCATGAGCATCGACCCGGATGAAGGCTTCCTGTTTTCCAGTTCGATACTGGCCGTAGGGCTGGTGGTGCTGGTGGCGATCATGGCGTTTACCGTGATTGTCTGGGGACTGGGCGTAGGACCGATCTACACTAACTGACCGTTCAATGGTGAAGGCAAGGCCACCGCAAGGTGGCTTTGTACGTGATGGATGACCATTCGGCGCCTGACAGATTCGGAAACACTCGGTTTTGCGGCATACTGGACGTCTCTGGAGATATGTACAGCATGCCCGAGCAACTCAATACCCGCGTCGAAGATTGTTTCCTGCAAGCCGAATCCTTTTTCAAACGAAGCTTCAAACGCCCCCAGGTCAGCCTCAAGCTGCGGGGCCAGAAGGCCGGTGTCGCGCATTTGCACGAGAACCTGCTGCGCTTCAACCCACAGTTGTACCGAGAAAACAGCCAACACTTCCTGAAACAGACCGTGGCCCATGAGGTGGCGCACCTGATTGCCCACCAATTGTTTGGCGAGCGAATCCAGCCCCATGGTGAGGAATGGCAACTGATCATGCGCGGGGTTTACGAACTGCCGCCGGATCGTTGCCACACCTATGCCGTGAAGCGTCGCCAGGTGACCCGCTATATCTACCGTTGCCCATGTGCCGAGAGTGACTTTCCGTTCTCATCGCAGCGCCATGGCATGGTGGCTCAGGGGCGGCGGTACCTGTGTCGGCGCTGTCGGCAGACATTGGTGTTTACCGGCGAAACCAGGGTGGAATAAAGGCCTCATCGGGAGCAAGCTCCCTCCTACATTTTGATCGTATTCACAGGCCTGAATGTGGGAGGGGGCTTGCTCCCGATAGCGTCCGCCCAGCCACTACATAATCACCTTGGAGCTGCGCAGCTCGCTGATGCGCTGCGGGCTCAAGCCCAGCTCCGCCAACACTTCATCACTGTGCGCGCCCACGACGACGCCAATGTGCCGGGGGGCTGGCAACCCTTCCGAAAACTTCAACGGGCAGGCAATCTGCGCCTGGCTCGAGCCATCCCCCCTGGGCACCTCGCTGACCAGAGCCCGCGCCTTCAACTGCGGATGGGCCACGGCTTCGCTGAGCGTCAGCACAGGCTCCACGCAGGCATCCACCCCGGCAAACAGCTCGCACAATTCCTCGAAACTGCGCTTCTCGAACTCTACCTGCAAGGCCTGCTTAAGCGCCGGCTGCTGCTCAGGCTTCAAGCCCTGCGCGGCCAACTCCGGGCGCCCCAACGCTTCACACAACGGCTGCATGAAAGCCGGTTCCAGGCTGCCCACCGACATCCAGCGCCCATCTCGCGAGCGGTAGTAATCGTAGAAACTCCCACCATTGAGCACATGGCCCTCCCATTCCGGCTCCACACCACACGCCAGGTAACCCGCGCCGGCCATGGCATTCAGGCTGAACGAGCAATCGGCCATGCTCACATCCAGGTATTGCCCGACCCCACTTTGCTGCCGCGCGATGACGGCAGCGAGCAGCCCCACCACCGCATGCAGCGAACCGCCGCCCACGTCCGCCAACTGCACGCCCAGTGGCAACGGTCCGCTGTCCTGGCGCCCGGTGTAGCTGGCCACCCCGGCCAACGCCAGATAATTGATGTCATGCCCGGCGCGATCCTTATAGGGCCCGGTCTGGCCGTAACCGGTGATCGACACATAAATCAGCCGCGGGTTGATCGCCTTCAGCGCCTCGTAACCCAGGCCCAGGCGCTCCATCACCCCGGGGCGAAATTGTTCGAGGACAATGTCGTAGTTCTTGACCAGTTCGCGCACGATCTCCAGGCCTTCGAGCTGTTTCAAATCCAGCGCCAGGCTGCGTTTATTGCGATTAAGGTAGGCATGGCTGGCCGAAGTCCCCTGGTCATGGGGCGGCAGCACCCGCAGCAGGTCCACGCGCGTGGGGGATTCGATCCGCAGTACCTCGGCGCCCATGTCCGCCAGCATCAACGATGCGAACGGGCCAGGCAGCAAGGTGGAAAAATCCAGCACTTTGAGGGACGCCAAGGGACCTGACATGGGGACTCCATTTGGGTTTCGAATTCACACAGACTAGGCAGCCTGGCGCCTACCGGCAATCGTCAGAACGATCATCGAAGGTGACCGTTTTGATCATGGCGGGCTTTTTCGTGGCGGCGGCTTTATCATTGGCCCACGTTTGCTTGCAGAGAGTTCCATGAAGTTTGCGATTGCACTGTTTTCCGCCGCCCACGCGCCCTCCTCGCGCCGCGCCCTGCTGTTTGCACAGGCGGCGTTGGCCGGCGGGCATGAGATTGTGCGGCTGTTTTTCTATCAGGACGGCGTCTACAGCGCCGCCAATAACATCGTTGCCCCCCAGGATGAGCAGGACATCGCCCGCCAATGGCGTGAGTTTGTCAGCACACATCAACTCGACGGCGTGGTGTGCATCGCTGCCGCCTTGCGCCGTGGCGTGCTTAACCAGGAAGAAGCCACGCGCTATCAACGCAGCGCGGTCAACCTGGATGCACCCTGGGCGTTATCGGGCCTGGGGCAATTGCATGACGCCGCCCAGGCCGCCGACCGCCTGATCTGTTTTGGAGGGCCGTGACATGTCCAAATCCTTGTTAGTGATCAGCCGCCAGGCGCCATGGTCCGGGCCGAGCGCGCGCGAAGCGCTGGATATAGTGCTGGCCGGGGGCGCGTTTGATCTGCCGATCGGCGTGCTGTTCATGGATGACGGCGTGTTCCAACTGGCGCCGCACCAGGACGCCAAGGCCGTGCAGCAAAAAGACCTCAGCGCCAACCTGCAGGCATTGGGCCTGTTCGGCATCGATGACGTGTTCGCCTGCAGCCACAGCCTGGGTGAGCGCGGGCTGAAGCAGCCGTCCAATGCCCAGCCGCTGGACAGCGAAGCGATCTCCAGGCTGATTGACCGTTACGATCAGGTGATAACCCTTTGATGTCGACTTTACATGTGGTGTCTCACTCCCCTTTTACTGATAACCGCCTCGACAGCTGCCTGCGTATCTGTGGCGCCGAGGATGCGATCCTGCTCTGCGGCGATGGCGCCTATGGGCTGCACAACCCGGCCCTGCACACCAAGGGGGCGAAGGTCTTTGTGTTGGCCGAAGACATGCAAGCGCGCAATCTGCCGCTACCCGACTGGGCCGACAGCGTGGACTACCCGGGTTTCGTGCAGCTGTCGCTCGAGTACAGCAAGGTCAACACCTGGCTATGAACACCCTGACCGTAGGCGCGCGCACCCTGGATCTGGACAAGGACGGTTACCTCGTCGACCTGAACGAATGGTCCCCTGAAGTGGCCAACGCCCTGGCCGCCGCCGAAGGCCTGGAATTGACCTCGGATCATTGGCAGATCCTCGAACTGCTGCGCCAGTTCTATGCCGAATTCCAGCTGTCCCCCGCCACGCGCCCGCTGATCAAGTACACCGCCTTGAAGCTCGGCCCGCAAAAGGGCAACAGCCTGCACCTCAACACACTGTTCAACGGCACTCCCGCGAAACTCGCCGCCAAGCTGGCGGGCCTGCCCCGGCCGACGAATTGCTTATGACCGACTTTGCCCCACTGACCCTTGAAACCCCTGCCGAGCATCCGTTTGCGCAGTTCGTGCGCATCCTGGGCAAAGGCAAGCGCGGCGCGCGCAACCTCACCCGCGACGAGGCCCGTGAAGCCATGGGCATGCTGCTCGACGAAAAAGTCGAAGACACCCAGCTCGGCGCCTTCCTGATGCTGCTGCGCCACAAGGAAGAAAGCCCGGAAGAACTCGCCGGTTTTACCGAAGCCGTGCGTGAACGCCTGAACGCCCCGGCACTGAATGTGGATGTCGACTGGCCGACCTACGCCGGCAAGAAGCGTCACCTGCCTTGGTTCCTGCTGGCCGCCAAGTGCCTGGCGCAAAATGGTGTGCGCATCCTCATGCACGGCGGCGGCGCACACACGGCGGGCCGGCTGTACACCGAACAATTGCTGCAAACCCTGCAAATCCCCCTGTGCCGCAATTGGCAGCAGGTCGGGACCGCGTTTGAGCAAGGCAACCTGGCGTTTATCCCGCTGGGCGATTGGGCGCCGCAACTGCAACGCATGATCGACCTGCGCAACACCCTGGGCCTGCGCTCGCCGATCCACTCCCTGGCGCGCCTGCTCAACCCGCTGAACGCGCGCTGCGGCCTGCAAAGCATCTTCCACCCGGGTTACCAGGGCGTGCATCGCGATGCCAGCGGCCTGCTTGGCGATCATGTGATCGTGGTGAAGGGCGACGGCGGCGAAGTCGAGATCAACCCTGACACCATCAGCCACCTCTACGGCACCACCGGTGGCGAAAGCTGGGATGAAGAATGGCCCGCCCTCTCCGACCAGCGCCACGTCAAGCCGGCAACCCTGGAGCCTGAACACTTGAAGGCGGTATGGCGCGGCGACGTAGAGGACAGCTACCCGCAACTGGCGCTGATCGCCACCATGGCCCTGGCCTTGCGCGGCCTCGGCCACTCACGGGAACAGGCGTTCGAATTGGCCCGGCACTACTGGGATGCGCGGGACAAATCGATTTAATCGATGATTCGCGCCCGGTCTTTGCGCTTTTAGTTCGAACTCATCCCTTTAGACTGGGCTCCAACGCTTATTAGTCAAGGAGCCAGTCATGGGTTTGCTGATCGAAGGACACTGGAAAGACCAGTGGTACGAAAGTAGTGCAGATGGCGCTTTCCAGCGGGAACAGGCACAGCGCCGCCACTGGGTGACCGCCGATGGCCAGCCCGGGCCCAGCGGCGAAGGCGGCTTCAAGGCCGAGGCCGGTCGCTACCACCTCTACGTGTCCCTGGCTTGTCCATGGGCCCACCGCACCCTGATCCTGCGCAAGCTCAAGGGCCTGGAAAGCTTGATCGACGTGTCCGTGGTCAGCTGGCTGATGCTGGAAAACGGCTGGACCTTCGACAAATCCCACGGATCCACCGGCGATAAGCTCGATGGTTTCGAATTCATGCACCAGCGCTATACCGCCGACACCGCCGACTACACCGGCCGCGTCACCGTGCCGGTGCTGTGGGACAAGCAGCTCAACCGCATCGTCAGCAATGAATCGGCGGAGATCATCCGCATGTTCAACAGCGCGTTCAACGGGCTGACCGGCAACACCCTGGACTTCTACCCCGAGCCGCTGCGGGCGACCATCGATGAGCTGAACGAGCGGATCTACCCGGCCGTGAACAATGGCGTGTATCGCGCAGGCTTTGCCACCTCACAAAAAGCGTATGAAAGCGCGTTTGATGATGTGTTTGCCGAACTGGACCATCTGGAACAGCACTTGGGCGACCACCGCTACCTGGCCGGCGAGTACCTGACCGAGGCGGATGTGCGGTTGTTCACCACGCTGATTCGTTTTGATGCGGTGTATTACAGCCACTTCAAATGCAATGTGCGGCGGATTGCCGATTATCCGAACTTGTCGAACTGGCTGAGGGAGATGTATCAGTGGCAGGGCGTGGCCGAGACGGTGGATTTTGAGCACATCAAGGGGCATTACTATGCGAGCCACCGCACCATCAACCCGACGGGGATTGTGCCGAAGGGGCCGTTACAGGCGTTTGATGCCGGGCATGATCGAGTGAAGCTAACCAGCAAAGGCGTTTGGAGCTGATACAAAACCCGTAGGAGCGAGCTTGCTCGCGAAGAACTCAAAAACACCGCGTGCATTCAGGATGGGCGCGTTATCGTTGACGATTTTCGCGAGCAAGCTCGCTCCTACAGTTGATGTGTGTGCAGGTGCTCAGACTTGTGACTGGGCGCCTTCAAACCACTTCAGCTTCTCGCGCAACACCACCACCTCACCGACAATCACCAAGGTCGGCGCATGCACTTCATGCTCCGCCACCATGCGCGGCAGGTCCGCCAGGGTGCCGGTAAACACGCGCTGGTTGGACGTGGTGCCCTGCTGGATCAACGCCGCCGGGGTATCCGCGGCGCGACCGTGCTTGATCAGTTGCTCACAGATGATCGGCAAGCCAATCAAGCCCATGTAGAACACCAAGGTCTGCGACGGCCCTACCAGGTCACTCCAAGGCAGGTCCGACGTCCCATTTTTCAAGTGCCCGGTGATAAAGCGTACCGACTGCGCATAGTCACGATGGGTCAGCGGAATCCCGGCGTACGCCGCGCAACCACTGGCTGCGGTGATACCCGGCACCACCTGGAACGGGATGCCATGGGCCGCCAGTTCTTCGATTTCTTCACCGCCACGGCCAAAGATGAACGGATCGCCACCCTTGAGGCGCAGCACGCGCTTGCCTTGCTTGGCCAGGTCCACCAGTTGCTGGTTGATCTGGTCCTGCGGCACGGCGTGGTCGGCGCGGCGTTTACCGACGTAGATACGCTCGGCATCACGACGGCACAGCTCCAGAATGGCCGGCGCCACCAGGCGGTCGTACAGCACCACATCGGCTTGCTGCATCAGCCGCAGGGCACGGAAGGTCAGCAGGTCCGGGTCGCCCGGGCCGGCACCTACCAGATACACCTCGCCCGGCGCATAAGGCGGCGCGCCGTTGACCTTTTCGATCAACAGACGCTCAGCCTCATCGCCCTGCCCGGCCAACTGACGGTCGGCAATCGGCCCCTGGAACACTTCTTCCCAGAACGCCCGACGCTGCTGCACATCCGGGTACAAGCCTTTGACCTGGGCACGAAACCGAGCCGCCAGCCCGGCCAACTGGCCGTAGGTGGACGGAATCCAGGTTTCCAGCTTGGCGCGGATCAAGCGCGCCAGCACCGGCGCATCGCCGCCGCTGGACACCGCGATCACCAAGGGCGAGCGGTCGACAATCGCCGGGAAGATCACGCTGCACAAGGCCGGCGCGTCCACTACATTGACCGGTACGCAACGACGCTTGGCATCACTGGAGACTTGCGCGTTCAGGGGCTCGTCGTCGGTCGCCGCGATAATCAGGGTGCAGCCTTCAAGGTCAGCCTCCTGATAACCGCGCAGAATCAATTCCCCGCCACTGCCCTGCACCAGCTCACGCAACTGGTCTTCAATCTGGGGAGCAACCACCCGCAGCACTGCGCCGGCGTCCGCCAGCAGACGGGATTTGCGCAAGGCAATCTCCCCCCCACCGACGACCAGCACACGACTGCCGCGCAGGTTATGAAACAGCGGCAGAAATTCCATTTAGCGGATGACCTCAACGCCCGCCATGTAAGGCTTGAGCACATCAGGCACGCGGATCGAACCGTCAGCCTGCTGGTAGTTTTCCAGCACCGCCACCAGGGTGCGACCTACAGCCAGGCCCGAACCGTTGAGGGTGTGCACCAGTTCCGGCTTGCCGGTTTCCGGGTTACGGAAACGCGCCTGCATGCGCCGGGCCTGGAAATCACCGCAGTTGGAGCACGACGAAATCTCGCGGTATTTGTCCTGGCTGGGTACCCACACTTCGAGGTCGTAGGTCTTCACGGCACTGAAGCCCATGTCGCCGGTGCACAGCGCCAGGACGCGGTACGGCAGCTCCAGCAGCTGCAGGACGCGTTCGGCGTTGGCGGTCAGGCCTTCCAGGGCTTCCATGGAGGTCGACGGCTCAACCACTTGCACCATCTCGACCTTGTCGAACTGGTGCTGGCGGATCATGCCGCGGGTGTCACGACCCGAGGCGCCGGCTTCACTGCGGAAACACGGGCTGTGGGCGACGAACTTGAGCGGCAGTTGCTTGGCATCGAGGATCTCGCCGGCAACGATATTGGTCAGCGACACTTCGGCGGTCGGGATCAAGTACAGATCGGCTTCGCCATCGCGGCTGATCTTGAACAGGTCTTCCTCGAACTTCGGCAGCTGGCTGGTGCCCATCAGCGCCGGCGCCTGCACCAGGTACGGGGTGTAAGCCTCTTCGTAACCGTGCTCGCCGGTGTGCAGGTTGATCATGAACTGCGCCAGCGCACGGTGCATGCGTGCGATCGGGCCGCGCAGCAAGGCAAAGCGCGCACCGGACATTTTGGCAGCGGTTTCGAAATCCAGGCCACCGGTCAATTCGCCCAGGGCGACGTGGTCCTTGATCTCGAAATCAAAGGCCGTTGGCGTGCCCCAGCGGCGCACTTCGACGTTGCCGTCTTCGTCTTCGCCAATCGGCACGGACTCATGCGGCAGGTTGGGGATGCCCAGCAGGATCGAATCCAGCTCGGACTGAATGCCTTCCAGCTCGACCTTGCCGTCGGACAGCTCGGTGCCCATGCGCTCGACGTCCGCCATCAACGGTGCGATGTCTTCGCCACGTTGCTTGGCCTGACCGATGGATTTGGAACGCGCATTACGCTCAGCCTGCAGTGCTTCGGTGCGGGTCTGGACGGTCTTGCGCTGTTCTTCCAGCGCTTCGATGCGCGCAACATCCAAGGCAAAGCCACGGGATGCCAGGCGGTCCGCTACGTCCTGAAGGTTGCTACGTAACAGTTTGGAATCGAGCATGTCGGTCTCTCGTTTATCAAAGTTTGGTCAAGGACAGGCCAGCCCAGGTGGCGAGCAGCCCGCCGAACACGCTGATGCCCAGGTACCCGAAGGCGACCAGGGCCTGCCCGCTTTCCAGCAGGCGCAGCGTATCCAGTGAAAAGGATGAAAAGGTCGTCAGACCGCCTACAAAACCGACAATCAAGCCGGTGCGAATTTCAATCGGTACTTCCGGGCGCAACAGGAACCAGCCGTACAGCAACCCGATGATCAGGCAACCCACCAGGTTGACCGCCAGGGTCGCCGCATAAAAATGCTTCGGCCAATTGGCGCTCACCCACGTACTGGTGGCGAAACGCAATAATGTACCAGCGATGCCGGCTGCGGACACGGCAAGAATCGTCTTGAGCACTACTTTCTCCGCTGTTTGGGGCTGAGGCGGTCGAGTTGGGCGAGGTGATTGAGCTTTTCACCGATCTTCAGCTCCAGGCCACGGGGCACCGGCTGGTAGAACGGCTGCGGCTCAAGCTCGTCGGGGAAATAGTCTTCGCCGGCGGCATAAGCGTCCGGCTCATCATGGGCATAGCGGTATTCATCACCGTAGCCCAGTTGTTTCATCAACTTGGTCGGCGCGTTGCGCAGGTGCAGCGGCACTTCGAGGGAACCATGTTCAGCGGCGGCACGCAGGGCGGACTTGAAGCCCATGTACACCGCATTGCTTTTCGGCGCGCACGCCAGGTACGTGATGGCCTGGGCCACCGCCAGCTCACCCTCCGGGCTGCCGAGGCGCTCCTGCACCTCCCATGCAGCCAGGCACAGGCTCAGGGCGCGCGGGTCGGCGTTGCCGATGTCTTCACTGGCCATGCGCACCACGCGCCGCGCCAGGTACAGCGGGTCGCAGCCGCCGTCGATCATGCGCGCAAACCAATACAGCGCGCCGTCCGGGTTGGAGCCGCGCACGGACTTGTGCAGCGCCGAAATCTGGTCGTAGAAGGCTTCGCCGCCCTTGTCGAACCGCCGACGCGTATCGCCGAGCAGGCTTTGCAGCAGGTCGACGCCAATCTCGCTGCCGTCTTCGGCCAGGTCGGAGGCGTTCTCCAGCAGGTTGAGAAAGCGCCGACCGTCGCCGTCGGCGGCGGTAAGCAGGATCTTGAAGCCTTCGTCGCTGAGACTCAGCTGGCGCTTGCCCAGACCCTTGTCTTCGCTCAGGGCGCGGTGCAACAGCTTTTGCATCGCGGCTTCGTCCAGGCTTTTAAGCACATAGACCCGCGCACGCGAGAGCAAGGCGTTATTCAATTCGAAGGAAGGGTTCTCGGTGGTCGCACCGATAAAAATCAGCGTGCCGTCCTCGACATAGGGCAGGAATGCATCCTGCTGCGACTTGTTGAAGCGATGCACTTCATCGACAAACAGGATGGTGCGCTTGCCGTACTGCCCGGCCTGCTGTTTGGCCACCTCGACGGCCTGGCGGATCTCCTTGACCCCGGCCAGCACGGCCGAGACCGTTTCGAAGTGCGCATCCGAGACCTTTGCCAGCAGCCGCGCCAGGGTGGTCTTACCCACGCCCGGCGGCCCCCAGAAAATCATCGAGTGCAGCGCACCCTGCTCCAGGGCTTCGCGCAACGGCTTGCCGCGAGCGAGCAGGTGTTCCTGACCGACGTACTCATCCAGGTTGGTCGAGCGCAAGCGCGCGGCCAAAGGCTGGGCAATCGGGTCACTTCGAAACAGATCCATGGGCAGCGCTTGAAACCTCTGGGGAGTTTATTCCTGGATCACGTCGGCACCCTTGGGGATGTCGAACTTGAACTTGGACGCCGGTACCGGCTGGTTGGCCTTGACCCCGGAGAACAGGATATCGGTGCGCTGACCGACGCTGTCGACCAGGCGCATGTTATTGATCACGCCGTTGCCGAACGACAGGGACAACGTGTCAAACAGCGTGTCCTTGGATTTCGGCTTGAGGGTGAACTCGATCACGTTGCTGGTCTGCTTGGAGGTGATGTCGAAGCTGTCGTTGATTTTCGACACGTCGCCCGAAAGCAGCAGCGCCGGAGTCTGGTTCAGGCGCGGGTCCAGCTTCTTGATGGTCGCCTGCTCCAGGTCCGGGTCCCACAGGGTGACTTTCTGGCCGTCCGAGACGATGGTCTGCTCGGCCTTGCCTTCCGTGTGCCAGTAGAACAGCCCTGGGCGCTGCACGGCCATCTCGCCAGCGGTTTCCTGCAGCTGGGTACCGCCGGCATCCAGCGTGAGCTGGGAGAAGCGCGCAGTCAGGGTCTGGGATTTGTCCAACAAGTTTTTCAGGCTGGCAACGGAGGCCGGGTCAGCGTGGGCCGAAACAGCGGTCAGGGCCAGTGCCGGCAACAACAGCATGCGGATAAGACGCATGGGAGTCCTCATTGAGTCGTAAGGGCGCGCCGCGTGCTGCCACGCGGCACGGAATCAGTCGCGCGCCTGCCCAGGAGCAAGGACTTCGCGCGAGCCGTTGGTGTTCATTGCGGTGACGACGCCAGCGTTTTCCATAGCCTCGATCATGCGCGCGGCGCGGTTGTAGCCAATCTTGAGCTTGCGCTGCACCGCAGAAATCGAGGCACGGCGGCTTTCCAGCACGAAGGCCACCGCTTCGTCGTACAGCGCATCGGTCTCGGCATCATCGTCACCACCGCTGCTGCCACCGTCGAAGCCACTGCCGGCCTCTTCAACACCGGCAAGGATGTCGTCGTTGTATTCGGGCGCGCCACGCAGCTTCCAGGCTTCCACCACGCGGTGTACTTCATCATCGGACACGAAGGCACCGTGAACGCGGATCGGCAGACTGGTGCCGGGCGGCATGTAGAGCATGTCACCGTGGCCCAGCAGTTGCTCGGCGCCGCCCTGGTCGATGATGGTCCGTGAGTCGATCTTGCTCGACACCTGGAACGCCATGCGGGTCGGGATGTTGGCCTTGATCAGGCCGGTGATCACATCCACCGACGGACGCTGGGTGGCAAGGATCAAGTGGATACCGGCGGCACGGGCCTTCTGGGCGATACGCGCGATCAGCTCTTCGACCTTCTTGCCGACGATCATCATCATGTCGGCAAACTCATCGACCACCACCACGATGGTCGGCAGCTTGCTCAGCAGCGGTGCTTCGTCATGGATACTTTCGCGCTTGTACAGCGGGTCGGTCAGCGGCGTGCCGGCGTCCTGGGCTTCCTTGACCTTGGCGTTGAAGCCCGACAGGTTACGCACGCCCATCTTCGCCATCAGCTTGTAGCGGCGTTCCATCTCGGCAACGCTCCAGCGCAGGGCGTTGGCGGCGTCCTTCATGTCGGTGACCACAGGGCAGAGCAGGTGCGGAATGCCTTCGTAGATCGACAGCTCGAGCATCTTCGGGTCGATCATGATCAGCTTGGCGTCTTCCGGGCCGGACTTGAACAGGATCGACAGGATCATCGCGTTCACGCCCACCGATTTACCCGAACCGGTGGTACCGGCCACGAGCAGGTGAGGCATTTTTGCAAGGTCGGTGATCACCGGCTTGCCGCCGATGTCGTGGCCCAGGGCCAGGGTGACCGGCGACTTGAAGTTGTCGTACTCGGGCGTCGACAGCACTTCGGAGAACCGCACGATCTGGCGGTCTTCGTTGGGAATCTCGATACCCACGGTGGTCTTGCCGGGGATCACTTCCACCACGCGCACGCTGGTCACGGCCAGGGAGCGCGCCAGGTCTTTGGCCAGGTTGGAAATGCGGCTGACTTTTACGCCAGCGGCCGGCTGGATTTCGTAACGGGTAATCACCGGGCCGGGGTGAATCGAGTCCACCGACACTTCGACGCCGAACTCCTTGAGTTTGATTTCCAGCAAATGGCCGACGGCCGCCAGGGACTCGGGGGAATAGTTGAGTTGTTTCTTTTCGGCCGGGTCGAGGATCGAGATCGGCGGCAAGGTGCCTTCCACGGCGCTGTCGACAAACAACGGCGCCTGTTTCTC
Organism: Pseudomonas sp. BIGb0381; assembly: GCF_024809815.1. Lineage (NCBI taxonomy): Bacteria > Pseudomonadati > Pseudomonadota > Gammaproteobacteria > Pseudomonadales > Pseudomonadaceae > Pseudomonas > Pseudomonas sp. BIGb0381. The sequence goes on from NZ_JANUEN010000005.1 coordinate 70,487, forward strand.
TTTCTGCACGCGGTGGCTAGGCTCGGCCGGCTTGGGCGGCGCCGGGGCGATTACCGGCGGCACCTGTTTCTCGCGGTCCGACATGTGCTTGCTCAGGGCCTGCTCGCGTTCGATCAGGCGCTCCTTGACCTTGGCCTGCTCACGGCGGTCCGGTGTGCTTGGTGCCACCACTTCGTTGACGCGGGTGTCCACCTCACGCAACTGCGCCACCATGCGCTTGCGCTCGACACGGGCGGCCCACCAGCGGTTGGCGGCACCCTGGAACAACTCCAGCAGGTCAAGGGTGATCTTACCGGTCACGTCCATCACCTTGAACCACGACAGGTCGGTGAACACCGTGAGGCCGAACAGGAACAGCGCGATGAACATCAGGGTGCTGCCCTGGATATTCAGGGTCTTGCGCGCCAGGTCGCCGAGGCTTTCGCCCAGCGCCCCGCCCGCGCCCGCCGGCAGGCCGGTGGGTGCATGGAAATGAATATGCGCCAGGGCGGCACCCGACAGCACCAGGAACACCAGGCCGATCAGGCGCCAGGAAAACAGCCAGCCGCTCCACTGCCACGGCTCGTGGCGCTGGCGGAAGATCTGCCAGGTCTTGATCGCCAGCAGCAAGGGGAAAATGTAAGCGAAATAACCCAGCACCATGAACAGGATATCGGCGCTGTAGGAGCCGGCAGGCCCACCGAAGTTCTGCACGTCTTCGATCTTGCTGTTGTGGCTCCAGCCCGGATCGTCCTTGCCATAGGTGAGCAAGGCCATCATCAGGAACAGGCACAGGGCGCCGATAGCGATCAGCGCGCCTTCCTTGAGTCGATAGTGCAGGTGCTGACGCCAGGCCGGCACGATGGCTGCTTTAGGTGTTGCGGCGGATTTCTTCAAAACGGGTCTTTTCCTGCGCCTGTTAGCGCGTCCATCTGTTGAATAAGTGCAAATACTGCCCAATCCGAGCAGCTGAAAAATGAACGAACGTCGTGGAATCTACTTTTAACACTGGGCGATTGCTGGATGAAATGGAGATAACGCCACAATGGCCGCATTGTACGGGTTTGTGTTCCTGTTGCCACGCCACTTGGCTTTCTTAGAGCAGCATAGCCAATTGCGTGTCACAACATGTTCAATTTGAGCATGCATTGTCTTTGCTGACAAAGGCTTATGAGCTGTTTTTACCAATCCAGGCAAGCTTGGCAAATGGCCTGCATGGGCCAGACCCGATTACGACCACGCCTCACGCAGAGAGTTGCAGAAACACCCGCTCATGCTTATGCACGTCAACAGCCGATTCGGACTGGCCCCACAGCGCTGCGTCGACAATAATCACACCCCTTGGGGCAGGCGATCCGCCTGCCACTCCCCTCCCCTTCCGTAAGCCTGGATGCCATGCTGACCTGGTTACAACGCGACTCACTGACATTCCCCCCGCTGGCCAAGGCCATGCGCGAACCCAATGGCCTGCTCGCCGCCGGTGGCGACCTGTCGGCCGAACGACTGGTGCAAGCCTACCGCCACGGCTGCTTTCCCTGGTTCTCCGAGGGCCAGCCGATCCTCTGGTGGTCGCCGGACCCGCGCACCGTGATATTCCCCGACGAACTGCATGTCTCCCGCAGCCTGGGCAAACTATTGCGCCAGCAGCGCTACACCGTGACCTTCGACCAGGACTTTGCCGCCGTCATCCAAGCGTGCGCCGCGCCGCGCGCGTATGCTGATGGCACCTGGATCACCGAAGGTATCCAGCGCGCCTACCTGGAACTGCATCAGCGCGGCTATGCGCACTCGGTCGAGGTATGGGACGAGGGCGTGCTGGTGGGCGGACTGTATGGCCTGGCGATGGGCCAGCTGTTTTTTGGCGAATCCATGTTCAGCCGTGCCGACAATGCCTCAAAATTCGGCTTCGCTACACTCACACGGCAACTACAGGCCTGGGGCTTTGCACTGATCGATTGCCAAATGCCCAATGATCACCTGCATAGCCTGGGTGCTCGCGCCATTCCTCGCAGTGAATTTGCCGGCTTCCTACGCGACCACCTGGACCAACGCAATTGCGGGCCATGGGTTTCTTAGGCGACATCCGCGCACCTGGCTTACACTTATTTCAAAGCTTATCCGAGGGTTGATCATGACCGAGTTGGCGCGTTTGAAGTTTTATGCCACTCAACCCCACTCTTGCAGCTATCTGCCCGACGAGCAGGCCACCACGCTGTTCCTCGACCCCAGCCAGCCAATGGATGTGCACGTGTATGCCGATCTCTCGGAAATGGGTTTTCGGCGCAGCGGCGATCATCTGTACCGGCCCCACTGCCAGAACTGCAATGCCTGCGTGCCGGCACGCATCCCCGTGGCGCAGTTTCTACCGGACCGCAATCAGAAACGCATCCTCAAGCGCAACGCCGACTTGACGGTGACGGCTGCCAAACCACGATTCACCGAAGAATACTTCGACCTGTACCAGCGCTATATCGAGCAGCGCCACGCCGACGGCGATATGTTCCCACCGAGCCGCGACCAATTTTCCACCTTCCTGGTGCGTGACCTGCCGTTCTCACGCTTCTACGAATTTCGCGCGGACGGCCGCCTGGTTGCCGTCGCCGTGACCGATTTGCTGCCTAACGGCCTGTCAGCGGTCTACACCTTCTACGAGCCGGCCGAAGAGCGGCGTAGCCTCGGGCGTTTCGCGATCCTCTGGCAAATCGGTGAAGCACTGCGCCTGGAACTCGAGGCGGTGTACCTCGGATACTGGATCAAGAACTGCAAAAAGATGAACTACAAGACCCAATATCGCCCCATAGAACTGCTGATTAATCAAAGATGGGTCACGCTTAACTAGAACCCCTTGGCTTAAACACCCTTTTTCGGGCACAATGCACGCCGCTTTTGCCTGGCGCAGTTGCACCGGGCCATTCACTGGATACCGAGGGCTTTACTGCATGTCGAAAGAAGACAGCTTCGAAATGGAAGGCACTGTCGTCGACACCCTGCCCAACACCATGTTTCGTGTGGAGTTGGAAAATGGGCACGTCGTAACCGCGCATATCTCCGGCAAGATGCGCAAGAACTACATTCGTATTCTTACCGGTGACAAAGTGCGCGTCGAGCTGACGCCCTATGACTTGAGCAAAGGGCGCATCACTTACCGCGCTCGCTAAGCAAGTCAATACAAAACGCCCGGTTATGCCGGGCGTTTTTGTGTGCGCGGGATTTCTCAAACACCGAGGGTTCCTGTGGGAGGGGCTTGCCCCCTCCCACACTGGATCTTCATTGTTCTGACAATTGCATTTCAAGACAGCAAAAAGGCGCCTTGCGGCGCCTTTTGTGTTACTGCAGAACGATCAGGCCATTTCAGCCGTGGTTTCGAACTCAAAGGTCAGCTCGCCATCCTTCAGATCGATATGCACCACGCCACCATGGTCGGAAAGCTCGCCAAACAGGATCTCTTCGGCCAGTGGCCGCTTGATCTTGTCCTGGATCAGACGCGCCATTGGGCGAGCGCCCATTGCCGCATCGTAGCCACCTTCGGCGATCCAGCTGCGCGCCGCTTCCGTGACATCCAGCTGCACGCGCTTGTCTTCCAACTGCGCCTGAAGCTCGGTGAGGAACTTGTCCACCACACTCTTGATGACCTCATGGCTGAGGCGACCAAATTGGATAATGGTGTCCAGACGGTTGCGGAACTCCGGCGTGAAGCTCTTCTTGATCACTTCCATCGCATCAGACGAGTGATCCTGATGAGTAAAGCCGATCGAAGCCCGCGCGGCCGTCTCGGCACCGGCGTTGGTGGTCATGATCACGATGACATTGCGGAAGTCCGCCTTGCGCCCGTTGTTGTCGGTCAGGGTCCCGTGGTCCATTACCTGCAGCAGCAGGTTGAAGACTTCCGGGTGGGCCTTCTCGATCTCATCGAGCAGCAGTACGCAATGGGGCTGCTTGGTGATCGCTTCGGTCAACAGGCCGCCCTGGTCGAAACCGACATAGCCCGGAGGCGCACCGATCAGGCGCGACACAGTGTGACGCTCCATGTATTCGGACATGTCGAAGCGCACCAGCTCGATCCCCATGGCCTTGGCCAATTGCCGTGCCGCCTCGGTCTTGCCGACACCGGTAGGACCGGCGAACAGGAACGAACCGACGGGCTTGTCCGGCGACTTGAGGCCCGCACGCGACAGCTTGATCGCGGTGGACAACGCGTCGATCGCCGCGTCCTGGCCGAACACGGTGAGCTTGAGGTCGCGCTCAAGGTTACGCAGCAGCTCCTTGTCGGAACTGTTGACGTGTTTTGGCGGAATCCGCGCGATTTTCGCGACAATGTCCTCGACCTGAGGTACGTCGATGCGCTTCACACGCTTCTCGACCGGCTGCAGGCGCTGGTAGGCCCCTGCCTCGTCGATCACGTCGATGGCCTTGTCCGGCATGTGCCGGTCATTGATGTAGCGCGACGCCAGCTCAGCGGCCGCACGCAGCGCCTCATCGGTGTACTCGATGCCGTGGTGCGCTTCAAAACGCCCCTTGAGCCCGCGCAGAATGCCGATGGTGTCTTCAACCGAGGGCTCGGACACGTCGACTTTCTGGAAGCGACGCGCCAGGGCACGGTCTTTCTCGAAGATGCCACGGAATTCCTGGAAGGTGGTCGAACCGATGCAGCGGATATCACCCGACGACAGCAACGGCTTGAGCAGGTTGGAAGCATCCATCACCCCACCGGATGCCGCGCCGGCACCAATGATGGTGTGGATCTCGTCGATGAACAGGATCGCCTGCGGGCGTTTTTTCAGCTCGCCGAGCAGGGCCTTGAAACGCTTCTCGAAATCGCCACGGTACTTGGTCCCGGCGAGCAACGCGCCCAGGTCAAGGGAGTAGACGACACTGTTGGCCAGCAGGTCCGGCACCTGGTTGTCGACGATGCGCTTGGCCAGGCCTTCGGCAATCGCGGTCTTACCCACGCCCGCCTCACCCACCAGCAACGGATTGTTCTTGCGACGGCGCGCAAGGATCTGCGCTACACGCTCGACCTCGAGTTCACGCCCCACCAACGGATCGATCCGCCCCTGGCGCGCCAGCTCATTGAGGTTGCTGGCATAGGCATCCAGCGGGTTGCTTGAAGAAGAGGACTCACCACCCTCGTCGTCCTGCATATCCTGCTCACCCTCGGAATGATCGCCGTGCCCAGGCACCTTGGAGATACCGTGGGCGATGTAGTTGACGACATCAATACGGGCAACGCTCTGCTGCTTGAGCAGGAACACTGCCTGGCTTTCCTGTTCGCTGAAGATCGCCACAAGCACATTGGCGCCCGTGACTTCACGCTTACCGGAGCTCTGTACGTGGAAAACAGCACGCTGCAATACCCGCTGGAAGCCCAGGGTTGGCTGGGTTTCGCGGTCCTCGTCATGCACGGGGATCAGTGGCGTGGTGGAGTCGATAAACTCCTGCAGGTCATGCTTGAGTTTGTCGAGATTGGCGCCGCACGCACGCAGAACCGTGGCGGCAGCTTCGTTATCCAAAAGTGCCAGCAGCAGGTGTTCGACGGTCATGAATTCATGACGCTTCGAACGAGCCTCCTTGAAGGCAAGATTGAGGGTGACTTCGAGCTCGCGGTTTAACATAGCTTCACCTCATACCCAAGTGGTCGGCGTTAACCGTCCTTCTCGATTTCACAGAGTAGCGGATGCTGGCTTTCCCTGGCGTACTGGTTGACCTGCATGGCCTTTGTCTCGGCGATGTCACGGGTAAACACTCCACATACTGCCCGTCCTTCTGTGTGAACGGCCAGCATTACCTTGGTCGCCAACTCGCGGTTCAGGTTAAAAAACACCTCGAGCACTTCGACCACGAAATCCATCGGTGTGTAGTCATCGTTGAACAAAACCACCTTGTACATCGGCGGCGCCTGTAAAGCAGGCTTGGCCTCCTGAACAGCAATGCCTGCAGAACCGTCGTCATCGTGTTCGTGATCCGGTCGATCCTGATTGAATGTTAGTCGAATCTGGCTGATTGCATGCATGGAAAGAAAGGTTCGTCAGTGGTTCAAATACAGTGGTGGGGGCGACCTGTCAGAATTTCAACTCCTGACCACCCGGTCGCCTTGACTATCGGCAAATCGGTGTTACAACCAATAGAACCCACAGTGGGTAAAAAAGGTCCGCGCAGTCAACCTTATTTATTCGGGTTAGGACGGATAAACTGGATGATACTCCAGTGATGGAGTCTGGTGCAGAGGGATATGGGTATGTCTGGCGTCAAGATCAGTGGCAAGGTCAAGTGGTTCAACAATGCCAAGGGATATGGTTTTGTTAATGAAGAGGGTAAAACCGAGGACCTTTTTGCGCACTACTCAGCGATTATCATGGATGGGTATAAAACGCTGAAGGCTGGCCAAGCTGTGAGCTTTGAAATCATTCAAGGACCGAAAGGGCTGCACGCCGTGAACATCGATGCAGTGAAAGCTGAAACACATGAGAAAAACACGCCATCAACCGCTCATAAAGAAAAGAAACAAACGGCCTGACCCCCGCGAAGCGAGTGAAATGCGATAAAAAACCGGCCACCCAATCGACTTGGGATGGCCGGTTTTTTTGTGACACACCTTTACATATGCGAAATCAGCGCATCCCCAAAGCCCGACGACGACACCAGCTTCGCGCCATCCATCAGGCGCTCGAAGTCATAAGTCACCGTCTTGGCCGAGATAGCGCCGTTGGTACCCTTGATGATCAGGTCTGCCGCTTCGGTCCAGCCCATATGACGCAGCATCATTTCCGCCGACAGGATCAATGAGCCCGGATTGACCTGGTCCTTGCCCGCATACTTGGGCGCGGTACCGTGGGTCGCCTCGAACATGGCCACGGTGTCGGACAGGTTGGCACCCGGAGCGATACCAATACCACCCACCTCTGCCGCCAGGGCGTCGGACAGGTAGTCGCCGTTCAGGTTGAGGGTCGCGATCACGTCATACTCAGCCGGACGCAGCAGGATCTGCTGGAGCATGGCATCGGCGATGGCATCCTTGACCACGACATTCTTGCCGGTCTTCGGGTTCTTGAACTGCATCCACGGACCGCCATCCAGCAGGGTCGCACCGAACTCCTCAGCCGCCACTTCGTAGGCCCACTCCTTGAAGGCGCCTTCGGTGAACTTCATGATGTTGCCTTTGTGCACGATGGTCAGCGAGTCGCGATCGTTATCCACTACATACTGCAGGGCCTTGCGCGCAAGGCGCTTGGTGCCTTCCAGCGATACCGGCTTGATACCAATGCCGCAATCCTGGTCGAAACGAATCTTGGTAACGCCCATTTCCTCCTTGAGGAACTTGATGACCTTTGTCGCTTCCGGCGAGCCGGCCTTCCACTCGATCCCGGCGTAAATATCTTCGGAGTTTTCGCGAAAGATGGTCATGTCCACGTCGCCTGGCTTCTTGACCGGGCTGGGCACACCCTCGAACCAGCGCACCGGGCGCAGGCACACGTAGAGGTCGAGTTGCTGACGCAGGGCCACGTTCAACGAACGAATGCCGCCGCCGACCGGGGTGGTCAGCGGACCCTTGATGGACACCACGTAATCCTTGACCGCATCCAGGGTTTCCTGGGGCAGCCAGGTGTCCTGGTCGTAGACTTGGGTCGCCTTCTCGCCGGCGTACACCTCCATCCACGAGATTTTGCGCTTGCCGCCGTAAGCCTTTTCAACAGCTGCGTCGACCACCTTGATCATCACCGGGCTGATGTCGACGCCAATACCGTCACCTTCGATATAAGGGATGATCGGTTGGTCAGGAACATTGAGAGAATGGTCTGCATTGACGGTGATTTTGTCGCCGACTGCCGGAACCTGAATCTTCTTGTATCCCATGCTGAACTCCATCTATGGATTGAACATCTGGCTGCGTCCGAGCCTACTCCAGATAAATGGCGACTGAAACCTCGCGCCATGCTCATTTGCCTCGAAAACAGCATAAATTGTCGCCTACAAGCCTGAAAGCAAAGGGAAAAGCGCCAATCTTGAGCACATCGTGCGACTTTAGGCGTAATCCGGTACCTGCGACCTTTAGACCAATGGACGACACACCTTTTGTATGAAGGCTCGGCGTAAGCATAGCGACCTATGTATAATGCCGCCGCTGACCAAAGAGTCACGACGGCAGACCGCTCTGGAACAGGGCCCTCCGCTACAAAGCAGGACTAATACAATAGTCCACCCGCTTGACGCTCGACTGATGCAACCCAACATCACCGCGAAGAAACCTCGACCTTTCGCTCATGGATGACTTTGAACGAACGCGCTCCACCCGGCGCATCTCGAGTTTCTGCGCACGCTTTCAGCAAAGAAGAGAGTTAATCCGAATATGCCCACCCGCTCGAAGATCATCTACACCTTCACCGACGAAGCCCCAGCCCTCGCCACCTATTCACTGCTGCCTATCGTAGAGGCCTTCACCGCTTCCGCTGATATTGCCGTGGAAACCCGCGACATCTCCCTCGCAGGGCGCATCCTCGCAAGCTTCCCCGAGCAACTGGGCACCAAGGCCGTACCGGACCACCTCGCCGAACTGGGCGACCTGGCCGTTACCCCTGAAGCCAACATCATCAAGCTGCCTAACATCAGCGCCTCGACACCTCAGCTGCAAGCGGCGATCAAGGAACTGCAGGCCCAGGGCTATGCCCTGCCGGACTACCCGGAAACCGTAACCACCGACGCGGAAAAAGAAACCCGTGCACGTTACGACAAGGTCAAGGGCAGCGCCGTGAACCCGGTACTGCGCGAAGGCAACTCCGACCGCCGCGCGCCGCTGTCGGTCAAGAACTACGCTCGCAAGCACCCGCACAAGATGGGCGCCTGGGCTGCCGACTCCAAGTCCCACGTTGCCCACATGAGCAACGGCGACTTCTACGGCAGCGAAAAAGCCGTACAGATCGAAGCCGCTGACGCGGTCAAAATCGAGCTGGTCGCCCAAGACGGCACCACCACCGTCCTGAAAGAAAAGACCAACGTCAAGGCCGGCGAAATCATCGACAGCGCCGTACTGAGCAAGAACGCGCTGCGCAGCTTTATCGCCGCTGAAATCGAAGACGCCAAGAAACAAGGCGTGCTGCTGTCGGTCCACCTGAAAGCCACCATGATGAAGGTCTCCGACCCGATCATGTTCGGCCAGATCGTTGCCGAGTTCTATAAAGACGCCCTGGCCAAGCACGCAGACGTGCTGGCACAGATCGGCTTCAACCTGAACAACGGCATCGGCGACCTGTACGCCCGCATCAAGGCACTGCCGGCCGAGCAGCAAGCGCAGATCGAAGCTGACATCCAGGCGGTCTACGCCGCCCGCCCTTCCCTGGCGATGGTCAACTCCGACAAAGGCATCACCAACCTGCACGTGCCGAGCGACGTCATCGTCGACGCCTCGATGCCGGCCATGATCCGTGACTCCGGCAAAATGTGGGGCACCGACGGCCAGTTGCACGACACCAAGGCCGTGATCCCGGACCGCTGCTACGCCACCATCTACCAGGCGGTGATCGAAGAGTGCAAGGCCAACGGCGCCTTCGACCCTACCACCATGGGCAGCGTGCCAAACGTTGGCCTGATGGCGAAAAAAGCCGAAGAGTACGGTTCCCACGACAAGACTTTCCAGGTCAAGGCTGACGGCGTCGTCCGCGTGACCGACAGCAAGGGCAACCTGCTGATGGAACAGAAAGTCGAGGCGGGCGACATCTTCCGCATGTGCCAGACCCAAGACGCGCCGATCCAGGACTGGGTCAAACTGGCCGTCAACCGTGCCCGCGCCAGCAACACCCCGGCCATCTTCTGGCTGGACCCTAAGCGCGCACATGACGGCGTTGTTGTCGAGAAGGTTCAGGCTTACCTGAAAGACCACAACACCGAAGGCCTGGACATCCGCATCATGTCGCCGGTCGACGCGATGAAGTTCACCCTGGAGCGCACCCGCAAGGGCCTGGACACCATCTCGGTGACCGGCAACGTACTGCGCGACTACCTGACCGACCTGTTCCCGATCATGGAACTGGGCACCAGCGCCAAGATGCTGTCGATCGTGCCGCTGATGAATGGCGGTGGCCTGTTCGAAACCGGCGCCGGCGGTTCGGCTCCGAAGCACGTGCAACAGCTGTTGGAAGAGAACTTCCTGCGCTGGGACTCCCTGGGCGAGTTCCTGGCCCTGGCTGCTTCCCTCGAGCATTTGGGTGTGACGTACAACAACCCGAAAGCCCTGGTACTGTCCAAGACCCTGGACCAGGCCACCGGCCAGTTCCTCGACAACAACAAGTCGCCATCGCGCAAAGTCGGCAACATCGACAACCGCGGCAGCCACTTCTACCTGGCGCTTTACTGGGCCCAAGCCCTGGCCGCCCAGACCGAAGACACTGCACTGCAAGGTCAATTCAGCGAACTGGCCAAGACCCTGGCCGCGAACGAAGCAACCATCGTTGCCGAGCTCAATGCCGTACAGGGCAAGCCAGTGGACATCGGCGGCTACTACGCGCCGAACCCAGAGCTGACCAGCAAGGCCATGCGCCCAAGCAACACCCTCAACGCGGCGATTGCCAAGTTGAAGTAAGGTTGTAAGGATGCATCACAAACCCCGGCCAAGTGCCGGGGTTTGTGTTTTCAGGGCTTATGCAACGCCGTATTCCTCGCGCCACGCGGCCTCGATAATCGCCAGGAACTGCGGCTTATACCAAGGCTCCCAGCCCGCCCTCTGCTTGAGTTCGACCCCAAACCCCGGCAGCGCAGGCAAATGCGCGAGCGCTTCGACGTTTTTCAAGCCCGGCACCTGGGCAAACCAGGGTAAAAGCGTCACACCGACTCCCGCCTGGACCGCTGAACGCAGCGACATCAGGTCTTCAGACTCATACACGCAGCGCCACCTGATGCCACTCTCCTCCAAACGACGAATCGCCAGGCTCCTGAACACGCAGGGCGCCTTGAACAGGGCCAGCGAAACTTCCTGCCCGTCCATGGGGGCTGCCGCACACTCGCCACCCAGCCACATCAACGAAAGTGCATGCAAAGGCACGCCAGCGACTTTTGGCAACTCATCAATCATCAAGCCAATATCGATTCGTCCCTCACTGAACGCCTCCGCAAGCAACAGGGAACGCGCGACCTTGACCACAATTCGCACTGAAGGTAATTCAAGCGCCAGAGCAGGAATAACGCGCTGCAGGATTTCCTCGCTGAAATATTCGGGAATACCCAGCGTCACGAACTCTTGAGTGCGACTGGTATCAAACAGGCTCCCCACCTTGTCGTTGACGCTGACCATCTGCTGGGCATAGCCGGTCAAGCGCTCTCCTTCGAGAGTGAGCAATACATGCCGATTGTCGCGAGCAAAAAGCTCGACACCCAGCAAATCCTCAAGTCGTCGAATTTGCTGGCTGATTGCCGGCTGGGTCAGGCTCAACGCTTGCGCGGCCCGGGTGAAACTGCCCAGTTCTGCGACCTTGAGGAAACTGCGCAGCGACTGAATATCAAGATTGACTCTCATGCCATACCCATGCGAGTGAGTAAATATTCCCCGCTATTAGTGCAAGGCACCCGCTATACCTGTCAAGACTACCTACTTGGCGCGCACATGATTCATCCAATAAACCCCCGTCCCTGAAACAACAAACCCCACAAGCGCAACCCCACTCGGCACCTCACCCAACACCAATGACGCCATGATCTGCGTGACCGCCGGAATCACATGAAACAAGTTCGTCGCCTTACTCGCCTCCCCCCGTCGAATCATCAAATACAGCAGCGTCAGCGCACCCACGGAGTTCATCAGCGTGATCCAGGCCACCGACGCTGCGAATGGAACCCACTCGGTGACCTGCATGGTTTCGGTGGTGTATGCCAGCAACAACATGACCAGTGACGCGGTGACCATCTGAATGAAACAACCCACCCATAGATTCACCCCGCCAAGAAAGCGTTTTTGATAGAGGGTGCCAAGCGTGATACCCAATAGCGCCAAGCCCACCGCGCCGTAACCAACCACTGACGCCTCGGAGCCAAAAAAGCTGCCGGCCACGACGATGCCCACGCCGCCAACGCCCAGGATCGAACCCGGCAGGTCGCGCCAGCTCAATTGCTCACCCAGGCAGAAATAGGCACCGATCACGACGAACACCGGCATCAGCCCGACGATCAATGCCGCCTGCCCTGCGGGAACGCCTTGGCTGATGCCGGTGTAAAGGCCGCCGAACTGCAAGGCCTGCAACAGCAGCCCCACTGCCGCAGCATGGAGGTAGGGGGCGAGCCGTTTCGGCCATTGCGCCTTGATGGCGAGTGCAACTCCCAGGAACACCAGGGCAGCCAAGGCAAACCGATAGAACGTCATGGTGAAGGGCTCGCCATAACGCACACCGAACGCACCGCCGATGTAGCCGGAACTCCACAGCAGGATGAAGGCAATGGGCAGTGGCGATGTAAGGCGCACTTCGTAGCTTTTATCGGCAATCGGGTGCATGACACTCTCCAAGGCAAGGGTTCTGGAGAGATAAGCTGCACCGGGAGCTTAAATCGGTAAAATCATAAAATGTCAGGCGCATCATGCAGATTGCTTATGCATCATCCCTGTGTGAGGGGCAAGCCCCCCTCACACACTGACTGCAACCCAGCCCCAAGCCTGTGCGGCATCCTGAATCGAGAGGCATCCCATGACCTGGCAACCCCACATCACCGTCGCCACCATCGTCGAAGACAACGGCAAATTCCTGATGGTCGAAGAACTCAAGGGCGGCCGCGCCGTGCTCAATCAGCCCGCCGGCCACCTCGACCCGCATGAAACCCTGACCGAGGCCGCCGTGCGCGAAACCCTCGAAGAAACCGGCTGGGACGTGGACGCCACGGGCATCGTCGGCATCTACCTGTACACCGCCCCCAGCAACGGCGTGACCTACCAGCGCGTGTGCTTCATCGCCAAGGCCTTGAAACACCACCCGGACTACCAACTCGACGAAGGCATCCTGCGCGCCCGCTGGCTGACCCGTGACGAGCTGATGGCCGTGCGCGACGACTGGCGCAGCGAGCTGATCATCCGCTGTATCGATGATTATCTGGCCGGCCAGCGTCACAGTCTGGAATTGATCCGCCCTTCTCTTTAGCCTTGCGGGCCCAGGCCTGCTAGAATCGCGTCCTTTTTCAAGACACCCGTTGAAACCCTATGCGTGATCCAGCCCCTTCTGACACACAAAAGAAGCGCGTCATCGTCGGCATGTCCGGCGGCGTGGATTCTTCCGTTTCCGCCGTTCTGCTCATGGAGCAGGGTTATGAGGTGGAAGGCCTGTTCATGAAGAACTGGGAAGAAGACGATGGAACGGAATATTGCACCGCCATGGACGACCTGGCGGACGCCCAGGCCGTGTGCGACAAGATCGGTATCAAGCTGCACACCGCCAACTTCGCCGCCGAGTACTGGGACAACGTGTTCGAGCACTTCCTGGCCGAATACAAGGCCGGTCGCACGCCGAACCCGGACATCCTGTGCAACCGCGAAATCAAGTTCAAGGCGTTCCTCGACTACGCCATGATCCTTGGCGCCGACTTAATTGCCACTGGCCACTACGTGCGCCGCCGTGACATCGATGGCCGCACCGAACTGCTCAAGGGCCTGGACCCGAACAAGGACCAGAGCTACTTCCTGCACGCCGTCGGCGGCGAGCAGATCGCCAAGACCCTGTTCCCGGTGGGCGAACTGGAAAAGCCCGAAGTCCGCAGGATCGCCGAGCAACACGGCCTGGCGACCGCCAAGAAGAAGGATTCCACCGGGATCTGCTTTATCGGCGAGCGCCGCTTCAGCGACTTCCTCAAGCAGTACCTGCCGGCGCAACCGGGTGAGATCAAGACCACCGAGGGTGAAGTGATCGGCCGTCACCACGGCCTGATGTACCACACCATCGGCCAGCGCCAGGGCCTGGGCATCGGCGGCTTGAAGGACGCCGGCGAAGAGCCGTGGTACGTGCTGGTCAAGGACCTGGAACACAACGTGCTGATCGTCGGCCAGGGCAATGAACACCCGCTGCTGTTCTCGGGCGCGCTGCTGGCCTCGGAGATCTATTGGGTCAACCCGATCGACCTGAGCACCCCGCGCCGCCTGACCGCCAAGGTGCGCTATCGCCAGAGCGACCAGCCCTGCACCCTGGAAAAAACCGCCAGCGGCTACCGCGCCACTTTCGATGACCCGCAACGTGCGGTCACCCCTGGCCAGTCGGTGGTGTTCTATGACGGCGAAATCTGCCTGGGCGGCGGCGTGATTGAAGTCGCCGAAGCCTGGAGCAACCCGGCATGAGCCCAACCCAGGAGCAACTGACGGCACTCGGCGGGGTGTTTCTCTCCGCCGTGCTGGTGGACAAGATCGCCAAGACCGGCCAGGTTACCGAAGCCGGCCTGACCTGCATGCTCGGCAGCCTGCTGATCCGCGACCCCAAGGACACCCTGGAAGTCTACGGGGGCGACGACCTCGCACTGCGTGAAGGCTACCGCGCCCTGATCGGCGCCCTGGAGCGCGACCCCAGCACCCTGCAGCGCGAGCCGCTGCGTTATGCCCTGTCGATGCTCGGCCTCGAGCGCCAACTGGCCAAGCGCGAGGACATGCTGGAAACCATCGGCAAACGCCTGCCCCAGATCCAGTCCCAGGTAGAGCACTTCGGCCCGGCCCACGAAAACGTGATCGCTGCCTGCGGTGCGCTGTACCAGGACACCTTGAGCACCTTGCGCCAGCGAATCCAGGTGCACGGCGACATGCGCAACCTGCAGCAACCGAACAACGCCTCGAAAATCCGCGCCCTGCTGCTGGCCGGTATTCGTTCGGCGCGGTTGTGGCGGCAATTGGGCGGTCATCGTTGGCAACTGGTGATCAGCCGACGCAAATTGCTCAAAGAGCTTTACCCGTTGATGCGCAACGAATAAGTCGCACCAACAGGCTGTTTTCAAGCCGTTACGCGTAATACGCCGGTCAGTTGGCAACGGACCGGCGAATTTTTTCATGTATGATACGCGCCCCATTTCGTTGCCCGACTGTCCGAGAACACCCCATGCAGCTCTCTTCGCTCACTGCGGTTTCCCCTGTTGACGGCCGCTACGCCGGCAAAACCCAGGCCCTGCGCCCTATTTTCAGCGAATACGGCCTGATCCGTGCTCGTGTATTGGTTGAAGTGCGCTGGCTCCAGCGCCTGGCCGCTCACCCCGCCATCAGCGAAGTGCCGGCGTTCTCCGCCGAAGCCAACGCTGTGCTCAACACCCTGGCGGAAAACTTCTCCCTGGAGCACGCCGAGCGTGTGAAAGAGATCGAGCGCACCACCAACCACGACGTCAAAGCCATCGAATACCTGCTCAAGGAGCAGGCGGCCAAGCTGCCGGAACTGGCCCAGGTCAGCGAATTCATCCACTTTGCCTGCACCAGCGAGGACATCAACAACCTGTCCCACGCCCTGATGCTGCGCGAAGGCCGTGATGACGTGATGCTGCCGCTGATGCGCCAGACCGCCGAAGCCATCCGTGAGCTGGCCATCCGCTTCGCCGACGTGCCGATGCTGTCGCGTACCCACGGCCAGCCAGCGTCGCCGACCACCCTGGGCAAAGAACTCGCCAACGTGGTGTACCGCCTGGAGCGCCAGATCGCTCAAGTCGCCGCAGTCCCGCTGCTGGGCAAGATCAACGGCGCCGTCGGCAACTACAACGCCCACCTGTCGGCCTACCCTGAGATCGACTGGGAAGCCAACGCCCGCGCCTTCATCGAAGACGAGCTGGGCCTGGGCTTCAACCCGTACACCACGCAGATCGAACCGCACGACTACATCGCCGAGCTGTTTGACGCCATTGCGCGCTTCAACACCATCCTGATCGACTTCGATCGCGATATCTGGGGCTACATCTCCCTGGGTTACTTCAAGCAGCGCACCATTGCCGGTGAAATCGGTTCGTCGACCATGCCGCACAAGGTCAACCCGATCGACTTCGAAAACTCCGAAGGCAACCTCGGCATCGCCAACGCCCTGTTCCAGCACCTGGCCAGCAAGTTGCCGATCTCCCGCTGGCAGCGCGACCTGACCGACTCCACCGTACTGCGCAACCTCGGCGTGGGCTTTGCCCACAGCGTGATCGCGTACGAAGCCAGCCTCAAGGGCATCAGCAAACTGGAGCTCAACGCGCAGAAAATCGCCGCTGACCTGGACGCCTGCTGGGAAGTGCTGGCCGAGCCGATCCAGACCGTGATGCGCCGCTACAACATCGAAAACCCTTACGAGAAGCTGAAAGAGTTGACCCGTGGCAAGGGCATCAGCCCTGAAGCACTGCAAACTTTCATCGACGGCCTGGACATGCCAGCCGCGGCCAAGGCCGAGCTCAAGCTGCTCACCCCGGCCAACTACATCGGAAACGCTGTAGAGCAAGCCAAGCGCATCTGATTCGCGCTAGCCCCCTTGAGACGCCCGGCCGCGCCGGGCGTTTTTATTCCAGTCTGAAAAGTGCTTTTTTTCAATAGGTTACACATGAATCCTGACATCCCTCTTCAACTTTTGGGCGGCATCACGGCACGGGAATTCCTGCGCGACTACTGGCAGAAAAAACCGCTGCTGATCCGCCAGGCGATCCCTGACTTCGAAAGCCCGATCGACGCCGACGAACTCGCCGGCCTGGCCCTGGAAGAAGAAGTCGAATCGCGACTGGTGATCGAACACGGCGAACGCCCGTGGGAACTGCGCCGCGGCCCGTTCGCCGAAGACGCCTTCAGCACCTTGCCTGAGCGCGAGTGGACCCTGCTGGTACAGGCGGTCGACCAGTTCGTCCCAGAAGTGGCCGAGCTGCTGGAGCAGTTCCGCTTCCTGCCAAGCTGGCGCATCGACGACGTGATGATCAGCTTCGCCGCCCCCGGCGGCAGCGTAGGCCCGCACTTCGACAACTACGACGTATTCCTGCTGCAAGCCCAGGGCAAGCGCAACTGGAAGATCGGCCAGATGTGCAGCTCCGAAAGCCCGCTGCTGACACACGCCGACCTGCGCATCCTCGCCGAATTCGAAGAAAGCGCCGAATGGGTGCTGGAACCGGGCGACATGCTCTACCTGCCGCCGCGCCTGGCGCATTTCGGCATCGCCGAAGATGACTGCATGACGTACTCGGTGGGCTTTCGCGCACCAAGCGCCGCTGAAGTACTGACTCACTTCACCGACTTCCTCGCCCAGTACCTGACCGACGAAGAGCGCTACACCGACGCCGACGCGCAGCCGGTCAGCGACCCGCACCAGATCCAAAGCGACGCCCTCGACCGCCTCAAGAGCCTGCTGGCCGAGCACATGAGCGACGAGCGCATGCTACTGACCTGGTTCGGCCAATTCATGACCGAGCCGCGCTACCCGGAACTGGTGGCGGGCGAAGAACTGGGCGAAGACGACTTCATCAGCAGCCTGCAAGACGGCGCGATCCTGGTGCGCAATCCAAGCGCGCGCATGGCCTGGTCGGAAGTCGACGATGACGTATTGCTGTTTGCCAGCGGCCAGAGCCGCTACCTGCCGGGCAAACTGCGCGAGCTGCTGAAACTGGTCTGCGCCGCCGATGCACTGCACGCCGAAAACCTCGGCGAATGGCTGTTGGACGAAGACGCCCGCGACCTGCTGTGCGAGCTGGTCAAGCAAGGAAGCCTGGGGTTTGCTGATGAATAAGATTCACGTAAGTGTCGCGGACTGGCATAAGGATATCGCCGAGATTCGGCGCATTCGTGAAGCGGTATTTATCGCTGAACAATCGGTCCCACCTGAACTGGAGTGGGACGCGGACGACGCAGACGCGGTGCATTTCCTTGCATTCGAAGGCGACTTTCCGATTGGCACCGCGCGCCTGCTACCCAGCGGCGAGATCGGCCGTGTGTCGGTGCTCAAGGACTGGCGCGGGCTGAAGGTCGGCGACAAGCTGATGGAAGCGGTGATTGGCGCCGCCGAGCAACGCGGCCAGACCAAGCAGTTCCTGAGTGCGCAGGTGTATGCGGCGCCGTTCTATGAGCGACTGGGCTTCAAGATCGTCAGCGAGGAATTCCTGGAAGTCGGGATTCCCCATGTCGATATGGTGCGCGGGGGCTGATTCGAGACCGCGTCGCTGCCATCGAGGGCAAGCCCCCTCCCACACTTGACCGCATCCCCAAGGATGTACTCGGTCAAAATGTGGGAGGGGGCTTGCCCCCGATGGCTATTTCAGCAACACCAACAATGCCCTGCCATGTCAGGGCATTTTGCCGTCTACGATTCAACTTGCGACCCACCAGGCCGACAAACTGGCACTATCAAGCCTAAATGACTCGCAGAGATAACGGACATGTCCCTACGCACCCTGCTCACCGCCCTCCTCCTGACTGCCAGTTGCTCGGCCATGGCCGACACCGAAGTCGTCAACCTGAGCAACCGCACCAGCACCGACCTGCTCCCCGTGGCGCGGAATTTCATCGGCAAGGACGGCACCGTCAGCGCCTACGGCAACCAGCTAATTGTCAACGCCGCCCCCGGCAAGATCCAGGATCTGCGTGCACTGCTCGCCCAACTGGACACACCGGCCAAGCGCCTGCTGATCACCGTCGACACCAACGAAAACAACCAGCAGAACAGCGGCGACAGCCAGACCCGCATCATCAGCTACGGCACCGCCAGCCGCGACGGCGGCATCCAGCAGATCCAGGCCAGCGAAGGCGTGCCTGCGCTGATCCAGGTCGGCCAGAGCGTGCCGCTGACCACGACCCAGCCCGACGCCTACGGTCGCCCGCAGAACCAGACCCAGTACCGCAACGTCACCCAGGGCGTCTACGTCACCGCCAGCGTCACCGGCGAGACCGTGCATTTGGCGATCAGTACCAACCGTGACCGCATGAGCCAGGAACGTCCCGATGTAGTGAATGTGCAAAGTACCGACACAAGCGTCAGCGGGCGCCTTGGCGAATGGATCCCCCTGGCCGGCATCAACCGCGAGACCCAGGCCGATAAATCCTCTACAACCCGCAGCTACTCTACCCAGGGCCGTGATGACCTGACGTTGCGGGTTAAGGTCGACACCCTGAACTGAAGCACCAAAAACTGACTGATGAGTCGTATTAGACTAAAGATGTAGTGCCACAAAAAAAGCACTACAAAACATTTGACGATCCAAAAAAGCATGGGCATGATGGCCTCGCTCCCGCTAATCAGGGGCCCTGGCAAGGGCCTTCGGATCGACGCTCCAAGCTACCCACCCGAGCCGATTCGTGTCTGTACCGCCCACAAGGCGTGTTTGACGAGGTTGCGACTGGAACGAAGTTGTCCCGAGGGACGGAAGCTAACCAGGTAACCCGGCTACACACTGATGGATCGTACAAAGGCCCACGACGCCCGAAGACCGTTCGCAGTTCGCCCTTACCTGCTCAACTCCCCCCCCTTGAGCCGTCGTTCATCCCGTCGCCTACCCCGTCGAACTCAACTTGAACACCTGAGCTTCTGGTCAGCGAGCAGCCATAACCACGCATTCACTACGTGGCTGGCAAATGGAATTTTCCACCTAGACCTATGCGACGAGGTTTTCCCCCATGGCACTGACACGCGAACAGCAAATTGCAGCCCTCGAGAAAGACTGGGCTGAAAACCCACGCTGGAAAGGCGTAACCCGCGCTTATTCCGCTGCTGACGTCGTCCGCCTGCGTGGCTCGGTTCAACCTGAGCACACCTTTGCAAAACTCGGCGCCGAGAAGCTGTGGAAGCTGGTCACCCAAGGTGCCAAGCCGTCCTTCCGCCCCGAGAAAGATTTCGTCAACTGCATGGGCGCCCTCACTGGCGGCCAGGCAGTCCAACAGGTGAAAGCCGGTATCCAGGCGATCTACCTGTCCGGCTGGCAAGTGGCAGCGGACAACAACTCCGCTGAATCCATGTACCCCGACCAATCGCTGTACCCGGTGGACTCCGTGCCGACCGTGGTCAAGCGCATCAACAACTCGTTCCGTCGTGCCGACCAGATCCAGTGGAAAGCCGGTAAAGGCCCGGGCGACGAAGGCTACATCGACTACTTCGCGCCAATCGTGGCCGACGCCGAAGCCGGTTTCGGTGGCGTACTGAACGCCTACGAGCTGATGAAAAGCATGATTGAAGCTGGCGCTGCCGGCGTGCACTTCGAAGACCAACTGGCTTCGGTGAAGAAATGCGGCCACATGGGCGGCAAGGTACTGGTACCGACCCAGGAAGCCGTGCAGAAACTGACCGCTGCCCGCCTGGCGGCTGACGTTGCCGGCACGCCGACCATCATCCTGGCCCGTACCGACGCCAACGCTGCGGACCTGCTGACTTCGGACTGCGACCCGTACGACCAACCGTTCGTGACGGGCGAACGCACCCAGGAAGGTTTCTACAAAGTGCGCGCCGGTCTCGACCAGGCCATCGCCCGCGGCCTGGCCTACGCGCCGTACGCCGACCTGATCTGGTGCGAAACCGCCAAGCCGGACCTGGACGAAGCGCGTCGCTTTGCTGAAGCGATCAAGAAGGAATACCCGGACCAACTGCTGTCCTACAACTGCTCGCCTTCCTTCAACTGGAAGAAGAACCTGGACGACGCAACCATCGCCAAGTTCCAGCGCGAACTGTCCGCCATGGGCTACAAGCACCAGTTCATCACCCTGGCCGGCATTCACAACATGTGGCACAGCATGTTCAACCTGGCGCACGACTACGCCCGCAACGACATGACCGCCTACGTGAAGCTGCAGGAGCAGGAATTCGCTGACGCCGCCAAGGGCTACACCTTCGTGGCCCACCAGCAGGAAGTGGGCACCGGCTACTTCGACGACATGACCACCGTGATCCAGGGCGGCACCTCGTCCGTGACCGCGCTGACCGGCTCGACCGAAGAAGAGCAGTTCCACTGATCGATGTGAGTACACGGCCACTGCGGACCCGTTAAAGAGCTAACCGCAGTGCCGCACGACAATCACGCCCCGACTGGTTCGGGGCGTTTTTTTGCCGGTACGCATCTCACTGATTCAATAAGGGCAAAAGGGCAAAATGTGGGAACGGTCTTGCCCCGGTACAGACCGGAGACATCCTTTACGTTTGAAACCGGAGACATCCTTTACAAGCCTCCTCCCACAAGGGAACGCATGCAACCTGAAGATTTTGTCCAAAACCTTGATCCAGAGCGCTATTCGTTGCAGATAAATCGGTTAAAAGATCCGCTCCAACAACTAGCGCTAATCAGGCAAGTAACGGCAACTTACTCCGCTGCATGAGAAACAATCGCTTAAACCCCACGCAAACAATATTCATTATCATTTGGCACATAAAAACTTCGTTACAGGTTAAACAAAACACATTTGATAAAATGCCCGCTAATGCCCGCCCCGCAAGGGCTACAGCCCCAAGAAGGTGCACTATGTGCTTATTCCATCGAATAATTTCGCCCTAGGAATTTTACTTGCCCGGTGTTTAGCCATAAAATCACAGCGATTGATTGCAGTGCGACATATCGTCACTGCATCGTTACTTTTTCGAGCTCAGAGACCTTTGCTCTCTGTTAAGGATTTCCAGCATGACCGAAGCGACAGGACTCATGGCCCACAACTGGGGCTTTGCCATTTTCCTCCTCGGTGTTGTCGGCCTTTGCGCCTTCATGCTCGGTGTTTCCAGCCTCCTCGGGTCAAAAGCCTGGGGCCGCAGCAAGAATGAACCGTTTGAATCCGGCATGCTGCCTACAGGTGGCGCCCGCTTGCGGCTCTCAGCCAAATTCTATCTGGTCGCGATGCTCTTCGTGATCTTCGATATCGAAGCCCTCTTTCTCTTTGCCTGGTCTGTGTCCGTCCGCGAAAGCGGCTGGACCGGATTCGTCGAAGCTCTCGTTTTCATAGCAATTCTGTTGGCAGGCCTTGTCTACCTATTTCGAGTGGGCGCCCTTGATTGGGCTCCGGAAGCTCGTCGTAAGCGGCAAGCGAAGCTGAAACAATGAGGCTTTGGCGATGCAATACAATCTCACCAGGATCGACCCGGATGCTCCTAACGAGCAGTACCCCATCGGCGAACGGGAAACCGTTTCCGATCCGTTAGAAGACCAAGTCCACAAAAACATCTACATGGGCAAGCTGGAAGACGTGCTGAGTGGCGCGGTCAACTGGGGACGTAAGAACTCCCTGTGGCCGTACAACTTCGGTCTTTCGTGCTGCTACGTGGAAATGACCACCGCCTTCACGGCGCCCCACGACATCGCGCGCTTTGGCGCCGAAGTTATCCGGGCATCGCCGCGCCAGGCGGATTTCATGGTTATCGCCGGTACCTGCTTTATCAAGATGGCGCCGATCATTCAGCGTCTCTACGAGCAAATGCTCGAGCCAAAGTGGGTTATCTCCATGGGTTCGTGCGCCAACTCCGGTGGCATGTACGACATCTACTCCGTGGTTCAAGGGGTGGACAAGTTCCTGCCCGTGGACGTCTACGTGCCTGGCTGCCCGCCCCGCCCCGAAGCATTCCTGCAAGGCTTGATGCTGTTGCAGGAATCGATTGGCAAGGAGCGTCGCCCGCTTTCCTGGGTCGTCGGCGATCAAGGCGTGTACCGCGCCGAGATGCCGTCGCAAAAGGAACAGCGCCGCGAACAGCGAATCGCAGTCACCAACCTGCGCAGCCCCGACGAAGTCTGATCCAGCACCGCTTCTTTTATAGAACGAAAACCTGGCTTCATTCTTTACGTTGACCGAAAGCGATAAAAAACCATGACTACAGGCAGTGCTCTGTACATCCCGCCTTATAAGGCAGACGACCAGGATGTGGTCGTCGAACTCAATAACCGTTTTGGCCCTGACGCCTTCACCGCCCAGGCCACACGCACCGGTATGCCGGTGCTGTGGGTGGCGCGCGCCAAGCTCGTCGAAGTCCTGACCTTCCTGCGCAACCTGCCCAAGCCGTACGTCATGCTCTATGACCTGCATGGCGTGGACGAGCGCCTGCGCACCAAGCGCCAAGGCCTGCCGAGCGGCGCCGATTTCACCGTGTTCTATCACCTGATGTCGCTGGAACGTAACAGCGACGTGATGATCAAGGTCGCACTGTCCGAGAGCGACCTGAGCATCCCGACCGTGACCGGTATCTGGCCCAACGCCAGCTGGTACGAGCGCGAAGTCTGGGACATGTTCGGTATCGACTTCCCGGGCCACCCGCACCTGACGCGCATCATGATGCCGCCAACGTGGGAAGGTCACCCGCTGCGCAAGGACTTCCCTGCCCGCGCCACCGAATTCGACCCGTTCAGCCTCAACCTCGCCAAGCAGCAACTTGAAGAAGAGGCCGCGCGCTTCCGTCCGGAAGACTGGGGCATGAAGCGTTCCGGCACCAACGAGGACTACATGTTCCTCAACCTGGGCCCGAACCACCCTTCGGCTCACGGTGCCTTCCGCATCATCCTGCAGCTGGACGGCGAAGAAATCGTCGACTGCGTACCGGACATCGGCTACCACCACCGTGGTGCCGAGAAGATGGCCGAGCGCCAGTCGTGGCACAGCTTCATCCCGTACACCGACCGTATCGACTACCTCGGCGGCGTGATGAACAACCTGCCGTACGTGCTATCGGTCGAGAAGCTGGCCGGCATCAAGGTCCCGGACCGCGTCGACACCATCCGCATCATGATGGCCGAGTTCTTCCGGATCACCAGCCACCTGCTGTTCCTGGGTACCTATATCCAGGACGTCGGCGCCATGACCCCGGTGTTCTTCACCTTCACCGACCGCCAGCGCGCCTACAAGGTCATCGAAGCCATCACCGGTTTCCGCCTGCACCCGGCCTGGTACCGCATCGGCGGTGTCGCCCACGACCTGCCGAATGGCTGGGAACGCCTGGTCAAGGAATTCATCGACTGGATGCCCAAGCGCCTGGACGAGTACCAGAAAGCCGCCCTGGACAACAGCATCCTCAAGGGTCGGACCATCGGCGTTGCCGCCTACAACACCAAAGAGGCCCTGGAATGGGGCGTCACCGGTGCCGGCCTGCGTTCGACCGGTTGCGACTTCGACCTGCGTAAAGCGCGCCCCTATTCCGGCTACGAGAACTTCGAGTTCGAAGTCCCGCTGGCGGCCAATGGCGACGCCTACGACCGTTGCATCGTGCGCGTCGAAGAAATGCGCCAGAGCCTGAAGATCATCGAGCAGTGCATGCGCAACATGCCGGCCGGCCCGTACAAGGCGGATCACCCGCTGACGACGCCGCCGCCGAAAGAGCGCACGCTGCAGCACATCGAAACCCTGATCACGCACTTCCTGCAGGTTTCGTGGGGTCCGGTAATGCCGGCCAACGAATCCTTCCAGATGATCGAAGCGACCAAGGGTATCAACAGCTATTACCTGACGAGCGATGGCGGCACCATGAGCTACCGCACCCGGATTCGTACCCCAAGCTTCGCCCACTTGCAGCAGATCCCTTCGGTGATCAAAGGCGAGATGGTCGCGGACTTGATTGCGTACCTGGGTAGTATCGATTTCGTTATGGCCGACGTGGACCGCTAAGCATGAACAGCACGCTTATCCAGACAGACCGTTTCACCCTGAGTGAAACCGAGCGCTCGGCCATCGAGCACGAGCTGCATCACTACGAAGACCCGCGCGCGGCGTCGATCGAAGCCTTGAAGATCGTCCAGAAGGAACGTGGCTGGGTGCCGGACGGTGCCCTCTACGCCATCGGCGAGATCCTCGGCATCCCCGCCAGCGACGTTGAAGGCGTGGCGACGTTCTACAGCCAGATCTTCCGCCAGCCGGTCGGCCGTCACATCATTCGCGTGTGCGACAGCATGGTCTGCTACATCGGTGGCCACGAATCAGTGGTCAGCGAGATCCAGAACACGCTGGGCATCGGCCTCGGCCAAACCACCCCGGACGGCCGCTTCACGCTGCTGCCGGTGTGCTGCCTGGGCAACTGCGACAAGGCGCCGGCGTTGATGATCGACGACGACACATTCGGTGACGTGCAGCCTTCTGGCGTGACCCAATTGCTCGAGGGCTACCCATGACCCTGACTTCCTTCGGCCCGGCCAACCTGATCAAGCGTTCGGCCGAAACCCACCCGCTGACCTGGCGCCTGCGTGACGACGGCGAGCCGGTATGGCTCGACGAGTACCAGGCCAAGAACGGTTACGCCGCTGCGCGCAAGGCCTTCGCCGACATGGCCCAGGACGACATCGTCCAGACCGTGAAGGACGCCGGCCTCAAGGGTCGCGGCGGTGCAGGCTTCCCCACGGGCGTGAAGTGGGGCCTGATGCCCAAAGACGAGTCCATCAACATCCGCTACCTGCTGTGCAACGCGGATGAAATGGAACCCAACACCTGGAAAGACCGCATGCTGATGGAGCAACTGCCCCATCTGCTGATCGAAGGCATGCTGATCAGCGCCCGCGCGCTGAAAACCTACCGTGGCTACATCTTCCTGCGCGGCGAATACACCACCGCCGCCAAGCACCTCAACCGTGCCGTGGCAGAAGCCAAGGCCGCAGGCCTGTTGGGCAAGAACATCCTCGGTTCGGGTTTTGACTTCGAACTGTTCGTGCACACCGGCGCCGGGCGTTACATCTGCGGTGAAGAAACCGCACTGATCAACTCCCTCGAAGGCCGCCGCGCCAACCCGCGTTCCAAGCCGCCCTTCCCTGCCGCCGTGGGCGTGTGGGGCAAGCCGACCTGCGTGAACAACGTCGAGACCCTGTGCAACGTGCCGGCGATCATCGCCGACGGCGTGGACTGGTACAAATCGTTGGCCCGCGAAGGCAGCGAAGACATGGGCACCAAGCTCATGGGCTTCTCCGGTAAGGTCAAGAACCCTGGCCTGTGGGAACTGCCATTCGGCGTGACCGCACGCGAGCTGTTCGAGGACTACGCCGGCGGCATGCGCGACGGCTACACCCTCAAGGCCTGGCAGCCAGGCGGCGCCGGCACCGGCTTCCTGCTCCCCGAGCATCTTGACGCACAGATGTATGCCGGCGGCATCGGCAAGGTGGGCACCCGGATGGGTACCGGCCTGGCGATGGCGGTGGACAACACCGTGAACATGGTCTCGCTGCTGCGCAACATGGAGCAGTTCTTTGCCCGTGAATCCTGCGGCTTCTGCACCCCATGCCGCGACGGCCTGCCGTGGAGCGTCAAGCTGCTGATGGCCCTGGAAAATGGCGAAGGCCGCGAGGGTGACATCGAGACCCTGCTGGGGCTGGTCGGTTTCCTCGGCCCAGGCAAGACCTTCTGTGCTCACGCACCGGGCGCCGTGGAGCCATTGGGCAGCGCAATCAAATACTTCCGCTCGGAGTTCGAAGCCGGCATCGCGCCTACCAGCGCCGCCGTCCCGCCTCTGGCAAGGCCGATCGTAGTCGGCGCGTAACGCTTAAAAAGCGAAGGGTCCGTGCCCTTCGCTTTCTCATGTGCTGACGCCGTCAAGGCTGTGTAGATGCACATGAACAACAAGATTCCATTAGCCACGCCCGCTGACAACGGGCCAACGAAGAACTTTGAACCATGGCCACTATCCACGTAGACGGCAAAGCGCTCGAAGTCGATGGGGCGGACAACCTGTTACAGGCGTGTCTGTCACTAGGCCTCGACATCCCTTATTTCTGCTGGCACCCCGCGCTTGGTAGCGTCGGTGCCTGTCGCCAGTGTGCGGTCAAGCAGTACACCGACGAAAACGACACCCGTGGTCGTATCGTCATGTCCTGCATGACCCCAGCCACCGACAACACCTGGATCTCCATCGACGATGATGAATCCAAGGCGTTCCGCGCCAGTGTGGTCGAATGGCTGATGACCAACCACCCCCACGACTGCCCGGTCTGTGAGGAAGGGGGTCACTGCCACCTGCAAGACATGACGGTGATGACCGGCCACAACGAGCGCCGTTATCGCTTCACCAAGCGTACCCACCAGAACCAGCAACTGGGCCCGTTCATTTCCCACGAGATGAACCGCTGCATCGCCTGCTACCGCTGCGTACGCTTCTATAAAGACTACGCCGGCGGCACCGACCTCGGCGTATTCGGCGCCCACGACAATGTGTACTTCGGTCGCGTTGAAGACGGCGTGCTCGAAAGCGAGTTCTCCGGCAACCTCACCGAGGTCTGCCCGACCGGTGTGTTCACCGACAAGACTCACTCCGAGCGCTACAACCGTAAGTGGGACATGCAGTTCTCGCCAAGCATCTGCCATGGCTGCTCGAGCGGTTGCAACATCTCCCCCGGCGAGCGCTACGGCGAACTGCGTCGCATCGAAAACCGCTTCAACGGTTCGGTCAACCAGTACTTCCTGTGCGACCGTGGCCGTTTCGGCTATGGCTACGTCAACCGCGAAGACCGCCCACGCCAGCCACTGCTGGCCGATGGCGCCAAGCTGAGCCTGGACGCGGCGCTGGATAAAGCCGCCGACCTGCTGCGCGGCCGCAACATCGTCGGTATCGGTTCGCCCCGCGCCAGCCTCGAAAGCAACTACGCGTTGCGCGAGCTGGTGGGTGCCGAGCACTTCTACTCCGGTATCGAAGCCGGTGAGCTGGAGCGCATTCGCCTGGTCCTGCAGGTGCTGAACGACAGCCCGCTGCCGGTGCCGAACATGCGCGACATCGAAGACCACGATGCCATCTTCGTGCTCGGTGAAGACCTGACCCAGACCGCCGCGCGTATCGCGCTGTCCCTGCGTCAATCGGTCAAAGGCAAGGCTGAAGACATGGCCGACGCCATGCGCGTACAGCCTTGGCTCGACGCTGCGGTGAAAAACATCGGCCAGCACGCGCTGAACCCGCTGTTTATCGCAAGCCTCGCTGAAACCAAGCTCGACGACATCGCCGAAGAATGCGTCCACGCTGCACCGGACGACCTGGCGCGCCTCGGTTTCGCCGTGGCCCACGCCCTCGACGCCAGCGCACCAGCGGTTGAAGGACTGGACACTGAAGCCGTCGAATTGGCCCAACGCATCGCCGACGCCCTGCTGGCAGCCAAGCGTCCATTGATCATTGCCGGTACCTCGTTGGGTTCCAAGGCATTGATCGAAGCCGCCGCCAACATCGCCAAGGCCTTGAAGCTGCGCGACAAGAACGGCTCCATCAGCCTGGTGGTGCCGGAAGCCAACAGCCTCGGCCTGGCCATGCTCGGTGGCGAGTCCCTGGACGCGGCCCTGCAAACCGTGATCGAGGGCACTGCCGATGCGATCGTGGTGCTGGAAAACGACCTGTACACCCGCACCGATGCCGCCAAGGTTGACGCTGCGCTGAACGCCGCCAAGGTCCTGATTGTCGCCGACCACCAGAAGACCGCCACCAGCGACCGTGCCGACCTGGTACTGCCAGCCGCCACCTTCGCCGAAGGCGACGGTACCCTGGTCAGCCAGGAAGGCCGCGCCCAGCGCTTCTTCCAGGTGTTCGATCCGAAGTACATGGACGCCAGCATCCTGGTTCACGAAGGCTGGCGCTGGCTGCATGCCCTGCGCGCGACCCTGCTGAACCAGCCGATCGACTGGACCCAGCTCGACCACGTGACCGCCGCCGCCGCCGCGAGCGCGCCGCAGCTGGCGCGTATCGTCGACGCCGCACCGTCCGCCGCGTTCCGCATCAAGGGCATGAAGCTCGCCCGTGAGCCGCTGCGTTACTCCGGTCGTACCGCCATGCGCGCCGACATCAGCGTGCACGAACCGCGTACGCCGCAAGACAACGACACCGCGTTCGCCTTCTCCATGGAAGGTTACTCGGGTTCGGTCGAGCCACGTCAGCAGGTGCCGTTTGCCTGGTCGCCGGGCTGGAACTCGCCGCAGGCCTGGAACAAGTTCCAGGACGAAGTCGGTGGGCATATCCGCGCCGGCGACCCGGGCACCCGCCTGATCGAACCCCAGGGCGACGCGCTGAACTGGTTCGCTGCGGTCCCGCGCCCGTTCAACCCGGCCCAGGGCACCTGGCAGGTTGTGCCGCTCTTCCACCTGTTCGGCAGCGAAGAGACCTCTTCCAAGGCCGCGCCGGTACAAGAGCGCATTCCCGAAGCCTACGTGTCCTTGGCCAAGTCCGAAGCCGACCGCCTGGGCGTCAACGACGGTGCCCTGCTCAGCGTGACCGTGGCCGGCCAGACCCTGCGTCTGCCGCTGCGCATCAACGAAGCGTTGGGTGCCGGCCTGGTTGCACTGCCTAAAGGCCTCGCCGGTATCCCGCCTGCGATCTTTGGCAAAACCGTTGACGGTCTGCAGGAGGCAGCGCAATGACCTGGTTCACCCCTGAAGTGATCGACGTGATCATCTCGGTCGTCAAGGCCATCGTGATCCTGTTGGCCGTGGTCGTCGCGGGCGCCCTGCTCAGCTTCGTCGAACGTCGCCTGCTGGGCTGGTGGCAGGACCGTTACGGTCCGAACCGCGTTGGCCCGTTCGGTATGTTCCAGATCGCTGCCGACATGCTGAAGATGTTCTTCAAGGAAGACTGGACCCCGCCGTTTGCCGACAAGGTAATCTTCACCCTGGCACCGGTCGTGGCCATGAGCGCCTTGCTGATCGCGTTCGCAGTCATCCCGATTACCCCGACCTGGGGCGTGGCGGACCTGAACATCGGCCTGCTGTTCTTCTTCGCCATGGCTGGCCTGTCGGTCTACGCGGTGCTGTTCGCCGGCTGGTCGAGCAACAACAAGTTCGCCCTGCTGGGCAGCTTGCGGGCCTCGGCCCAGACCGTGTCCTACGAAGTGTTCATGGGCCTGGCGCTGATGGGCATCGTGGTGCAGGTCGGCTCGTTCAACATGCGCGACATCGTCGAGTACCAGGCGCAGAACCTGTGGTTCATCATTCCGCAGTTCTTCGGCTTCTGTACCTTCTTCATCGCCGGCGTCGCCGTGACTCACCGTCACCCGTTCGACCAGCCGGAAGCGGAACAGGAACTGGCCGACGGTTACCACATTGAATACGCCGGCATGAAATGGGGCATGTTCTTCGTCGGTGAGTACATCGGCATCATCTTGATCTCGGCCCTGCTGGTCACGCTGTTCTTCGGCGGCTGGCACGGTCCATTCGGCATCCTGCCGCAGCTGGCGTTCTTCTGGTTCTTCCTGAAGACCGTGTTCTTCATCATGCTGTTTATCCTGCTGCGCGCTTCCATTCCGCGTCCACGGTATGACCAGGTGATGGATTTCAGCTGGCGTTTCTGCCTGCCGCTGACCCTGATCAATTTGCTGGTGACTGCTGCCGTTGTGTTGTTGAACACGCCAGCGGGCGCGGTTCAGTGAGGATTTGACCCATGTTCAAATATATTGGCGACATCGTTAAGGGTACCGGTACCCAGTTGCGAAGCCTGGTGATGGTTTTCGGCCATGGCTTTCGCAAGCGCGACACCCTGCAATACCCGGAAGAAGCGGTGTACCTGCCACCGCGCTATCGCGGCCGCATCGTACTGACCCGCGACCCCGATGGCGAAGAGCGTTGCGTGGCCTGCAACCTGTGCGCCGTGGCGTGCCCGGTGGGTTGCATCTCCCTGCAGAAAGCTGAAACCGAAGACGGTCGCTGGTACCCGGACTTCTTCCGCATCAACTTCTCGCGCTGCATTTTCTGCGGCCTCTGCGAGGAAGCTTGCCCGACCACCGCGATCCAGCTCACACCGGATTTCGAGATGGCCGAGTTCAAACGTCAGGACCTGGTGTACGAGAAAGAAGATCTGCTGATCTCTGGTCCCGGTAAAAACCCTGATTACAACTTCTATCGTGTTGCAGGTATGGCCGTTGCCGGTAAGCCGAAAGGCGCCGCACAAAACGAAGCCGAGCCGATCAACGTGAAGAGCTTGCTGCCTTAAGGAAGAAAGATGGAATTCGCTTTCTATTTCGCATCGGGTATTGCAGTGGTGTCCACGCTTCGCGTGATCACCAACACCAACCCCGTGCACGCCCTGCTCTACCTGATCATTTCGCTGATCGCCGTGGCCATGACCTTCTTCAGCCTCGGCGCGCCGTTCGCCGGTGTGCTCGAAGTGATCGCCTACGCCGGCGCCATCATGGTGCTGTTCGTGTTTGTGGTGATGATGCTCAACCTCGGGCCGGCCTCGGTCGCCCAGGAACGCGTCTGGCTCAAGCCCGGCATCTGGCTCGGCCCGGTTGTCCTCGCAGCGCTGCTGCTGGGTGAACTGCTGTATGTGCTGTTCGCTCACCAGAGCGGCCAGGCCATCGGCCACACCACCGTGGACGCGAAAGCCGTGGGCATCAGCCTGTTCGGCCCGTACCTGCTGGTGGTCGAACTGGCTTCGATGCTGCTGCTCGCCGCAGCCATCACCGCCTTCCACTTGGGCCGTAACGAAGCCAAGGAGCAATGACGATGCCTGCTATCCCTTTGGAGCATGGTCTGGCGGTCGCCGGCATCCTGTTCTGTCTTGGCCTGGTCGGCCTGATGGTTCGCCGTAACATTCTGTTCGTGTTGATGAGCCTGGAAATCATGATGAACGCTGCGGCACTGGCGTTCATCGTTGCAGGTGCACGTTGGGGCCAGCCGGATGGACAAGTGATGTTCATCCTGGTGATCAGCCTGGCAGCCGCCGAGGCCAGTATCGGCCTGGCGATCCTGCTGCAACTGTATCGTCGCTTCCACACGCTTGATATCGACGCTGCCAGTGAGATGCGCGGATGAACATGATCTTTCTGACTTTCGTATTTCCCCTGATCGGTTTCCTGCTGCTGTCGTTCTCTCGCGGACGCTGGTCGGAAAACCTTTCTGCCCTGATCGGTGTGGGCTCCATTGGCCTGTCGGCCATTGTCGCCGCCTACGTCATCTGGCAATTCAACGTGGCGCCGCCGGAAGGTGGTCACTACACCCTGGTGCTGTGGCAGTGGATGTCGGTGGAAGGCTTCAAGCCCAACTTCGCCCTCTACGTCGACGGCCTGTCGATCACCATGCTCGGCGTGGTCGTCGGCGTGGGCTTCCTGATCCACCTGTTCGCGTCCTGGTACATGCGCGGTGAAGCGGGCTACTCGCGCTTCTTCTCGTACACCAACCTGTTTATCGCCAGCATGCTGTTCCTGGTGCTCGGCGATAACCTGTTGTTCCTGTACTTCGGTTGGGAAGGCGTGGGCCTGTGCTCGTACCTGTTGATCGGTTTCTACTACAGCAACCGCAACAACGGTAACGCGGCACTCAAGGCATTTATCGTCACCCGGATCGGCGACGTGTTCATGGCCATCGGCCTGTTCATCCTGTTCCAACAGGTGGGCACGCTGAACATCCAGGAACTGCTGGTGCTGGCACCGCAGAAATTCCAGGTCGGCGACTTCTGGATCACCCTGGCGACCCTGATGCTGCTGGGCGGCGCCGTGGGTAAATCCGCGCAACTGCCGCTGCAAACCTGGCTGGCGGATGCGATGGCCGGTCCTACCCCGGTGTCGGCACTGATCCACGCCGCAACCATGGTTACCGCCGGTGTCTACCTGATCGCCCGTACCCACGGCCTGTTCACCCTGGCGCCGGACATCCTGCACCTGGTGGGCATCGTCGGCGGCGTGACCCTGGTACTGGCCGGCTTCGCCGCGCTGGTGCAGACCGACATCAAGCGTATCCTCGCCTACTCGACCATGAGCCAGATCGGCTACATGTTCCTGGCCCTGGGCGTCGGCGCCTGGGACGCGGCGATCTTCCACCTGATGACCCACGCCTTCTTCAAGGCCCTGCTGTTCCTGGCCTCCGGTGCGGTGATCGTTGCCTGCCACCACGAGCAGAACATCTTCAAGATGGGCGGCCTGTGGAAGAAACTGCCACTGGCCTACGCCAGCTTCATCGTCGGTGGTGCCGCCCTGGCCGCCCTGCCGCTGGTGACCGCCGGTTTCTACTCCAAGGACGAAATCCTCTGGGAAGCCTTTGCCAGCGGTAACCAGAACCTGCTGTACGCAGGCCTGGTGGGTGCGTTCATGACCTCGCTGTACACCTTCCGCCTGATCTTCATCACCTTCCACGGTGAAGCCAAGACCGAAGCACACGCAGGCCACGGCATCTCCCACTGGTTGCCACTGTCGGTGCTGATCATCCTGTCGACCTTCATCGGCGCCCTGATCACCCCGCCACTGGCCGGTGTACTGCCGGAAAGCGCCGGCCATGCCGGCGGCGCCGCCAAGCACAGCCTGGAAATCGCCTCGGGCGCCATTGCCATCGCCGGTATCCTGCTGGCGGCCATGCTGTTCCTCGGCAAGCGTCGCTTCGTGACCGCCGTGGCCAACAGTGGCATCGGCCGTTTCCTCTCGGCCTGGTGGTTCGCGGCCTGGGGCTTCGACTGGATCTACGACAAACTGTTCGTCAAGCCATACCTGGCCATCAGTCACGTGCTGCGTAAAGACCCGCTCGACCAGACCATCGGTTTGATCCCGCGCGCGGCCAAAGGCGGTCACACCGCCCTGAGCCGTACCGAGACTGGCCAATTGCGTTGGTATGCAGCTTCCATGGCGGCCGGTGCCGTGCTGGTGATCGGCGCCATCGTTGTGGTAGCGGTCTGATATGAACTTTGCGAACTTGCGAAAGGAAACGAGCCCGTCATGATTCTGCCCTGGCTAATCCTGATCCCCTTTATCGGCGGCCTGCTCTGCTGGATGGGTGAACGCTTCGGCGCCACCCTCCCCCGCTGGATTGCGTTGCTGACCATGTCCCTGGAACTCGCACTCGGCCTCTGGCTGTGGGCCCATGGCGACTATTCATTTGCTCCGGCACCGGGTGTCGATCCGACGTTCGCGCTTGAATTCAAGCACGTGTGGATCCAGCGCTTCGGCATCAACGTGCACCTGGCCCTCGATGGCCTGTCGCTGTTGATGATCCTGCTGACCGGCCTGCTGGGTATCCTCTCGGTACTCTGCTCCTGGAAAGAGATCCAGCGTCACGTGGGCTTCTTCCACCTGAACCTGATGTGGATCCTGGGCGGCGTTGTCGGCGTGTTCCTCGCCCTCGACCTGTTCATGTTCTTCTTCTTCTGGGAAATGATGCTGGTGCCGATGTACTTCCTCATCGCGCTCTGGGGTCACAGTTCTTCGGACGGCAAGAAAACCCGGATCTACGCGGCGACCAAGTTCTTCATCTTCACCCAGGCTTCCGGCCTGATCATGTTGGTGGCGATCCTGGGCCTGGTACTGGTCAACTTCAACAGCACGGGCGTGATTACCTTCAACTACGCCGACCTGTTGAAAACCAAGATGTCCCTGACCACCGAGTACATCCTCATGCTGGGCTTCTTCATCGCCTTCGCGGTGAAGCTGCCGGTGGTGCCGTTCCACTCCTGGCTGCCTGACGCTCACGCCCAGGCGCCGACCGCCGGTTCCGTGGACCTGGCCGGTATCCTGCTGAAGACGGCGGCC
The DNA here is from genome assembly GCF_024809815.1 of Pseudomonas sp. BIGb0381. Classification (NCBI taxonomy): domain Bacteria; kingdom Pseudomonadati; phylum Pseudomonadota; class Gammaproteobacteria; order Pseudomonadales; family Pseudomonadaceae; genus Pseudomonas; species Pseudomonas sp. BIGb0381. Next base: position 104,732 of record NZ_JANUEN010000005.1, read on the forward strand.
TACGGCCTGCTGCGTTTCGCCCTGCCGCTGTTCCCGAATGCCTCGGCCGAGTTCGCGCCGATTGCCATGACCCTCGGTCTGATCGGGATCTTCTACGGTGCGTTCCTGGCGTTCGCGCAAACCGACATCAAGCGTCTGATTGCCTTCTCGTCCGTTTCCCACATGGGCTTCGTACTGATCGGCATCTACTCCGGCAGCCAGCTGGCGTTGCAGGGTGCAGTGATCCAGATGTTGGCCCACGGTGTCTCCGCCGCCGCACTGTTTATCCTGAGTGGCCAGTTGTACGAGCGCCTGCACACCCGTGACATGCGTGAGATGGGCGGCGTGTGGTCGCGTATCGCGTACCTGCCGGCGATCAGCCTGTTCTTCGCCGCCGCTTCCCTGGGCTTGCCGGGTACCGGTAACTTCATCGGCGAGTTCCTGATCCTGATGGGTGCCTTCGTGCAAACGCCGTGGATCAGCGCCATTGCTACCTCCGGCCTGGTATTCGGTTCGGTCTACTCGCTGATCATGATCCACCGCGCCTACTTCGGCCCGGCCAAGTCCGACGCCGTCCTGAAAGGGATGGATGCTCGCGAACTGATCATGGTGCTCGGCCTTGCGGTATTGCTGATCTACATCGGCGTGTACCCGCAACCGTTCCTGGACACTTCTGCCGCAACGATGCATGGCGTGCAGCAGTGGTTCGGCACCGCCTTCTCTCAACTCGCTTCGGCCCGGTAAGAGCGCTATGGAATTCACGATCCAACACTTTATCGCGCTTGCGCCGCTGCTGATCACCAGCCTCACCATCGTGGTGGTGATGCTGGCGATCGCCTGGCGCCGCAATCACTCACAAACGTTCCTGCTGTCGTGCGCCGGTTTGAACCTGGCCTTGCTGTCGATTATCCCGGCACTCAAGGTCGCGCCACTGGCGGTGACCCCGCTGATGATGGTCGATGACTTCGCGCTGCTGTATATCGCGCTGATCCTCGTCGCCACCCTCGCCTGCGTCACCCTCGCCCACGCCTACCTCGGCGAAGGCGGCACCGGCTACCCGGGCAACCGCGAAGAGCTGTACCTGCTGATCCTGCTGGCTGCGGCCGGCGGTATCGTGCTGGTCAGCGCTCAGCACCTGGCCGGCTTGTTCATCGGCCTGGAACTGCTGTCGATCCCGACCTACGGCCTGGTGGCCTACGCCTTCTTCAACAAGCGTTCCCTGGAAGCCGGCATCAAGTACATGGTGCTGTCGGCCGCCGGTTCCGCGTTCCTGTTGTTCGGCATGGCCCTGCTCTACGCCGAAGCCGGCAGCCTGAGCTTCACCGGTATCGGTCACGCCCTGGCCGCCACCAACAGCCCGGCGCCGATTGCCCAACTGGGCCTGGCGATGATGCTGATCGGCCTGGCGTTCAAGCTCTCCCTGGTGCCGTTCCACCTGTGGACCCCGGACGTGTACGAAGGCGCCCCGGCGCCGGTGGCGGCGTTCCTGGCGACCGCGTCCAAGGTCGCTGTGTTTGCGGTGATGGTGCGTCTGTTCCAGATCTCGCCTGCCGCCAACACCGGCGTGCTGAGCAACGTGCTGACCGTGATTGCCATCGCGTCGATCCTGTTCGGCAACCTGCTGGCGCTGACCCAGAACAACCTCAAGCGTCTGCTGGGTTACTCGTCCATCGCTCACTTCGGCTACCTGCTGATCGCCCTGGTGGCGAGCAAAGGCCTGGCCGTGGAAGCCATCGGCGTGTACCTGGTCACCTACGTGATCACCAGCCTCGGCGCGTTCGGCGTGATCACCCTGATGTCCTCGCCTTACAAAGGCCGTGACGCCGACGCCCTGTACGAATACCGCGGCCTGTTCTGGCGCCGTCCGTACCTGACCGCCGTACTCACCGTGATGATGCTGTCCCTGGCCGGTATCCCGCTGACTGCGGGTTTCATCGGCAAGTTCTACATCGTCGCTACCGGTGTCGAAGCCCACGAGTGGTGGCTGGTTGCGTCCCTGGTACTGGGCAGTGCCATCGGCGTGTTCTACTACCTGCGCGTGATGGTCACCCTATACCTGATCGAGCCAAACCTGCGCCGTGTGGATGCCGAGCTGCACTGGGAACAGAAAGCCGGTGGTGTGATGCTGCTGGCTATCGCCCTGCTCGCCTTCTTCCTCGGCGTGTACCCACAACCGTTGCTCACCCTGGTGCAGCACGCGGTGCTGGGGGTTTGATCGCTTAGCGGTATGTGAGTCAACAGAAACGGCGCCTTCGGGCGCCGTTTTTGCGTTCTGGGCTGACCTGCAATAGCTCTAAAAAAAACGCCCCGAATGTTCGGGGCGTTTTACGTTGCAACCGCGTTAAAACGCGATGCCTACCTTGACCCCGTATTCATCCCGCTTGAGCCGGGTGTTATCGGCCACTTCGGAATCACCGTCCAGCTTGTATTCGGTGCGGGTGTAGTAAAGGCCCGCCATCACCGGCAGGTCGCCCTTCTGGTTCATCAGCAGGCTGACTTCGGCGTAAGGGTTGGTGCGGTCCTTGAGGTCTACGGTGTCGCTGCCCACGCCGTCCACCTTGAGCTTCGTACGACCATCAAGGGTGCGACGCGCACCCGCTTCAAAACGCAGCGTCATGTCATCGAACTGATGGTTGTAGCCCAAGGCTGCCTTGGCGAACGGCGACTTGTTGGTGAGTTCCATGTCGTAGTCGTTCGAGTCCAGCTCATAGCGGGTCCAGCTGTAACCGCCGCCAACGATCACGTCGACAAAGTTGCGCGCATCCAGCGCGGCACGCCAGCCGAGATCCAGGTCGGCCTGGCCTTCCTTGAGTGTGTTATCACTCTTTTCACCGTACTTGGCTTCCACGCCTGCCTGGTAGATAAAGCCCGACTCGGCGGTGAGCTTGTTGCCGAAGTTGTAGAAAAGGCCGGCTTCGGGCATGTGGTCCTTATCACTTTCACTACCGCCTTCGAGCTTGAAGTCGTTGTAGCTGCCCAGAATCCCAAAGGTAGAAATCGGGTCAGTGGACGGTGCGGCGAACACCACGGCTGGCGCGGCGACCAGCGCCAGCAGTGAGGAATGCTTGAGGAAGTTTCCGAATAGTTTGGACATCGTTTACATCTCCTTGTCTGGTGGGCAAATTATTCAGGAAACGCTTCGAACCCGGGTTGGCACCAAAGGTTCGAAAAAATTTGCCCCCTCTTGGAGGTAAAACGGTTCAGCGATAGCTCTAGATCAATACTCCTGGCGGGCAGCCATTACCAAGCCATCAAGGGTTGAATCTAGCTGAGGGTGAACCGGCACGCGAATCCCAAAAGTAGTGCCCAGCACTCCCAGCAGTTCGTCGGCGCTCTGGATCACGCGCTTGTCACTCGGCCGATCCAGGTAGTGAATCGCATAATGGGCGTTGTTCAAGGTGTGGCGTTCGCCCGCTGCCAGGCGTGCGACTTTCAATTGGCCCAGGAACGGCGAACCTGGATGGGTAGAGACGTACCAGTTACCGATTTCGTAGTCGATGTCTGCCTGCACTTGCAGGTCGAACACATACAAGCCACGCCATTCCCCCGCGACCTCGGCCCACAAGGTGTAGCTGCCCTCCTGCTCATTGAGTGTCAGGCGATACGGCTCATGGGCCGTGGCCTGAACGGCTTGTGTGTGCAACTGCAACGGACTGCTGGGCACCATGCCACCAAAGCCGACGTCGGTGACGTAACGCACGCCGTCCAGTGTCACCAGGCTCAGGCGATGGGTACGCGCCGTGCGCGCCTCCGGTGGCCCGCCCATCACCACCCGGCCGGTAATGCCGCGTGCATCAAAGCCCAACTCTTGCAACAGCGCCAGGAACATCTGGTTCAACTCATAGCAATACCCACCCCGCCCCTCGAACAGGACTTTCTGCTCGACGCTGTGCAAGTCGATCGGCACCGGCAGGCGCAGCAGGGTCGACAGGCTTTCAAAGGCGAAGGTGCACACATGACGCAGTTGCAAATCCCGCAGGGTCTGCAGGGTGGGCGGTGGCGGCGAATCGTAACCCAGGCGTTGCAGGTACAGACGGCTGTGGTTCAGGAGGGTCATGGCGCGATCCTTGGGCGCGGGAGGGAGGGGTCACTATGCCGCGCAAGCATGCAGATTGTCATTTTGAGTGAACCTTTTTAAACCGTTCCCTATCCATCTATAACAAGACAGGGAGGCAACATGAGTACCGCAAAAATCTACACCATCCACTACCAACTGCACGGTCAACCGAAGTCCTTTGTGGTGCGTGCCGAAGTGATGAACAACGCCGAGGCGTGGCACTGGGCGGCCGTTGACGCTGACATTGCGCATGTCAGCCGTATCGGCCGGGTTGGTCATGAACAGGTGAAAAAAACCACGCGCCCATGGGCAGAGAAGTACGGCATCACCGACGTCACCTGGATGCCGCCCAGATAAACAAAAGCCCCGCTCAATGGCGGGGCTCAGTTCATTTTTTCAAGTCGCCCAACGGATCGTAGGGCGGCTTTTTTTTCGCCTCTTCCTTGTCCTTTTTATCCAGCGGGGCGATGGCCGGACCTACCGGATCAACCTGCGGATCTGCCACATCCGGTGAGTCCGGATCAAATCCCAACTCATCCTTGCCGCTGGCGTGTTCGTTGGAGGGGGGTCCATCCGAGCGCTTGTTCATCATGGTCTCCTGTTATAGGGGGCGAGCTTTATCGTGGAGATTTTCCAGGTCTTGTTCGACGCGCTCCACATCATCCTGTGCATCACGCTCTTTCGGGTCATTGGGGCGCAAGGCATCGTTGTCACGCTCTTCTTCACCGGGGGTGCGATCAGGGTCGGGTGTACCGGGCGGTGGCTGCTTGTATTCGGGCATGGTGGTTCACCTCAAAGGGAGTACACCGGTTTAGAGAAACTGCCCCAGATCATGGTTCAACTTGATTGCCCCACCGCTGACCGCTGGCCATGAGAAGATGCCACTCCCTACCCGCCCTGGAGACCTGGACCGGATGTTCGAGCTCAAACCCTACGACCCCGTCACCTACCGCCAACAGACCCGCCGCAGCACACTGATCGTAGCCGTGCTGTTCATGGCCTTGGCCATGCTGCTGTCGAGCCTGGCGGTAATGCTGTTCGGCGAACCCGGCGGTGACAACGTGCGCTTCAATGTCGGCGGCGTATTCGCCGGGGTGTTGATTACCCTCGCCCTGGTGCGCGGCCCGTTCTGGAGCCAACCCTGGCTGGCGCCGGCCGTGTATGGCTGGCAGCTCAAGCGCAACCTGATGCGCGTGACCAATGTGATGCACACCGTCACAGAGCGGGTGCAGGCCAATGACCCGACGGCGATCAAGGTGCTGCGTTTCTACCATTTGGGGCTGACGCAGATGCATGAACTGGATGCCAACTCCAGCGCCCAGGCGCAGTTGGTCGGCGAAATGAACGCGCATAAAAACAAGATGCAGGCACTGGGGATGGACACCGAGCAGACCCGTTTCGACCCCACCTGGCTGGAAGGCTTGAAAAGCGCGTAAGTCAGTCGCCAGCCACACGCGTACGCCAGCAAAACAGCGCACTCACCGCAATCGCAGCGCCTGCCACGCCAAACACCAGGGGTGCCGAGGCCACCGGCAACAGCAGGCCCGCCAGCAGTGGCCCGAGGCCCGCGCCGATATCACGCCATACCGCGTTGGACGCCAGGGCCGACACCCGCATCGAACCGGGGTTGCGCTCGGCGACCAAGGTGGTCACCAGGGGCAGTTGCAACGCGCGCAGCACCAACACCGCTGCCGCGCCGACAACCACCCAATAGCTGCCGAACGCCGTCAAGGCCAAGGCACTCATGAACGAAAACAGCAACAACATCGAGGTGGCGCCAAAGCGCTGCGCCGCGCGGCCGCCCAGGGGGCTCAGGAGCATTTCCGAGACATAACGCAGGGCCATCAAGCCGCCCGCGATCAGCACCGCGTCGCCGCCGAGCAGCTTCTGCGCCTGGATCGACAGGCCGAAAATAAACAGTCCGTCCAGCGCCACGCCTTCGATAAACGACCACATCGCCACGCTGTCGGGCCATTGGAAGCGGCGCCCGGGGGTACTGTGCAAATCATGCCCGGCGCTGGGCAGGCTGCGCGCCATCCACAGCCCCACCAGGCAACAGCCGGCGAGGATCACAAAGATCGGCCGCGGCCCGGCCCACAGCGTCAGCCAGCCACCCAACGGCAACGCCAGCATCGGCCCCCAGGCGATCAACGCCCGCGATCGCCCTGCCCGCCGCGCGGCGCCCTCCGGTTCGGAGGTGGCCAATACCTGGGTCGACAGGTTCAACGCGGCAAAACACAGGCCCCACACCAGCCGCAGCCCCAACAATGCGGCAAAACCCGACAACACCGAATTACCCAGCGCACACAGCGTTGCGGCACCGGCGGCGATCATGCAGGTCAGGCGATCACCGTTGCGTGCGTAGAAATTCAGCACATGCCGGTAACCGAAAATCCGCACCAGCCGGTTGGCCGCCAGCAACACCCCGGCCTGGGCGAGCGTGATGCCGAAGGCCTGGGACTCCATGGGCAACAGCAGATAGAGCAACACGTCACTGGGCAGGCATAACGCCAAGGTCAACGCAGCGCGGCGGGAATGGGTATCAGCAGTGCGGAGGGCCAGGCTGGACATAAATCTGAAACATCCCGAAATATTCAGGTCGCCACGGTAGCCCTCCCGCCGCAGGTTTTACAACGGCTTTTTCCCGTAAGGCAGCAGACGCAGGCCGCTGGCCACGGCGCCCACCAGCGCAAACACGCAACCCAGCCACAGCGCATACAGCGGGCCATTGCCCAGGGACAGGTGGAAACACAACGCCACCAACGACGCCCCCAGCGTCTGCCCCAGCAACCGCGAAATCGCCACGATGCCGCTGGCCCCACCGCTGCGCGCCAACGGCGCACTGGTCATCAAGGCTTTGAGGTTGGGCGACTGGAAGAAGCCGAAACCGGCACCACACAGCGCCATGCGCCAGCCGATATCGAAGGCCGATGCGCCGTTGCCCAAGGTCGCCAACGCGGCCATCCCCACGCTCAACATCAACAGCCCGATACCACACAGCAGGCCCAGGGACACACGGTCAGCCAGGCGTCCAGCGACCAGGGCCATGACCGCCACGACCGCCGGCCACGGCGTCATCAGGAACCCGGTTTCCACCTGGCTATGCCCCAGCATCGCCTGTAGCAGAAAGGGCAGCGACACAAAAGCCAGGCCCTGGGCGCTGAAGGCGCAGATCGCCGTGAGGGAAGACAAGGCAAACACCGGCCGCTTGAACAGATCCAACGCCAGCATCGGCGCCGGGTGACCGGCCTGCCGGCGCAGCAGTAACGCGCCACACACCAGCGCCACTGCTATCAAGCCAAGGGTTAACGCCACCTGCGCACCGTGCACCGCCGTGCCCAACCCCAGCACCAGCAAGGCGAACAAACCCGCACATAGCAGGGCCGCGAGGCGGTCGAATGCATGCCCGGTCATCGGCAGGATCGGCAATGAACGCAGGCCCAATGCCAGGGCCAACAGCCCCAACGGCACATTGATCAGGTACAGCCAGTGCCAGGTCGCCACCGACAGAATCGCCGACGCCGCCGTGGGCCCCAGGGTAAACGCCAGCCCGACCACCAGCGAGTTATAGCCCAGGCCACGCCCGAGCATTTTTGACGGGTAGATATGTCGCAGCAACGCCGTATTGACACTCATGATCGCCGCCGCACCCAGCCCCTGCACCACACGGGCGGCGGTCAGGCTGACCAGCGAGCCGGCCAGCCCGCAAAACAGCGACGAGACGATAAACAGCAGCAACCCGCCGAGATACACGCGGCGGTGCCCGAGCACATCGCTGAGCGATGCAAACGGCAGCACCGTGGCGATAATCGCCAACTGGTAAGCGTTGACCACCCAGATCACCGAGGCGGAATCGGTGCCAATCCCTTCGGCCAGGGTCGGCAACGCCGTGTTGACGATGGCCGTGTCCAGCGTCGCCATGCCGATTCCCAGGGAGATCGCGATCACGGCTGGCAGGCGTTTATTGAGGGGCAGCCCATCGGCAACAGAAGACATGAACAATCCGCACAGGTGGCAAAGGTGTCTAGATTACGGGCAGCCGGGGATTTTTTCAGTGGGGCATTGCGTGGCTGTGCGAATTTTCATGTTCAGCCACACACCACAGGTAAAGGCGATCAGCCTGCCAGTGCACTCAGGTCCAGGCGCCCACCGAGGGTCGGCGGGCACCAGTAGTAGCCACCGGTCAACGGCGTGCTGATCCGATACAGGCCATCGACAATCCCGTCTTCCAAGCCGCTCATGCGGCGCAGTTGCGCTTCGAACGCATCGAAGGAATGGCCGAATGCAAGGAACATCAACCCAGCCTGGCCATTTTCGGCCCAAGGCATGGAGCGGCGCACCACGAAGGCCTCAGGGGTGAAGCTTTCCTGGGCGGTACGCTTGGTGTGGGCGGATTCGGGAGCGTCTTCCAGCTCTTCGTTGTCGCCATGGCGGCGGCCGATGATGTAGTCGCGCTCCTGGGCGGGCAACGCGGCGAAACCATCGAGGTCGTGCTGCCATTGCTGGATCGCGGCGAAACTGGCGCCGCTGTCGGTCAAGGCGGCTTCAACGGCGGCGTCGTCGTGGGGGTTTTCGGTGCCGTCTTCGTAGTCGGTGAGGTCGAAGCCCGTCTTGTAGCGGAAGCCTTCGGTCGACTGCACCAGGCGAAACGCGGGGGCCAGGGCCTTCTCGAAAGCGCGACTGCGCAGCAGCAACTCGCCGCGATCGATGCCATGCAGCCACACCCACAGTGCCTGCTGGGTGGACGGGTTGTGCGCGCCCGGCGCGCTCACGGCAGGAAAGCTGCGCAAGCCATCAATCGTTGCACCCAGCGCGTTTACCAGCGGCTCGCCAAATCCGACCACTGCCGCCGAATCGGTCAACTGCACCAGCGCGTCCAGCGCAGCGGGCACGGCTGCCAGGGTATCCACGACAAAAAACAGATGGCGTGCCTGCAAAGGCACCGGTGCGGCAAGAATGCCCGGCTGGTACTGACTCATGTGAACTCCTTCAAGAAAGGCGCGCAGTCTACTATCTCGAAGAGCAGGCCACACGCCCCGGTGCGTACTGCAAAGCGCACAAGCCTTGCCATAGAGCCCTGTGTTGGGTGACTCTCTAGTCATATTTTGCAACTATTCCAGGGGAAGTGACATGACCACCAGCAACCTGCTCGACCAGCTGTTTCCCACCAGCGTCGCCGATATTCCCGAGCAATACCGCCTGGCGGCGCCCATCGAACAGCGTGATTACCTGGTCGACGGCCAGTTGCAGGTGTGGAACGGCCCCTTGGCCCAGGTGCAGAGCCCGGTGCAATTGGGCGACCGCCGCGTGGTGATCGGCAGCACGCCGTTGCTGGACGCCGACACCGCCCTCACCGCCCTCGATGCCGCCGTGCGCGCTTATGACCGTGGCCAGGGTGAATGGCCGACGATGCGGGTGGTGGAGCGTATCCAGCACGTCGAGGCATTTTTGCGACGTATGCGCGAACAGCGCGACGCAGTGGTCAAGCTGCTGATGTGGGAGATCGGCAAGAACCTCAAGGACTCGCAGAAAGAGTTCGACCGCACCTGCGACTACATCACCGACACCATCAATGCCCTCAAGGAACTCGACCGCCGCAGCAGCCGCTTCGAGCTGGAACAGGACACCCTCGGGCAAATCCGCCGCGTGCCCCTGGGCGTGGCGCTGTGCATGGGCCCCTATAACTACCCGCTCAACGAGACGTTTACCACGCTGATCCCGGCGCTGATCATGGGCAACACCGTGGTGTTCAAGCCGGCCAAGCTCGGTGTGCTGTTGATTCGACCGTTGCTGGAGGCCTTCCGCGACAGCTTCCCGGCCGGGGTGATCAACGTGATCTACGGCAGCGGCCGCGAGACCGTCAGTGCGTTGATGGCCAGCGGCAAGATCGACATCTTTGCCTTTATCGGCACCAACAAGGCCGCCAGTGACTTGAAAAAGCTGCACCCCAAGCCGCACCGCTTGCGTGCCGCCCTGGGCCTGGATGCGAAAAACCCCGGCATCGTGCTGCCGGAGGTGGACCTGGACAACGCCGTCAGCGAGGCCGTCACCGGCTCGCTGTCCTTCAATGGCCAGCGTTGCACCGCGTTGAAAATCCTGTTTGTGCATGAAGACGTGGTCGACAGCTTCATCGAGAAATTCAACCGCAAACTGGAGACCCTCAAGCCCGGCATGCCCTGGGAAGACGGCGTTTCACTGACACCGCTGCCGGAAGTCGGCAAGGTGGATTACCTCAACGAGCTGGTGGCCGATGCGCAACAACACGGCGCCCAGGTGGTGAACGCCAATGGCGGTACCCGCCGGGGTTCGTTCTTCTACCCGGCGGTGCTGTACCCGGTGAACCCGCAGATGCGCGTGTACCACGAGGAACAGTTCGGCCCGGTGGTGCCCATCGTGCCCTACCGTGATCTGGAGACGGTGATCGAGTACGTACTCGACTCGGACTTCGGCCAGCAATTGAGTATTTTCGGCACCAACGCCGTGGAAGTCGGGCGCCTGGTGGACACCTTTGCCAATCAGGTCGGCCGCATCAATATCAATGCCCAGTGCCAGCGCGGGCCGGACACGTTCCCGTTCAACGGGCGCAAGAACTCGGCCGAGGGCACGCTGTCGGTACATGACGCGCTGCGCGTGTTTTCGATCCGCACCCTGGTGGCGACCAAGTTCCAGGACAGCAACAAGGCGCTGGTCAGCGACATTCTGCGCAACCGCGACTCAAGCTTCCTGACCACCGACTATATCTTCTAAGGGCAATACCGATCTCAATGTGGGAGGGGCGGTGCGACGTTTCGACTTGTCCCCTCCCACATTTGGATTGTGTACATCTCCAAAACCGAGGCCACTTTAGTACTGATGAACCTGCCACTCTTCGCCCGGCGCCTGCTGCGCCCCCTGCTCGACCCGTACCGACGCTATCGCCACGCCAAGCTGATCCACGCCGTGCGCGTGTCCATTGGCCTGCTGGCGACGATCCTGCTGACCACCGGCATCAACCTGCCCCATGGTGAATGGGCGTCGGTGACCATGCTGATTGTGATCGGTGGCTTGCAGCACCACGGCAATATCGGCAAGAAAGCCGTGGAGCGCGCCTACGGCACCTTGATCGGCGCCAGCGTCGGCTTGTTGCTGGTGGTGCAACAGGCCTACTTCGGCCAACCGCTGTTGACTTACCTGTTGATGTCGGTGGTGTGCGGGTTCTTTTCCTATCACGCCATCGGCAAGGGCGGCTACATCGCGCTGTTGTCGGCGATCACGGTGTTTATCGTCGCCGGGCACGGTGACAATCCGATCTCGGATGGTTTGTGGCGCACGGTCGACATCCTGATCGGTATCGTGCTGGCCCTGGCGTTCTCCTTCGCCCTGCCGCTGTATGCGGTGTACTCGTGGCGCTACAACCTGGCCAGCGCGTTGCGCGACTGTGCCGCGATCTATAGCCGGATCATCAATGGCCAATCGGTCACTGACGATGAACACCTCAAACTGCTGAACCGCTTGAATGCGGCGATGCTGCAATTGCGCTCGCTGATGCCGTCGGTGTCCAAGGAAGTGCGGATTTCCATGACCGAACTGGACGCCATCCAACGGCACCTGCGCATGTGCATGAGCACCCTGGAGATTCTCGGCAACACGCGACCGGACCCGCGCGATGAACAGGCGATGGCGCGTATGCAGGTGATGCTGAAAGCCGAGCACCGGCAGATTCGAGTGCAACTGGTGGGGATGGCGCGGGCATTGAAGTCGGGGGTCACGGAGCGGCTGGAGCGGCCCAGCCCTATCACCGGCGGCGAGCCCACGCTGGATGCGCCGGTTTACAGTGCGCTGGATGGGTATCGATTGTTAACGGTGCAACTGGCGGCGAATGTGGACGCGATGCGCCAACGACTGGCCAAGAGCGCCGGGCGTTGGAGGATCTAGAAAGGTGGCCCGTTGACCTGTTTACTCACATCAACACTTTCACACTTTCTCTTACATATTTTTCACGTTTTATTCACATCCCGAGACGTAGTGTGAAGCCTCATCCGTTACAAATGTTGCACATCAAGCCCGCCGCCCCAGCGGGCTTTTTTTTGCCTGGGATTTGAGTTAGCGCGAGGCCTTCGCGGCCGGCGCGGCCGCTTGCTCACGAATGGCGCGCTGGGTATCCAGCACCTTGGCCAGCGCGTGTTCGGCTTCCGGGCTTTGCTGCGGCACACGAATCGCCGCCGAGACCAGGGTGATCAGCTTGGCCATCACTTCAGCATCGGTCGCCGGGCGGCCCAGGCTCATGGAGTTCATCAGCAGGCGCAGTTCGGTACCCGCCATGACCCCGGAAATGGCCTTGAGGGCAAATTGCAGGCGCACTCCCAGCTCATTGCGCGGCAAGTCCGGCAAGGCCAGCGCGAAGGCTTCGAAGAAGCGCTGGAACACCGGCTGGTAATGCACCTTGAGGTATTCCTGGATAAACGGCGAGGTGTCGCTGTACACCCGCCCGAGGAAACGGATGAACGAACGCCCTTCCCCACTGGCACTGGCCGGGTCGCTGCGCTCCAGGCCCATGGCCGGAGCGAAGAGCACACCGAGCAAGGTGTCGCAATCAAGCGGGCCATCGGACTCGGCTTCACAACGCGCCAGCAGTTCCAGGCGCTGCTCGTTGAGCGGCTCCAGGCGTTGCATCAGCAGGGTCTTCATCAGGGAATCCTTGTCCCCGAAGTGGTAGTTCACAGCGGCCAGGTTCACCTGGGCGCGCTCGGTAATCTGCCGCAACAACACCGCGTCATAACCGTACTTAATGAAGAGAGCCTCTGTCGCATCCAGCAATCGAGTCTTGGTAACGTTTGGAGCGCTGAGTTTCTTCGCGACCATAAGGGTTCCACGGCGGAAATATTGTTTTAAAAAATAATTTGATTTTTTATACCGGTGCGGCCGTTCGAAAGCAAGTAGTGACACACCGCTATGCTATCCAAAGCCTTTGCCAATGGGCACTTTGAGGGCAGTCCCAGGTATTTTGGCAGCCCACCACACCGACGGGTGAAATCATTTCAAAGCGTAAAACCGCTCTACACCCACGGCTGGCGAAGCGCGGGGAACCCGGTTAGTATTCAAACAATATTTTAAAAACAAGAAATAAAACCAGTCCGAGACGCGAACCAGCTAGCTCCCGAACTTGTTACAAAGATTTACAAAGGGGGCAGGACGGCGGCGTCGAGACTGCAGGCGTAGTCACGATGACAGATACCCGCGCGCACCCAGGCTTGATTTCCCTGCAAGGTATCGGCAAGCGCTATCAGCTCGCCGGGCAGGAACTGACCATTCTCAATGAGGTGTGCCTGTCCATCGATCGCGGTGACAGCTGCGGCATCCTCGGCGCCTCGGGCTCCGGCAAAAGCACCCTGCTTAATATCCTCGGCCTGCTGGACCTGCCCAACAGCGGCCAGTACCACTTTGCCGGGCACGATATTTTCAGTGCTTCCCCGGACGAGCTGGCGGCGATCCGTAACCAGCAGATCGGTTTTGTGTTCCAGAGCTTCAACCTGCTGCCGCGCCTCAGCGCCCTGGACAACGTCGCCCTGCCCCTGAGTTATCGCGGCGTGTCCCGGCATGAATCAGTGGCGCAGGCCCTGCGCATGCTCGAACAGGTCGGGCTGGCGGAGCGCGCCCATCATCGTCCCGCCGACCTCTCCGGCGGCCAGCGCCAACGTGTGGCGATTGCCCGAGCATTGGTGGGCAAGCCTTCGGTGATCCTGGCCGACGAGCCCACCGGCAACCTCGACAGCAGCACCGCCCAGGACATCATGGACCTGCTCCTGGCCCTGAACCGCGAGCAACAGGTCACGTTGATCATCGTCACCCACGACCCGCATATCGCCGCGCGCCTGGAGCGCAGGATACTGGTGCGCAATGGCGTGGTACACGAGGCCGACCGCCTATGAGCCTGCGGGTCGAACAGAGCTTCAGCCAATTGCTGCATGAAGCCTTCGTCAGCCTGCGCACCCTGGGCAAGCGCTCGGTCCTGGCCCTGCTGGGCATCGTCATCGGCAGTTCGTCGGTGGTGGCGCTGATCAATATCGGCCATAACGCGGCGGTGGATGCCGCGATGATTTTCAAGGACATGGGCACCGACACCCTGGTCGCCCAGTTCCCGCCCAAGGGCAGCAGCACCGTGCCGACGCCCGCGAAGCTCGACCTGGACGCCGTGCGCCAAGCCGTGCCGGGCATTGCCCATATCGGCGCACTGACCTTGTTCAGCGGGCCCATCGTGTTCCATGGCCGCACCACCAACGCCAACCTCGTCGGCAGCACACCGGACATCCAGGCGGCGATGCGCCTGGTGGTACGGCAGGGGCGCTTCCTGTCGAGCTTCGACGCCAACGAAACCTACGGCGTGATCGGTGACCAGGTGGCCCAGGCCCTCGGAACGCCGGGCGATCCGCTGCAACTGGGCGACCGCGTGCGCATCAACGACTACCTGTTCCTGGTGGTGGGCATTCTGCAGAACCAGCCCAGGGCAATGCTGATGCCGGTACAGGCCAACGATTCGTTGTTCATTCCCGCCGAAGGCATGCGCCGCATCTATGCCATGCCGCAGATCGGCAATGTGATCATCCGCGCCGCGCCCGGCCAGGACATGGAGCGCATTGCCAAGGAAGCCGCCAGCGCCTTGCAGACCCAGCTCACCGACCACACTGTCGACATCCAGGTGCCCCAGCAAATGATCGACGGCATGACCCGGCAAAGCCGCACGTTCGCCTACCTGCTGCTGGCCCTCGGCGCCATCTCCCTGGTCGGCGGCGGTGTGGGGGTGATGAATGTGATGCTGATGAACGTGTCGGAGCGCCGTCGTGAGATCGGCATTCGCATGGCCCTGGGCGCTCGCCAGCGCGACATCCGCAACCTGTTCCTGCTCGAAGCCGTTACCCTCACCGCCGTCGGCGCGCTGTGCGGCGCGGTACTCGGGATGACCGCCGCATGGCTCTATGCCTGGCTGTCGGGCTGGCTATTTGACCTGGCCGCTGCCGCCCTGCCCCTGGGGGTGGGCAGTACGTTGCTGGTGGGCCTGTTCTTTGGCATCTACCCGGCTGTCTCGGCCTCACGGTTGCAGCCGGTGGAGGCCCTGCGTGATGAATAAATGGCTCTGGCTACTCGCGCTGATCAGCCTGCCCGTCGGGGCGGCCGATGTGGTCATCAAGCCGTCGGCGCCGAGTACCACCCGCAGCGGTTACGACCGGGGCGTGTCCTTGAATGCCCAGGTCACCACCATGACCCTGGGTGACGCCGTGTACCTGGGCCTGCGCAACAACCCGGCGATCCGCAGCGCTTACCTGCAGCGGGTCGCGCAGAAATTCGACCTGCGTGTCGCCGAAGACGTGTTCAACCCCAAGCTCACCCTCAACAGCTATTACCGCAGCACCCGCGGCTCCCAGGACAGTGCGCGCAATGCCAACGTGGCGCCGGCCACCAGTTTGCTCAGTGAGTACGGCACCCGCTTGAGCATGGCCTGGACCCAGCAATTGAACAACGCCGACCGCGCCGGCCGTTACCGCAGCGACGGCCTTGACCTGGCGATCATCCAGCCGTTGATGCGCGGTGCCGGCTGGGACGCCACCACCGCACCGCTGCGCCTGTCACGCCTGTCGGAGCAGGCCAACCGCCTGAACCTCAAGGCGACCGTGGCGCAAACCATCAGCCAGATCATCGCCACCTACCGCGAACTGCTGCGGGCCCAGGAGCAACTGAGCATCGTGCAGGACGCCCTCAAGCGCTCCGGCACGCTGCTTGAAGTGAACAAGGCGTTGATCAGCGCCGGGCGCATGGCCGAGTTCGAAATCGTGCAGACCGAAGCCGACATCGCCACCCAGCAACTGGGCGTCGAAGAAGCGCAGAACCAGCTCGACACCAACCGCCTGGCCTTGCTGCGCCTGCTGGCCCTGGACCTGTCCACACCAATTCGCGCCAGCGAAGCCCTGGAGGCCAAGCCCATGCAGATCGACAAACGCCAGGCCTTCAACCTCGCGCAGACCCAGCAACCGGAATACCTCGCCGCCCTGCTCGGCAGCCAGCAGGCCGACCTCAACCTGGTGATCGCCAAGGACTCCGGGCGCTGGCAGGTGGACCTGGTGGCCGGCGCGAACCAGATACGCGACGCCTACAATAACGACGGCGGCAGCACCAACAACCGCACCTGGGACAGCTACGCCGGGGTGCAGGTGCAGATCCCCATCGGCGACATCAGCACACGCCAGGCCGAAGTGCGTGCGCGGGTCAACGTGGAGGACCAGGAGATCCGCATCACCGACGCCCGCCAGGAACTGGAGCGCAGCGTCAACGACGTGGTGCGCGACCTCGGCACCCGCTGGCGCCAGTATGAAATCTCCCAGCGCGCGGTGGAGTTGTCGCGGCGCAAGATCGAGATCGAACGGGAAAAGCTCAGCGCCGGGCGCTCCACCAACTTCCAGGTGCTGAGTTTCGAGACCGACCTGCGCAATGCCGAAAACGCACAGCTCAACGCGCTGATCGCTTATTTGAACGCCCAGACCCAGCTCGACTTGACCCTGGGCATGACGCTGGAAAGTTGGGAAATCGCCCTCAATGACTATTAAACAGAAAGGCCTGCTGGGCGCTGTATTGATCGTGCTGCTGGCGGGCGCCGGGCTGGCCCTGCGCAGCCCGGCCGAAGGCCCGGCTGCCACCGGCGAGCAATGGCTGGCGGTCAAGCCCGACCCGCTGGTGCACCAGATCGGCCTGGTGGGCAAGATCGAACCCGACACCACCCTCACCCTCACCGCGCCGTTCGACGGCAATGTGCAGGCCAACCTGGTGGAGCAAGGCCAGCGAGTCGAGGCCGGCCAGGTCCTGCTGCGCATGGACCCGGCCACCCTTGAAGTACAATTGCGCGACGCCCTCTCCGCCCAGCTCAAGGCAAGGCGCACCGTGCAGGAAATGCAGGACTGGGACAGCGGCCCCACCGTCAGCCGTGCGCGCCGCAGCCTGCGCACCGCCGAGATGACCGCCGGCAACACCCAGCGCAAACTCACCGAAAGCGAAAATCTGTTCAAGCGCGGCATCATCCCGCGCAACGAGCTGGACGACCTCAAGCAACAGACCCAGCAACAGCAGCTGGACCTCGCCGCCGCCCGCAGCGAACTGCAACAGGCCCTTGATCAGGGCAAGGGCGAGTACCGCCAGATCGCCGACATGGAACTGACCAACGCCACGGTGAAATACGAGGCCTTGCGCACCCTGCTCGAAGGCAAAGAGGTGAAGGCGCCGTTCTCCGGCATCGTGGTGCCCGCGCCCGGCAATAATGCGCCTCAAGGCGGCGGCAACGCGAACGCGCCCATTCAGGCCGGCAGCAGGGTCAGCCAGGGCCAGGTGCTATTCGGCCTGGCCAATATCGAGCGGCTGAAGATCGTCGCCAAGGTCTCCGAGCTGGACATCAACCAGTTGCACCAGGGCCAGGCGGTGGAAGTGCTGGGCGATGGTTTTGACGGCGAACGGCTGAGCGGCTCGGTGAGCGTGGTCAGCGGCCTGGCGATTGCCGGCGACAGCCAGGGCAGCGCGCAGTTTCCGGTGACCCTGTCGATCCCCAGGCTGACCCCGCAACAGTTGCAGCGCGTGCGGCTGGGGATGAGTGCGCGATTGACCATCGTCACTTACAACAACGCGCAGGCGATGGTGATTCCGAGCGAGGCAATCCAGGCGGATAGGACGGTGGAGTATCGAGAAACGATGGATAAGCCGGTGGAGCGCGTGAAGGTGACCACCGGGCAATCGACGCCGCAGGGGGTGGAAGTGTTCGGCCTAAAACCCGGCTTCGTAAAGACCTCAAGATAAATGGAGATCCCCTCCCTCATTTAGAAATGCGCCAACTTCGATGCCAGTACCTTGGCCTGAAGGGCAACATCGGTTACTGCCGTGCTCTCCCACCACATCCCCCGCAACGGCGGGCCCATGGCGAACAATCGCGCGCTGACCTGGCCCTGGGCATCCAGCACTGCGCCGGAGGTGTCCGCCGCAATCCCCAACGCCAACGGCCCGGGCGTGATCAGCCCGCGCTTGAGCAACTGCTGCGGCAACGGCCGGGCCACGCGGCGCCAGTCGTATTCGATGCCGCTGGAGTTGATCAGCGCTGCGCCCGATACCTGGGTGATCGCCTGTTCGCCCCGATAACGCAAACGAATGGTCACGCCCTCACCCGCAGGCTCCAGCCCCTTGAACGACGCCGCACGAATCCGCAACCGCCCCTCTTCATGCAGCCTTGCCACCAACTGCGCACTCAACGGCGGCGAGCGGTGGTGATGGCTTTCCCACCAGGGCCGTACATGCCGCACGAACTGACGTTTCTGGCCCTCGCTGGCCTGGCTCCACAAACGCCCGATATGGGCGCGCACGGTGTCCAGTGGCGCCTGCCAATCGATACCCTGCGCCAGCGCCAGGCGGCATTGGCGACGCACCTCGCGCAGCAGTTGTCGCGGGCTGCGCAAGGCGTGGTCAGCGGCGAGGAAATCGTCCCAGCCCGGCGGTTGCCGGCGCACATGGGGCAACAAACCGTGGCGTGAAAACACCTCGATGGGCCCACGGTGCCCGGCCTGGTCCAGGGACACCACGGAGTCCACCATGGTCAACCCGGAGCCGATGATCAGCACGGGCGCCTGCGGGTCGAGGTGGGTCATGGCCTGCACGTCCCAGGGGTCCACGGCGGCGGCGTTCAACCCGCTGGATTCGGTCTGCGGCGTGCGCGCCGCCGGGAACATGCCGGTGGCCAACACCGCGTGGGCACCACGCAGTTGTTGGCCATTGTCGAGGGTCAGCAACACTGAGTCGTCGCCAACTTGCAAGTCGACGACTTCGGCGCGGATATGCTCGACGGTGGACGCCGACAACGCCTTGGCTTCAGCCAGCCGTTGCTGCGCATACAGGCCAAAAATCCCGCGTGGCGGGAACAGTTCGCTGATGGGCACGTGCTGCTGGTCCGACTCGGGCCAACCGCCGGCGCCTATGTAGTCGGTGAGCCATTGGGTCAGGTCATCGGCATTGTCCGGGTCGACGCTCATGCGCGCGGCATTGCCGTTCAGGGTGTGGCCCAGTTCGACGGCGCTGTAGGCCTCGCCACGCCCGAGTTCGGCGCGCGGTTCGATCACCAGGATCCGGCGCTGCCCAGGCAGGCGCAGCAGTTGCACCGCCAGCATCGTGCCGCTCAGGCCGCCGCCGATGATCAGGACATCAGCGTTGCGGAGGGATTCAGTCATGCACATTCGCCTTTACTGTTTACCCAGATAAATATCGTGCAAATCGCCCCGCGCCAACAGCTCGGCGGCGCTGCCACTCAAGGCCACGCGCCCAGTATCCAGCACGTAGCCCTGGGACGCATCGTTGAGCGCGACGTGGATGTTCTGCTCGGCGATCAGGAAGCTCACCTGCTGCTCGCGGTTGAGCTGCGCGATGATCTCGAAGATCTCCTGCACGATCATAGGCGCCAAACCCATGGACGGCTCGTCGAGCAGTACCAAAGTAGGATGGGTCATCAATGCGCGGCCAATGGCGACCATTTGCTGCTCGCCGCCGGACGTCAGGCCGGCGCGGGTGTGACGTTTGGTCTTGAGCCGGGGGAACCAGGCGTAGATGCGCTCCAGGTCTTGCTCCATGGCCTTGCGGCTCAGGCGCCGCACAAAGCCGCCGCTGCGCAGGTTGTCTTCCACGGTGAGCTGGCCGAATACATGGCGGCCTTCCAGCACATGCACCATGCCCTGGCGCACGCGCTGGCTGGGGTCGACGCCGGCGTATTCGAGCAGGCCCCGGCTGACCTCGGCGCGTTCGGCACGCAAGTTGTGCCCAGTGTTGCAGGTGTTCCAGGAGGGCCGTTGGTTCGTGCACGCTCATAGGGGGTTGCTCCTATTGGGGGGTGTGCGTGCGGTGGTCCGCTGGTTTGATTATTTGGATCGACACGGGACAACTGTGGGAGGGGCGGTGCGACGATTCGACTTGCTCCCGATGGCGGTGGGTCAGTTAGAACACCTTTAACTGAGCCACCGCTATCGGGAGCAAGCCCCCTCCCACATTGGACTTATGTGCATTCGATAGATCGCGATAGCTGGCGCCCGGGTGGTTCGCGCCCAACCTTGCACCATCGCCCAACAACTTCTCGCGCAACGTGCCCTGGGCGTATTCGGTCTTGTACACGCCACGCTTCTGCAATTCCGGCACCAGCCACTCGACGGCGTCGATAAAGGTTTCATGGGTCAGCGCATAGGCGAGGTTGAAGCCGTCGACGTCGGTCTCTTCGACCCACTCCTGCAACAGGTCCGCCACGGTTTCCGGGCCACCGACGAACAGTGGGCCAAAGCCGCCGATACCGACCCAATCGGCCAGTTCGTTGGGCGTCCAGACCTTGTTCGGATCCGCCGTGGAAAAAGCTTCCACCGCCGATTGAATCGCATTGGTGTGCACGTGTTTGAGCGGTTCATCCGGCTTGAACTGGCTGAAATCGATCCCGGTCCAGCCGGAGATCAGCGCCATCGCGCCTTCATAGCTGACGTAGGATTTGTACTCGTCAAACTTGGCCTTGGCCTTGGCGTCGGTCTCATCGACGATCACCGTCTGCAAGTTGAAGATCAGGATTTTCTTCGGGTCGCGCCCGGCTTCGGCCGCACGGCGGCGGATGTCGGCGACGGTCTTTCTCAGCAGCACCTTGGACGGCGCGGCAACGAACACGCATTCGGCCTGCTCGGCGGCGAACTGCTTGCCACGGCTGGAGGCACCGGCCTGGTACAGCACCGGCGTGCGCTGCGGCGAGGGTTCGCACAGGTGGATGCCGGGCACCTGGAAATGTTTACCGACGTGGCGAATTTCGTGGATCTTGCTCGGGTCGCTGAAAATCCGACGTTCGCGGTCGCGCAGTACCGCGCCCTCTTCCCAACTGCCCTCCCAGAGCTTGTAGCAGACCTCCAGGTATTCCTCGGCGTAGTCGTAGCGTGCGTCGTGTTCGGTCTGGGCTTTCTGGCCAAGGTTCTTGGCGCCGCTTTCCAGGTAGGAGGTGACGATGTTCCAGCCGATGCGGCCCTTGGTCAGGTGGTCGAGGGTCGAGAGACGGCGGGCAAACGGATACGGGTGCTCGAACGACAGCGACGCGGTCAGGCCAAAACCCAGGTGCTCGGTGACCAGCGCCATGGGCGCGATCAGCGACAACGGATCGTTGACCGGCACCTGGGTCGCCTGGCGAATCGCCGCGTCACCATTGCCGTTGTACACGTCGTAGATGCCCAGCACGTCGGCGATAAACAGGCCGTCGAACTTGCCGCGCTCAAGAATCTTCGCCAGGTCGGTCCAGTACTCAAGGTCCTTGTACTGCCACGAGCGATCACGCGGATGCGCCCACAGGCCCGGCGATTGGTGGCCGACACAGTTCATGTCGAAGGCGTTCAAGCGGATTTCACGGGACATCACAGCACTCCGTTGAGGTGGTAGTTGCCGACGACCTGGTATTTCCAGCGTAACGGATCATCCAGGGTCGGTGGCAGCGCGGTGCGTTGGCCGGTCAGTTCGAATTCGGTGTTGCTGGCAAAGAGCAAGGCTTCGGCGGCGGCGATCTGCGCTTCGGTGACGGCGACCGGGCTTGGATCGGTTTCGGCGCGTTCAAGCAAGGCGGCCGCGACATCCACGCGAATCTGCCAATCGCCGAAGCGGCTGATCACGTAGGGGTCGTCGCTTTTCTCGACAGTGCGTCGAGTGCTTTCCAGCAATTGGCGCGCTTGATTCAGGGCAGTCATGGATAAGGCTCCTCAGTTCCAGGCGTGGCGCGCAGGCTTGACGCCGTTGAGCACGTAATTGCCGATCAGGTGGTATTTCCAGCGGGCCGGGTCGTGCAGGGTGTGGGTCCGCGCGTTGCGCCAGAAGCGGTCGAGGTTGTGCTTGGCGGTGACCGAGCGGGTACCGGCCAGTTCGAAGAGTTTGCTGCTGGCGAGCAAAGCGGTTTCGGCCGACAGGACCTTGGCCTGGGCGACGACCAGCGAGGCCTGGGCGACGGTGTCTTCATTCGGTTCGGCGAGGGCCCGGTCGACGGCCAGACCGGCCTTGGCGAGGATCGCTTCGGTGCCGTGCACACGCCATTGCAAATCACCGATGGCGGCGATGGTGAACGGGTCCTGCCAACCGTGATCCTGCTGGCTGTCGATCCACGGACGGGCCTGGCGCGCGAAAATTTTTGCCTGCTCAAGGGCGCCGAGGGCAATGCCGGTGTCGACAGCAGCCTGGATGATTTGCGAAATCGGCCCATCGGCTGTGGGTTGGTCAAACGCCAGGTGGGCGGGAATCACCGCGCTCAAGGGTACGGTCACGCCGTCGAGTGTCACGCCGCCGCTGGCGGTGGTGCGCTGGCCGAAGCCGTCCCAGTTGTCGATGACGGTAAGGCCTGGCGCATCGCGCTCGACGAGGCCGATGAACGCCTGACCCTTTTCGTTATTACCCACGGTGGGCACGATATGCGCGAACAACGCGCCGGTGCAGTAGAACTTCTCGCCGTTGATTTGCGCGGTGTCGCCGTGAAAGCGGATCTGCGTATCGAAGGTGCCGGCGTTTTTGCTCTTGGCCTCGGAGAAGGCGTTACCGAAGCGATAACCCGCCAGGACCTTGCCGAAGTAGTGGCGCTTTTGTTCCTCGGTGGCGGTTTGCAGGAGGATGTCCACCACGCCCAGGTGGTTCTGCGGGATTTGCCCCAGGGACGGGTCGGCGGCGGAGATCAACTTGATTACCTCGGCCACCGTCACATAGGACACCTCGGCGCCGCCATAGGCCTTGGGAACGGTGATACCCCACAGGCCGCTGGCGGAAAATTCGTCAAGTTCGGCAACGGGCAGGCGACGCTCACGGTCACGCTCGCTGGCGTCGACGGCAAAGCGTTGGGCCAGGCGCTTGGCGACCTCGATGGCCTCCGCGTCCGAGCGGATGATATGGGCAGGTTGTTGAGGGTGGGCAGACATGGGCCGACT
Organism: Pseudomonas sp. BIGb0381; assembly: GCF_024809815.1. Taxonomy (NCBI): domain Bacteria; kingdom Pseudomonadati; phylum Pseudomonadota; class Gammaproteobacteria; order Pseudomonadales; family Pseudomonadaceae; genus Pseudomonas; species Pseudomonas sp. BIGb0381. Next base: position 127,727 of record NZ_JANUEN010000005.1, read on the forward strand.
CCAGGCTCCGATGGGATACTGGAGTGTTTGCAGGAGTCGTGCCTGAATTTAATCGTCAGTAAAATCAGGCGGTTGCTGCGTAAACAGGCGCACAACTGCAGTTTCAAACCAGCAAAGTGTCCATCCACTGTTGGCTGGCAAACAGTTAGATCACCACATTGCGCACAAAGCGCACGGCGACGTCGCCGTCACTGCGATAGGCATGGGGCTGGTGGCTGGCCGTTGAGGGATGGCATATCGGAGTTAAAGCGGGACTTTCAATAAACCAGATATTCGAAAGAAATACGGGGCTAGGCGGTCAAGCCGAGAAAAAATTATCCCAATAGTGTGGCGCCGTAAGCACTTGCGCCGGCTACGATCTTGTTCCGACTCATTCGATACCCAACTTTAATACTCAGGGCGATGGCCCTGAGTATTGGCACCACTGGAGCCTATAGCAATCCAAGATCATCTCGACACGCTATATGTGTTCTCATCAGAGTAACCCAGTACTTCATCATTGAGCATAACAAAATAACTGGCAACGACGGACTCCGTAAGGAATACGATATCAAACTTTAAAACAGCCTCATAACAGGGCTCCAACTTCTCAACCTCAAACCAGGAAGATGCAGTACCGTTTCCTTTCACACTCCAGTAAACCTTATGCCCTACCGATATCCCTGGATACTGCGGAATAACAATCCGACCTTTGCCACCGGTCACCTCGCTGTACTTCACAGTCTTGCCATCAGAGGGTCTTATTTCTGGAGCGGGTAACAGCTGCTCCCTTAGTAGGTGTTTTGATTTCATCAGTACTTCCTCCATGAGGTGATAAAAACCACCCAACATTCACTGGTTTAGCATGAATCGACTTTATTGAGTGGCAACACCGACTCTAGTCCCCTCTCCAAAGAATGTAAGCTGTGAAATCTGACAGTTGACAGGCATAAATAACACTGATCGTCAGATCACTATATTTCTCACGAACCGCACTACCACACCCTCTGAGTTGCGATAAGAATGAGGCTGGTGGCTGGGAAACATGAAGAATTCGCCGGCATTGATGGCGTTTTCCTGCTCGCCCACCACCAACGTCAAGCTGCCTTCGAATACGAACACCTGCACGCTCCAACCTTCCGGGTCCGGCTCGGGGCTGTAGCGGTCCCCCGGCTCCAGACGCATTTCCCACAGCTCGACTTCGCGCCGGGCGTGAGCCCTAGCGAGCAACACCGCCTTGCTGCCGGGAATCTCACCCGCCCAGGCCAGTTCATTGATGCGGCTGTGATCGCGCACATCCGGCGCCTGGATCAGGTCGCTGAACGCCACATCCAATGCTTCGGCCACGCGATCGAGGGTGGACAGGCTGACGTTCTTCTCCCCCGCCTCGATGGCAACGAGCATGCGCCGGCTGACCCCGGACTTTTCCGAGAGCGCGGTCTGGCTCAGGTCGGCGGCGTGGCGCAGGCGACGAACGTTCTGGCTGACGTGCTGCAGGACCGAGGCCCGTTGTGGATTTTCTTTGTGCACTATATTGCTCATTGGGTGGGTGTGCGCAGTATACTGCCCAGCGTGCGGCGCATTGTGCGGTCCGTGCCTTTCCCATGCAAGACCAGAGCCGCCATGACTGCCCCGACCTCCCCTTCGCGTTTCAACCGCTTCAGCAAAGCCGAATGCATCCTGGTGTTTATCACCATGATTTGGGGCGGCACGTTTTTGCTGGTTCAGCATGCCATGACCGTGAGCGGGCCGATGTTTTTCGTGGGCCTGCGCTTTGCGGCGGCGGCGATTGTGGTCGGGTTCTTTTCCTTGCGTACCTTGCGCGACCTGACGCTGTTCGAACTGAAGGCGGGCGTGTTTATCGGCGTGGCGATCATGTTCGGCTACGGCTTGCAGACCATTGGCCTGCAGACGATCTTGAGCAGCCAGTCGGCGTTCATCACTGCACTGTATGTGCCGTTTGTGCCGCTGCTGCAATGGCTGGTGCTGGGCCGTCGCCCGGGGTTGATGCCGAGCATTGGCATCATGCTGGCGTTTGCCGGGTTGATGTTGTTGACCGGACCGGCGGGGGCTTCGCTGAATTTCAGCCCAGGTGAAATCGCCACCCTGATCGGTGCCGTGGCGATAGCGGCAGAGATCATCCTGATCAGTGCGTTCGCCGGGCAAGTGGACGTACGCCGGGTGACGGTGGTGCAACTGGCGACGGCGTCGCTGCTGTCGTTCCTGATGGTGGTGCCCATGGGCGAAGCGTTGCCAGGGTTCTCGTGGCTGCTGCTGTTCAGCGCGGTGGGCCTGGGCCTGACCAGTGCGGTGATCCAGGTCGCGATGAACTGGGCGCAGCAGAGTGTTTCGCCGACGCGAGCCACGTTGATCTATGCCGGTGAGCCGGTGTGGGCAGGCGTAGTCGGGCGTATCGCCGGCGAGCGGTTCCCGCCGATTGCGATGCTGGGGGCGGCATTGATCGTGGTGGCGGTGATTGTGAGTGAGATGAAGACAAAAGGGCAAAAAGCCATCGAGCTGCAGGATGCGAGGGAACAGGAGCAACAGGGCTAGGGTCCGAAACACTGCCAAATGGGATTATTCGACCTATCTTGTAGGATCCTGCCACATCTTGCCGTTTGGTGATCGTGAAAGCGGCACGTATGATGCATCCCAAACTCCCGCAGATTAGAAGCCTATGTCCCTGATAGTTCTACTGCTTCTGCCGTTCATTGGCAGCTGTCTAGCGGCCTTGCTGCCGCACAATGCACGTAACACCGAATCCCTGCTGGCTGGCCTTGTGGCCCTGGTGGGAACCGTTCAAGTCGCCCTGCTCTACCCCCAGATCGCCCACGGTGGCGTGATCCGCGAAGAATTCATGTGGTTGCCCAGCCTTGGGCTGAACTTCGTGCTGCGCATGGATGGGTTTGCCTGGCTGTTCTCGATGCTGGTGCTCGGCATCGGCGCGCTGGTGTCTCTGTATGCGCGCTACTACATGTCACCGGACGATCCGGTGCCGCGTTTCTTCGCATTTTTCCTGGCCTTTATGGGCGCGATGCTCGGGCTGGTGATTTCCGGCAACCTGATCCAGATCGTGTTCTTCTGGGAACTGACCAGCCTGTTCTCGTTCCTGTTGATCGGCTACTGGCACCACCGCGCCGATGCGCGTCGTGGTGCGTACATGGCGTTGATGGTCACCGGCGCGGGCGGCTTGTGCCTGCTGGCCGGGGTGATGCTGCTGGGGCATATCGTCGGCAGCTATGACCTGGATCGGGTGCTGGCCGCCGGCGACCAGATTCGCGCGCATTCGCTGTACCCGGTGATGCTCGCCCTGGTGCTGATCGGCGCCCTGAGCAAAAGCGCGCAGTTCCCGTTCCACTTCTGGCTGCCCCATGCCATGGCCGCACCGACCCCGGTGTCAGCCTATCTGCACTCGGCGACGATGGTGAAAGCCGGCGTGTTCCTGCTGGCCCGCCTGTGGCCGTCGCTGTCCGGCAGCGAAGAATGGTTCTGGATCGTCGGCGGTGCCGGCGCGCTCACCCTCCTCCTCGGCGCTTACTGCGCCATGTTCCAGAATGATCTCAAAGGCCTTTTAGCCTATTCCACCATCAGCCACCTCGGGCTGATCACCCTGCTGCTGGGCCTCAACAGCCCGCTGGCCGCTGTCGCCGCCGTGTTCCACATCCTCAATCACGCCACTTTCAAGGCCTCGCTGTTCATGGCGGCGGGCATCATCGACCACGAAAGCGGCACGCGGGACATCCGCAAACTCAGCGGGCTGGTGCGGTTGATCCCGTTTACCGCGACCCTGGCGATGGTGGCCAGCGCATCCATGGCGGGCGTGCCATTGCTCAATGGTTTCCTGTCCAAAGAGATGTTCTTCGCCGAAACCGTGTTTATCTCGTCAACCCAATGGGTGGAAATCGCCCTGCCCATGATCGCGACCATCGCCGGTACGTTCAGCGTGGCCTACGCCCTGCGCTTTACCGTGGATGTGTTCTTCGGCCCGCCCGCCACCGACTTACCCCACACGCCTCACGAACCCCCGCGCTGGATGCGCGCCCCGGTTGAGCTGCTGGTATTCACTTGCCTGCTGGTGGGGATCTTCCCGGCCCAGGTGGTCGGTTCGATCCTCGCCGCCGCAGCGCTGCCGGTGGTCGGCGGCGTGCTGCCGGAATATAGCCTGGCGATCTGGCATGGCTGGAATGCGCCGATGATCATGAGCCTGGTGGCCATGTCCGGTGGCGTGGTGCTCTACCTGCTGTTGCGCAAACAACTCAAGCGCGGCCGCTTCAAGTACCCGCCGGTCATCAGCTACTTCAACGGCAAGCGCGGCTTCGAGCGCAGCCTGGTGGTGATGATGCGCGGCGTGCGCAGGATCGAGAAACGCATCAGCACCAAGCGCCTCCAGACCCAATTGTTCCTGTTGGTGATCGTCGCAGTGATCGGCGCCATGATCCCGATGATCAACAGCGGCCTTACCTGGGGCGACCGGCCGAAGATCCCGGGCTCCATCGTGTTCGTCACCCTGTGGCTGCTGGCGATCGCCTGTGCCCTGGGCGCCGCCTGGCAAGCCAAGTATCACCGGCTCGCGGCCCTGACCATGGTCAGCGTGTGCGGCCTGATGACCTGCATCACCTTCGTGTGGTTCTCGGCGCCAGACCTGGCGCTGACGCAGTTGGTGGTAGAAGTCGTCACCACCGTGCTGATCCTGCTGGGCCTGCGCTGGCTGCCTCGGCGGATCGAAGAGGTATCGCCACTGCCCGGTTCGCTGCGCAAGGCCCGCATCCGTCGTCTGCGCGACTTCCTGCTGTCCACCGTGGTGGGCGGCGGGATGGCGTTGCTGTCCTACGCGATGCTGACGCGCCAGACGCCCAACGATATTTCCTCGTTCTACTTGAGCCGCGCCCTGCCCGAAGGGGGTGGCAGCAATGTGGTGAACGTGATGCTGGTGGACTTCCGTGGCTTCGATACCCTCGGCGAAATCACCGTACTCGGCGCCGTGGCGCTGACCGTCTACGCCCTGCTGCGGCGCTTCCGCCCGTCCAAGGAAAGTATGCAACTGCCCTCGCAACAGCGGCAGTTGGCACCCGACGTGGCCACTGACCTGGTCAACCCGCGCCAGGCCAGCGACACCGCACTGGGCTTCATGATGGTGCCGGCGGTGCTGGTGCGCCTGCTGCTGCCGATTGCGCTGGTGGTGTCGTTCTACCTGTTCATGCGCGGCCACAACCAACCGGGCGGCGGGTTTGTCGCCGGCCTGGTGATGTCGGTGGCGTTTATCCTGCAATACATGGTCGCCGGCACCCAGTGGGTCGAGGCGCAGATGAGCCTGCGGCCGATGCGCTGGATGGGCTTCGGCCTGTTCTCGGCGACGCTGACCGGGATCGGCGCGTTGTTTGTCGGCTACCCGTTCCTCACCACCCACACCTGGCATCTCAGCCTGCCGCTGCTGGGCGATATTCATATCGCCAGCGCCTTGTTCTTCGACGTCGGCGTATACGCCATGGTCGTCGGCTCGACACTGCTGATGCTCACCGCCCTCGGTCACCAGTCGGTGCGTGCGCATAAACCGAGCAACCAGGCCAAAGTAGTCGCCGCCACCGAAGGAGCCGCCTGATGGAAGAAGTCATCGCAATTGCCATTGGGGTCCTGGCAGCCTCCGGCGTCTGGTTGATCCTGCGGCCACGGACGTTCCAGGTGGTGATGGGCCTGTGCCTGCTGTCCTACGGGGTCAACCTGTTCATTTTCAGCATGGGCAGCCTGTTTATCGGCAAGGAGCCGATCATCAAGGACGGCGTGCCGCAAGACCTGCTCAACTACACCGACCCCCTGCCCCAGGCCCTGGTGCTCACGGCCATCGTGATCAGTTTCGCCATGACTGCGCTGTTCCTGGTGGTGCTGCTGGCGTCACGGGGCCTGACCGGCACTGACCATGTGGACGGCCGGGAGCCCAAGGAATGAATTGGGTCAACCAACTGATCGTCGCCCCCATCTTGCTGCCGTTGCTCACCGCCGCGCTGATGCTGATGCTCGGTGAAAAACGCCGCCCGCTCAAAGCCAAGATCAATCTGTTCTCCAGCCTGATCGGTCTGGGCATTGCCGTTTTGCTGCTGTACTGGACGCAACAAGGTGGCCCCGGCTCGATTGGCGTCTACCTGCCGGGCAACTGGCAGGTGCCGTTCGGTATCGTGCTGGTGGTGGACCAACTCTCGGCATTGATGCTGGTGCTCACCGGGATCATCGGCGTGAGTGCGCTGCTGTTCGCCATGGCCCGTTGGGACCGTGCCGGTACCAGCTTCCATGCGCTGTTCCAGATCCAGATGATGGGCCTGTACGGCGCGTTCCTCACGGCGGACCTGTTCAACCTGTTCGTGTTCTTCGAGGTGCTGCTGGCGGCGTCCTACGGCTTGATGCTGCACGGCTCGGGCCGGGCGCGGGTATCGTCGGGCCTGCATTACATCGCGATCAACCTGCTGGCGTCGTCGTTGTTCCTGATTGGCGCGGCGATGATCTACGGCGTCACCGGTACGCTGAATTTCGCTGATCTGGCGCTGAAAATCCCACTCGTGCCCGAGGCCGATCGCGGCCTGCTGCATGCCGGTGCGGCGATCCTCGCCACCGCATTCCTGGCCAAGGCCGGCATGTGGCCGCTGAACTTCTGGCTGGCCCCCGCCTACTCCTCGGCCAGTGCGCCGGTGGCGGCGATGTTCGCGATCATGACCAAGGTCGGCGTGTACACCGTGCTGCGCCTGTGGACCCTGCTGTTCTCCGGCCAGGCCGGCGCGTCGGCATTGTTCGGCGGCGACTGGCTGGTGTACGGCGGCATGGCCACGATCATCTGCGCGGCGCTGGCGATGCTGGCGGCGCAGCGACTGGAGCGCATGGCCAGCTTGAGCATCCTGGTCTCGGCCGGGATCCTGCTGTCGGCCGTTGGTTTCGCCCAGCCAAGCCTGACCGCCGGAGCGCTGTTCTATCTGGTCAGCTCCACGCTGGCGTTGAGCGCGCTGTTCCTGCTGGCCGAATTGATCGAACGTTCGCGCTCGGCCAACGACCTGCCGCTGGATGAAGAGATCGACGCACTGCCCAAGGCCATGGAATCCCTGCATCCGCGCCCTGGCGTCAACCTGGATGATGAGCAGAAAGCCGTGGTCGGCCAGGTAATCCCGTGGACCATGGCCTTCCTTGGCTTGAGCTTTGTCGCCTGCGCCCTGCTGATTATCGGCATGCCGCCGCTGTCCGGGTTTATCGGCAAGCTCAGCCTGCTGAGTGCGCTGGTTAATCCTCTGGGCCTGGGCGTCAGCGTGGATGAACCTGTTCGTCCTGCGGCCTGGGGTTTGGTGGCGCTGTTGATCCTCTCTGGTCTGGCCTCGCTGATTGCTTTCGCCCGCCTGGGCATCCAGCGTTTCTGGACCCCGGAAGAGCGCCCATCGCCCTTGCTGCGCCGCTATGAATGCGTGCCGATCTTCTTCCTGCTGGGCCTGAGCATCCTGCTGACCTTCAAGGCCGAGCCGCTGATGCGCTACACCCAGGCTACTGCCCAGAGCCTGAACAATCCGGAGAACTACGTCATGGCGGTGATGGCGACCCGCCCGGTTCCAAGCCCCGAAGCCAAGACCGCCGCCCTGGAGGTGCAACCATGAAGCGCCTGTTGCCTGCCCCGTGGTTGTCGCTGGCATTGTGGTTGCTGTGGCTGGTGCTGAACCTGTCCGTCAGCCCCGGCAACCTGCTGCTGGGCGCGCTGCTGGGCTTTCTCGCACCGCTGCTGATGGCGCCGCTGCGCCCGCTGCCGATCCGCGTCCGCCGCCCCGGCGTGATCATCCGCCTGTTCTTCGTGGTCGGCCGCGATGTGATCGTCTCCAACCTGCAAGTGGCCTGGGGCGTGCTGATGTGCGGTTCACGCCCACCGCGTTCGCACTTCGTCAAAATCCCCCTGAACCTGCGCGACCCCAACGGCCTCGCCGCCCTGTCGATGATCACCACCGTGGTCCCCGGCACCATCTGGTCGGAACTGGCGCTGGACCGCAGCATCCTGCTGCTGCACGTGTTCGACCTGGAGGATGAAGCGGCGTTTATCGAACACTTCAAAAGCGCCTACGAGCGGCCATTGATGGAGATCTTCGAATGAGCCCCCTGCTCTCCAATGCGATCCTGTTCAGCCTGTTCCTGTTCTCACTGGCCATGGTGCTGACGTTAATCCGCCTGTTCAAAGGCCCTTCAGCTCAAGACCGGGTACTGGCGCTGGACTATCTGTACATCCTGGCGATGCTGATGATGCTGGTGCTCGGTATTCGTTATGCCAGTGACACCTACTTTGAAGCGGCGCTGCTGATTGCGCTGTTCGGCTTCGTGGGCTCGTTTGCCCTGGCGAAATTCCTGCTGCGTGGGGAGGTAATTGAATGATGCCGTTATGGATGGAAATCGTCGTCGCGGTCCTGCTGGTGTTGAGCAGCGTGTTCGCACTGATCGGCGCGATTGGCTTGCTGCGCATGAAAGACTTCTTCCAGCGCATGCACCCGCCTGCACTGGCCTCGACGCTGGGCGCGTGGTGCGTGGCGTTGGCGTCGATCATCTACTTTTCGGTGCTCAAGTCCGGGCCGGTGTTGCACGGGTGGTTGATACCGATTTTGTTGGCGATCACCGTGCCGGTGACCACGTTGCTGCTGGCGCGTACGGCGCTGTTTCGCAAGCGTATGGCCGGTGATGATGTACCGGCTGAGGTCAGCAGCCGCCGCTGAGCCCTGGGAACGATCCTTGATGTGAAATCCCAGGCTTTAATTGAAAAATTAATTTTTTAAAATCAGCAAGTTATGGCTATCTTCACGTCCAAGCGCACAAAAGGGAGTTTTCGCCATGGATCTCAAATGCTCCGTCTTTATCGCAGCCAGCGTCGACGGCTTTATTGCTCGCCCCGACGGTGATATCGAATGGTTGCACAAACCGGAATACGAAACCGCCGAGTTGAACGGCGTGACGTATGAGCGCTTCATCGCCACGGTCGATGCGCTCGTGATGGGCCGCAAAACCCTGGAGAAAGTCTTATCCTTCCCCGAGTGGCCCTATGAGGGGACGCCGGTCATTGCACTCTCCCGCCAGCGACTGGAGCTACCGGCGCATTTGGAGGGCAAGGTCGAGGTCATGGCGGCAGAGGTAACCTCACTCGTGGCAATGTTAGCCGAACGCGGTATGAAGCATCTCTATATCGACGGTGGCCAAACGGTCCAGGCGTTTCTTGAAGCGGGCCTGGTCAATGAGCTGATCATTACGCGTATCCCGGTATTGCTGGGGCAAGGCATTCCACTGTTCGGCCAGGTTGGCAGTGAGCGTGGGCTTCGCCATGTCGGAACCCACGTGTCGGACAATGGTTTTGTTCAGAGTCGATATCAACTGATAGCAGGCACTCGCGCCGCGTAACACGGACTGGAGGTCAGGATGACTAAACATATTATTGTCATTGGCGGCGAGTCCGCTGAAGACATGCAGCGCATGACCCGCATCGACGAACATATCGTCGCTTCATCCGGCAAGGCCCATCCCACGGTTCTCTATATCTCCACCGCCAACGGCGACGACCGTGTAAAGATTGCCGACTTCACGGCCAAATATGAGAGCGCTGGTTGCAACGTACGCACGCTGGCATTTTTCATTCCACCCTTTCCCAGCCCAGATCATATTTCGTCGTTGATTGAGCAAGCCGACATCATCTACGTGGCAGGCGGGAATACCCGTGCCATGTTGGCTATCTGGCGTGAGTTTGGGACAGTGGACCTTCTGAAAAAAGCATGGGAAAACGGCAAGGTCCTGTGTGGTGTCAGTGCAGGGGCGATTTGCTGGTTTGAGTACGGGCACTCCGATTCAGGGGGAGCGTTCGCCCTGATTGCCGGCCTGGGTTTTCTGCCAGGAGCGCTGTGTCCGCATTTCAGTTCAGAGGCGGGAAGAGAAACTTCGTTTGTTGAGCTTGTCCGGCTCAAAGGTACACAACCCGCCTACGCAGCCGATGATGGCGTAGCCCTGCATTTCAAGGACGGCAGATACCACGAGACGATTCATAACGACGCGACAAAGAGTGCTTATGACGTCACTACGGCACCTCCGTATCTAACACAGCTTTCGCAGGTTTCCAGCGGCTAGATCCATCCCTTTTCCAGATGCAGTCCTCTGAAGAAACAGACCATGAGCCCAAGCCCCCTCCTGTACTTGATCGCCGTGGGCAGATAGAAAGCAGCCCCGCTGCAGATCTCATGGATACCGCCAATCCCCTGTGGGAGATGTCGAGCTTTAGCGAGGCTTCGAAGACGGCGGTACTGTTGGCAGGTATGTTGGCTGACCCACCGCTATCGGGAGCAAGCCCCCTCCCACACTTGATCGTTGTTGACAGGTAGAAAGCAGCCCGGCTGTAGATCTCAAGGATACCGCCAATCCCCTGTGGGAGATGTCGAGCTTTAGCGAGGCTTCGAAGGCGGCGGCACTGTTGGCAGGTATGTTGGCTGAGCCACCGTTATCGGGGGCAAGTCGAATCGTCGCGCCGCCCCTCCCACACGGGATCGGATGAGCCGCTCACTAAAACGGTATGCAAAAAAACGCCCCGAACCAGTCGGGGCGTTTTTCATTCAGCAGTCAATCAAGCCTGATCAGCCAACCGCCATGTCGTCCCGCCCTTCCCATCTTCCAACACCACACCCATCGCGGTCAGTTGGTCACGGATACGGTCGGATTCCGCCCAGTCTTTGTTGGCACGCGCCGCCAAACGCGCCTGGATCAGCGCATCGACCTCAGCCGCATCCACACGCCCTTCAGCGCCGGCTTGCAGGAAGTCGTCGGCTTCCATCTGCAACACACCCAGCACGCTCGCCAGTTCTTTCAGGCGCGCCGCCAGACCCGCTGCCGCGTCGAGATCAGTCTCACGCAACCGGTTGATCTCGCGCACCATCTCGAACAGCACGGCGCAGGCTTCGGGGGTGCCGAAGTCGTCGTTCATGACTTCGGTAAACCGTGCCACGAACGCTTCGCCGCCCGCCGGTGCAACAGCGGGCAAGCCTTTCAACGCGTGGTAGAACCGCTCCAGGGCGCCCTTGGCGTCCTTGAGGTTGTCTTCCGAGTAGTTGATGGCGCTGCGGTAGTGGCTGGACACCAGCAGGTAACGCACCACTTCCGGGTGGTACTTTTCCAGCACGTCGCGGATGGTGAAGAAGTTGTTCAAGGACTTGGACATCTTCTCGCCATTGATGCGGATCATGCCGCAGTGCATCCAGGCGTTGGCGTAGGTCTTGCCGGTGGCGGCTTCGCTCTGGGCGATTTCGTTTTCGTGGTGCGGGAACTCGAGGTCGCTGCCGCCGCCATGAATGTCGAAGGTCTCACCCAGGCAGCAGGTGGACATCACCGAGCACTCGATGTGCCAGCCCGGACGCCCGGCGCCCCACGGCGATTCCCAGCTCGGCTCGCCGGGCTTGGTGCCTTTCCACAGTACGAAGTCGAGCGGATCCTGCTTGGCTTCGTCGACTTCGATACGCGCGCCAATGCGCAGGTCTTCGATTTTCTTGCGCGACAGCTTGCCATAGCCCATGAACTTGGCGACGCGGTAGTACACGTCGCCGTTGCCTGGAGCGTAGGCGTAACCCTTGTCGATCAGGGTCTGGATCATCGCGTGCATGCCAGGGATGTGGTCCGTGGCACGCGGCTCCATGTCCGGCTTGAGGATGTTGAGGCGCGCCTCGTCCTCGTGCATGGCGGCGATCATGCGCTCGGTCAGCGCGTCGAACGACTCGCCGTTTTCATTGGCGCGGTTGATGATCTTGTCGTCGATGTCGGTGATGTTGCGCACATAGGTCAAGTCATAGCCGCTGAAACGCAACCAGCGGGTCACCAGGTCGAAGGCAACCATGCTGCGGCCGTGGCCGATGTGGCAGTAGTCGTACACGGTCATGCCGCACACGTACATGCGCACCTTGTTGCCATCCAGCGGCTTGAAGACTTCTTTGGTCTTGCTGAGTGTGTTGTAGATCGTTAGCACGACAGTTCCTTAAAACAGAATCACTGGCCCCACGAATCACGCAAGGTCACGGTACGGTTGAATACCGGCTGACCAGGTTTCGAGTCCTTGATATCCGCGCAGAAGTAGCCTTCGCGCTCGAACTGGAAACGGTCTTCCGGCTGTGCGTCGCCCAAAGAGGGTTCGGCACGACAACCGGTGAGAACTTGCAGGGAGTCTGGGTTGATGTTGTCGAGGAAACTGGCGCTGTCTTCGGCCTTCTCAGGGTTCGGCGAACGGAACAGGCGATCGTACAGGCGCACTTCGCACTCGATGCTGGCAGCGGCCGGCACCCAGTGGATCACGCCCTTGACCTTGCGGCCTTCAGGGTTTTTGCCCAGGGTTTCCGGGTCGTAGGAGCAACGCAGTTCGACGATGTTGCCATCGGCGTCCTTGATCGCTTCGTCGGCACGGATCACGTAGCTGCCGCGCAGGCGCACTTCGCCGTTCGGCTCCAGGCGCTTGTAGCCTTTGGGCGGCTCTTCCATGAAGTCATCGCGGTCGATGTAGATTTCACGCGAAAACGGCAGCTTGCGCACGCCCAGTGCTTCGTTCTGCGGATGACGCGGCAGTTCGAGGTGGTCGACCTTGTCTTCCGGGTAGTTGGTAATCACGACTTTCAACGGACGCAGCACGCACATGGCGCGCGGCGCGTTCGCGTCGAGGTCCTGGCGGATGCTGAACTCGAGCATGCCGTAGTCGACCACACCGTCGGAGCGGTTGGTGCCGACCATCTCGCAGAAGTTGCGGATCGACGCCGGGGTGTAGCCGCGGCGGCGGAAGCCCGACAGGGTCGACATGCGTGGGTCGTCCCAGCCATTGACGTGCTTTTCATCCACCAGTTGCTTGAGCTTGCGCTTGCTGGTGATGGTGTAGTTGAGGTTCAGGCGGCTGAATTCGTACTGACGCGGGTGCGCCGGTACAGGCAGGCTGTCCAGGAACCACTCGTACAGCGGGCGATGGCTCTCGAACTCCAGGGTGCAGATGGAGTGGGTGATGCCTTCGATGGCGTCCGACTGGCCGTGGGTGAAGTCGTAGTTCGGGTAGATGCACCACTTGTCGCCGGTCTGGTGGTGGTGGGCGTGGCGGATGCGGTACATGATCGGGTCGCGCAGGTTCATGTTCGGCGAGGCCATGTCGATCTTGGCGCGCAGCACGCGGGCGCCGTCCGGGAACTCACCGGCGCGCATGCGGGCGAACCAGTCGAGGTTCTCTTCTACCGAACGGTCGCGGAACGGGCTGTTCTTGCCCGGTTCGGTCAGCGTGCCACGGTATTCCTTGGCCTGCTCCGGAGTGAGGTCGTCGACGTAGGCCTTGCCGGCCTTGATCAGCTCGACGGCCCAGTCGAACAGCTGGTCGAAGTACTTGGAGGCATAGCGCACTTCACCGGACCACTCGAAGCCCAGCCACTTGATGTCGCTTTCGATGGCGTCGATGTATTCCTGGTCTTCCTTGGCCGGGTTGGTGTCGTCGAAACGCAGGTGCGTGACGCCACCGAACTCCTGGGCCAGGCCGAAGTTCACACAGATCGACTTGGCGTGACCGATGTGCAGGTAGCCGTTGGGCTCTGGCGGGAAGCGGGTGACGATCTGCGTGTGCTTGCCCGAATCCAGGTCCGCCTGGATGATCGGGCGCAGGAAATTGACCGGGACGGCAGGTCCGGCCTTGGAATTCGAGGTAGGGTCGACAGTGGGCTTGCTCATAGGATCCTTGAACAGACAGGTTCGTGGCCGGTTGGGGCCAGATAAAACAAAGGCGATATCATAGCTGATGCTGTCAAGACACTGACAGGTCACGACCAAAAACTGCTGCTTTAATTAACCGGGCGGTAAAAAACCACCTCGAAATTCCTGCCGGGCACGCTAAACTGCGCGCCTTGGCCGCCGTTTAGCCAGACAGGTAAGGCGCCCCAGGCGTCCAAACCCACGAATTCCCTGAAAAGAGTAGTGAACATGACCCAAGTCAAACTGACCACCAACCACGGTGACATCGTCATCGAGCTGAACGCCGAGAAAGCGCCGATCACCGTCGCCAACTTCATCGAGTACGTTAAGGCCGGCCACTACGAAAACACGGTTTTCCACCGTGTCATCGGTAACTTCATGGTCCAGGGCGGCGGTTTCGAGCCGGGCATGAAAGAAAAGAAAGACAAGCGCCCAAGCATCCAGAACGAAGCGGACAACGGCCTTTCCAACGACAAGTACACCGTCGCCATGGCCCGTACCATGGAGCCGCATTCGGCCTCCGCGCAGTTCTTCATCAACGTGGCCGACAACGCCTTCCTGAACCACAGCGGCAAGAACGTACAGGGCTGGGGCTACGCCGTGTTCGGTAAAGTCACCGAAGGCCAGGACGTTGTCGACAAGATCAAAGGCGTGTCGACCACCTCCAAGGCCGGTCACCAGGACGTTCCGGTCGAAGACGTGATCGTCGAGAAAGCCGAGATCGTTGAGTGATATTACTGATTTCAGATTTGCATCTGGAAGAGGAACGCCCGGACATTACCCGGGCGTTTCTGGATCTGCTCCACACCGGCGCCCGTGGCGCCCAGGCGTTGTACATTCTGGGGGACTTCTTTGAAGCCTGGATTGGCGACGATGGGATGACGCCCTTCCAGCGTTCGATCTGCGAGGCTCTGCGCGAGCTGAGCGACAGCGGTACCCCGATTTTTATCATGCATGGCAACCGCGACTTCCTGCTCGGCAAAGCGTTCTGCAAAGCGGCAGGCGCCACGTTGCTCAAGGATCCGAGTGTCGTGCAGCTCGCAGGCGAACCCGTGCTGTTGATGCACGGCGACAGCCTCTGCACCCGCGACCTTGGCTATATGAAGCTGCGGCGCATCCTGCGTAACCCGATTGTGCTGTTTATCCTGCGTCACTTGCCGTTGCGCACCCGCCATCGGCTGGCGCGCAAGCTGCGCAGTGAAAGCCGTGCGCAAACGCGCATGAAGGCCAACGACATTGTCGATGTCACGCCCGAGGAAGTGCCGCGGGTGATGCAGCAGTTCGGCGTGCGCACCCTGGTCCACGGCCATACGCACCGCCCGGCGATCCATAAGCTGCAGATTGGCGACCAGGCGGCCAAGCGCATTGTGCTGGGGGATTGGGACAAGCAGGGCTGGGCGTTGCAGGCAGATGAGCAAGGCTTTCAGTTGGCGGCGTTTGACTTCGTCAATCCGCAGTTGGCGTTGCCTGGCGCCTGATCCTCGAATCCCACTGATCCAATGTGAACAGAGATCAAAATGTGGGAGGGGGCAAGCCCCCTCCCATAATTGATTGCATTTCAGTCTTTGCCAATCAGTGGCCGGACGCTTCCGGACCTGCCTTGGCACCAAACGGCGGCTTCGCCAGCCACACCAGCAGCATCAACCCCATGAACATCCACCCCAGCAACGTGAAGTAATCCACGGTGGACATCATGTACGCCTGGCTGGTGAGGATCTGGTCCAGTTGCGCGTAGGCCTTGTGCCCTGCCCCACCGAGCGCCTGCAGCGCGTCGCGGGTGGCGGAGTCATAGGTGGTCATGTTCTCGCTCATGTACGCATGGTGCTGGTCTGCCCGGCGAATCCAGATCCAGGTGGTCAACGAGGCCGCAAAACTGCCGCCCAGGGTCCGCAGAAAGGTCGCAAGACCAGCGCCGTCGGCAATCTGATGCGGTGGCAGGTCGGACATCAGGATGCTCAAGGTCGGCATGAAGAACAGCGCCACGCCGATGCCCATGAACAACTGCACCAGGGCGATGTGGGTGAAGTCCACCTCATTGGTGAAGCCCGCGCGCATAAAGCAGCTCAGGCCAATCGCCAGGAACGCCAGGCCTGCCAGCAGGCGCAGGTCGAACTTGTGCGCGTACTTGCCCACAAACGGTGACATCAGCACCGGCAGGATGCCGATCGGCGCCACCGCCAGGCCGGCCCAGGTGGCGGTATAGCCCATCTGGGTTTGCAGCCACTGCGGCAGGATCAGGTTGATGCCGAAGAAGCCCGCGTACCCCAGGATCAACACAATCGTGCCGATGCGAAAGTTACGGTAGGCAAACAGCCGCAGGTTGACCACCGGGTGCTTGTCGGTCATTTCCCAGATGATGAACACCGCCAGGGCAATCACCGAAATCGCCGCGCCCACAATGATGAAGTTGGATTCGAACCAGTCCAGATCGTTGCCCTTGTCGAGGATGATCTGCAGGGCGCCGACACCGACGATCAGGCTGAGCAGCCCGACGTAATCCATCGGTTGGTAGCTGGTCTCCACCGGGCGTTTCTTGAGCTGCGAACGCACCACCATCACCGCAAAGATACCGATGGGGACGTTGATAAAGAAGATCCACGGCCAGCTGTAGCTGTCAGTGATCCAGCCACCGAGGATCGGCCCCGCAATCGGCGCCACCACCGTGACCATCGCCAACAGCGCCAGGGCCATGCCACGCCTGGCCGGCGGGTAGACCGCGATCAGCAAGGTCTGGGTCATCGGGTACAACGGCCCGGCCACCAGGCCTTGCAGCACCCGGAAGCCGATCAACTCGGGCATCGAGGTGGAAATACCGCAGAGGAACGAGGCCAGCACAAACAGAATGGTGGCCCACAAAAACAGCTTCACTTCGCCAAAACGCCGGCTCAACCAACCGGTGAGCGGCAAGGCGATGGCGTTGCTCACCGCAAACGAGGTGATGACCCAGGTGCCCTGCTCCGAACTCACGCCGAGGTTGCCGGAAATGGTCGGCAACGCCACGTTGGCGATGGTGGTGTCGAGCACCTGCATAAAGGTCGCCAGCGACAGGCCAATAGTGGCCATCAACAGGCTGGGCGGCGTGAAGGAGGCGTTATTGCTCATCAGCGTTGCACAGCCTTGGGCGCGGCGATGCTGTTGTCATGGATCAACTGGGTGATCATGGCGTCAGCCTCGGCCAATTGGCGGTCATACACGTTGGTGGTGAACGAAGCCTTCTGCGGCGCCTGTTGCGCCAGCACCGGGCCGCTCTGGTCATGCAGGTCCACATTCACCACCGTGCTCAAGCCGACCCGCAGCGGGTGCTTGGCCAGTTCTTCGGCATTGATGTGGATGCGTACCGGCACCCGTTGCACGATCTTGATCCAGTTACCGGTGGCGTTCTGCGCCGGCAGCAGGGCAAACGCGCTGCCGGTACCGGCGCCGAGGCTATCTACGGTGCCGCTGTACTTAACATCGCTGCCATAGATGTCCGACTCAATGTCCACCGGCTGGCCAATGCGCATATCGCGCAGCTGGGTTTCCTTGAAGTTGGCGTCGATCCACAGCTGGTTCAGCGGGATCACCGCCATCAGCGCAGTACCCGGCTGCACACGCTGGCCCAGTTGCACGGTGCGCTTGGCCACATAGCCGGTGACCGGTGCGATCAAGGTGCTGCGGGCATTGGCCAGGTACGCCTGGCGCAGTTGCGCAGCGGCCGCTTGCACGTCCGGGTGGGACGAGATCACGGTGTCATCCACCAGCGCGTTGCTGGTCTTGAGTTGTTGCTCAAGGTTGGTCAGGGCGTTCTTGGCGGCGGTCAGGCTGTCACGGGCGTGGGACAGTTCTTCCTGGGAAATCGCGCCGCCCTGGGCCAGGGTCTTACGGCGGTTGAAATTGTCCTGGGCGGTTTGCACGTCGGCTTTCTGTGCGTTGACCTGGGCTTTCATGCCATCGACGTTGCTGTACAAGCCACGCACCTGGCGCACGGTGCGGGCCAGGTTGGCCTGGGCACTTTGCAGGCCGACGGCGGCGTCGTTGGGGTCGAAGTTGATCAGCACCTGGCCTTCGTGGACCAGGTCGCCATCGTCGGCGCCGATGCTGACCACGGTGCCGGTGACCAGCGGGGTGATTTCCACCACGTTGCCGTTCACATAGGCATCATCGGTGCTTTCGTTGAAGCGCCCGTAGAGTTCATACCAGCCCCATACGCCCACCACACAGAGGATGACGATCAGCACCAGGCCAATCAGCATGACTTTGCGTTTGCGTGGGTTGTTGTCTTTGGGTTGTTCTGTAGCGTTAGTGTTTTCGGCAGTGGCCATGACAAATACCTCAAATTATTCCGTGCGTGTGGCTGGGGTGGTCGACGCCACGTTGTCGGCGCTGTATCCGCCACCCAGGGCCTGCATCAATTGAATCGACAGATCGATTTGCCCGGCATTCAGGGTCGCCAGCTGACGCTGGGCCTGCAGCAATTGCTGCTCGATGCTGAGCACATCCAGGTAGTTACCGATCCCTGAGCTGTAGCGCTGCATGCCGGTGACGTAAGACTGCTGGGCAATGTCCGCAGCATGTTGCTGGGCCTGGATCTGCCGACCGGTTTCGCGCAGTTGCGAAAGGGTGTTGCCGATATCGCCCAAGGCCTGCACCAAGGTCTTGTTGTACTGGGCTACCGCCAGGTCGTAGTCGGCATCGCGTGCATCGAGGTCGGCGCGCAGGCGGCCGCCATCGAAGATCGGCAACGAGATCGTCGGCGCAATGTTGAAGAAGCGGCTGGCCGAGCCGAACATCGCATCGCCCAGCAACGACTCGGCCCCGGCGCTCGCGCTGAGGTTGAGGTTGGGGTAGAAGCGCGTCTTGCTGGCGGCGACGTCCTTGCTCGCGGCCTCGACTCTCCAGCGCGCGGCGATCAGGTCCGGGCGGCGGCCCAGCAATTCGGCGGGCAACACCGAAGGCACGGCGACAGCGGCGGGCTTGAGCACATTCGGGCGGGCCAATTCGCTGCCACGGTCCGGACCTTTGCCGAGCAACACCGCCAGGGCGATCTTGGCGCTCTGCAGTTGTTTTTCCGCGTCGATCAGTTGCGACTGGGAGCTGGCTTCCAGGCTCTCGGTCTGCTGGTACTGGTACTGGCTGTCGATGCCCGCGCTGAGGCGACGCTTGCTCAAGTCGAGCATTTGCCGGGTGCGCTTGAGGTCATCGCTGGCCAGGTCTCGCACGATATGCGCCTGGCCCAGGTCGCTGTAGGCCTTGGCCACATCGGCGGCGAGGGTCAGGCGCGCGGCCTGCTGGTCGACTTCGGCGGCGCGGGCCTGGCCCAACGCGGCTTCCCAGGCGGCGCGCTGGCCACCCCAGAGGTCGAAGTTGTAATTGAAGCTGGCACCGATATTACGCACGGTCGAATAGGCATCGCCCTCGCCGCGCGGGTCCTGGTCCTGGGCCAGGCGTGAACGGCTCACGCCGGCGCTGGCATCCAGGGTCGGCATGCGCGCGGCATTCGCGGCATAGGCGGCGGCTTCGGCCTGATGGGCACGGGCGCTGGCGACTTGCATGTCGGGACTGTTTTGCAGGGCTTCCTGGATCAGGCCGTCGAGCTGCGGGTCGCCGAGACTTTTCCACCAGTCGGCGCTGGGCCAGGCAGCATTCGACAGGGTCACGCCGCTCAGGGATTTGCCGGTTTGCAAGGTGTTGGCGTCGAGGCGCTTGCCCTGGGTGTCGAGGCCGCTGAAGTTGGCGCAACCGGCCATGCTCATGGCCGCAAGCACCAGGCATAGGGCACGTGTGTTCATTCTTTACCTACCCGCTGCAGGGTGATGGGATCACCGGCAGCTATCAGAATTTTCTTGAGGATCCGTTCCAGGGTTTGCAGCTCGCCGGGCTCAAGTACGCCCGCCAGCTGGTTCAACGCTTGGGCGCCTATGTGCGGCAGCATGTCTGCCAGGCGCTGGCCGTCGGCAGTCAGCACCAACTGCACCTGGCGACGGTCCAGTTCGGAACGCTGGCGGCTGAGCAATTTTTTCTGCTCCAGCCGGTCGAGCATGCGGGTCATCGAACCGCTGTCCAGGGACAGGTTGCGGCACAGCTCCGCCGGGGTGTCGACGCCGAACTGGGCCATGATGATCAACACCTTGAACTGCGCGGCAGTGATGCCGTGGGGTTCCATGTGGGTGTCGATGATGCGGTCCTTTAGGATCGCCGCACGGCCCAGCAACAGGCCAAGGTGGCAGTTGTGGAAGTTTTCGGGGGTGAAGTGAGGCATCGGAAGTCACCTTATTACTGCCTAGGCAGTGAATGTATGACGAGATGTTACTGCCTAGGCAGCGAAAGTCAAATGGAATAATTAGCTTGCTTGCTAATGTGGGAGGGGGCTTGCCCCCGATAGCGTTGGGTCAGTCACTGATGTGTTGACTGAACGACTGCTATCGGGGGCAAGCCCCCTCCCACATTTTGTACCGCGAAAGGATCTAGAAATCGCGCTTGTAGAAGATGTCGAGGGAACTGGCCACACCACTCGCCACTTCCAGGTACACCCTCTTGCTCAGCAGGTAGCGCAAGGCGATGGTGCTGGCCGGTTCGAACACCCCCACGCCGTAACGCAGGCTGAGTTTCTCGGTGATCTTGCCGCTGGCCACCACCGCCGTGGTGGTGCCGCTGCCCTGGGTGTCGAGGTCGAAGTCCTGGATGCCCAGCTTGTTGGCAAGATCCGAGGTGACCCCGGCGCTGCCCATCAGGCCCAGGCCAAGGGCGGCCTGGGCGAGCATGTTGTTGTCTTCGCCCGTGGTGCTCAGCGGGCGACCCAGCACCAGATAGGACAGCGCCTGCTCCTGGCTCATGGCCGGTTCCGAGAAGATCTGTGTGGTGGGCTGCTCGGCGCTGCCGCTCAGGCGGATGCCGGCCACCACATCGTTGGTCTTACGAATCGCCTCAATATCCAGATAGGGCTGGTCGAGCGGCCCGGCGAACAGCAGGCGTGCACGGCGCACATCGAGCCGTTGCCCGTAGGCACGATAGCGACCGTCGTTGAGCCACAACTCGCCACGGGTATCCATGTTGTCGCCGATGTGCACATGGCCCTGCACCTTGGCGGTCAGGCCAAAGCCCGAGAAGTTGAGCTGGTCTTCGCCCACCGCCACGTCGATATCCATGGCCATGGCCATCGGCGGCTTGCCCTCTTCGGTCTGGCTGCCGACGATCACGGTGTCATCCGAGACCTTGACGGTGGAAGGCGGCAACTCACGCACGGTAATGTCGCCGCGTGGGATCCGCACCTTGCCGGCAATCGCCAGTTTGTCGTTCTTCAGGCTGATTTTCAGGTCCGGCGCCACTTCCAGCGTGGCGTAGGGTTCCACCGTGACCGGCAGTTGCGACCCTTGCAGGCTGAGGTCCACCGCCAGGGCCTGGTCCCAGTCGATCTGGCCCTTGAGGCTGCCCTGCCCGGCCTTGCCACTGCGCCATGCGCCGTTCAACTGCACGCGTTCACCGGCAATCAGCGCCTGCACGTTCAGGCCTTCAAGGCTGATGGGCAGCTCCGGCCCGGAGACTTCGCCGCCCACCAGGTTGAGGTTGCCGTTGACCTGTGGCGCCAGCAATCCTCCGGAGATCCGGCCGCTGCCGTTGAGCTTGCCGTTGAGTTTCTCGACCATTGGCACAAACGGCCGTGCCACGGCGAGATCGAGGCCGGTCAGGCTGAAATTGCCGCTGATCGGCTTGTTTTTCGGCAACGGGTTGATCTGCGCCTGCAACAGCAACTCGCCGAGCTTGCCGCCACGGAAGTTCAGCTGGGTGTCGATACGCTTGGGGTTGAGGGTGGTTTCCAGCTTGAGGGTGTCGTAGGGGAAATCCAGCCACTGGTCCTTGTCCTTCACGCGCAGGGTGCCGCCACTGGCATCCACCGAGACCACGCCTTTGGGGCCGCTGTCGGGCAAGTCCAGTTGGATGTCGGCGTTGAGCTTGCCATGCCAGGCGAAGTCCTTGGGCAAAAACGCCGCCAGGCTGTCGATGGGAAACTGCTTGAGGTGGTAGCGCAACTTGGGTTCGGGCATCAGGCGCTGGTCTTCACCGCACAGGCTGGCGGCGCCGGAGACCCAGCAGTGGGCCGCGAAGGTCAGCTTGCCGTCGGCCATGCGCTCGATTTTTGCCGGCGCTTGCAGCCTCCAGTCCTGGCCACCCGCCTGCACATCGCCACTGGCCAGGCGGCCGCGCCAGTTGCCTTTGTCGAGGTTGCCATCCAGGGCCAGGGCCAGTTTGACCAAGGGGCCGGCCAGGTCGAGTTGGACCTTCTGGCTCCTGATGTCGCCCTGGGCGCTGGCGGTGAGCGTGCCGACCTGGGTGTCGCCGCTTTGAATGCCGCTGCCCTTGAGGTCGATTTTCGCGCGCTGGGCACTGTCCAGGTTCGCGTCCAGGCTCAGGCTTTGCAGGCGATTATCGGCGAACGCCAGTTGCTGGCCCTTGAGGTCGAGTTTGCCTTGGGGCGCCTTGAGGCTGCCGGCCACGTCGAGTCGGCCATTCACCTGCCCACGCAGCTGCGGCCACAGCTGGGCCAGGCGCGCCAGCTTAATGTCGATCTGCCCGGCCAGGCGTTGCTGCAGGCTGCCGCTGCCGTTGATGCGGTTGTCGCCCAGGCGCATATCCAGGTTGGCCAGGGTCCATTGCTCGCCCGCGCCTTCGGCCTTGGCCGCCAGCACTGCGGTTTGCCCGCGCAGGCGGCCCTTGAGGTCGAGATCGGCGTTGAGTGTGAGCCGTTCGTTTTTGAATTCACCTTGGCTGCGCAGGGGGCCAGCCAGCGTGCCCGGCAATTCCGCCACCCAGTACGCCGGGTTCAGCGCCGACAGGTCCAACGCGGTATCCCAGGCAATGCCATCGGCAAATTGCAGGTTCAGATGCCCTTCGGCCTTGCCTTGGCCGGCGGTCAGTTTCAGCTCCGGCAGGAAGATTTGCGTGAGGTCGCCACTGAACGGCGTGACCACATTGAATTTGCCGGCCGGGCCGTCAAGGTCGGCCTTGAGGTTGCCGAGGTAGTTGCCGTCTTTGTAGGAAACCTCACCGTTAAAGGTGCGCACTACCACCTGTGGCTCGTCGATCAGCGGATAGAGGCGATGCCAGGGAAAATCCAGCCAATCGATCTTGGCCTCGGCGCTGAAGCCTTGTTGCCAATCCAACTGCGCCGTGAGCTTGAGGCTTTGTTTGTCGCCGGCATTCAGGTCCAGGCCAGCGATCTGCGCGCCCTTGGCGTCGACCTTGCCTTGCAGCAGCAGGTCCACCGGGCCTTTGTCCGCCGGCAGCACAGCCTTGCCCAGCAGTTGGTAGCCACTGCCCAGGTCACCCTTGGCGGTGAGGTCCAGTTGATTGAGTTGCAGGGTGTCGGGCAGATCGGCGCTGGGTTTGAAGCCATCGGCTGTGATATGCACCTCGGCCGGGAGGTTGTCCGCCAGGGGTTGCAGCTCGCCCTTGAGTTTGGCCGGCAGGTAGCCGCTGCTGTCGGCGTCGAGCCTGAGGGTCTTGAGCAGGTCGCCCTCGACCTTGAGCGCGACCGTCCACGGCGCGCCGCCGGGGGCGTAGGGCAGGCTCAGGTTGCCGCTGGCGGTCAGCGGCCATTCGCCACTGGGTTGCAGCAGGCCGTTCAGGTCCAGCACCAGGCCGTCCCGTTGCAGGTGCGCCGCGTCAATCTGCATGCCGGCGGCGGTCCAGTGCGCGGCCAGTTGCAGGCCCTTGAGTTCTTCGCTGCCGTTAAACAGCAGGCTGCCGACACGAACGTCGCCCAACTGAATGGAAACGGGCAGCTTCAGGTCCGGCAATTGAATCGGCCCGCTGCTCTCTTCGGTGCTCGGCGCAACGTCCAGGCGGACTTGCTCCACGTCCAGGCGATTGATGCACAGGGTCATGCGCAGCAGGCACGCCGGTGACCAGTCAAACGTCGGGGCATCGAGTTCGACGCGACTGCCGTCTTGCGCCCACACCAGATGATCGGCGCTCCACTGGCCGCCCAGACGGCCCTGGAAATTCTCCACGCTCAACCCCGGTACACGCCCCAGCGCCCAGCGACTGCCCGCCTGGGTACCGAGGACCGCCCACAGGGCCAGCAACAGCACGGCAAGGATGGCCAACACGGCCAGCCCAGCTATTTTCACACCACGCATCACAGCTCAGGCCCCATGGAAAAGTGCAATCGAACGCCGCCCGGGTCTTCCAGGGCATGGGCCAGGTCCAAGCGGATCGGGCCGACCGGCGAGACCCAGCGAATGCCGACGCCGACGCCGGTTTTCAGGCTGGGCAAGTCCAGGGAGTTGAACGAGTTGCCCTGGTCGATAAAGGTCGCGATCCGCCATTTTTCGGCGATGGAATATTGATACTCGGCGCTCAGGGCCACCATGTAGCGGCCACCGATACGGTCACCCCGGTCGTTCTCGGGTGATAGGGTCTGGTACTCGTAACCGCGCACGCTCTGGTCGCCACCGGCGAAGAAGCGCAATGACGGCGGCACCGACTTGTAGCCGTTTGTCGCACTACCGCCGACCTGCGCCCGCGCCAGGAAGCGGTGGTTGTCCCACAGGGTGGTCAGGCCCTTGACCATGGCCGTGCCGTAAAGCAGGTTGGTGTCGGACCCCAACCCCTCCTTGGCCACCTTGCTGTCGAATTGCAGGCGGTAGCCGTGATGGGGGTCGATGCGGTTATCGCTGCGCAGGTAGGAATAACTGATCCCCGGCATCACCAGGTTACTGAGGCCCGAGTCATTGCCCAGGCGATATTCTTCGCGCTGGTATTTGAGCGAGATCACCCGCGTCCAGCCACTGGGCAACTTGCTGTGCCATTCAGGCCCTAGGGTGAGCAATTTACTCAAGGTGTCGGTGTTGGCGATTTCTTCATTCTGGTAACCGCCGGCGAAACGCAGCTTATCGGTGAGCGGCGGGTCGAGCGGGATGTCGTACCACAGCCCAACGTTCTGCCGTGGCGCCGACAGCTCCGCTTCCCAGCCGTAGCTGTGGCCCTGGGGGTTGACCCAGTGGCGCGTCCAGTTGGCCTTGCCGCGCGGGCCGACGTCGGTGGAGAAACCCAGGCCCAGGCCCATCGTGCGGGGCTTGCGGGTCTCCAGGTTGACGGCCACCGGAATCACGTCATTGGCCGAAGCCGCGGGGGCCGCGTCGACGCGCACGCCTTCGAAAAAGCCGCTGGCTTGCAGGTTCTGGTTAAGTTCGGCGATCAGTTCGGAATCGTAGGGGGCGCCACTTTTAAACGGCACCATGCGTTGCAGCAGCTCTTCGTCAAAGGGCGTATCGCCGGCAAAGCTGACCTTGCCCAAGGTGTAGCGCGGGCCGCTGTCATAGATGAGTTCGATATCGGCGACGCCGGCCTGGGGGTCTACCGAGAGTTTCTGACTGGTAAAGCGCCCGCTGAAAAAGCCGTAGCGCGAGGACTGGTTCTGGATAAGACGCTTGGCGTCTTCGTAGTGGCCGTGATTGAGCACGGCGCCGGACTTGAGGTCATCGCTGGCGGGCACGCGAAAGGCCTTGAGGTTCGCGGCAGGGCCGTCGACCCGAATGGTCACGTTGCGCAAATGCACCGGTTCGCCGGGGTCGATGGTGAGGATCAGGCGCGGGTTCTCGCCGCCCTTCACATCGCTTTCGATCCGGGGCTGATAGAAACCGAGTGCCTGGGCGGCTTTGCGCGCCTGCTCTTCGGCACCACGGCTGAACCGCAGCAAGGCCTCTTCATCACGCTCGCCCACGCCACCGATATAGCCTTCGATGTTGGCTTTCAACGCGTCGTTTGAAGGCTTGATCCGCACGTCCAATTCGCTTTGCGCGAATGCGCCGCAGCTTGTGAACAGCAGAACCAAGCCGCTGGTAAATCTTCCTGGAAACTTCATAGGCGCGGATGCTACACGAGCTGGGGAGAAACTTAGAACTCAGACGATTCTGAAAAATTCTGCGCTAAGCCGTTGCAGCATGTAACACCTGCGGATTGGGGTGGAAAAATACGTGTTCCAGAATCGGTCCTACCGCCACTTCGCCGATCTCTTCATAGCCCTGGCGCTTGTAGAACTCCAGATAGCGCGAATTCCCCGTATCCAGTACCACACCGGATGAGTGCGGGTCTTCCGCGCACCAGTTGTGCACCGCTCCCAGCAGCTGTTCACCGTAGTGCTTGCCCTGGAATTGCGGGTGAATGCCCATCAGCGGCAACACATGCACCGACTCGTTGGGCAAGCAGGCCATTACCGCATAGTGGTAGTCCAAGTAGCGCCGGGTGCCGCGCACGCCGGTGCTCAACCACATGCGCAATTGCCAGGCCCAGCTTTCGGTAATCCCCAGGCGCCGCTGCGGGGGCGCGATCAGCGCGATGCCGATCAGGCGGTCGTTGATGAACAGCCCAATCGCCGGAAGTTTCTGGAAGAAATGCTGCTTGACCAGTTCGCGCACCGTGGCGCGTACCCGTTGTTCATAGCCTGCGCGTTCAGCTTCAAAGATGTAGGCAAACGTCGGCTCATGCCGATAGGCCTGGTACAGCAGGGAGCGGGCTTCGCGGGAATAGCCGCTGTTGAGCAGGCGAACTTCGCCAATGGCAGTGTCAGTCATACAGTCAATCTCCCTGGGCGCCACTCAATAGATGGCGTTCTTATGGGTACGAACCTACGCAGCACCAGTCGTTCCCAGACATTAGCAGTGCATCTGTCCTACCGCCACGCTGGCCCCCGTCCGACTTGTCCGCTAGCATCGCCCTTTTGCCAGACTGGACCGCCGACCATGAAAATCGTCTCCTTCAATATCAACGGGCTGCGCGCCCGCCCTCATCAGCTGGCGGCACTGATTGAAAAACACCAACCCGACGTCATCGGCCTGCAGGAAACCAAGGTCCACGACGACCAGTTCCCCCTGGCCGAAGTGCAGGCCCTGGGCTATCACGTGTACTACCACGGGCAAAAAGGCCACTACGGCGTGGCACTGCTCTCGCGCAAAGAAGCATTGAGTGTGCACAAGGGCTTTGCCAGCGATGAAGAAGACGCCCAGCGCCGCTTTATCTGGGGCACCTTCGCCGATGAAAACGGCCAACCGATCACCATCATGAACGGCTATTTCCCACAAGGTGAAAGCCGCGACCATCCGACCAAGTTTCCGGCCAAACAGCGCTTCTACGCAGACTTGCAACACCTGCTGGAAAGCCAGTTCAGCAACGACCAGGCCCTGGTGGTGATGGGCGACGTAAATATTTCCCCGGAAGACTGCGACATCGGCATCGGCGCCGACAACGCCAAGCGCTGGCTGAAAACCGGCAAGTGCAGCTTCCTGCCCGAAGAGCGCGAGTGGATGGCGCGCCTGAAGAATTGGGGCCTGGTGGACAGTTTCCGGCACCTCAACCCCGAGGTGGCCGACCGTTTCAGCTGGTTCGACTACCGCAGCCGTGGGTTCGAGGATGAGCCCAAGCGTGGGCTGCGCATTGACGTGATCATGGCGTCAACCGGCCTGGTGCCGCGGGTCAAGGATGCGGGCGTGGATTATGACCTGCGGGGTTTGGAGAAACCGTCGGACCATGCACCGATCTGGCTTGAACTCAGCTGATCGCCCTGACTGTGCTCGGGCCAAATGTGGGAGGGGGCTTGCCACCGATCGCGGTGTATCAGTAACAGATAAGCTGACTGTCAGTCACATTACTGAAATCCAACTGACTTAATCTCGCAGCACTCCCTTTGGCTTGAGAAGGTGCCGGCATGATGCTGCGCGTTCTGTTCCTGTTGTGTTGCGCATTTTCCTTCTCCGTTGTGGCTGCCCCGCTACCCGTTCCCGACCAAGGCCCGGCTTTGCGCATTCAGGGTTCCAACACCATTGGCGCGGCGTTGGGGCCGGCGCTGGTCAAGGGCTTGATGGAGCATCAGGGCCTGCAGGCGGTGCACAGCGAAGCGGCCGAGGGCGCCAATGAACAGCGCGTGGTCGGCAAGACGCGCCAGGGCAAGACAGTGACCGTCGAGGTGGCGGCCCATGGCTCCAGCACCGGGTTTGCCGCGCTGAAAAAAGCCAGCGCCGACCTGGCTGCGTCTTCCCGTCCGATCAAGGACAGCGAACTGGTGGACCTCGACCCCCTGGGCGATCTTAAAAGCCCCGAGGCCGAACAGGTGATCGCCATCGACGGCCTGGCCATTATCCTCAACCCGCACAACCCACTGAATACGTTGAACACCGAGCAACTGGCGCAGATCTTCAACGGCGAGATCGACACCTGGGAAGCGCTGGGCGGTATCGGCGGTGCCATTCATTTGTACGCGCGGGATGACCAATCCGGCACCTATGACACCTTCAAGGAACTGGTGTTGCGCCTGCGCGGCAAGCCCCTGGCCGCGTCCGCCAAGCGCTTCGAGTCCAGCGAAGCGTTGTCCGATGCGGTGAGCCGGGATCCCCAGGGCATCGGCTTTATCGGCTTGCCTTACGTGCGCCAGGCCAAGGCGGTGGCGATTGTCGATGGCGACTCGCAACCGATGCTGCCATTGAACAGCCTGATTGCCACCGAGGATTACCCGCTGTCACGCCGGCTGTTCTTCTACCTGCCGCCGTCCTCCAGCAACCCGTGGGCCAAGGCCCTGGTGGACTTTGCCCAGAGCAGCAAAGGCCAGGCGATTGTGGCGGCCAACGGGTTTATCGCCCAGCAGGTGCAGGCGATGACGGTGCAACCCCGTCCCTCGATGCCTGACGACTACCAAGCGATTGCCCGTGACGCCCAGCGTTTGACCGTGAATTTTCGCTTCGAGGAAGGCAGCGCCAGCCTGGACAACAAGGCGCGCCAGGATGTGCAGCGCGTCGTGGCCTATATAAAGAGCCACGCCAAACTCGACAAGCAGGTAACGCTGGTGGGATTCGGCGACGCCAAGAATGACCCGCAACGGGCGGCGCTGCTGTCGAAGCTACGGGCGATGGCGGTGCGCCGGGAGCTGGTCAAGAACGGCGTGGTATTGCGCGATATTCGCGGCTTCGGCGCACAGATGCCGGTGGCGGCGAACACGGCGGATGAGGGGCGGATCAAGAATCGGCGGGTGGAGGTTTGGGTGTACTGAGGGCTTAGCCTTGCGGTGTTCGGAATGGCCTCATCGGGGGCAAGCCCCCTCCCACACTTTGAATGTATTCCCAAATCAAAATGTGGGAGGGAGCTTGCCCCCGATGCAGGCGACGCGGTGTTACTGCCCGCTGCGCATCAACTCTTTAGGCACATACTTGCCGATCTCGAACTTGCCGATTGCCGCGCGGTGCACTTCGTCCGGGCCGTCGGCCAGGCGCAGGGTACGTTGCATGGCGTACATGTAGGCCAGCGGGAAGTCGTTGGAGACGCCGGCGCCGCCGTGGATCTGGATCGCGCGGTCGATCACCTTCAACGCCACGTTCGGCGCCACCACCTTGATCTGGGCGATTTCACTTTTCGCCACCTTATTGCCCACGGTGTCCATCATGTACGCCGCTTTCAGCGTCAGCAGGCGCGCCATGTCGATTTCCATGCGTGAGTCGGCGATTTTGTCGATATTGCCGCCCAGGCGCGCCAAAGGCTTGCCGAACGCGGTGCGGCTGACGGAGCGTTTGCACATCAGTTCCAGCGCGCGCTCGGCCATGCCGATGGAGCGCATGCAGTGGTGGATACGGCCTGGGCCAAGCCGGCCTTGGGCAATCTCGAAGCCTCGGCCTTCACCCAGCAGTACGTTTTCGTACGGCACACGGACATTGTCGAACAGCACTTCGGCGTGACCGTGGGGCGCGTCATCGTAGCCGAACACCGGCAGCGGGCGTACGATTTTTACCCCGGGGGCGTCCACCGGCACCAGGATCATCGAGTGCTGCTGGTGGCGCGGTGCATCCGGGTTGCTCAGGCCCATGAAGATCAGGATCTTGCAGCGCGGGTCGCAGGCGCCGGAGGTCCACCACTTCTTGCCGTTGATCACCCACTCGTCGCCCTGGCGCTCGGCGCGGGCGGCCATGTTGGTGGCGTCCGAGGAGGCGACATCGGGCTCGGTCATGGCGAAGGCCGAACGGATCTCACCGCGCAGCAGCGGCTCGAGCCAGCGTTGTTTCTGCTCTTCGTTGGCGTAGCGCACCAGCACTTCCATGTTGCCGGTGTCGGGGGCGGAGCAGTTGAACGGCTCCGGGCCCAGCAGTGAGCGGCCCATGATCTCGGCCAGGGGTGCGTATTCAAGGTTGGTCAGGCCGGCGCCCAGTTCGGATTCGGGCAGGAACAGGTTCCACAGGCCTTCAGCTTTCGCCTTGGCTTTCAGCTCTTCCATGATGGCGGTGGGCTGCCAGCGGTCGCCTTCGCTGACTTGGCGTTCGAACACCGGCTCGGCCGGGTAGACGTAAGCGTCCATGAACGCGGTGACGCGTTCACGCAGTTCCTGAACCTTGGGCGAATAGGCGAAATCCATGAGCAGCTCCCTTCTTTGAGAGGTTGTTTAGGTCATGCAATCGATGCTAGAACAGCGCTGATAATTTACCTAGCCTATTCTCGGCGTGTATTAACATTCATCACCGATATATGATCGACATATGGCCACCTAACAATAAGAGCGCAACGAAATGAATCTGAGCAAGGTCGACCTCAACCTCTTTATCGTCTTCGACGCGATCTACACCGAAGCCAACCTGACCCGCGCCGGGCAGATTGTCGGCATCACCCAGCCGGCGGTGTCCAACGCTCTGGCCCGCCTGCGCGAGACGTTCAACGACCCGCTGTTCGTGCGCACCGCCCAAGGCATGGTGCCCACGCCGATGGCGCAGAACATCATCGGCCCGGTGCGCAATGCGTTGTCGTTGCTGCGGGTGTCGGTGCAGGAAAGCCGCATCTTCAACCCACAGCAGGCGGCCAAGACCTACCGCATCAGCATGACCGACCTCACCGAAGCGGTGATTCTGCCGCTGCTGTTCCAACGCCTGCGCCGCCTGGCGCCCACCGTGGTGATCGAGAGTTTCCTGTCCAAACGCCGCGAAACTACCAAGGAACTGGCGGCCGGGCGCCTGGATTTTGCCGTGGATGCGCCGCTCAACACCGACCCGCAGGTGCGCCACGTCAAGCTGATGGAAGACCGCTACGTGTGCGCCATGCGCAAGGGCCATCCCATGGCGGGCAAGGACAAATTCACCCTGGATGACTACCTGTCGCTGACCCATATCCATATCTCCAGCCGCCGCAACGGTCTGGGCCACGTCGACCTGGCCCTGGGCAAGATGGGCATCCAGCGCAAGATCGCCCTGCGCTCCCAGCATTACCTGATGGCCTCGCAAGTGTTGCAGCAGACCGACATGGTCATGACCGTGCCCGAACGTTTCGCCCGCCGCCATGAACTGCACTGGTTCCACCTGCCGGTCAATGACGTGCCACCGGTGGAAACCCACCTGTACTGGCACGAAAGCACCGACCAGGATCCGGCCAACCGCTGGATGCGCGAGCAGATGATCGAGTTGTGCCAGCAAGTCACCGCCCACGAAAAGAAGCTGGATAAACAACAGGCCTGAGGTTCAAGAACGCTACCTGTGGGAGGGGGCTTGCCCCCGATGGGCTGCGCAGCGGCCCTTGACGTTCACGTCAACCTGCCATTAGCTTAGCGCCAAGACCCTCTTGAGCGCCCCCATGAGCACGACCTACAGCATCTCCGACCTCGCCCGCGAGCTCGACATCACCACCCGCGCCATTCGCTTCTATGAAGAACAAGGCTTGCTGGCCCCGGAACGCCGGGGCCAGGAGCGCATCTATTCGGCACGGGACAAGGTCAGCCTGAAGCTGATCCTGCGGGGCAAACGCATCGGTTTTTCCCTCGCGGAATGCCGCGAGCTGATCGAACTCTACGACCCCACCGGCGGCAACCAGATCCAACTCAACAGCATGCTGGCCAAGATCGCCGAGCGCCGTGAGCAGTTGGAACAGCAACTGCTGGACATCGAACAAATGAAGCTGGAACTGGACACCGCCGAAGAGCGTTGCACCCAGGCACTGGCCCACACCATGGGCCAGGTTGGCCATTGATCAGAAGGTAGCTGCCATGTCCCTCCCCTCCCATGTACGCCTGGTGGAAGTCGGCCCGCGCGACGGTTTGCAGAACGAAGCCCAACCCATCAGCGTGGCCGACAAGGTCCAATTGGTGGACGCCCTCAGCGCGGCGGGCTTGAGCTATATCGAAGTCGGCAGTTTTGTCTCGCCCAAATGGGTGCCGCAAATGGCCGGCTCTGCCGAAGTGTTCGCGCAGATCCAGCGCAAGCCCGGCGTCACCTACGGTGCGCTGGCGCCAAACCTGCGTGGTTTTGAGGACGCGTTGGCGGCGGGCGTAAAGGAGGTGGCGGTGTTTGCCGCGGCCTCCGAGGCGTTTTCCCAGCGCAATATCAACTGCTCCATCAGCGAAAGCCTGGAACGTTTTGCGCCGATCATGGCCGCAGCCAGGCAGCACGGCATCAGCGTGCGCGGCTATGTGTCCTGTGTGTTGGGTTGCCCTTACGAAGGTGAAATCGCGCCCGAGCAAGTGGCGGCGGTCGCGCGGGAGTTGTATGCCATGGGCTGCTACGAGGTCTCCCTGGGGGACACCATCGGCACCGGCACGGCGGGCACCACGCGGCGGCTGTTCGAGGTGGTCGGTGCGCAGGTGCCACGGGACAAACTGGCGGGCCACTTCCATGACACCTATGGCCAGGCCATCGCCAATATCTATGCCAGCCTGCTGGAAGGCATTACGGTATTCGACAGCTCTATTGCGGGCCTCGGCGGCTGCCCTTACGCCAAGGGCGCCAGCGGTAACGTCGCCACCGAAGATGTGCTGTACCTGCTCAATGGCCTGGGGATCGACACCGGTATCGACCTGGACGCATTGATTCGCGCAGGCCTGCAAATCAGTCACGTACTGGGCCGCCCTACGGGTTCGCGCGTGGCCAAGGCACGTAACGCCGTTTGAGTAGCGCGGCCGTGACAATGTGTTACCGCACGGCTACACGTCGAGTAACACGGGAACATATTTAGTCGCATTTGCCGCAGCAAAAATCTTACTAAAAAATTAACTTATTGATTTTAAAGAGTTTTTAAAAGTTGGCACGCCTTCTGCTATCTCTATGGCATAACAAGAATAAAAAGCACCAAACCTAATAAAAATAAGACGAAACGACTCTGACATAACAAAAACAACACGGCAGAGACGCAGCTAACAGATTTTTTTGGAGAAGATGTGCTTCGCAGGGTCCGGCATGCCGAAACCCGCAACCGGTTAGAGAAAAATAAAACTACCTCAGGTAGCTACCCACTGGTTGGATCGTTAACGAAGAAGCAGATCAGCGCTCAAAAAAATACGTTTGCTCTTGACCCCGGATGGGGGTCGCCAAAAACAGCGGTAAAGGGTAACGGTTGCCAAAAACAACAATAGACCGCCCCTCAATAATAAAAAAAGAGCACGCAACGACAAATTAAAGGGGACCTCCGGGTCCCCTTTGTGCTGTCTGCACCCTGGTATTTAAAGCGGTGTTCCTTGGGTGGCGGCGAAGTTGTTGAGCACCCTGCGGGTCAAGATTCGCAGTGATCGTTGTTCCAGCGCCTGCCGCTCCACTCCCAACTGCTTGAGTTCGCTCTCAAAAAACGCACTCTGCATCGCGCCGTTCACGAGTATTTCATCCCGGCGCCTGCCCAAGAGGCCGGCCAGCCGGTCAGTCACCTGGTCATGCATCGCCTGCCACTGGTCTTTTGTGGCCTGGTCTGCGGCGCTAACCTGCTCGCCTTGCAGATCCGAAAGCTCAAATAACGCGGTGCTTTTCTCGTCGATCAGATCAAGCTCCGGTGTCATCAATGCCTTGAGCTCCTGGGGGTATCGACTGCGAAGATGTGTTTCCCAGAACAGTCGCCCGGTCAAAAAAGTCTCTTCGGCAGCGGTATTGCGCTCGTCCCTCAGCACCTGCGCATAGGCTCCGTCGATCGCTGCCTGACTCACATTGGCCTGCTGGGGAAACAGCATCTCGCGGGACTTGACCGGCAACTCAAGCCGGTCTGCAAGCAGGGTACGGTATGCCAGGATGACTTCGACCTGTTCAGTAAACCCAGGCCCCCTGGCCTCGACATCCCGCTGAGCAATGGC
Organism: Pseudomonas sp. BIGb0381; assembly: GCF_024809815.1. Classification (NCBI taxonomy): domain Bacteria; kingdom Pseudomonadati; phylum Pseudomonadota; class Gammaproteobacteria; order Pseudomonadales; family Pseudomonadaceae; genus Pseudomonas; species Pseudomonas sp. BIGb0381. The sequence continues at coordinate 161,478 of NZ_JANUEN010000005.1, forward strand.
GTCCACCAGGGTTAAACGAAACAGCTTCCTGCCCGTAGCGATCAGCGAGCCTTCAACGTGCTCCGTTCCCACCATTTCCAGTGCCCTGGCCCCCATCAGCTCGCTTTCAAGGTTCATGAATTCAACCGAACTGCCGTCGCCACAGGTGACTCGATCATCGGCGGTGGTAAACAGCGATTCGCGAATAGCCTGGCTTTCACTTGCGGCCTCAAGCATGTCCCACACTCGCTGCGCCAGTGAGGGGCGGGTCACTGCACTGGCGTACTCGGCGCTGCGGGTGGTATCGGCCAATACGGTAAAAAAAGCCGCCGACTCAGGAATGCTCCGCAGTTCGTCCCAGATCCCACCACGCCGTGTCAGCTCTGCGGCCGATGGCTCGCCCAGCCAGAGATCACGCGCCTCATCCACGGTGACGTGCTCGCCCCATTGCATCAAGGGCTCGCCCATTTGAAGGCGCGCAAGGGTGGCCGCCGACAAGGGATTTTCGTGCACGTTGATGCGCTCCCGGTGCTGATAAGCGTATTCAGGCAACGTGGTGATCTGGTTTGCATGCAGGTCGATACGGGCGAGAGCAGGCAAACGTTCGACGCCGACGGGAAATCGGGTGGTGCCGGTGTTCGGCAGATACAACTGGTTCAACTCGCGTAAGCGGCTTACATCGGCCGACCATCCCAAACGTCGATTGTGTCCCAGATTCAAAATCTTCAACTGCTGCATGCTCTCCAGGCGCGTTCGGCTCTGCTCGGTCAGTTGGATGTCATTGCTCTTCAAGTTGAGTTTGGTCAGCCCTGCCCCGCCGTTTCGAAGCGCCGGCAGTTGGGTGAAATTGTTTTCGCTCAGGTTCAACCAGCGCAAGCCGCCAAATGCCTGCAGAAAAGGCAAAGAACGGTCTGAAAGCCCCATTCGACGTAACTTCAGATGGCCCACATGATCCATATTGGCGGTAATCGCAGGCAGCTCACCGACCGCTTCTTCGGATAGATCCAGCACATGGCCGATGGGTGTGCCATCCCCCGCGAATGCCTGCGCGCCACCTCGCTGCCAGACTTCGTTGATCGTCGCCGACACTCTGCGCCTGGCACTCGCATAGCCCGACTCCTCCTCCTGCCAGTTCACCAGCGCTTTATTCAGATCGAAAAACTCCGTTTCCAGGTGCGCCAGCCTCGCCAATAGCACAGCATCCGCCGCACCTTGAAGCCCTAGCAGGGTCTCGACTTCAGCCAGGGACTTCGAGGGGTAAAGCACCATCGCTTTCATTGTGCAAACAAACGGACGCTGTGCCGCGCCCCCCACCGGACTCAGCGGATAACCGATGCGCCCATCCGCCAGGCGCATCGGTGATTTGAATCCAGGCCTGATCGTTTGCAGGCCCAGCGCACGCCGGCTTGCCTGCTCGCTCAGCGGCAGGCGCCCCAGTTGCCCTTTCAAGGCCTGGGTGGAGGACAGTAACGCTGTCCGGTGGGTGAACTGCCCGCCGCTGGCGAACCACAGCGCGCTGAAAAATGCGTCTTTGTCACTGCGACAATAGAGTCTTTGCTGCGGCACGCTGTATAACATCCACTCCTTCATGTCGCTGCGGATCAGACGAAGCTGCCTGGGGGCGGTCGCATCGCCGACCCGGTCCAGCACAGGCCCCTCATACGTATCGGCCCGCAGCTCAATACACACCCCTTCCAGTTGCCCCGGAATGGCGGCCAGCTTGTGCAGCGCCAGGTGTACACCGTCCATTGTCAACGGGTTGTCGAACAGCAGGTCGGCATGCGCCCGCATGACACGCGCCTTTTGCGCGTAACGGCGTGCCTCTTCGGCCAACCGCAACGGCAAGCGTGATGTGGGTTCAATGCAACGTGCCAACTCTTCGGGCCTGGCGTGGGCGACTATTTCTTCGGCGGCCAATTTAGGCAGGCTGGGAAAGCTGCGCTGGAGCCACTGGACATGGACATCACTGGAGATATCACCGGCCGACATTTCCAGATTGAACAGCTCATTCCGGGTGTTTTTAGCCGCTGTCAGCAATCGATCCCGGTACCTTGCGGCCCTGGCTGCAGGTGTACGCTGCGCACGCATCAGTTGCGCCATACGTTCTTCGGCGAATGTCGGTTTACCGTCAACCGAACGCTCACCGCGCGTAATGATGCCCAGCATCACCTGTTCCGCGTGTATCTCCTGCTCGACCTCGTCTTCATCCAGCAACTGGCGTATTTCACCTTCAGTCAGTTGATTAAGCATGGCGGGGAACAGGACCCCACTGCCGAGCTGTTCAGGCTGCAACTTGACCACGTCACGTGGTCTTCTCACTTTGCCTGAAAGCCACGTCAGATTGCCCTCGGAATCAAAGGCTATCAGCACCCGCGATTCAGGCCACATACCATTGTCGATCAACAACTTGACTTGCATGAACCAGTTGACGCGACTGAACACATTGGGGTCGGGGCTGCTCAGCCGATCGATAAAAGCCTGATGCTTGGCGTCGCACTCAAATCGCCGGAGCATGTCTCTGAAGAGTGGCGGCGGCGCCCGATGCTCGATAAACACCTGACGCAACTCGTCATCCGACACTCCGCTGAATAGCCTCGCCTGCTCAAGCTGGCTATCGCTCAGGTGATCGACCGTATGGCCAATACGCCGGAGCAGTGTCTTGCGGTCCCACGTCAGGGGTTGTTCGAACTCATGGACCCAGGCGCCCATACCGTTATGGTGAATGCGTGGCGCATAACGTGAATCGCCGTCGGGGTGCAAGAGCCTGGATTCACCCTCGGCGCCGGTGACGACCTTGTAGTGACCACCGTCAGTTGCCGGCAGATAGAGGCCTCCCTCATGGGCATACAGCCCCTGCGCGTTCGGCCGCAGCCCTTCGGGCAAGGCGATCCGGTGCAGGTATTGGCCCGGATTGACACTGTGCAAACGCGTGCGCCCACCGAACTCCACATGCACCAGACGCTTGATAAATGCCGTGTCTTTGGCTGCCATCAGCACTTTGGGCACCGCCAGCCCCGCCAGATCCAGACCCACCGCCGAAAAGTGCGCCCAGGCCGTGCGAGTGTCGCCTTCGGACCACGCTTCAATACCTTCGCCTATCTCATAGACCATCTGCACGGCCGCAACGACCAGCATGGCCTCCCCCAGGAAGGGCACCACGAAAGAAGCCAGATTGAGAATATCCAGTGCCGTGCTTCCCCACGACCAGAGCCAGGCGTTATACGCCTGATCATTCTTCGATTGAGTGGAGACCACGGCGGTACTGGCGTTGTTCATGATCAGCCGGATACGCTGCGTCGCGCAGTCCATCCAGACATCAGACCATGAAACACCGTACGTCCCCTGATCGGTGATTCGAGCTTTATTTGCCGGAACAAAATCCTGATCCTCGGCATGCGCCGCGCCTGGATCAAGCAAGACCTTGAGCCGGGTAAAAAAACTGTCCTGATGGGCGAGCGGCACGAACTGGCTGAAGAATTTGCGGTATTCATCACGGCACAGGCGGGTGGTCAAATGGTCGGTAAAGGCGGCTATGTGGTCATAGCTCTTGAGGGGATGGAGGGGGTCGCCAGGGATATACACCATGCAGGGCATCGGCAGGAGCTGGGCATTCCTTATGTTTACCCGCCACTCCACCGGACCGATGATCAGGATGTTCTCGATGTAGAGGTTACACAGCCGCAACGGCGAAAACTTCACTGTGTGTCCTGACCACTTGCCGCTCGACTGACTCACCAAAACGTCGTTGATCAACTGGTGTTGCGCAGGCTGGATATCGCCCTTCATCAAGGCGATGTCTGCCGCCAGTTCCAACTGGTTTTGATGGCTGATGATCAGGCTGCTAAACAACTTGCCCGCCGGCTGGTTCTGGGTTCCTGGCGCAAGGTGGTGGTTGATGGCGGCTCGCAGATATTCGTAGTAGGAACGCCCCAGATCCAGCTCCCTGCACAGTTGGGCAAACGCGTGGGCCTGGATGTCGAGTTTGAGCGACTGGACGTTGGCTGAGGGATGCACCTGCGCGCTTGAATGCCGGTAAAAGTCGTACCGGGTGATCAAGTGACAGTCCTTACACACCGGCTCGCTCGCCTGTTCCGGAGCAAAGTTGTTCAGCGCCGCCTCCAACAGGCTGACACCTTTATAAGAATAAAACTGCGGGCCCAATTCGCTGACGCGCGTGGTCGAAACCTCAGTGAGCTGCGCGTCGCAGGTGGTCTGTTCCAGCTTGCGGGCATAGAACACCTTTCTGGTATCCAGCCGTTGCCCGAACTTTTTTTCGATCGCGTCCGCCAACAATGGCTCGGCATACTCTGCCGGCGGTTTCAGTTCACCGAGCATCTGATCCAATTGGTTCAACGACGCCCTGCTGCGCTTGTGGACCTTACCCAGCCGGTCCCTGTCAGCCTGCGAGGCCTTTTTGTACCAATCAGGAATACGCAAATCCAATGACGCCAGTTCAGCTTTGCGGCTGCCCTGCGCCTCGGTATACCAGTCGGGGATATTGTCCCTGATGACGCTCAGGTGCGGACTTTGCGCGTCCGAAACCCTGTCTGCAGGAGGGGCCGTGATGTTGTCTGTCATGCGTATAGCCTTCGAGTGGCGAAATAATGCGCCACTCTAGGCAACACCTCCGCGCGGGGCGCGGTAGGAATGCACCCCGTTTCAGCGGTTGATGCTCAGCTCCTCAAGGCTGATCTCACGCATGCGGAATTTCTGGATCTTGCCCGTCACCGTCATCGGAAACTCCTCTACGAACTTGAAATACCGGGGCGTCTTGAAGTGTGCAATGCGGCCCTTGCACCAGGCCTGCAGTTCCAGGTCGTCGGCCACATGGCCCGGATGCAACTTGACCCAGGCCACGATCTCCTCGCCGTAGCGCTCATCCGGAATGCCGATGACCTGCACATCGGCCACCGCCGGGTGGGTGAAGAAAAACTCTTCCACCTCGCGCGGGTACACGTTCTCGCCACCGCGAATGATCATGTCCTTGTTGCGCCCGGCGATGCACACATAGCCGTGGGCATCCATGGTTGCCAGGTCGCCGGTGTGCATCCAACCCTCAGCGTCGATGGCGTCGCGGGTGCCGTCAGGGTTGTTCCAGTAGCCGAGCATCACGCTGTAGCCACGGGTGCACAGTTCGCCGACCTGGCCACGGGGCAGCGTGTTACCGGCTTCATCGATGATCTTGCTTTCCAGTTGCGGCTGGGTGCGGCCGACGGTGGTCACGCGGCGTTCCAAGTCATCATCCGCCCCGGTTTGCAGGGACACAGGGCTGGTCTCGGTCATGCCGTAGGCAATCTGCACCTCACCCATGTGCAATTCGCCGATGACCCGGCGCATCACCTCGATGGGGCACGTGGCGCCGGCCATGATGCCGGTGCGCAGGGTGGACAGCTCGAACTCGCCCCGGCGTGGGTGATCGAGCAGGGCGATGAACATGGTGGGCACGCCGTACAGGCCGGTGGCGCGCTCTTCGGCCACGGCGGTGAGGGTCAGCAGCGGGTCGAAGCCGTCATTCGGATAGATCATGGTGGTGCCGTGGGTGATGCAGCCCAGGTTGCCCATCACCATGCCGAAGCAGTGGTACAGCGGCACCGGGATCACCAGGCGGTCCTGCGCGGTGAGGCCCAGGCTTTCGCCGACCATATAGCCGTTATTGAGGATGTTGTGATGACTGAGGGTGGCGCCCTTGGGGAAACCGGTGGTGCCGGAGGTGTACTGGATATTGACGGCTTGATCGAAGTGCAGGCTGGCCTGGCGGCTGTGCAACTGCTCGGGCGGCAGGCCTGCACCGAGGGCCGCCAGTTCCGACCAGGGCAGGAATCCCGGGGGCGGGCTGGGGTCGAGGCTGATCATGCCGCGCAGCTCAGGCCGCAGTTCCTGCAACATCGCGTGGTAGTCAGAGGTCTTGAACGAGCCGGCGCACACCAGCCACTCGCAGCCGGACTGCTTGAGCACGTAGTCCAGTTCACTGCTGCGGTACGCCGGGTTGATATTGACCAGGATCACGCCAATCTTGGCGCTGGCGATTTGGCTGATGCACCACTCGGCGCAATTGGGCGCCCAGATGCCCAGGCGATCGCCGGTTTGCATCCCCAAGGCCAGGAACGCACGGGCGTGCATATCGACGGTCTCGGCCAGTTGCCGCCAGGTGTAGCGGCGCTGCTGATGGCGCACCACAAGGGCTTCACCATCGGGGTATTGCGCCACGGTGTGATCGAAAGCTTGGCCAATCGTCATGGCCAGCAAGCTCTTGTCCTGGGAGCCACGGCTGTAGCTCGGATGCGGTTGATCCATAACGACCCCTGTTGTCTTTTTTGTAGGTTGACGTATACGTAAACTACGATTGACAGCGCCGTAACGCAAGCTTACGTTAACGTAAAGGTGAGCGCCCTTCCCTGGCGCGCCATCCACACAACAACAAAGCTCACATTAAGGTGCCTGTCCATGAGTTACCCGTCCCTGAACTTCGCCCTCGGTGAAACCATCGACATGCTGCGCGACCAGGTGCAGTCCTTCGTGGCCAAGGAAATCGCGCCCCGTGCAGCACAGATCGACATCGACAACCTGTTCCCCGCCGACCTGTGGCGCAAGTTCGGGGATATGGGCCTGCTGGGCATCACCGTGCCGGAAGAATACGGCGGCGCCGGCCTGGGCTACCTGGCCCACGTGGTAAGCATGGAAGAAATCAGCCGTGGCTCGGCCTCGGTGGCGCTGTCCTACGGCGCTCATTCCAACCTGTGTGTGAACCAGATCAACCGCAACGGCAGTCACGAGCAGAAACTCAAGTACCTGCCCAAACTGATCAGCGGCGAACACGTCGGCGCCCTGGCCATGAGCGAGCCGAACGCCGGTTCCGATGTGGTCTCGATGAAACTGCGCGCCGACAAGCACGGCGACCACTATGTGCTCAACGGCAGCAAGACCTGGATCACCAACGGCCCCGACGCCAGCACCTATGTGATCTACGCCAAGACCGACCTGGAAAAGGGCCCGCACGGCATCACCGCGTTTATCGTCGAGCGCGACTGGAAAGGCTTCAGCCGCAGCAACAAGTTCGACAAGCTCGGCATGCGCGGCTCCAACACCTGCGAGCTGTTCTTCGATGACGTCGAAGTACCCGAGGAAAACATCCTCGGCGTGCTCAACGGCGGTGTAAAAGTGCTGATGAGCGGCCTCGATTACGAGCGCGTGGTGCTGTCCGGCGGTCCCACCGGGATCATGCAGGCGTGCATGGACCTGATCGTGCCCTACATCCACGATCGCAAGCAGTTCGGCCAAAGCATCGGCGAATTCCAACTGATCCAGGGCAAGGTCGCCGACATGTACACCCAACTCAACGCCAGCCGCGCCTACCTCTATGCGGTGGCCCAGGCCTGCGAGCGCGGCGAAACCACGCGCAAGGATGCGGCCGGGGTAATCCTCTACAGCGCCGAACGCGCCACGCAAATGGCCCTCGACGCGATCCAGATCCTCGGTGGCAATGGCTATATCAATGAATTCCCCGCCGGGCGCCTGCTGCGGGACGCCAAGCTGTATGAAATCGGCGCTGGCACCAGTGAAATTCGGCGGATGCTGATCGGTCGCGAACTCTTCAACGAAACCCGCTGAAGGAGCGCCCCATGGCCACCTTGCATACCCAGCTCAACCCACGCTCCGCTGAGTTCGCCAGCAACAGCGCAGCGATGCGCCAACAGGTCGACGCCCTGCACACCCTGCTTGCCCACGTGCAGCAAGGCGGCGGTGCCAAGGCCCAGGAGCGCCATACCTCGCGTGGCAAACTGCTGCCGCGCGAGCGCATCAATCGCCTGCTGGACCCGGGCTCGCCGTTCCTTGAACTCAGCCAACTGGCCGCTCATCAGGTGTATGGCGAAGACGTGCCGGCGGCCGGCGTGATTGCCGGGATCGGCCGCGTGGAAGGCGTCGAATGCATGATCGTCGCCAACGACGCCACCGTGAAAGGCGGTTCCTACTACCCGCTCACGGTGAAAAAACACCTGCGCGCCCAGACCATCGCCGAGCAAAACCGCCTGCCGTGCATTTACCTGGTGGACTCCGGCGGCGCCAACCTACCGCGCCAGGATGAAGTGTTTCCCGACCGCGAACACTTCGGGCGGATCTTCTTCAACCAGGCCAACATGAGTGCCCAGGGCATCCCGCAGATCGCCGTAGTAATGGGCTCGTGCACCGCCGGAGGCGCCTACGTGCCGGCCATGGCCGACGAAGCGATCATGGTGCGCAACCAAGCCACCATCTTCCTGGCCGGCCCGCCGCTGGTGAAAGCCGCTACCGGTGAAGTGGTGAGCGCCGAAGACCTCGGCGGTGCCGATGTGCACTGCAAGATCTCCGGCGTGGCCGACCACTATGCCGACAGTGACGAACACGCCCTGGCCCTGGCCCGTCGCAGCGTGGCCAACCTCAATTGGCGCAAGCAGGGCCAATTGCTGCAACGCACGCCCGTGGCGCCGCTGTACAGCAGCGAAGAGCTCTACGGCGTAATCCCGGCCGATGCCAAGCAGCCGTTCGATGTGCGCGAAGTGATCGCACGGCTGGTGGATGGCTCGGTGTTCGACGAGTTCAAGGCGCTGTTCGGCACTACCCTGGTGTGCGGTTTTGCGCACTTGCACGGCTACCCGATTGCGATCCTGGCGAACAACGGGATTCTGTTCGCCGAGGCCGCGCAAAAAGGCGCGCACTTTATCGAACTGGCCTGCCAACGCGGGATACCCCTGCTGTTCCTGCAGAACATCACCGGGTTTATGGTCGGGCAAAAATACGAAGCCGGGGGCATTGCCAAGCACGGCGCCAAGCTGGTGACGGCGGTGGCATGTGCCAAGGTACCGAAGTTCACGGTGATCATCGGCGGCAGCTTTGGCGCCGGCAATTACGGGATGTGCGGGCGCGCCTACGACCCGCGCTTTTTGTGGATGTGGCCCAACGCGCGGATTGGCGTGATGGGCGCCGAACAGGCTGCGGGCGTGCTGGTGCAGGTCAAGCGTGAGCAGGCTGAACGTGCAGGCGTCGGGTTCAGCGCCGAAGAGGAAGCCGCGATCAAGCAGCCGATCCTCGACCAGTATGAAACCCAGGGTCACCCTTATTACTCCAGCGCACGCCTGTGGGACGACGGCGTCATCGACCCGTTGCAGACCCGCGACGTGCTGGCCCTGGCCTTGTCCGCCGCGCTGAATGCCCCCATCGAGCCGAGCCGCTTCGGTGTGTTCCGCATGTAAATGGAGTTGTCCCCCATGAGCGATTTCAACACCCTCGAACTGATCACCGACAGCCGTGGCTTTGCCACGCTGTGGCTCAGTCGTGAAGCCAAGAACAACGCGTTCAACGCCGAGATGATCCGCGAACTGATCATCGCCCTCGACCATGTGCAAGCTGATGCGTCCCTGCGTTTCCTGGTGCTGCGTGGGCGCGGCAGGCACTTCAGCGCCGGCGCCGACCTGGCCTGGATGCAGCAGTCGGCCGAACTGGATTACCACACCAACCTGGACGACGCCCGCGAACTGGCCGAGCTGATGTACAACCTGGCCAAACTGAAAATCCCCACCCTGGCAGTGGTGCAAGGCGCGGCCTACGGTGGCGCGCTGGGCCTGATCAGTTGTTGCGACATGGCCATCGGCGCCGATGATGCGCAGTTCTGCCTGTCGGAAGTGCGCATCGGCCTGGCCCCGGCCGTGATCAGCCCGTTCGTGGTGCAGGCCATCGGCGAACGTGCGGCGCGGCGCTATGCCCTGACCGCCGAGCGGTTTGGCGGCCAGCGTGCACGGGAAATCGGCCTGCTGGCGGAAAGCTACCCGATTGGCGAACTGGACCAGCAGGTGGAACAGTGGATCTCCAACCTGCTGCAAAACAGCCCGGCGGCGATGCGCGCCAGCAAGGACCTGTTGCGCGAAGTCGGAAACGGCGCGCTCACCCCTGCCCTGCGCCGCTATTGCGAAAATGCCATTGCGCGCATCCGTGTCAGCGCCGAAGGCCAGGAGGGTTTGCGCGCGTTCCTGCAAAAACGCTCGCCCAGCTGGCAGCCCCAGGAGCCGCGTTCATGAGCACGCTGACCACCGTACTGGTGGCCAACCGCGGCGAGATCGCCTGCCGGGTGATGCGCACCGCCAAGGCCATGGGCCTGACCACCGTGGCGGTGCACAGCGCCGTCGACCGTGATGCGCGACACAGCCGCGAGGCGGATATTCGTGTCGACCTGGGGGGCGGCAAGGCCACCGAGAGCTACCTGCAAATCGACAAACTGATCGCCGCCGCCCAGGCCAGCGGCGCCCAGGCCATACACCCAGGCTACGGCTTCCTGTCGGAAAACGCCGGGTTCGCCCGTGCGATCGAAGCGGCGGGCCTGATCTTCCTCGGACCGCCCGCCTCGGCCATCGACGCCATGGGCAGTAAATCCGCGGCCAAGGCCCTGATGGAAACCGCCGGCGTGCCCCTGGTGCCGGGGTATCACGGCACAGAGCAGGACCTGGACACCTTCCGCGCCGCCTGCGAGCGCATCGGCTATCCGGTGCTGCTCAAGGCCACGGCCGGTGGCGGCGGCAAGGGCATGAAGGTGGTGGAGGATGTCAGCCAACTCGCCGAAGCCCTGGCCTCGGCCCAGCGTGAGGCGCTGTCGTCCTTCGGCAATGGGCAGATGCTGGTGGAGAAATACCTGCTCAAGCCACGCCACGTAGAGATCCAGGTGTTTGCCGATCAGCATGGGCATTGCCTGTACCTCAATGAGCGGGATTGCTCGATCCAACGCCGCCATCAAAAGGTCGTCGAGGAGGCGCCGGCACCGGGGCTGAGCGTTGCACAGCGCAAGGCGATGGGCGAAGCGGCGGTGCGTGCGGCCCAGGCCATCGGTTATGTCGGCGCGGGCACCGTTGAGTTTTTGCTGGACGCCCGTGGCGAGTTTTTCTTTATGGAGATGAACACGCGGCTGCAGGTGGAACACCCCGTCACCGAAGCGATTACCGGCCTGGACCTGGTGGCCTGGCAGATTCGCGTCGCCCAGGGCGAAGCGCTGCCGATCACCCAGGAACAGGTGCCGCTGATCGGCCATGCAATTGAAGTTCGCTTGTATGCCGAGGACCCCGCCAACGACTTCCTGCCCGCCACCGGGCACCTGGCGCTGTACCGCGAATCCGCCCCCGGCCCGGGGCGTCGCGTGGACAGTGGTGTCGAGCAAGGAGACAACGTTTCGCCGTTCTACGACCCGATGCTTGGCAAGCTGATTGCCTGGGGCGAAGACCGTGAACAGGCGCGCCTGCGGTTGCTGGGCATGCTCAATGAGTTTGCCGTGGGTGGGCTGAAGACCAACCTGGGCTTCCTGCGGCGCATCATTGGCCATCCGGCATTTGCGGCAGCTGAGCTGGATACCGGATTTATTCCGCGCTACCAGGACGAACTTCTGCCGGTGGCCGGGGCGTTGAGCGATGAATTCTGGCAGGCCGCAGGTTCGGCCTTCATGCAGAGCTTGCCTGCGGGTGATGGGCCGTGGGCGGACACCCGTGGATTCCGTGCAGGGCTGCCCGCCGAGGTCTCGCTGCACTTGAGCTGCAATGGCCAGGACCGCCTGGTGACGCTGACCGCAGACGCCGCAAAATTGCAGGGCGAACAGTTAGTGATCGAACACCAGGGCGTCCGTCGTTCACATCTGGCAGTGCGCAACGGGCACGAAGTTTTCCTGCGTTGGGACGGCGAGATGCAGGGCGTGAGCCTGTTCGATCCGATTGCGGCGGTCGAGGCCAACCAGTCGCACCAGGGCGGCCTCACGGCACCGATGAACGGCAGCATCGTACGGGTGCTGGTGGACGTCGGCCAAACGGTCGAGGCCGGCACGCAACTGGTGGTGCTCGAAGCGATGAAGATGGAGCACAGCATCCGCGCGCCCCAGGCCGGGGTAGTCAAGGCGCTGTTCTGCCAGGAAGGCGAAATGGTCGCCGAAGGGTCCGCGTTGGTGGAACTCGAAACCGCGGACTAGAACTTCGCCGTGGCCTGCACCACGACGCCCAGGATGCGGCAATCAGCGGTGAACAACAGTTTCGGGTAGGTGGGGTTGAGCGGCACCAGGTAGAGCTGGCCGCTCTCCTCCATCAACTGGCGGAAGGTCGCGTGAGGGCTGTCGGCCCGTTGGGCGACTACCAGTTTGCCGGGTTCGGCGGCGATGGCCGGATCCACCAGGATCATCATCCCCGCGGCGATGCTCGGGCCGCTGAGCGCAGTCATGGCGTCACCTGTCACCGGCAGCCAGAAGGCGTCACCCTGGGCGTGGTAATCCGTCAGCTCGAAGCGTGCGGCGCCATAGGCCGGGCGCTCTTCGCGAATTTCGCACAGGCCTTTCCACTCGCTGACCGGGTAGCGAAAGTACGACGTGTACTGTCTTGCCGGGCCACGGACCTCGTCGGCCTTCTCACGCAGCTCCTGCACCACTTCCAGGTCGCCCAGCCCCAGCGCTGCCAGCACCCGGTTCATGTCCACCAGACTCGGCACGCGGCGCTTGTTGAGCCAATGGCCGACGCCACCCTGGGACATGCCCAAGCGTTCAGCCAACTCCCCCTGGGTGACCTTGCGGTCTTTCATGCTGGCCTTGACCAACGCTATCCATTTATCCATGGGCGCCGACAATACGTCAGGTATTTTCCAGGGCAATAAACAGTTTGTAGTAATCCATAAAACGACATAAATACGATACGTACTATCATCGAGCATAAGGTTTTCGACACCCACCCAGAGTACCGCCCCTTATGACGACGAGCCCGTATCTCCTGCCTGAACCCCCTGAAAACGATGACGTGCAAAACCTGCGCAGCAGCGGTGCTGCCCAGCGCGCGCTGGACTTTTACTTGAAAGAAAATATGTCGGCACCCGTCCCGGATATGAGCTTGTTCGCCATCAAGCCTGGCATCAGCCAGGAGGAAGCCTTGGTACACGCCTCGGACCTGTTGCGCAGTGCCGCTGCCACGGCCTACGAATCAGCGAGCAGCCATCAGGGCAATCAGCGCGACCTGGCGTTTTCAGTGGTGTATTTGATTGATATGGCGAAGGCGATGGTGGAGCGGTCGTTGCAGGCAACGGAGGTTCGGGCGAACGGATAACAGGCGCAGAAGAAAAATATTTCTATCCGATGGATAAAAACATTTGACTTGCAAATGATAATGATTATTATTGGGCTCAGCTGATCGCGAGATCAGTCGATAGACCAAGAGACCTTAGGTCGGACTCTTGGAATATCTCCTCATCAGGCTAATCACGGTTTTTGACCCGGCTCTTTGGCCGGGTCTTTTTTTTGCCAGTTTCCCTGGCATGGCTTCAGGCTAATGAAGACTGTGTGTTGCTTGATGGCGCGCATGGTAGCAAAAGACCATCGCCAAAAGAAAGCCAGTACAACGCTCTGGCGCACATCTCTGGGAAATAGCGCTTGAGAATCAATCTCATAGACTCTAAGCTGCGGCGGCGTCACGGATGACGCCCCCTCCCCCGCAACAATTTTGCATCCAGGCTTTACCAGACTCCTGTGTAATATAGCCGCCACAACACTCATATTCAGGCAACCAGACTATGACCGTGGCCTTGACCTCCATCAAGATCAGTACCGACTTCGACAGTGGCAATATCCAGGTGCTCGACGCCAGCGATGCCTACAATTTGCTGCTTTCCATCCAGCCCGATACCCGCAGCCACCATTACCAATGGTTCCACTTCAAGGCCGAAGGCATGCACGTGGGCCACACCCATAATTTTCGCCTGAGCAACGCCGGTGGCTCTTCGTATAAGCACGCCTGGAGCGGCTACAACGCTGTCGCGTCTTATGATCACGTCAACTGGTTCCGAGTCCCTACGCGCTTTGACGGCGAGATCCTGCACATCAGCCTCGAAACCAGTGAGAAGCATGCCTGGTTGGCCTACTTTGAGCCCTACAGCCGCGAACGCCACGACTGGCTGATCGACCAGGCCCTGAAGTACGCCGGCACCCAACTGCTGGCCACCGGCAAAAGTGTCGAGGGCCGCGATATTCAACTGTTACGGCGTGGCAAAGGCGGCGAAGGCCGGCGCAATATCTGGATCATCGCCCAGCAGCACCCCGGCGAACACATGGCCGAATGGTTTATGGAAGGCATCATCGAACGCCTGCAACAGGATGGCGATGCCGAGATGAAAAAACTCCTGGCCGTTGCCGACCTGTACCTGGTGCCGAACATGAACCCCGACGGCGCCTTCCACGGTCACCTGCGTACCAACGCCATGGGCCAGGATCTCAATCGCGCCTGGCAAAGCGCCAGCCAGGAGATCAGCCCGGAAGTGCTGTTCGTGCAACAGCAAATGCACCAGTACGGCGTCGACCTGTTCCTCGACATCCACGGCGACGAAGAAATCCCCTACGTGTTCACCGCTGCCTGCGAAGGCAACCCCAGCTACACCCCGCGCATCGAAGCGCTGGAAAAACGCTTCCGCAGCCATTTGAGTTCGCTGACCCGTGACTTTCAAACCACCCACGGCTACACCCGTGACTTGCCGGGTGAAGCCAATATGACCCTGGCCTGCAACGCCGTCGGCGAGCAATACGACTGCCTGTCCCTGACCCTGGAAATGCCGTTCAAGGACAACGACAACGCGCCCAACCCGCAAACCGGTTGGTCAGGCGAACGCTCCAAACAACTGGCCAAGAACGTATTGAGCAGCGTGGCCGATATCGTCACGGTCCTGCGCTAACGCCCTTTGCCCCCGGCATCAGTCCTTGGTGCCGGTCATGCTCTGCAACACCCCATCGCGCCGAATCACCCCATGGAACAGCGCCGCCGCCAGGTGCAACAGCACCGTCAGGAACAGCAGGTAGGCCAGATACCCATGGGCCTTGCGCAATAGCGCAAACAGCGGCGCATCCGCCGCCACCAACGCCGGTAACTGCACCGAACTGCTGAGCATCACCGGGTCGCCCGCCGCCGAAATCATCGCCCAGCCCAGCAGCGGCAACACCAGCATCAACCCATACAAGACCAGATGGGACGCCTTGGCCGCCAGCACTTGCCACAGCGGTAAGTCAGACGGCAACGGCGGCTGGCGGGTGGAGAAGCGCACCGCCAAGCGCACGATCACCAGCACCAGGATCGCGATCCCCAGCGGCTTATGCAGGTGGATCAACCACTCATGCCGCTCCGACACTGACGCCGCCAAGCCTGCGCCGATAAACAACATGGCGATGACCATCAGCGCCATCAACCAGTGCAGCAGGCGCGCCAGGGGCGCAAAAAACCGAGGTTGGGCATTCATGGCTTGGACTCCGCTGGGGCACTGTGCAAGGGGCTGACTTCACCGGCACGGCGCAGGAAAGAACTGGCATATGCCGCCGAACGTGCAGCCAGCAGCGGGTCATTGGAGGCTTCGATGCCGCTGGGCAAGATCAACGGATCGAAATTGATGTCGCGACAATCACCGTCGGCCTGGGGTTGGCTGCTTTGCAACACCAGGGTGCCGGCATTCAGCACCTTGTGCTCACCGGTCCAGGGTTTGCTCGCGTCCTCCAGCGGGTCGCCGGGGTTGGCCAGGGTCATGTTCAACTGCCAACGCAAAGGCCCTGAGGCCAGGCGTTGCACCAGGTCTTTCTCAAGAAAATCGCCCCCGGCCGGTGCGGTCTCCCCCGCCGCATCCTGACGCTCGGGCACTACGCCCCAGCGCACGGCCTGGCGCTTGCCCTCGGCACTCACCAAGTAAAACGCGTTGATACCGTTATAGGTTTCGGTCGCATAACTGGCCGATGGCTTGGCCGTTTTGACCCATGCAAGGAATGGCGCCGCCTCAGGGTGTGCGGCAAAAAATGCCGGCATATTCGCCGGGTTCGGCTTGCCGGTAGCCGGGTCCGGCGCGCCGGCCTTGAGCATCTGGTAGAACGCCTCGGGCGTGCCCACCGGGAACACCGGCATGCTGTTCATGCCGGTACGCCATTGCTGGCCGTTGGCCAGGCTGAACTGCACGGCAAAGCTGCGGATCGGCACACTGCTGTCCGGCGCATAGGGGTTGCCGCTGGGCAAGGCGAAGCGGCCGATCAACGGGGTCCTGGCCTCACTGAACACTTGGGCGCTGGAGTAGGCACGGGCCTCGGCACTGCTTTCGAAGTACCCGGCCACGCACACGCCCTTGGCGTGGTTACGCCGGAATCCAGGGTGCACGCCGTTGTTGGTTTCCAGGGCATTGACCAGGGTTTTCGGGCGCAGGCGTTGTGGGTCGAGGCTGCCATTGACGTAGGCAAATGCCCCGGCCATAACCGCAACCACGGCCCCAATACCCGCAAGTCGTGCGATCAGGCTCGCCGTGCTTAGCGGGGGACGTGGCGGTGATGAGTGATCTACCATGAACAAACTCCAGGGCCTGAAGGCCTTTGGGGGTAAACATAAGGTCGGAGCATTAAGACGAACGCCGATCCGCTCTATTCCCAGGCCCTGGATTTATTTTCCACGGTCGGGAATAACCGTTCACGCCGGACGTCTCTCTAGTCCCAGCGTAGTGACCAGCCAGACACACATGCATGAACTCGACGAACCGTTACGTGAACTCATCCCCAGGCTGCGGCGTTTCGCTGTGTCCCTGACCCGTAACGCCAGCAGTGCCGACGACCTGGTGCAGGCGACCCTGGAGCGGGCGATCACCCGTTGGGCCGACAAACGCATTGAGGGCGATTTGCGCGCGTGGCTGTTCTCGATCCTCTACCGGCAGTTCCTCGATGCCCACCGCCGCACCCGGCGCTATGCACGCATGCTGGAATTTTTTACCGGCCGCGATGATGCGCAGCCGTCGGTGGAGCGCACCGTCATCGCCCAAGCGACCCTGCAAGCCTTCGACCAACTCAACACCGAACAACGCGCGCTGCTGTTGTGGGTGTCGGTGGAGGGCTTGAGCTACAAGGAAGTCGCGCAAATACTCGAGGTGCCGATTGGCACCGTGATGTCGCGCCTGTCCCGGGCGCGCCAAGCGTTGCGTCAACTCAGCGATGGCGACATCGCCAGCCCTTCCCTGCGGATACTCAAATGATCAGCCTGCCCCCCAGCGAACGCGACCTGCATGCCTACGTCGATCACCAACTCCTGGACAGTGATCGCCGTGTGCTCGAAACCTACCTGGCCGCCCATCCCGAGCTGGCGGCCCAAGTGCAGGCCTGGCAGCAGGACGCGCAATTGCTGCGTGCGTCATTGAGCGGCGCCCTGCAACAACCGGCCAACCCGGCGCTGGACCCGACGCTGATTCGCCAGCGCCTCAAGCATCAATCGCGCCGCCACGTTGCCACGGCCGCAGTGCTGCTGATTGCCGTCAGCCTCGGCGGCCTCGGCGGCTGGCATGCCCGTGAAGCCACGCAACCGCCGCTGCTGCCGATGGCCGACGCGATGCAAGCATTCCGCCTGTTTGCCCAGGAGGGCATCATGCCCGCTGACTACAACGGCCAGGACCGCGGCACGATGCAGGCGTGGCTCGACCGCTACTTCAATCAAGCCCATCGCCTGCCGGACTTGAGCCAAGCGGGCTACACGCCCGTCAGCGGGCGACTGCTCACCACCGATCAAGGCGCCGCCGCCATGGTGCTGTACCAGGACGCACAAGGTCGGCGCATCAGCTTCTACATCCGCCCACCGGGCCCGGACAACGGTTTCCTGCCCCGTGGCGAGCGCACGGCGGATGGGTTGCAAGCCCAATACTGGTCCGGCGGCGGCTACAACTATGCGGTGGTCAGCCCGACGGACCAGCCGACGCCGCCGCTGCAGCCGTTCTAGATTGGTCAAATCGCCACCGGCGCCCTAAAGTAAGCGACCACCGCACTACAGAGTGACTCGCATTGGCCGTGCTCCCCCTTATCCGTCGTTTGTTCGGTAAAAAAACCGACACACTGGACGACACGCCCATCCAGACGTTCTTTCAGGACAAAGCCCGGCAACTGGGTTACACCCTCAGTGCTGGCCAAACTCAGGCCATCACCGCCATGGCGCGCCAGACCCAGCACCTGCTCGCCAGCCAGCCTACCCGCAGCCTGTACCTGCACGGCCCGGTGGGGCGCGGCAAAAGCTGGCTGCTGGACGGTTTCTTCCAGGCGCTGCCCATCGCCGAAAAGCAACGCGTGCATTTCCATGAGTTTTTCGCCCAACTGCACCGCGGTATGTTCACGCACCAGGCGACGGACGATGCATTGGCCATGACCCTGGACGAACTGCTCGACGGCTGCCGCGTGCTGTGTTTCGACGAGTTCCACGTGCACGACATCGGCGATGCCATGCTGATTACCCGGCTGTTCAAGGCCCTGTTCCAGCGTGGCGTGTGGGTGCTGGTGACCTCCAACTATCCACCCGAAGGGCTGTTGCCCAACCCGCTGTACCACGAGCGTTTCAAGCCGGTGATCGACTTGATTGCCGCGCGTATGGACGTGCTGGAAGTCAGTTCGCCCGAGGACTTTCGCAGCCTGCCCCAGGCCCAGGCCGTGCAGCGCTTTACCACCGGCTGTTACCTGTGGCCGGGCACGCAGGCCCAGCGTGCGGCGCTCGACCTGCCTGTCAGCGGCGGCCCGACGCAGACGCTGACGGTGGGCAACCGGAGATTGATCTGCCGCCAGCATCAAGCCCGCACCATCGTATTCACCTTCAACGACCTGTGCGAACAGCTGACGGCGGTGATGGACTACCTGTTGCTGTGCGAGGCGTTCGATCACTGGGTCATCGACGGCCTGCCCCACCTGGCAGAGTGTCCGATCGCCGTGCAGCAGCGTTTTATCAACCTGGTGGACGTGCTTTACGACAAGGACAAGCACCTGATCCTGATAGGCGAACAACCGCTGGCACAGGCAATGAGCGGCCAGGCCATCGACCTGGCGCGCACTGCCAGCCGCCTGAGCCAATTGCAACAGGCCAACCCGCAACGGGTGCGCGACCCGGTATCATGAGCGCCATTTACGCCCCCCTTGCCGAGTGACCGCGCCGTTGATGAATACCCTCGCCCAACTCAAGGCCGGCCAATTGGCCGGCATTACGCGCCTGGACCTGTCCTGCGGGCTCACCGAATTCCCTGAGGAAATCTTCGGGCTGGCCGACTCCCTGGAAATCCTCAACCTCAGCGGCAACGCCCTGAGCCGCCTGCCCGACGACCTGCACCGCCTGCCGCACCTGCGCGTGCTGTTCTGTTCGGACAACGCCTTTACCGAACTGCCGGAATGCCTGGGCCAGTGCGCCAAACTGAGCATGATCGGCTTCAAGGCCAACCAGATCAGCCACGTGCCCGCCGCCGCGCTGCCACCGTTGCTGCGCTGGCTGATCCTCACCGACAACCGCATCAGCCAGTTACCCCGCGAATTGGGCGAGCGGCCGCTGCTGCAGAAACTGATGCTCGCCGGGAACCAACTGACGCAGTTGCCGGAGAGCCTGGCCAACTGCAACAACCTGGAGCTGATCCGCATCGCCTCCAACCGCCTCACGCGCCTGCCCGAATGGCTGTTGACGCTGCCGAGCCTGACGTGGCTGGCCTATGCGGGCAACCCGGTAGAAATGGCTGTGGATGGGGGGGCGGACGACGCGACAGCGGATATTCCCTGGACGGAACTGGAACTGGCCGACGTGCTGGGCGAAGGTGCCTCGGGGGTGATTCGCAAGGCCCTGTGGGTCCCCACGGCCAAGCCCGTCGCCGTCAAGCTGTACAAAGGCACGATCACCAGCGACGGCTCGCCGCTGCACGAAATGCAGGCCTGCATCGCCGCCGGGTTGCACCCTAACCTGATCAAGGTGCAAGGCCGCGTGGTGGGTGCCCCTGAGGGTCAGGCCGCGTTGGTCATGGACCTGATCGACCCGAGCTACCGCAACCTCGCCGCCCTGCCGAGCCTGGCCTCGTGCACCCGCGACGTCTACGACCCCACCACCCGCTTCAGCGTCGACACAGCCTTGCGCATGGCCCGGGGCATCGCCTCCGTGGCCGCGCATTTGCACCGGCACGGCATTACCCATGGCGACCTGTATGGCCACAATATCCTGTGGAATGAAGCGGGAGAGTGTTTGCTCGGGGACTTTGGCGCGGCGTCGTTTCATGCCAAGGCAGACACCTTGGAAACGCGAGCATTGCAACGCATTGAAGTGCGCGCGTTCGGGGTGTTGCTGGGGGAATTGCTGGAGCGGGTTGAGGCGGGGTTGATTGACGAGGCGCTGTTGGATTTGCAGAAAAGCTGTTGCCAGCCCGACGTGTTGGCACGGCCGAGCTTCGAAGAAATCAACGCCTTGCTGCAATCCATCCAGCACCACTAAGCAAATGTGGGAGGGGCGGTGCGACGATTCGACTTGCCCCCGATAGCGGTGGATCAGTTATAGATAGTTTGACTAACAAACCGCCATCGGGGGCAAGCCCCCTCCCACATTTGGATCGCGTTTCTTCAGCGGATAAATCAGCCCGCCAGGCCGACGAACATGTCCTGCACGTCATCGTGGTTGTCCAAGCCTTCGAGGAAGGCTTCGACTTCAGCCATCTGCTCATCGGTCAGGCCGCTTACCGGGTTTTTCGAGATGTAGCCCAGCTTGGCCGACAGCACGGTGAAACCCTGTTCCGGCAACGCTTTTTGCACGGCGTCCAGGTCGGTGGTTTCGGTGATGAACAGGGTGGTGCCTTCTTCTTCACCGTCTTCAAAGTCCTGCGCACCGGCTTCAATCGCTGCCATTTCCGGATCGGCATCCGGGGTGTCCGGCGAGGCTTCGATCAGGCCGACATGGTTGAAATCCCAGGCCACGGAGCCGGAAGCACCCAACTGCCCCTTGCGGAACGCCACGCGGATTTCCGCCACGGTGCGGTTGATGTTGTCGGTCACGCACTCGACGATCAACGGTACCTGGTGCGGGGCGAACCCTTCGTAGGTCACGCGGTGGTATTGCACGGTTTCACCGAGCAGACCGGCGCCCTTCTTGATGGCACGGTCCAGGGTTTCCTTGGGCATCGAGGCCTTTTTGGCCTGTTCCACCACCAGACGCAGGTGAGCGTTGGTCGCGGTGTCGGCACCGTTGCGGGCGGCGATGGTGATTTCTTTCACCAGCTTGCCGAAGATCTTGCCCTTGGCATTGGCTGCCGCTTCTTTATGTTTGACTTTCCACTGTGCGCCCATGACTCACTCTCTTCTATACATCGCGCCCAAACGTCTGCTGGCCGGCGCTTTGGGGGCAGAGTTTATAGCGCGAGAACGCATCGTTCCACCAAAAAACCCTCAGGGCGCCAACTCGAAGAACGCCTGAATCAGGCGCAACGAACGGCGCCGCTCCATGCAACCGAGCGTATGCCGGTTGACCAGCCCATCGCCCTCAATCGCCACGGCCTGCACGCGCGGGTCGGGGCTGACTTCCACGGACGAAACCACGCCCACCCCCAACTCAGCGGCGACGGCTTCGGTCACCGCCTCGCGGCTGTCCAGTTCCAGCAGCACCTTGGGCTGCACATTCGCGGCCATGCAGGCGTCATCGAAGGTACGCCGGGTGATGGAACTGGGCTCGCGCAGCACCATGATCACGTCGTTGAGTTGCTCGAGGCGAATACCCTCGGGTTGCTGCGCCCACGGGTGGCTGGCCGGCACCAATGCGCAAATGCGCGATTCGTTCAACGGTTGCAGGTGCAGGCCATTGCGCGGCTCCACTTCGGTGAGCACCGCCACGTCCGCATGCTCGGACAATAGCGCAGCCAGGGTTTCCTGGGCATTGCCCAGGCGCAGGTTGACGGTAATCCCGGGGTAGCGCGCGCGCAGGCTGGCAATCATCGGCATCACCAGGTGCGGGCCGTCCGCCGCGACTTCCAGGCGCCCGGTCAGCAGTTGGCGGTTGGCCTCCAGCATCGTCTGGGCTTCGTCCACCAGGCCAAAGATGGCCCGTGTGATCGCCGCCAGCCGCGCGCCCTCCTCGGTCAACTCCACCCGTCGCGCGGTGCGCCGCAGCAACGGAATCTGGTAGTGCTCCTCCAGGGCCTTGATATGCCCGGTCACCGCCGGCTGGCTGATGAACAGCCGTGCTGCGGCACGGGTAAAGCTGCCCTCGCGGGCCACGGCGTCGAATGCGCGCAGTTGGAACAGGTTCATAGCTATCGGCCTCACTGATAGCTCGCATAACAACAAACAATTTGATTGATGACAAGCCAAACTGCAATTTAGGCGCCGTAGCTTCAACCCCTGATGCCTTGCGAGGACTTGAGATGCCCCCTGCCGCGCCGATTCTGCTGACCCCTGGCCCCTTGACCACATCGAACCGCACCCGTCAGGCCATGATGGTGGACTGGGGTTCATGGGATGACCGCTTCAACCAACTCACCGCCAGCGTTTGCGAGCAATTGCTGGCGATCCTCCACGGCGAAGGCAGCCACCAGTGCGTGCCGTTGCAAGGCAGCGGCACCTTCGCGGTCGAGGCCGCCATCGGCACCCTGGTACCGCGCGACGGCAAGGTGCTGGTGCTGATCAACGGCGCGTACGGCAAGCGCCTGGCTAAGATCTGCGCAGTGCTCGGCCGTGATTTCAGCACCTTTGAAACCGCGGAGGACGAGCCCACTACCGCCGCCGATGTGGACCGCCTGCTGGCGGCAGACAGCGCCATCACCCACGTTGCGTTGATCCACTGCGAAACCAGCACCGGCATCCTCAACCCGCTGCCGCAGATCGCCCAGGTCGTCAAACACCACGGCAAGCGCCTGATCATCGACGCCATGAGCTCATTCGGCGCGCTGCCGATCGATGCCCGCGAGGTGCCGTTCGACGCGCTGATCGCCGCCTCGGGCAAGTGCCTGGAAGGTGTGCCGGGCATGGGTTTCGTCTTCGCCGACAAACAGGCGCTGGCCGCCGCCCAGGGCAACTGCCACTCATTGGCGATGGACCTGTTCGACCAGCACAACTACATGACCAAGACTGGCCAATGGCGCTTTACCCCGCCAACCCATGTGGTCGCCGCCCTGCACGAAGCGCTGCTGCAATACCAGGAAGAAGGCGGCCTGCCCGCGCGCCACCGACGCTATGCCGACAACTGCCAGGCATTACTCGACGGCATGGCCGCACTGGGCCTGCGCAGCTTCCTGCCGGCGGCGATCCAGGCACCGATCATCGTGACCTTTCATGCACCAGAAGACCCGCGCTACCAGTTCAAGGATTTCTACGAACGGGTCAAGGCCAAGGGTTTCATTCTGTACCCCGGCAAATTGACCCAGGTGGAGACGTTCCGCGTGGGCTGTATCGGCCATGTCGACGCAGCCGGCATGCGCGCTGCGGTCAAGGCGATCGGCGAGGTGCTGGAAGAAATGGAAGTGTTGGACATCTGATTGCCCCTTACCCACAGGATCTGAACCATGAACTATCAAAACCCCAACACCCTCCAGGCCGTCATCCTCGACTGGGCCGGCACCGTGGTCGACTTCGGCTCCTTTGCCCCCACGCAGATTTTTGTCGAGGCCTTCGCCGAGTTCGATGTGCAGGTTTCCATCGAAGAAGCCCGTGGCCCGATGGGCATGGGCAAATGGGACCATATCCGCACCCTGTGCGACCAGCCGCAAGTCGCCGAGCGCTACCGCCAGGCGTTCGGTCGCACGCCTACCGATGACGACGTGACGGCCATTTACCAGCGCTTCATGCCGTTGCAGATCGAGAAGATCGCCGAACACTCGGCGCTGATCCCCGGCGCCCTCGACACCATCGCCCGGTTGCGCGTGCAAGGCATCAAGATCGGCTCTTGCTCAGGCTACCCCAAGCAAGTCATGGACAAGGTCGTCGCGTTGGCCACCACCAACGGCTACGTCGCCGACCACGTGGTCGCCACCGACGAAGTGCCCAACGGCCGCCCATGGCCAGCCCAGGCACTCGCCAACGTGATCGCGCTGGGCATCGACGATGTGGCGGCGTGCGTCAAGGTCGACGACACCGTGCCGGGCATCCTCGAAGGCCGTCGCGCCGGGATGTGGACCGTGGCGCTGACCTGCTCCGGCAACGCCCTGGGCCTGACCTACGCGCAGTTCCGCGCCCTGGACAGCGCCACATTGGCCAGCGAACGCACGCGTATCGAAGCGATGTTCGCAGGCTCCCGCCCGCATTACCTGATCGACACCATTACCGACCTGCCGGCCGTCATCGCCGACATCAACCAGCGCCTGGCCCGTGGTGAAATGCCGCAAAGCTACTGATAGAGGTCAAGACAACGGCATCGCGTCGGGCAAACCGCACAAAACAGGCTTACAGTAAAAGGACTTCGTCGCCAAAGAACGAAGGTTTGCCCTGATGAGTGAGGAACCCAGCGATGCCGTGGAAAAATTCCGATTCGCGCTACAGCACCATGTCGATTGCGCTGCACTGGTTGATGGTGGTGCTGCTGGCAGTGGTGTACGCCTGCATTGAGTTACGCGGCCAGTTCCCCAAAGGCAGCGGCGCACGCACGTTGATCGTCGAGATGCACTTCATGTTCGGCCTCACCGTGTTTGTGCTGGTGTGGCTGCGCCTGTTTGCGCGCAGCCTGGGGGTTGCCCCCAAGATCGTACCCGCCCCGCCACAATGGCAAAGCCTGCTGGCCACGCTGATGCACTTCGCGCTGTACGCCTTGATGATCGGCATGCCGATTGCCGGTTGGCTGATCGTCAGTGCCGAGGGACATTCAGTGATGTTCTATGGGATCGAGCTGCCGCCGCTGATCGCTGAAAACAAGGCACTGGCCAAAGAGATTGAAGGCTGGCATGTGCTGTTCGGCCAGATCGGTTACTGGCTGATCGGGCTGCATGCGTTGGCGGGGATCTTTCATCACTATGTGATGCGTGATAACACGGCGCTGCGGATGATGCCGGGTAAGCGCGCTAGGCTGTAAACCCTCGGCGGCCCTGCAAGCCACCGGTATGCACAAAGATCAGGCGAGTGCCGGGCGCGAAAAGCCCGGCTTCGACCTGCTGCTTCAACGCCAGCAACGCTTTGCCGGTATAGAGCGGTTCCAGCGGTAAACCGCAGGCCTGTTCGGTGGTGTCGATAAACTCAAGCAACAGCGGGTCAACCTTGGCAAAGCCACCCCGACTGGCGTCCAGCAACTCATACCCGCCCTGCACGAGGGCGCTCACGTTCTGCGCCACACCATGATCATCCGGTACCGCCATGGCGCCGTACACCGGATGCGCGCCCGCCTCCGCCAGCGCCAACCCCGCCAACGTCGTACCGGTGCCTGCCGCCAACCACCAGGCGTCGTAATCGGCCCAACCCAGGGTGTTCAATTGCCTGCGTGCCTGCTCGACCAATACCCCGCACCCCAGCGCCCCGGCCATCCCGCCGCCGCCTTCTGGCACGGGGTAAAGATCGGGATATTGCTCGCGCCACGGCAACCAGAAACCCGGCTCATGGCGCGCGCGATAGCCGCCATACCCCAACCAATGCAGGTGCATGCCAAAGGCTTTCAGGTCGAGGATGGTGGGTGTGTCCTGGGGATGGCCGCGCAACAGGCCGACAGTGGGGAAACCAAAGCGTTTGCCCGCCGCTGCCAGCGCGTGCAGATGATTGGAGTAAGCGCCGCCAAGGCTGATGATGCCGCGGGCACGGGCTTGCTGCGCCTGGGCCAGATGCTCGGTGAGCTTGAACCACTTGTTGCCGCTGATCAGCGGGTCGATGCGGTCCAGGCGCAGCACGGCCAGCTCGACGCCATTAAGCCAATCGAGCTGCATGGCTTCAAGGGGGGCGTGGGGAAGCCAGTCAAAGGGACCCATCGGGCGGCATCTGCATGGAAAAAGAGGCGGTAGTCTAACACCGCCCCTTGCGTCGCCTTACAGCTCGGCGGCGAGGCGCGAGCCTTGGTTGATGGCGCGCTTGGCATCCAGCTCGGCCGCCACATCGGCGCCGCCGATCAGGTGCACGTTCTGCCCTGCGGCGACCAGGCCATCCTGCAACTCGCGCAGCGGGTCTTGCCCGGCGCAGATGACGATGTTGTCCACGGCCAGCAGCTGCGGCTCACCCTCGGCGCCGATGCGGATATGCAGGCCGTCATCGTCGATCTTCAGGTATTCGACGCTGTTAAGCATCTGCACGCGCTTGTTCTTCAAGCCGGTACGGTGGATCCAACCGGTGGTCTTGCCCAGGCCGTCGCCGACCTTGGAAGCCTTGCGTTGCAACAGGAACACGTCACGGGCCGGGGCATGGGGTTGCGGCTTGATCCCGGCCACGCCGCCACGGGCTTGCAACTGGGTGTCGATGCCCCACTCTTTCCAGAACGCTTCACGGTCGAGGCTGGTGGACACGCCTTCATGCACGAGGAATTCCGACACGTCAAAACCAATGCCGCCGGCGCCGATCACCGCCACGCGCTTGCCGACAGGCTTGCGCTCGAGGATCACGTCCAGGTAGCTCAGCACCTTGGCGTTTTCAACGCCCGGAATCGCCGGCGTGCGCGGCGCAATGCCGGTGGCCAGGATGATCTCGTCATAACCGCCCGCCACCAGGTGTGCGGTGTCGACGCGGGTGTTGAGGCACAGCTCGACGTGGGTGGTCTGCAACTTGCGATTGAAGTAGCGCAGGGTCTCGAAAAACTCTTCTTTGCCCGGTACGCGCTTGGCGATATTGAATTGGCCGCCGATCTCACTGGCCGAATCGAACAAGGTCACCTGGTGGCCACGCTCAGCCGCCACGGTGGCAGCGGCCAGGCCTGCGGGGCCGGCACCGACCACGGCGATTTTCTTGATCTGCTTGACCGGCAGGTAGTTGAGTTCGGTTTCATAGCAGGCCCGCGGGTTGACCAGGCAGGTGGTCAACTTGCCGCCAAAGGTGTGGTCCAGGCAAGCCTGGTTGCAGCCGATGCAGGTGTTGATTTCATCGGCGCGGCCGGCGGCGGCCTTGTTGACGAACTCGGGGTCGGCGAGGAACGGCCGCGCCATCGAGACCATGTCGGCATCGCCTTCGGCGAGGATCTGCTCGGCAATCTCCGGTGTGTTGATGCGGTTGGTGGTGATCAGCGGGATCTGTACCGCACCGCGCAATTTGGCCGTGACTTTGCTGAACGCGCCACGCGGCACCTTGGTGGCAATGGTCGGGATACGCGCTTCGTGCCAGCCGATGCCGGTGTTGATGATGGTCGCGCCCGCCTGCTCGATGGCCTTGGCCAACTGTACGATTTCTTCCCAGACGCTGCCGCCTTCCACCAGGTCGAGCATCGACAGGCGGAAGATAATGATGAAGTTCGGGCCCACCGCTTCACGCACGCGGCGCACGATCTCCACCGCCAGGCGCATGCGGTTTTCGTAGCTGCCGCCCCAACGGTCGGTGCGGTGGTTGGTGTGGGCGGCGAGGAACTGGTTAATGAAGTAGCCTTCGGACCCCATGATTTCCACGCCGTCGTACTCGGCGACCTGGGCCAGCAGCGAACAGGTGACAAAATCCTGGATCTGCTTCTCGATGCCTTCCTCGTCCAGCTCCTTGGGCTTGAACGGGTTGATCGGTGCCTGGATCGCACTCGGCGCGACCTGTTTGGGGCTGTAGGCATAACGGCCGGCGTGGAGGATCTGCATGCAGATCTTGCCGCCCGCCTCATGCACGGCCTTGGTGACGATCTTGTGCTTCTGCGCTTCTTCTTCGGTGGTGAGCTTGGCCGCGCCGGAATACACCCCGCCTTCATCATTTGGGCCAATGCCGCCGGTGACCATCAGCCCCACGCCGCCCCGGGCACGCTCGGCAAAGTAGGCCGCCATGCGCTCGAAACCACCGGGCTTTTCTTCCAGGCCCGTGTGCATCGAGCCCATCAGGGTACGGTTACGCAAGGTGGTAAAACCCAGGTCCAACGGGGCCAGCAGGTGCGGGTAGGCAGCAGCGGTCATGGTCAAGCTCCACAACGGATCATCACGGGGCGTGGGGGCTCGAATGGCACCCCATCGGGTTATGTCCCACAGACTAAGAGGCGGTGGACGACGGCTCAATGACTGAAACTGACAAGTTATTGATCCAAATGCACAGCACCCCTTGGCAAGCCGCCGCATGGGCCCTACCCTAGTCGCGAACCCTGCACCCGGTCTGTTGTCTGTTGCCCCATGCGTAAACTTCTAGCTTTTACCGTCTCCATGGCCCTGGTTGCCGCCGTCGCCGCGTATCTGGTCTGGACCCAGGAGCGCCCCGTGGCGCATTACCTGTCGGACCTGCGTATCACCCTGGCGGTGAATGAAGGCTTGCCTGCTGATCGCGGCAACCTGCTGGGCATCCAGCCAGAGCTGTTTCCGGCTGATTACCAGAGCCTGGAACGCCTGCACCTGAAGCTCTCGGCCTATCTGCAAAAGGCCCGGGACCAGGGGTTGATCAACGAAAAAACCATCGTAGTGCTGCCTGAACATATCGGCACCTGGCTGATGTTGACCGGTGAAAAAAATGAGGTGTACCAGGCGCTGCACGTGAAGGATGCGATGAACTGGCTGTCGGTCAGCAACCCACTGCTCTTTGCGCGGGCCTGGATCAGCGCCACCGGCGATAACCGCACCGATGACGCCTACCTGCGTATGAAAGCCCCCGGCATGGCGCGGGACTATCAGGTGCTGTTCGGCGGCCTGGCCAAGGAGTTTGGCGTCACGCTGGTGGCCGGTTCCATCGCCTTGCCCAACCCCAGCGTGAGCCAGGGACAACTGCAGGTCGGCCATGGCGCCTTGTACAACGCCAGCGTGGTGTTTGCGGCAGATGGTTTGCCCATCGGAGAGCCACAGCGCCAGCTCTATCCGATCTACGATGAACGCGGCTTTATCGAACCTGGTGACGAAAACGTCGTCAGCGTGGTCGACACCCCGGCCGGGCGCCTCGGCGTGTTGGTCGGCAGTGACAGCTGGTACCCGGACAACTATCGCAAGCTCAACGAGCAAGGGGCGCAACTGATCGCGGTGCCGGCCTTTGTGCTCGGTCGCGATACCTGGGATCGACCATGGCGCGGTTTCAAGAGCGTGTCCACGCCGCCGGAAATCAGCCTCAAGCCTGAAGAACTCAGCGAAGGTGAAGCCTGGCGCCGCCTTACGCTGATCAGCCAACACCCCGTCAGCCAGGCAACCGCTGGCATGAGCGTATTCCTGCGTGGGCAGTTCTGGGACCTGGGCACGGCCGGGCGCAGTTTTCTCAGCAGCAACGGGCAGATCAGCGCCGACGGCGACGCCCGTGGCGCGCGCCTGCTGAATATCTGGCTGTAACCCCGTGAAGCCGGTGCGCCTGGGTGATCTGTCGGTGGGCTTCGTGCACACCCTGGCCGACGCAATCCACAGCCACGGCCTCGACCCGCAACCGCTGCTGCTGCAATACGGCCTCGACCCCGCGCGCCTCGCCGAAGCGGGTGCACGCTTGTCGATTCCCCGTTATATGCGCCTGGGCCATGCGGCCATCCAACTCACCGGCGACCCCGGCCTGGGCCTGCGCATGGGCCAGCTCAGCCGCCTGAGCCAGGCCGGACTGGCCGGGGTCACCGCCGCCCAGGCGCCCAACGTGCGCGAGGCGGCGCGCACGCTGACCCGCTTCGAAGCGCTGTACGGTTCCAACTATCGTGGGCAATCGAGTTTTCACGAGGACGCCGAAGGTGCCTGGCTGCGGTTCTATTCCATCAGCCCCTATAACGCCTACAACCGCTTCGTGGTGGACTCGATCATCGCCGGCTGGCTGCAGCAACTGTCGAGCCTGGCCCAGCAACCGGTACAGGCGCAGCGGATTGAAATCGAATTTGAAGCGCCGGACTACAGCGAACGGTACGCGGTGCTGAGCGATGGCCCGATCCAGTTCGGCGCCGAGGCCAATCAACTGCGCCTGAGCCAGCAAACCCTGGCGCTGCGTAACCCGCAGCATTGCCCGAGCACCTGGCAGCTGTTGTTGAAGCTCTGTGAACACGAGTTGGAGCAGTTGACCCGCACCCGCAGCCTGCGCGAGCGCATTACCCGGTTGCTCGGGCCGATGCTCAATGGCGGCCGGGAACCCGACCTGGAAGAAGTGGCGGCACGCTTGAAGCTGCCGACCTGGACACTGCGCCGCAAACTGGCCGAAGAAGGCACGCAGTTTCGCGCGATTCTCAACGATACCCGCCGCGACCTCGCCATGACCTACATTCGCGATACGGAACTGGCGTTCGGCGAAATCGCCTACTTGCTCGGTTTTGCCTCGGCCCAAGCGTTTCAACGGGCGTTCAGACGGTGGAACAACCAGACCCCAGGGGAATTTCGCCGCAGTCAGCGGCATTCCGCCTGAAGTCGGTCTTACAGCTCGGTGGCGTCATCGGCCGGATCCAGAGGATCCAGTTCAAAGGCCTGGTACTCCAGCAGTTCTTCCTGATATTCGTCCATGGTGGGCTCCTTGTTTTGAATTAAAAGCGGCTGCAGATAAATGACCTGCACAGCCAGCCTAAAGTGCCGTGATGACGAAAAAATGTCGACGTCATGACGTTCCTGCACTCCAGGATTAAACGTAGCAGCGTTATGCGGATTTAGCACCGGGGTTTTGCGGCGCGATTGCAATCAGGCATGCACCGAAATGGACGGGAATGCATTCCAATGTGTGAGGGGGCTTTCCCCCTCACACATTGGATCTGCATCAAGTTTCAGACTTGCGTCGACCACGGGTTTGAACACCCGCCTCCACCGCCATCCCGGCAGTGCGCTCCAACGCATCGGCAAACGCCTGGCGCTGCTCCGGCTCGATCTGCGACAGGAACAACTCGTCCACCGTACTTTCGTAGATCTTCCACATTTTCTTGCGCAACGCTCGGCCGGCGTCGGTGATCGACGCAAAGGCGGCGCGGCCATCGCCGTCGGAGCGCGAGCGCACCACCAAGCCGTCCTTTTCCAGGCGGTCTACCAGCCGCGTGAGGTTATAGCGCTCAATGGCCAGCACATCGGCCAATTCGTGCATGCGGCGGGTGCCTTCGGGGCCGCTTTCCAGGCCCCACAGTGCGTCGTACCAGGCGTAAGGCGGCAAGTCGGCGGCCGCCAGGCGGCGCTCGATTTCACGGATGACCGTCCTGTGGGCCCTGACAAAACGGAACCATACATCAGGCTCTTTCGACGACATGCAACACCATCCGGTGGATTTCAAGAAGGTTGCAATAGTAGCTCATCCCGCGCTAAATTCGGTCATGTAGTTGCAATTGCAATCACTTTGACGACGCTCCCACAAGGAGCCCGCCACTAGAAATCCGCCGACCCTGGAGCCTCACATGACCCCGAATAACGCAGTCAGACGCGACGTCGATCCACAGGAAACCCGCGAGTGGCTGGAGTCCATCGAATCGGTGCTGTCCACCGAAGGCCGCCCGCGCGCCCATTACCTGATCGATCAGTTGCTGGATTTCGACGTGGCGCGGCATGGCGACTTCTACGGGCGGGTGACCACGCCTTACGTCAACACCATTCCGGTGGATCGCCAGTTGCCCTACCCCGGCAATCTGGCCATCGAACGCCGCACCAATGCGTTTATCCGCTGGAACGCCATGGCCATGGTCTTGCGTGCAGGCAAGCACTCAGGCGTGGGTGGGCATATTGCGACTTATGCGTCAGCCGCGGTGCTGTACGACGTAGGTTTCGACCACTTCTTCCGTGGCCGCACCGACCACTTCGACGGCGACCTCGTGTACATCCAGGGGCACTCTTCGCCAGGCATCTACGGCCGCGCCTACCTCGAAGGCCGCATCAGCGAAGCGCAACTGGATAACTTCCGCCGCGAAGCCGGTGGTGAAGGCATTTCGTCCTACCCCCACCCACGGCTGATGCCGGACTTCTGGCAATTTCCTACGGTGTCCATGGGGCTGGGGCCGATCACGGCGGCCTATCAGGCGCGTTTTATGCGCTACCTGGAGTTTCGTGACCTCAAGCAACACCAGGGCCGCAAGGTCTGGGCATTTCTGGGTGATGGTGAAATGGACCAACCGGAATCCCTGGCCGCCATTTCCCTGGCCGGGCGCGAGAAGCTCGACAACCTGATCTTCGTGGTCAACTGCAACCTGCAACGCCTGGACGGCCCGGTACGCGGCAACGCCAAGGTGATCCAAGAGTTCGAAAGCCTGTACCGTGCAGCCGGCTGGAATGTGATCAAAGTGATCTGGGGCGGTGGCTGGGATGCACTGCTGGAAAAAGATACAAGCGGCCTGCTGCGCCAACGCATGATGGAATGCGTGGACGGTGACTATCAGAACTACAAATCCCAGAACGGCGCCTACGTGCGCGAACATTTCTTCGGCAAATACCCGGAATTGCTGGCACTGGTTGCGGACCTTTCCGACGACGACATCTGGAAACTCTCACGGGGCGGCCATGACCCGGACAAGGTCTACAACGCCTATGCCGCCGCCGTGCGTCACAGTGGCCAACCGACTGTGATCCTGGCAAAAACCGTCAAGGGCTTTGGCATGGGCGAGGCCGGCGAAGGCCAGAACATCAACCACCAATTGAAGAAGATGGGCGCCGACGCCGTCAAAGCCTTCCGCGACCGCTTCGGCCTGGAAGTGCCCGATGAGCAACTCGCTGAAATTCCTTACCTCAAGCCCACAGCCGACAGCGAAGAAGCCCGTTACTTCGCCGCACGTCGCCAGGCCCTGGGCGGGTATGTGCCTGCGCGCCACACTGCGGTCGAATCGCTGCAGATCCCCGAACTGAGCGCCTTCGCCACTCAGCTCAAGGACACTGGCGAGCGCGCGATTTCCACAACCATGGCCTTCGTGCGCATCCTCGGCACCCTGCTGAAAAACCCGCACCTGGGCAAGCTGATCGTGCCCATCGTGCCGGACGAATCCCGCACCTTCGGCATGGAAAGCCTGTTCCGTCAGATCGGCATCCACTCCGCCGTCGGCCAGCTCTACACCCCACAGGACTCCGGGCAACTGAGCTATTACAAGGAGAGCAAAGACGGACAGATCATGCAGGAAGGCCTGAATGAGTCCGGCGCCATTTCCTCGTGGATCGCAGCAAGTACGTCCTACAGCAACCACGGCCTGATGACCGTGCCGTTCTATATCTTCTACTCGATGTTCGGCTTCCAGCGCGTCGGCGACCTGGCCTGGGCGGCGGGCGATGCACGAGCACGCGGCTTCCTGCTCGGCGCCACAGCCGGGCGCACCACGCTGATGGGCGAAGGCCTGCAGCATGACGATGGCCATAGCCATATCCTGTCGTCGGTGATTCCGTGCTGTGTGTCCTATGACCCGACCTTTGCCTACGAACTGGCGGTGATTATTCGCGAGGGCATGCGGCGAATGTATGTCGAGCAAGAGGACATTTACTACTACATCACCCTGCTCAACGAAAACTACCCGCACCCGGCGATGCCCGAAGGCGTGGAGGACGGGATACTCAAAGGCATGTACCGGCTCAGCACCAACCCTCAGGCACAGGTGCAACTGATGGGCAGTGGTTCGATCCTGCGAGAAGTGATCGCGGCCGCAGAGCTGCTCGCCAACGATTTCGCCGTGCAATGCGACGTATGGAGTGTGACGAGCCTGACCGAATTGCGCCGTGACGGGCACGCGGCGGAACGCTGGAACCTGCTGCACCCCGAGAGTGAGCCGCGCGTAAGTTACGTCGAGCAATGCCTGGAGGGGCAAACGGGGCCGGTGGTGGTCGCGACGGACTACATGAAGCTGTTCGCTGATCAGATTCGTCCGTTCGTGCCGGGCCGGCGCTTTGTCGCGCTAGGCACTGATGGCTTCGGGCAATCAGACACCCGGGAAGCCTTGCGCGAGTTCTTTGAGGTGGATCGCCACTTCATCGCCCTGGCTGCCCTGAAGGCGCTGGCGGATGACGGCGCGATCGGTCGCGACAAGGTCAGTGAAGCGATCAACCGCTACGGGATCAACGTCGACAAGGTGAATCCCGTAGCGGTCTGAGCTACTGCGCAGGCGTCGGCAGGGGCGGAATCGCTTCTGTCGGCGCCGGCAGGTCCGGCGTGGTCGTGGCGGGCGCGGGCTCGGCCTGCGGCGCAATCGGTGCAGGTTCAGGCGCGGGCACAACCGGCTCCGAAGCAGCCGGTGCGGCAGGCTCTTCCTTCGGCGCCTCGACTTTCTCCGCAGCCGGAGCGGCCTTCGGCTCCGGCACACCGAGGTCGGCCTTTGGCTGCTCGGGAATATGCTCAGCCTGCTTCACTTCCTGGGGCAGGAAGACGTCCACCAACGCAAAGTAGCGATCGTAGAACTTCGGCGCGGACACCGTCTCACTGGCCACCTTCACCATCGAGTCATCGGTGGAGCCGATCGGCATCGACACCGACCCCAGCACGCCTACACCCAGGCTCGCGGAGTTGTTGACCTTCTTCAGCGCATAACGATCCTGCAGGGCGTTGGCAAACATCGTCGAGTGCTTTTTACCTTTGCCATCATCGGCACACACCACGTTGAAGCTGATCTGCAGGTGAGTTTCGCCGGTCTGCTGGAAGCTCTTGTTGCCCACGACCAGTTTCGGATCGCTGCTGGTGATGATGTAGCCCTGGCTCAGCAACGCACGCCGCGCGGCCTCGCACGCCGCTACATCGCTAACCGGGTAGTCCCGGGAAAACGTACCGGAGTCGTCGAAGTTCTCATGTTCATAAATAGCGGTCTTGGGTGACGAGCAGCCCGCGGCGCCCGCCAGCACCAGCGCCAGCCCGACGCTACGCAAGTGGAATGATGTCGACATTGATAATCCTGAGGAAAACGGTCTGGGCGGTATTGTGCAACAGAACGAGGCCTTGGCGCGCGCATTCCTGTCGGTAAAACGTCACAGGGTTACGCAACGGGGCCTGCAGGGAAAAGCCCGGCGCACATATGGTCAATAAACACGCGTACCTTGGTCGAGGTATGGCGACCGGGCCACAACATCCAGAAATTGCCCCGGTGTTCCAGGTAATCATCCAGCACCCGCTGCAAGCGCCCCTCGCCCACGGCCTGGTTGACCATGTAGTCCGGCAGGCAGGCAATGCCCAATCCCTCGAGCACCACATGGTTCAGAGACTCGATGGTGGTACTGACCAACGGCGTACGCAACAGCGGTTCCGCGGCACCCAAGGCAAGACGCAACGGCCAGGGCTCGAGCTTGCCCGTGGCGCAGAACTTGTGACGCAGGCAGGCGTGGCCATTGAGGTCCTGTGGTTGCTGCGGGGTGCCGTGTTGGGCGAAGTAGCCCGGTGTGGCGACGAGTACCAGCTGGTAGTGGCCCAGGTGGCGCGCCATCAAGCGCGAATCTTCCGGCTTGCCGGTGCGAATCACCGCGTCGAAACCTTCCTCGATCACGTCCACCATACGGTCAGAGAAATCCACATCCAACTCGATATCCGGGTAGGCGCGCATAAAGTCACTGAGTACTGGCATCAACAAGCCCCGCACCTGCTGCACACTGATGCGCAGCTTACCCCGTGGCGTTGCACTGGCGTTTGTCAGCTCCTGCTCGGCCGCTTCCACCTCAGCGAGAATCCGCCGCGACCGCTCAAGGAACAGCGAGCCTTCACTGGTCAAGGTGATACTGCGCGTGCTGCGGTGAAACAGCCGCACGCCCAGGCGCTCTTCCATCCGCGCAATGCTTTTGCCCACGGCCGACGACGACACCCCCAGCACACGGCCGGCGGCGGTGAAGCTGAGCGTCTGCGCCACCTGCACAAATACCGAAAGGCTGCCCAAGCTGTCCATGATCCCGCCTTTAGCGATTGCGGACACCGGCGTCCGATAAGTTCGGAACCTTAGCCTGTTTTTCCGCCAACCACAGCCCCCTACTCTGCCTGCTTGCCCTTTTACCTGGATAAAACCTCATGAGCAGCAGCCCTTCACTCACCGCATCAGCCCAGCGGGATTCACTACCGCTGGGCGGTCTACTGGCCCTGGCCAGCGCTGGCTTTATCACCATCCTCACCGAAGCCATGCCCGCCGGGTTGCTACCACAGATAAGCGAAGGCCTCGGCGTGTCGCCCGCCCTGGTCGGTCAACTGGTCACGGTCTACGCCCTTGGCTCGTTGCTGGCGGCCATCCCCCTGACGCTGCTGACCCGCGGCTGGCGCAGACGACCGTTGCTGCTGCTGGCCATCGGCGGCTTTGCCTTGGTCAACAGCGTAACCGCGCTGTCCAGCCACTACGGACTGACGCTCGTGGCGCGCTTTTTTGCCGGGGTCTTCGCCGGGCTGCTCTGGGCGTTGCTGGCGGGTTATGCGAGCCGAATGGTGGTGCCACACCTGCAAGGTCGCGCCATTGCCGTGGCGATGCTGGGTGCACCGCTGGCGCTGTCACTGGGTGTGCCTGCGGGCACCTTCCTCGGCACTGCCGTTGGCTGGCGCCTGAGTTTTGCAATCATGACCGGGCTGACCTTGGTGCTACTGGCCTGGGCGCGCTGGCAACTGCCGGACTTTGCCGGCGAACGGACGGATAAACGCCTGGGGCTGCGCCAGGTGCTGAACCTGCCAGGCATTCGTCCAGTGCTGTGGGTAACGTTTACCTACGTACTGGCCCACAACATTCTGTACACCTACATCGCCCCGTTGCTGGTGCCCGCAGGGATCGATGCGGATGTTGACCGAGTGTTGCTGGTGTTTGGCCTCTCGGCGGTGCTGAGCATCTGGCTGACAGGCGTGTTGATTGACCGGTGGCTGCGCGTCTTGCTGCTGATCAGTTGTGCGCTGTTTGGCCTGATCGCCCTGGCGCTGGCGTTCTGGATCAATGTGCCGGCAGTCATCTATACCGCCGTGGCGTTATGGGGCCTGGCGTTCGGCGGTTTGCCGGCACTGCTGCAAACCGCACTGGCCCAATCGGCTGGCGAGTCGGCGGATGCCGCACAATCA
The DNA here is from genome assembly GCF_024809815.1 of Pseudomonas sp. BIGb0381. Lineage (NCBI taxonomy): Bacteria > Pseudomonadati > Pseudomonadota > Gammaproteobacteria > Pseudomonadales > Pseudomonadaceae > Pseudomonas > Pseudomonas sp. BIGb0381. The sequence continues at coordinate 198,148 of NZ_JANUEN010000005.1, forward strand.
ATGCTGGTGACCGTGTGGAACCTGGGGATAGCCGGTGGCGGACTGGCAGGAGGCGTGTTGCTTCAGGGCTGGGGCGTCGCGGGCTTTCCATGGGCCGTTATGCTACTGATGCTACTGGCATGGGCCGGCGCATCACAGACAGCGCCCCAACAGCTGGCCCGGCCACCCCGCCAAGTCGAACGTTGAAATGCGCTCGTAGCCACAGGACTCATAAAAACGCACCAGATCCCCTGTCCCGCCGCCGTAGCAGTCCACACGCAAACGCGTCACTCCTGCTGCACGGGCCTGGTCATCGGCAAAGGCCATCATGCGCCGGCCAAGGCCGCGAACACGGGGATCACGCGCGGCAATCAACAGGCGTACATACACCTCGGGCTCAGTCGCCGACGGTACATAAGGCATGGGATCGCCCAACACCAGCGCTCCACGGATACGGCCTGCGGGCTCTTCTACCACCCACGCCCCAGGCAATGCGCAGGCTTCAGCCACTTGCGCGACCCGCCGGGGCGACGCCGACCAGGGCTCGGTGCCCCACTGATGGGTATTGCCCATGCCAACGAACCAGGCGACCACCTCGTCGAACACCTGCAGCACGGCAGGAACGTCCGACGCACTGGCGCGGCGGATCAGCAAGCCATCCATTCCTAGAATCAACACGCTTGGAACTCCTGGGTCGACGATACCGAGCACCCAGTCTAGCCCACATAAAAAAGCCCCCGGTCTTTTCAGGCCGGGGGCTTCTTGTTCAAACCAACATCAGTATTTCTTGATATCAGCCTTGGTTTCCAACTGCTTGCGGTACGCCGCGAAGTCCTGCTGGCCAACACGGGAAGCGAGGAAGCGGCGATATTGCGCCTTTTCTTCGTCCGTTGGGGCAGCCGCTTCGTTGACGCCGTTCAAGCGCACGATCACCAGACTGCCGTCAGCCAGGGTCACGGTGGTGAAGGTCGGCTTGTCCTTGGCCGCAGGCTTGGGCATGCGGAACAGGGCTTGCAGCACGGCCGGGTCAATCGCTTCCTGGCTACGGGTAGCCGCTTCAGTGACTTTCCAGGCCTGGCCGTCGACCGGCTGGTTCAGCGGGGTCTTGCCATCACGCAGGCTGGCGATCAGCTCATCAGCGTGAGTCTTGGCAGCCGCGCTGGCGCGCTCCTTGGCCATCTGTGTGCGGATCGCCGCAGCAACGCTTTCCAGCGGCAGTTGCGCAGGTTTGCGGTGCTCTTTGGCACGCAGCACGATGATGGTTTCCGGGTCCAGCTCAATGGCGCTGCTGTTGGCCCCCTCATCCAGCACTTCCGGGCTGAATGCAGCGGTGACCACGGCACGGTTGGCCGCAACACCGTCACCACCTTCACGGCCAAACGGCGCGGAGGTGTGTACGGTCAGCTTCAGGTCAGACGCCGGTTGGGCCAGATCGGAGGCTTCGAATGCCGCATCTTCCAATTGCTTGGTTGCTTCGACAAAACGCTGCTCGACCTGTTGGGTCTTGAGCTCGCGGGTCAGCTTGTCTTTCAGGCTGGCAAACGTCGGCACTTGCGGTGCTTCAACGCCCAACAGCTTGATCAAGTGCCAACCGAAGGTGCTGCGCACCGGCGCCGAAACCTGGTCTTTGTTCAAGGCATACAAGGCGGCTTCGAAGTCCGGGTCGTAGACGCCCGGGCCGGCAAAGCCCAGATCACCGCCACTGTTGGCCGAACCTGGATCCTGGGAGAACTCCTTGGCCAGGGTTTCGAACTTCTCACCCTTGGCCAGGCGCGCCTGGATTTCTTCGATCTTGGCCTTCGCTTGCGCGTCGGTGACCTTGTCGTTGACTTCAATCAGGATGTGCGCGGCACGACGCTGTTCAGCGAGGTTGGCGGTTTCTTTCTGATAGGCAGCCTGCAGTTCATCGTCCTTCACGCTGACCTGGTCGAAGAAGGACGACTTCTTCAGTTCCAGGTAGTCGATGACCACCTGGTCCGGGGTCATGAACTCCTTGGCGTGCTGGTCATAGTAAGCCTTGACCTCGTCGTCGGTGAGTTTCACCGCCGCAGGGTTGGCCTTGATATTGACGGTGGCAAAATCGCGGGTCTGCTTTTCCAGACGGGCGAATGCCAGCACTTCGGCGTCGGTCACGAAACCGCTGCCGGCAATACCAGCGCGAACCTGGCCGATCAGCATTTCCTGGGTCAGCATCTGACGGAACTGCAGACGGCTGTAGCCCAGTTGACGGATCACCTGGTCAAAGCGTTCGGCGTTGAATTTGCCGTCCACCTGGAATTCCGGCGTCTGCAGGATTACCTGGTCCAGTGCAGCTTCAGAGAAGCCAAACTTGGAATCGGCGGCGCCTTGCAGCAGCAGCTTGCGATCGATCAGACCCTTGAGGGCCGCGTCGCGCAGCAGTTTTTCGTCCAGCAGCGAAGCATCGAAATCCTTGCCCAGCTGTTGCATCAGCTGGCGACGTTGCATGTCGACGGCCTGGCTCAGTTCAGTCTGGGTGATTTCTTCACCGTTGACCTTGGCCACGTCCTGCTTGGTGTTGGTCGAAGCCTGGAAAATGGCCTCGATACCGGTGAACGCCATCAATGCGACGATGATCCCGATAATGGTCTTGGCAATCCAGCCTTGTGAATTGTCCCTGATATTTTGCAGCATGCGTCCCCCAGAAACGGTTGAACTTCAAAAATTGGCAACCGTGGAGCGTGGGTAGAGTCCGGATAGAAGAAAGGCGCATCCGAGGATGCGCCTTCTCGTAACTGGCGGAGCGGACGGGGGGTTGAACCTACACCCCCGGCTTGGCGACCCGATGGATACCTGGGTCAGCTTTCGCTCCGCTGCCAGGCCAGACCTGCGTCCGACCCGGGTAGCAAAGGCTTGATCGAAGCTTAGTTAACTGCTTCTTTCAGGGCTTTACCGGCTTTGAAACCTGGTTTCTTGGCAGCAGCGATTTGCAGTGCTTTGCCAGTCTGTGGGTTGCGGCCAGTGCGAGCTGGGCGGTCAGTCACAGAGAAAGTACCGAAGCCTACCAGTACCACGGAGTCGCCGGCCTTCAGAGCGCCAGTGACGGATTCGATTACTGCATCCAGCGCACGGCCAGCAGCAGCTTTCGGGATATCAGCGGATGCAGCGATAGCATCAATCAGTTCCGACTTGTTCACTCTAAGTCCCCTTATATATCTATTGAGTATGATTCTAAGTTTTTTGGTAAACAGCAAAAATCAGTGCTGAATGGCCTACAGACACTTAAGAGCCGCTTTATAACAAGGGCTCTAAAAAGCTGTCAAGGAAGCCTCCAAGCTTATTCACATTAATGCGTGCTAATTCTTTCCTTGGAATCAGACTCTCGTTTTTCGTCCTTTGCAACTATCTCCGGAGCCACATCCGGCAAGGGCTCCGGCGCGTATTGCAGCGCAATTTGCAGGACCTCGTCAATCCATTTAACCGGTTTAATCTGAAGATCCTGCTTGATGTTGTCAGGAATTTCCTTCAAGTCGCGAACATTCTCTTCAGGAATGATCACAGTCTTGATGCCACCCCGGTGTGCAGCCAGCAATTTCTCTTTCAGGCCACCGATGGCCAATACCTGGCCACGCAGGGTGATTTCCCCCGTCATCGCTACATCGGCGCGCACCGGTATGCCGGTCAATGCCGATACCAGGGCCGTGCACATGCCTACGCCGGCGCTAGGGCCATCTTTCGGTGTAGCCCCTTCCGGCATGTGGATGTGGGTGTCGTGCTTCTCGTGGAAGTCCAGGGGGATCCCCAGGCTCCTGGCGCGGCTGCGCACCACGGTCTGCGCGGCAGTAATGGATTCGACCATCACGTCACCGAGGGAGCCGGTCTTGATCAACTGGCCTTTGCCGGGGATCACCGCAGCTTCGATGGTCAGTAATTCGCCGCCCACCTGGGTCCACGCCAGACCAGTCACCTGCCCTACCTGATCCTGCTGCTCAGCCAGGCCGTAACGGAATTTACGCACGCCCAGGAAGTGCTCAAGCGCATCGGCAGTGACTTTCACCGAGAAGCGTTTTTCCAGCGCGTGCTCCTTGACCGCCTTGCGGCAAATCTTCGCGATCTGGCGCTCAAGGCCCCGTACACCGGCCTCGCGAGTGTAATAGCGCACGATGTCGCGGATCGACTCGACGTCGAATTCGATCTCGCCCTTCTTCAGGCCGTTGGCCGAAATCTGCTTGGGCGCGAGGTATTTGACGGCGATGTTGATCTTCTCGTCTTCGGTGTAACCCGGCAGACGAATCACCTCCATCCGATCCAGCAATGCCGGCGGAATGTTCATGGAGTTGGAGGTGCACAGGAACATTACATCGGACAGGTCGTAGTCGACCTCCAGGTAATGGTCGTTGAAATTGTGGTTCTGCTCAGGGTCGAGCACTTCCAGCAGGGCCGATGCCGGATCGCCACGCATGTCGCTGCCCATTTTGTCGATTTCATCGAGCAGGAACAGTGGGTTGCGCACACCCACCTTTGTCATTTTTTGAATCAATCTTCCTGGCATTGAACCGATGTAAGTCCGGCGATGACCACGAATTTCCGCTTCATCGCGCACACCACCGAGGGCCATGCGCACGAATTTACGGTTGGTGGCATTGGCGATGGACTCGGCCAGGGAGGTTTTACCCACGCCAGGCGGGCCAACCAGGCACAACACTGGGCCACGAATCTTCTTCACACGCTTTTGCACGGCGAGGTATTCGAGGATGCGTTCCTTGACTTCTTCGAGGCCATAGTGGTCGGCATCGAGAATGTCTTCAGCACGCGCCAGGTCCAGGCGTACCTTGGTCTGGGCCTTCCACGGCACCTGCACCAGCCAGTCGATGTACGAGCGCACCACGGTGGCCTCGGCGGACATCGGCGACATCTGCTTGAGCTTGTTCAACTCGGCGGTGGCTTTGGTCAGGGCGTCTTTCGGCAGGCCGGCAGCATCGATGCGCTTTTTCAGCTCTTCGATTTCGTTGTGGCCTTCCTCGCTGTCGCCGAGTTCCTTCTGAATGGCCTTCATCTGCTCATTCAGGTAGTACTCGCGCTGGCTGCGCTCCATTTGCTTTTTGACACGACCACGGATGCGCTTCTCAACCTGGAGCAGATCGATTTCGGCATCCAGCAATGCCAGCACGTGTTCGACACGGGCCGACAGGTCAATGATTTCGAGGATGTCTTGCTTCTGCTCGATCTTCAGCGCCATGTGCGCGGCCATGGTATCGACCAGGCGGCTTGGCTCATCAATGCTATTGAGGGAAGACAGGACTTCAGCCGGTACTTTTTTGCCCAACTGCACATACTGCTCAAACTGCGAGAGCAGGCTACGCACAAACACTTCGGACTCGCGCTCAGGGGCCTCGACTTCGTCGATCAGCACCACTTCAGCGCGCAGGTGGCCGTCCACCTCCATGAAACGCTCTACCGCACCACGCTGCTCGCCTTCCACCAACACCTTGACGGTGCCATCGGGCAGCTTGAGCAGTTGCAGGACAGTGGCAATGGTACCGACGCGATACAGGGCATCTTCGCCTGGATCATCATCGGCAGGATTTCTCTGGGCCAGCAGCAGGATCTGCTTGTCGCCCGTCATCGCGGCCTCGAGGGCTTCGATAGACTTCTCGCGCCCCACGAACAGCGGGATAACCATGTGCGGATAGACGACTACATCACGCAACGGCAGGAGAGGCAATTCGATGGTTGTCTTCATGATTTCGCCTCTATGACAGTTGAAAAATAAGCTTGAAACCAAGATGGGGGCTGCGTGTAAAAAAAACAAGCTCAATGCGGGCAGTTACACGCAGTAAAAATCCTTATGAAAAACAAAGGGGCCCCTAGAGGCCCCTTCGTTTGTACCAAAACTGCGAAACGCTTACGCGTCTGGCGCAGCTTTGGCAGTCGGCTCACTGTTTTCGTAGATATACAGTGGCTTGGACTTACCTTCTATAACGCTTTCGTCGATCACCACTTTACTCACCTCGGACTGCGAGGGGATCTCGTACATGGTGTCGAGCAATACACCTTCGAGGATGGAACGCAGGCCACGTGCACCAGTCTTGCGCTCCAGTGCCCGCTTGGCCACCGATTTGAGCGCATCGGTACGGAACTCGAGGTCTACACCTTCCATCTCGAACAGCTTGGCGTATTGCTTGGTCAGGGCGTTTTTCGGCTCGGTGAGGATCTGAATCAGAGCCGCCTCATCCAACTCGTCCAACGTGGCCAGGACCGGCAGACGGCCAACGAATTCCGGGATCAGACCGAACTTGACCAGATCGTCAGGCTCGACTTCACGCAGGGACTCGCCCACTTTCTTGCCTTCTTCCTTACTGCGCACTTCCGCACTGAAACCGATGCCGCCACGGGTAGACCGTTGCTGAATAACCTTCTCCAGGCCGGAGAATGCACCGCCACAGATAAACAGGATGTTGCGCGTATCAACCTGAAGGAATTCCTGCTGCGGGTGCTTGCGGCCGCCTTGTGGCGGTACGGAAGCTACCGTGCCTTCGATCAGTTTCAACAGGGCCTGCTGCACGCCTTCACCGGAAACATCCCGAGTGATCGACGGGTTGTCGGACTTGCGCGAGATCTTGTCGATTTCGTCGATGTAGACAATACCCATCTGGGCCTTCTCTACGTCGTAGTCGCACTTCTGCAGCAGTTTCTGAATGATGTTCTCGACATCTTCACCCACGTAGCCAGCCTCGGTGAGGGTGGTGGCGTCGGCGATGGTGAACGGAACGTTCAGCAGGCGAGCGAGGGTTTCCGCAAGCAGGGTCTTACCCGAGCCTGTAGGACCGATCAGCAAGATGTTGCTCTTACCGAGTTCGACTTCGTCGCCTTTCTTGTCACGCTGGTTCAAGCGCTTGTAGTGGTTGTATACCGCTACGGCCAGAACCTTCTTTGCACGCTCTTGACCAATCACATACTGATCAAGGATGCCGCTGATTTCTTTAGGCGAAGGCAATTTATGCGCGCTGCTTTCGGCCTGGGCTTCCTGCACCTCCTCACGGATGATGTCATTGCACAGGTCGACGCACTCGTCGCAGATAAAGACCGAGGGGCCGGCAATCAATTTGCGCACTTCATGCTGGCTTTTGCCACAGAAGGAGCAATAGAGCAGCTTGCCGTTGTCCTCGCCGTTGCGGGTGTCAGTCATTCGTTCGATCCAAATCCGATAGGCTTGCAACACAAGATGAAGGCTTATGCGGGCTTTTTCAAGCCCACAGGTGATCGGAAAACCCGACCAGCCCTATTTTGAGCGGCTTATATTAAGCGGGGCGCTTTTCGATCACTGCGTCGATCAACCCGTATTCACGTGCGGCTTCGGCGCTCATGAAGTTATCGCGGTTGGTGTCGCGCTCGATTTCTTCCAGGGTGTGCCCGCTATGCTTGGCCATCAGCGTGTTGAGACGTTCGCGGATGAAGAGGATTTCCTTGGCGTGGATTTCGATGTCCGACGCCTGGCCCTGGAAACCGCCCAGTGGCTGGTGAATCATCACGCGCGAGTTAGGCAGGCAGTAACGCTTGCCCTCGGCACCTGCGGTCAGCAGGAACGCGCCCATGCTGCAGGCCTGGCCAATGCAGGTAGTCGATACGTTCGGCTTGATGAACTGCATGGTGTCGTAGATCGACATGCCCGCGGTCACCGAACCGCCCGGTGAGTTGATATAGAGATGGATGTCCTTGTCCGGATTTTCCGCTTCAAGGAACAGCAGTTGCGCACAGATCAGGTTGGCCATGTAGTCCTCTACCGGGCCCACCAGAAAGATCACTCGCTCCTTGAGCAGGCGCGAGTAGATGTCGTAGGCGCGCTCGCCACGGGCGGACTGCTCGACAACCATCGGGACCAGGCCGCCTGCGGCCTGGATATCAGAGTTCTGCTGAATATAGGAATTACGGAACATGCTCTGCAGTTACTCCCAAATAGTCATGTCTTGAAAACGCATAAGCCAGCGCGAGGCTGGCTTATGGTTGAATTTCCAACGAGTTGGACAATCAGTCGGCTTGTGCTGCTTCCGCCGGCTTGACTGCTTCTTCGTAAGAGACCGCTTTATCGGTCACCTTAGCCTTCTGCAGAACAGTATCCACAACTTGTTCTTCCAGCACAACCGAACGTACTTCGTTCAGTTGCTGGTCATTCTTGTAGTACCAAGCCACGACCTGCTCAGGCTCCTGGTAGGCCGAAGCCATTTCCTGAATCATTTCGCGGACGCGGTCTTCGTCAGGCTTGAGGTCGAACTGCTTGACCACTTCAGCCACGATCAGGCCCAGTACCACACGGCGCTTGGCTTGCTCTTCGAACAGCTCGGCCGGCAGTTGGTCTGGCTTGATGTTGCCGCCGAACTGCTGAACAGCCTGTACGCGCAGACGATCCACTTCGTTGGACAGCAGGGCCTTAGGCACTTCGATCGGGTTGGAGGCCAGCAGACCGTCCATGACCTGGTTCTTGACCTTGGACTTGATAGCCTGGCGCAGCTCGCGCTCCATGTTCTTGCGAACTTCGGTGCGGAAGCCTTCGATACCGGTTTCCTTGATGCCGAACTGATTGAAGAATTCTTCGTTCAGCTCTGGCAGCTTAGGCTCGGAAACGCTATTGACGGTCACGGTGAACTCGGCGGCTTTGCCAGCCAGGTCCAGATTCTGGTAGTCAGCAGGGAATTCCAGGTTCAGGACCCGCTCTTCACCAGCCTTGGCGCCAACCAGGCCGTCTTCGAAGCCAGGAATCATGCGGTTGGAACCCAGCACCAGCTGAGTACCCTTGGCGGAGCCGCCAGCGAATGCTTCGCCGTCAACCTTGCCAACAAAATCGATGTTCAGCTGGTCTTCGTTCTGGGCAGCACGGTCGACCACTTCGAAACGGGTGTTCTGCTTGCGCAGGATTTCCAGCATGTTGTCCAGGTCCGAATCAGCCACTTCGGCGCTCAGGCGCTCGATGGCGATACCGTCGAAACCGGCCACTTCGAACTCGGGGAACACTTCGAATACGGCAACGTATTCCAGGTCCTTGCCCGCTTCCAGGGACTTAGGTTCGATCGAAGGCGAACCAGCCGGGTTCAGCTTTTGCTCAACCACTGCTTCGTAGAAAGAAGCCTGGATCACGTCACCGACGGCTTCATTGCGCGCATCAGCACCAAAACGGCGCTTGATTTCGCTCATTGGCACCTTGCCCGGACGGAAACCAGCGATCTTGGCCTTTTGGGCAGTCTGCTGCAGACGCTTGTTGACCGCAGTCTCGATGCGCTCAGCCGGCACGGTGATGCTCATGCGGCGCTCGAGAGCAGTAGTATTTTCAACAGAAACTTGCATGGATATTCCTCGTTGCACAGACGTTAGCCGGCCATTTCCGACCCCAATCAAGGGCATGCATTCTAGTGGGTCAAACTCAAGAAGTCACCCTACTGGAAATACGCCCGTAAACAGCCGGCAATTTATCGGTACGAAGGCACTGTCGCGCCCCGCCCCGGTGACAAATAAAGCCAAACACGCCAGGGCTCTGCGCCGCCCCTCTATATATAGAAGGGATCGTCGCTACCTCCCTGACGCCCCACCCCGCAATAAGGGCAGATAGACAACGCAGCATCATCGAGACACATAAATACGATGAAACGCACCGCCATCGCGACCCAGAACCCGCAGCCACGAAAAACCGAACCGCCAAAACCAAAAAAGGCGCCAGACTGTTAAATCTGGCGCCTTTCGAATATGGGGTGGACGAAGGGGATCGAACCCTCGACAACGGGAGTCACAATCCCGTGCTCTACCAACTGAGCTACGCCCACCATATTGCGTTAACAAAGAAACCAAACTACTTCTTTGTCGAGCCTTACCCTGCGCATAGACCGAGTAAAGCTTTATTTGGTGCGGATGAAGAGACTCGAACTCTTACGCCTCGCGGCGCTGGAACCTAAATCCAGTGTGTCTACCAATTCCACCACATCCGCGCTTGAAGCTCTTAAAGCAAAGGCGCCAGACGATTAATCTGGCGCCTTTCAAAATATGGGGTGGACGAAGGGGATCGAACCCTCGACAACGGGAGTCACAATCCCGTGCTCTACCAACTGAGCTACGCCCACCATATAGCGCTACTTGTGCCAAAGCTGCCTAATGGCGCACCCGGCAGGACTCGAACCTGCGACCATCCGCTTAGAAGGCGGATGCTCTATCCAGCTGAGCTACGGGCGCCTTATTAATCTGTACTCTTGGAGGATTACAAACTAAGTGCTTCCAGCCTTGCAGAACAACGATTCTGCTCGACCTTCTTAACCAGTGCTAGGCTGTGCCCGACAAGTGCGACGAATAGTATAGAGGGCCTGGAAACCCGTCAAATCTTTTTTGAAAAAAATTCATTTTATTTAAGGGGTTAGGCCAATTTGCGGACCAAGCGCCTTTGCCCTCACGCCGTGGCGTGCGAGAATGCGCGCACTTTTCCTCCCCCTCTCGATGGTTAATCACGCGTAATGACTGCACAACTTATCGACGGCAAATCAATCGCCGCCAGCCTGCGCCAGCAGATCGCCAAACGAGTCACCGAGCGCAGCCAGCAAGGCTTGCGCACGCCTGGCCTCGCGGTGATCCTGGTCGGCAGCGATCCTGCCTCTCAGGTTTATGTCTCGCACAAGCGTAAAGACTGTGAAGAGGTCGGCTTTATTTCCAAGGCCTACGACCTGCCTGCCGACACCACCCAGCAGGCCCTGACCGACCTGATCGACAGCCTCAACGACGACCCGGCGATGGATGGCATCCTCCTGCAATTGCCATTGCCCGCGCACCTGGACGCGTCCAAGCTGCTCGAGCGCATCCGCCCTGACAAAGACGTCGACGGTTTCCATCCTTATAACGTCGGCCGCCTGGCCCAGCGTATCCCGCTGCTGCGCCCGTGCACGCCCAAAGGCATCATGACCCTGCTGGAAAGCACCGGTGTCGACCTGTACGGCCTCGATGCCGTCATCGTCGGCGCGTCCAACATCGTGGGCCGCCCCATGGCCATGGAATTGCTGCTGGCCGGTTGCACCGTCACCGTGACCCACCGTTTCACCAAGGATCTGGCCGGCCACGTTGGCCGAGCCGACCTGGTCGTCGTGGCCGCCGGGAAGCCGGGCCTGGTCAAGGGCGAATGGATCAAGGAAGGCGCCATCGTCATTGACGTGGGCATCAACCGCCAGGAAGACGGCAAGCTGGTCGGCGACGTGGTGTACGAGACCGCCCTGCCCCGAGCCGGCTGGATCACCCCGGTGCCGGGTGGCGTTGGCCCGATGACCCGTGCCTGCCTGCTGGAAAACACCCTGTACGCCGCAGAGACCCTGCACGGTTAATAACCAGCCGTACTGAAAAAGCCCTGCCTTATCGCAGGGCTTTTTATTGCCCGGAAGAAAACCTGTTTTTTCTTAGTTTTTAAGCACTTTCGTCTGGTTTTAGAAGAACATTCGACAGTCTCTCGTCCATACTCCTAATATTAATTTTGGGTATTCTTCGGTTTTCCAAAGTAGCCAAACCCAGCAAATACGGGCCCTTGCCTACTTTGGGATACCCGCTATTCGATAGCGAAACGCGGTCAGTGGTACAAAAATTGGTACGAGATCCATCCCCTCCCCCGGCGTCCTGCCGACCAGCTCCCCAAACCAAATAATTTGCCTGCTACCCTGTTCACTCCACGGAGGAACATCTATGCCGAACTCAGACCTGCTTCCATCCCTGCTCGAAAAACTCTACGAAAACCAGCTCGCCCTCGAAGCCTCCATAATGGAGCTATCGAACTGGGTGGAGCAGCGTGGCTCCGCGGAAGTCGCAGAGAACGTGCGCGGCGCCCTGCAAACAATTGACCAGAATGAAGAGTTCATCAAGCTTACCCTGGCCGTCCTCATGACTCCTGACTGATCAGACGGTCACCGGGCTATCGCCCTGACATACGCCTGGCAAGCCCGCAGCGCGATCAGTCCTTGATCGCAGTCACCGGTGATGGCGAGAATTCGTTGAGCATGTGCTGGGTCAAGTTGGGCTCGCGCGGCTCCATGAACCACGCCGACGGCGCCGGGGGCGGATGGATAAGCGCGATATAGGCATACACATCCACAGCCGCTCCTTTCAAGCTTTAAACTTTTCAACTAGAATGGTTGACAAGCTTGTCTTATGACGGCTTAATGCAACCATTCTCATGAAAAAGCAGAAAGGGGCCGTGACCATGTCGCTTTCCAAATTTGGCGCAAAGGTACGTGAGTATCGCCGCGCATATGGCGTAACACTTAGCACGATGGCTAGCACACTTGGCGCTTCTACAGCGTTTTTGAGTGCGATGGAAACAGGCCGCAGTAAGATCCCGATGGACTGGGTTGAAAAAATTGCCATCTATTTCAACGAACTTGGCGAACAAATCAATGTTCAAGAGTTGAAGGCTATTGCTTGCGACGATAACGAATCAGTATCGCTTGAAGGGCTGCGTCCGCAACACCGCATGCTTATCGCTGGTTTTGCCAACTCAGATCTTAACCAGGAGCAGCTGACTCGTCTGGGTCGCTTACTCGGGGAAATCTACGGGGAAAACAGCGATGACCACTCCAAGTGAAGCTGCTCACTATGACATGCGCGGGCATCGTGTGCCCGCGCTCGGCCCGACCGACATTGACTTTATTGCGGGCAGGATCTGCAAGATCTTCAAGCTAAGTCGTCGCTCATTCTCGGTACAGAAAATAGGGATGTTCATCAACGACCTCGAAGAAAATGGGATCTTCATTGATTCCATCGAGAACGATGAGTGGATGATGGAGGATATCGCAAGGGCGATGGTGGACCCACAGAAAGGCTTCATTTACATGCCGGAATGGATGTACGAGAAGCTGAACAGGAGCGACCCTGAGGCCATCAGGATTTTCCTTCATGAGCTGGGGCACATCTTTTTGTGTCACAGAGCGATGCTTCACTTTTCGGACACGAAGGGAGTTCTCGAAGAAGACTCCGAATGGCAAGCTGACGAATTTGCTGACGCAATTATCAGAAAGCTCAAACTTAAGACGCCTGGCGCCCAGCTTGAACTGAAATATTTCTGATTGACCATGCCGCAAACATGATCAACCAGAAATTGGCAGTAGGCCGCAAACCTACTGGGGGAGTTCTCCACTCGCTCTCCGCTTCCGCAGAACCGCTAGTGAAAGCACTGCCTAGAACCAGTGCGGACTCTAGTCCCGTTTGGTGGAGTTGTCCAGAATTAATGAGTAGTGGCCACCTCTTTAGGAGAGTCGCTATGACATATACCGACGAACGTGGCACGTTCATCCTCCGCTGGAGCCGTCGCCTAAAAAACGGCCACATCCAGCGTGCAGTGGGCAAGCCATTCAAAATTTACATTAGCAAGTAAGCTTCCACAGTGACTTAGCTTCTACCCACCAAACGGACGAGCGGCAGCGCCTGAGGAGGCCCTGCCGCTATTTTTTTGAAGCAGTTCAACTGAACCGTTCAACAATATTGAGTAAGTAGCCTCACATGCCAACCCAGCTATTCGGGCCCGGTCATACGCAACCGCCAACTCTCCCGCTCTTTGGTCAGCCCGACGGAGCAAGTCGGAGAGCACCATTGCGGCGCGGGTGGCTGACGCGCCTCGCTGGGAAGTTCCGGAATCGCCGGGGCAGGCAATGGAGGCAAACTTACCGACCTCGATGTGCAGCTTGTCACCAGCAGCATCAGCGGCGCCAGCATCAACAGCTGCAGCCTTGTTCTGTTCTCTCGCATCGCTTCCTTCCTTATTCACTGCCAATTGTAGGCGCCGCTCTTCTTCTCGCGCATTATCAGACGCTCTGATGGTCGCCTGGGCCTGGGCTTCTGCAGCGTCAGCCAGCACCTTGCCGTAGCGCCAGTCTTGCACCCGCCAGGTACCGGCGGCGCTGACGGCCATCGCCAGCAGGATCGCGGCCAGGATCTGACCCGGCGTCACGACATCACCCCGCCCGCCAGCCGGTACTGCTTCAGCAGATCCTCCAGGCGGTGTTCGCGCTGCCCGTATCCCGCGCCGGGCAGGCTGGCCCAGATGTTCCGGCACTTCGCGATAGCCGTTTCGATCCGCCCGGCCACCACGTCGGGCATAGCCCGGCACTCGCGGACGTGCTGCAGCGCCAAAAGGTCTTGGCTGATCGGGCTGAAGTCCGGCAGCTTGAGCAGCGACTTGTAGTGCGGCCAGTCCTTCAGCATCTGCTGATAACGGCCGGAAGCATTGGACGTCAGCCCCTTGCTGTTGATGACCTTCGACGCGCGCCCCTTGGCGAACGGGTGATCTATGAAGTCCTTGAAGACCTCGGGCTTACGATCGGCGCCGGTGACGATCACGTCGTAACCATCCATGGCAGTGGCCGGAGATGTGCTGGTGCCCTCGGACCAGGCGAGCATGTCGAGGAACGCGAGCACGTTGCGGCCGCCGGCGAGCGATTCGGAAAGTCGTGGCATTACATTTCTCCAGGCAAAAAAATACCGGCTCGAGGGCCGGCGTTCGGGAGGATCTGCAGCAACTGCTGCTGGGTGATGGGCATACAAGCTCCTAACGTGAGTAGCCCGCACTTGGCGGGGTTGTGGCGCGACCGCTACTCCAGGCTGACGACTTTGACAGGCTTAGCGGCTTTCTTCGTTTTCTTGCCTTTGGCTTTGGCCTTGCTCTTTTTGCCGCCGTTGCACTCAACGGTGGTGGACCAGCCGGCCTGGGTGAATGTCTGCTCCACCGAATCCACTAGGTATTCGCCATCGAGCCCCACCTTGAAGCCTTGGGCGTTGATAGAACGCTCAGCAAAAAGATCCGTGCGGCCGTCCATTTCCAGGCGCACGCCGGCCGTCGAACGGTTGAACGCAGCCAAGCGCGCCTTAGCCGCGGACTCGGCGGCAGTCTTGTTCGGGTGAATATGGCGGTCGGTGTGTACTGCCGGCAGGCCATCCGGCACGTCGTCGTTGTCCAGGGATACAACCGATAACTTGCCCGTCTTCTTGTCCTGATGCTTGGCCGCTACGGTCTTGTGCGCATTACGGTCGCCCAGGCGAAACTGCCAGCGGCTTACGTCGCTGCGCGTGATGGTGATCGCGCCAATCACCTTGCCACTGGCACTCAGGCCCGCTTGGCGTTGCATCACCATCAACTTACCGTCGCCCACCTTGGCGGTGCAGTCGTACTGTTTAGCCAGGCGCGTGACAAAGCTGAAGTCAGATTCGTGGAGCTGGTCAGCCCGGGCGACCTTCGTGGCGATGGTGCAGGCCGGTGTCCAGCCGTTGCGGGCCGCAATGTCAGAAACGATTTTCGACAACGGCACGTCTTCCCAGCTACCGCTCCGGGTGGATTTGCCGGTGCCGCGCATGTCGCTGGCCTTGCCCCGAATAACGATGGTGTCCGGCGGACCGGATACCTCGATTTCATCGACCACATAGCGCCCCAGGCGCACCAGGGACGTTTCGGCATAGCCCAGGTAGACCTCGATCCCGGCGCCGCGCTTGGGCAGCGTTACCAGGCCGTCGCGGTCATCAATGCGCAACTCAAACTCGTCCGATTCCATGCCGGGCTTGTCCGTGGTGCGCAACAGTAAAAGCCGATCGTTAATCAGCGACGTGATATCGGAACCGTTCGCGACGATTCTAAATTGTGGAGTCATAGGGCATTGGCCAATTAAAAACCCGCACTGGGCGGGCTTTAGGGAAAGGAGGCGTTACGCATAACGGAACAAGGACGCAGCCAATAGGACTGAATCAATCCCACAGCGCCACTTGCTCATCCACTGGGCCTGGCAGATCCGGCAAGACAATCACCACGCCTGCGCGGTAAGGCTGATCCTCGTCCGCCAGGCCCTGATTGGCCGCCAGCACGGCCTCAACACTGCCCACCAGATGGCCATAGAAGTTATGGCAAATGGTATCGAGCAGATCCCCGTCAGATGTTCTGCATGTCGTCGCCATAGCGCACAAACTCCAAGGTAAACGCCTGTTTGCGGGGGATACCGCCCTGCATCAGCGCGCTTTGGTCTTCGTCAATCGTCTTGAGGCACCAAGTGCCCAGCACAACGCCATAGCCCGTGGTCAGGGTTACCGGCTTGAGCTGGGAGCCCATCGAGCGCAGCGTGTTTAGCTGTTCCAGCCCGCCACGGTAGCCCGGAAAAATATCGCCCTTGAGCGTGATTTTCTCGTCCCCCATGCCCACGGCCTGCTGGGCAGACCGACGCGTCAGGCGCTCCTGGGAGGCCCAGCGGTACTCGGTCGAGCGGCGCAGCGAATCAAAGGCCGCCGTATCAAGGTTGAAGTAATACGGTTGCGCCTTCGGGTCCAGCGGCTGAATGATCAGCAGATGGGGGAAAGGCTTCGCCGCCTCTTTCGCCGGCGTTGAATCCGTGGCAAACGCACCGGTGGGCAGAATGTTGGCCAGTGACGGGTCGATCTTGCCGGCGATCTTGTTGATCGCCGTAGCCGCCCGCCCGGCCTGCTCCTTCAATGTGCCCAGGCGCTCGTCAATCTGCGACAGGGCACGCGTGGCACGGTTGTAGGTGGCCACCACCTGGCCAACCTTGGCCTGGGCGGTGGCAATCCCACGCATTACTCGCTGTAGCTTTGCCCCCACGGCCGGGCCAATAAACGGCAGATCCTCCAGCTCGTTGGCCGCGCCGGTGATTTCGCTGATCGCACCGTTTACCGGCCCCATCATCCCATCAATGCTGCGCCGGCCCGCTTCGCCGGCCGAGGCCAGGTACTTCAGGCCCGACTGTAGCTGTGCCAGTGATTCCATATTCCCCCCTTAGAGATGCGGCGCGTCGTAGAGCTGTCGGTTTTCGAGCTGCTGGGCGATTTCCCGGCGGTGCTGCTCCAGCAGCGGCTGTAACCTGGCCGCAAGCTCATTCGGGTCTTTCACATCGCCTTGTACCGTCAGCGTGAAAGGCGCGCTAATGTCCACCTTGGGCTCAATCTTCGCCGGCTGTACCTTGGCGACCACTGCCGCCGCAAGCGGCCCAGCCGTCGCATCTGCGGCGGCCTGGGGCATCATCATGGCGCGCGAAACATCGCCCGGATTAAGGGCGCTTGGCGTTGCCGGCAACGCGCCCTGGCCTGGATTGGCCAACATCAGCGGCCCCGTACGAGACGGGGCAAAAGACTTGGCAATATCCCCCAGCACTGGCGGAATGTCCTTGCCGGCATCCTTCATCATCAGCGGCCCGGCCACGGGCATGACCTTCTTGCTTTCGTCAGAGCCAAACATTGACTTGCCGATGGCACCGCCCAGGGCGTCACCGCCCAAGCTGCCCAGATAGCCCCCAATCAGGCCGCCCACGATGGTGCCGATTACCGGCACTGCCGAACCAATGGCCGCACCGGCCGCCGCACCGGCGAGCGTGCCAGCAAGTCCACCAGCCGCAGCGCCATAGCCTTCGGCTTTTTCGTCCTGGGTTTCAGCGTTGTCGTAAGTGTCTTTGACCTTAAAACCGGCCTCTATCACGGCCAATACTGCCGGCCCCTTCATGCCCGCCCCAATGCCACGCCCGGGGCTTCGGCCGCCACGGCCGCCGCCCTTGCCCTTGCCTTTCCCGTCCTTTACGCCGGTGTCATCGAGGTCGCCCATTCCCATGCCACCAGATCCGCCCACGGGCATGTTGGTGACAATGACTTTTTGCGGGATGTTGGGGTTACCCATCAGCGAGCCGCGCCCAAGGTTGAGCAACCCCTTGGCAATCTTGAATCCGCTCATAGCGGTCTGAAAGGCGATCACGGCCGCCACGGCGGCGCCGATCCCCGTCACAACCCGGGGCGACTCGTCCGACAGCTTGGCCAGCCCCTGGGTGACGTAGGCCAAACCATCCGCCACTTTGTCAGTGACCGGCCGGAATGCGTCACCAATGGCGCGCATGGCCTCGTCCATACCCTGGGCCATTTCCGCCCATTTTTGCGCTGACGCCTGCCGGCGTTCCTCAAGGTTCTTATCAAGGATCCCGGTGGCACTGGCCGAGTCTTTCTTGAGCTGCGCGTACAGCTCTTTGTTCTGCATGTAGGCCGTCAAAGCGCCCTTAACCTGCATGTCCGCGAACAGATCCCCGGTACGCAAAGCCTGTTCCAGGGAGGCAATCATGGCCTTGGCTTTCTCGGGGTCAGTCTCTTTACTGATCTTCGCTGTAGCGGCCGCCATCGCGGCGGCCTTCTTCGGATCCGTTGCCGCAATGTACTTCTGTGCCAGCTCAAAGCTGGACTCCAGGGTTGATTTACCGTTCTGCAGGCCGGTATTCATCGACGCTTGGTAATCAATCCCAGCGTCCTTGTAGGCCTTGACCGTATCGCCAGAACCGATTTTCTCCATCCAGTTCTTGAGGTTGTTGGCCGCCTCATCAGCGCCGCCGGCGGTCTTCATTTGCACCTGAAGCATTGAGCCCAGTTGCGTGACCGCATCCATGCCGGTGATACCGATCTTGCCCATGCCCGCCAGCAACTCGGGGAACCAGCGCGCCATGTCGGCCGCTTCAAAGCTGCCCGCCTGGCCCTGATAGGCGATGGCCTCCAGCGCCTTTTGCATCACGGCCGGGTCGGATATTTTGGCGTTCTGCCCCAGGGCGTTGATCATGCGTGCCGTTTCGCCGCCGTCCGAACCCTGGCCCACGGCAAACTTGGCCGCTACCGGCGCGTACGACAGGGCCTTATCCAGCTCCATGCCGGCACCCACCAAAGCGTTGACCACCTCGGCCACCTGATTGCGGGCCATGCCGGTATCGCGCGACGTGCCAATAATCGTCTTGGCCATCTGCGCTTCTTCGGGCTTGTTGGCAATGTTCGCCTTGATCGCAATGTCACGAACAATCGCGCCAAAGTCCGCGCTCACCTTCGTCGGAATGGCCATTGCTGCCGTGGCGGCCGCCGCCTGGCCGATGCTGCTTTTCATCTGCTGTTTACCAGCATCGAGCTGCATATGGCCCTTGGCTTTAAACTCGGCCTTTGTCGCCGCCTGCCCCATGGCCGCATAAGCCTTGGTCAGGTTGCGCACTTCAACGCCCTGCTTACGCAGCCCGTCCAGATTGTTGTCCAGCTTTCGCCGTAGCGCATCCGCGCCTTTGTCGCCGGCCATGTGCGCTTTGCGCCATTCATCGCGCAGGCGCATGGTTTCGCCAATGGTCTTTTCCAGCACCCGCGCCCGGGAGCCTTGTTCCTCCAGCTTCTTGATTTTGTTGCTGACGTCCTTGAACGCCGCCCCCACCGTCGAGCTGACAGCCCCGCCAATGACCAGGCCGAGAGCAAGTTTGTTTGCCATGTGCGCGCCCTATACGTCGGGAAGATCAACAGCGGCTCAATCCGTGAGCCACCACACCATCACGTTAAAGGGCATGGCCAGTATCTCGGCAGACGAGAAACCCGTCTCTTTTGCCAAGCGTTTGGCCAGCGCTTTAAGCGTGCCCTCGTTACACGTCGTCTTCTTCAACCAGGCGAAAATAGCCCGCCTGAAGGCGCATGTAGTCCTTGAATTTGAGGGCCGTAAGTTCAGCCTCGGTGGCCGTGAGCAGACTGCAAAACAAGCTCAACTCTTGCTTTTCATTGTCGCCATTGCCGGCGATTTTGGCGGCCATAACATCCTTTACGCTGGGCGCGCGCATCATCAACTTGTCGGTGATAACGCCATTGAGATTGGCCTTGTGTTTGAGCGTTACGGTAACGCCTTCGTCACTCAGTACCAGCCAGGACGGGAGTGCTGCGGTAGATACGTTGGTCATGTCATCAATCCTTAAAGGCCCAGGGCCGTACGCTCAGCGGCCAACTGATCAACACCGTTGATCACCTGCACCATGTTGGCAAAGTCGATTTCGTACATCACACGACCGTCGATTTCGAGCTTGTAGTACGTGACGGCCACGGTGTGCTTGATTTCGGCCTTGTCGCCCGGCTTCCAATCGCCCATATCGACTTCTTTGAGCGAGCCGCGCAGGGTTACGTTTACCGACTTGACGGTGCCTCTCTGCCCCTTGAACGATCCACGAAAAACGAGGTTGCACGCGGTCTGATCCGCCAAGCCAAAGAACTTCAGCGCCTCTTTACGCACGCCGTTGGTGGTGAATGCCGCTTCCAGCTTTTCCAAGCCGGTCGGCAGGTCGACGGGGCCGCTCATACCGCCGCCCCGGTATTCCTCGGTTTTGATCGACAGCTTGGGCAGCGTCATGGACGGCACGTCACCGGAAAAGCTCACGCCATCAGCAAACATGACGCAGTTGGTCAACATTTCAGGAATCATTGCTCGGCCCCCTTAGGCTGCTTCAAGTACTTCAGTCAGCCACTCGTTGGTGACCTCGATCAGAAAATTCGGGTTCTCGGCCGGCGGCACGTCGGTGAAGCGAATGCGCCAGAAGATTTTGCCCTGCTCGATTTGGCTGGCCGTATTCAGTTCGGTGTCCGCGTAAACCTCGAAATTGATCACGGCGCCGGCGTTCTTCTGATCGCGCATAAAGGCTTGCAGGCCCTGGGTCACGTCAGACACATAGGTTTTCGTGATCGAGCGGTCTACAGCCCACTTGTGGCCCGCCTGGATCGCATCCATAAGGATGTCGCAGGTACGCACACGGGTAACAAACGACCACTTGGCATCCGCCGAGCAAGTGCGGTTGCCCCACAGGCGGTAACCGCCATCGCGAATAATCGTGGTGATGTTCGCGTTATTGAGCAGGTTGGCCCGGCACGTCTCGTCGCCGTCCAAGTACTCCACCGGCCGGGTGGTACCGGTGATGCCGACAAACTCTTTGTTCGATGGCGACGCCCAATAGCCGTACTCGGAATCGGTCCAGGCGAACAGGCCAGCCACCCAGGCAGAAGCCGGGGCATTCACGGTCGCGCTGTCGACAGTGCTCCAGAACTGCACGCCCGGATCCACCAGATAGATCCGCTTACTGCCGAAGTTCAACGCGTAGGCCATGGCGGCCTCGTCCGTGGTATTCGGGCCATCAACAATGGCAATCGCGCGCAGCTTGCCGGCCAGGGCGTCCATGGCGGTGGCCACCGCCTGCGTGGCCGAGTGCCCTGGGGCAATCAGCAACTTAGGCTGGGCGTTGTGTCGGCTCTTGCCGTCCAGCAGCGCCTGAAGGCCCGTGCGCTGCCCATCCGCCAGAACCCCACCAATGATGGCGGACGTTTGCAGCGCGGCGTCAGCGAGCTTAGGCACGCCAATGGCGACAATCACAGCCTTAGCCCGCACATAGATCGCCTGGCAAGCTCGGGTGATCGCCGAGTCAGTGCCGAACGCTGCAATGGCTTCGCGCTCAGACGTGATCAGCTTCAGCTCGCCCGCCTTGGCGTTGCCGCCACCGAGTACGCCCGGCGTGAAGGTGTCGCACAGACCGATGATCGAGGACGACGGGAGCGAAATAGTGCGCGCGCCGGTGTCGATCAGCGAAGTAGTGACGCCGTGAAAGAAACTCATAGGGCTCAATCTCCAGAAACGAAAAAGCCCCGCATAAGCGAGGCCGTAGGTTGTTCGTGTTACGCGTAACGATCAGCGCCAGGGAGGGCGCTGTAGTGGCTTAAATCGACTTCCAGGGATTCACCTCAAACTTGAGGCCCTTCCACTGCGCGCTTGGATCGGCGCTGTAGTCTTCTTTCCAGTCGCTTGGCTCAGGCTTGAAGCCCAGTTGAATCACCAGGGCTCGCGCGGCCGACCACTGCCACACACCGTAGAAACCGTAATAGCGGCGGCCCGTTTTCTTGTGCGTGGCCAGGATCAAACGGCGCCCACCCTGCCCGGGGCGATCCTTGACCACCTCGGCTCCCCAGTAGCGGTAATCGCACTCAGCTACCGGGCAACTGAACCAGGGGTTAAAGCGCATGTTGTTCGCCGGGTTGCGGATGGCCAACCACCAGAACTGCGAAAACCAGTGATAGGCGCCCAGGTCGAAAGGCGTGTTCATGTTCCACCACCCGCGCTTGTCACCCAAAGCGCCATCGCGGTCGTTGGACCACAACCAAGCCCAGGCAGGAAGCCGCGCCAGGCGCCAATCACCTGGGGCCTGGGTGAACGCCACAGGCGGCCCCTCAAAAGAGAGTCCGGGCAGCGCCAGGGGCACAACCAGAAAGCCCAGCAGGATCAAAATTACGCGTAACGGGAGAAACAACGCCCACTGCAAAGCAGCGCGCAGGATATGCAACGGCATGGGTTGAGCCTCAGTTTCGAAAAAGAAAACGCCCCGTCAGTGCGGGGTGTTATTGGGATTGTTCGGCGATCCAGGCCGGCGCGATGGGCCGATGCTCGCTATCCGGGAAGTCCGGCGATTGCGGCCAATCGCGCAGCTGCTGTCGGTACGTCAGCACCTCAGCGAATTGCTCAGACGAGAGCGTGGTCGCCCGCTGCAAATCCTGTTCATCACGATGTCTCGTTACGAGCCATTCGGTAGAACTAACCTCAGCGTCCCGCCAGTCGCGCTCTAAAGCTGCGAGCTGATCCACTGGCACTGGCACTGGCACACTCAAAGACTCGGAGAACTGACCACCCTCAAACCGCCAACCAATGGCGACCGGCACCCCCTCAGGGATGGGTTCGCCCAATGAGTCACCCATCGCCAATCCGACGACAAGGCTGTCTTGCACCAAGGCGATATTCATCATGCGTCCCACCGGATTCGAACGTTAATCAGGCCCGCGCCCTGCGCACCTGTCGGAATATATGAGCCGATTAATACTCGACCAGCGTTTCTATCACTGAAACCACCAGTCGGGACTGACGGGACGCCTCCAGCGTAAGGGCCAACAGACTCAGCGACGATTGTGTAGTCCGACTTTGTGTTTGAGTCGTAGTCGCCAAAACTCGATACATAAGCTCTAGGGGATCTAGCCCAATTAAGCTGAAGGCTGTAGCTACCGTTGGCAGCGGACCAAAAGGCGGCGGCCTCAAGACGTTTTTTGTTCGCCAGCGGCGTCACGGTTGGCGCCGTACCCGCTGCCCCCGTCACTACTTTGGCGAGAAGAATGTCGATTACCGTCGAATCAAATCCGGCGCCTGACTGACCCGCTTTCGAACGCTGGGAGGCAGGAATAGGATCTGTATCAGCGCCAGTGGCCACATAGAACGCAAGCGCCTTGTTTTCGATAGCCGCGCGCAGGTAGTAAGTGGTATTAACTGCCATCTCAGCGCTCGACCAGGCAGTAGTTAACACCATTCGAGGCCGCCCGGTCTGACCTACCTCCACCTGCTCGGCCAACGCCACTCTCACCCCCGCCGGCACCGACACGGTACCGCCAGATCCAGCAGCAACAGCCGCAGTAATTGCGAGGCGCCCATCACTGGTGGCAACAGTCGGAAAGTCGAGCGCGGCGAACGGCAGCGGGTCCAGCAAATTCGCCATGGCTTCAAGCGCCAAAAGCACCTTCTGATCAACCTGGCCGGCGGTATAAGCGTCCGTAATGCCGTGGCCCGCCAACGTGGCCGGGTTGGTCCCACCAATAACCCGACCACGCCTGTCGACAGTAACGCTCGAATAAGATCCAGCGCTAACACCGGAACTCCCCGTAACCATTTCAAAAATCAGCGCGGTAGCGCCCAAGACAATCGGCGCGTCCGTCACAAGCTGCCAAATACTGTCGCCATTCGTATTGCCAATTTCGACACTAACGAACAGGCCCGGCGTCACCTCTACGCTACTGTCTGCGTCCTGGGTGCGCTTCCACACGCCGGTCGAAGAAACCACGTACAGGCCGTTTTCCTTGAGGGCCGTCTGATTCTTCACCAGCACGCGCGCATCCGCCGGCAACAGCACGCCGTCGATGGTCTGCACACCGCTCAAGGCGATGTTGGCCGTGGTGGCCACCAACACCGATTGTTTGAAGTCCATTTTTGCCATGGCTTCAACAATCTGGGTATCAACGTATTCGCGGGTCGCTAGGACAATCGCCGGGTCAATCTTCAGGACAACACTCGCAGTATTCGCGACGATGAAGTTCATCCGAATAATTTGGGTCTTGCCGGTACCCTGCACAAGCAAAGGCTTGAAGCTCGGGGCACAGTTGGCTACCGCCACCATGTCGCCATCGGCGTCATACAGAGCGATTTCCCGAATCCACTTACCGCCCACGTCTGCCGGGATAACCTGCTCGGTGATGATGATGTTCGGATTTGCCGGATCGGTTCGCACCTGATTGACCGCCGCGCGGCGCCATTCGTTGATCAAGCGCGTTTGCGCGCGGTTGGGGATTGGGTCCGCGCCGTTGGCATCGCCCACGCCCATTTTGGAGAAGGTCCAGGGCTGGCCCAGGGCGGTAGCGTTTGCCTGTTTCGCCTCCCCCACAGCTGTGAGAATGGCAAAAAACTGACTGTTCTGATCAATCATGGATACACGTCCAGGGTGTCAATTTCATCAATACACATGACCAGGCCATAAGTGCCGGTCACCTCGATATCGCGGGGGGTTGGCGGGTAAACGTCGATCACTTCACCCTCGCTTACACAGGCGCCGATGCCGATGTAACCGGTGGTCTCCAGGCTGATCGCCAGGCCGGTCATGTGCCGACTGACGGGCTTGGCGTCATCAATGAGCCGGGTCAGCTCGTCGTACATTTCCTCGGTAATGCCGGTATCCAGCACGCCGACCTTCAGGGCGAACGTGCCAGGCCCCCCCTCGGGCACCGTCTGCCACCACTCCATGACCTCGATCAGGTAGCCCAGCGGCTCGACCACGCGGCGCAATGCGCCAATCGTGCCTTTGTGCTTGTGGATGTAATACGAGGCCTTGATGGCGGCCCGCTTGGTCGCCTCACTCCACCGGTAATCCCAGCGGTCGACCGACCAGGCCCACGCCAGATGCAGCAGCAAATGGGCCGGACAGGTATCGGCGTTGTAGAGCGTGCGCAACGGAACAATGGTTTTTTCGTAAAGCGCAGCCTCAAGGGCGCGCTCCAGCTGCGTGCTATTGCTGGGCAGTAGGCTTTTCATCCGCCAACCTCACGCTGTAACCCGTGCAGTACGCGGCCTGGGCTTTAGTAGGGGCCAGATCGACCCACCCGGGCAGCTCGACACGCGAAACGCCGGCAACATGCACCTGGGCGTCCACAGCAGACCGCGCCACCTCAACGCCAAGACGTTTACGAGGGTTGACCCATTTCGACAGACGGCTCAAGGCTTCGGCCAGGGCGGCGTCACCTTCTGGCCCAGCACTGTTCATGTGCAGGATTGCGTCAATTCGGTAATTCAGAATTTCGGCGCCCTGGACTGTCACCCGATCCCCCAGCGGCCGCACGTCGTCGTCATTGATGGCTTTAGCCACCGTGGCCAACAGCGCCGGCGTGGCCGTCCCGTCCCCTTCGGTACTCAGCACCGTTACGGTAACGCGTGCCGGCGATGGGCTTTCCGCCGTGGCATCCCGCACGAGGCCGGAAGCGTTACGCGCATGCAGGATGTAGCTGTTACGCGGCCCGGCCGTAGTCAGGCCCTCATAGGCCAGCTGAATACGCTCGCGGAACGAATCATTGTCCTCAAGGACTTCAGCCACCGGTGGAACAGCCAGCAGATCCTCGGGTTGAATCACCAGGCGCTGAAGGTTGACGTTTGCGCCCAGCTGATCGAGGTCGCCATTGATCGCGTGAGCCAACAGCAACGCCTTGCATGCGTCGTTAACCCGGGCGCGGTTGCCGACCTTGTTATAGGCCCCCACCTCCAGCACCTTGGTAACCGGATCGCTTTCAAGCGCGGCGTTCCAGTTGTCGCCCATATAGTCGCGGAACGCTGACAACCCTTCTTCGTAGACATCTTCAAAGTCCAGCGGCTCAAGCACCTCCGGCGCCGGTAAGGCCGACAAGTCCACGATGCTCATACGCTTACCTCCAAGACAAAGTTGTCGCCCAGGTACTCGCCGGCAACGAGCATGTTTATTTTTCCATCCAGCAGCGAAAGCGCCGTCACTCGCTCAAGCTTCAGGCGCGGCTCACCACGACCGAGGGCACGGGCCGCTTCGGCCTGGACCGCACTTTTCCAACCAGCATTGATTGGCAAGTCAACGAAACCGCGTAGCTTGCTGCCGTACTCCGGCCGCTGCCGACGACTACCCAGGGGCGTACTCAGAATGTCGGCGATGGACTGCCGCAAATGCTCGATGCCGGATATGGGTTGCCCGGTGTGGCGATCCATTCCGATCATCTGGCTTAGCCCTCCTGGGCGGCGTATTCGCTATGAGCCTTCAGGAAGGCCACAGCCTCTTTATCGGACTCCGGCACCACCACCAGGCCCTTGGCCACCGGGTAGGTACGATCGGTATCGGGCACGACCAGCGTGCGCGACGTGTAGACCAGATCGCGGAACGTCAAAGTCGCCGGCGCAGCAGTGGCTTGTTCTTCGGTTGCGGGCTTTTCGATGGTCTTGGCCATGATTTCTCCGGGCATGAAAAAACCCGCACGCGGCGGGCTGTAGGTGAATTGGGTTAGTGCGTGTGGTGGTTATCGCTATTACCGGCCGCCAGAATATCGGCGGCGCCGGTGATGCTTTGCGTTACGTGTAACGGGCCGTCGATTTCTACCGCGCCGATCAACGCTATCTGCGGCGATTTGATCGCGGCCCAACCGGGCGCCAGATCGAACTCGGTACCGCCCACCGTGGCATTCACCGCGTTATCCGTAACGGTAACCACTGTGCTGCCCACTTTGATAGTGACCGTACCCGTGGGCAGCGTGATGGTGTAAGTCTTTGCCTCCCAGTCGTAAACCAGGGAGCCTCCGTCGTCAAAACGCCAGACTTCTACATGGTCCCGGTTATCCGGCGGCCCGCCGGCGTTGCCGTACAGGCCCGGGATAAACGTGCCCATGCCAGCCTGGCCGCTTGGGTTAAACAAAACCCCCTGCTCGCCCAGGCTGGGCGCTCGCCAGTGCCGCGCCTTGCCCGCCGCCAGGCTGTGCCAGCGCACCCAGGCGCTAGTCCATTCGCCATTGCTGACACGCACCGCCGGCGCCGCCAGATCCACACCGACCACCACGCAGGGCATCAGCATGGCGGCAATCATGCGGTCATGTTCGGCACTGGCGTAGCTCATACCGCATCCTCAGGGTAAACGGGGCCGGTATCACTGGTGAACTCCCCAGCAGGGGCCACGGGGCCGCTTAGGGACTCATCAGGCCATGGCCACGTGAACTCCCCCAATTCGAAAGGCTGGATCCATTGAACCGACCACATGACGAACTGTTCAAGCTCAGGCGTTGGGGCTTCAGGCTGGGCGTGGACCTGCGCCGGCGGGCCGGTAACAAAATCCAAATCCCAAAGCTGATCCTTTAGCACCGTCATCATTTGGCCAGCCAAGATAGCGGCTTGGAGCGATGCCTTGGGCCGGTCTGCCTCCACCAGAATGCAGGACTGGAAACGACCAATGATCGCCGTTTTCCCCTCTCCCCGATCCTGGCCCGGTGCCATATCAGTGATCCCGTACAACAGCGCCGGCGTCATCACCTCGGCGCCCAGCTCCGGGAACTGTTCAACATGCACAACCCGGGGCATCTGTTCGCTAATTATGCGAGTGATCGCATCATGTAATGTCGTCAGTTCGCTCATTGGATACGCTCAACACCAAGTCGACCATGCCGGAACCATCGGGCTTCAGACGGACAACCTTGTAACGGCCACCGCCCAACAGGGTCGGCAGCTCAATGGTTAAATGGTCGCCCTTCTTGACGCCTTGCACGTCGACCACTCGCGCATTCAGGGTGGGCTCTAACACCTCGTCGGCATTGATTGCCCCGCCCAGGCGTGCGGCTCCGGTTTTCCCACCGCCGATTTCGGCGCCGACAAAGGGGGAAGCAAACGCACCGAAGACCCCACGACCATCTGCCAGCGTCGCCGGATCGCCCAGGCGCTCAACCGCCAGAGCGTCCATGCGATCAGCCAGGGCCCGAAAGCCGCCGGCCATTACTGGATCAACAAGGCTTCAGCGAAGCCGCCAGACGCGTCAGTCAGCAGCTTCCCGAACGGAACAGCGTCTGCTGTGCCGTCTGCGACCAACCCACCAGCCAACAAACTGACCTTGGAGCCCTGCTTCAGGGCACCGGTAACCGGCAGCAGCCACGAACCACCCAGGGCACCCACGCACGGTTCGCCCTTCTTGGTGGTATCCATCGGAACCACCACGAGGGAGTTGATAGCCAGCGGAACGCCGGAAGTCGTCCCAGCAGTTGGCGAAGTAAAGGTGACCGTCTGCCCGGCGCCTTGATAATTCTTAGACATCGTTCAATTCTCCAGAACGCAAAAACAACAAACCCCGCACTGGGCGGGGTTATCAGGGACAGCGGTTATTACTTGCCGGCGGCGCTGTACAGGCCGCGGAAGTCGGCAGGAGCAACGCCTGCGTCGATACGCACCTTGCTGGCCACGCCGTCGACGCTGAAGCCGTTTTGCTGCTCCACATAAGGGGTATCAATGCCGTTGAGGTAAGCCACTTCAATGGTGTCGCTGCCTTGCTTGGCAGCCATGTACCAGGCCGTTGCCGACGCATCATCCAGACGCGGCTCACCGATCACTTTGGCAAAGCCGCGAATCGGGTTGATGATGCCAGAGTTAGCATCAGCGCCCGGCACAGAGGCCGAGTTGATGATTTGATTGGCCTTGTCTTCCAGGGCAACCGGGGTCAGCACGTAGGCTGGGCGAATGTTCAAGGTGCGAGGCTTGCCACCATCAACCTGGGTTTTTTGCGAGGCCATTGCAGTCTTACCAGCGATCAAGCTGGCAATGGACAGCTCAGACGCTGGACCAGCCGCGTTGTTTTTGCGCGAAGCATCAAACAACGACTTGCCGTCGCGCATCTTCGGCGGACTGGTCAGTACCGCATAGACCAGATCGCCGATGGTTGCACGCGCCGCCTGGCCCATCTTGTAAGGCACGTCACTCAACAACGATAGGTCGTCGTTGATGATCGCCTGACGGGTGATCGAAAACAGCTCGCCGTAGGTGGCCAGCGTGATCGGCTCGCCGCGATCACTCAGGGTGATGTGCTTGTACTCGGCGCCCGGGCGCACTTCGCGCAAGCTCGGGAACTCGCCCAAGCCGACACGCGAAGACGTTTTGAAGTCGCTCAACTGGCCTTTTTTGGTCCAGAGCTGGAACGTCTCGGGGGCTTCTTCCCATCCGGTCAAAACCGACTTTCCGGCAATATCCAAGAGGATTTGCCCGAAGTCGCTGGAGCTGTGAGTAAAGGCCAGACCGACCATCTGCATCGGATTGAGCGTGGCCACCAGAATGCCGCGCTCAGTCAGGGAGGCACGTGCCAGCTCGTTCAGCCGCATATGATTCAGGCCATTGCTGGCCTCGATTGCGGTAATGCCGATCCTCGCCTCCAGAGAAGCACGCACCGAGTCGCCAACGAGATTTCCGTTGGAGATATGGCCGTGCAGGCCCGGGATATTCGACGGCGTGGACTGCTCGCCCAACTTAGCCAACAGCTGCGCCCGGGCACTTTCAACAGTGCAGGCCATGTCAGCTACGCAAGCCTGCAAAAGCTCAGGATGAGCAGTCGCAAAGCTGCCGAAAGCGGCAGTGATACCGGTACGGCGTACGCCTTCCTCGGCAATGACCTGGGCGCGGATCTGGTCAGCCGACAGGGAGTTTGCCGGGGCAGGCGCTGGAGCTGGAGCCGGGGCAGGCACTTGGTTACGCGGGTTCATCAAACTGTGAAAAGCTTCTGGCGGCATGTGTTCAAACTCCTGCATGCGTTTCGATTTGAGTTGTGCGGCAGCTACCAGCGGATCAATCAACTGATCAGCGAAGCCGGCTGCCACCGCCTCGCTGCCATCCATCCATGTTTCATCCTTCAACAGCGCGTGGATTTCTTCCGCGCTCTTGCTGGTCTTGCTGACGTAGGCCTGCACCAACGTTCCTTCAACCTTATCGAGCAGGTCGGCATAGCGGCGCATATCTTCCGCATCGCCGCCCTGGGCGCCCCAGGGCTTGTGGATCATCATCATGGCGTTGGTCGGCATGTACACCTTGTCACCCGCCATCGCGATCACGCTGGCCATGGAAGCCGCCAAGCCGTCGATGTACACATCTAAACGGGCCGGGTGGGCCTTGAGCGTGTTGTAAATCGCCATGCCGGCAAACACATCGCCACCGGGCGAATGAATGCGCAGGTTGATTTGTGACACGTCACCACAGGCGGCCAGATCCTGGGCAAACTGCTTGGCGGTGATACCCCATCCGCCGATCTCGTCATACAGCAGGATCTCGACACTACCGCGCGCCATGGCGCGCATTGAGTACCAACTCTCCACTGGCTGGTTTGCCGCCGTAATCACGGACGAAACCGACGACTGAACCGACGCCCTGGGCATCGTCAGCGGCGGCGCTTCACGCTTTCTCTTTTTCGCTTGATAGGTCTGCATTGACGGTCACTTTCCCGTAGAACTTGTGATAGGCGTCGGAGCTGAACACCAGCCCTTTCGCTCGGTTGCTTTCGATTTCCGCCTGACGCGAACGCTTAAGCTCTTGCGGGTTTCGCCCGCGCGCTCGGATCACTTCGGCCTCATCGGCAAAACCACCCTGCACCAGCGCATCCCAGGCGGTCGCCTCATGCACCGGGTTAATCCAGGGCATCACCGGCCCCTGATAAACCGCGCCGCACACCGAATCCATGTTTACGTCGCCTGGCGGCACAAGTACGCCGCTGACCAACGCCATTTCGATAAAGGCCCGGTAAACCTTGCGCGACCAGTAGTCGATGAATTCGTGCTGCAGCAGGTCGTAACCCAGTTGCGACTCCACCAATTCCTGACGCTGGGCCGAGTAAGTGCCCGTGTAACTGCGCGTCGCCGTGGAGTAGCCAATGCGCGTACCCGCCGCAACCGCGCGCAACTGACCGTTGCGGAAACTCTCCACAAACTGGCTGGGCCGGTTGCTTTCGATCATCCCCACGTCTTCGCCGGGCAGAAGCCCGTCAAACACCATGCCGGGGGCAATGGGAATACTTCGGGCACCGGTGGCCTGGCCATCTTTGCCGGCAGTCGTAGGCGCAACCACGTAGTCGTCGGTCGAGCCCTTCTTGATAAACATCGCCAGGGCCGCGCTTATCCGGGCAGCAACGCGCTCGCTTTCTTCGTAGTCCTTGATGTCCGCCAAGCGCGTCAACACGGCGTGCAACAGAGGCTGGCCCCTGTTCTGCCCAATTCGCTTGCGGTACGCGATGTGCAACATCCGATCAGCCGGCACGAACTTGGTATCCACCGACATGCTGAAACCCAAGGCACTGCCGGGGTGACGCTTAAGCAGGTTGTATCCAACAACACGGCGCCAGGCGTCGCGTGTGATGCCCTGGCAAATCCCTTTCGATTCGTCGTTGTAGCTCCAGGGCAGGTAATCAGGCTCCAGCAACTCCAGCGTAAAAGGCACTTTGTGCAAGTGCTTGAAGTTGGGCACCTTGCCCAACAGCTGCTGGGCCAACGATTCGCCGTCGCGTAGCCAAGTGCGGCAAACCAGGCGTTCCATTTGTGCCCGGGTCAACTCCCCTGATGTTTCCGGCCGCAAGGACCACTCGGCCCACAGGTCTTTGATTTGTGCCGCGAACTCCAGGTGAATATTGCCCGCGTGATCCAGGGGCAGCGGCTCAACCGCGATCCCGGCACCACCCACTACTCGCTCTTCCAACCGGTCGAAAATACCCGTCACCAGGTCATGGTCTTCGTCCAACTTTCGAGCCTGGCCGCGCAACGATTCAGCGTCGCGCTGCAACGAGCTGTCAGCGCTTCGCGTTTGTCGCTTCGCCTTGTGTGTGCGCGTAACCTCCGCAGCCTCAAAGGCTTGAATTCCGCTACGTGCCGCCAGGCGCCGCAACCCCGCACCCGGACTAACCGCTGCAATGCAGCGGTCGATGAAGTTCAACGAAACTCAGCCAGGGCATAACCCGGACTGCCCTGCACGGCGGCGCGCTGGGCGATAACCCGGCGCTCCCATTCGCGTCGACCTGCTTGGATTTGCGGCAGTTCGGCCATGGTGTGGGTGCGGCCATTAAAAATGGTCGTTTTACCCAGCAGAATGGCGGTCTCTGCCTCCAGATACTTGTCCAGCATCTCCTGCGCGTTTATAGCCATCCGTTACTTTCCACGTTATGCCAGTCGCCAGGGGCGTCGGCTTGAGTTGATGGGGGCTCAGGCCGCGCCGACTCAATCGGCGGCTCTGATTCTTCTGGCTCATTCAGTTCGGGCACTTCCGGCACCTCCCACGCGCCCGTGGCCGGAACGAACTGAGCCTCTAAGGCCAGTTGCTCCAGATCCAGGCCGAAACGCTCCTGACTGATCCGCAGGGCGGCCAGTGCATACACAAAACAGTCGAGGGCTTCATTGCGGCGGCGGCCGTTAGTCCAGCGCTGAACCCGGCGGCCTTTGGAGACCACCCATTCTTTACGCTCGCTGGTCAGCTGCTTCATTTCGTCTTCGTCACACACCAGCTCGTTGAGGGGCAGATGGATGCACTCAGGTGCCGGACGGTCGCCGTCCGGTTCGATTTTCAAGCGGCTGTAGATCAGTTCCTTGGCGTTGTCCGTACCTACCTCAGTGAGGTAAACCCGGTCGCCCTTGGTCTTTTTCTTCGGGAAGGTGGCAATCTTCTTGCCGTAGGTCGCAGCGCCGAACACCGGGATAACCCAGGTGACACCGTGCTTTTTACTTTCCTTCCGCACTTCGTCCGAGTAGTGGCCGCCGGAGTCCCAGCACCAGCGCTCTACACGCATTAGCGTGCCGTCTTCGCGGGTGAACTGGCGTCGTATTTCCTGGCCCACTTTCTTGCGCAGCTCAACGCTTGCAGGGTCACCGGTCAGCACCCAACGGTGAACTAGCCACGCTTCCTCACCGGCGCCGAAAGCCCAAACACGGCCCTCATAACGGTCATCCTGCGTGTCAATCCCGCCGAACAGCGCGACACCCCGGGCGGGCACTTTCAGGTAGTTGCTACGCCGCTTGGCCAACACTTCCCATTCCAGTTTCTCGCCTTGGTCTTCTTCCCATGCTTCGCCCAGGGTGGTGTTGATAAAAGTCTTGAGCTTGCCCCGGTCCTTGCCTACCTTCAGCCATTCGCTGACCACCGAAGCCCAAGTAACGAACTCGGAATACACGGTCCAGATGTGGAACGTGACAGATCGCGGCGTGGTGATCGGCTGATCATCAGCGGAAAACCACTCCATCCCGTCGCGGGTCCAAATACCTTGGCGCTCGCAGATGTAGCGACCAGCAACTGACGCCTGGATCATTTCGTGGTATTCGAACGTGCAACCGTTGCCGGACTCGCACAAGTACCAGGCTTTCTCTACCTGGCCGTATCCATCGAGACGCCAGCGCATGCCGTAAGGCTTGTCGAAGGCTCCCCATTTCAAATGCTGCTCTGTGCCGCAGCATGGACATTTGATGTTGAACCGCAGGAAGTGCGGCGATTCATCAGCCGCCCGACTGATTTGGCAGCCCTCCCCCACTGACTCGTCGTCCTCACCGCCGGCAACGATCACCCCAGGCGTTGACCCGCGAATCGACTTAGGGAACGTCGCACCTTCAAGGCGCTTATCCCCCAGCATCGTCGGGGAGCCCTCACCCTCGATATCGGCGTCGAACTTTGACAGTTCGTCGTAGATCACTTCATCAGGGCTTTTCTCCCGGTAATTGCGCGCCGCTTTACCTCCCAGGCACCAAAGCATTTTCGAGTTATCAAAACGCTTTTCGTCTAGGGTGTTGTCTCGGTGCTTCACGCCGTACCAGGGCGCCAAAGCGCGCACCAGGGGCACATCGCGAATCATCGTTTCGATGTGCCGTTTCATCATGGTGTCGGCATCGGGGTCCGTCGGGCACCACGACAACACGTTGCGTTTCTTGTGCTGGATCTTGTAGCCCTTGTTGGCTACCAGCATCTTGGTATAGCCAACCCGTGCAGACTTCAGCACGTTGACTACGGCGATCAGGTCATTGCCCATCGCATTAAGAATGGCAACCTGAAACGGCGCCGTGGTCCACCGCCCCTCCTGATAGGACGACTCGGAAGACAGGTAAAAATGCTTATCGGCCCACTCAACCGCCGTCAGTGGCGGTTCCTTGTAGAGACCGGTTAGGCCCTTACGGACGCTATCAATCAGCGCCCTCATCCAGGGCTTCGACGAACTCATCTAGAAGCTCCGGCAAGGTGTCGGCCAGGTTGACCGCTTCGTTCCGCGTAACGGCTATTTCACGTTGGATAGCCTCGATGTGACGCACCTCGATATCCGGGTGCTTGCGTTTCACTTTGATGTGAATGGTGTCCAGGGTTGAGCCGAGCATCGCGCTCAACTTGCCCAGGGCGAACAGGCAGAAATCCACCGGCACCAGCTTTTTGGCTTTCACCCGATTACGCATTTCTTGGGCGTCGGCTTGCTCAGTGGTCAACCGCAGTTTCTGCTGCGCTTGCTTGTACTCAATCAGCGGATCGATTGGTTGGCCGTCGTCATCGAGCGGTTGTTGTTTCTCGCCCTTGTGAACCAGCCGGTTATCCAGCACAGAACGCACGTCGTAAAACGACTCCCGGCCGATCTTGGCAATGGGCGTCACCCCCCATTTATCGAAGGCTTGCGTGGTAATCCCGAGGCTGTCCGCCATGCGTGATTTGTTCAGCCACTCCGGCTTACGGGTGATCGATTGATTAACCATAACTACACAACAACCAACCTTTGAAAATGGGTCATATATAGCGAAGACGCGGGGCCCGAATTACCCCCTTAGGGGGTGGCGGTCCGGGAGTACCTTTGATTTTTTCGCAGCGGCCGCCCTGTCAAGTTAAAAAGGCGAGAAAACCGAAGAAAAGGCCAATTTTTTCACCCTTTTTTCTGATTTGATGGCGACTATGGCCATTACCGGGCCGAAGCCATCGCCTCAGCCCAGGCGGTCGCTGCGTCAGCTTTATAGTTCGCGTTTACGATGTTTTGCCCGATCTTGAAGAACGGGAAAATGGTTCGATACCTGGGCGCTGAATCCGCGAAGATGAACACCGGCCGGACTGCATCGCCCATGCCCATGGACTTGCGCTCCCACACACCCTGCGTGCCGTCAACAACACCTGAGAAGAAGCGATGGGCGTTGCCCTTACGTCGACTTCGAGCACTGCCACTGGCGTTTGCCTGATAGCCCCGCGTCGATTCAGCAGCCCCCAGGCCCGACAGGATCTTCAACATCGTGCCGCGCGACACGTTGCCGTACTGATTCATAAAAGCCGTGGTGGGCACGGCGTATTGGCCGCTGCGCATAATGCCGCGTGCTATCAACGATTTCTCGAAACGCTTGTGAGGCCGCATACCACCACTCACCGCCTGCTGAAGGTAAGTGTCGGCAGGAATGCCCGACGCCCATGAGTCTTTGAAGTAGACCTCAGCGGCTCGCGCCTTGGTGGCCATTTTTACGAACAGGCTGTTCAGCGTGGTCGGGGTGGGCCGGTCCAGGCGTTTCTGCATCACCGTGATGGTGCCCTTCTTGACCCGCTTGGCCAGTAAGGTCGCGGTGCGAGCCATCACAAATGGAATGTGCTTTTTCTCTAGCTCCAGCATGCCCGCAGAAACTGGAAACGCGTCCAGCGACATGTCGACCTTGAACATCGTCCCTCCCCGACTCTGTCGATCTACTGACCGTTAGTGGTACGGCCTGAAGCCGGGTCGCTAACGCCCGCCTTACGTGCCAAGAATTGCGTGTACAGGCCACCAGCAACATCTGCACCTATCACGGCGATTACGATGCCCAAGCCGGCCGCCAGGTAGAGGTTGTTCCAAAGGGCCATTGCGAGCAGCAACGTGGCCATACCCAGCAGGCCAGAAGCGAGAAAGCGCAGTGCTACTCGCTGAAGGATTTGGCGAAGGCCCAGGTCGCTGCCTGATGCACGAAGCATTTCTCCAGACAAACCAGCGAGGCTCAGCAGAACCAACAACCACAGGGGTACATCGGTCAGTGCCTGATGCTCGGAGTTCATCTTGAGTCCTCAAATAGGTCGGCCTCTACGTAGCTGGCATCCGCTTTAGGCAAGGAGACAGGCGTGGGGCCGAAAACAAAAAAGCCCCGCTGAATGGCAGGGCTTGAAAATAGGAACAAAAAACCCGGCTTAGTGGCCGGGTTTTGAAGGCGTCTCGCTGCGTTCACAGCAATACACGCTGCTATAAAAACAAATCTATTCCGTGCGGAAAAGCTTTAATTTCAATAACCGCAACTCGTCCTCAGTCCGTCGCGACCCGACTGGGTAATGACGTATCCACCCGATCCGTCTGACTCGAGAAATCCCCTTTTAACAAGAGAGTCCACAGTCCTTATCGAGTAAATTTCAATCTCTTCGTTTGGCCCTGGCTGAAATCGACCCTCGGCATAAATTGTGTATCCCAAGCAGGCCGAAGTGAGAGCGACCTTCTGAAGCTCTGTGAGGTTTAGCCGAATAACTTTATGCGACTGGGGCAATATCCGCTCCAGCTCCCCATCCTTCCAGTCAACCGCTTCCGCGCTTGCCGTAGGTTTATTCCCCTTAGCCCTGGATCGAAGCACTACAAAAACGACCGCTACCGAGACAATCAGCGCCGCTTTTACATACACGTCCATGTGACCTTCTCCGTGATTAAATTGCGAAACTCCGCTCTACTTGACCACCCATTTGCGTTCGCTCTGTCCAAAGATGGCACCGGATTTGACCAACACGCGTTGAAACCATGATCGGCAGAGGACGGCCAAAAGCTACCATCGAGCAGTACTAACCGGCGGGAAGATAGTCGCCGGGGCGCAGGCCCCCCCCAGACGCGCACAAAGTTATCCTGCATTTGTTTGCTCGAATATTCGCAGAAGTATGGACGAAATGACTTCCCGTAATCATTCTACTTCGTTAGATCAAAATATAAGGCCAGCCCATCCACTAGGTCCTTAGCAGAAGCAAATTCAACACTGGGTGCATTAATTGTGGAAGAGTGCTTTGTGCTTTGATGTGCTACATCGCCCCGACTTTTCCCATAACTGTTAAGACTTGCTGAAAGAGTTGAGTCAATTTCGTCTGCTGTCTTTCCTGCAAAGATTGACAACACATTAAATGACCCCTCCTTGATTCCATTATTATCTTTGATGAAACCTTTTGCACTTCCAATCATTTGCGTGACGTAACCTTTAAAAGCCGTGACATCAAAAGCATGTTCAGAGCTTAGTGGTTTATTCACTACGGTTGCTATGTAAAACAACTCAGGAAAAAACCGAGAAGAACCAACCTTTGAGCTTACTAACTGGAGACTTATTTTATCTAAATTCTCCTTCGCTTTTCGCTCTAAGAAATCCTCAATTTCCGCGTGCATTAAAAGTCTGAAAGCAGCAATAGAATCCAGGTCAGGCGTAAACTGTCCTGGATTAGCATTCTCAATTTTGATTAGATCATCTAGAAACTTAACCCTCAAATCAGTGAGTCTTGTTTCTAAATGTGCAAAGTGGGCGCATTGGGTTGGCATAGGTTAAACAATCCTATGCGCGTTTTTATCGTAAGCCCTTCCTAGGCAAGCGGCTAGCTTTTCACCCCATAGATCAACGCGTTGAAAAGTCGCAGCAACTGTTTTAGGTGTCTTTTCAATCGAGTCTTTAAAAATCTGAGTCGAGCATACTTCTCTAAAAGCTGCTACCACTTCAGGTTGACGTGCAACCGCTTCGGCAGCTACATCGGGCTGCGCGAAGAAGCGGGATATACAATCGAATACTGCGCGGTTGATAACGCGTTCATATTTATCGCCAATCCATTTTTTAAACGCGTCTTGGCCGAATATCTTATGCGCCGCATCAAGAGCAATATCTAGTCGCTGGAAGATACTTTCAATCTGCGGGGTTTTATTCGCCCAGTCATCTTCGAAATATCGGGTATTATTGTCTAGAAACTCTTTGAAGTCACCTCTGTACTCGGCTAAGGACTGGTCATAAGCAACAAATCGCAGTACAAGTTCCGAATCCCTCATCCTTTTGTCCAAACCAACCCCAAACACGGATTTGAATGACGCGCTACCTAGCATGTATTTATCGATGGCGCTAATGAGGTTTGCGCCAATCAATGCTTTGCGTAGCTCTTGCGGAGAAAGTGGTAGGCTGCCGCTATTAAGGCGAAAGAAAGTAACATAGAGAAAGTTTTCGTCTTTCCAGTTTCGGATTACGCTCGCCCTGATTGTTGCGTTTTCCAAATACTCACGATCTTCTTGAGGCAGGTCGCCGAATGCTTTCAAGTTAAGATCGCGGCGCATGTCAAGGCCTTTAAGCTTATACTCACCTTGCATATACTCGCTCACAGCTACAAGTCGCTGCTTGCCGTCAATGACAATAAACTTGCCGCGAGAATCCTTATTTTCTGCCAGAACAATGTTTGGCACAGGAAGCCCTACGATAATTGACTCAATTAGTCGGCTCTTCCTTTCATCATCCCAAGCGACTCTGCGCTGAAATCCAGGTTGCAGATCGATATTACCCTTTTGGATTTGTAGGTTAATCGTTTCGATAGTCCAGTCAGCATTAAGAACTACCGCGTCTTTGAATGATACTTGAGAAACAATGTCGTCTTCGTTTTCTTGCTGGTCATCAGGAATAAGTTCGAACTCAGCCATGTCAATTCCCTATGTGTAGCCGTAGTGATGATGGAATTTTGCCATCTTAGCCTAAGCTTGTAATTAGGTACACAGGAGTGCAGCTGACCGCTTTTTGCGCCGACAGCAGTTTTTTCGCGACCGCCAGCCACGGGGCGTTCTCTGCCGGTCATGCCCACGAATCGTACTGGTCAGTTCCGAAACAAATGATTGGCCAGGTCGAATGCTAATGGGTGGGCAAGTCCGTGCAAATACACCATTGACGCCGGATAGCAGTCAGGAAGGCGTCGCAGAGGTTAAGCCACCGCCCTCATCTCACTCACAGCACAATCCACCCAAGCAGCCCCAGCCCTCGCCAACTCACGTGCTTTCCCCTCACTGAGTCCGAAATACTTCCCCACTCGCAACATTGGCCACTTTTCGCCGTAGTACAGCCAAATCACGTCTCCCATCTGTTGATCTCGATGGGTCAGCCTAGCCACAGCATTATCGATAGCTACGGCCCACTCATCTGTGATGCAGTAATTCTTACTAACTGATACCTGTGCTACCGCTTGCCGCATCAGCGCCAAAGTAGGGGACGTGTAACCAGGCACACCCATCCCGTCCATTCTCCACCATCCCCACTGTTCAAGCAGGTATTCGGTGTCCCCCAATGGCCGGCCAGCCGGCTTACGAATCATCATGCTCTCAATCCCCTGTGTAATTTGTTCCGCCTGCTCCCAGGCGGTTTGGTTGCTCGTATTGGCTCTGTGGCCCTATCGGTGTAGGAGCAGTCTTTAACGCCAAGACTTCGCGCTGTACCTGCTGCAATTTAAAACTTAATTGGGTGACCAACTCGCCGACAGAAAGCACCAACTTGCTCCCCTGAACAACCCAACCTGAGCCGTTGCAATCCGTGCAAACCAGGTCATAAAACACCCCCGCCACTACCGCCCTACCCTTGCAGATCGAGCAGGGTTCAAGTTCGATCCGCTCCCGCTTAAAGCCAGGCCCCTGTCGTTTCTGCACGTTTTAAAACCTCGCCCTTAACAAATTGCGGTTCTGGCTCGCAGGCCCCGCCGTTCAAGGCGTCTACGAGGTTTCGCGAATCTTCATATCTAACGCCTGTCTGCGCGTGAATCGCCTTGAAGCCACGCGCATCTAACCAGTCGTGCCACTTCACCAACGCCAGGCGGCGCTGCTCTTTGGCCTGGGTGTTGATGTAGGTAGAAGCGATCTTGCCCAGGGAGTGGTTCAGCAACATCTCGCCTATGTGGCCGTCGACGCCGAGGTCAGTCCAGGCGGTGCGGGCCACCTTGCGCAGGTCGTGACTGGTCCAGGCGCCCTGCCCCAACCGAGTGAACGCGGCACTGGCTTGGTTATCACTCAGCGGCTTGCCACGGCGCGACGGGAACAGAAAAGCCCCTGTGTAGCCCTGGGTGGTTTGGCGGTCACGGTAATGGCGCAGCAGCGCGCATACTTGATCAGTCAGCGGCACACGCAACTCGGTTTTGCTCTTGGTATGTTCCGCCGGTAGGAACCACTCACGCTCAGGCAATGCAACGTCAGCCCACCGCGCCTGGCGGGTTTCACCGATCCGGGTGCCGTGGCACAGCATCATTAAGGCCAGCATGGCGTCACCTGGCGCGCTGTCGAAGCGCTCAGCCAGCAGCGTCACTAACTCGGGCACTTGCACATCGCGCAGCCGGGCGGGCTTGGGCTGAATGCGCGCCGACGTGAAGTTGCTGAACTTCAGCTCGGCCATCGGGTTGACGGGGATCAGATCCAGCTTGCGCGCCTGACGAAAGGCCATCGCAAGCAGACGAAACAGCTGCTGAACATACGACAGCGACAGCTCAGCCTGCACCGGCCACATCAGCAACCGGTCGAGGGCCTGTGCGTTGACATCGCGAAGCAACAAATCATTCAGCCGCGGCTTGAGCTGGCAGCTGATCGCAGACTTGATGGCCGCGCGGCGCTTGTCAGACAGTGCCCGCGACTTGGCCATGCGCTCACAGAACCAGTCGAGCAGCTCGCCGACAGTCAGCCAGCCCGACACGCTGGCCGCCCCATCCGCCGCCACACGCAGGCGCACTGCCGGCAACGCCGCGATCACCTGCTTGGTGTTCAGATCGGGAAAGGCGCCAATACGGTGCCACTGCCGCTTGTGGAGCAGGTACCAGGACCCGCGCGCACGGTTCTTGGCGAAACGAAAGTGCAGCGTCGGGTGGCCGGCATCACGCAGGTCACGCACGTGCTCGAGCTTGGCGTTGCGCACAATCTCGGCATCCGACAGTTTTACTGTCAGGGTTTTGATTTGGGTATTCAAACGTTGCCCTCCTTTCGGGCAAGTAGGTCAACGACCTCAAAAGTCGATGGCCACATCCAATTGCCGTAGCGCTTGGCCATGGCCTCATCAGCGAACAAAGCCACGGCATGGTCAGGCAGGACGTCCATGTCCAACTTGAAGCCGCAGCAATGCACCGCATAGCGGTAATTGGCCGGGACCGGAACGGCTAGGCGAATCGGTGCCATCAGTTTTTTTCCTTTCTGTAACGACCGGCCAGACTGCTGACCTTTTCGGGTTTGGTCGGCTCAACCCAGCCCGCTGCGAGCTGTTCGAATCGGCTGTACTGACCGTGGAAAGCGGCGCGCACGGTGCCGCCTGCAATGTCACGGCCCTTGCCGATAATGATTTCGGCAATGCCTTTGGCTTCGGTGTGTTCGTGGTAGACCTCGTCGCGGTACACGAACAGGATGATGTCCGCGTCCTGCTCAATGGCGCCGGATTCGCGCAGGTCAGAACACAGCGGGCGCTTGTTGGGCCGTTCTTCGCATTTGCGGGAGAGCTGGCTGAGCAGGATCACCGGGACGCCCAGCTCGCGTGCCATGAGCTTCGCGGTGCGCGTCATGTGGCTGACTTCCTGCTCACGACTGGACGTGCGCGAGTCGGACTCCACCAATTGCAGGTAGTCGATGACAATGAGGTCCAAGCCATAGCGACGCTTATGGCGGCGAGCCGCCGAGCGCAGTCGATTCATTGACATCGACGCGCGATCCGACAGGAACAGATTCGACTTCTTGAGCTTGCCGGCGGCACTCATCAGCTCGGCGCCGTGGGTGTTCGGGGCTTTGCCATTTTTGATCAGCTGTAACGGCACTCGCCCTTCGGACGCCATGAAGCGATCCATCAGTCCCGTGTTATCCATTTCCAGGCTGAACGCCATCACGCTTTTGCCATCACGGATGGCCGCGTGAGACGCGATGTTCATGGCGAGCGTGGTTTTGCCCATGGCCGGACGGCCAGCAATCACGATCAGTTGGCCAGGCTTGAGCCCTTGCAGCTTCTCGTCCAAATCAGGAATGCCCGTGGACAGGCCATCAATTTCGTCACCACGATCAGCCCGTGCCTGCAGCACCTCGATGTAGTCGTTGAGAAAGTCCTCAGCCTTGACCACTTCGGATGTTGCCGATTGGCTGTCAATGGCGTGGGACTCAGCCTGTACCGCTGCAACCTTGTCAGCCGCGGGCTGGTCACCGTAGGCAATGTCGTTGATCCGCACGCTCAGCTCGATGATCGACCTATCCAGGCTGCGCTCACGAACCGTTCCGGCGTAGGAAGCGGCGTTTGCAACGCTTGGCGTATTGCGGGCAATTTCTGCAGCGTAGGCAAACGAACTCGCACCACCAGGCAGATCCCCCACATAAACCCCGACGGTCACGATATCGACGGGATGACCATCACCGTGCAAGGCCAAAATCCCGCGATACAGCTCGGCGTTGTCCTCGTAGTAAAAGTCCTCGGGCACCAGGTCGGCGGCCAGTACGTCGATCAGCTCAGGGCGCAGGAACATCGCCCCCAGCACGCCGTGTTCGGCTTCCAGGCTGTAGGGATCACGCATTGTAATTACCCTCAACGACCTTCACGAAGTTGCTCGGGGCAATCAGCCAATCGAAGTTGCAGCGGAAAGGATTACCGCCAGAAGCCGAGACCTTGCCCATCAGAAACTCGCTGGAGCGCACCAGGGCGAAGTACTCGGCCCAGAAACTGAGATCCTGATGAACATCGCTTTCGTTCCAACGTGCGCTGACCTTGGCAATCCGATCATTGGTCAACAACATGACCCGGGGAAACTCCGGGATCGTTGCGTTGAACAAATCGACGATTGCCTGGGTTGGGCATTTCGGCTTCGAAATTTTCGTTGGTTGCTCGGCGCAAACAAGGGGTGACGGTTCACTTGATGGTTCTATTACGGTTCTGGGTGCGGCTGCTGCGGGGGTTTTTGTCGTGAGCTGCGGGGGTGGGGATGCAGCTACTGCGGGGTGCGCCTCCTGCGGGGGTGCATATGCTGCGGGGGTCAGGGTGTACATAGTTGAGCGCCCCATCCGTTCGCGAACAGACAAAATGCGCGCCTGGCCGAGCCACTTGATGGCAGCCTGAACGGTTCTTTCAGCAAGGCAAGTACGCTCAGAAATACGAGCGACCGAAGGCCAGCAAACACCCTCGTCGTTTGCATTGTCAGCCAGCGAGATTAGGACTGCTTTTTGCGGGCCACTCATGCCTTGCAACGGCCAGCACAGGCTCATGATGATGGTACTCATGCGGGAACATCCTGGGCAGGTGCCAGGGACGCCTTCAAGTAATCGAGGCATTTCCGGCGGAATTTAGACTTGGATGCATGCGAGTACTGGCCGCCGATCATGAGGGCGGCACTCATCGCAGCGAATTGATTTGAATCGAGGTGTCGAGACACCTTTTCGGAATCGCCGGACAGTGTCGCGACATCGCCCGAGCTGTTGACGGCGTGGCCGTTATTGATCATTATTCACCTCGTTATGAAGCTGTACTGAACCGCCCTGCCAGGCGGTTTTTTTATGTCTGTAATTTGGCTACTGGATGAATTAACAGCTAATCCATAATCTCTATTCCGGAGTTCCAACTCGGCGGAAAATGGAGGACATCAAACGGTTAAGCCGTCCTAGGATGCTCAACGAAATAGTTGGTGAGAGCCTGAATCGAGCTGATCCGAGGATCCTTGGTGGCACCGTTCGAGATCTTGCTCAGCGTGAAATATGGGACTTTTGCTGCGCTACTGATTTCCCGCCATTCACCGCGGCGGCGAGATAGCTCGCCTCTGACGAAGCCCAGCAGGTCATTTTGGAAATTGGCTACGTGCATAGCGGCTAACCTATCTAGTCATTAACGCATATCGTAGCCATATACGAATAACTTGGTCAAGCCACAAACGACTAGCCGCAGATGAGACTATTAGCCGTATATGGTTTAGGGGCTACGCAAAATGCTTTCTACTCGCCAAATCCTGGCAAACAACCTCAAGTACCTCATGTCCAGCTCGCAAAACTTGAACACCCAAAAGAAATTGGAGGCCAAGTCAGGGGTTGGACAGACAACGATCGGTCGAGCCCTAAAAGCAGAAACGGACACCGGTATAGACCGGGTTGAGTCGTTGGCCAAAGCATTTAAGCTTGAAGCTCAAGACTTGATTGATAACGGTCTGATTGACCGCCTCAAGGGCGGGGAATCAAACATCAGTTCCGGTCATGGCCTTTATGATCCGGTACCTCTGATCTCATGGGTGGCTGCAGGGATGCTCAGCGAAAGTTTTGATTTGCTATCTATAAATCATGCCGAGGAATGGCTGCAGTGCCCTTACTCCCACAGTGCCAGCGCATTCTGCCTGCAGGTGAATGGGCTAAGCATGTTCCCCGAGTACAGGGATGGTGAAATCATCCTCGTCGATCCGGATATTGAAGCTCGTCACAACAGTG
This sequence comes from Pseudomonas sp. BIGb0381, assembly GCF_024809815.1. Lineage (NCBI taxonomy): Bacteria > Pseudomonadati > Pseudomonadota > Gammaproteobacteria > Pseudomonadales > Pseudomonadaceae > Pseudomonas > Pseudomonas sp. BIGb0381. The sequence goes on from NZ_JANUEN010000005.1 coordinate 242,373, forward strand.
ATGTAGTCGTGAGGACGCCAGAGCCTGATCGCAAGACAACATTTAAAAGGCTCCAGATTACGGAGGAAGGCGTTTTCTTGTTGGCCCTGAATCCCGACTATCCAAGCCGTATTTTGGAAATGCCAGAGGACACCAAAATCTGTGGAGTGGTGACAGGCTCCTGGATGAAGCGTCGCTAGAAAAAACCAGTTCAAGCAAACCCGCTTAGGCGGGTTTTTGTTTGCCCCCACAAAACCGAATACGAATAACAAGAAATAAATAGCCATATCTGGCTTGACATAAAACCCGCATACGAATAATTTAATAGCCACGAACGGCTAGTAAAGAGTTCGGCGGGACTTAACAACCCACAAACGACTGGTGAAGCCGCCAGATAGCATGGGATCAGCGAAGTGATCTCCCAGCCCCGGAAAGCGGGACCGACTGGACCAAGCTCTTTAAGTAGAACGGAAGATTTCACTGGCTGGCCTTGGCGACAGGGCCAGACGGGAAACTAACCGGGAGTCACGACGATGGAAGTAACAATCATCAACGGCGTATGGAAAGGCCACCTCGGGCGCGGCCTTGCGCACAAAGAACTTCAGTACCTGCTATCTGCTGCCCAGGGCATGACGGCCAAGCAGATTGCCCGCCAGTTCGACGTGGCAGCCTGCACCGTAGCGAAGCGCCTTTCCTGCGCCATGTTCAAGCTCGGCGTTACCCGCCAGACCGCCATGATTGCCGAGGCTATGCGCCGCCAGATCATTTCGCCGATGTGCTTCGTATTGGCGGCACTGATCGCCATGCACGCAATGATCGGTGACGAGTCAATGCGTCGTGACCGCCGGGTGCCAGAACGCCGTACAGCAGAAGTCAGGATGGTTCGCCGCGCCGAACAACCGATGCTACTCGCCTAACTCAAACACCGAGGAAAAGGTATGCCCCCATCAATTCAAGAGCGTGCCGAAGGGCTCGCAGCCCTCCGTGTCCGCGCAACCATTGCCACCAGCGCGATGTACGCCTTGATCGGCAAAGAGCAGCCCGTACAAGAGGTTCGCTTTCAGGTAGTCAACAAAGGCAGCAGCGCCTATCACGTCGTCGAACGCTCCACCGGCAAGGTCATGGGGATGTGTTTCACCTGGAAGGCAGCGATCAACCGCGCCCAGGTGCTGGAGGCTCGCGCCGATGGCAGGAAGATCAACATAGAAGGGTGGTCTTCATGAGCGGTGTACTTCGGACGAACTAATCATCTACCAACACAATCCTTCTCTCTATAAAAACGAATGGATTATCTGTTGGTATTGAGTATGTAAAATCCTCGCAAACCCTTCGCCCATCCGATCTCAGATAGTTGATCAAGCATTGTCCGGTCCTATCTTCGGATGAGGCAGGGAACACAAAATCTATATCGGCACTTCTAGAGTCTCTTCGAAGTTTCCCTAGACTGACGGAGCCAGTGCTACCAATGGGAGGCTCAAATGTGACAGAAACGTCTCTAGCCTCAAAGCCGGAATTCTGAAAATAGACACTAGTTCTTATTCCTTCTGGCACTCCCTGCCTGACTCCGATCGAAGTAGAAAATACAGCTGATAAAGCCTTTTCGACCTCTTTTTCTTGCAACTGCAGTGCCGCCTTTTGAGATGCTATTTGCTGAACAGCCGCAGTTGCCATAATAGATTGCTGCTCCACAGAACGCTTCAATTCCTCTGCTTGCAACCTCAATGCATCCGTACTCAATTTAAGTTCTCGGCCTTGCTGCAAAAACCCTAACACCAACCAAAGAAATGCGACAGGCCCGAAAACTCCCGCAAGAAAGTCACCAAGTTCATTGAGCTTTAGCTCTTGAAAAGCTTCAAGTTTTAGTATTACCGTCAATGCGATTATTAATAGATAACCTATGGTACCCAATGCACCCCAAAACTCTAATTTCTTAATCATATTCACCTCCTTGATCCGGCTCCAAGCCGTTCCCCCATCATACCCAGCATCGCCGATGCACGACTCCCGACCGGAGATAAGCGCTATAGCTGTGTGTTACTCGACTGCATAAAAACCCCTTAAGTTTAGCGTATAAGCTTCGATCTAATTACTTCATCGGCAGACGATACCCACTCATCAAACATAGCAAGTTGATCCGGAGTTTTAGTTAGCCAGCCCTCACGCTCAAATCTCTTATAATTTCTACTAAGGGTAGACTCGTAAGACTTGATCATTTGATTCTCTGGGCTCATTCGCGCCCACTGACATAACGCACTAACAACATTATAGAAAGTATCTGTCTGACTAATCAAAATATCGTAATTATCAGAGAAATCCTTACCCCAAATCGCACGACACTCCTGCAAGACACCGAGAAATTCAGCCTTGGACTCTTGGCTCTTTTCAAGCCTTGCTTCGAAACCGGGTATATATAGCTCTAAAATCTCGACAGGCAACATCTCTCTACCAACATTAAACTGCAACGCACAGAATTGCGCATCATTGAAGGAAGACTTAGAAACCTCTTTATACTTTAACGAGGCCACTGCAACTCTCTGAGCTAACGCGTGATCCGATTCAGCGCCTAGTTGTTGGCGCCAGGCGTTCACCCCGGCAAATGCAACGAACACCGCAGCTATAGTCGCTGCAGACGAAAAAATTTCGAATAAATCGTGAATATTGGCCACTTTCAAAAACTGAATATCAAGCGATATCCCACCCCAGATAGCACCAGCACCAAATAGCAAAGCGCATCCGCACCAAACAACCCAATCCTTTCTCAAAGCGATTCTCCCGAATAAACCAATTCCAGATTATGCCGTAGCTTTTTGCCAGCGGCGAGGATCCCCTATGTCCACACAACAGATAGACGAAAAGAAGCTCGAGCGCGCAATCCGGAAGATAAAACACTGCCTGGCGCTGGCGCAGAGCGCAAACGAGAACGAAGCCGCCACTGCGCTCAGGCAGGCTCAGGCACTGATGCGGGAGTACCGGCTGAACGAAATTGATGTGAAGTTGAGCGATGTCGGTGAAGTTGAGTCCGCCCTCTTCCGCACCAAGCGGCGACAAGCGTGGGATCATCAGCTCAGCATCGCTGTAGCAGAAGCATTCAGCTGCACAACCCTACGGCACAGGACGTGGAGTTCTGCGAAAGGCCAGGTCATTGAGTGCGCAACATTCGTCGGAGTGTCTCCCGCCCAGAACATCGCCCTTTACGCGTACGAGGCGCTGCACACCAAGCTCACCCAGGCCCGGAAGGCCTACTGCTCAGCGGTCAGATCAGGAGTTCATCGCAGTCAGTATTCGGCAGAAACTGCCGGCGATCACTTTGCACTAGCGTGGGTTTGGGAGGTTCAGTCGAAGCTGAAAGCGCTTGTACCTCAAGCCGATGATGATCCGCTCGGGAGCCCCGCCACCGGCCAAGACCTCGTCGCGATTCAGGCGCAGGACAAGGCACTGATCAGCGAATATCTCGCTACCCAGGAAATCGGGAAGTCCAGGAAAGGCAAGGCGGTAGAGCTGGATCTAAACGCCCAGATCGCCGGGATGCTTGCTGGCAGCAAGGTGGAACTGCACGCCGGCATCGCGCGGGGTGGTGAGGACATCCTCGCGCTTCCCGTACTCGCTTGAACTCCCCTGCCCACAGAAGCCCTATAGCCCTGCACCAGCAATCAACCGGGCCCCGACCTCACGCCCAGCAACCTGCGCCAGGCCACGGTCAACATAGGTTCGGTCACCCATAACAACCGGCACCACCACCTCACCACCGCGCTTTACCTCGACGTTGATACGCCAGGTCTCCCGGCCTTCATCGTCTTTGTCGCACTCCATGTAGTTCCAAACCTCAAAGCCTTCGATGTCATCGTAAATATCGTGCTTTGTCATGGTCCAGCCCATTTATAGAAAGGGGGCCATCGTAGCACCACACCTCGGGCATGGCCCGGCAAGGACTCCCTATGCTTACAGCAATTGACCTATTTTCTGGTTTTGGCGGATGGACGCGCGGCGGGAAAGACGCCGGCCTCGACGTCCTATGGGCCGCCAACCACTGGCCGGCTGCTGTCGAGTGGCACACCAAGAACAACCCGGAGACACATCATGTGTGCCAAGATTTGCACCAAGCCGATTGGTCGCGGGTGCCGAAGCATGACGTGATGCTGGCCTCTCCATGCTGTCAAGGCCACGCAAAGGCTCGCGGCAAGGCCGCCGGAAACCCGCACCACGACAACTCGCGCTCGACGGCCTGGGCACCGGTAGCGAATGCAGAGGTCAACCGACCGGACTTCGCTGTTATCGAGAACGTGCCGGAGTTCTTGAACTGGATTCTCTACCCAGCCTGGGCCGACGCAATGCGGCGCCTGGGTTACTCGCTGGCTCCTCACATCGTGGACTGCGCCGACCTTGGGGTTCCTCAGCACCGGGTGCGCCTGTTCATGGTTTGCTCCCGCAGCAAGGCTCCGCTCCACCTGCAGCTCCAGCAGCACCAGCATGTGCCGGCAAGCCAAATCATCGACTTCAACGCCGGCAAGTGGTCGACAATCATTAAACCAAGTCGCGCCGAGTCGACATTGATCCGTGTGAAGAATGGCCGCGAGCGCTTCGGTGATCGGTTCGTAATGCCCTACTACGGTTCCGGGTCTGGGCTCACCGGCCGCAGCCTGGATCGCCCGATTGGTACCATCACCACCCTGGACCGATGGGCAGTCGTTGACGGTGACCGTATGCGCATGATCACCGCCGACGAGGCGATGGCAGCGCAATCCTTTCCCGCCGACACCCTTCGGCCGGACAACCACCGGCTGACCATGCACATGACGGGCAACGCGGTGCCGCCGCTGGCCGGTCAACGAATTATCGAGGCGCTGATGGCCGCAGCGTAACTACGCACTTCACCGCCCGGGCATTGCCCGGCAAGGACTGCCCATGACCCACTTGCTCTAGCGACTCAGCACCAAGCGGATTGCGTACGTCCTCGCCCCTATACTGATTTTCCTTCTGAAAACTTAATCACCATCCTAGAGCAGCAGTGTTTTTTCTTATCAGTACTGAGGATTACACAACCCAGAAGCCTTCCGAACTTTATATTTAGAAGAAACCTCCTCAAGCCAAAGTTGATTTAGAACCAAGCAATCCATTATTAGAAACTTACCCCCAACAACCTTCACTAAAAGCCCGACAGCCTCGTTTTTTTCATTAAAAACAACAGACGTTTTCTCCCGACCAAATTTGAGATCTTTCGCATCCAGATAGCCAACCAATGCAGGGGCCACTGAGAATGAAAGAGCCATTCCCATTAGACCGATCACTATGGAAATGCCTTTTGTTTTATGCTCAATGAATGCGTGTAGCCCCCAAGAAAGCATCCCCATCCCTAAAATACCTACGGACGCTACTCCGTAAACTAAAAGCTTTGTTTGGATGCTTATTTCGCTATCAACAGCTGGAGTAAACCAAGCGATCACTGGAGTGAGACATATAACAAAACAAAGCGAAATGAATAAATAACGACCCCCTCTTTGAGATCTTAGAAAACAAAACAGCACGATCATAATTATAAGAAACAGCATCACAAACGGCAATCCATCTTTAATCATGCCTTGCAAATCAATCAGTGCAATGACCCAATGACTACCCAGTTCAGAATAAAGCATCAAATTGGAGAAAAAACCTACTGCATATGCAATCCCCAATAAAACCCCAACTGCAGCAGCAGTTTTACTCGCAACGTCGATCATCGCTGAATAAGTAGCAGTTCCTTCACTCACTTACATTCTCCTATGTATTTTATTTAAATCACAGCAATGAAATTGCTAGCGTGCATTTGTAATGCAGAAAATCAACAGAGGGGGAGCGCCTAGCTAGCTTTCTGTATTTCAAAGTTGAAAAGTACCATATTTGAAAATCCCGTACGTTCAAATTATGCCGCTATTAGTGGCAAGGATGCGCTTGCTCATGAACACGCGAATGCTAACCCATGCTCGTCTTATGGAAATAGTGGTTTATGACCCAGAAGTCGGAACATTCTCTCACCTTGACCGGCCCAGGCCAAAGGTCGGTCAGTTCGACAAAGACAGTTACGTCAAGATCTCGATTGATGGGATCAAGCATCAGGCGCACCGGCTGGCCGGGCTGTACATGACGGGCAGCTATCCACCAGTAGACATGCACGTAGATCACATAAACGCCGTGCGCGAAGAAATTAAATTGATCCAGCCAGCCCCGGTCGTGCGCGGTTAGTACGGCATGTTCGCTCATGCCGACATGCCCGACTTCGACGAAGGCGACGGTGACGGTGACGGTGACGGTGAAAAGATAAGGCGTGGATTGCTGTATAGCGCTTGCAGGCGAAGATGGTGCGGCTCGAATACCACTGCGACGAAGCGGTCTCTGAGCGCTATTTCGAAGGTGGAAACCCGGACTGCAGTTACTGGGAGCCGGAGCGACCTGACGACGAGGGTTGGTTTTGCATGGCGATTCATGACACGGACGACGGCCCAGTCTGCTGGTGGGCGCGCCGTGAATTGACGCCATGATCCTGCTCACGGTGCCAGCCACCCTCTGGTTCGCTTACGCCTTCATCTCCAAGGGGCCGAGGCCATGAGAAATTTAAACTGAAAATAGTCGGGAAACCGTCAATTCGCCGCGTTGAACATAGGGGCCCATCAGACTAGGAGTACCTCATGAGAACTTTCGCAGAAGCGGTCATCGCCATTGCACCTGTGGCCAGCCGCAAGTCCAGAAATCGCTTCTTCCGCGACTACGACAGATGGACTAACCGCCTATTTATGCGGCGCCTCATCAACCTTCATGAGCGTCAAGATCTGCGTAAGCAAATCGCAGAGGCCTATTTAGCCTCCTTGATATAACAACCCCCACTAAATCCTGCCGCCTAGCGGCAGGCCTACCTTTTGCCGCACAGCGAGGTAAGGACACAACATGAACATCATCAAGACAGCGCCGCCCAGTACGGGCAGCGGGAGGTAGCTATGGCTGAGGCCAAGGAAAAATCAGAAGCATTTCAGCTCGACAAGGTGCCGGAGGCTCGGATGGCCGAGATCATCGGCACCACTAAGCGGGCATTGGAAGGCAAGCGTGACCGTCGCGTAATTCCTGAAGGCGTTTGGAACAAGATTGACGGCAGGATTTTTTATAGCTTAAGGAGATATGAAGCATGGCTAGAAAGCCAATGGGCCTGCCCACAGGAGTTGAATTCGTTGGCCAGTCCGTTCGCATTCGCTTCACATGGAGAGGCGAGCGACGCTGCGAGACTCTCGCACACCCGCAAACCTCAAAAGGGATTAAAGCGGCAGCCGATCTACGCGATCAAGTAATAAGCCTGGCAAAGCATGGGGTTTTGGATGATCAGCGATACGCTGAGCTGTTTCCGAACTCCAGCTACATGCCAGTATCGCTGGTGATGACGTTCGCCGAGTACGCCCAGGCCTGGATCGATAGCTTGGAGATCGTACCCGGCACGCGCAGAAACTATCGAGCAACGATCAACACCTACTGGATGCCATGGCTTGGGCAGCTCCCGATCACGGCAATCACCACGACGGTGCTACGCAGAGTAATAAGCGAAACAGTTTGGGAAACACAGTCGATTAAGCGCGAGTCGATAGCGCGAGTCAGTTCACTACTGAAGTCTGCCGTGCAAGATGAGTTGATCGATCGCAACCCGGCGACGCCGATCAAACTACCGAAAAAAGCAAAGAAGCAGGTAGATCCGTTTTCCGGGGATGAAGCATCTGCAATCGTTGAATGGATGTACGCGAATTTTAAAAAGCCAGGCGTGCGGATATTTGCCGCCTACTTTGAATTTGCATTTTTTAGCGGGATGAGAACAGGGGAGATAGCGGCGTTGCGATGGGATGAGATCGACATGGCCGCGCGCACTGCACACGTCTGCCGGATCGTTGTAGATGGGGAAGTAGAGGAGCGCACCAAAACGAAGTATGCGAGGACGGTGATGCTTAATAGCCGAGCGTTGAATGCCCTGCGGCAAGCCAAGCAAATCGCCGCTGATCGAATGCTACAGCGTCGGAGAATCAAAACGAAATCGCAGTATGTGTTTCCGCCTTCGGGCGGGTCTGAATTCATCTGCCGACCGTCTCAGACCGGCGACCAGTTCAGCAAAGCGTTGACGGCGCTTGATCTAAGGCATCGACCGCAGTACAACTGCCGACACACCTACGCAACCATGTGTCTAATGGCAGGCATGAACCCAGCGTTTATCGCCGGCCAACTTGGCCACAGCATCCAAGTGTTGCTGACGACTTACGCGAAATGGCTATCGTCAACCACAGACTGGTCAGAGGTCGGAAAGCTAGAGCAAGCGATGATTGGTACAAAATCGGTACAAGCCTGACCAATCATCGGCTTAGAGCCTTTATTTAAAGGCTCTCTATCACTTTCTGATCCATACTCCTAAAATGTAACGCCATTTGTCACAAAACCCGTTTCCCAACGGTATTTCTTACTTTTTAGCGAGTTCATCCGCGTGAAAATTCGTCTTTCTATTGTCAGCCTATTTTTTGCTTTCACCGGCACCTTTGCACACGCTGCCGAATCCGCCCTGGCGCCGCGGGATCCATCCAAACTCCAGATCGCTTCCGGCAGCGCCATGCTGGTGGACCTGCAAACCAACAAGGTCATCTACGCCAGCAACCCCGACGTGGTGGTGCCTATCGCCTCGGTGAGCAAGCTGATGACGGGCCTGATCGTGCTTGAAGCCAAGCAGAACATGGACGAGTACATCGACATCAACATCACCGACACGCCGGAAATGAAAGGCGTGTTCTCCCGCGTGAAAATCGGCAGCCAGATGCCGCGCAAGGAGATGTTGCTGATCGCCCTGATGTCATCGGAAAACCGTGCCGCCGCGAGCCTGGCGCACCACTATCCGGGCGGCTACGCGGCCTTCATTGCTGCGATGAACGCCAAGGCCAAGGCCCTGGGCATGACCAGCACCCATTATGTCGAGCCCACCGGCCTGTCGATCCACAACGTGTCCACCGCCCGCGACTTGAGCAAGCTGCTGGCCTATGCGCACAAATTTCCGATGCTGAGCCAGTTGAGCACCACCAAGGAAAAGACCGTGGCGTTCCGCAAGCCCAACTACACACTGGGTTTCTCCAACACCGACCACCTGATCAACCGCGCCAACTGGGATATCAAGCTGACCAAGACCGGCTTTACCAACCAGGCCGGTCATTGCCTGGTGCTGGTCACCCGCATGGGTAACCGTCCAGTATCGCTGGTAATCCTGGATGCTTTCGGCAAATTTACTCACTTTGCCGATGCCAGCCGAATCCGTAGCTGGGTCGAGACCGGCAAGGGTGGCTCGGTGCCGGACGTCGCGTTGCGCTACAAGGCTGACAAGAACCTGAAGAACCGTGCGAATGCGGCCGAAGTCCGCCGTTAAAGAACACCGAGAAACTCATGTGGGAGGCGTTTGCCTGCCCCCCCACATTTTTATCTGTGCTCCGCCAACACTTTGAGCGCCTGCGCCGCCGCCCGCTCCTGCCCGGCCTGGGCCGTTGCGTTCGCCGAATCCCGCCAGCGCTGCGCATCCACATTGGCTGGCAATTGGCTCGGGCGCTGGGTGAGGATTGCCCAGTGCCCGGCGCTATTCCACTTCGACTCAAAGTCGCTGAAGCTCATCAGCAGGCGTCGGTCCATGCCTGAGCGCAACAGCACCGTGCTTTTCTGCTGGTTGAAACCCACCACGACCACGTAGTGCGCGTCAGACAACAGGCCGCCGCCAATCCGCGCCATCACCGGGTAACCCGCCGTCACCTGCGCCAGTACCGCGGTCAGCTTGGCATCCAGCGGGTACACCATCAGCCCGTACTCACGGGCCAGCACCTGCATGTTGCGCTCCAGGTCCGCTTCACCGCCCGGCAAATGCAACGGCTTATCCAGCAAGCCCGGTGTCATCACAATGCCTTGTTGCGACAGCATGCTGGCTAACGCTGTAGGACCGCTCTGATAAGCCTCGCTGCGAAAGGTCGGCACACCATTGAGTTCGACACGTTCCGGCAGGCCCGGAAGTTTCGACGGGTGCCCGGAACACGCCGCGAGCCCCAGGGCACAGGCCAGCAACAAGGATGTTTTAAGGTTCGACCGTAACCGCAATTTTTTACTCTCTTGATCAACTGCCGGTGAGGGCCCTGATCATAGGACGCTCTGCCACGCGGGTATAGCCCATAGGCTCAGTAAAGCGTCGCGGATAGAGCAAACGAGTTGGACGAACACGACCATTGGTCAATAGCAGGCAACCACCGGGTAGCTAGACTGTCCATTGAGAAGACTGTGTGTGCCCCCTGCGGGGCGAAAGGAGGCCAAAATGAGCCTTGCAACAACGATTTTCCTGTTGATCTGCGGATGGCTGGCGGTAGCCGCCGCCATGTTGTGGGGGGTGTTGCGCATTACCCGTCGGCACCACCACCCCCACGTCAAACCTGCGGCACCTGCCAAGCCCCATAGAGCGGCGGTGCACCACGCCTAGCCAGGCATGCAACTGAAATCCTGAGTCGCTGCAACTTCCTTACCGTGCCCATCCCTCAGGGATGCGCGCACGGTGGTGCCCAGACTCGACTCCACCAGAGTGTAATGCTCACCTGCCTTGAAATCCTTGTACTCGACCCGGCCCTGGCAGTCCTGCTGGTTGTCGTCGCCCGGCTCTTCCTCGAATAACGTCACGTCCAAGCGGTGATCCCCGGGTGTCACTTCGAAAAAGCGCCCGTCATCTACCCGCTTGCCGTCCACACGTTCGGCCATCAGGTCGTTCGGCGCTTCTTCTTTCAAGCCAATCCAGGCTTCGCTGGGGTCCGCCTTGGGAATTGGGCCGGCACAGGCTGACAACAACAAAACAGCACCCAGGGCGGGGATCAACAATAAAGGTTTGAGTGACATGGCAGGGCTCCAAAGAACATCAGTTAAAGGACAAGTCGTCCGATGGGATGCAAGCTTGGGCAGCCACGCCTTGTAGAACAAATGAATCCATATGAAACGATCTTCAGCCCTCACCTAAATGTTCCTTCACCTGGCTGAAAGGCGCGTGTTAGGTGGGTCGGGCAAGACTGCCGGGGTTTGCAATCCTGCTCCCTCGGAGGTTCACGCATGCTCGGGCTGGTAAAGACCGCACTGCAAAAGCCCTACACGTTTATCGTGTTGGCCATATTCATCTGCATCATCGGGCCGATGGCGGCCCTGCGAACACCCACTGACGTGTTTCCCGATATCGGCATCCCTGTGGTCGCCGTGGTCTGGCAGTACAACGGTCTGTCGCCGGACGCCATGGCCGGTCGGGTGATCTACACCTACGAACGCTCCCTGAGCACTACCGTCAACGACATCGAACATATCGAATCGCAATCCCTGCCCGGCATGGGCATCGTGAAGATTTTCTTCCAGCCCGGCGTCGACATCCGCACCGCCAACGCCCAAGTGACCGCCGTGTCACAAACCGTGCTCAAGCAGATGCCACCGGGCATCACGCCGCCGCTGATCCTCAACTACAGCGCCTCCACGGTGCCGATCCTGCAAATGGCGTTCTCCAGCCCGACGCTGTCGGAAGCCAGGATTCGCGACCTGGTGCAGAACAATATCCGCCTGCCTCTCAGCGCCCTGCCCGGCCTGGCCATGCCCACGCCAATGGGCGGCAAACAGCGGCAGATCACCCTCGACCTCGACCCCCAGGCGTTGGCAGCCAAAGGTTTGTCGGCCCAGGACGTGGGCAATGCCCTGGCGCTGCAGAACCAGATCATCCCGGTGGGCACCGCCAAACTCGGCCCCAACGAATACACGATCCTGCTCAACAACAGTCCCAAGGCCATCGATGAGCTCAACGACCTGCCGATCAAGACCGTCGACGGCGCGCTAATCACCATCGGCCAGGTCGCCCACGTGCGCGACGGCTCGCCGCCGCAGACCAACATCGTGCGCGTCGACGGCCATCGCGCGGTGCTGATGCCGGCGTTGAAAAACGGCAGCATTTCCACCCTGTCGATCATCGACGGTATCCGCCAGATGCTGCCGCGCATCAACGAAACCCTGCCGCCGTCACTGAAGACCTCGCTGCTGGGCGACGCCTCGGTATTCGTCAAGCAATCGGTGGGCAGCGTGGCCCAGGAAGGCATCATCGCCGCGCTGCTGACCAGTGCGATGATCCTGCTGTTCCTCGGCAGCTGGCGCTCCACGCTCATTATCGCGGCGTCAATTCCCCTGGCGGTACTATCGGCCATTGCGCTGCTGGCGGTCAGCGGGCAAACCCTCAACGTCATGACCCTCGGCGGGCTGGCGTTGGCCGTAGGGATCCTGGTGGACGACGCCACGGTGACCATCGAAAACATCAACTGGCACCTGGAGCAAGGCAAGCCGGTGAAGACCGCGATCCTCGACGGTGCCGCGCAAATTGTCGGCCCGGCGTTCGTCTCGCTGCTGTGCATCTGCATCGTGTTCGTGCCGATGTTCCTGCTGCAAGGCATCGCCGGTTATCTGTTCCGGCCGATGGCGCTGGCGGTGATCTTCGCCATGGCCAGCTCATTCATTCTTTCGCGCACCCTGGTGCCGACGCTGGCGATGTTCCTGCTCAAGCCACATATACCGGAGCCAGGTGCCGGGCATCATCCTGAAGATGCATTCATCAACCACCATGAGGGCGAGCAGCACACGAAACCGCGCAATGCCACGCTGCAAGCCGTGCTGAATTTCCAGCAAGGTTTCGAGCGCCACTTCTCGAATATCCGCGACACCTACCATGGCTTGCTGACGTTGGCCCTGGGTCATCGCAAGCGCTTTATCGTGGGCTTTCTGGCCTGCGTGCTCGCCTCATTCCTGCTGTTGCCCAGCCTTGGCCAGGACTTTTTCCCGGCGACGGATGCCGGTGCGCTGGCCCTGCATGTGCGCCTGCCGCTGGGCACGCGCATCGAAGAAAGCGCCGCCGCCTTCGACCGCATCGAAGCGCGGATCCGTGAGGTCATCCCTGCCGAGGAACTGGACACCATCGTCGACAACATTGGCATCCCGCTCAGCGGCATCGACATGGCCTACAGCAGCAGCGGCACCATCGGCCCGCAGGATGGCGACATTCAGGTCAGCCTGAAAAAACACCACGCGCCCACCGCCGACTACGTGAAAAAACTGCGTGAAGCGCTGCCGCAAAGCTTCCCCGGCAGCCACTTCGCGTTCCTGCCGGCGGACATCAGCAGCCAGATCCTCAACTTCGGCGCGCCGGCGCCGCTGGACGTGAAAATCTCCGGGCGCAGCGAGGCAGAAAACCGCGCCTATGCCATCGAGCTGGAACGTCGCCTGCAACACGTACCCGGCATCGCCGACCTGCGCATCCAGCAGTCCACCGGCTACCCGTCGCTGCAGGTGAATGTCGACCGCATGCGCGCCAACGGCCTGGGCATTACCGAGCGCGACGTGACCAACAGCATGGTTGCCTCCCTAGCCGGCAGTTCGCAGACCGCGCCGACCTTCTGGCTCAACCCGGCCACTGGCGTGTCCTATTCCATCGTCGCCGCCACCCCGCAATACCGGCTCGACAGCCTGCCGTCACTGGAAGCGCTGCCCGTCACCGGCGCCGATGGCCAGTCGCAGATCCTCGGCGGCGTGGCAACCATCTCCCGCGTGCAAAGCCCGGCAGTGGTGACCCACTACAACATCGAACCGACCCTGGACCTGTACGCCAACGTGCAGGGCCGCGACCTCGGCGGCGTGGCCCGCGACGTGCAAAAAGTGCTGGATGACACCGCGCATATGCGCCCCAAAGGCTCGGTGATCAGCCTGCATGGGCAGATCGATGCGCTGCATGAAGCCTTCAGCGGCTTGAGCCTTGGCCTGCTCGGTGCGGTGGTGCTGATCTACCTGCTGATCGTGGTCAACTTCCAGTCGTGGGCCGACCCATTCGTAATCATCACCGCGTTGCCGGCGGCGCTCGCAGGGATCGTGTGGATGCTGTTCCTCAGCGGTACCTCATTGTCGGTGCCGGCGCTCACCGGAGCCATCTTGTGCATGGGCGTAGCCACGGCCAACTCGATCCTGGTGGTGAGCTTCTGCCGTGAGCGCCTGGCCGAACATGGTGATGCGTTGAAGGCCGCCATGGAGGCCGGTTACACCCGCTTCCGCCCGGTGTGCATGACCGCCCTGGCGATGATCATCGGCATGTTGCCCCTGGCGATTTCCGAGGAGCAGAACGCCCCGCTCGGGCGCGCCGTTATCGGCGGTTTGATCTTCGCCACTCTCGCCACGTTGTTGTTTGTTCCCGTGGTCTTCAGCCTGGTCCACGGTCGTCACCCTACTCGCGCAGTTGCAGGAGAAACCCCACATGTCGTCTGATCACAAACCCTCGCGCAAGCGTCTGATGCTCATGGGTGTCGGCGGCCTGACCCTGGCCGCTCTGCTGGTCGCCAACGGCCTGCATGCCCGTACGCTGCACGAACAATCGGTCACCGCCTGGACCGAGACCGCCGCCATTCCGCACGTGATGGTGTTCCAGCCCAAGCAGAATGTGGCCGGCGATACCTTGCGCCTGCCGGCGCACCTGGAAGCCTGGAGCAAGGCGCCGATCCACGCCCGGGTCAGCGGTTACCTGAAGGATTGGAAAGTCGATATCGGCAGCCACGTCAGCGCCGGGCAAGTCCTCGCGGAAATCGACAGCCCCGACCTTGATCAACAGCTGGCGCAGACCCATGCACGCCTGGTGCAGGAACAGGCCAACGCACGCCTGGCCGAAACCACCGCCACGCGTTGGCAAAACCTGCTGGCCAGCCATTCGGTATCGCGCCAGGAGGCGGATGAAAAAACCTCCAACGCCGCTGCCGCCAAGGCCAACGCCGAGGCCGCCGCTGCCGACTATGCAAGGCTGTCGGCACTGGAAAGCTACAAGACCCTTCGCGCCCCGTTCGCCGGTACCATCACCGCGCGCAACACCGATATCGGCCAGTTGATCAAGGCCGACACCGACAGCGATCCGGAACTGTTCAACATTGCCGACACCCACCAATTGCGCCTCTATGTGCCGGTGCCGCAGAACTACGCGGCGGTCATCCATCCCGGCCTTGAAGCCGAGCTGACCGTGCCCGAGCATCCCGGCAAGCACTTCAAGGCGCGCCTGATCGGTGACTCCACCGCCATCGACCGCCGCTCCGGCACACTGCTCGCCCAGTTCGTCGCCGACAACCCCGACGGAGAACTGCTGCCCGGTGATTATGCCGAAGCCACCCTGCCGATTCCGGCCGATACCCATGGCGTGAGCATCCCGGCCAGCGCACTGATCTTCCGCGCCCAGGGCACGCAGGTGGCGGTGCTGGATGGGCAGAACCATGTGCACCTGCAAGCCATCCATATCGGCCTCGACCTGGGCGAACGCCTGGTGATCGACCAAGGCTTGAAACCCGCCGACCGCATCGTCGACAACCCGCCCGATGCCCTGCGCGAAGGCGACCCGGTGCAACTGGCCGACGCCGGAGGTGCGCATGCGCACAGGGCTTAAACCGCTCGCCGCGTTGATGCTGCTGGCACTGCAAGGCTGCTCGATGGCGCCGACCTACAAGGTGCCGTCGATCGACCTGCCGGCCAACTACCGCGAACAGACCAGCGATGGTCCCTGGCACAGCGCGCAGCCGTCCGACCAACTGGCCCCCGAATGGTGGAAGCTCTACAACGATTCGCGCCTGAATGACCTGCAACAGCAACTGCTCAAGGCCAACCCGGACCTGGCGGCGGCGCTGGCGCACTTCGATGCTTCCCAAGCCTATGCCAGTCAGTTGCATGCCGGGCTGTTCCCGCAGATCACCGCCAGCGCACAGCCGCTGCGCCAGCGGCAATCGGATTCGCGACCGTTGCGGGGGGATACGCAACCGTCGGTGTACAACAGCAACACCGCCGGTTTTTCGTTGAGTTATGACCTGGACCTGTGGGGCAAAATCCGCAACCAGGTCGCGGCCGGTGATGCCAAGGCGCAAGCGTCCGGGGATGACCTGGCGGTGGCGCGCCTGAGTTTGCAACGTCAGTTGGCGACCTTGTACGTGCAGCTCAATGGGCTGGATGCGCAGACCCGGATTCTCACCGGCTCGTTGGACGATTTCAGCCAGGCGTTGCAACTGACCCGCAGCCGCTACGAGGGCCAGATAGCCTCGGAGCTGGACCTGACCCGTGCGCAAAATCAACTGGCGCAGGCCAAGGCGCAATTGGATGAGGTACGCGCGCAACGCAACCTCACCGAGCACGCCATCGGTGAGTTGGTGGGCGTGGCAGCCAGCGACTTTACGCTGCCGCCCGGCCAGCAACTGATCGCCCTGCCGGGGGTTCCGTCGCAGCTGCCAAGCCACTTGCTGCAACGTCGCCCGGATATTGCGGCGGCAGAGCGCCGGGTGTTTGCGGCCAACGCGAATATCGGCGTGGCCAAGGCGGCGTGGTATCCGGACTTCAGCTTGACCGGGTTGATCGGCGGGCAAACGCAGGGCGTGGGGAATTTGCTCTCGGCGGGTAATCGGTATTGGGCGCTGGGGCCGTTGATGAATGTGCCGATCTTTGATGGCGGGCGCTTGAGTGCCAATGAACGCCAGGCCAAGGCCGAGTTTGAAGAAGCGTCCGCGCAGTATCGCAGCCGGGTGCTGAAGGCCGTGCGCGAGGTAGAAGATAGCCTCGCGCAACTGCGGGATCTGCAGCAGGAAGCGCAGGATGAGCAAGCGGCGGCGGACGCGGCGCAACACACGCAATCGCTGGCGATGAACAGCTATCAAGCGGGTGCGGTGAGTTACCTGGATGTGGTGACAGCGCAGACGGCGGCGTTGCAAGCGCAGCGGACATTGCAGGCGGTACAGACGCGGCAGTTGCAGGCCAGTGTAGGACTCGTGACTGCACTAGGCGGCGGCTGGCAACCGGGCGCCTGACATCCCCCCCAGGCACAGTTCAGGCTAAATGCAGGAGAGAGCTTGCCCCCGATAGCGGTGGAACAGCCAGTTTATCCGTAGCTGGCCTACCGCAATCGGGGGCAAGCCCCCTCCCACACTGGTCCTGCGTCAGACACACAATGTATAAGCGCCGCTGAGCCAATGTGGGAGGGGGCTTGCCCCCGATTGCGCCATTCCAGACACATGCTGCCAAAAGCCTGCCCATCAACCTCTTGCTCTCCAATCTAGCCTCTCTAAGCACATCTTGAGAGGGCCAGGGAATGGCAGATTTACCCGCTTCACACCGCCTGCGCATCGGTCGATTCAGCGAACCCAACCGTATCTACCTCATCACCACCAACACCCACGAACGCATACCGATATTCGACAATTTCCATCTCGCTCGCTTGGTGGTCTGGCAATTTCGGTTGGCGCAGTACCAAGGGCTCGCCAACTCGCTGGCTTGGGTGATTATGCCGGACCATTTCCATTGGCTGCTTGAACTGAAAAAAGGCTCGCTGGCGGACTTGATGTGCCAGGTGAAGTCAAAGAGCACCAGGACCGTCAATGGTGCAAGCGGACGCAAGGGACGGCTCTGGCAAGAAAGCTTCTATGACCGCGCACTGCGCAAGGAAGATGACTTGGTGAAAATGGCCCGGTATATGGTGGCTAATCCATTGCGGGCGGGCTTGGTCGAGCGGATTGGCGACTACCCACTGTGGGATGCCATCTGGATTTAACGTCAAACACAGTTCAAATGTGGGAGGGGCTTGCTCCCGATTGCGGTAGGTCAGTCAGCTTATCTGTAACTGATACACCGCTATCGGGAGCAAGCCCCCTCCCACATTTTTTACCCGCATTTCAGGCGGCGAGTTTGCCGCTGGCGATGGCTGCCGATGCAGCCACCATGGCCCGCAACAGCACTGCACACCCAGCTGCCAGGTCATCCGGCGCGGCGTTCTCGATTTCGTTATGACTGATACCCCCCTCACACGGCACAAAGATCATCCCCGCCGGCCCCAACTCGGCGACGAAAATCGCGTCGTGCCCTGCCCCGCTGACGATGTCCATGTTCGACAAGCCCAGCCCATTCGCCGCATCGCGCACGGCGTCAACGCAGCCTTTGTCGAAGTACAGCGGCGGGAAGTCAGCCGTGGGTTCCATTTCAAAACTCAGCCCATGCTTGGCACAGGTCTCGTCAATCACCGTGCGCACCTCGGCAATCATCGAATCCAACCGCGCCGGTTCCAAGTGACGGAAGTCCAGGGTCATGCGCACTTCGCCAGGAATGACGTTGCGTGAACCGGGATACGCCTGCAGGCAACCGACGGTCCCGCAGGCATGCGGCTGATGCCCCAGCGCCGCGGCATTGACCGCCGCCACCACCGCTGCCGCGCCTACCAGGGCGTCCTTGCGCAGGTGCATCGGCGTCGGCCCCGCATGCGCTTCAACGCCGCGCAGTTTCAGGTCGAACCACTTTTGCCCGAGGGCGCCGAGCACCACGCCGATGGTCTTCTTCTCATCCTCCAGAATCGGCCCTTGTTCGATATGCGCCTCGAAATACGCACCGACCTTGTGCCCACTCTCAGGACGGGTTCCCGCGTAGCCAATCGCATTCAGCGCATCACCCACGCTGACCCCGTCCGCATCGACCTTGGCCAAGGTATCCGCCAGGGTGAATTTCTCCGCAAATACCCCCGAGCCCATCATGCACGGTGGGAAGCGCGAGCCTTCCTCGTTGGTCCACACCACCACTTCCAAGGGCGCCTCGGTTTCGATCTTGAGGTCATTGAGCGTACGCAACACTTCCACCCCCGCCAGCACACCGAAGCAACCATCGAACTTGCCGCCCGTAGGCTGAGTGTCGATATGGCTGCCGGTCATCACCGGCGGCAGGTTGGGATTACGACCGGGACGGCGCGCGAAGATATTGCCGATACCGTCGACGGTCACGGTGCAACCGGCGTCTTCGCACCACTGCACAAACAGGTCGCGGGCCTTGCGGTCGAGGTCGGTGAGGGCCAGGCGGCACACGCCGCCCTTGGGGGTGGCACCGAGTTTGGCCAGGTCCATCAGCGACTGCCACAAGCGGTCGCGGTTGATGTGCTGGTGGGTCGATTGCAGAACGTCAAGGGCAGCGTTCATGGGGATCTCCTCAGGCGTGTATTTCTTATGAATTGACAACGACCGGGCTGGCTCCGCGCCTGGCATTCAGGCCGTAATACAACAACCCGCCCAAGGCCGAACCGGTAAACCAGCCGTAGCTGTAGAACCAGCTGAACGCATCACTGCCCAACGACAGCAACGTCAACACCACCGGCACGCCAAAGGCGATAAAGCCGCTCCAGTTCCACGCCGGGTACACGTCGTCGCGGTACAGACCGGCCAGGTCCAGTTGCTGTTTGCGGGTGATGAAGTAGTCCACCACCATGATCCCGGCGATCGGGCCCAGCAGGCTTGAGTAGCCCAGCAACCAGTTGGAATACACGGTTTCCAGGCTCACATCAGAGACGATCAAGCCGAGTTTTTTCAGCAGTTCATGGCCCATCAGCACCAACCCCACCAAACCGGTGAGGATCACCGCCGTGGTGCGGTTGATCAGCTTGGGCGCGATGTTCTGGAAGTCGTTGGTGGGCGAGACGATGTTCGCGGCGGTGTTGGTGGACAAGGTCGCGACGATGATCAGCGCCATGGCCACGGCCACCCACACCGGGCTCTGGATATGGCCGATCAGGGTCACGGGATCGGACACGCTGACGCCCACCAGTTTCACCGAGGCGGCGGTCATGATCACGCCGAGGGCGGCGAACAGGAACATGGTCAGCGGCAGGCCGAAAATCTGCCCGAGGATCTGGTCCTTCTGGCTTTTGGCGTAGCGGCTGAAGTCGGGAATATTCAGCGACAAGGTGGCCCAGAAGCCCACCATCGCGGTCAGGCCGGCCATGAAGTAACCGGTAAGGCTCGCGCCCTCGGGACGCTTGGGCGGGATCGCCATCAGTTCGCTGAGAGACACATTCGGCATCGCCCACACCAGCAGGCCAATACCCACCGCCACCAGCAACGGCGCCGACAGGGTTTCCAGGCGCTTGATCGACTCGGCGCCGCGCAGCACCACCCATAAATTCAGGCACCAGAACATCATGAAGCCGATCACTTCACCGGTGCCGCCGAGGGACTTCCACCCCTCGAAAATCGAGCCCAGGAACAGGTGAATCGCCAGCCCGCCAAACATCGTCTGGATACCAAACCAGCCGCACGCCACCAACGCGCGGATCAGGCACGGCACGTTCGAGCCGAGGATGCCGAAGGACGAACGCAGCAACACCGGAAACGGAATGCCGTACTTGGTGCCGGGGAACGCGTTGAGGGTCAGCGGGATCAGCACCACGATATTGGCGAGCAAAATCGCCATCAGCGCCTCGCCCACCGACAACCCGAAATACGCGGTGAGCACACCGCCCAGGGTGTACGTGGGCACGCAGATCGACATGCCGACCCACAGCGCGGTGATGTGCCACTTGTTCCAGGTGCGTTCGTGCACCTTGGTCGGTGCCATGTCGTGGTTGTAGCGAGGGCTGTCGAGGACGTCGGGGCCGGCGTCGAGTTCGTACAGGCCGTTGCGCTCAATGACTTGCGATCTGTTCTGTTGCATGGCCGCTCCACGGTTTTTTCGAATTATTGTTGCTCACCCCGCGCTGAACGCTGGGTGGCCGGAGTACCTCGTAAACAACATGACATCACGGGTCCGGCCAGCCGCCACTGCACTCAATAACCGTGCCGACAACCGCTCTCGAACCCGCACCGCTTATATAACTCGCTGATGTTAATCAGCTTTCCGATTGTGCCTGCGGTACTTGCCGCGCTACTCAGGCTAAATAACGCGCTAATTATCCGAACGGTCAGGACTCAATCTGGTGCACCACAATTATTTTTATTTACCGACCCCGTCAAGAGGCATGTCTCAAGCGTCTGATTTGCAATAAGAAATGTTGCTCATATTGAGAACCTGTCAAGTGCGTCAAAATGGTGAGAGACCGCTACATTTTGGTGATTTTGTATTTTTATCCTTATAAATCAATAGATTAAATACTGCATAAGCTTATAAAAAATCTTCTTGCTCAATCGAAAAACTCGGGCTAGTTTCTATTCCTGTCACCGATGACAGGAATTAACCGCCCATCGGCGCGTAGCAATACAACACTTAGAACTGGCACAAGCCGGTCAAGCCTGTGAGGAACTCGACATGTCGCTGTTGATCCGTGGCGCCACCGTTATTACCCATGATGAAAGTTACCGCGCCGATGTTTTATGCGCAGGCGGTCTGATTCGCGCTATTGGCACGGACCTGGATATTCCCGCCGGCACTGAACAACTCGACGGCAGCGGACAATATTTGATGCCCGGCGGCATCGACCCCCATACCCATATGCAACTGCCCTTCATGGGCACAGTGGCCAGTGAAGATTTTTTCAGCGGCACGGCGGCGGGTCTGGCCGGGGGCACCACCTCGATCATCGACTTCGTGATTCCCAACCCGCAGCAATCGTTGATGGAAGCGTTCCACCAGTGGCGGGGCTGGGCAGAAAAGTCTGCGTCCGACTATGGCTTTCATGTGGCGATCACCTGGTGGAGCGAACAGGTGCGCGAGGAAATGGCCGAGCTGGTCAGCCATCACGGCATCAACAGCTTCAAGCATTTCATGGCCTACAAGAACGCAATCATGGCGGCCGACGACACCCTGGTGGCCAGCTTCGAACGCTGCCTGGAACTCGGCGCCGTGCCCACCGTGCATGCGGAAAACGGCGAGCTGGTGTACCACCTGCAACGCAAGCTGATGGCCCAGGGCATCACCGGGCCGGAAGCGCACCCGCTGTCGCGCCCTTCCCAGGTGGAAGGCGAGGCGGCCAGCCGCGCGATTCGTATCGCCGAGACCATCGGCACGCCGCTGTACCTGGTGCACGTGTCTACCAAGGAGGCGCTGGATGAAATCACCTACGCCCGGGGCAAGGGCCAGGCGGTCTACGGCGAAGTGCTCGCCGGCCACCTGCTGCTGGACGACAGTGTCTACCAGCACCCCGACTGGCAAACCGCCGCCGGCTATGTGATGAGCCCGCCGTTCCGTCCACGCGGGCATCAGGAAGCGCTGTGGCATGGCCTGCAATCGGGCAACCTGCACACCACCGCCACCGACCACTGCTGCTTCTGCGCCGAGCAAAAAGCCGCCGGGCGTGACGATTTCAGCAAGATCCCCAACGGCACCGCCGGTATCGAAGACCGCATGGCGCTGCTGTGGCACGAAGGGGTCAACACCGGACGCCTGTCGATGCAGGAGTTCGTCGCGCTGACCTCCACCAACACCGCGAAAATCTTCAACCTCTACCCGCGCAAAGGCGCGATCCGCGTGGGTGCGGATGCCGACCTGGTGCTGTGGGACCCCGAGGGTACGCGGACCATTTCCGCCAAGACGCACCATCAGAAGGTCGACTTCAACATCTTCGAAGGCAAGACCGTGCGCGGCGTGCCGAGCCACACCATCAGCCAGGGCAAGCTGGTCTGGGCCGATGGCGACCTGCGCGCCGAGCGCGGCGCCGGGCGCTATGTGGAACGGCCGGCGTATCCGTCGGTGTTTGAGCAGTTGAGCAAGCGGGCGGAGCATTCCAGGCCGGTTGCTGTGAAGCGCTGAGACCGCTATCGGGGGCTTGCCCCCGATGAGCCCAGTACAGGCAACAAAAATGCCCACTTAGAGGCAATCCAAAAAAACCGTGAGGCCAACACCGTGATCCAGACCCTGACCCACCTCCCCCACCCCCATGAAGACGGGGCCACCCTCGCCAGCCATTTCACCGACCTGGCGCCGCCTCTCAACGCGCGCCAGGCCCAACTGGAAGCCTCCCGCTGCCTGTATTGCTACGACGCCCCGTGTGTGAACGCGTGCCCCAGCGAAATCGACATCCCGTCGTTCATCCGCAATATCCACACCGACAACGTCCAGGGCGCAGCGCAGAAAATCCTCTCGGCCAACATCCTCGGCGGCAGCTGCGCGCGAGTCTGCCCGACAGAGATCCTCTGCCAGCAAGCCTGTGTCCGTAACAACGCCGAAGAATGCGCGCCGGTGCTGATCGGCCTGTTGCAGCGCTATGCGGTAGACAACGCACACTTCAGCGAACACCCGTTCCAGCGTGCCGCACCGACCGGCAAACGCATCGCCGTGGTCGGTGCGGGTCCCGCAGGGCTGGCCTGCGCTCATCGCGCAGCCCTGCACGGGCATGACGTGGTGATCTTCGAAGCGCGGGAAAAAGCCGGCGGCCTGAATGAATACGGGATCGCCAAGTACAAGCTGGTGGACGACTTCGCCCAGAAGGAACTGGATTTTCTCCTGCAGATCGGCGGCATCGAAATCCGCCACGGCCAGCGCCTGGGCGACAACCTGACCTTGAGCGAACTGCACCAGCAATTCGACTCGGTGTTCCTCGGCCTGGGCCTGGCTGCGAGCAAGCAACTCGGCTTACCCCATGAGGACGCGCCCGGCCTGCTCGCCGCCACCGACTATATCCGCGAACTGCGCCAGGCCGACGACCTGACCCAGCTGCCCCTGGCCGACCGCTGCATCGTGCTCGGCGCCGGCAATACCGCCATCGACATGGCCGTGCAAATGGCCCGGCTCGGCGCCCGTGACGTGAACCTCGTCTACCGCCGTGGCCTGGCCGACATGGGCGCCACCCACCATGAGCAGGACATCGCCAAGGCCAATCAGGTGCGCCTGTTGACCTGGGCCCAACCCGAAGAAGTCCTGCTCGACGACCAGGGCCACGTACGCGGCATGCGCTTCGCCCGCACCCGCCTGGAAAACGGCCGTCTTCACCCTACCGGAGAAACTTTCGAACTGGCCGCCGATGCCATCTTCAAGGCCATCGGGCAGGGTTTTGACGGCGAGGCCTTGCACGATCCCCTGGCGCAACAGCTGCACCGCGTCGGCGAGCGTATCTTCGTCGACGAACAGCTGCGCACCAGCATCCCTGGGGTCTATGCCGGCGGCGACTGCGTCAGCCTCGGCCAGGACCTCACCGTGCAGGCGGTGCAACACGGCAAGCTGGCCGCCGAAGCCATGCACGCCCAACTCATGCTGAATGTGGAGGCTGCGTAATGGCCGATCTCTCGATTGTGTTCGCCGGTATCAAGGCCCCCAACCCGTTCTGGCTGGCCTCCGCGCCACCCACCGACAAAGCCTACAACGTGGTGCGTGCGTTTGAAGCGGGCTGGGGCGGCGTGGTGTGGAAAACCCTGGGTGAAGACCCGGCGGCGGTCAATGTGTCATCGCGTTACTCGGCGCACTACGGCGCCAACCGTGAAGTGCTGGGCATCAATAATATCGAGCTGATCACCGACCGTTCCCTGGAGATCAACCTGCGGGAAATCACCCAGGTGAAAAAGGATTGGCCCGACCGCGCGCTGATCGTGTCGCTGATGGTGCCCTGCGTTGAGGAATCCTGGAAAAACATCCTGCCCCTGGTGGAAGCCACCGGCTGCGACGGTATCGAGCTGAACTTCGGCTGCCCTCACGGCATGCCCGAACGCGGCATGGGGGCGGCGGTGGGCCAGGTGCCGGAGTACGTGGAACAGGTGACGCGTTGGTGCAAGACCTATTGCTCGCTGCCGGTGATCGTCAAGCTCACGCCGAATATCACCGACATCCGTGTGGCGGCGCGGGCAGCGTATCGCGGCGGTGCGGACGCGGTGTCGCTGATCAACACCATCAACTCCATCACCAGCGTGGACCTGGAACGCATGGTCGCCCTGCCGATGGTCGGCACCCAGAGCACCCACGGCGGTTATTGCGGCTCTGCGGTCAAGCCGATTGCCCTGAACATGGTTGCCGAAATCGCCCGCGACCCGCAGACCCAGGGCCTGCCGATCTGCGGGATCGGCGGCATTGGCAACTGGCGCGACGCCGCTGAATTCGTCGCCCTCGGTTGCGGCGCGGTGCAGGTGTGCACGGCGGCGATGCTGCATGGTTTTCGCATCGTGGAGGAGATGAAGGATGGGCTGTCGCGGTGGATGGACAGCCAGGGCTACACCAGCCTGCAAGAATTTTCCGGGCGGGCGGTGGGCAACACCACGGACTGGAAGTACCTGGACATCAACTACCAGGTGATCGCCAAGATCGACCAAGAGGCGTGCATTGGCTGTGGGCGTTGCCATATTGCCTGTGAGGATACCTCGCACCAGGCCATCGCCAGCCTGAAACAGGCGGACGGCACGCATAAATACGAAGTGATCGATGATGAGTGCGTGGGCTGCAACCTGTGCCAGATCACCTGCCCGGTGGCGGATTGCATCGAGATGGTGCCTATCGACACGGGCAAGCCGTTTTTGAATTGGACGCAGGATCCGAGGAATCCCTATCGAGAGGCGGTGTAGTCCTTCAGGCCACTATCGGGGGCCCCCTCCCACACCACACATCAAATGTGGGAGGGGGCTTGCCCCCGATGAGGCCCTAAGCCCCACCACAATACTCAAGGCTCCAACCCAATCCCACGCAAAATCACACTGGTCACCGTCTGGATCGCCTTCTCGAACTGCATATCCGACAACGGCTGGTGATCATTCAAAATCTTCACCTGGTGGTCAAAGTCGGCATAGTGCTGGGTCGAAGCCCAGATCATGTACAGCAGGCTCGAAGGCTCCACCGGCAGGATGCGTTTGTCTTCCACCCACTGGCGAATTTTCGCTTCCTTCATCTTGGCCCAGTCGTACAGGCTCTCATCCAGGGCCTCACCGAGTGTCGGCGCGCCGTGGATGATCTCGTTGGCCCAGACCTTGGAGCCATAGGGCCGTGTGCGCGAGCGTTGCATCTTGGCGCGGATATAGCTGCTGAGCACCACCCGGGGGTCATCGAAGGTCTCGAAGCTGAGGGCGTCCTGCTTCCACACTTCCAGCAGGTCGAACAGCACCGCGCTGTACAGCTCGCTCTTGGTGGTGAAGTAGTAATGCAGGTTGGAGCGCGGCAGTTGCACTTCTTCGGCAATATCGGCCATGGCGGTGCTGCCGTAGCCCTTTTCGGCGAAGATCTTCTCCGCCGCCAGCAGGATTTTTTCGACGTTGACCCGGCGAATTCCGCTCTTGTGATTGCCCATAAGGGCTCCCTGACAAAGACATGACCCAAAGACTACCACCGCTCTAGATCGGGGCGACAGGCGCAGTCGAAACTTCGTACACTGCCCGCTCCTAACCATTGATGGGTATTGCACAATGTTGATCAAGAAAACCCTGACCACTGTCGCCCTGCTCGCCTCCCTGCTGGGTGCCTCAACAGCATTTGCCCATGCTCATCTCAAAAGCGCCACGCCTGCGGCAGACAGCAGCGTCACTGCGCCCAAAGATCTGCGCCTGACCTTCAGCGAAGGCGTCGAAGCCACCTTCACCAAAGTGTCCTTGAGCAAGGACGGCACCGAAATCGCCATCAAAGGCCTGGAAACCCCGGACGCCGACAAGAAAACCCTGGTGGTGACGCCTGCCGCACCGCTCGCGGCCGGTAACTACAAAGTGGTGTGGAATGCGGTGTCGGTCGACACCCACAAAAGCAACGGTGAATACAGCTTCAAGGTCGGCCAATAACCCATGGCAACGCTGCTGGTGCTGTGCCGGTTCGTGCATTTCAGCGTCGTGCTGTTGATGTTCGGGGCCTGTGTATTCAGGCCCTGGCTCCTGGGCGCTGAACCGCAGCCGCTGCTGGACCGGCAATTGTTGCGCATCACCCGCGGGCTGGCGTGGACGGCCCTCGCGTCGGGGATGATCTGGTTAGGGTTGATTACCGCCAGCATGGCCGGTTCATGGCCGGCGGCGCTGGAACTGTCGACCGTGCAGTTGGTGCTGGGCAAGACTTTTTTTGGTCAGGTGTGGACCTGGCACCTGATGTTGAATGGCTTGCTGGTCATCGCCCTGACGACCGCGTGGAAGGCCCCGCGTCTGCCGTTGATCACGCTGTTGCTGATGACCCTGGCCCCGGTCGGCCATGGCGCCATGCTCGATGGGCTGAGCGGGCAGTTGTTGATCCTCAACCAGGTGGTGCACCTGATGTGCGTTGGCGCATGGTTGGGGGGGTTATTGCTGCTGGTATTGATCCTCAGGCCGCCACACGGTGTTGAGCTGGCGCCGGTCCTGCGTCGTTTCAGCGGCGTGGGTTATGGCCTGATCACCGGTTTGCTGGTGACCGGCCTGATCAATGTGCGCGTACTCACCGGGCAGCTGTGGCCCACCCCCTTGTTCAGTGGTTTTGCCCTGATTCTGTTGATCAAGGTGATGCTGGTGCTGGGCATGTTGGCGCTTGCATTGTTGAACCGGTTGCGCCTTGACCACTGCGAACAGCGACTGGGCAGCTTGAAGGCCAGCGTAATGGTGGAATGGCTGCTCGGTGTTTGTGCAGTAGCTGCCGTTTCACTCCTTGGCACTTTGCCGCCGATGGTCCTGGCGGGCTGAATGTGGGAGGGGCGGTGCCCGTTCTAGATCAACCCACACCCAGTCATCGCATAACTTCCGCTTGACACTCCACGAAAACCCCGCAAATATCCGCCTCAATGTTGTACGACGACGTATAACAAATAATAAAAACAACAAATGAAAGGGAGCGTCACTGTGAGTCAATTCGCCCGTAATTCCTCGTCGTGTATCAGCCTTATCGGTCTCGGCAGCCTGGCCTTCGCCCTGCCCCTCGTCGCCCACGCCGAAGGGTTCGTCGACGACGCCAAGGCCACGCTCAACCTGCGCAACGCCTACTTCAACCGCAACTTCACCAACCCGAGCAACCCTCAGGGCAAGGCCGAAGAGTGGACGCAGAGTTTTATTCTCGACGCCAAGTCCGGCTTCACCCAGGGCACCGTAGGGTTCGGCATTGATGTGCTGGGGCTGTATTCGCAGAAGCTCGATGGCGGCAAAGGCACCGGCGGCACCCAGTTGCTGCCGATCCACGATGACGGCCGCCCCGCCGATAACTTCGGGCGCTTGGGCGTGGCGCTGAAAACCAGGCTGTCGAAGACCGAATTGAAGGTCGGCGAGTGGATGCCGGTGCTGCCGATCCTGCGCTCCGACGATGGCCGCTCGCTGCCCCAGACCTTTCGTGGCGGCCAGGTGACGTCCAACGAAATCGCCGGCCTGACTCTCTACGGCGGCCAGTTTCGCGGCAACAGCCCGCGCAACGACGCGAGCATGGAAGACATGTTCATGAACGGCAAAGCCGCGTTCACCTCTGATCGCTTCAACTTTGGCGGCGGCGAATACACCTTCAACGACAAGCGCACCCAGGTTGGCGTGTGGTACGCCGAGTTGACTGATATCTACCAGCAGCAGTACGTCAACCTGACCCACAGCCAGCCTGTGGGCGACTGGACCCTGGGTGCCAACCTGGGTTTCTTCAACGGCAAGGAAGACGGCAGCGCCCTGGCCGGCGACCTCGACAACAAAACCGTGTTCGCCCTGCTCTCGGCCAAATACGGCGGCAACACCTTTTACGTTGGCTTGCAGAAACTCACCGGCGACAGCGTGTGGATGCGCGTCAACGGCACCAGCGGCGGCACCCTGGCCAACGACAGCTACAACTCCAGTTATGACAATGCCAAGGAAAAATCCTGGCAGGTACGGCATGACTTCAACTTCGTGGTGCTCGGTGTGCCAGGGCTGACCCTGATGAACCGCTATATCAGCGGCAGTAACGTGCACACCGGGGCGATCACCGATGGCAAGGAATGGGGACGCGAATCGGAGCTGGCCTACACCGTGCAGAGCGGTGCGTTGAAGAACCTCAACGTGAAATGGCGCAACGCAACCATGCGCCGGGATTTCAGCACCAACGAGTTCGACGAAAACCGGATCTTTATCAGCTATCCACTCTCCCTGCTGTAGAACCTAGTCTCCCAGCCCCAGAAAATCCCCTGTGGGAGGGGGCTTGCTCTCGATGGCGGTGGGTCAGTAACAGATGCATTCACTGGCATGCCCTCATCGAGGGCAAGCCCTCTCCCACATTTTGCTCCGCACTCTGTCCGCAAGAACGTTGACAACCTGGGGGATCCCTACCAATACTTCGGCATAGTCATACGACAACCTACAACAAAAATTTGGAATCCCCATGACCACGACCACCTCCACGCCCTTCAACCGTCTGCTGCTCACCGGTGCCGCCGGCGGCCTCGGCAAAGTCCTGCGCGAGCGCCTGCGTCCTTACGCCCAGGTGCTGCGCCTGTCGGACATCGCCACTATGGCCCCGGCAGCCGATGCTTCGGAAGAAGTCCAGCCCTGCGACCTCGCCGACAAACAAGCGGTGCACCACCTGGTGGAAGGCGTCGACGCCATCCTGCACTTCGGCGGTGTATCGGTGGAGCGTCCGTTTGAAGAGATCCTCGGCGCCAATATCAGCGGTACCTTCCATATCTACGAAGCCGCGCGCCGTCATGGGGTCAAGCGCGTGATCTTCGCCAGTTCCAACCATGTGATCGGTTTCTATAAGCAGACCGAAACCATCGACGCCCACTCTCCACGCCGCCCCGACAGCTACTACGGCCTGTCCAAGTCCTACGGCGAAGACATGGCGAGCTTCTACTTCGACCGCTACGGCATCGAGACCGTGAGCATCCGCATCGGCTCCTCGTTCCCGGAACCGCAGAACCGCCGGATGATGCACACCTGGCTGAGCTTCGACGACCTGACCCAACTGCTCGAACGCGCGCTGTATACGCCGAACGTCGGCCACACCGTGGTCTACGGCATGTCGGATAACCTCGACACCTGGTGGGACAACCGCTATGCCGCACACCTGGGCTACGCCCCGAAAGACAGCTCCGAAGTCTTCCGCGCCCAGGTCGAAGCCCAGCCACCGGTGGCCGCCGATGACCCGGCCAAGGTCTATCAGGGTGGCGCGTTCTGCGCCGCCGGGCCATTCGATGACTGAGTTCACACCCACCCAAGGGAATGAGTTGCCATGACTGCTGAATTGATCGTCGACGCCCGCAATGCCGTGGGCGAATGCCCGGTGTGGGTGCCCGAGGAAAACGCCCTGTACTGGGTGGACATCCCCCACGGCGGCCTGCAACGCTGGAGCGCCGCCACCGGCCACGTTGCCGCTTGGAAAGCCCCGCAGATGCTCGCCTGCATCGCCCGCACCACCGCGGGCAACTGGGTCGCCGGGATGGAAACCGGTTTCTTCCAACTCACGCCGCACAACGACGGCAGCCTCGACACCACGCCGTTGGCCAGCGTCGAGCACCCACGCCCGGACATGCGCCTGAACGACGGCCGCTGTGATCGCCAAGGACGTTTCTGGGCCGGCAGCATGGTGCTGAACATGGGCGCGAATGCCGCCGAAGGCATCCTCTATCGCTATGCATCGGGTTCAGCACCCCATGCCCAGCTGGACGGTTTTATCACCCTGAACGGCCTGGCCTTCAGCCCCGATGGCCGCACGATGTACGCCTCGGATTCGCACCCGCTGGTGCAGCAGATCTGGGCCTTCGACTACGACATCGACACCGGCACGCCGTCCAACCGTCGCGTGTTCGTCGACATGCACAACTTCCTCGGCCGCCCCGACGGCGCCGCCGTGGACGCCGATGGCTGCTACTGGATCTGCGCCAACGACGCCGGCCTGATCCACCGTTTTACCCCCGATGGTCGCCTGGACCGCTCCCTGAGCGTACCGGTGAAAAAACCCACCATGTGCGCCTTCGGCGGCAGCCGCCTGGACACCCTGTTTGTCACCTCGATCCGTGACGACCAGAGTGAACAGTCAGTGTCCGGCGGCGTGTTCGCCCTCAACCCCGGCGTCCAAGGACTGCCTGAACCGACGTTTACTCTCTAGCTGCATCGCTGTGCCTTGAATACAACAATAACAACACAGGAGTGACTCCCATGGACTTCAAACGCACCTTGCTCGCCGTCGCAGTCTTTACCCTCAGCAGCGCCGCCCACGCGCTGGAAATCAAATTCGCCGACATCCACCCCGCCGGCTACCCCACCGTTGTTGCCGAAGAAAACATGGGCAAGGCCCTGACCAAGGAAAGCAACGGCGAACTGACCTTCAAATACTTCCCCGGTGGCGTGCTGGGCTCCGAGAAAGAAGTGGTCGAACAGGCCCAGGTCGGCGCCGTGCAGATGACCCGCGTCAGCCTCGGCATCGTCGGGCCAGTGGTGCCGGACGTGAACGTGTTCAACCTGCCGTTCGTGTTCCGCGACCAGGCGCATATGCGCAAGGTCATCGATGGCGAAATCGGCGACGAAATTCTCGCCAAGATCACCGACTCCGAGTTCGGCCTGGTGGCCCTGGCCTGGATGGACGGCGGCACGCGCAACCTCTACACCAAGAAGCCGGTGCGCAAGATCGAAGACCTCAAGGGCATGAAGATCCGTGTGCAAGGTAACCCGCTGTTCATCGATGCCTTCAACGCGATGGGCGCCAACGGCATTGCCATGGACACCGGCGAGATCTTCAGCGCCCTGCAGACCGGGGTGATCGACGGCGCGGAGAACAACCCGCCGACCATGCTCGAACACAACCACTTCCAGAACGCCAAGTACTACACCCTCACCGAGCACCTGATCCTGCCTGAGCCCATCGTGATGTCGAAAATCACCTGGAACAAGCTCACCCCGGCGCAACAGGTCATGGTCAAAAACGCCGCCAAGGCCGCCCAGGCCGATGAACGCGCGCTGTGGGATGCCAAGTCCGCCAGCAGTGAGGAAAAACTCAAAAAGGCCGGTGTCGAGTTCATCACCGTCGACAAAAAGCCCTTCTATGACGCCACCGCAGCGGTTCGCGCCAAGTACGGCGCGCCTTACGCCGACATCATCGCGCGCATCGACGCCGTTCAATAACCTCTCCTGCCTCTCGCAAAAGGCCCGGCGCGGTCTGCACCGACGCGCCCGGTTACGGTGAACGCCATGAAGAATCTACTGCTGCGCATCAACGACCGCATCTACATGACCTGCATCTGGGTCGCCGGCCTCTCGGTTCTCGGCGTCGCACTGATCATCCCCTGGGGCATCTTCGCCCGCTACATCCTCGGCACCGGCTCCAGCTGGCCGGAACCCACCGCCATCCTGCTGATGCTGGTGTTCACCTTTATCGGCGCCGCCGCCAGCTACCGCGCCGGTGCACATATGTCGGTGGCCATGGTCACGGACCGCCTGCCGCCCGCCCAGCGCCGCATCGTCGGCATCCTTTCGCAACTGCTGATGGGCACCATCTGCCTGTTCATGGCCATCTGGGGCACCAAGCTGTGCCTGTCGACTTGGAACCAGTTCATGAGCGCCATCCCGACCCTGCGCGTGGGCATCACCTATATGCCGATTCCAATTGGCGGGCTGCTGACCCTGATCTTCGTGGTGGAAAAACTCCTGCTCGGTGACCAGAGCAACCGGCGCGTGGTGCGCTTCGACCTGGTGGAAGAAAGCGAAGGGGCTGCCTGATATGGACGCATTGATTCTGCTGGGCAGCTTTATCGCCCTGATCCTGATCGGCATGCCGGTGGCCTACGCCCTGGGTTTGTCGGCGCTGATTGGCGCATGGTGGATCGACATCCCGTTCCAGGCCCTGATGATTCAGGTCGCAGGCGGGGTGAACAAGTTTTCGCTGATGGCGATTCCGTTCTTCGTGCTGGCGGGGGCGATCATGGCCGAGGGCGGCATGTCGCGCCGGCTGGTGGCGTTTGCCGGGGTGCTGGTGGGCTTTGTGCGCGGCGGCCTGTCGCTGGTGAACAT
Organism: Pseudomonas sp. BIGb0381; assembly: GCF_024809815.1. Classification (NCBI taxonomy): domain Bacteria; kingdom Pseudomonadati; phylum Pseudomonadota; class Gammaproteobacteria; order Pseudomonadales; family Pseudomonadaceae; genus Pseudomonas; species Pseudomonas sp. BIGb0381. Next base: position 274,976 of record NZ_JANUEN010000005.1, read on the forward strand.
CATGGCCTCGACGTTTTTCGGCGCCATCTCCGGCTCGTCGGTGGCCGACACCGCCTCGGTCGGCTCGGTGCTGATCCCGGAAATGGAGCGCCGTGGCTACCCACGGGAATTTGCCACCGCAGTTACCGTCAGTGGTTCGGTGCAGGCGCTATTGACCCCGCCCAGCCATAACTCGGTGCTCTACTCCCTGGCGGCGGGCGGCACGGTGTCCATCGCCTCGCTGTTCATGGCCGGCGTGGTGCCTGGGTTGTTGATGAGCGCGTGCCTGATGGTGCTGTGCCTGATCTTCGCGAAAAAACGCAACTACCCCAAGGGCGAAGTCATCCCTTTGAAACAGGCCCTGAAAATCTGCGCCGACGCGCTGTGGGGCCTGATGGCCATGGTGATCATCCTCGGCGGCATCCTGTCGGGCATCTTCACCGCTACCGAGTCCGCCGCGATTGCGGTGCTGTGGGCGTTCTTCGTGACCATGTTCATCTACCGCGACTACAAATGGAGCGAGCTGCCCAAGCTGATGCACCGCACGGTGCGCACCATTTCCATCGTGATGATCCTGATCGCCTTCGCCGCCAGCTTCGGCTACATCATGACCTTGATGCAGATCCCGGCGAAGATCACCACCCTGTTCCTGACCCTGTCGGACAACCGCTACGTGATCCTGATGTGCATCAACGCCATGCTGCTGTTGCTCGGCACGGTGATGGACATGGCGCCGCTGATCCTGATCCTCACGCCGATCCTGCTGCCGGTGGTGCTCGGTATCGGCGTCGACCCGGTGCACTTCGGCATGATCATGCTGGTCAACCTCGGCATTGGCTTGATTACGCCGCCGGTGGGTGCGGTGCTGTTCGTGGGTGCGGCGGTGGGCAAGGTGAGTATCGAGAAGACCGTGAAGGCGCTGCTGCCGTTCTACGCGGTGCTGTTCCTGGTGCTGATTGCGGTGACGTACATTCCGGCGCTGTCGCTATGGCTGCCAAGCGTGGTGTTGTGATGATTGAACTTGAAGACAGCCTGACCCACCTCACCTTGAATCCGGCCGTGGGCGGCAGCATCGTCAACTGGTCCGTGCGCGCCACCGGCCAGCCGTTGCTGCGCCATAACGATGAGCAGGCGATCCATACCGGTTTGCCGGGCAAGCTGGGGTGCTATCCATTGGTGCCCTGGTCCAACCGCATTGCCCACGGCGGTTTCGACAACCCCGACGGTTGGCTCGCGCTCACGCCCAACAGCCTGACCGATCCTTTGCCGATTCACGGTTCGGCCTGGCAACAGGCGTGGCAGGTGGTCAGCCAGTCGGCGGATGAAGCAGTGCTGGAAGTACGCTGTGACACGCCGTTTGCCTATCGCGCCGAGCAGCGGATTCGCTTGATCGACGGGGCGTTGAGTATCGAGCTGCGGGTGACGCACCTGGCCGAAACAGCGGCGTGGCATGGCGTGGGCTTGCATCCGTACTTTCCGCGCCGGCCGGGTACCCGGTTGCAGGCCAGGGCCGCGCAGGTGTGGATGAGTGACGCGTCCAAGCTGCCGACCGGGTTGACGCCGGTGCCGGGCGAGTGGGATTTCCAGGTATTGAATACCCTGCCCGAAGGCCTGGTGGACAACGGGTTTTGCCAGTGGGACGGGTATTGCCGGATCGAACAGCCGGACCTGGGCTATGCGCTGGAATGCCAGGCCAGCGGCGCCGACTACTTTCTGCTGTACTGCCCGCCGGGGCTGGGGTTCTTTTGCATCGAGCCGGTGAGTCATCCGGTGAATGCTCATCACCTGGCGGGACGGCCGGGCCTGAAACTGCTGGAACACAATCAGTCGGTCCAACTCAATTTCAACCTGAAATACAGCCCCCTGTAGGAGCGAGCTTGCTCAAGGTGGAGAGTTTTTGAGGCGCCCAGCCGTATCGATACTCACGACAACCGACAACCCCGGCCGCAACCGTTCACTCTCAGCCTGATCCGGGTCCACCGTAATCCTTACCGGCACGCGCTGGGCAATCTTCACAAAGTTGCCCGTCGCGTTGTCCGCCTGCAACAGGCTGAATTCCGACCCCGTGGCCGGGGAAATATGCTGCACCGTGCCGTGAAACCTGCGGTGGTTCAGCGCATCCACGGTGAAGGTCACCGGCTGGCCGACCTGCACATTGTCCATCTGGGTTTCCTTCATGTTGGCGATCACCCACAGCTGCTTCGGCACCAGCGCCATCAACTGCGCTCCGGAGTTGACGTAGGCTCCCAGACGCACGCCAATCTGCCCCAGCTGCCCGTCACGCGGCGCGGTGATGCGGGTGTTGGACAGGTCGATACGCGCCAACTCCACTGCGGCCTCGGCACTCGCGACCGCCGCTTCCAGGGAGCCGCGATTGACGATCACCGTTTGCAAATCCTGCCGCGCAATTTCCAGGCTCGCCTGGGCCTGTGCCACCGCCGCGATGGTCTGCGCATTGGCGGCGCGGGTCACGTCCAGCTCGCGCTTGGACACCGAACCGTCGCTGATCAGCTCTTCATTGCGGCGCAGGTCGGCGGTGCTTTTGCGCGCCTGGGCCTGGCTATCCACCAGTGCGGCCTGGCGCAGCTTGATGGTGGCTTCGGCACTGTTGCGTTGCTGCACCACATTGGCCAGCGAAGCCTTCTGCACCGCCAGTTGCGCCAGCGCCTGGTCGAGGCGCTGCTTGTAGATGCGGTCATCCAGGCGCACCAGCAGGTCGCCGGCCTTGACGTACTGGAAGTCCTGCACCGGCACCTCGAACACATAGCCGCTGAGCTGCGGGCCGATGATGGTTACCTGGCCACGCACCAGAGCGTTCTCGGTGGTTTCCACCGCGCTGCTGAACGGCGGCAGTTGCCAGGCATACAGCACGATCAGCACCCCGACGATGGCAATCGCGGCGAAACCCAGTGACGAGAGGATGCGCACGCGCAACGAGCGCGGCTCGGTGACCGTGGCACCGGGTGGCGTGGTGCCTTCCGGGGTGGCGGCGATGGCATTGGTGGTCGTGGTGGTCGGTTCGGTCATGAAGTAGCGCCGCTGGGTTGAACGGGAGTGGCTGCTTTAGTGGTGCTCATCAGCCACAGACTGCGGATAAAGATCCAGATCATGGTCAGGATCGCGATAATCGCGATCAGCATGAACACATCGTTGTAGGCCATGACATTGGCCTCACGGGTCGCCGCGGTGGCCAGGCTGCGGATGCCCATCAGGTTGCGCAGTTCCGGGTCGGCGATGATACCGCCATAGGCCGACCCGCCGCTCTGCACCCGCGCGGCCACACGCGGGTCGAGCAAGGTCAGGTGCTCGACGATCATGCTGGAGTGATACTTCTCGCGCACGATCTGGAAGGTGCCGAGCAAGGCCGCGCCTATCAGGCCGCCGAGGTTCTGGCAAATCCCGAACATCACCGAAAAGCTCACCAGGTTACGCGGGTTGGCCAACACGTTTTTGGTCCCCAGCACCATGGTCGGCCCCAGAAAGAACGTACCGCCGAAGCCTAGCAGGAACTGGCTGATGTACAGGTTCTGCGGGCGCGTGAGGTTGCTGGAGAAACTGTCCATCACCGAGCCGGTGGCCATCAGCGCCAGGGAAATCACCAGCGGCATCAGCAGGTGCGCCGGGTTGATCGTCAGCGCACTGACCACCAACCCGGCAATCGCCCCCGCCAGCATCACCACGTACAGCGTGTGCATCTGCTGGTAGCTCATGTTCAACATCTGCATGAACCCGACAGCACCGGTGGACTGCTCCGACAGCACCATGCGAATCAGGATCACCGCCAGCGCCAGGCGAATCATGGTGCCGCTGCCCAGCCAGCGCGTCATCAGCAGCGGGTTGGCGCGGTTATGTTCGATGGCCAGGCCGGCCATGATCAGCACCAGGGAACAGGCCGAGGCCACGCCGATCCAAGGGGCCTCCAGCCACCAGTCGATACGCCCCAGGGACAGCACCGCGCACAGCAGGGCCACGCCGCTGGCGAGGATGGCGAAGGTGAGGAAATCAAGTTTTTCAAAGGTCTTGAAGCGGTCGCCGGGGGGCAGCTTGAGCAGGAACACACAGCCCAGGCAGATCAGCGCCATGCCCAGTTCGAACAGGTACAAACCACGCCACTCGGCAATTTGCAGCAGGTCTTCGGAGAACAGTCGCGCCAGCGGCAAGGCCAATTGCGCCGTGCCCAACCCCAGCACCAGGGATTTCAACCGCCACTTCGCCGGGAACGCCTGGATCATGTAGTACAAGCCCAACGAACTCAGCGCCGCGCCGACCATGCCATGGGCCGCCCGCACCGCGATGGCCGAGTTAAGGTCGTTGACGAACAAGTGGCCGAAGGTCACCAGCGCGTACAGCACCAGGAACACCTCGGTAAACGCCCGCAGGCCGAATTGCTGGCGAAACTTCACCAGCAGCAGGTTCATGCACACGTTGGTCATCACATAGGCGGCGGGCAGCCAGGCCATTTCCGCGGTGGTCGCCCCGAGCGCGCCTTGCAGGTATTGCAGGTTGGCGATGACCAGCGCGTTGCCCAGGCCACCGGTGATTGCCACCAGCACGCCGACCAGCGCATACAGCCAGCGCTTGTGGGTGGGGTGCCACGGCGTCGACGGCGAACCGGGCAGGCTCGGGCGCTCGTGGGGTTCCCAGGTGTGGGGGGTGTATTTATCCATTCGATGACCTAGATGACCCGACGGGTGACGTCGGTAAAACCACTACTCAGAGACAGTAAACCTGAGCAGAGTTCATCTTGCCATCTTGGACGTATCAGTCAGCGCCCATCTTGCCACTCATGCGCTGCTTTCTTTACTCGATGGCAGGGATGCGATTATCTCAGCGCGGCACGTTTCCAATATTTCATCCGCCAGGGCCGAGTCATCCGGACACGCCCGCGACAGCATGACCGCACCGATTGCATGGGCCAGCAGGTCGATCATTTTCGCGCGGGCCTCTTGCCTGGTGACATCCACACCCGCCGTGTACTTGTCCTCGAGTGCTGCAAGCGTGTTTTCAACGCCACTGGCAAAGGTCGCCTTCAGATCATCGGACTGACGGGCGGCGTCACCACACAGGGCTGCCAGGGTGCACCCCGCTCCCCTGCCGTCTCGGTGGTCCCTGGACACGTACAGGTTTACAAATTCCGGCACGTCGAGATCGCAGGTACTCGACAGGGATTTGGCCAGGCTGTTTTCGGCCGCTTCGGCCATCAGATCGGCCTTGGAGCCAAAGTGTTTGTAGAAGCCTCCCTGGGTAAAACCCGCAGTAGCCATGAGTTCTGCCACACCCACACCGTCATAGCCACGCTCACGAAACAGCTCTGACGCCGTCTCCACAATATGAGCTCGGTTGGCGAGTGATTGCGTCTTGGTGATCTTCATTTCGCGCCCCTGCGACTCCTGAACAATGGCCTGATCATACTCTGATGTCGTTCATAATCAAAACTATTGACACCTTTGATTATGATCGACATCATAAAACCACCCGCACATGTCTCTGCGGCTGTGCGGCGCGGATCGCCGTCTCTGATCATCCTGAACAATCAAGAGCATCTACCTATGAGCACCCCAGAAACCGTACTGATTACCGGCGCCTCAACAGGCATTGGCGCGACCTACGCCGAGCGTTTTGCCCAACGTGGGCACAACCTGGTGCTGGTTGCCCGCGACAAAAGCCGGCTGGACGCATTGGCCTTGCGGCTGCGTGAGAAACACGCGGTTTCCATTGACGTGATCCAGGCCGACCTGACTCAAACCAGCGACCTGACCACCGTCGAAGCTCGCCTGCGTGATGACGCCAGTATCGGCATCCTTGTGAACAATGCGGGCGCCGCCCTGTCCGGCAGCTTCATTGAGCAATCCATCGACAGCGTTACCAACCTGGTTGCGCTCAACACCACCGCCCTGGTGCGACTCGCCAGCGCTATCGCTCCACGCCTGGTACACGCCGGTAACGGCGCGATTATCAACATTGGCTCGGTGGTGGGGCTGGCACCGGAATTCGGCATGAGCGTCTACGGTGCAACCAAGGCGTTCGTGCTGTTTCTATCCCAAGGGCTGAGCCTCGAGCTCTCGCCCAAAGGCGTCTACGTGCAAGCCGTTCTTCCAGCGGCCACCCGCACGGAAATCTGGGATCGCGCGGGCATCGACATCAATACCCTGAGCGAAATCATGAGCGTGGACGAGCTGGTCGATGCTGCGCTGGTCGGTTTTGATCGTCGCGAGCCGGTGACCATTCCGCCATTGCAAGACGCCGCCCGCTGGGATGCCCTGCAGGCCGCCCGCCAAGGTTTGCTGTCAGAGATTCGCCAATCGGTCGTCGCCGAGCGCTATCAAGCCAAGGCGTGATAGTCACGCGAACCATGGGAACTGAACGATGAAAGCCTTCCTGATCGACCGTTACGGCAAGAATCAAGGACGCCTTGCCGAGGTACCGGACCCGGAACCAGGCATCCACGACGTGCTGATCAAGGTGCATGCCAGCAGCGTCAACCTGCTGGATTCGAAGATCAGCAAGGGTGAATTCAAACTGATCCTGCCGTACCCATTCCCGCTGATCATGGGCAACGACGTGGCCGGCGTCGTCGTTCGCGTAGGGTCAGGCGTGCGCAGCTTCAAGCCCGGTGACGAGGTCTACGCGCGCCCGCCCGACGCGCGCATCGGTGGCTTTGCCGAGCTGATCGCGATTGAGGAAAGTGCCCTCGCACTGAAACCCAAAAACACCAGCATGGAACAAGCCGCCGCCCTGCCCCTGGTTGCACTGACCGCCTGGCAGGTGTTGGTTGAAACAGCCCGCTTGAAGAAGGGACAAAAAGTCTTTATCCAGGCGGGCTCCGGTGGTGTCGGCAGCATTGCCATCCAGCTTGCAAAACACCTGGGGGCTTTCGTTGCCACCACGACCAGCACCCCCAACGTGGAGTGGGTCAAGGCGCTGGGAGCAGACGTCGTCATCGACTACACGCAGCAAAACTTCGAAACCGTGTTGCGTGACTACGACGTCGTATTGAACAGCCTGGGCCCCGCCGAACTGGAAACATCCCTGCGCATTCTCAAGCCGGGTGGGCAGCTCATTTCTATCTCAGGGCCACCAACCGCCGAGTTCGCACGCGAGCAAAAGCTGTCCTGGGGACTCGGTTGGATCATGCGCCTGTTAAGCAGCGGCATACGCAGAAAAGCCCGCAGGCAGGGCGTCGACTATGGGTTCGTGTTCATGCGCGCGAGCGGTGCGCAATTGCAGAAAATCACCGTGCTCGTCGAGTCCGGCGCTATCACACCCGTGATCGACCGAACCTTCCCTTTCGAGGCAACGGCTGAGGCATTGAGCTACGTCGAACGGGGCAGAGCCAAGGGGAAGGTGGTCATAAAGATCATATGACCCAGCACACACTCAACAACCGGCGGAGCCTCAAATGAAAACACCTTCCGAAAGAACTGCGATAGTCACCGGTGCGTCGTCCGGTATTGGTCAAGCGACTGCTGAAGCACTGGTGCGTGCAGGGTATAGGGTATTTGGCACAAGTCGGAAAGCGGGGGCCAGCTCAACGCCGGTGTCCATGCTCACCTGCGACGTGACAGACGACGCCTCTGTCAGTGCGCTCGTCTCCACCGTGCTCGCACAGACCGGGCGGATCGATCTGCTGGTCAATAATGCCGGCATCGGCCTGCTGGGCGGCGCTGAAGAATTCTCGCTCCCACAGGTACAGGCACTGTTCGACGTCAATCTGTTCGGCGTCATCCGCATGACCAATGCGGTACTCCCGGCAATGCGAGAGCGTGGCCAGGGGCGCATCATCAATATCGGATCGATTCTAGGGGTAATCCCCGCGCCCTACTCCGCTCATTATTCGGCGGTCAAGCACGCGCTGGAAGGCTATTCCGAATCCCTTGACCACGAGGTGCGTGCCTTCAATATTCGCGTCTCGGTCATCGAGCCCGCATTCGTGCGTACCGTCTTCGATCAAAACGGCATTGAGCCAGACTCGCTGCTGAAGACCTACGATCAGCCCCGAGCCGGGTTCAAGGCACTGCTGGCCGAGGTGATGCCGAAAGCCGACCGGCCAGACGTCGTCGCGGCAGTCGTGGTCAAAGCCGCGACCGACATCCACCCTCAGCCTCGCTACACGGCTGGCAAGGCCGCACGACAAATCAGCCTGCTGCGCCGCTTCGCCCCTGCTGGGTTCTTCGATAAGGCCTTGCGTAAGCAATTTCGCCTGCCGGTTTGAATCACAAGATGTGCAGACTTGTGGCGAGCGGGCTTGTCCCGCGTTGGGCTGCGCAGCAGCCCCAAAACCAGCCACTACGCAATATCGGGTACACCGCATTCGTCCTTCATTGGGGGCGCTTCGCCCCCCAACGCGGGACAAGCCCGCTCGCCACAGGGGTTCCAGTTTGCTGTGCGACCAGAAGCGCATTTCAAATCAGATCCAACCGAGCCAGCTCCAGTAAGTCGCCGCAAACACCAACATCAACCCATACCCGATCAACGTCACCAGAATCCCCACCTTGGCAAACTGCCGCGCCGTAAACGTCCCGGTCCCCAGGCACACCATGTTCTGCGGCGCATTGATCGGCAGGATAAACCCGTAGCTCATCACAAACCCCAGCAGCATGGTCATGCCCAAGCGGTTGAACTCCCCCGGCAAGGTCTGCAACACCGCAATCAATATCGGCAACAGCGCCGAGGTCAGCGCCGTGGCGCTGGCAAAGCCCAGATGGATCACGATCAAAAACGCCCCCAGGATCGCAAACACCCCCAGCGGCCCGACCCGATCCAGGCCGGTGTGCGCCACCACCTGGGAGCCCAGCCATTGCCCGGCCTGGGTGGTCAGCAGCGCGGTACCGAGGCTGATGCCCACGCCAAACACAATCACCGTGCCCCATGGAATGCGCGACTGCACATCCTTCCAGGTCATCACCCCAATCCCCGGCAGCAGCAGGAACACCAGCCCGGCGTAGGTGGTCGAGGTCGTGTCGAAAGGGTGCAGGCGCCCTTCCGTCGCCCATGCCAACAGCAACAACACCGACACCGTCAGCAAGCGTTTCTGCGGGCCGGTCATCGGGCCGATGTCCACCAGGGACTGGGCCACGGCTTCCTTGCCACCGGGGATGCTGTCGGTTTCCGGAGGCAGCAGCTTGATCACCAGGAACAGCAACACCGCCGACATGATCACCGCCCACGGCGCGCCGGCGATCAGCCAGTCGATCCACGACACGCGCTGGCCGAGCATCTTGTCCATAAAGCCCACGGTCAGCAGGTTTTGCGCGGCGGCGGTCTGGATGCCGACGTTCCAGATGCTGGTGCCCTGGGCCACCACGATCATCAGGCCGGCGGCGATGTTGGAGCGCTTGTCCACGCCAAACGCGGCGACCACGCCCATCATGATCGGCACCACACAGGCGCTGCGCGCAGTGGCGCTGGGGACGACGAGGCTGAGCAGGATCGTCACCGCAATCGCCCCAAGCAGAATGCCGCGGGTGCTGGTTCCGACGCGGGTCAGGGTCACCAGGGCGATGCGCCGGTCCAGGCCGGTGTGGGTCATGGCCGCCGCAATAAACAACGCGCCCGCCACCAGGGCCAGTGCCGGGTTGGAAAAGCCGGTGAGCGCCATGCTGATGGCCGGGCTGGAGCCGATCAGGTGGGTGGGGTCTTGCAGCGACGGTGCCGTGCCAAGCAAAAACGCCATGAGCGAGGTAATCATGATCGCGCTGGCTTCATAAGACACCGCCTCGGTGATCCACACCACCACGGCAAACGCGAGGATCGCCAGCATGCGCTGCCCAGCCACCGGTAAGTCGACGGGCATCGGCAACAGCAGCACGCCGACCATCACCAGTACACCGATCACCAGGCCCAGGGGCAACTTGAAGGATGCTGCGGTTGTTGCGGGGGCGTTCATGGCGGGCTCCGTCGGGCTCTGAATCAGAGCCCGCAGCATGGGGCAAAGCGCCGCAACGGGTGTTGACGGGTATCAACACCCTAGGTCAATAACTGGCTCAATACCGCCCGCAACTTGCCGGGCTTGAGCGGTTTGTTCAACAACGGCGCGTCCAGGCGACGCAGCACGCGGCGGCACTGGTCGGTGCGGTCGGCGGTGATGATCACGGCGGGGATGTTCTGCGCGAAATGCTCGCGCAGGTGCTTGACCACCGCACAGCCCACCACGCCGTGGTCAAGGTGGTAGTCGGCGAGGATCAATTCCGGTGCCCTGCCCTGCAGCGCCAGCAACGCCCCGGCCTGGTCGGTGGCGGTGATCACCTCACAGCCCCACTGCCCCAGCAGCGCGCGCATGCTGTCGAGGATGCTCACCTCGTTATCGATTACCAGCAAACGCCGCCCCGGCAGCGGGTTGCCCGTGGTCGGCAGCACCGGCAGTTGGCTGATCGCCAGGGGCATCTCTTCGCTGATGGGCACCTCGATACTGAACATCGAGCCACGCCCCGGCCACGAACGGACCGCCACCGGGTAGCCGAGGATCTCGGCGATGCGCTCGACAATCGCCAGGCCCAGCCCTACGCCTTTGCGGTCCGAGGCACGGCCGACGTCGAGCTGGTTGAACTCGAGGAAGATCGCATCGAGCCGGTCGGCCGCGATGCCGCGCCCGGTGTCCCACACCTCCAGGCGCAGGCGATCGCCACGGCGGCGCGCGCCGAGCAGGATGCAGCCCTCGTCGGTGTAGCGGCAGGCGTTGCTGAGGAAGTTACGCAGGATCCGCGTCACCAGGCGCAGGTCAGTGCGAATCGCATAATGGCCGGTACGCGCGCGCAGGTTCAGCCCGGCCGCCAGCGCCACCGACTGGAACTCCGAGACCAGCGGCGCAAACAGCTCATCCAGGCGATACAGCGCCACATCGGGCTTGACCGCCGCCTGGTCGAGCCGCGAAATATCCAGCAGGTCGGTGAGCAAATCCTCGGCGCCTTCCAGGGCCTGGTGCGTACGTTCCACCAGCACCTGCTCGACGCTGGGCAAGTTGCGTTCGCGCAGGGTCGAGATCAGCAGCCGCGCCGCGTTAAGCGGTTGCAGCAGGTCATGGCTGGCGGCGGCAAGGTATTTGTCCTTGCTGCGGTTGGCAGCTTCGGCGGCGTCGCGCGCATCGCGCAGTTCCTGCTCGACCTGCTCGCGCTGGGCGATCTGTTGTTGCAGGTTGCGGTTGGCTTCCAGCAGCTCATCGGTGCGCGCCGCCACGCGCTGCTCCAGCTCATCGTTGAGACGGATATAGCGGTTGCGCTCGGCCTCCAGCTCGTCGAGGCGCGCGGTGAGTTCCGGGTAGTGGCTCTTGCGCGCCGAGTGATTGCCCAGGCCCAGCAACCCGGCCAGGGCCTGTTGCTGGTCGTCAGAGCGCTTCGCCATATACGACCTCGACATCACGCTGGCTGGACTCGCGCGGGTTGGTGAGGATGCACGGGTCGTGCATCGCATGTTGGGACAGGAACGGAATATCCGCCACGCGCACCCCATGCAAACCGAGGGTTTCGTGAAAGCCGATGGCGTGCTTCAGGGCAATCAGATGCTCCACCAGCCGCCCGCGAATCTGCCGATGGCTGAGGCCCCGGCAATCGATGCCAAAGGTCTCGGCAATTACCTTGAAGCGCTCCGGCGCCGAGTTGTAGTTGAACGCCACCACGTGTTCCACCAGCACCGCGTTGCACAAACCATGGGGCAGGTCGAGAAACCCGCCGAGGCTGTGGGACATGGCATGCACCGCGCCGAGGATCGCATTGGAGAACGCCAGGCCGGCCTGCATGCTGCCGAGCATGATCTTCTCGCGCAGGGCAATGTCACCGGGGTTGGCGATCATCTGCACCAGGTTACCGTTGATCAGGCGCATGGCTTCCAGCGCATGGGGGTCGGTGAGCGGGCCGTGACCGGTGGACACGAACGCCTCAATGGCATGCACCAGCGCGTCGATGCCGGTACAGGCGGACAGGAACGGGTCCATGCTCGCCGTGGTTTCCGGGTCGATCAGCGACACATCCGGCACCACCGCCTTGCTGACGATGGAGAACTTCATGCGTTCCTGCTGGTTGGAAATGATCACGAACTGCGAGACATCCGCCGACGTGCCGGCGGTGGTGGGGATCAGGATCAACGGCGGGCTTGGCACACGGATGGTGTCCACGCCTTCGAACTCGAGGATACAGCGCCCATGGGCGACCACAATGCCGATGGCCTTGCCGCAGTCCATGGGGCTGCCGCCGCCGATGGCCACGATCACATCGCAATGGTTTTCCCGATACACCTCGGCACCGAGCATCACTTCTTCGACGCGCGGGTTGGGCGACACGGCGCTGTACAGGCAGTAGTCGATACCGATGGCCTGCAGGCTGGCTTCCACATCGGCGACCCAACCGGCGGCGATCACCCCAGGGTCGCTGACCACCAGCACCTTGCGCGCACCAAAGGTCTTGGCGTAGTTACCGACGTTGTGCCGGCAGCCGGCACCGAAGATGATTTCAGGCGAGACGAATTTACGCAGGAGGCTCAGATTGGGGCTCATTGGAAAGCCTGTTCTTATTATTTTTGGGAGATGCGCTTCACACTAACCCATTCCGGGGCGAATGCAATCAGACCAAAGGGTCATTCCCAATACGGCACCGGCCAGCGCGAGGCTGGCCGGAGATGGATCAGCGGCTGGCGAAGTACATGGTCACTTCGAAGCCGATACGCAGGTCGGTGAAGGCGGGTTTGGTCCACATAGGGAGACTCCTCTTGTTGTGCCGGAAGATTCCGGTAAGGGCATTAATGCATGGGTGGATGGGGGTGCGAATGCTACTTTCGAAGGAGCTCGCACCCGCATTGGTAGCGGGTATACGCCGATCAAAATGTGGGAGGGGGCTTGCTCCCGATAGCAATGTGTCAGCCACATCACTGTTGACTGACCTACCGCCATCGGGAGCAAGCCCCCTCCCACAGGGGACCGCGTTGCAATCCGAGGGTTAGAAGAAACCCAACGGATTGATGTCGTAGCTCACCAGCAAATTCTTGGTCTGCTGGTAGTGATCGAGCATCATCTTGTGGTTCTCACGCCCCACGCCCGACTTCTTGTAGCCGCCAAACGCCGCATGCGCCGGGTACAGGTGATAACAGTTGGTCCACACGCGACCGGCCTTGATCGCCCGGCCCATGCGGTAGGCGCGGTTGATGTCGCGGGTCCACAGCCCGGCGCCGAGGCCGAATTCGCTGTCGTTGGCAATCGCCAGGGCTTCGGCTTCGTCCTTGAAGGTGGTGATACCCACCACCGGGCCGAAGATTTCTTCCTGGAACACGCGCATCTTGTTGTGGCCCTTGAGCAGGGTCGGCTGGATGTAGTAACCGCTGGACAGGTCGCCCTCCAGGCGCTCGGCCGCGCCGCCGGTGAGCAGCTCGGCGCCCTCTTCCTGGGCGATCTTGAGGTAGGAGAGGATCTTGTCGTATTGCTGTTCGGACGCCTGGGCGCCGACCATGGTCTCGGTGTCCAACGGGTTGCCGCGCTTGATCTTGACGATCTTCTTCATCACCACTTTCATGAAGTCGTCGTAGATCGACTCCTGCACCAGCGCCCGCGACGGGCAGGTGCACACTTCGCCCTGGTTGAAGAACGCCAGCACCAGGCCTTCGGCGGCTTTTTCGATGAACTGCGGCTCGGCCTGCATGATGTCTTCGAAGAAGATGTTCGGCGACTTGCCGCCCAGTTCCACGGTGGAGGGAATGAGGTTCTCGGCGGCCGCATGCATGATGTGCGCGCCGATGGGGGTCGAGCCGGTAAAGGCGATCTTGGCGATGCGCTTGCTGGTGGCCAGTGCCTCCCCGGCTTCGCGGCCAAAGCCCTGGACGATATTCAGCACGCCCGGTGGCAGCAGGTCATTGATCAACTCGGCAAACACCATGATCGACAACGGCGTCTGCTCGGCCGGCTTGAGCACGATGCAGTTACCGGCGGCCAGGGCCGGGGCGAGTTTCCAGGCGGCCATCAGCAGCGGGAAGTTCCACGGAATGATCTGCCCGACCACGCCCAAGGGCTCATGGAAGTGATAGGCCGCGGTGTGTTCGTTGATCTCGGCGGCGCCGCCTTCCTGAGCGCGGATGCAGCCGGCGAAGTAGCGGAAGTGGTCAGCGGCCAGGGGCACGTCAGCGTTGAGGGTTTCGCGCACGGCCTTGCCGTTGTCCCAGCTTTCGGTCACGGCCAGCACTTCGAGGTGCTGCTCGATACGGTCGGCGATTTTCAGCAGCACCAGCGAGCGATCCTGGGGCGAGGTCTTGCCCCAGGCGTCGGCGGCAGCATGGGCAGCGTCGAGGGCCTTGTCGATATCGGCGGCGTTGGAGCGCGGGAATTCGGCGATCACTTCACCGGTCACCGGCGAAGTGTTGGTGAAGTACTCACCGCTCAGCGGGGCGACGAATTCACCGCCGATGTAATTACCGTAGCGCTGCTTGAAGCTGACGATGGCGCCAGGGGTGCCAGGTTGTGCGTAGATCATGTTAAAGCCTCTGTCTGGGTCCGGGCCTGTCGGTCAACAGGCGATGACCCGATAGTAAAGAGCCCCCGTTGCCGGGCGAATGCGCCGTTGGCAGGGGGGCACTTGTCATTTGGTCGTAGATTCAGTGTTTGGCGACCAGCTCTTTGGGCAGCTTGAAGGTCCAGAGCATCCCGCCCTGGTTGAAGTCCTTGATGCGCTTGGCCACTTCACCGCCCCACAACGGCACGGCGCCGCCCCAGCCGGAGAGCACCGAGACGTACTGTTCACCATCCATTTCCCAGGTCACAGGCGAGCCGAGCACGCCGGAGCCGGTCTGGAATTCCCAGACTTTCTCGCCGGTCTTGGCGTTGAACGCCTGCAGGAAGCCTTCCGGCGTGCCGGTGAACACTAGGTTGCCCTTGGTGGTCAGCACCCCGCCCCACAGCGGCGCGAAGTTCTTGTGGCGCCAAACTTCCTTGCCGGTCTTCGGATCGATGGCGCGCAGCACGCCTATGTAGTCTTCGTTCAATGGCTTGATAGTGAAGCCCGCACCGAGGAACGCCGCGCCTTTTTTGTAGGCGATGCCTTCGTTCCACATGTCCATGCCCCACTCGTTGGACGGCACGTAGAACAACCCGGTGTCGCGGTTATAGGCCATCGGCATCCAGTTTTTCGCGCCCAGGAACGCCGGTGCGACGAACACCGAGGTGCCCTTGGCTTCGCTGCCCGGGGCGCCAGGGCGGCTGGCGTCGTTGTAGATCGGCCGACCGTCCTTGTCCAGGCCGGTGGCCCAGGTGATCTTGTCGACAAACGGGAAACCACGGATGAACTTGCCGTTGGTGCGATCAAGCACGTAGAAGAAGCCGTTACGGTCGGCTGTGGCGGCGGCTTTGATCTCTTTGCCGCCTTCCGTGTAATTGAAGGAGACCAGCTCGTTCACGCCGTCATAGTCCCAGCCGTCATGGGGCGTGGTCTGGAAGTGCCACTTGATGGTGCCGTCGTCCGGGTTCAGCGCCAGGCGCGAGGACGAGTAGAGGTTGTCGCCAGGGCGCAGGTGCGAGTTCCACGGCGCCGGGTTGCCGGTGCCGAACAGCAGCAGGTTGGTTTCCGGGTCGTAGTAGCCGCCCAGCCACGGTGCGGCGCCGCCGGTTTTCCACAAGTCCCCGGGCCAGGTCTTGCCCGCCTCGCCACCGGAGATGCCGTTCTCCACCGCCTTGCCGTCCTTGTAGACGTAGCCCATATGGCCTTCGACCGTCGGGCGACTCCATAGCAGTTCACCGTTTTTCGGGTCATAGGCTTCGATCTTGCCCACCACGCCGAACTCGCCACCGGCCACACCGGTAATCAGCTTGCCGTTGATCACCAGGGGCGCGGCGCTGATGGAGTAGCCTTCTTTGTGGTCGGCGACTTTCTTGCTCCACACCACTTTGCCGGTGTCTTTGTTCAGCGCCACCAGCTTGGCGTCGAGGGTGCCGAAGAACACCAGGTCGCCGTACAGCGCCACGCCACGGTTGATCACGTCACAGCACGGGCGGATGTCATCGGGCAGACGCGCATCGTACTGCCAGAGCTTCTTGCCGGTGCGCGCATCCACCGCGAACACCCGAGAGTAGGAACCGGTGAGGTACATCACCCCGTCCTTGATCATCGGCTGCGCCTGTTGCCCACGCTGCTTCTCGCCACCAAAGGAAAACGCCCAGACCGGGCGCAGTTCCTTGACGTTGTCGACGTTCAGGGTGTCGAGGGGGCTGTAGCGCTGGCCCTGCACGCCCAGGCCGTTGGTGACGATCTGCCCGGGGTTTTTCGGGTCCTGGAGGATTTCCTCATCGGTGACCGAGGCCATGGCCTGGCCAGACAACAGGATGGCACCGAGCAACACACTCAAGGCGAAGGGTTGGCGGCGTGCGGGTTGGGTCATGACGGCTACCTCTGCGGTTTTTGTTATACCCGGGAAATTTTCCCGGTCTGGTGCAGATTCTTGGGCGCAGGGGCAGTTGTCACAATTGACCGCAGTATCGAGTTTGCTAGTTCCTTAGTAGCGGGTCAGCGCGCCGAATCCACGCGTTGCATCTGTTCGCGCTCGTATCGCGGGTACAGGTGGCTGACGCTGCGGATCAGTTCATGGCGGCTCAGGCTGATAGCGGCGAAGCGTTCGGGGATGGGGCTGCGGATCATCTCGGCCATGTCGCTGCCGTGGGCCGCGCCGTCACGCAAAAGTTGATCGAGCCAGGTCAGGTAGTCGCGCATCTGCGTGAAGGGTTGCGCGTCGCTGGCCACCGGGCCATGGCCGGGCACGATCAGGGTCCAGGGCAAGGCTTGCAGGGTGCCGAGGTCGGCCAACCACACCGCCAGCCCCGGGCTGTTGGGGGTGGTGAGCGCGCGCTGGTAAAACACCAGGTCGCCGGCGAACAGCACGCCGGTGCTCTGGTCGAAGATCGCCAGGTCGGCGCCGGTGTGGCCGGTGAGCGCGAGCAGGCGCAAGTCGTGGCGGCCGACGCTCAGCACACCGGGTTCCAGCACCTGGGTGGGCAACACCACCTCGGTACCGCGCATCCAGTCGCCGACCATGCGGTAGAGGTTTTCCGCCATGCCGTCGCCCTGCTCGTGCAGCAATCGTGTGGTCTCGGCCAGGGCGCCGATGGGCACGTCCTTGAAGGCCTGATTGCCCAGCGCATGGTCGGGGTGATGGTGGGTAATCAGCACCTGGATCACCGGTTTGGGGGTGACACGGGCGATGGCCTCGCGCATGGCTTCGCCGTAGCGCCGCGACGGCCCGGTGTCGATCACCACCACGCCAGCCTCGGTGACAATGAAGGCGGTGTTGACGATATTGCCGCCATTGGCCTTGGCAAAATTGTCGGTGCTGCCTTCAAGCAGCCAGGTGTCATCGGCGATCAACCGGGGCTTGAGGGCGTAGTCGAGGTCCGCCAGGACGGGCAGGCTCAGGCCCAGGCATAACAATAGAATCCAGCGCATGCCGCGCTCCTTCTGGTCAGGGGATGGCCGCGTCGAACTCATTGCCGCTGTTGTCGCGCAGCACCAGGCGGGTGGGCCCCGGCGCGTCGATGTCGAAGGCCAGGTTGGGGTTCTCGCTGACCGCCGGGAACAACTCAAGATCAGCCAGCACCTGGCCGTCCTGGCCGCGCAGTTGCGCATGGTTGATAAAAAACTCGGGGATGCCGCTGACCATGCCATTGTCCATCGGGTGCGCCACCTGCACACGTACGCGGCTGAACTCGCCACGCGGGTAACGGCCGCCGAGCACTTCGCCGATGTGCTCTTCCCAGCCCGGCTGGGTGCGTACCACGCTGGGCGCGGTGCAGCCGCCACCGGCCGCGTCGATCAAGGTCGAGCCCACATGCCACAGCCCGTCATCGGTGAGCACCGCCGCCCGCAACGGCGTGGCCTGCTCGATACGAATCCGCAGCGACAGCCACGGCAGCACGCCGGCCTTGGGTTGGAAGTCGACGATTTTCGGCAATGGGTTGAGCTCGGCCCAGGCGAGGATTTTCACCACATGGCCGTTGAAGGCGCGGGCGTCGATTTCCAGCGGCACCTGGCGCGCATCTTCGGCGAACGGCGGCGCGAGCAGCTTGACTCGGTCGTCGAACACGAACGGCGCCTCGGCCAGGAACTGCTTGTGATAGAACGCCCACATCACCGACGGCACCGGGTCGACCTCCACGGCGTGAGCCGCCAGCGGCAGCCAGCACGCCAAAATGCAGCTCAGTCGCCAGTTCATCGCCTGCTCCTATTGATACATCTCGGGGACTTCGTACTGCAGGCCGTAACGGGCATAGATGGCTTGCACCGCACCGTCGCGGATCAGGCCTTCCAGCGCCTCTTCCACCGCATAGGCCAACTGGCGATTGCTCTCGTGCACCGCCATGCCGATCTCCCAGCGTTGCTTGCCCATGTTCGGGTAGGCGTTTTCGGCCAGGGCCAGTTGCGGGTCGTGGGCTTCATGCACCTGCCAATCGACTTCGCCGCGCATCGCCATCACCGCATCGACCTCACCGGCTTTCATCGCCGCAAAGGCCTGGGGAACATCGGGGTAGTGATGGGTCTTGGCGGCGAGCATGCCGTTGAACACCGAGGTGAGGTAGAACGACGGCACGCTGTCGACTTCGACGCCAATCGGGTGCTGCTCGAACACCGCCACGCTGGCAACCCTGTCCAGGCGCCGACGGTCGTAAGCCACCTGCCATTGTTCGTTCTGGTACGGCCCGAACATCACCACATGGCCGTTTTCCAGTTCGCCCTGGTCGTTGCGCTTCTGTGCGTAATCGTGATCGTAGGGCGCGCGCATCATCAGGTCGGCCAGTTGCTGGTTGTGCAACTGGCTGCCACGCCAGATGTAGTCGCGCAGGTCGTCGTCGAGCTTCTCGCCGGCCGGCGCCCAGATCAACTTGAGCCGTACCCCCAGCGCCGTGGCCAGGGCCTGGGCCAGTTCCACGTCGACCCCGCGCGCGGTGGCGCCGTCTTCGAAACTGTAGGGGGCAAAGTCCTTGTACACCGCCACGTTGATTTCGCCGGCGGCGATCATCTGGTCATAGCTGCGCACCTGCGCCTGTGCCGGCTGGCAACACAGCAGGGCCAGGCCAAGCACATAAGCGAACAGGCGCATGGCTTACTCCTCGACGTGCACGCTGTCCAGGTAGGTGCGCACGGCCCACAAGGCTTCCTGGCTCAGGTAGTCGGCCATTTTCGGCATGTACACGCGGCCGTCACGCACCGCGCCATGGCGCACGCGCTCGACGAACCATTCATCACCGGCTTCGCCCACATCGAGCATGCGCAGGTCGGGGGCGATGCCGCCGGACTTGGCTTCCAAGCCGTGGCAGGCGGCGCAGTTCTGGTTATAGGCGGACGAACCGATTTCCACGGCGCGGTCGTGTTCAGGCGAGGTGCGGTACGGATTGACCGCCGCCCAGCCGTCTTCGTTGACCGGCACGCCGGCATCCTTGATCGAGGTCAGGCCCTTGGTTTCCACCGCTTGCGGGACCACGTTGCCGTGGGCCCAGGCAGAGCCCCCGGCGATCACACCGACCAACAGCCCGGCGACGAGCAAGGCATTGTGTTTTGTTGTCATTATTTTGCCCTCAGGATTGCACGCAAAACCTCATTGCAGAGGTTATGGCAACCATCTTAGAAACCCCGGGGCATGGGCCGTATGCTGCTTTGGTGGCCGCCCTCTCCTCCCTTGGTAGTAGGGCTTGTGGGGCACGCCTAAAACAGCGGCGCCTCGGGAAGTCTTCCCGGCCACAGCGGGACTTTTTCCGTATCCGCCCGGCGCCCCGGCGTTCCACCCTGTGCAGGCCAAAACCTCCACTGGGAACTGCAACCATGACAATAAGATCGCTACCCGCCCGCTCACCTTTAAGCCTTGCCGTGCAAGCCTTTTTGCTGGTGGGCAGCCTGTCCCTCAGTGCCGTAACGTTCGCGGCCGCCGACCCCGCCAAGCCGACGCACAATGTCACCTGGGAAGACATCGCCAACGACCACCTGACCACCAAAGACGTGCTGCAATACGGCATGGGCACCAACGCCCAGCGCTGGAGCCCGCTGGCCCAGGTCAACGACAAGAACGTGTTCAAGCTCACCCCGGCCTGGTCCTACTCGTTCGGCGATGAGAAGCAACGCGGCCAGGAATCCCAGGCCATCGTCAGCGACGGCGTGGTCTACGTCACCGGCTCCTATTCCCGCGTGTTCGCCCTCGACGCCAAGACCGGCAAGCGCCTGTGGACCTACAATCACCGCCTGCCCGACAACATTCGCCCGTGCTGTGACGTGGTCAACCGTGGTGCGGCGATCTTCGGCGACAAGATCTACTTCGGCACCCTCGACGCGCGCCTGATCGCCCTCGACAAAAACACCGGCAAAGTGGTGTGGAACAAGAAGTTCGGCGACCACGCCGCCGGCTACACCATGACCGGCGCCCCGGTGCTGATCAAAGACAAGGTCAGCGGCAAGGTGCTGCTGATCCACGGCAGCTCCGGCGATGAATTCGGCGTGGTCGGCCAGCTGTTTGCCCGCGACCCCGACACCGGTGAAGAAGTGTGGATGCGCCCGTTCGTGGAAGGCCATATGGGCCGCCTCAACGGCAAGGACAGCACCACCACCGGCGACGTCAAGGCCCCTTCGTGGCCGGATGACCCCACCACCGAAACCGGCAAGGTCGAGGCCTGGAGCCACGGCGGTGGCGCCCCTTGGCAGAGCGCAAGCTTCGATGCCGAGACCAACACGATCATCGTCGGCGCCGGCAACCCCGGCCCGTGGAACACCTGGGCGCGCACCGCCAAGGACGGCAACCCCCACGACTTCGACAGCCTATACACCTCCGGTCAGGTCGGCGTCGATCCGAGCACCGGCGAAGTGAAGTGGTTCTACCAGCACACCCCGAACGACGCCTGGGACTTCTCCGGCAACAACGAGTTGGTGCTGTTCGACTACAAGGACAAGGACGGCAAGGTGGTCAAGGCCACCGGTCACGCTGACCGCAACGGTTTCTTCTACGTGGTAGACCGCAACAACGGCAAGCTGCAGAACGCCTTCCCCTTCGTCGACAACATCACTTGGGCCAGCCATATCGATCTGAAGACCGGGCGTCCGGTGGAGAACGAAGGCCAGCGTCCGGCCAAGCCATTGCCGGGTGAAACCAAAGGCAAACCGGTGGAAGTCTCGCCGCCGTTCCTGGGTGGCAAGAACTGGAACCCCATGGCCTACAGCCAGGACACCGGCCTGTTCTACATCCCGGGCAACCAGTGGAAAGAGGAATACTGGACCGAAGAGGTCAACTACAAGAAGGGCTCGGCGTACCTGGGCATGGGCTTTCGCATCAAGCGCATGTATGACGACCACGTCGGCACTCTGCGCGCGATGAACCCAACCACCGGCAAGGTAGTGTGGGAGCACAAGGAAGCGTTGCCACTGTGGACCGGCGTGTTGGCCACCAAGGGCAACCTGGTGTTTACCGGTACAGGCGACGGTTTCTTCAAGGCCTTCGACGCGAAAACCGGCAAGGAGCTGTGGAAGTTCCAGACCGGCAGCGGCATCGTCTCGCCGCCGATCACCTGGGAGCAGGATGGCGAGCAGTATGTCGGCGTGACCGTCGGCTATGGCGGCGCGGTGCCGTTGTGGGGCGGCGACATGGCCGAGCTGACCAAGCCGGTAGCGCAAGGCGGGTCGTTCTGGGTGTTCAAGATCCCGAGTTGGGATCAGAAGACCGCGCAAAAATAACCCCTGCGAGAATGCCGGGCCGCCCTTTGTAGCAAGCGGGTTCCCTTGTGGTGAGCCCGCTCACCACAGGATCCCCAGAGGTTACACGATGAACTACCTGCCCTTGTTACTCCTGCTCTCCCTGCCCCTGGCGCACGCCGACGACGGCGACGACGCCCCGCTGATCATCAACGGCTGCACCATCGCCGAACACAGCCAATGCCCCGGCGCCAACCTCAAGGGCGCCAACCTGCGCAACCAGGACTTGAGCAAGATGAACCTGGCCGGCGCCGACCTGCGCGAGGCGGATCTGCGCCATGCCAACCTCGACCTGGCCAACCTGGAAAAAGCCCAGCTGCAAGGCGCCAACCTGACCCGCGCCAGCCTGCAACAGGCCAACCTGCGCCTGGCCAACTTCAGCGGCGCCACGCTGATGGCGATCCAGGGGTGGGGCCTGTTCGCCCAGGGCGCGCAGTTCGAAAACGCCAACCTCAGTGCGGCCTACCTGCAATTTGCGCGGCTGTCCGGGGCAAAAATGCACAAGGCCAACCTGCGTGCGGCCGACCTGGAGATGACCTGGCTGAGCAAGGCCGACCTGCAAGGCGCCGACCTCAGCGACGCCAACCTGCAGGAAGCCAAGTTCGGCGAGAGCAACCTGGAACAGGCCACCCTCACCGGCAGCCGTCAGCACTATGCGAATTTCCAGGATGCGAATATGGAGGGCTGCCAGGATTGCCCAACGACCTGGAATCGCTGAAACGACGCCATTGAAATGTGGGCTTTGTGCACACCCGGTTATCCAACCACCCGCACCACCCCCATATCGATCCCCAAGTGCACCAGCTCGGCATGGGAACTCACCTGCAATTTGCTCTTGAGCAAGGTCAGGTGATTGGACACGGTCTTGCTGCTGATATTCAGCTGGTCGGCAATCGTTCGGGTGGGCGTGCCCCTGGCCAGCATCAGGAAAATCTCCAGTTCACGTGGGGTCATGCCCTGCAAGCGTTGATCACCGGGGGTATAGGCCAGTTCGGTGGCCAGAGCCTGTTCGATGTAGGCGTGGCCGTCGAGGATGCGCCGCACCGCTTCGATCAACACTTCGGGTGCCGAGGTTTTGGTCAGGTAGCCAGAGGCCCCGGCATCCAGGGCCTGACGCACCAGGGGCAGTTCGTCGTGCATGCTGAAAAACAGCACGCGCAGGTGCGGCAGGCGCTGGCGCAGACGGCGGGTGGTTTCCAGGCCGCTGATGCCCGGCAAGCCGAAGTCCATGATCACCAGGTGCGGCAGCGCTTCCTGGACCCGGCTCAACGCTTCTTCACCACTGGCCGCCTCGCGCACCTCAACGGCCGGCAGCAGCGCGCGCAGCAGGCTGGCATAGCCCTGGCGCACCACGGCGTGATCATCCACCAACAGAATATTCATGAAGCCTCCAACGGCATGTTCAACGCCAACGCCCAGCCGGCGCCGGGCTGGCTGATGATCTTCAATTCGCCGCCCAGGCAGCGGGCGCGTTCGGCCATCGAATACAGGCCCACACCCGGCCGCTGGGGCGTTTCTGCACCGCGACCGTTATCACGCACCCACAGGCGCAGGCGCGAACCGTGATGTTGCAGGCGCACGTGCACCTGGCTGGCGTCGGCATGCCGCAGGATGTTGGTCAGGGCTTCCTGGAGCAGGCGGTACAGATGGGTCTTGCTGGCGCCGGGCAACAGCGGCAGGTCCGTACTGACTTGCAGGTGGCAGGGAATGCCGTGGCTGGCCTGCCACTGCGTGACCAACATCGAAAACGCCTCGGCCATCGGCAGGTGTTGCAGGGCCACCGGATAGAGATCGTGGACCAGCGCCCTGAAGCCTTGCTGCAAGTGCTCGCAGTGATCTTCCAATTGCGCCACCGTGGACGCCAGCAGATGCGGCTGGTCGGTAACCAGCCGCAACAGGCAGGCCTGGGCGCGAATGCCGGCCAGGTATTGGCCGAGGTCATCGTGCAGGGTCTGGGCCAGGTGGGTGCGCTCCTGCTCCTGCACTGCCAGCAGGGTCTGGGTGAGCCGGGTGTTATCGGTGCGCGCCTGCTCCAGGGCGTCGGTCATGCGGTTGAAGTGCAGCGCCAATTGCCGTGCTTCCGGCGCGCCTTCACTGCGCAGGCGCACGTTAAGCTGGCCGGCGCACACCTGTTGCAGCGCGCGCAGCAATTCATCCAGCACGCCCATGCCACGGCGCACTGCCCAGCGGATGGTCAACAGGCTCAGCACCAGGGCCAGGGCGCACAGGCCCAGCAGTTGCTGCAGGGAGTCCCAGACCTCGTCGATTTCATCCCGTGGGTCAACGGCGATGGACACGCGCCGACCGTCCGGCAAGTCCAGCACTTGGGCACTGCGTCGCGCCTCGGCAAACAGCAGGCGCCCGAGCCAGGCGTCCAGCCCGTCCGGCGCCGGCGCTTGCGCGGTGTCGCCGCTCGCCAGCCAGTGCACACGTACATGGCGCAAACTCGCGGTGAGGTGGGGTTGCAGGCTGGCCGGGTCGCGCTCGGCGGTTTCGCTCAGGTAGTGCACCACCGCTTCAGCCGATTGCAGCTCGCGCTCCACATCGGCCAGGGCCTGGTGCAGCAACAGCGCGGTGCAGGCGCAGGTCACCAGGGCGAAGAAGCCGCACACCCACAGGTTGATGCGCCACAGGGCCGACAGGCCGGGCCGGGCGGTGAAGACGCGCATGCTCGTGTCACTCCTGTGAATAAGACCGGTAGGGACCCATGCTAAGACCGCACCCGCTGCGCGTGGCTACTACCTTGGTACTGCCCCAGCGCTACTTTCTGCATATTTGCAGCGACGTTCAGGGTTCCTATGCTGGCGCTACCTGTCATGGAGTGCCTTATGCGCCAGCTCGCCCCCTACGCCGTGATCTGCCTGCTGGCAATCGCCTGGGCCGCCACCGGCCAGGCCGCTGAAGCGCCCTTGCAGGTGCAGATCGGCTACCTGGGTTATCGGCCCGATCCGGGGCCGCTGCTGTCGAATGTGATTCCCGAGCCCGCCGATGCCGGGCAGCGCGGCGCTGAACTGGCGATCATCGACAGCAACAGCACCGGCGCCTTTCTCAACCAGCGCTACAGCCTGACGACCGCCACGGTAGACACCCCAGACGCCCTGCTCGCCGCCGCCCAAGCCCAGCATGCCCAAGGCCTGCGCCTGTTCGTGGTCAACGCGCCCGCTGCCAGCCTGCGCCAACTCAGCGCGGCGTTGCCCGACAGCCTGCTGTTCAATGCCGGCAGCCCGGATGACAGCCTGCGCAGCACCGACTGCCTGGGCAACGTGCTGCATACCCTGCCCAGCCGCGCGATGCTTGCCGATGCGCTGGCGCAGTTCCTGGTAGTGCGCAAATGGCAGAAAGCGCTGTTGATCGTCGGCCCCACCGAGGATGACCAGGCCTACGCTGCCGCCCTGCGTCGCGCCGCCAAACGCTTCGGCGTGCAGCTGGTGGCGGAGAAGGCCTGGCGCTTCGACAACGACCAACGCCGCAGCGCCCAGGCGGATATGCCGCTGTTCACCCAGACCGCCGAATACGACGTGGTGCTGGTGGCCGACGAGCGCGGCGACTTCGGCGAGTACGTGCCCTACCAGACCTGGTACCCGCGCCCCGTGGCCGGCACCCAGGGTCTGACGCCCACCGGCTGGCACAAAACCGTCGAGACCTACGGCGCCGCCCAATTGCAGAAACGCTTCGAGGCCCTGGCCGAGCGCTGGATGAACGACCGCGACTTCGCCGCCTGGATGGCCGTGCGCAGCATCGCCAGTGCCGTGAGCAAGTTGCGTCAGGTCGAGCCCATGGCGATCCGTCAACTGGAAATCAGCGAGCAACTGCCCCTGGATGGTTTCAAGGGCCGCAAGCTCAGCTACCGCCCCTGGAACGGCCAATTGCGCCAACCGATTCCCATCGTGCAGCCCCGCGCGTTGGTCAGCACCTCGCCCCAGGACGGTTTCCTGCACCCCACCAACGAAATGGACAGCCTGGGCTATGACAAACCCGAGGTGACCTGCCGCTTCCCTTGATCACCTACCCACAATAATAAGGAATCCGCCATGCGCCGCACCCTGCTCTCATGCGCCCTGCTGCTTGCCGCCGGGCACGCCATGGCCAGTACCGCCTGGGTCTCCAACGAGAAAGACAACAGCCTGAGCCTGATCGACATGCAGACCCTGCAGGTCACCGACACCCTCAAGGTCGGCCAGCGCCCACGAGGCTTGCTGCTGTCCCATGACAATAAGCTGCTGTACATCTGCGCCAGCGACTCGGACCGCGTGCAGGTGATGGACGTGGCCACGCGCAAGATCATCAAGGAACTGCCCTCCGGCAAAGACCCCGAGCAGTTCGCCCTGCACCCCAATAACCGCTGGCTGTACGTGTCCAACGAAGACGACGCGCTGGTCACCGTGATCGACACCGAGACCGCCAAGGTGCTCGGCCAGATCAACGTCGGCGTCGAACCCGAAGGCATGGCCGTGAGCCCGGATGGCAAGTGGGCGGTAAACACCAGCGAAACCACCAACATGCTGCACTGGATCGACACCAGCACCCAGACCCTGGCCGACAGCACCCTGGTGGACCAGCGCCCGCGCTTCGTCGAGTTCAACCACGATGGCTCGCAGCTGTGGGCCTCGGCGGAAATCGGCGGCACCGTGACCATCCTCGACGTGGCCAGCCGCGCGATCCTCAAGACCCTGACCTTCAAGATCAAGGGCGTGCACCCGGACAAAGTCCAGCCGGTCGGCATCAAGCTCAGCGCCGACGGCAAGTACGGCTTTGTCGCCCTCGGTCCGGCCAACCATGTGGCCGTGATCGACGCCAAGACCTTCGAGGTCCTCGACTACCTGTTGGTGGGCCGCCGCGTGTGGCAGATGGCATTTACCCCGGACGAGAAACAGTTGCTGGCCACCAACGGCGTGAGCGGTGATGTGTCGGTGATCGATGTGGACAGCCTCAAGGTGATCAAGTCGGTGAAGGTCGGGCGTTATCCATGGGGCGTGGTGGTCACGCCATGAACGCCCTGGAGGTGCGCGACGTGAGCTTCGCCTACGGCGCACGGCAGGCCTTGTGCGAGGTGGGTTTCAGCCTCGCACCGGGGCGCTTTGCGGCGCTGCTGGGGCCCAATGGCGCCGGCAAATCCACCTTGATCGCCCTGCTCACGCGGCTGTATGACCTGCAAAGCGGCGACATTCGCGTGGGCGGTCATTCCCTGCGTGAGGCGCCGCGTGCAGCCCTCACCCAGCTGGGTGTGGTGTTCCAGCAAAGCACCCTGGACCTGGATTTGAGCGTGGAACAGAACCTGCGCTACCACGCCGCGCTGCACGGTTTATCACGGCGCCAGACCGACCTGCGCGTAGCCGCCGAACTGGCACGCCAGGCCCTCACCGAACGGCGCCGCGAAAAAGTCCGCGAGCTCAACGGCGGGCATCGGCGCCGGGTGGAAATCGCCCGGGCGTTGCTGCATGAACCGCGCTTGCTGCTGTTGGATGAAGCCAGTGTCGGCCTCGACCCGGCCAGCCGCCTGGCGCTTAACCAGCACGTGCGCAGCCTGTGCCTCGAACAGGGCATCAGCGTGCTGTGGACCACCCACCTGCTCGACGAAGTACAGGCCGACGATGCGTTGATGATCCTGCATCAGGGCCGTCTGGTGGCCAGTGGGCAAGTCGATGCCTTGATCGCGCAACAAGGCGGCGACCTCGGCAGCGTGTTCGCGCGCTTGACGCGCCCCACCACGACGGGAGCTGCGGCATGAACGCTTACTGGCAATGCCTGCGCGGCATCGTCCTGCGCGAGTGGCTGCGCTTTGTGTTGCAGCGCACGCGGTTTCTCAGTGCGCTGGTGCGGCCATTGCTGTGGCTGCTGGTGTTCGCCGCCGGGTTCCGCGCCGCGTTGGGCATCTCGGTGATCGAACCCTACGACACCTACATCCCCTACGAGGTGTACATCATCCCGGGGCTGGCCTGCATGATCCTGCTGTTCAACGGCATGCAAGGCTCGCTGTCGATGGTCTACGACCGCGAGATGGGCAGCATGCGCGTGCTGCTGACCAGCCCGTTGCCGCGCACGTTTTTGCTGTGCAGCAAGCTGTTGGCCACCGCGCTGATTTCGCTGTTGCAGGTGTATGGGTTCCTGGCGATCGCCTGGGTGTACGGCGTGCAACCGCCGCCCATGGGACTGTTGATCGCCCTGCCGGCGTTGCTGCTGGTGGCCTTGATGTTGAGCGCCCTGGGCCTGTTGCTGTCGAACGCGATTCGCCAGTTGGAGAACTTTGCCGGGGTGATGAACTTCGTGATCTTCCCGCTGTTTTTCCTGTCGTCGGCGCTGTACCCGTTGTGGAAGATGCGCGACTCCAGCGAATGGCTGTACTGGCTGTGCGCGGTCAACCCGTTTACCCACGCCGTGGAGCTGGTGCGCTTTGCCCTGTACGAACGCTTCGCCGGCCTGGCCTTGGCAGTGTGCCTGGGCTTGACCGTGCTGTTCGCGGTGTTGGCGGTGCTGACGTTCAATCCCCAGCATGCGGCGTTGCGCAAAAAGGGCTGAAGGCGGCAAAAACTACTACTTTAGTACCGGTTTTCCTGTCTATCGTCGCATTCCCAAGGGCTCGGGACTCACGTGTAATGCGCGCATAACGATAAGGATCGCCCTGCCATGCTGTACGCCCGACTGCCTCTGTTGGCACTGCTGTGCCTGTTCGTCGCTAACGTTCAGGCCGACACTCCACTGTTTTCCGCCGACGGCTACCGCATCAGCCTGTACCGCAGCCCCACGCCCGACCACCTGCCAGGCGCCACGATTGTCGACACTGCGGCCCTGCAAACCCTGCTCAGCCAAACACCCGCGCCCGTGCTGATCGACGTGTACCGCCGCCAGTGGCTGCAAGGGCGCTTCATCGAAGACCAGCCCCACGCCAACCTGCCCGGCAGCCACTGGCTGGCCAATACCGGCGACGGCGACCTGACGCCGGAGTGGCAGAGCTATTTCGTGCGCCACTTGTATACCTACAGCGGCGGCGACCTCAAGCGACCGCTGGTCTTCTACTGCCGCGCCGATTGCTGGCTGAGTTGGAACGCGGTAAAACGTGCCGCCAATCTAGGCTATACCTCTGTGTACTGGTATCGCGACGGCCTGGATGCCTGGGAAGCGGCGAAGCTGCCGGTGACGGTCGCCCAACCCGAGCCATTTCAAACATCACAATAAGAAAGGTGAACGGCCATGTACAAAATCCTGATTGCCGACGATCACCCACTGTTTCGCGAAGCGATCCATAACGTCATCAGCGACGGCTTTCCCGGCAGCGAAGTGATGGAAACCGCCGACCTCGACAGCGCCCTGGCGCTGACCCAGGAACACGACGACCTCGACCTGATCCTGCTCGACCTGAACATGCCCGGCATGCACGGCCTCAATGGCCTGATCAACCTGCGCAACGAGGCGCCGACCATTCCGGTGGTGATCGTCTCGGCCGAGCAGGACAAGCAGATCGTGCTACAAGCCATCACCTATGGCGCCGTGGGTTTTATCACCAAATCCTCGCCGCGCCTGCAAATGACCGAGGCGATCCAGCAGATTCTCAACGGCAACGTGTACCTGCCGCCGGACATCATCCGCACCCAGAAGCCCGGCACCCACCGGCGTCTCAACGAAAACCCCGGCTTCGCCCCCGAACTGCTGCAAGCCCTGACACGCAAGCAATTGCTGGTGCTGGAACGCATGACCAAGGGCGAGTCGAACAAACAGATCGCGTACACGCTGGAGATTGCCGAGACCACGGTAAAGGCCCACGTGTCAGCGATATTGCGCAAGTTGAACGTGCATAACCGGGTGCAGGCGATCCTCAGTGCCGGGGATATCGATTTCGGCTCGTACCTGCGCCGCTGACCCGTCTGACACAACACAAATCAAATGTGGGAGGGGGCTTGCTCCCGATGGCGGTGCATCAGTCAGTTATGATGTCGACTGACCCACCGCTATCGGGGGCAAGCCCCCTCCCACATTGGTTCTCCGTTTATCAGGGCCGGCCGAGTAAGTGGCTCATGGCAGTCTTGAGCTTGATCAGACGTACCTGCGCCGCCAATCTTCCAGGCACAACACTGGTCAAATGTGGGAGGGGGCTTGCTCCCGATGGCGGTGCATCAGTCAGTTATGATGTCGACTGACCCACCGCTATCGGGGGCAAGCCCCCTCCGACATTTTGATCTCCACTTGTGGGTATTTCGCCGTTCATTTGCCGAGCAGGTGGCTCATGGCGGTCTTGAGTTTCATTGGGCGTACCGGCTTGTGCATCAAGGTGTGCCCCAACTCACGGATCTGCAGCTTCAACTCGTTGCTGTAGTTGGCGGTGATCATCAGCGCCGGTATCGCGCGGCCGCGGCGTCCATTGATGCGGGCGACGGCGTCGACGCCGTTCTGGTCGTCGTCGAGGTGGTAGTCGGCGATCAGCAAGTCGGCTTCGGCATGGTAGTTGTCCACCTGCCGTGCCAGGTCTTGCTCCGACAACGCCGTGATCACCTGGCAGCCCCAGCCTTCCAGCAAGGTGCGCATGCCCGCGCAGATCGCCGCGTCGTTATCCAGCACCCACACCCGTGCGCCTTGCAGGCGTTCGAGCATCGGTTCGCTCATGGCCAGCATTGGCAGCGACTTGGGCGCCGTGGCGCTCAACGGCACCTCCACCGAGAACATCGAGCCCTTGCCCGGCCAGGATTTGACGCTGATGCGATGACCCAGGATCCCGGCGATCTTTTCCACAATCGCCAGCCCCAGGCCCAACCCACGGTCCTGGTCGGGCCGCTGCACATCGCCGCGCTTGAACTCCTGGAAAATCTCCTCCAACCGCTCCTCGGCGATGCCCATGCCGCTGTCCCATACCTGGATCAACAAACGCTGATGCTGGCGGCGACAGCCCAGCACCACACGGCCCTTGTAGGTGTAGCGAATCGCGTTGCTCAACAGGTTGCGCAGAATCCGCGCCAGCAACTGAATATCGCTGCGCACCAGCGCCGAACAGACGACAAAATGCAATTCGAGGCCCTCGCTGCGGGCCAATTCGGTGTACTCGGCGGCCAGGTTGTCGAGCAGTTCACTCAGGGCAAACGGCGCGATGTCGGCCTTGATCACCCCGGCATCCAGCTTGGAGATATCCACCAGGGTGCCCAGCAGGTTTTCCACGTCTTCCAGGGAGTTGCTCACGTTGCGCACCAACGTTTCGCTGGGCCGCTCCAGCAGCGCGCTGGTAAACAGGCGCGCCGCATTCAAAGGTTGCAGCAGGTCATGGCTGACGGCGGCGAGGAATTTGGTTTTTGACAGGTTGGCCTGCTCGGCCTCGAGCTTGGCTTCACGCAGGCGCGCCTCCACGCGGCGGCGCTCGTCGATCTCCTGCAATAACTGGTCGTTGAGCGCGGTCAGTTCCGAGGTGCGCTGGGCCACGCGTTGCTCCAGGTGCTGATAGGCCTGGTGCAGGGCTTCGGCGGTGCGGCGGCGTTCGGTGATGTCGCGGATCAGCACGAAGATCCCCACCACTTCGCCGCTGGCCAGCATATTCGGCACATAGGAACGCAGCATGTAGCGCTCCTGGTTATTGATGTTGGTCTCGGCGAATTCAAAGGTCACGCTCTCCCCCGCCAGGGCGCGGGCGACGTAGGCATCCAGGCGCTGGCAGTGCTGCTCGCTGTGGACTTCGCGCAGGCTCTGGCCGAGCATCATGCCGCGCGGCCAGCAATACCATTCTTCATAGACTTTGTTGGTGAACTCGTAGACCAGGTCGGCATTCAGGTAGCCGATCAGGGCCGGGACGTTATCGGTGATCAGGCGAATCCAGCGTTCGCTTTCCTGGGCCTTTTGCGCGGCCGCCTGTTCGCCGCGCAGGGTTTCGGCGCGCAGCCGCGCGTTGATCAGCAAATGGTTGCTGGCCTTGAGTTCGGCCATCGCCTGGTTCAGCGCGTCGGTGCGTTCGCGCACTTGTTCGGCCAGCACCACCGAATGCTGAAAGGTAGTGTAAGGGTTATTGCCCTGGACCATGCCGGACTCGATGCGCTCGATCAGCGCCGCGTTGATCCGCGCCAGCTTGTGGTTGTCCTGTTGCAGCTGGGCAACCTGGGCGAGCAGTTCAGCGCCGACCTCGGGCAATGGCGACTCCAGTGAAGGTCTGGTTGATATGCATGCCATTGAACTGTTCTCCGTAGGTGTTGAAGCCCATCACCCGCTGGTCACGCAGGAAACCGCCGATCTGTTCCAGATTGTCGCTGTCTTCCAACTCCAGGCGGCGCAGGAAGCAGTCGCAGCCGATGGTCAACAGCAGGTCGCCCAGGCGCGCTTGCAGGCCGTCGAACAGGGTTTGCAGGTTTGGCAGGATCGGCCCGGGTTTCATCACGGTGAGGACGATGCCGTTTTCCACCGCGCAGTAGAAACTCAGGCTCAGGTCGTCGTGCACTTGCTGGATCGCCCGCACGTAGTACTGGTCGTGGATGCGCACTGCCAACGGGTGCGCCGCGAAGACGCGGTGATCGAGATCGGCCACGGCCACGCCGATATGCCGCGCGTACTCTTCGGCGGCGGGTTCGGCGTTGAGCTCGAAGACCCGGCGCGACGGGCTGTCGGCGCCGGTCACCACCAGCTTTTCGTTGCGCGGCAGGATGTGGTGGGTGGTGAACACCTC
Source organism: Pseudomonas sp. BIGb0381 (assembly GCF_024809815.1). Classification (NCBI taxonomy): domain Bacteria; kingdom Pseudomonadati; phylum Pseudomonadota; class Gammaproteobacteria; order Pseudomonadales; family Pseudomonadaceae; genus Pseudomonas; species Pseudomonas sp. BIGb0381. The sequence goes on from NZ_JANUEN010000005.1 coordinate 307,262, forward strand.
GAAATCCAGCCAGGTATTGACCAGCACCACCACCGCCGCGCCGCTGTGGAAGGCGCCGTTGAAGTACACGTGGGTGTGGGTGAGGAAGTTGTCGTCACCGGCCGAACCGCCGAAATGCGGAATGTCGCCGAGCGCCGCGCTGAGGGCGGCGAGCACCACCTCTTCACGGCTGGACAGGCCATCGAGCAGGGTCAGAGCGAAGGTGTTGCCCTTGATCGGCGCCAGGGTATTGCTGCGGCAACCGCCGACCAGACGTTCAACCATCTGCTGGGCGTCGATCAGGCTGAAGTGTTCCACCTGGTCGATCAGCTCCGTGGCGATGGAAAAGTGCGCGTGGTTAAAGCCCATTGCCGTCACGCAATTGCGGCCGTAGCCCTGGGGCGTGATCTCGCCGGCGCTGGTGCAGCCCACTACGCGCACGTTGCCGAAACATTCTTGCAGGGCGTGGCCCAGGGCCTGCAGGTCGTAGGAGGCCGAGCAGAAAAACAGCACGAAGCCCAGGTACGGATGCAACAGTTGCCGCGCCAACTCCTCGGCGGCCTGCCCGGCATCGGTGGCCTGGGACATGGCACTGACTACGCCTTCACTGTTATGCATCGTTACCTCCCCCTCTGAGGCATGAGTGTACGAAGGGCGGAGGGTGGGACCTATGCTACTTGGGTACTGGGTGGGGGGATGCGATGGGATGAATCGCTCAAAAACAAGGGAGATTCAAATGTGGGAGGGGGCAAGCCCCCTCCCACATTTGGATTGCATTTCAGGTTCAAAGCACGGCGTTGACCAGCATGCCAATCGCCACCAGCACACACAGGCTGGCAAACCCCACCTGCAAGGTGCGTGCGGCAATCACCGAGCACAGGCGTCGGCCGATCAGCATGCCGACGATACTCGCCGCGATGAACACCCAGCCCACGGGTTCGATGCGCACCCCGGCATGGAACGCGCCGGCCACGCCGATCAGCGAAATCAGGCTGATCACCATCAGCGACGTGGCGACGATGCCACGCATCTGCACGTCGGTGAGTTGCTTGAACGCCGGCACGATCAAAAAGCCGCCGCCCACCCCGAGCAAACCCGAGACCGCCCCCGTCACCGCGCCCAGTGCAGCCAGGGTGGCGCTGCATTTGGCGGTCCAGGCCAGGCGCCCGGTCTGTTGATTGAGCATGCAGTTCTTCTGGCCCCAGGACGCCGCGCCATGGTCACTCGGCCCGGCCTCGAGCTTTTCGCGCTGCAACATGCGCCAGGCCACCAGCACCATCAATGCACTGAACAGCCCCATCAGCACCGGCTCCGGCAACTGGTGGGCGAGAAACACCCCCAGCGGCGAAAACAGCGCGCCGAGCAAAGCGATCAACAGCGCGGCGCGGTAACGCACCAGGCCGTGGCGTAACCCGTCAATCGCCCCGACGGCCGCTGCCGCGCCCACCGCCAGCAACGACACCGGCGCGGCCTGGGTCATCGTCAAGCCCAACCCCAGCACCAACGCCGGCACCCCGAGGATGCCGCCGCCCGCGCCGGTCAGGCCCATGACCAGGCCCATCAACATCCCCAACACACTGGCCAGCAGCATTTAATCCACCTTGCTCAGACGGGTCAGCCACTCGCGGCCCTTGAGCATGCCGTTCCAGTAGAACCACGGCAGCCAGGTCGCCTTGAGAAACCACATCGAACGGCGCGCCCGGGTCGGGTCGAGGGGAAAGGTCGGCAGCAACTTGCCGCCGTAGCCGAACTCGGCCAATACCACCTTGCCCTTCTCCACCGTCAGCGGGCACGAGCCATAGCCGTCGTACTTGAGCGGCAGCGGCGCCTGTCTGCGCAGGGCCAGCAGGTTTTCGGCGACCACCACGATTTGCTTGCGCACGGCGGCGGCGGTCTTGGCGTTGCTGGTGCCGCACACATCGCCCAGGCCGAATATCTGCGGATAGCGCAGGTGCTGCAGGCTGTGGGGGTTCACCTCGCACCAGCCGGCAGCGTCGGCCAGCGGGCTTTGGCGGATAAACTCCGGGGCAACTTGCGGCGGCACCACGTGCAGCAGGTCGAAGGATTTTTCCTCGAGCGTGACGTTGCCCTCGGCATCCTTCACCTCGAACCAGGCCTTGCGCGCCGGGCCGTCGACCTTGACCAGGTTGGCGTTGAACGCCAGGCGCGCGTTGTATTTCTCCACGTATTTCATCAACGGCGGCACAAAGGTCGCCACGCCGAACAGCGCCGCGCCGGCCAGGTTGAACTCGACGTCGATGTGTTTAAGGTCGCCCTGCCTGAGCCAGTGATCGCAGGACAGGTACATGGCCTTTTGCGGCGCACCCGCGCATTTGATCGGCATGGCCGGCTGGGTAAAGATCGCCTTGCCGCCCTTGAGTTGCTGCACCAGTTGCCAGGTGTAGGCGGCGCTTTCGTAGCTGTAATTGGAGGTGACGCCGTGCTGGCCCAGGGTCTCTTCCAGGCCTTCGACCTTCTCCCACGCCAGGCGCAGGCCCGGGCAGACGATCAGGTTGTTCCAGCTGACGCGCTGGCCGCTGTCGAGCACCAGGGTGCGCTCGTCCGGCGACAGTTCGGTGACGGCGGCCTGCACCCAGGTGACGCCATTGGGCAGCACATCGGCCAGGGGGCGTCGGGTCTTTTTCAGGTCGTAGGCACCGCCGCCGACCAGGGTCCAGGCCGGCTGGTAGCAGTGATGGTCGCTGGGTTCGATGAGGGTGATGTTCAGGTCGGGGTCGCGCTTGAGCAGGCTGGCCAGCAGGCCGATGCCTGCCGAACCGCCGCCGATGACGACGATATCGCCACTGATGGTTGGCCCCCAGTGTTGGTCGGTCATGGTCTATTGCCTTTTATCGTCAATGCACACAAGGGTCGCTGCCGTATGGCATCACGCCCAGCGATGGGTCGATGCTTTGCCTCGAATCGTTTTTTTGCCTTAAGCTCGCAAGCCTATGTGGAAAACATCTCGAATGTAACCCGCAATTCGCTACCAAGGACCGCCGCCAATGCCAGCGTTGATTCAAGCCTTTCTGGACGAGGCATCGTCGACCTACACCTATGTCCTGCATGAGGGCGATGATGGCCCCTGCGCCATTGTCGACTCGGTGCTCAACTACGATCCGGCATCAGGGCGCACCGACACCCGTCAGGCGGACAAAGTGATTGCCTATGTGCGCGAACATCGTCTGCAAGTGCAATGGCTGCTGGAGACCCACGCCCATGCCGACCACCTGTCGGCAGCGCCGTACCTGCGCCGCACCCTGGGCGGCAAGATCGCCATCGGCCAAAGCATCAGCAAGGTGCAGGACGTATTCAAGAATCTTTTCAACCTGGAGCCGGAATTTCGCGTCGATGGCTCGCAGTTCGACCACCTGTTCGCGCCGGATGAAATCTTCCACATCGGCACCATCAAGGCCCAGGCCCTGCACGTGCCGGGGCATACCCCGGCGGACATGGCCTACTTGATCGACGACCGCTTGATCCTGGTCGGCGACACCCTGTTCATGCCCGATGTCGGCACCGCTCGCTGCGACTTCCCCGGCGGCGATGCGCGGCAGTTGTATGCGTCGATGCGCAAGCTCTTGGCCTTTGCCCCCGATACCCAACTGTACGTGTGCCACGACTACCCGCCCGAAGGCCGCGAGGCCAAATGCCTGACTACGGTGGCCGAACAGCGGGCGGGAAATATCCATGTGCATGACGGGGTGGATGAAGCGACGTTCGTGGCGATGCGCACCCAACGCGATGCCGGGCTGGGGATGCCCACGCTGTTGTTGCCGGCGATCCAGGTGAATGTGCGAGCGGGGAATATGCCGCCGGCGGAAGAGAATGGGGTTACTTACTTGAAGATACCCCTCAACCAACTCTGAGATGCGGGAACAATGTGGGAGGGGACCTGCCCCCTCCCACATTGGTAATCTGTTGCATCAGCTACCGAGGCTGATGCCATTGGCAGGCAACGGCAACGCTGTTTTGTAGCGCACTTGCTTGAGGGCAAAGCTGGAACGAATATTCGCCACCCCCGGCACCTTGGTCAAAAAGTCCATCATGAACCGCTCCAGCGACTGGATCGTCGGCACCAACACCCGAATCAAATAGTCCGGATCGCCAGCCATCAAATAGCACTCCATCACCTCGGGCCGGTCGGAAATCGCGCCTTCGAACTGCTGCAACGCCAACTCGTTCTGTTTTTCCAGGCTCACATGGATAAACACGTTGACGTGCAGCCCCAGCAAATCGGCGTCGAGCAGGGTGACCTGCTCGCGAATCAGGCCCAGTTCTTCCATCGCCTTGACCCGGTTGAAACAGGGTGTAGGCGACAGGTTGACCGAGCGGGCCAGGTCGGCGTTGGTGATCCGCGCATTCTCCTGAAGGGCGTTGAGAATGCCGATATCGGTACGGTCCAGTTTGCGCATGAGACAAAATCACCTGTTTATTATGTTTATGCAGGTTTTTTATCCGCAATTGATCGCGGGCGCAACGAAACAGAGATAAATATTCTTCTACGCCACGCCTATGATTGTTGTAGGACAAGATTTCTCTTACCCGGAGACTGACTGTCAGCTAGCGCGCCCACTACAAGAAATTCACAAGATCGAGCGTAGAAAGCCATGAATCAGCCGTATGCCCCACTGCGCCTGCACGTTCCCGAACCGTCGGGTCGCCCAGGCTGCAAGACCGACTTTGCCTACCTGCGCCTGACCGACGCAGGCACCGTGCGCAAACCCGCCATCGACGTAGAACCCGCCGACACCGCCGACCTGGCCAAGGGCCTGATCCGCGTGCTCGACGACCAGGGCCAGGCCCTGGGCCCGTGGGCTGAAGGGGTTCCGGTAGAGATCCTGCGCAAAGGCATGCGCGCCATGCTCAAGACGCGGATCTTCGACAACCGCATGGTGGTCGCCCAGCGTCAGAAAAAAATGTCGTTCTACATGCAAAGCCTTGGCGAAGAAGCCATCGGCAGCGCCCAGGCCCTGGCCTTGAACATCGACGACATGTGCTTCCCCACCTACCGCCAGCAAAGCATCCTGATGGCTCGCGACGTGCCGCTGGTGGACCTGATCTGTCAGTTGCTGTCCAACGAACGCGACCCGCTCAAGGGCCGCCAGCTGCCGATCATGTATTCGGTCAAGGACGCAGGCTTCTTCACCATTTCCGGTAACCTCGCCACCCAATTCGTACAGGGTGTGGGCTGGGGCATGGCCTCGGCGATCAAGGGCGATACCAAGATCGCCTCGGCCTGGATCGGCGACGGCGCCACCGCCGAATCCGACTTCCACACCGCCCTCACCTTTGCCCACGTGTACCGCGCGCCGGTGATTCTCAACGTGGTCAACAACCAGTGGGCGATTTCCACCTTCCAGGCCATCGCCGGTGGCGAAGCCACCACCTTCGCCGGACGCGGCGTCGGCTGCGGCATCGCCTCCCTGCGCGTGGACGGCAACGACTTTATCGCGGTGTACGCCGCCTCCGCCTGGGCCGCCGAACGTGCGCGCCGCAACCTCGGCCCAACCCTGATCGAATGGGTCACCTACCGCGCCGGTCCACACTCCACCTCGGACGATCCGTCCAAATACCGTCCCGCCGACGACTGGAGCCACTTCCCGTTGGGCGACCCGATTGCCCGCCTCAAGCAGCACCTGATCAGGATTGACCAGTGGTCCGAAGAGGAACACACGGCGGTCAGTGCCGAACTGGAAGCCGAGGTGATCGCCGCGCAGAAACAAGCCGAACAGTACGGCACCCTGGCCGGTGGTCAGATTCCAAGCGCCGCGACCATGTTCGAAGACGTCTATAAAGAGATGCCGGAGCACTTGAAGCGCCAGCGTCAAGAGTTGGGGATCTGACATGAACGATCACAACAACAGCATCGAATTGGAAACCGCCATGACCACCACCACCATGACCATGATCCAGGCCCTGCGCTCGGCCATGGATGTGATGCTTGAACGTGATGACAACGTGGTGGTGTTCGGCCAGGACGTCGGTTACTTCGGCGGTGTGTTCCGTTGCACCGAAGGCTTGCAGACCAAGTACGGCAGCTCGCGGGTGTTCGACGCACCGATCTCCGAGAGCGGCATTATCGGCGTGGCCGTGGGCATGGGTGCCTATGGCCTGCGCCCGGTCGCCGAGATCCAGTTCGCCGACTACGTCTACCCCGCCACCGACCAGATCATCTCCGAAGCGGCGCGCCTGCGTTATCGCTCGGCCGGCCAGTTCACTGCACCGCTGACCATGCGCATGCCCTGCGGCGGCGGCATCTACGGCGGCCAGACCCACAGCCAGAGCATCGAAGCGGTGTTCACCCAGGTCTGCGGCTTGCGCACGGTGATGCCGTCCAATCCCTATGACGCCAAGGGCCTGCTGATCGCCTCGATCGAAAACGATGACCCGGTGATCTTCCTCGAGCCCAAACGCCTGTACAACGGCCCGTTCGACGGCCACCACGACCGCCCGGTAACGCCGTGGTCGAAACACCCGCAGGCGCAAGTGCCGGACGGTTACTACACCGTGCCGCTGGACGTGGCCGCCATCGTGCGTCCGGGCTCGGCCGTCACTGTGCTGACCTACGGCACCACCGTGTATGTGTCGCAGGTCGCCGCCGAAGAAACCGGCATCGACGCCGAAGTCATCGACCTGCGCAGCCTGTGGCCGCTGGACCTGGAAACCATCGTCAAATCCGTGAAGAAGACCGGCCGTTGCGTGGTGGTGCACGAAGCCACCCGCACCTGCGGCTTTGGTGCCGAATTGGTGGCGCTGGTGCAGGAGCATTGCTTCCACCACCTGGAAGCGCCGATCGAACGCGTCACCGGTTGGGACACCCCCTACCCGCACGCGCAGGAGTGGGCGTATTTCCCAGGCCCGTCCCGAGTGGGCGCGGCGTTGAAACGGGTCATGGAGGTCTGAATGGGCACGCACGTTATCAAGATGCCGGACATTGGCGAAGGCATCGCGGAAGTTGAACTGTCGCAGTGGCATGTGAAGGTCGGCGACCTGGTCGTTGAAGACCAGGTGTTGGCGGATGTGATGACCGACAAGGCGATGGTGGACATTCCCTCGCCGGTCCATGGCAAGGTGATTTCCCTCGGCGGCGAGCCGGGTGAAGTCATGGCAGTGGGCAGTATTCTGATCAGCATTGAAGTGGAAGGTGCGGGCAACGCCAAGGAGGCGCCCGTGGTGGCGGAGCCGGGGAAAGCGGCTCCCGTTGTCGAGGCCAAGCCGGCACCGGTGGTTGAAAGCCAGCCCGCGCCCGTCGTAACCGCACAGGCCCCTGTGGCCCGCGATGTCGACGAACGCCCCCTGGCCTCCCCCGCCGTGCGCAAGCACGCGCTGGATGCCGGGATTCAACTGCGTCTGGTACAGGGCTCCGGCCCCGCCGGGCGGATCCTGCACGAAGACCTTGACGCCTACCTGCAACAAGGGCGGTCAAAAACTTCGACGGCAGCCAACCCTTACGCCGAACGCAACGACGAAGAACAGATCCCGGTGATCGGCATGCGCCGCAAGATCGCCCAGCGCATGCAGGACGCCACCCGGCGTGCCGCGCATTTCAGCTATGTGGAAGAGATCGACGTCACCGCCCTCGACGAGCTGCGCGTGCACCTCAATGAGAAGCACGGCGCCACGCGCGGCAAGCTGACGTTGCTGCCGTTTATCGTGCGCGCCATGGTCGTGGCGTTGCGGGATTTCCCGCAGATCAACGCACGTTACGACGACGAAGCCCAGGTCATCACCCGCCTCGGCGCGGTGCATGTGGGCGTCGCCACTCAGAGCGACGTGGGCCTGATGGTGCCGGTGGTGCGTCACGCCGAAGCGCGCAGCCTGTGGGGCAACGCCGAGGAAATCGCGCGCTTGGCCAGCGCCGCGCGCAATGGCAAGGCCAGTCGCGATGAACTGTCGGGATCGACCATTACCCTGACCAGCCTGGGCGCCCTGGGCGGTATCGTCAGCACCCCGGTGCTGAACCTGCCGGAGGTGGCCATCGTTGGCGTCAACCGTATCGTTGAGCGGCCGATGGTGATCAAGGGCCAGATCGTGATTCGCAAAATGATGAACCTCTCCAGCTCCTTCGATCACCGCGTGGTCGATGGCATGGACGCGGCGCAATTCATCCAGGCCATTCGCGGCCTGCTCGAACAACCCGCCAGCCTGTTCCTGGAGTAAGGGCATGACTCAGACATTGCATACCACGCTGCTGATTATCGGCGGCGGCCCTGGCGGTTATGTGGCCGCCATTCGTGCCGGCCAACTGGGCATCCCGACGATCCTGGTGGAAGGCCAGGCGTTGGGCGGCACCTGCCTGAACATCGGCTGCATTCCGTCCAAGGCCTTGATTCACGTAGCCGAGCAGTTCCAGCAAACCGTGCACCACAGCCAAGGTTCCCAACTGGGAATCGAGGTGGATGTGCCGACCCTGGACATCCGCAAAAGCGTGGAATGGAAAGACGGCATCGTCGACCGCCTGACCACGGGCGTCGCTGCACTGCTTAAAAAGCACAAAGTGCAGGTGATCCACGGCTGGGCCACGGTGGTGGACGGCAAGACCGTCGACGTCGGCGACCAGCGCATCCAGTGCGAACACCTGCTGCTGGCCACCGGTTCGACAAGCGTCAACCTGCCGATGCTGCCGATTGGCGGGCCGATCATCTCCTCCACCGAAGCCCTGGCGCCGACCCGCGTGCCCAAGCGCCTGATTGTGGTGGGCGGCGGCTACATCGGCCTGGAGTTGGGGATTGCCTACCGCAAGCTCGGCGCCGAGGTCAGTGTGGTCGAGGCGCAGGACCGCATCCTGCCGGCCTACGACGCCGAGCTGACGCAACCGGTGAACGAATCGCTCAAGCAGTTGGGCGTGAAGCTGTACCTCAAGCACAGCGTCACCGGTTTCGAGCACAACAGCCTGCAGGTGCGCGACCCGAATGGCGACACGTTGTCGCTGGCGACGGACCAGGTGCTGGTGGCCGTTGGTCGTAAACCCAATACCCAGGGCTGGAACCTCGAAGCGCTGAACCTGGAGATGAACGGCGCGGCGATCAAGATCGACAGCCGCTGCCAGACCAGCATGCGCAATGTGTATGCCATCGGCGACCTGAGCGGCGAGCCGATGCTGGCGCACCGGGCCATGGCCCAGGGCGAAATGGTTGCCGAACTGATCAGCGGTCAACACCGCGAATTCAACCCGGCCGCGATCCCGGCGGTATGCTTTACCGACCCGGAACTGGTGGTGGTCGGCAAGACGCCCGATGATGCCAAGGCCGCCGGCCTGGACTGCATCGTGTCGAGTTTCCCGTTTGCCGCCAACGGCCGCGCGATGACCCTGGAGTCGAAAACCGGCTTCGTACGGGTGGTGGCACGCCGCGACAATCATCTGATTGTCGGCTGGCAAGCGGTGGGCGCCGGCGTGTCCGAGCTGTCAACCGCCTTCGGCCTGAGCCTGGAAATGGGCGCACGCCTGGAAGACGTGGCCGGCACCATCCACGCCCATCCGACGCTCGGCGAAGCGGTGCAGGAAGCTGCGCTCAGGGCGCTGGGGCATGCGCTGCACCTGTAAATAAACACCCCCCTGCAGGAGCGAGCTTGCTCGCGAAGAACCTGAGGGCGCCGCGTTCATTCTGGTTTCACGCGTTATCGTTGACGATTTTCGCGAGCAAGCTCGCTCCTGCAAGGGACGCGGGGGATGCGAACGGGCCTGCGAATGAAGTATTGTTGCGCCCATTCAGAAAAAAACCGACTTGACCAAAGATAGAGGGTGTCATGGGTAACGAAAGCATCAATTGGGACAAGCTGGGTTTTGACTACATCAAGACCGACAAGCGGTTTCTCCAAGTCTGGAAAAACGGCGAATGGCAAGCCGGCACCCTGACCGACGACAACGTGCTGCACATCAGCGAGGGCTCTACTGCCCTGCACTACGGCCAGCAGTGCTTCGAAGGCCTCAAGGCCTACCGCTGCAAGGACGGTTCGATCAACCTGTTCCGTCCGGACCAGAACGCCGCGCGCATGCAGCGCAGCTGCGCCCGCCTGCTGATGCCGCACGTCCCGACCGACGCGTTCATCGACGCATGCAAACAAGTGGTCAAGGCCAACGAGCGGTTCATCCCGCCGTACGGCAGCGGCGGCGCGCTGTACCTGCGCCCGTTCGTGATCGGCACCGGTGACAACATCGGCGTGCGTACCGCGCCGGAGTTCATCTTCTCGGTGTTCTGCATCCCGGTTGGCGCCTACTTCAAGGGCGGCCTGGTGCCACACAACTTCCAGATCTCCACCTTCGACCGCGCCGCGCCACAGGGCACCGGTGCCGCCAAGGTCGGTGGCAACTACGCCGCCAGCCTGATGCCGGGCTCGGAAGCGAAGAAATCCGGTTTCGCCGATGCGATCTACCTGGACCCGATGACCCACTCGAAAATCGAAGAAGTCGGCTCGGCCAACTTCTTCGGGATCACCCACGACAACAAGTTCATCACACCGAAGTCGCCTTCGGTGCTGCCAGGCATCACCCGCCTGTCGCTGATCGAACTGGCCCAGACCCGCCTGGGCCTGGAAGTGGTCGAAGGCGAAGTGTTCATCGACAAGCTGGATCAGTTCAAGGAAGCCGGCGCCTGCGGCACTGCCGCGGTGATCTCGCCGATCGGCGGTATCCAGTACAACGGCCAACTGCATGTGTTCCACAGCGAGACCGAAGTCGGCCCGATCACCCAGAAGCTCTACAAAGAGCTGACCGGCGTGCAGACCGGCGACGTCGAAGCGCCAGCGGGTTGGATCGTAAAAGTCTAAACCCGCAACACCGCACATCAAATGTGGGAGAGGGCTTGCCCCCTCCCACATTTGTTTTGCAGTGTTCTTAGGATTGAGTCGGAATATTCTCGGCAACCTTCTTGCCCATGCTGATCCTCGCCTCCACCCCATACCCCAGCGCCTCGTAGAACCCCGCCACCGCCTCATTGCCACTGGTGATCTGCAGGTTGATCTTCATGCAGCCCAGGGCCGTCAATGCCTGTTCCGCATGCCGCACCAGCGAGGAACCCAGGCCATGACGCCGATAGTCGGCGTGCACGGCCACCGAATACAGCCAGCCGCGATGGCCGTCGTAGCCGGCAAGAATCGTCCCGATCACGGTTTTCTTGTCCGTCGCTACAAAAAACAGCCCGTCATTGACCCCCAGTTTCTTATCGATCGCCAAGGTCGGCAGGTTATGCGCCGTGTCATAACCAAACGCCTCCTGCCATAACGCCACCACTTGCGCCCGGTGCTGACGGTCGCGGTACGGCCCGATGGGATGGCGCGACAACAGCGCCTTTTCCATCACCAGCGTGCGCTCATTGCCGTGGTAGACATCGCGTACCGTGTGAAACCCCAGTTTGGTGTAGAACGGCTCGGCGGTCAGCGAAGACGGCACACTCAGCGTCGTCACCCCCGCTTCCCGCGCGCGCAGTTCGATTTCAATCATCAGCAACCGGCCAACGCCCTGCCCTTGCGCCGCCGGATTGACGAATACCGAGCGCACCACATTGGTATCCAGGGCCGCCGTGGCGACGATCACCCGGTCCTGGACCGCCACCAGCACCACCCGCCGCTTGAGCAGCTCAAGCACCGCGTCCGGCGTGAAGTTGCTGGCCACCCGGGCAATCACATCCACCGGATAATCCCGCGCATTGCTGCTGTGCAAGGCCGCCAGGATGACCTGGCTGATCCCTTCGGCATCGGCGGATTGGGCGAGACGTACGACGGTAGACATGATTCCTCCTGGCTGAGACAGCTATGGCAAATACCACAATACCCTCTCCCGCCTTTTGATCCCATTACAGACCTCACAGCCGATTCGGCTGCATCACCCACCTTTTCAGCTTTACCCGCTGGGCGCGCCCCTTGTTTCAGCCGGGATTCATCGGCCCGAACGCAGACAATAGCCCGGCTGCCCACGCTTGCTGCGCCGAGCTACGCACAGCAGAAAACGCTCGCCGCGTTCACCGCAGCCCCTCTCGAACAACAAGGAGCCTCTCCATGACCCGCTACATCGACGTCAACGACCTCAGCTATCTGGTCGCGCAAAAAGGCCTGCAAACCTGCATCATCGAAATGGCCGAGTACATTCGCGCCGACTACCTGCGCTGGCAGGATTTCGAGAAGTGCGCACGCCTGGCCAATCACTCCCCGGAGGGTGTGATCGAACTGATGCCGGTGTCCGACGCCTCGCTGTATGCCTTCAAGTACGTCAATGGCCACCCGAAAAACACGCTGACGGGCATGCTCACGGTCATGGCATTCGGCGCCCTGGGCGATGTGGACACCGGCAAACCGTTGCTGCTGGCCGAAATGACCCTGACCACCGCCATCCGCACTGCCGCCACCTCGGCACTGGTGGCGCGCTACCTGGCCCGTGACAACAGCCGCAGCATGGCGTTGATCGGCAACGGCTCCCAGAGTGAGTTCCAGGCCCTGGCCTTCCACGCGATGCTCGGCATCGACGAGATTCGCCTGTTCGATATCGACACCAAGGCCACCGCCAAGCTCGCAGCCAACCTCAAAGCGTTCCCGGCGATCAAGGTGATCCTCGCCGCCAGCGTGGCAGACGCTGTGAAAGGCGCGGATATCGTCACCACCGTTACCGCCGACAAAGCCTACGCCACCATTCTGACCGACGAGATGATTGAGCCGGGCATGCACCTCAACGCCGTGGGCGGCGACTGCCCGGGCAAGACCGAACTGGACCGACGCATCGTCGAGCGCGCCCGTGTGATTGTCGAGTACGAACCCCAGAGCCGCATCGAAGGTGAGATCCAGCACATGCCGCACGACTCACCAGTGACCGAACTGTGGCAGGTGATCAACGGCCAGCTCCCTGGCCGCGAACATGCGCAACAGATCACGCTGTTCGACTCAGTCGGGTTTGCCATCGAGGACTATTCGGCCCTTCGTTATGTGTTGGATGCAGCCAAGGCACTGGACCTGGGCAGCGACTTGGAACTGGTGCCCGCGTTGGACGACCCCAAGGACCTATTTGCCCGCCTGACCCTGCAGCCTGCCGCGCAACAGAAGAAACGCGCCTGACACCTGCAGGCCCAGTGGCAAAGTCATGCAGACGTTGGCCAGGGAAGGCCGTACCATACTTGTCACGCAACCGATGAACGCTTGCTCACCCTTCTTCCCAACCGTTTGAAGTGAACCCCATGGATACCAAGGCCAACGGACCCCACTCCGCCCCTGCGCTGGATCGCATCGACGAGGCGATCATCGAAGTGCTGCGCCATCAGGGGCGTATCACCTACGAAAAGCTCTCGTCACTGGTGCACCTCACCCCCAGGCCCTGCCTGGAGCGGGTGCGCAAGCTGGAGCGACGCGGGGTGATTCGTGGGTATGGGGCAATCATCGATGTGCAGATGGTCTCGCCAGGGCTATCGCTGCTGGTGCTGGTGGCCTTGTCCAACCAGAGCGGGCGCTCGGCGCAAAAGGCCTTCGAAGCGTGTATGAAGGCCTGCCCCCAGGTGTTCGAATGCCAGCTGATCAGCGGGCCGTTCGACTACAGCCTGCGCATGCGCTGCCGGGATATGGAGCACTACCGGGTGGTATCGGAGATCTGGCTGAACAACGATGAGTTGCACATCGATAAGTTGGTGGCGCATCCGGAGTTGGCGGTGGTGAAGAATACCGCCGTCGAACTGGCCTGAGCCCCACTCACCAAGCCAATGAGGATCGAATGTGGGAGCAAGTCGAATCGTCGCACCGCCCCTCCCACATTTTTAACCATGCCCGCTTAAGATTTTCTTACCTTGGCGCGCCCCCACCAGCTTCGCCTGCCCATCCTTCTGCTTCCCTGTACGCGCCTCGCTGATCAACCCCGGGATCAACTTGCCCTCCGGCAGATTCTTCCAGAACCGGCTCGGCAAGTGCCCTTCCATCACCTTGGGGTTCAACCGCGCCGGGTTGAAGATGTGACTGTAATAGGTCAACCACATCGCGCTGTGGGGGTCTTCGACTGTCTGCGCCAATTGCTGCCAGGCCTCGGGGCACTGGCGTTGATGAATCAACTGTTCGCCGTCGTAATACACCCCGTCCAACGGCGTGGCGATCATCCAGCGATGACGGCCCATACGCCCGACAAAATGCTGGCTGGCGCTTTTGAGAATGTCGTGGGCCGGCTCATGCCAAGCCACGTACTCCGGCAACTCCGGCCCCGCCTCGGCCGGCAAGGCGATAAAGCGCACAAACGCATGCAGGTGATGGGCCTCGCGACTCACCTGCTTGATGCGCCGCTGCAACTCACTGCCGAGCTTATCCCCCGCCAGCATCGCGGTGCGGTCGCCATGGCTGACGCGCCACAACACCTCATACAACAGACTCCAACGCTGATCACCTTGGTAGCAGGCGGCCGACTCCAGCAATTCCAGCAGCGCCTTGGGAATTCGCGCCTGGAACGGCCCCAAGCCTTCGGGGATCGGCTCATCGGTGGCAAACAGGTCCGCCGCCTGCACCTCGCCCCAGCTCACCTGGCTCGGGTCGACCTGATGGCTGAGCAGCCAGCGCGCCTGTTCGCGCCAGGTGCTGAAAAGGTTGTCGCATTCCAGGCTGATCATCCCCACAACCCCATCTGCTGCGGCTGCGGGCGGTCACGCAGTTGTTCGCGCAGCAGCACGCTGGTGCTGTCGGCCTGTTGCGGGTGGTAGTCACTGGTGATGAAAAACGGCTTGGCCTTGGCTAGCACGCAACGCATGCGTGCCAGGTCTTCAAAGCGGATCTTGCGTTCGCGGCGCAGGTCCACCAGGCGCTGGGTGGTGCGCAGGCCGATCCCTGGGATGCGGGCGATCAAGGTCGGCTCGGCGCGGTTCAGGTCCAGGGGGAACACCTCGCGGTGTTCCAGGGCCCAGGCCAGCTTGGGATCAATGTCCAGGGCCAGGTGGCCAGGGCCTTCAAAGAGTTCGTTGGCGCTGAAGCCGTAGCTGCGCAGCAGGAAGTCGGCCTGGTACAAGCGATGCTCGCGCATCAACGGCGGCGCGGCCAGGGGTACGCTTTTCGGGCTGTTGGGGATGGGGCTGAAGGCCGAGTAGTACACGCGGCGCAGCTTGTAGTTGCCATACAGCGCCTCGGCACTGTGGAGGATGGTGCTGTCGTCGGTCTCGTCGGCGCCGACGATCATCTGGGTGCTCTGACCCGCCGGGGCGAAACGCGGCGCGCGGGGTTCGTTCAGGACCGTCTGCTCGCCGGTATAGATGGTCTGCATGGCCTGCTTGATCGAGACGATCTGTTTTTCCGGCGCCAGGGTTTGCAGGCTGGCATCGGTGGGCAGTTCGATATTCACGCTGAGGCGGTCGGCGTAGCGCCCGGCCTCGGCAATCAGCGCCGGGTCGGCTTCGGGGATGGTCTTGAGGTGGATGTAACCGCGAAAGTCATGCTCTTCGCGCAGCAGTTTGGCCACCCGCACCAACTGCTCCATGGTGTAGTCGGCCGAACGAATGATGCCCGAGCTGAGGAACAGCCCGCTGACGCAGTTGCGCTTGTAGAAATCCAGGGTCAGGGTGACCACCTCCTCCGGGCTGAAGCGTGCACGGGGCACGTCGCTGGAGCGGCGGTTGACGCAGTATTGGCAGTCGTAGAGGCAAAAGTTGGTGAGCAGCACCTTGAGCAAAGATACGCAGCGACCGTCCGGCGTGTAGCTGTGGCAGATGCCCATGCCATCGGTTGAGCCCAGCCCCGCCTTGCCTTCCGAACTGCGCTTGGGCGCGCCACTGCTGGCGCAGGAGGCGTCGTACTTGGCGGCGTCGGCGAGGATGCTGAGTTTTTCGATCAACTGCATGGAAGGCTACCGATACTGGTTTTTTGTACAGTATCAGCCAGCCCCCCGTGTCACAAGTGCAGCTTGTCAGCTGGCGGTGGCGAGGAGCAGATCCTGCACCGAACGCGCCTTGCCGCGGCTACGGTCGTTTTCAAACAGCGACGCCGCAATCTCATCCGCGCGAATCGGCAGTACCGACAGCAGCGTATCGCTCAAGCCATGGCTGGCCTGGCTGAAGCCCTGGATGTAGATGCCGGCCTTGCAGCGCTCATCGGTGACGATGCGGTAGTCGCGCGCCACTTCAAAATCACCCAGATACTCCTCCAGCGGCGCCAGCAGTGCGCGATGCGTCTCGCGCTCGTAGCCGGTGGCAAGGATCACCGCGTCGTAATGGTTGACGCTGGTTTCGCCGTTGGCGTTGTTGCGCAGGGCCAGTTCGATGCCCAGGGGGCCGGGGGTGACCTTCTCGACCACGGTCATGGTGCGGAAGGCCTGGCGGGCGATGCCGGAGACTTTCTGGCGGTAGAAAATCCCGTAGATGCGCTCAATCAGGTCGAGGTCGACCACCGAATAGTTGGTGTTCTGGTACTCGGCGACCAGGCGCTCGCGCTCGGCACCGACTTGCTGGAACACCAGGTCGGTAAAGGCCGGCGAGAACACTTCGTTGACGAACGGGCTGTCATCGGCCGGCTTGAGTGCCGAACCGCGCAGGATCATGTCGACCTGCACCGAGGGGAAGCTGTCGTTCAGGTCGATAAAGGCTTCGGCCGCACTCTGGCCACCGCCGATGATTGCGACGCGCATCGCCTTGCCGTCCACGCAAGGCTGGGTGGCCATGCGCTCCAGGTACTGGGAATGGTGGAACACCCGGCTGTCGCCCTTGAGGGCCTTGAACGCTTCGGGAATACGCGGTGTGCCGCCGGCGCTGACCACCACCGAACGGGTGGTACGCACATGCTGCTCGCCCAGCGCATCGCGGGAAATCACGCGCAGCGCCTCCACCTGCTGCTGGTGCAGGATCGGCTCGATGGCCAGCACTTCCTCGCCGTAGCGGGCCTGGGCCTGGAACTGCCCGGCAACCCAGCGCAGGTAGTCGTTGTACTCCATGCGGCACGGGTAGAAGGTGCCCAGGTTGATGAAGTCCACCAGGCGGTCATGGGCTTTCAGGTAATTGACGAAGGAGTACGGGCTGGTGGGGTTGCGCAGGGTCACCAGGTCCTTGAGGAACGAAATCTGCAATTCGCTCTGGGTCACCAGGGTATTGCCGTGCCAGCGATAGTCGGCCTGTTTGTCGAGAAACAGCACGTCCAGTTTGCCCTGCGCCTTTTCGCGCTCCTGCAGGGCGATGGCCAGCGCCAGGTTCGAAGGGCCAAAACCGATACCGATCAGGTCGTGAACCGCGGGCGAAGCAATTGCCTGTGTCATTCCAGTGTCCTCTGGATAAGCCCCTTGGCGGTGGGGCGGGAATACCTTCGAGACCTGCACAACAGGTCATGTGTTGATAGGAAACGAGGACAATGAAATAAAATTTACCTGATCAGTGATCAGTGCGCGTCCCACTCGCGTATCCGCACCCGGCAGTGCTTCATGGCATTGACAATGTGTTTTTCCACCAGGGTGCGGGAAATACCCAGGCGCTCGGCGATTTGCAGGTGGCTCAGGCCCTCGAGTTTGCGCAGCAGGAAGCTGTCGCGACAGGCCGCCGGCAGCTCGGCCAGGGCGCGTTCGAGCATAGCCAGGCGTTGGCCGTAGTCGTGGGTGGCGTGGGGCGAACCGGCGGCGAAGCGCTCCTCGCTGTCGAGTACATCCAGGGGTTCGACCTGGCGCAAGGCGTTACGCCGGTGTCCATCGATCACCAGGTTCAGCGCGGTGCGATACAAAAACGCACGCGGCTGTTCGATGGGCGTCTCGCTGGAACGTTCCAGCACCCGGACATAAGCGTCATGCACCACATCCTCGGCCACCTGGCGGTTGCCCAGCTTGGCGTTGAGGAAGCACACCAGCTCGCGATAGTAGTTTTCCAACATGACTCCTGGCCCCCGGGCGGCGGCATTTGGTCCTGCAGGAGCGAGCTTGCTCGCGAAGTACCTCAACGATAACGCGGGAAACCAGAGTGAACGCGGCGTCCCTGAGCTCTTCGCGAGCAAGCTCGCTCCTACAACAAATACAGGCCATTCAGTAATGGCAGTTTGGGTAGGTGCAATTTATAGTAATTCTCATCTACTTTTAAACAAGACTTGCATCTACAGGCCGATTTTTTTCTGCACACGACCTGTAACCGCTTATGTATCAGCCTAAATCTTTGGGCAATTCTCTCGTTTAACTGTCAGCTCTGCGCAACTGCGCTCCGAACTTTCCTGGCTGGAACCTAAGCATGAAACGCCCTCGCCCTGCCCGACGCGCCTTGCTAGCTATTGCGTGCCTGATTCCCATCATCGCCGTCGCCGCCTGGCAGGTATTGCCGACGGGGGGTGAGACCCTGACCACCGTTACCGTCACCCGCGGCAATATCGAAAACAGCGTCACGGCCCTGGGCACCCTGCAACCGCGCCGGTATGTCGACGTGGGCGCCCAGGCGTCCGGACAGATTCGCAAGATCCACGTCGAAGCCGGCGACCAGGTCCAGGAAGGCCAATTGCTGGTGGAGATCGACCCCTCGACGCAAAAAGCCAAGCTCGACGCCAGCCGCTATGCCATCGAAAACCTCAAGGCGCAGCTGCAGGAGCAGAAAGCCCAGCACGCACTGGCGCGCCAGAAGTACCAGCGCCAACAGCGCCTGGCCGCCGGCAACGCCACCCGCGAGGAGGATGTGCAAACCGCCAAGGCCGAATTGAGCGCCACCCAGGCCCGAGTCGATATGTTCCAGGCGCAGATTCTCCAGGCCCAGGCCAGCCTGCGCAGCGATGAAGCGGAGCTGGGCTATACGCGCATCTACGCACCGATGACCGGCACCGTGGTGGCGGTGGATGCGCGGGTCGGCCAGACCCTTAACGCCCAGCAGCAGACCCCGCTGATCCTGCGGATCGCCAAGTTGTCGCCGATGACCGTGTGGGCGGAAGTCTCGGAAGCCGACATCGGCCACGTCAAACCCGGCATGACCGCCTATTTCACCACCCTCAGCGGCGGCAACCGGCGCTGGTCCAGTACCGTGCGGCAGATCCTGCCGATCCCGCCCAAGCCGCTGAATGAAACCCAGGGCAGCGGCAGCCCCAACAGTTCCAGCAAGAGCGGCAGCGGGCGCGTGGTGCTGTACACCGTGCTGCTGGACGTGGACAACAGCGACAACGCGCTGATGGCCGAAATGACCACCCAGGTATTCTTCGTCGCCAGCCAGGTCAAGGATGTCCTCACCGCACCGGTGGCCGCGCTGCTGGGCACCTCAAGTGCCGACAAACAGATCGCCCGCGTGGTCGCCACCAACGGCCGCATCGAAGAACGTGAAGTGCACCTGGGCATCAGCGATCGCCTGCGGGTCGAAGTGCTCGACGGCCTGCACGAAGGCGATCACCTGCTGATCGGCCCGGCCGACGGCAACGGGGGTTGAGGTGACCACACCCCTGATCGAACTCAAGAACATCCGCAAATCCTACGGCGGTGGCGACAGCCCGCAGGTTGACGTGTTGCGCGGCATCGACCTGTCGATCCATGCCGGGGAATTCGTCGCCATCGTCGGCGCTTCCGGTTCCGGCAAGTCCACGCTGATGAATATCCTCGGTTGCCTCGACCGCCCAAGCACAGGCGAGTACCTGTTCGCGGGGGAAAACGTCGCCCACCTGGACAGCGACGAACTGGCTTGGCTGCGCCGCGAGGCGTTCGGCTTTGTGTTCCAGGGCTACCACCTGATCCCCTCGGGCTCGGCCCAGGAGAACGTCGAGATGCCGGCGATCTATGCCGGCATCAGCGCTACCGAGCGCCATGCCCGCGCCCACGCCCTGCTCACCCGCCTGGGCCTGGCCGAGCGCACCGGCAACCGACCGCACCAGTTGTCCGGCGGTCAGCAACAGCGCGTCTCGATTGCCCGCGCGCTGATGAACGGCGGCCACATCATCCTGGCGGATGAACCCACCGGCGCCCTCGACAGCCACAGCGGCGCCGAGGTGATGACCCTGCTCGATGAACTCGCGAGCCAGGGCCATGTGGTGATCCTGATCACCCACGACCGTGAAGTGGCGGCGCGGGCCAACCGCATTATCGAGATTCGCGATGGCCTGATCATCAGTGACTCGGCCGATGACGGTGCCGCGCCCCCACCGACCACCGGCGGCGCGTTGCAAGCCGTGGACCTGCGCCAGCGCTTGGCCGACGGCACCGAACACAACGGTGCCTGGAGGGCCGAACTGGTGGACGCCGTCCAGGCTGCATGGCGGGTGATGTGGATCAACCGCTTCCGCACCGCACTGACCCTGCTGGGGATCATCATCGGCGTGGCCTCGGTGGTGGTGATGCTGGCGGTCGGGGAAGGCAGCAAGCGCCAGGTCATGGCGCAGATGGGAGCGTTCGGCTCCAACATTATCTACCTCAGTGGATCATCGCCCAACCCGCGCACGCCGCTGGGTATCGTGACCCTCGACGACGTCCACGCACTGGCGGCATTACCCCAGGTCCAGCGCATCATGCCGGTCAACGGCAGTGAGGCCGGGGTGCGCTTCGGCAACGTCGACTACATGGCCTATGTGGGTGGCAACGACACCAACTTCCCGGTGATTTTCAATTGGCCGGTGGTTGAGGGCAGTTACTTCACCGCGGCCGACGAGCGCGCCGCCGCCACCGTGGCCGTGATCGGTCACCGTGTGCGTGAAAAGCTGTTCAAGGGTGAGGTCGACCCCATCGGCCAATACATCCTGATTGAGAACGTCCCGTTCCAGGTGATCGGCGTGCTGGCGGAAAAAGGCGCCAGCTCCGGCAACAAGGACAGTGATGACCGTATCGCCATCCCCTACACCGCCGCCAGCGTGCGCCTGTTCGGCAGCTACAACCCCGAATACGTGGTGATTGCCGCCGCCGATGCGCGCAAGGTCCGCGAGGCCGAGGTGGCCATCGACCAGTTGATGCAAAAGCTGCACAACGGCAAGCGCGACTACGAGCTGACCAACAACGCGGCGATGATCCAGGCCGAGGCGCGCACCCAGAACACCCTCTCGCTGATGCTCGGCTCGATTGCCGCGATTTCCCTGCTGGTAGGCGGCATTGGCGTGATGAACATCATGCTGATGACCGTGCGCGAACGCACCCGCGAGATCGGCATCCGCATGGCCACCGGCGCGCGCCAGCGCGACATCCTGCGCCAGTTCCTGACCGAGGCGGTGATGCTGTCGGTGGTCGGCGGCCTGTGTGGCATTGCCCTGGCCCTGCTGGTGGGCGGCGTGCTGGTGCTGGCCCAGGTGGCGGTGCAATTTTCCCTGGTGGCGGTGCTTGGCGCATTCGGTTGCGCATTGGTCACCGGCGTCGTATTCGGCTTCATGCCGGCCCGTAAAGCTGCCCGGCTCGATCCGGTTAAGGCGTTGACCAGTGAATAAACGATCCATCCCCGCGCACCTGCCCGCACTCGGCCTATGCCTGCTGCTCACGGCCTGCGCCGGTGACCCGCCCGCCGTGGACAGCGGTATCGCGCCGCCGGCCGCCTGGCAGTTCGCCGAGCGCGACGCCGCCCAGGCCACCAACCAGCGCTGGTGGACGCAGTTCGGCAGCCCGCGGTTGAACCGCCTGGTCGACCAGGCCCGGCGTGACAGCTTCGACGTGGCCGCCGCCATGGCACGCGTGCGCCAGGCCCAGGCCAGTGCGGTGATTGCCGGGGCGCCACTGTTGCCCGAGGTGAAGTTCAACCTCGCCACCAGCCACCAGAAACTGTTGCACGGCCCGGGCGGACCGGACCTGGACGCCTCGCAAAGCGATGACTCCGTCGACAATTTCGGTATCAACCTTACCGCCAGTTATGAGGTGGACTTCTGGGGCGGCCGCGCGGCTGCCCGTGACAGCGCCCTGCACAGCCTGCGCGCCAGCGAGTTCGACCAGGCCACCGTGGAGCTGACCCTGCTCAGCAACGTGGCCGACCGCTACGCGCAAACCCTGGCCGCGCGCCAACACCAGCAGATCGCCGAATTGAACCTGGCCAATGCACGTAACGTGCTCGACCTGGTGCAGACCCGTTACGACGCAGGCTCCGCCACGGCCCTGGAACTGGCCCAGCAGAAAAGCCTGGTCGCCAGCCAGCAACGCCAGCTGCCGTTGGTTCAACAACTGGCCGAAGAATCCCAGATCACCCTTGCTGCCCTCCTCGGCCAGCCGGTTCAGGCCCTGGACCTGGGCGCCGAACCTTTCCAGGACCTGACCTGGCCAACCATCGGTGCCGGCATGCCCAGCCAGCTGCTCAGCCGCCGGCCGGACATCGCCAAGGCCGAGGCCCAACTGGCGGCAGCCCAGGCGGACGTCACCGTGGCCCGCGCCGCCATGCTGCCGGCCCTGACCCTCGGCGCCACACTCGGCTCCGACGCCTACAAGGCCCTGGACGTCCTGCGCAGCCCCTACTACACACTGACGGCCGGCCTGGTCGGGCCGATCTTCAACAACGGCCGTTTAAGCGCCGAGCGCGACAAGGCGCGCGCCCGCCAGGATGAGCTGTTGCAAACCTACCGAGGCGCGATCATCAATGGCTTTGCCGATGTGGAAAAAGCCCTCAGCAGCATCACGCGCCTGGACCAGCAGCGCCAATGGCAAACGGAAGAATTGCAACAGGCCCAAACCGCCTTCCAGATCGCCGAAAGCCGCTACCAGGCGGGGGCCGAAGACTTGCTCACGGTGCTGGAAACCCAGCGCACCCTGTATGCCGCCCAGGACTTGAACGTGCAATTGCGACTGTCGCGCCTGCAGGCCAGCATCGCGCTGTACAAGGCATTGGGCGGCGGTTGGAAAACCAAAATCTGATAAACAAAACTCCAATTTCGTACACGAGTCGTCTACCGCCCCTACATTCTTCGCCCCAGGTTCCTTGGTAAAAAATGCCGCTATCACACGGCTGCCAGGGACCACTGGATGAATGTTGCAAAATACCTCGCGTGCGGCTGTTTCTGGTTGATGGCAAACCTTGGCCAGGCAGAGCCACTGATCAAACCCACCGCCATTGATTGGCTGCTCGACTGCCCCCTTCCCGCCGCCGAACGGCTGGACCCCGAGGTGCTGTCGCGCACCCAGTGTGGCATCGTGACCGTACCGCGCAATTACGCGGCGCCGCGTCAAGGCAGCATCCGTCTCTACCTGACCCGTGTGGGCGCCCGCGAGCCGTTGAACCGCGCCGGCCTGGTCTTCGCCCAGGCCGGCAACGCCTCGAGAAGCAACACCGGCGGCACCTTCGCCATTAAGTTGGCCAGCCGCTGGAGCGACTACTCCACTCAGGCTTACCGCAGGCTGCTCAATTACTATGACGTCATCGAACTCAGCCCCCGCGACCTCAAGCACGACAAAAGCGTCGAACAGGCCGCACGGGACATGGAGTTCGTACGTGCCCAACTGGGCGATGCGCAACTGCTTTACCTGGGCAATGCTGACGCCTCGCGGCTGGGCAACCGCTACGGGACGCTGTATCCGGAACGCGTCGCGCGCATGGTGCTGGTCAATGCCCCATACGGAGAAAAGGCCGCACCCCTGGTCGAACAGCTGCACCTCAAGGAGGCGGCTCAGACGGGGACCAGCGGCTGCGTCAACCAGTGGGTCGGCGACTTCCTGGCCTATGGCAAGCAACCACCCCCTTCTACGCGCTGCCTGGATTCGGGTAATTGGGAGTAGGGCGTCATTTACGACCTGTTGCCGCCGAAAACGACACCCTGCGTTGACGCTCCGTCTCAATCGTTATTAAGTGCTATTTATCCGCATTAATACGATAAATCGACCCTATGCTGACTCGCCCGCTACGCCGCAAACGCCAGAAGCTGTCCGACGTGATTGTCGAGTCGGTCAAGCGCTCCATCGTCACCGACGCCTTGAAGCCCGGCGACCGCCTGCCCACCGAGCGTGAGCTGATGGAAAGCTTCCAGTGCTCCAAGGGCTCGGCCCGTGAAGCGCTCAAGGCCCTGGAGGTCGAGGGGCTGGTGAATACCCGCACCGGCCCCAGCGGCGGCGCCTACCTGAACCAGGCCGGCACTGAACCCGCCAGCCGTGCGCTGCGTAACTACCTGCACTTCCAGCACCTGGATGGCGAGCAGGTGTACCAATTGCGCAAGGTCATCGAAGTGGAACTGGCGGTGTCGGTGCTCGGGCGCCTGAGTGAAGACGACTACCAGGCCCTGCAGGACAACGTGGATTTCTGCAGCGCTCCCGAAGACAGCGAAGCCGGCCAGCGCGAGCAACGCCTGGCGGAACTGGAGTTTCATAACCTGCTGGCCAAGGCCTGCCCCAACCCGTTGCTGAGCTTTATGGCGCAGTTTCTCAACGATCTGCTGCGCGACCTGGTGGTGCTGAAAAAAGCCTACAAGCCCAAGCGCAAGCAGTTCGACGCCGCCAACCTCGACTATCACAAGCAACTGCTGAGCGCCTTTCGCGCCGGGGATGAAGGCGCGGTACGCAGCCTGATGCATGAACATATGTGCGACGCCGAACACCATATGACCGCGCTGGAAGGCCAGGTCAGCCCGCACTTTCTACTGGAGTTCGATCACTCTTAAGAACGCCCCCTCCCACAGTTGACTGCATCACAACCCGCACACTGCGTTACCCCAATAACAGGCCTGCCCACAGGCCCTGCTCCACCGTATCGCCATTGCTACTCCTGCCAATAACTAAACCAGGGAGTCACCCCATGCAGCGTCGTACGTTATTAAAAGCCAGTCTTACTGCGGCCGCCGCCCTCAGCCTTCCGCTGAGCGTACGGTCCGCATTCGCCGCCGAGCCCTTTACCTTTTACGGCCTCAAGTCCATGTCCGGCGCCTTTGCCAGCTATGGCAAGTTTGCCGACATGGGTTCGCGCCTGGCGGTGGCACAACACACCGAGCTCCTGGGCCGCCCATTGAACTACAAGGTCATCGACACCGAGGGCAACGCCGGCAAAGCCGTACGCAAGGTACAGGAGGCAATCCAGCAGGACGGCGCGCGGTTCTTCCAAGGCTGCACGCTGTCGTCGTCGGCGCTGGCGGTGGCCAAGGAAGTCGACAAGGTCGGCGGTGTATTCATGACCCCGGTCGGGGCCGATGAAGTCACCGGCAAAGACTGCAACCCCGCCACGTTCCGCTGGTCGGTACCTACCTACGGCGCCATCCGCGAAACCATGGTGCCGCTGATCAAGCTGCTGCCGGACGCCAAGCGCTGGTACACCATCACGCCACAATATGTGTTCGGCGAAGCGCTGCTCGAAGGCGCCAGAAACGTGCTCAAGGAACACGGCCTGGAACACGTCGGCAACAGCTACCACTCGCTGCAGGAACAGGAATTCTCCGGCTACCTCACCAATGCCATTTCCACCAAGCCGGATGTGCTGGTGTTGCTCAACTTTGGCAGCCAATCGTCCAACACCCTGCGCCAGGCGGTGAACTTCGGCATCAAGGAACGCATGAAAGTGCTGTTGGTGTGGTCCGCCGGACTCGACCAGTTCCAAGAACTGGGCAGCGACATCCTCGAAGGCGTGTACCTCGGCGCGCAGTACTGGCATCAGGTCGACACCCCGCTCAACCGCGAGCTGGTCAAGCTGACCCAGGCCAAGTACGGCATCAACCCCACCTACCCGTTGGCGGCCGACTACATCAGCACCAAAGTCATGCTCGACACCATCATCGCTACCGGCAGCTTCGACGGGCCGACCGTGGCCAAGGCCATGCAGGGCCTGAGTTTCGAAGGCCCCACCGGCAAAGAGTCGATTCGCGCCGGCGACCACCAGGTGATCAAGGACTACTACCTGCTGGTCGGCAAGGCCGCCGGCGACATGGCCGACAAGGATGACCTGGCCAAGGTGCTCAACGCCGGCCAGTCATTCCCGCCGGTGGAAGCCACGGGCTGTACGCTCGCCTGATCCGCTAAAACTTCACCGGTTGTACACGGCAGGGCCGCCCCGGCGGCCACCTGTTCGAGGGTTTCTGCATGCTTAATCTTTACCTGTTCCAGATACTCAACGGCCTTGGATTGGGGATGATCTACTTCCTGATCGCGGTCGGGCTGACGATCATTTTCGGCCTGCTCAACTTCGTCAACTTCGCCCACGGCGCGTTCTTCCTGCTGGGCGCCTACATCTGCTACACCGCCGTGAGCCTCACCGGCAGCTTCTGGCTGGCGCTGCTGATTGCGCCGCTGGTGGTGGCCGCGTTGGCCTGGGTGATCGAGCGTGTATTGATCCAGCGGATCTATCACTTGCCGCACATGTTCCAGATCCTGGTCACGCTGGGCATCGCGCTGATCATCCAGGAAGCCAGCGTGATGATCTGGGGCCCGGTGGGCAAAAGCGTCGCCGTGCCGGAACTGCTGCGCGGCGTGCTGGTGGTGGGTGATTTCGTCTACCCCTACTACCGCCTGTTCCTGATTGTGTTTTCCGGGTTGGTTGGCCTGGGCCTGTGGCTGCTGCTGGAGCGCACGCGCTTTGGCGCCCTGGTGCGCGCCGGCAGTGAAAGCACCGAGACCGTGTCGCTGCTCGGCACGAACATCTTCCGCCTGTTCTCCATGACCTTCGCCCTCGGCGTCGGCCTGGCCGGCATGGCCGGTGTGCTGTTCGCGCCGTTGCGCGGCGCCCAGCCGTTCGTGGGCCCGGAGATTCTCGGCATCGCCTTCGTGGTGGTGGTGATCGGCGGCATGGGCTCGTTCAGCGGTGCACTGGTCGGCGGTTTACTGGTGGGCGTGGTGCAAAGCCTGATGACCACACTCTGGCCCCAAGGCGCGAGCCTGATGATCTACGGCGCCATGGCCGTGGTGATTCTGGTACGTCCTTACGGCCTGTTTGGGAGAGCCTGACATGAGCGAGAGAAATCCCCTGCCGTTTGCCAAAACGCAATCGCGCGCCATGTTGCTGTGGGTAGTGGCGGTGCTGATCGGCCTGCCCTTGATATTGCCCTCGGCGACCCTGGCCACCGAGATCCTGATCTTTGCCATGGCGGCCCTGGCCTGCAACCTGCTGCTGGGCTACACCGGGCTGTTGTCGTTTGGCCAAGGCATCTTCTTTGGTGCCGGCGCCTACTGCGCGGCGCTGCTGATGATCCACCTGCAACTGGGCCTGTTCACCGCGCTGCTGGGTGCCGCCATCGCTGGTGGCTTCCTGGCCTTGCTGGTGGGTGCCCTGGCAATCCGACGCACCGGCATCTACTTCGTGATGCTCACGTTGGCATTCAGCCAGATGGCCTACTTTGTCGCCTACACCCTCAGCGACTGGACCGGCGGCGACAACGGCCTGCTCAGCGTGCCGCGCCCCGAGATTCGCCTCGGTGACACCGTGCTGCTGTCCCTGGCCGACGCCCGTGCGTTCTATGGCTTTGTCGCGGTGCTGTTCCTGCTGATCTTCGTTGGCGCACGCCGGGTGATCGCCTCGCCGTTCGGCAGCACGCTGATGGCCATCCGCGAAAACGAAACCCGTGCCTCGGCCATCGGCTACGACACGCGGCACTTCAAGATCCTGGTGTTCGTGCTGTCCGGCGCAGTCACCGGGATTGCCGGGGCGCTGTACGCCATGCTGCTGCACTTTGTACCGCTGTCGAATATCGACCTGGCGATGTCCGAGAACATCCTGATCATGACCATTATCGGCGGCACCGGCTCACTGTTCGGCTCGTTGCTGGGCGCCGGTTCCATCGTACTGCTGGGGGATTTTCTCTCCGACCTGTGGCCGCGCTGGCTGATGTTGCTGGGGGTGATTTTGATCCTGGTGGTGATCTTCATGCGCGGCGGTTTGTGGGGCGGCCTGGCCGCGTTGTTCGAGCGCGTGCGCGGCAGCCGCAAGGCAGCCGTCGTCGCCAAGGAGGAAGGGCTATGAGCATCCTGCTGGAAACCCAAGACCTGGAACTGGCCTATGGCGCGTTCCGGGCAGTGAACGGCGTGAACCTCAAGGTCGAAGCCGGCACCATCCACACCATCATCGGCCCCAACGGCGCAGGCAAGACCAGCCTGTTCCACTGCCTGACCGGTGAACGCCAGGCCACGGCCGGGGCGATTCATTTCGACGGCAGGAACCTGATGCGCAAGCCGGCCCACGGCCGCGTCGGCCTGGGCATGGCGCGCTCGTTCCAGCTCACCAGCCTGTTCCAGAACCTCAGCGTGCGCGAGAACCTGCGCCTCGCTGCCCAAGGCCGCGACGGTGCACGTGCGCTGAATTTCTGGCGCCGCGTGGACAGCAAGCGCGAACATCTGGAGATGGCCGACCAGGTGCTCGAACGCCTGCAACTTACCGCCCGTGCCGAGACCCTGGCCGGCGAGTTGTCCCACGGCCAGCAACGGGTGCTGGAGGTGGGCATGTCGATCTGCTCCAAGCCGAAACTGTTGATGCTCGACGAGCCCACCTCGGGCATGGGCATCGATGACATCCCGATCATGACCCAACTGATCAGCGACCTCGGCCGCGACCACACGGTGCTGTTGATCGAACACAACATGAGCATCGTCATGTCCATCAGCCAACGCATCACGGTGATGAGCCACGGGCAGATCCTGGTGGAAGGCACGCCGGAGTTCGTGCGTGCCGATGAACGCGTGCGCAGTGCTTACCTTGGGGAGGCCGCCTGATGCTGATCGTCGAGAATATCCATTCCTACTACGACAAGAGCCACGTGCTTGAAGGCGTGTCGCTGAGCGTCAACCCCGGCGAACTGGTGACCCTGCTCGGGCGCAACGGTGCCGGCAAGACCACCACCCTGCGCAGCATCCTTGGGATTATTTGTCCGCGCCAAGGGCAGATCCATTTCAACGGCCAGGCGCTGGTGGGTCGGAAGATTTTTGAGATCGCCCGCCAGGGCCTGGCGCTGGTGCCGGAGAATCGCGGGATCTTCCGCCTGCTGAGCGTCGAGGAAAACCTGCGCATCGCCGTCCGCAAGACCAGCCGCTGGCAGCTCGAAGACGTGTACGGCATGTTCCCGCGCCTCAAGGAGCGGCGCAAGAACGCCGGCCATGCGCTCTCCGGCGGCGAGCAACAGATGCTCGCCATCGCCCGCGCCCTGCTCAATGATCCGAAGCTGCTGATCCTCGACGAACCCACCGAAGGCCTGGCCCCGGTGATCGTCGACGAGCTGGTGAAGATCCTGCGCAAGGTCAAGGACGACGGCCTGCCGGTGCTGCTGGTGGAACAGAACCTGATGGTCTGCGACAAGCTCGCCGACCGCCATTACGTCCTCGAACAGGGCCGCGTGGTCTACGAGGGCAGCGCCGCCGCCTTCCGCGCCGACCCGACGATCAAGAACCGCTACCTGGCGCTGAGCGCCTGACGGGAGATTGCAGATGAACAGTTTTGCGCAACCGCTCCAGAGCAACGCCCCGTTGATCAACCGCGACCGCCTGTGGCAATCGCTGATGGACCTGGCGCAACTGGGCGCCACGGTCAAGGGCGGCGTGTGCCGCCTGGCCCTCACCGACCTGGACCGCCAGGCCCGTGACCTGTTTGTACAGTGGTGCGAAGCCGCCGGGTGCAGCGTCAGTGTCGACGCTATCGGCAATATTTTCGCCCGTCGCCCTGGGCGCAACCCGGCCCTGCCGCCGGTGATGACCGGCAGCCATATCGACACCCAGCCCACCGGTGGCAAGTTCGATGGTTGCTACGGTGTGATGGCCGGGCTGGAAGTGATACGGACGCTCAATGACTTGAAGATCGAGACCGAAGCGCCGCTCGAAGTGGTGGTGTGGACCAACGAAGAAGGCTCGCGTTTCCCGCCGTGCATGATGGGCTCCGGGGTATTTGCCGGTAAGTTCGACTTGCAGGATACCCTCGACAAACGCGACGACCAGGGCCTGTCGGTGGGCGCTGAATTGCAGCGCATCGGCTATGCCGGTTCGCGCACGGTGTTGGGCCACCCGGTCGGCGCGTATTTCGAAGCGCATATCGAACAAGGCCCGGTGCTGGAAGACCAGGCCACCACCATTGGCGTGGTGATGGGTTGCCTGGGCCAGAAGTGGTTCGACCTGACCCTCACCGGCGTGGAAGCCCACGCCGGCCCGACGCCCATGCACCTGCGCAAGGACGCCCTGGTCGGCGCCGCCGAGGTGGTCAGCGCGGTCAACCGCATCGCTCATCAGCAACAACCTCACGCCTGCGGCACCGTCGGCTGCCTGAGCCTGCACCCGGGCTCGCGCAATGTGATTCCCGGCCAGGTGCACATGACCATCGACCTGCGCCACCTGCATGCCGATAAGCTGCAAGCCATGGTCGATGAAGTGTGCGACGTGATCGAAACCACAGCCGCCCGGCACGGGTTGATCTTCGAACTGACGCCCACCGCCGATTTCCCACCGCTGGATTTCAACCCGGCCTGCGTCACTGCCGTGCGCGAGGGTGCCCAGGCCTTGGGTTTGAGCCATATGGACATCGTCAGCGGCGCCGGGCATGACGCGATTTTCGTCGCCGAACTGGGCCCGGCCGGGATGATCTTTGTGCCGTGCGAAGGCGGCATCAGCCACAACGAAATCGAGAACGCCGCGCCGGATGACCTGGCGGCCGGTTGCGCGGTATTGCTGCGCGCCATGGTCAATGCGGCGCAGGGAGACAGGGCATGAGTGAGATGGGCCAACTGACAGCGGTGCAACTGCTGGAGCATTTCCGTAACAAGACCTTATCGCCGGTGGACGTCGCCGAAGATGCGCTGCTGCGTATCGAGCGCTACAACCCGGTGGTCAACGCCTACTGCCATGTGGACCCCGAGGGTGCGCTGCGCGCCGCGCGGGCGTCGGAGCAACGCTGGTTGAAAGGGGAGCCCTGCGGTGCCCTGGATGGCGTGCCCGCATCGATCAAAGACCTGACGCTGACGATCGGCATGCCCACCCGCAAGGGCTCACGCACCTCGTCGGCCGAGGGGCCGTGGGACGTCGACGCGCCCTTCCCGGCCTTTATGCGCAAGGCCGGCGCGGTGCTGCTGGGCAAGACCACCACCCCGGAGTTCGGCTGGAAAGGCGTCACCGACAACCCGCTGTACGGCATCACGCGCAACCCGTGGGACACCCGCACCACCGCGGGCGGCTCATCCGGCGGTGCGGGCGCGGCAGCCGCGTTGAACCTGGGTGTGCTGCACCAGGGCAGCGATGCCGGCGGCTCGATCCGCATCCCCTGCGCGTTTACCGGCACCTTCGGGATCAAGCCGACGTTCGGCTACGTGCCGCAATGGCCGGCCAGTTCGATGACCATCCTCTCGCACCTGGGGCCGATGACCCGCACCGTGGAAGACAGCGTGTTGATGCTGCAAGCCGTCGCACAACCGGATGCGCGGGATGGCCTGATCGGTGCGCCGAGGACCACCCCATGGCTCACGCCGCAGACGGATTTGAAAGGCCTGCGCGTGGCCTACAGCCCAACGTTTGGCTACGTGGATGTCGACCCGCAGGTGGCCAGGGTAGTCGCCCAGGCAGTCGAAGGCCTGGTGCAGTTGGGTGCCCATGTCGAGCAGATCGACCCTGGTTTCAGCGACCCGCTGGAGGTGTTCAGCATCTTGTGGGCGGCGGGCGCGGCACGCCTGGCCGGATCCATGAGCGACGCGCAGAAACAGCTGCTGGACCCTGGGCTGCTGCGCATTGCCCAGCGTGGCGAGCGGTTGAGCCTGGATGACTTCAACGCGGCCCTCGAAGCCCGCGCTGCACTGGTGGCACGGATGGCGGCGTTCCACGAACACTACGATGTGCTGGTGTCGCCGATGATGCCGATCACCGCGTTCGAGGCCGGGCACAACGTACCGCCCGGTTCCGGGATGCAGGAATGGACCGAGTGGACGCCGTTCACCTACCCCTTCAATCTCACCCAGCAGCCGGCAGCGTCGGTGCCGTGCGGCTTGGCGGCGAATGGTTTGCCGGTGGGGTTGCATGTGGTGGGCGCGCGGTTTGCCGATGAGCACGTGTTGCGAGTGTGCCGGGTGTACGCCAAGGCGTTTCCGACCCGGCACTTACAGAGACCGATCACCCCAACACCGTAGATCCAAATGTGGGGAGGAGCTTGCCCCTTCCCACATTTTCTGACCGCATTCCAATCCCCTGCCTCTACAATGTCCGCATTCATCCCCGGGGGCTTCATGGACATCGAACTGGCACGCACCTTCCTGGAAATTTCCCGCTGCGGCAGCCTGGCCGCCGCCGCCGAGAAATTGCACCTCACCCAGACCGCCATCACCGCACGCGTCAAAAACCTGGAAAACCAGCTGGGCTGTACGCTGTTCGTGCGCAACCGCGCTGGTGCGCGCCTGACCGCCGATGGCGAGGCATTTGTGGCGTACGCCAACCAGTTGCTGCAAACCTGGGAAGCCGCGCGCCGCGACCTGCCGTTGCCCGATGGTTATCGCAATGTGCTGCATATCGGCGGTGAAGTCAGCCTGTGCAACCCGCTGATGCTCGGTTGGGCCCGGGCCCTGCGCGAACAGATTCCCGGGCATGCCCTGCGTACCGAAGTGCGTGAAGGTGAATACCTGCTGCGGCAACTGGAGCTCGGCGTACTCGATGCGGCGCTGGTGTTCCAGCCGCAGTACTGGCCGGGGTTGCAGGTGGAGCAGGTGCTGGAAGAAAAGCTGATCCTGGTGCAGTTGGTGAGCAAACCAGACCCGTACGTCTACATCGACTGGGGCCCGGGTTTCCGCCAGCAGCACGACGCCGCCCTGCCCGACAGGGCTCGCGCTGCGGTGAGTTTCAACCTCGGGCCGCTGGCGTTGCAGTACATCCTCGAACAGGGCGGTGCGGGCTATTTCCGCACACGCGTGGTGCAAAGCTACCTGGACAGCGGCGTGATGCAGCGCGTGCCCAAGGCCCCTGAGTTCAGTTTCCCGACGTTCCTGGTGTACTCACGGGCGCGGGATTCGGCGGTGTTGCAACAGGCGCTGGGGCTGCTGCGTGAGGTGGTCAAGGCCGAGAGTGACTGGTCGCAGCGCT
Source organism: Pseudomonas sp. BIGb0381 (assembly GCF_024809815.1). NCBI lineage: Bacteria > Pseudomonadati > Pseudomonadota > Gammaproteobacteria > Pseudomonadales > Pseudomonadaceae > Pseudomonas > Pseudomonas sp. BIGb0381. The sequence goes on from NZ_JANUEN010000005.1 coordinate 340,005, forward strand.
GGGACCCGCTGATTTGAATCACCGTATGTCGCCGCGCATGCTAGCCTGCGGGTGTGTCCTCTCGCAGCCTTACCGATGAACAAGAAAAAGTCCGTCACCATCAGCGACATCGCCAAACGCGTCGGCATGACCACCATCACCGTGTCCCGGGCGTTGAGCAAACCTGACCTGGTCAAACCGGCCACCCTGGCGCGCATTCTCGACGTAGCGCGCGAACTCGACTACGTGCCCAACGCCTTCGCCCGCGGGCTCAAGCGCAGTGAAAGCCTGATCATCGGCGTGATCACCGCGTCAGTGGACAACCCGTTCTACAGCGAGATGATCAAGGCGATTTCCCGCGAGGCCAAACAGCACGGCTACACCATCATGCTGGTGGACACCGATGAGCTGGAGGAGTTGGAAAGCAAGGCGGTCGATACCCTGCTGGGCTACCGCGTGGCGGGGATCATCCTGTCGCCGGTCTCCGACGAGCCGAGCTACCAACCCGATTACCTGGAGCGCCTGGGCAACGGCAAGACCCCGGTGGTACTGCTCGATCGCACGATCCACGACAGCCCGTTCAGCCGCGTGGTGCTCGACAACTACCACAGCGGCATCCAGGCTGCACATTACCTGCTGCGCCAAACGCCCGATCTCAAGCGCCTGCTGGTACTGACCGGCCCCGAGCATTCGCGTATCACCGTCGAACGCCTCAAGGGCCTGCGTGAGGTACTGGCCGAACACCCGCAGGTGCAAGTGCAGGTGCAAGCCGGCGACTACACGCTGATGCCCTCTTACCTGCACACCCTCGACTACCTCGCCGAACACTCGGCGCCGGATGCGATCATGGGTTTCAACCAGTTGATCACCCTGGGTGCCCTGCGCGCCCTGCGCATGCACAACATCCCCCATGACAGCCTGACCATCTGCGGCATCGACCGCCTGCCCTTCGCCGATATCTTCGGCGTACCGATTGCGTGCGTGGCCCACGACGCCTCGCTGGCCGGCAGCAGCGCGGTACGGCTGCTGCTCGACCGCCTGGAAGACCCGCACAAACCACGGGACAAGGTGGTGATCGCCGGCAAGCTGGAGAACGGCTAGCGGCTGGTGTAGCCACCGTCGATCGGCAGACTCACGCCGCTGATCATGCTGGCAGCATCGCTGAGCAGGAACAGCACGGGTAACGCCACTTCCACGGTCTCGGCAAAGCGTCCCAGGGGGATTGCCGCCAATGCAGGATCACGCCTGGCCGGGTCGGACCAGGCCATGGTGGCCATCGGCGTGAGCGTCACCGTGGGGTTGACGCTGTTCACGCGAATGCCAAAGCGGCCCCATTCGGCGCACTGCACACGGGTGATCGAATCCAGTGCGGCCTTGGAGGCGCAGTAGCTGAGGTGGTCGTCCAGCGCGACCAACGAGGCTTGGCTGGAGATGTTGACAATGCTGCCGGCGATGTTCGCTTCGATCATTTTGGCCGCCACACGACTGGCCACCTGGGCGGCGGCGCGGGCGTTGACCTGCATGACCTGATCAAAGGCTTCTGCACTGATGGAGGCGGCGGGCTCCAGGCGCGAGATGCCCGCGCAGTTAACCAGGCCGTGCAACGGCGGCAAGTTTTGCAGGGCGTTGTCGAGGGCGGCGCTGTCGGCGATGTCCAGGCACAGGGTGTGGCAGCCCAGTTGCGACAGGGCATTGGCGTCGCGGCCGAGGGCAAAAACTTCGGCACCGCTGGCGATCAGTTGCCGGGCAATTTCGCGGCCGATGCCACTGCTGGCGCCAGTGACGAGAATGCGTTGGTGGGTGAAGTTGAAGACTGCGTTCATGATCACTATTCCCTAGGCGATAAAGATCCCCTGTGGGAGTGAGCAAGCCCGCTCCCACATTTTTGGACCGTGTTGATTCAGGTGGCTTGCAGGTTGTGCATGATCGGTCTCAGGGCCGGGTACAGTTTCAAATACTCGGCGAACACCCGGTCATACGCCTCGACGTTTTCCGCTTTGGGCTCAGCCCGCAACGCCAGGTGCACCCACCCTTTGTCCATTGCCCCATCACTCACCAACCCCACCGTATGCGCCGCCAACAACGCCGCGCCCAAGGCGGCCTCGACTTCCTGGACAATGGTGTACACCGGTAACCGCGTGACGTCCGCGATGATCTGCATCCACAAATCCGAATGGCTTGCGCCCCCTACCACGATCAAGCGCGGGTCCAACGAGTGCGCGCCACGAGTACCCGCCTCGATGTTATGGCGCAGGGCAAAACTCACCCCCTCCAATACCGCACGGTACAGGTGGATACGGCTGTGATACAGGTTCAGCCCGACAAAACTGCCGCTGGCGCGGTCGTCCCATACCGGGCTGCGCTCGCCCATCAGGTACGGCAGGAACAACACCCCTTCGCTGCCCGCCGGAATGTTCATCGCGCTCTGTTCCAGCAGTACCAGGCTGTCCTGGCCACTGGCCTTGGCCTGTTGTTCCTCGGCCTGGCAGAACTGTTCGCGAAACCAGCTCACCGACGCCCCGGCGGTGATCGCGCCGCCGAAGATGTACAGGTCCCGATGGCCGTTGTAGACATGGGGCATGCTGACCAAGCCGTGGTGCGCATCCACCCGCTGGTTCAGGTAGCCCCAGCACATACTGGTGCCGATCATCGCCACATGGTTACCCGGCTGCGTGACGCCGGCTGCCAGCGTTGCCATAGCCGCGTCCACGCCACCGGCAAGCACCGGCATGCCCGCCTGCAAGCCCAGGCGCGTAGCCCAGTTTTCAAGCAAACCACCGACGACTTCACCGCAATACAGCAGTCGCTGCGGCATCATCGCCAACGGTATATCCAGCGCCGCAAGCATTGTTTCGGACCACCCCCGCGCCGCCATATCGTAGACCCCGCCGATATTGCCGGCGCTGCTATGGTCCACCGCCAGCTCACCCGTGAGGCACCAGTTGATATAGCTGTTGGGCGGCAGCAAGTAGCGGGTTTTCGCCCAGACCGCGGGCTGGTGCTGCTTGAGCCAGAGCATCTTGGTGAAACCGTAATAACTGTCCACCGAGTTGCCGGTGATCGTGAACAAACGATCCAGGTCGACATGCTCGCGCACCCACGCCACCTGCTCGCCGGCGCGGCGGTCCATCCAGATCAGGCAGGGGTGCAAGGGCGTCATCTGCCCATCCACTGCGATGCCCGAACCGCCATACAGGCTGCTGATGCACAGCGCCTGGACCTGGTCTTTGGCCACTCCAGCCTTAACCATGCACTGCGCCACGCAGTTCTCGACCGCATCCAGCCAGACCTGCGGCCATTGCTCGGCCCAGCGCACCTTGGGGGTATCCACGCTATACCCCTGGCGGTGCTGGGCAATGATCGTGCCTTGAGCATCCACCAGCAGCGCCTTGGTACTCTGGGTTCCTATGTCCACACCCATCACGTAGTTCATGCTGCTACTCCTGGGATGGCAGCACCGGCTTCAACAACACCTTGATCGACTTGGTCGAATTGGCCAGCTCAAAGGCTTCGGCAAAATCATCCAGCGGGAAATCATGGGTGACGATGCCCTTGGAGGTGACCAGTCCGCGCTCGAACAGGTCGATGGCAATCGGGTAGCAGTAGGGGCCGAGGTGGGCGCCACGCACGTCCAGTTCCTTGCGGTCGCCGATGATCGACCAGTCCACGCTGGTCTCGGCACCGAACACACTGAACTCGACAAACCGACCAAGCTTGCGGATCAGGTCCAGGCCCTGGGTGACGCCGGCCGGCACGCCGGTGGTTTCGATGTAGACGTCGCAGCCGTAATGGTCGGTAAGGCCATTGATCATCTCGCGGGCGTTGTCCCGCGCCGGGTTGATCACCACGTCGGCGCCGAATTTTTTCGCCAGCTCCAGGCGCTCATCGACCATGTCGATCACCACCAGTTTCTTCGGCGTTTTGAGCGCCGCGACCTGCACCATGCACAGCCCGAGGGTACCCGCACCGGCGATCACCACCACGTCGTCAAGCTGGATATCGCCGCGGTTGACGGTGTGGATCGAGCAGGCCATCGGCTCCACCAGCGCCGAGTCTTCCAGCGACACCGACGCGGGAATCTTGTGCACAATGGCGGTCTTGGGAATGCGCATGTACTGCGCCATGCCGCCTTCGGCCACTTCACGCTGGAAGCCGAAGATGTTGTGCACTTCACACATCCAATACTTACCCGACTTGCAGAAACGACACTTGCCGCACGGCACGATCTGCTCGGCGATAACCTTGTCGCCCACCTGTACCTCGAAGTGCTCCTCGGCGCCCTCGCCCACTTGCTCCACATAACCGAAAAACTCGTGGCCCGGTACCACCGGCGCCTTGACCCAGGGGTTGTCGCCGCCCCAGAACATCGCCGCGCCCGAGTGGCACTTGCAGTCACTGGCGCAGATACCGCACGCGGCGATGCGGATCACCAGTTCATTGGGCCGCGCCTGGGGTTTGCCGATGCGTTCCAGGCGGTAGTCTTTGGGGCCGTGGCAGACGACGGCTTGCATTTGGGTGTGCTTGTCCATGATGGTTGGCCTGTATGAGAGAAGTTTATTTATGGCGCTGACGGCTGATGAAAATCGCCAGCAAAATGATCCCGCCCTTGATCACGCTCTGGACGTAGGGCGACACCCCGAGCATGTTCAATCCGTTATTCAAGACCCCGAGCAGCATGGCACCGAGCAAGGTGCCGACAATCACCCCACGCCCACCGGCAATCGACGCGCCACCGAGTACCACGGCGGCAATCGCATCCAACTCGAACGACACACCGGCATTCGGCTGGCCGCTCATCAGGCGTGAGGTGAGCACCAGCCCGGCAATCGCGGCGGTCAGGCCGCTGATGCCGTACACCAGCACCTTGAAGCGCGCCGCGCGTACGCCGGACAAGCGCACGGCTTCTTCATTGCCGCCGATGGCGTAGATATAGCGGCCGATGCGCGTGTGTTGCAGCAGCACATAGGCGGCCAGGTAAGTGATCAGCATGATCAGGATCGGCACCTGGATGCCGAACACGCTTTCGCGACCGAAAAAAGCAAACCAGTCCGGCAACCCGGAAATCGGGTAGCCGTCGGTGTACATCAGGCCCAGGCCACGGGCGATGCCCATGGTCGCCAGGGTGACGATGATCGGCGGCATGTGCAGGTAGGCCACGAACAGACCGTTGCCGATGCCGAACGCCACGCCGATCAGCATGCCGGCACCTATCGCCAGCCCCGGCGGCAGCCCCGCGACCATCAGCCCGGCCGTCAGCGTGCCGGACAACGCCATCACCGGCCCCACCGACAAATCGATGCCACCGGTGAGGATCACGCAGGTCATGCCCACCGCGATAATCGCGTTGATCGACACCTGGCGCGCGATGTTCGTCAGGTTGCTGGCGGTCAGGAACGTGTCGCTGGCCAGGATCATCACCAGGGTCACCACCACCAGTCCCACGAACGGATAGAACGCCGGCGAGCGCACCAGCCGCGCCAAGTTCAGGCGCAGCCGCGCGGTGTCAGCGCGGTTAATGGACGTATTCACTTGAGCCCCCTGTTGCATGGCGCATGACCTCTTGAGGATTGACGGCGGACGCTTCCAGGACCTTGACGATCGCGCCCTTGTGGAACACGGCGACGCGGTCGCACATGCCGATGACTTCGGGCAGTTCGGAGGAAATCATGATGATCGCGTAGCCCTGTTCGGTGAGGCTGCGCATCAGCGCGTAGATCTGTGCCTTGGCGCCCACGTCGATGCCGCGCGTGGGTTCGTCGAACACCAGCACGTCGCAGTGGTGGTTGATCCAGCGGGCAATCACCACCTTTTGCTGGTTGCCGCCGCTGAGGTTGAACACCCGGCTTTCGCCGCTCGGGGCCTTGATCGATAGCTGCTTCATCAACGCCTCGACGCTGGCGCACTCCTTGGCCTTGTCGATCAGGCCACCGGCGTTCTGGTACTTGGGCAGGTTGTTCAGGGAGATATTTTCGCGAATGCTGAAATCAGTGATCAGCCCTTCGCTCTTGCGGCTTTCCGGCAGCAGCCCGATGCCATGGGCCAGCGCCTGGGCCGGGTCGTCGAGGCGGATTTTTTCACCACGCAGCCACACCTCTTTGCTCACCGACGGCAGCGCGCCGAGCATGCCCAGGGCCAGCTCAGTGCGGCCGGAGCCGACCAGACCGGCAAAGCCGAGGATCTCGCCCTTGTGCAGTTGAAAGCTGTTATGCGGACCGTTGCGCACGAGCTGGATGTCCTTGACCTCCAACAACAACGGGCCGCGTTCGGTGCCGGACTTGGGCGGGAAACTGCATTCCAGGCGGCGGCCCACCATCATTTCCACCAGGCGGTCGATATCGCTGTCGGCCACATCGGTCACGCCCACGTTGCCGCCGTCGCGCAGTACGCTGATGCGGTCGCACACCTGGAAAATCTCTTCCAGGTGATGGGAGATAAAAATCACCGCCACGCCCTGGCGCTTGAGCTCACGCATGATCTCGAACAGCAGTTCGGCCTCGCTGGGTGTCAGGGTCGCGGTGGGTTCATCCAGCACCAGCAAACGCGCATCCAGGGCCAGGGCCTTGGCGATTTCGACGAATTGCTGCTCGGCCACGCTCAAATGCTTGACCGCGCAATGCAGGTCGATGCTCACGCCCAGACGCTGGAACAACGCCTCGGCGGCCTCGACCATCTCGCGTTTGCGCAGCAGGCCAAAGCGGTTGCTCAGCTCATGGCCGAGGAAGATATTTTCCACCGCCGTGAGGTAGGGAATCAGGCTGAACTCCTGGAACACGATACCGATCCCGGCAGCGATTGCGTCGCGGTAAGTGGCGAAACGTTGCGCCTGACCGTCGATGAGGATGCGCCCTTCGTCCTGATGCTCGACGCCGCCGAGGATCTTCATCAGGGTCGATTTACCCGCGCCGTTTTCGCCGAGCAAGGCATGGATCTCGCCGCGCTCGACTTGCAGGTTGATGGACTTGAGGGCCTGCACCCCCGGGTAACGCTTACAGATATTTTCCAGCTTCAGAAGACTGCTCATGCCGCCGACCTCTCGCTCAGAAGGATGACCAGGGCCCCACGCATACCGGGGGGCCTGGGCGGTTTACCAGCTGAAGTCCTTGGCCTTGGCCTGGTCGATCAGAGTGATGTCCACCGGGATAGTGGCGGGCACTTGCGAGCCCCACTTCTTCGCCAGGGCAATGCCCAGGGCCAGGCGGATCTGGTCGCGGGGGTACTGGGCCGAGGTGGCGATTAATTTGCTGCCGGGCTTCTGGATCGCCTTGATCGCTTCCGGCGCGCCGTCGACGCTGACCAGTTTCACGTCCAGGCCGCTGGCCTCAATGGCAGAAAGCGCACCGAGGGAGCCGTTGTCGTTCACGCTGAAAATGCCCTTGAGGCCGGGTTGGGCCTGCAGCATGTTTTCGGTGACGGTCAGCGCCTGGTCACGCTCCTGCTTGCCGTTCTGGATGCTCACGATCTTGATGTCCGGGTGCTTGGCCACGGCCTCTTTGCAGCCGCGCACGCGCTCCAGGATCGGCACCACGGCGATGCCGTCGAGGATGGCGATATTGCCTTTGTCGCCGATGTGCCTGGCCAGGTATTCACAAGCCTGGAAACCGGCGTCGAAGTTCTTCGAACCGACGAATGAATCCAGCGGGCCTTCGGCCTGGGCGTCCACCGCCACCACCACGACACCGGCGGCGTGAGCGGACTTGACGGCCGATTGCACGCCTACCGAATCAGTGGGGTTGATCAGCAGGATATCGATGCCTTTTTGCAACATGTCTTCCACGTCGCTGACCTGCTTGGACACGTCGTGGCGGGCATCGGTGATGATGAGTTTCGCACCGATGCTCGCGCCGGCTTCTTCCAGGGCGTTTTTCATGGTGACGAAATAGGGGTTGTTGATTTCCTGGAACGACGCGCCGATGCGGATCGGTTTGGGGGGGTCGGCGAATGCCGGTACAGCGTTGCCGAGGGTGATGCTTACAGCCAATAAACACAGGGTTTTCGGGAGCATTTTCATGGCGTGGTCTCTGTTTTGTTTTTATTTTTAGAGCAAATGTTATCGTTAACATTTTGCGAGAAACTAGCAAGGAAACCAGGCCGGTGCAAGAGGCCGTTGGTCAGTCCCGAACAAATGTGGGATCGCCGGTGGTGAGCCGGTCGCCGAAACGAGCGTTGGCGAAACGAAAAAAAAGGAGCAGCCGGTTCCGGCTGCCCCTTTCATTTATCGCGATGTATCAGTGTGTGATGTTCTGGGTGCAGATGTGTCCCAGGCTCACGTAAGGGACGTTATCACCGCCCACTCCCACACCTTGGAACTCATCCAGCTCGATGCGCCAGCCACCGAAGTTGAAGGTGGTATCCCAGTTGTACGCCACACCGGTGCTGCTGTCCGGGATTACCACACGGTAGTCGCCGAAGCACTCACCCAGGGAGGCGCTGGCCAGGGTCGCGCCTGCACTGTTGGTGGTGGCCTTGAAGTCGGTCCAATGGAACTCGGCACCGTCAAAGCGTTTGTCGACGCGCAACACCGGCGTTACCCCCAGCAGCGGCACACCCGTGGAGTCGGCCCATTGGGTCGACCAGTTCAACGTGCGCGCGGTCTGCGTTGCCAGAGGGAACACCGACACCGGTACCCGCACAATGTTGTCGCCCTTCACGTCGAAACTCTTCAACTGCGGCGCCGAACCCAGAGTCAGGTTGTATTGGACACTCGGATCCTGGGTGACGCCAGGGTTGGCACGTACCCGCACTTGCACCACATAGCCAGGTGCCAGACCGGAGGCAACCAGGTCATCGCCGACCGGTACCTGGACCCAGTTGTTACCTTCCAGACGCTCGAAGATCCACTGGTCACTCACCTCTTTTTTGTCATCGCTCAGGGACATCGCCACGTTCTGGCCACGGGTGGCCTGGAAGGCGAAGTAGTCGACATCATCCGGGTTGTCGAGATTGCCCGTCACCTTGTTCAGGGCGTCGGGCAGCACGAACGAGGCTTGCGGGGTGTCGTTGGGTTCATAGGCATCGATGTTGGTGTCCACCGCCACGCCAAAACTGAACTGCGCGTCGGTGGCCTCATTGGCCACCATGTACCAGTAATAATCCCCCGCCGGCAGCACGCCACCCAGGAATTCATCGGCATTGCCCGCGTTGTCGGAGGTACCGATCAGTTGGGGATTGCCCTGGCCGTCATCCCGGAACAGGCTCAGCGACATATTGGCACCGGCACTTTGGTCAATCAGTTGCACCAGTATGCGAGCACTTTGCGGCAGGTTGAAGTGGTAGGGAAACTCCTGGCCTGTCTGCACATCGGTAATGGTGTAGAGGGTATTGACGTCCAGCGTCGGAAACAGCGGCACGAATTCGGCGACCTCCGTTTTCAGCTGGTCCTGGGCGGGTTTCTTCAGTTCGCTGTCAGCGGTGGCAACCGTGGTGGTTTTTGCCGGTTGACTGGCCACGGCCTTGGATTTTCCGGCCGCCTTGACCGCCATCGCCGCCTTGAGTTTTTGCTGCAACTGCGCGGAGATGGGCGTGGCTTCGAGCGTACCGCCCGACTTGAGGGCTTTTTCCGCAGCCTGCTTGACCGTCTGTGCACTCAGTTTCGGGGTGGGCTGCGAAGGGTATTGCTCGGCCAGGGCGAAGGCCGAAACGAAGCAGGAGGCCGCCATGGCCGCGCCCAGCATAAAGGCTTTTTTCGATTTCATTTTTTATCCATCCATAGTTAAAAACTGAAGGTCAGGTGACATCCGGTCACCTGGGATGGAATGTAGGACATTACTGGATGCATGTACAGTATTTTTTCAGATGAATGTGGCCTAAAGGAAAAATACGTGTAGGAAAAACTAGCCCCCTCGAACCTCTGCGTTTTCACTGAAGTAGCTCTCCAGCTGGTCGAGCTTCGTATATTCGGCAAAAAGTATCAGTCCCACGACAACCAACATCCCGACAAACCACACAATGGTGTAAGCAAGAAAAAAACTCATGGCTAAGCCCCCTCTGGCTGGAATATCAAATCACCATTGACCTCCAGGATCTGTCCCCGCATACCCACCCGCAGCACTTCCGATAACGCTACAGATCAGTTCACCACGCCCTTTAGCCGCAATGCCTAAAAAAATGTTGCATGCGCGCCGACCCAGCTTAGCGCCAAAACTCGCAGCTCCAGCCGCCCCAGCCACTCCCCCCACCAACCTCCCCGTCTCCACATACTTCGCCCTCCTGCACTGCGCCTCCCGCCCCGTCACACACGCCTCCTTGATCTCCAGCCCGGTCACGCCCACATCCAGCGCGATCCCAATGAAAGTTCCCTTACCCAGCCACTTGGACGTCTGCGCAATCTCGCGCATGCGCTGCGCATACCCCGCGATCTCGCCTTTATGCAGATAGCTGTTAGTCGAAATCCCCAGCACCTTCTTCAACGACTCACTGCCCTGCAACCCCGTGCCGAACCGTGCAGCGCCTTGCAGTTGCAGATCCAGGCGCCGGAACAGGGCCTGGCGCTGTTGGGTAAAACCATTCCGGTCCAAAGCACCGTCCTTCAAGCGCTGATGCAACCGCTCGATGTCCTCCAGGGTCTGCGCCACCTCGTCCAGATGCCGTGACCAGGCCGGGGCGCAGGTGCCGGTTCAGCACATCAAAATGGTCAGAACGTTGTCGGCTCGGGGCAGCGCCCATCAGGCGGGATTTCAAGCTGTTGTAGTCCGTTGCGCGGTCGTTGATATAGCTCTGCGCCATGCCTTACATCCGGGATGCAATGAAGATGGCGTCGAAATATAAGCAAGCACCTACGCCCCGAACACAAGCGCAGGTGGGCTGAATTGCATTTGGGAAGTTGCCTACTTCACGAAGAAACTGGGCCTACAGAAACAACCCTAATAACCGGTCATCTCCAGGTAACCCACCCCACCCTCAAACCGCACCGGTCCTTCCCAATACGGAATACTCAGGTTCATCCAGGCGTTGGGGTTGACGGCCTGGGTGGTGATATCCAGCTGCTTGCTGGGAATCTTCAGCGACCAGCGTGTGGGAATCTGGCGTCCGTCGATGGCTGTTGTGTCCAGCGGTGCCAGTTGGATATCGGCGTTGTGCAGGGTCTGGGTGTGGCCTTCGCGGTCGATCCAGGTGCCGGTCAGGTAGGACGCGCCGTCGGTTTGCCGCACACGAAACAGCATCAACTGCTCGCCACGGTCCAGGTGCAGGGAGAACCAGTCCCAACCGGTCTGACTGGCGGTCAACGGTTGGCTGCTCCATTCGCGGTCGAGCCACGCCGGGCCGCTGACCTGATACGTCTTGCCGTCGATGCTGACGCTGCCATCGGCGGTAAAGAAGGGTTGGCTGTAGTAGTACGACGCCTGGCCCTGGTCGGATTTGCGGCTGTAGCCGTTGTCGCCCTGCAGCACCAGCGGGCGGCTGGAGGTCAGGCGCAGGTCGTAGGCAAATTGCGCACCGCTGGCCTTGAGCTGCATGTCCGCCAACGCGCTCGCGGCGCCGGGCTGGCTGGCGAAATTCCAGTCGTCGATCCACGCGTTGAACGGCACTGCCTGCGCCCCGGCCTGGCCGACGCCGCCGCGGGCGAAGCGTTCGGCGGCGTAGTGGTGGGTGGCGGAAGTGACGGCGGCGTGGCCAAGCCATACGGTCGAGTCGTGCCAGCCGGCTTGCGTCGGCTCGGCCTTGAGGGCGTTGCGAAACAGCGTCCATTGCACGCCGAACACATTGCCTTGTGCGTCCTTGAGGTTGGCGGTGACGTACCACCACTCGATACGAAAACCATCGTGGGGGCCGTGGTCCTCGGGAAAGCTGAAGACCTTGCCGGGCAGCACCTGGGCAAAGTCGGCCGCGTCACTGCCCAGGCCGGCGAAGCTTTCCTGTGGCGCAGGGACTTTGTCACAGGCCACCAGCAGTAATACGGCGCACATCAACGACTTAATCTTCATGGGCAAACGTCCTCAACAAATCCACCGGACGACTGCGGTACAGCTGCCACAGCGGCCAGGCCGATGCCAGCAGCGTGGCCAGCAGCGCCAGCCCCAGCAATTGAGCGAGCTGCCACGGGAACACTTGCAACGGCAGGCGCCAGCCAAAGGCCTGCACGTTGATCACCGCATCCAGGCACCACGCCAGCAACAGGCCCAAGGGCAATGCCAACACCAGCGTAAGCACCGCCAGCAACCAGGTTTGCCCCAGGTTCAGCAGCATCAATTGCCTGCGCGTCACCCCCAATGCCCACAGCGGAGCGAGTTGGCCGAGGCGGCTCTGGCTCTGGGTCAGCAGGCTGATGAACAGCGCCACACCGGCCACGCCCAAGGTCAGGCTGTTGAGCGCGGCGGTGGCGGCGAAGGTGCGTTCGAACACCTGGCTCGACCAACCCTTGAGTTGCTGTTGATCGACGATACGGCTGTCTTCCAGGGCAAAGGCGCGCTGCACTTCACCCACCAGCGGCGCCACGTTTTCCGGCAATACCCGCAGGTTGAAACGCGCCGGCGTCAGTGTCGGCCAGTGGGCCAGCAGGTGGCGGGAATTGACCAGCACGTGGCCCTTGGGATTGCCGTAATCGGCGTACACCCCCACCACGGTCGGCGACCACACACCCTGCGGCGTGGGAATGCTCACCATATCACCCAGCGTCACCCCCAGCCGCCGCGCCAGTTGCTCGCTGAGCATCAGGGTCTCGCCTTGCTGCAACTGGTCCCACGGCGCGCTCGCCGCTTCCAGCAGCGGCCAATGCTGACGGTAGGTCGGGTCGTCGACCACGCCAAACAGATCCGCCGGCCAGCCCTGCAATTGCACCGCGACCTGCCAGGTGGGCAACACGGTTTGTACCAACGGTTGCTGCGCCAGCCAGGCACCGAGGTGTTCTGCCTGGGCCGGGTTTTGCGGGTTGAGGTACAGCTCGGCGGTAAGGCGTTGCTCCAGCCAGTTATTGAAAGTGTGGCGAAAGCCCGAGGTCATGGAGCCCGCGCCGATATTCGCGGCCAGGGCCAACAGCAGCGCCATCAATGCGAGGCTCAGGGCCGGCAGTTGTTGACGGCAGTCAGCCAGGAACCACTGGCCGAGTACCGAACGGCTGCGCCCCAATACGACCTTCAACAGCCCATTGAGCACGACCGGCAACCCCAGGGCGGCGCCGAGCAACAACCCCGCCATCAACACAAAGCCCGCCGCCAGGCTATCGCCCAACCATAACGCCAACAACGCGATCAGTAAGGCCGTAGCCGCGACCCAGCCCTGGCGCCGCAACCAGCGCCCATGGGCCTCGTGCCAGGCCTGGGCATTGGCCAGCGCCAGCAACGGCAAACGTGCCGCGCGCCACAGGCTGCTGGCGCCGGCAAGCAAGGCACCGAGCAAACTCAAGCCCAGCCCCGCTGCCCACCACCCTGGGTTCAAGCTCAATTGGCCCGGTACCTCGGCGCCATACAGGCCGCGCAGGCTGGCGGCCACATCCGGCAGCAACAGGCTGGCCAGCAGGTAACCGCTGGCGACGCCGAGCACGCCCCCCAGCAGCGACAACGCCCCCAACTCCACCCCCAGGCCGAGGATCAACATCCGCGCACTCACCCCACAGGCGCGCAACGTGCGCAACAACCCCCGCCGCTGCTCCAGGGCCAGGCCGATGGCCGCGTGCACAATGAACAGCCCCACCACAAACGACAGGAAGCCCAACGCATCAAGGTTCAGGTGAAAGCTCTCGGTCAACCGCGCGAGGTTATTCTCCTCGCCCTGCTTGAGTTGCAGCCCGGCGGGCGGTGTGGGATGGCGAGCGGCGAAGGCCTTGTCCACCAGCAGGCGCGAGAGCTGGCCGGGCATCTCCAGCAGCGGCTGGGCAAAACCGATATCGGTGAGCAACAGGCCGGGCGCCATATCCGCCTGGACCTGCAACGGTGGCAGGCGCTGCCCATTCAGTGTGAGCGGTTGCTGGCCTGCGCGCAGCCCCAGGGCCTGCAAGGTGTGCGGCGCAATCCAGGTACGCCCCGGCGGTTCAAAGAAGGCCAGCATCTGCGCCTGGCTCAAGCGCTGCCCCGCCACCGCGCCGCTGCCGGGCAACGACAGCGGCTCAATGCCCATCAACTGCAGGCGCACATCCTCATGCCCTTTGAGTTGCAGCCGCCCCTGCACCACCGGCGACACCGGCCACCCGGCGCGGCGCAGTTGGGCAAACAGCGTTTGCGGGAAACTGGCGGCGTCCGGCGCACTCAGGCTGGCCTGGGGTTCGCCGCCGATCAATTGGCTGGCGCGCGCGTAACTGTCACGGGCCTGGCTGTTGAGGGCCTGCACCCCGGTCAGCAGCGCGGTGGCCAGCCACAGGCCGGCAAGTACGCTGAAAAACTGCACCGGATGGCGTCGCCAATGGCTGAGCAAGGCGCGCATGGTCCAGTAAAACACGCTCACGTCGGCAGGACCTTTCCATGATGCAGCACCACTTGCCGGTCCAGGCGGGCGGCGATGCGTGGGCTGTGAGTGACCATCAACAGGCTGGTGGGACTGTCGCGCAGCAGGTCCAGCAGCAGTTGCAGCACCTCGTCGCTGGTGGCTTCGTCGAGGTTGCCGGTGGGCTCGTCGGCCAACAGCAAACCCGGGCGCGAAGCCAACGCCCGTCCGACTGCCACCCGTTGCTGCTGGCCGCCCGAGAGTTGTTCCGGATAGCGCTTGAGCAAGTCCCCCAGGCCCAGGCGTTCGACCAATTGCGCCTGCCACTGCGGATCAAAACGCCCCGCCAGGCGGGCCTGGAATGCCAGGTTGTCGTCGACACGCAAGCTGCCGATCAGGTTGAACTGCTGGAACACCAGGCCGATCTCGGTACGCCGCCAGTGGGCCAGTTGCGCCTCGCTGAGCTGGTCGAGGCGCTGCTCGCCCACCTGGATAGTGCCGCCGTCCACCCGATCGAGCCCGGCCACCAGGTGCAGCAAGGTGCTCTTGCCGCTGCCGGACTCGCCCATCAAGGCCAGGCTGCTGCGCTCGCTCAGATGCAAATCGACCCCCGCCAACACCGGCAGCGGGCCTTGGGGAGTGGCGTAGCTTTTAAAGACACCTTGCACCTGCAACATGGCAACACTCGTCTGATGGCTGGCAATCGAGAATAACGGCTAAGGATTCACGTCACGCAAATTTTTCACATTGATTTCACCGGTTGCCCACCCACCGCCCTTTAAATTACCGGCCAAACGTCATTCGTCGGCAACTTGTTAGTTACCACGCCTGGCAACTTTTAACTGCGGCATGTTCAGCGAAAAGACAGCCGCCCTGTGACAGCCTCCCGCTTCACTTCGGGCACTCGCCGACAAGTTGCGCCTCATGAATACAATATTGCCGACAGTGACCATGGTGAATGAAGTGGTTGACCTTACCCTGACCAAACCACGCTCACGCCGGGCCTTTCTGAAGCGTTGGCAAACCCTCTGGCTGGGGATCGTGGTGGTCGCCTTGCTCATTACTGGCAGCCTGTTCTGGCCTTCATCACCACAAGACCTGGGCGTGGGCAATCGCTTGTTGAGTTCCCAGGTGCTGCCGCTCTGGCGCGATGGCGACCTGATCGTGCTGGTACGCCATGAAGAGCGTTGCGATCGCTCGTCCAATCCATGCCTGGGGCCGGTGGAAGGCTTGACGATCAATGGCAGCCAACACGCTGAAAAACTTGGGAAAGCCTTTAAAACACTGGGTATGGATGGCAGCGACGTGCTCGCAAGTCCAGCCATTCGCACCGCCCAGACCTTACGTTTCATGTTCGGCAAAAACGAGCTGACCTCTGGCCAGCAGGCCGTGTGCGGCACGGTCATGGGCGAAGAATTACTCAGCCACAAAGCACCCGGGCGCAACCTCGTCTTCGTCACCCACAGCGGTTGCATTGCCGACTTCGAAACCGCCCTGGGCTTCCCCCACGCCAAGTTTTCCGAGTACGGCAGCGCGCTGTTCGTACAGGTGCTGGCCAACGGCAAGTTCAAGGCCCTGGGCATCATGAAAAACCAGGATTGGCCAGCCGCACTTAAACAAATCTAAGTCATTCCCTTCCCGCCCCTACGGCCTATGTTCAGCAAAAAGACAGCCCTGTTCTGGCATGTTTAGTTGCGCCCTTTAATTAAGGTCGTTATGACTATTTCCTGTTACTTAGTGAACGCTGTGACGACTTTCGCCATTACTTCATTAGTTGAAAAAACTACCATCAGGCGTCAGGGAGCGACGTTTTCATGACCCGCCTGAAACCCCTGCCGGTGTTATTACTGGCCTTCGTCGCGTTTTATCTATTGCCCCTGGGCCTGCACGGTTTGTGGATACCGGATGAAACCCGCTACGCCCAGATCAGCCAGGAGATGCTCCTGAGCGGCAACTGGGTGGCGCCGCACTTCATGGGCATCCGTTATTTCGAAAAACCCGCTGCCGGTTACTGGCTGATCGCCCTGGGCCAGGCCGTGTTTGGCCAGAACCTGTTCGGTGTACGCATCGCCTCGGCCCTGACCACTGGGTTGAGCGTGCTGCTTGCGTACCTGATCGCCCGCCGCCTGTGGAACGACCCACGCAAGAGTTTCGCCTGCGCCCTGCTCTACCTGAGCTTTGGCCTGGTGGCCGGGCAAGCGGGGTACTCCAACCTCGATCCGCAATTCACCTTGTGGGTCAACCTGAGCCTGGTGGCGCTGTGGTTTGCCCTCGACAGCAGCCTCCTGCGCAGCCGTCTGGGCGCCTGGGCCGTGCTGGGATTCGCCTGTGCCATGGGGTTCATGACCAAGGGTTTCCTGGCGTGGGCGCTGCCGGTACTGATTGCCGTGCCTTATATGCTCTGGCAACGGCGCCTGGGCGAGCTGCTGCGGTATGGCCCGTTGGCAATCGGCGTGGCCGTGCTGGTGTGTTTGCCCTGGGTGCTGGCGGTCCACACTCAGGAACCGGATTTCTGGCGCTTCTTTTTCTGGAATGAACACATCCGCCGCTTCAGTGCCGATAACGCGCAACACGTGCGGCCCTGGTGGTTCTTCCTGCCGATAATGGCGGTGGCTTGCCTGCCGTGGGCCGGGCTGCTGCCCAACACCCTGCACCAGGCCTGGAAAGAAAAGCGCCACCCGGCGATCGCCTTCCTGGCCCTTTGGCTGCTGTTGCCCCTGGGCTTGTTCAGCCTGAGCAACGGCAAGCTGCCGACCTACATCATGCCGTGCCTGCTGCCCCTGGCGTTGCTGATGGGGCATACCTTGAGCGACCTGGTCAGCCAAGGCAAAACCCAAGCCCTGTGCCTCAATGGCCTGTTCAACTTCGTGATCGGCATGGCCGCCATGGTCGGCCTGATCTACCTGCAAATCGCCAGGCCGCTGTACAGCAACAGCCATGCCGAGATGTTCAGCCTGTCGCTGGCGTTTATCGTGCTGCTGGGCTGGATCCTTGCCAACCTGCTGCAGGCCTTGCGTCCGCTGACGTTGTGGGCGATGCCGGCCCTGGGCATCGGCCTGCTGGTGATCCTGCTGCCGGCGAGCATGCCGGCGCAGATCGCGGATAACGAAATGCCCGACCAATTTGTGCTGGAGCATCTGGATGAGTTGCAGCACACCCACGCGCTGCTGAGCAATGAACTGGAGAGCGCCAGCGCATTGGCCTGGCGCCTGCAACGCGCCGACGTGGTGCTGTATGACACCGAAGGCGAGTTGCGCTACGGCTTGCAGTACGCTGGTGCCGTAAAACGCAAAGTGGGGTTGGAACAGGTTCAGGGCTGGCTCAAAGAAGCACGCCAGCACGGCTCGGTCGGCGTGCTGCTGCGGGTCAACAGCACCAGTGAAATGCGCGAGGCCGGGCAATTGCCGCCCGGAGGCAAACGCTATCACAAGGGCTACCTGGAACTTATCCTCTACCCGCAGGCGCCATGATGCCGGGTTATTTCAAGACCGAACGCGGCGCCCTGCTGCTGTTGCTGGGCGTCTCGGCCCTGCTGCTGCTCACCGGCCTGGGCGCGCGTGACCTGTGGGGCCCGGAAACCCGCTGGGCGAATATCGCCTTGCAGATGCTGCAGAGCGGTGACTATTTCGACCCGTACCTCAAGGGCCTGCCGTATTACGACAAACCCCTGCCCTCCTACTGGCTGATCACCGGCGCGGCCCACCTGATGGGGGGCCTTGGTCCCTGGTCGTTGCGCCTGCCGTCGGTGATCGGCGCGTGGTTGAGTGTGTGGCTGGTGTACCTGATCGGCGAACGCCTGTTCCGCAAGGGCACGGGGCTGATCGCCGGCTGGATGCTCGCCACCACGTTCTACTTCCTGTTCTGGGCACGCGTGGCCACGGCGGATGTGCTCACCGTGTGCGGCGTGCTGGCGGCCGTCGCCTGGTATTGGCGTGGCCCCGACGACACGCGGCTGTGGCGCTACACGGTGTTTTTCCTGTTGCTGGCCCTGACGTCGTTGTTCAAGGGCCTGATCGGCTTTGTGCTGCCCGGCCTCGTGCTGTTGCCGCACCTGCTCGGCGAGCAACGCTACAAGCGCCACCTCAATCTGCGCCTGGTGCTGGCCGTGCTGATCGCCGCCGCAGTGTATGCGGTGCCGTTCGTGCTGTCGCACGTCTACGGCGCACCGACCTATGGCGCGAGCGGCCTGGCGTTGGTGTTCCGGGAAAACGTGGTGCGTTTCTTCGACCCGTTCGACCATATGGGGCCGATCTACACCTACCTGATCTACCTGCCCGCCTACACGCTGCCCTGGACTCCGTGCTGGTTGCTCGGCCTGTGGCTGGCCGTGCGGCACTGGCGCCACACCGCGCCGAACGCGCGCTGGCTGGTGTGGGGCCTGGGCCTGCTGTTTGTGTTCTTCACCGCCAGCGGCAGCCGGCGCAGCTACTACGTGCTGCCGCTGGTGCCCTTTGCCCAATTGCTGGCGGCGTGGTGGCTGAGCGAGCGCGTGTTGAAAAAGCCCGCCATCTGGCCGCGCTGGCAGAAGGGTCTGGGGATCGCTGCCGCACTCATGCTGTTGATACTCGGCGTGGCCTATCCCTGGTCTAACGGCAACGGCGGCGTGACCCGCTTCGCCGAAGATGTGCAAGCCGAGGCCGTGAAAAGCGCGCCCTGGAACCAATGGCAGATGGTGCTGGTGGAAGTCGACAACAAGGTCCCGATGTACCTGCAAAATGGCGGCAAGCCGTTCTACTACATCGCCGAGACCCAGGACTTTCCCCGCCAGGGTGACACAGCCGCCTTCATGGCCTGGCTGGAAAAAACCAGCGGCCAAGGCTTTGACCCGCAACGTACGATCATCGTCGCGCAGTTCTCCAAGGACGATCCGACGCCGCTGGCGTATTTGGGTGCGGATCATCAGGTGATCACGACCCGGCCGGACAATGGCGAGCGGCTGTTTCACAAGCGTGACGAGGGCAGTGTCGCGTTTATCCCTGCGTCACGCTGATAGCTGCGTATCAGGTGTGCTTGTACCGCGCTGGGCGGGGCGTGGGGACAGTGAGCCGCTTGATCATGGCAAACAGGTTTTGGGGTGAACAGGCTTTTTGTGGCCTTATTTCGGTGGAACCACCGCCTCCGCCTCTATTTCGATCAACCACTCCGGCAACGAAAGCCCACTGACAATAATCCAGGACGACGGCGGCGGGTTATGGGGGAAGCGCTCACGGAGCGCCCGGGCTATGAGTTCCTGCTGATCACGCGCGGATTCGACGATATACAGCCGCAGCATCACCACATGGGACAAGTCACCCTCGACCTCGGCCAGGATCTTTTCGATATTGTCCAACGCCGTAGCGGTTTGCTCGGCCATGCCTGGACCCACGGTAAGCTCCTGGGCGTCCACACCTACCTGGCCGGAAAGCAGAATACGCCGGCCATCAGGCACTTCGATGGCTTGGCTGAAGCCGTATTGCAAGGAGTTGAATACGCTCTTGGGATTGATGACCTTGGGTTGCATGACGCGTCCTTGTTGTCGGTAGGAGTGCAAGGCTAACGTTAAAAGTCTTACGTCTCCAGGAGAGGGCTTTGGGTGATGAAGATGAGCAGGTCCATCGGACCGCTCTTACGCAACTTTCGGGTTGCGTCTGATCCACCTCGCCGCTAACCTTCGCGGGTCGCTGCAAATTCAGCGAATGGGTGTGGTAGCCCAGTTCTTTCATAGACCCCAAAACGCTCAAGGGCGTTTTTTTGTGCGGGCTGCTTTGTGGCGGCTGTGCATGGGAGGCTTCGGCCTGCCGGGTTTCTATGACCGGTCTACCACCCCGTGTACAGTCGCCTCCTGACTTCGTGTGGTAGCGAAATGGAGGTGCTCATTCATAGGAGCTTCGCCATGAAGAAAGTCACACCCAATCCCCCGCCATCCACCTCGGATGACAATCCGCAAATACCCCCCGATGTCATCTTCACCGTCCGTCCCGGCCTGAGTACGGAAGCCGCCTTGAGTAACGCCAGCGAGATGCTTGAATCGGCCACGGTCTGCGCGTACGACTGCGCCGAACGTCTTGACAGTCACCACCGCAGGCAGGTGCTGGCAGTGGTGCAGATGATCGAGATTGCGCAGTTATTGGTGGATGAAGCCCTTAACCGGGAATGCCCGGCGGCCTGATCACACAGCGCAAACTCAAGCAGCACAGCAGAGCCCCAGTGGGAGCTGTCGAGCTAAAGCTCGACAGCTCTTAACTTCAAATAACTTACTGATTTAAAAGGGTTAAAATTTCACCCTGACGTCGTGAGTCTTGCATACACAATTTCAGGCGACCGCATTCCTGTGGCGAGCGGGCTTGTCCCGCGCTGGGCTGCGCAGCAGCCCCAAAACCAGGCGCAGAGGCGTACCTGATACACCGCATTCGTCTTCATCAGGGCCGCTTCGCAGCCCAACGCGGGACAAGCCCGCTCGCCACAGAGGTCCCCGTTTGCTGCGCGACAGCGCTACGTCGAGCAGGATAAATACGCTGACGCTACCAACCTCCCATCGCCAGGCTGAACGGCGAAAACGCCTCGAACTGCCACCGTAACGCCAACGCCGCCGGGCGGCGGACCACATGGTCCACGGTCACCGTCCATAGCCGCTGCGCGCCTTCGAAGCGGGCGACTTCAGGGCCGTCGAGGATCAGCGAGGTATGCCCGGCGATCTGCAGCACATCCCCAGTTTCAAAGTCGATAAACAACAGCCCCGCCACCGGGTTGGTCGCCAGGTTGCCCAAGGTGTTGAAGAACAGGTTGCCGGCAAAATCCGGGATGGTCAGTACGTCGCCCTGCACGCGCACAAAGCCGGTGTTGCCGCCGCGATGGGAAACGTCCACCGAGCGTTCACCGTTGACCTCGACGTAGCTGGCGACGAAGAAGGTGTCGGCGTAGCGGAGCATCGCTTGGGCGGCGGCGTCGAGGCCGTCCATGCGCTCGACCTGGGTGCCAGGTTTACGCGCGATTCCATCGACCGGCCGCAGTTGGATGTATTTGGGGCAATTGCCGTAGCTCTGCACCACGTCGACCGACAGGCCATCGTGATCGAGCGCGCCGACACGGCCGTTCATACGGTTGCGGCGCCGGGTGTTCAGGTCGATGCCGAGCAGGCCCACTGCGGCGCCCTTGTGCAAGGCCGCGCGGGCCGGGTCGCTGGCAGACGGCAGGCTGTCAATCTGCAACGTATAAGGATCGGGAGAGTGGACGAACCCCGGCGCGCCTTCAATCAGGGTCGCCCAGGGAAGCCCCTGTTCATCCACCACGCCGAGCACCAGGTACGGCAACAAGGGATAGAAATCTCGATGCTGCTCCGGCAGGTGATCGCGTATCACCTTGGGCCCGACCACGGCCATGCGCTCGGCCACGCCGACCGCTGCTTGTAACTGCCGTTCGCCGGCATGCCAGGGGGATTGTTCCACGGGGTTCATGGTGATCACCTCAAGTTGAATGCCCTGATGCGGCGCCGATCACTGGAATTACCAGGTTTTACAATCCAGCATTTCAGCGGGTGAAACAATCACTCGCCAAACAATTCGACGATCAGCGTAAACAGCGTGGTCTTCACTGCGCTGTCCAACTCGGTCCAGGCCAATCCCGTGCTGGCCTGGAACGCTCCCAACACCAGCGGCCGCGAAACGCAATGGGCTGGTAACGCCCGCGCGGCCTGCTGTGGCAATACACCGACGCCCAACCCGGCGCAGACCAGCGCGAGCATGGTGGTGAACTCGCCCAGTTCGGACGCGATCTGCAGGGGGATGCCCACGGCCTGGATAAATTCGTCGTAGAACCCCGGCGCATACCGCCGCGCGAGGATGTACACCGGCACGTCGAGCAGGTCACCGGGCTGGATCGAATCCTGCGTGGCCAACGGATGATCCATCGGCAAGGCCACGCAGAACGGCTCGCGCAACACCACGCGGGTCTGCACCCCAGGGTAGGCGGCGGGCAGGCGCATCAAGCCGAAATCCAGGCGGCCATTTTTCAACGCGGCGGCTTGATCAGGGCCGGGCATGTCCTTGAGCTCCAGCTCGATCCGCGGGTAGCGCTGATGCACCGTGCGGATCAACTCGGGCAACAGTTGGGGCAATACCGACGACACAAAGCCCAGGCGCACCCGGCCGATTTCCCCCCGGTTGGAGGCTCGTGCTGCATCCGCCGCCCGCGCGGCCTGATGCAGGGTCGCCTGGGCTTCGGGCAGGAACACCCGACCGGCATCGGTCAAGGTCACCGAGTGGCGATTGCGGTCCAGCAGGCGTGCGCCCAGGCCACTTTCGAGCAGCTTGATCTGCATGCTCAGCGCCGGTTGCACAATCGACAACTGCGCCGCCGCCCGGCCGAAATGCAGCTCCTGGGCCAGTACCACAAAGGCGCGCAAGTGCTTGAGTTCCATCCAGCCTCCCCGGTTATCACGGATATTGATCAGCCGATCATAAATGAACATTGGACCTGCGCCCTATACCGGCGTGAAGTTAAGCCCATCAGCCAACGTTTTGATTATCACAAGCACGCCCGGAGAAATATGCCCATGCCAAGCGTTCTAGACACCTTTCGCCTCGATGGCCGGCTGGCGCTGGTCACCGGCTCCAGTGCCGGTATCGGCCTGGCCATCGCCCGAGGCCTGGCCCAGGCCGGTGCGCGGGTGGTGCTCAACGGGCGTAACCGCAGCACGTTGCGCGACGCCGCCGCGCTGCTGACCCTTGAAGGCCTGGAGGTGCATACCCAAGCGTTCGATGTGACCGACAGCGCGGCGATCCAAGTCGGCGTGGCCGCTATCGAGGAACGCCTCGGGCCCTTGGACATCCTGGTGAACAACGCCGGCATGCAGCGCCGTGGGCCGTTGGAGGACTACAGCGAGCAGCATTGGCGCGAACTGATCAGCACCAACCTCGACAGCGCCTTCCTCGTGGGCCAGGCTGTGGCGCGCGCGATGATCCCGCGCAAGCGGGGGCGCATCATCAATATTTGTTCGGTGCAAAGCGAATTGGGCCGCCCCGGCATCGCGCCGTATGCGGCGAGCAAAGGCGCGTTGAAGATGCTCACCAAGGGCATGGCCATCGACTGGGGCCCGCACGGGTTGACAGTCAACGGTATCGGCCCCGGCTACTTCAAGACCGAGTTGAACGCCAACCTGGTGGCCAACCCCGAGTTCAGCGACTGGCTGGTGCAACGTACGCCGAGCCGCCGCTGGGGCGACGTCGCCGAATTGGCCGGTGCGGCGGTGTTCCTGGCCAGCGATGCCGCGAGTTTCGTCAACGGTCATATCCTCTATGTCGACGGTGGCATCACCGCGTCGCTGTAACCCTGGAGAACCTTATGCACGCCATTGTCTGCCACGCCTCAAAAGACCTGCGGGTCAGCCCCCAGGACGAACCCCACACCCTGGGCCCCGAGCAACTGCGCGTGCGCATCGCCCGCGGCGGTATCTGCGGCTCGGACTTGCACTACTACCAGCACGGCGGCTTCGGCACGGTGCGCCTGCGCGAGCCGATGGTGCTCGGCCATGAAGTGTCGGCAGTGATCGACGCCGTGGGCGCGGACGCCGGCCGGTTCAAGGTCGGCCAGCGCATTGCCGTATCGCCGTCGCGTCCATGCGGCGCTTGCCGTTATTGCCATCAAGGCCTGCCCAACCATTGCCTGGACATGCGCTTCTACGGCAGCGCGATGCCCTTCCCGCATATCCAGGGCGCGTTTCGCCAGCGCCTGGTGATCGAGACGCATCAGGCCCATGTGCTGGCCGATCACGTCAGCCTCGCCGAAGGTGCACTGGCCGAGCCGTTGTCGGTGGGGTTGCATGCGATCCAACGGGCCGGCGCAGTGTTCGGCAAGCGCGTGCTGGTGACCGGTTGCGGCCCCATCGGCAACCTGCTGATCGGCAGCCTGCGCGCCGCCGGTGCCGCTGAAATCGTCGCGGTGGACCTGTCCGCCAGCGCCTTGGCCTGCGCGGAAAAAATGGGCGCCACGCGCACCCACAACATCGTCGACGGCGTCGACGCGCTCAAGCGCTACACCGCCGAAAAGGGTTACTTCGAGGTGATGTTCGAAGTCTCCGGCAGCGCCCAGGCCCTGCGTAACGGCCTGGACTGCATCGCCCCGCGCGGCGTGCTGGTCACTGTCGGCTTGGGCGGTGAGGTGTCGCTGCCGCTGAACCTGCTGGTCAGCCGCGAGATCGACCTGCGCGGCACCTTCCGCTTCCACAGCGAATTTGCCCAGGCGGTGGACTTGCTCAATCGCCAGATCATCGACGTGCGCCCGGTGATCTCCCACACGGTACCGTTCGAGCAGGCGGTGCAGGCGTTTGAACTGGCGGCGGACAAGACTCAGGCGATGAAAGTGGTGCTGGATTTTGGCGTGGCGGACGTGGAGTAAGGCCTACCCGCTTTCGGTCAGATACCCCCCCTCGACCTCAAGTGCGCGAATCCTAAGGTAATCTGCGGCGATCACCTTAGGATCGACATGAACCAGATACACCGTCCCCGGCTGACTGAACACGTCCTGCGTCGCACCCATTTGTTGTCCATTGTCGACGTAGAAAACTGCATCGAAGAACGACTCAAGTTTGAGCAGCTCTTTCAAAAATAGATCCTTATCGAAACAGCCATTTGAACGGTTGATCAGGCAGACATTATAGGTATGTTGCAACAGTGGATAGTCGGCCTCCCTTGCCAGCAATTGTGCAAAAAACTCCGGCTCGGCGATGGATAAAGCCACAGCTTCAATCTGCCCCAGACCGGTGGTTTGCCTGGATACACCGGGACGCAGAATACCGTCGGTTCGTGCAGCAACTTCTACCAGTTTCGGCCCCTCTGCGGTGAACATGACTTCTGCATGACTGGGGCCGTTGCGAATACCCAGACACCGCACCACTGCCCGAGTGTAATCCACCAGCACCGGGTAAACCGATGAGTCAGGTCCGATCAACTCATCGATGTCATAGAGTACGCCGCCCTCTTTTGTGCGCTGTTTTTGGTACCTCACGACCTCGGTAACAAGCTGTTGACCATTGAGTGAAACCATATTCACCACATATTCCGTCCCCGCCAGGTACTCCTGAATCAGCACCTGCGTATTAGGCAGGTTCAACTTATTCGTTGCTCCCAACAGCTTGCCCACCGCAGTCTCGCAGGCCTGCCTATCCGCACAGATGAACACACCATCGGCGCCTGCGCTGTCGAGGGGTTTTACCACGACAGGAAAGTGCCCATGGTCTTTGATCCAGCCGTCGGCTAACGCCCAACTGCCTGCAACGAACTGTCGGGGTGCGGGCAACTGAGCCTGGGAAACACATTGAATCATGTCGTACTTGTTTCGGCGGGCATTGGTCCTGTCGAAGTCATTACGATAGGGCAGTTGCAGTCCTTCATTTAATAGGTCAGCCAGGAGCACACCGGTTTCGGCACCGGCGATGATGAAGTCAGGCTTGAAGCATTCGACGCCCGCCAAGGTAGTCGTCATATTGCTATTGACAATCATCTGCTCATAAATCGAAGGATCGAAGCCCTTGTAGTAGTAACTCTCCAAGGCTCCCGTTGACGCCACATGCATGAGCACACAACCTTTTTCACTCAACCGCTTCGCCACAAATTTTCCCGAAGAGAAACCATCAACCACGACCACTCTAATCATGTTGCCTCCTTCCTGATTGCATACATCGCCCGACCCGAAAGCAACAACACAATGACGCTGACCGCCACCACACTGGCCATGGAAAACTCCACTCTGGTATCCAGGTATTGGAGTAACAGTACAAAGACAGGAAGTGTCAGCAAAACCAGGGAGACATGGATGGGTGTGAGGTAGTAGATGGTTTTCTGAATCAGGTAAATCGGCAACAAATGCCCGATCACAACCAGAACCACCATCGGCAGAATCAATTCGCGGTCGAGCGAAAAACTCACCTCGGAAGCAGGAATTGCGATGACGCAGACACCAATCATCGCCACGCTCCTGACAGCCAGTATTTCATGGACAGACCAATGGCGAGCGAACATCTCCTTGGAGAAAACCGTGTAAATGACGGTACCCAACGCGCAAACCATGACGCTGCCAATACCAAACAGTCGCTCCTCCACGGTAGTAGCGACCACACCGCTGTCACCGGCAAATGAATTGAACAACATGATCCCTACCGACGTGAGCACCAGACATGAAACCAGCGTATCTGCGAAGGCAGCCTTAGCACCGCGTTTAGTCAGCAGCGAGATAATCAACGTGAAGGCTGGGCCGCAGGCTACTGAGGCGACTCCGACCACTGCTGGCTCTAAATAACGCAACGCGTAAAACAGGCCTCCCCAGTTGAGTAGAACTGCAATATTGACGATAAAGACAAACGGCCAACAGGATCTAAACTTTGAAACCAAAGAACCTGCATCGCGATACAGTGCGCACACGATAAAAAACACTGCCGACGTTACAAAACAATAAAAAACAACGATCAGTGTATTGATCGATTGCGTGACATAAGCGACATACACATCGAATGCTGCACTGAGCAAGCAAAACACCAAGCCAATTATTACGCCCACCCTAAGCATATCTATCAACCGAAAAAAATACCGACCTATGAAATCACGTTCACACCTTCGTCTCTAACCACTATTTTCATAATGGTTTTCACATCAATACCCGTTTGTTTTTTAACCTTTTCAGCGCCATTATTCCCCACCTTTTCAACGGCACAAATAACGTCCACTAATTCGCCACCAGCACCTTTCACTGCATTGACCAGCGCAATCACTGCACCACCAGTACTCAACGTATCATCAATAATAGTTACGCGATCACCAGCATTAACGCCATTAAGATACATACTTCCTTGAAAATACTCTGACTGCACATTAACCACCTGCTCATTGATACCCCCCAGACTGTAGGAATACCATCTCGCCATTGCCATAGGAATACCTGTAAGCAAAGAGACCGTCGTAGCAAGCGCAGCACCTTTATCTTCTTCAGTTACAATTTTTGAAACATTAAAATCCATGAGCCTAACGATTTCTTGAGCCACCTCCATTAATACCTCCGGCCTTAATGCCGGAATTTGATCAGTAAACTCGTTTACGGTAGTCAATGCTGCACCAGAGTTCACAACTCTGGCATTCCTATAAACCTCTTCAAGTAACATCATTCACCTCACTGTATTCTGGATAAACACCATCCCAGCGACTTGCGTACTTCCATGAACTATCAAAAAACAAGGTGACTATATTTTTTTTGTGGAATGTTCGTGCAAACTCATCGCAGACCAGCAAGTTCGCACCACAGGTCGGGCCAATTGGGATTTTTTCTTCGTCAATAAAGAGCTTCATTCGAGCCCATGCGTCTGAGCCTTCAATCACTCGGACCTCATCAACGAGTTCAGAGATTGTATTAGCTGACAAGACTCCGGCACCGAGCCCCATTAAATTATGAGGGCGATGTTCAAAAGCCAAGTGATGCCTTTCTGCAAACAATGGAGCAGAATTATTGACTTCAAGCCCTACGGTTCTAATTTCGCTGTACTCTCGCTTCAAGACCTCAGCAATACCAGAAAACGTTCCACCCGTGCCTATCGAGCAAACAAAAAAATCAGGTACTACGCCATGCACCTTCAGGTCCCGTACTATTTCTTCACCACAGACCTTCCAACTTTGCCTGTTCAATAAATTGCTGGACTGATCCAGAAAATAACTTTCTCTCGCCGAGTTCTCCGCTTGATAACGTTTGGCTCGGAGTACGGCTTCTGATAAAAAACCTTCTCTTGGCGTTTCAACTATTTCAGCCCCATAAGAGCGTATTTGAGCTTTCCGTTCCTCAGTCATACCTTCTGGCATAAAGATTTTAACCTTATAGCCTTTTAGCCTTCCGATCCACGCAAGTGCTGCTCCACCATTCCCGGTAGAACAATCTATCAAGGTCATGCCCGGCCAAATGACGCCGGCCTCTTCCAATCGGCTAACAATATTTAGATAAGTCCTGTCCTTGTGACTTCCTGAGGGATTCAAAAACTCACACTTAGAAAAAACCTTGTTGCCATTTATCGAGAGTGTTTTCAACTCTACAAGTGGCGTACCACCAATATCTGCGAGCTCCATTCTGAAGCCCCCTATCCTCGACATAGAATACTTGAACGCTAACAGATTACTTCACAGACAAATAGCTAGCCGAACGGATAGGTAGTTTCAAGTTCGAAGTAGCGACCTGAGTGTAGGATTTTCCTGCAAACAATCCCTGCAAGAACTAGGATGCTGTCGACCCTTTGCCCACGGTACGTGCGACGCCCACGCCCCGCCGCCGACAGCCCGGCGATCAGGGTCATTGCGCACATCAACGGCAGTACCACATACCAGTAGGCGAACTCGAACACCCATCCCAGCAGGTAACCGATGGCCAACAGTTGCACCGCGGTGCGCACCGTTGACCAGGATCAGCGAAGCAGCGATGCCCATGTCCAGGGCGGTGAGGTTCTGATAGTTCACGGCTGGGCCGCCTCGCTCAACACCCCGGCACTCATCTGCCAGTGGATGTCGCTCATGCGCCGGGCCTGGTCGGGGTCGTGGGGTCGAGGGCGGTGGTGGGTTCGTCCAGCAGCACCTCGGGGTTGAGTTGCAGGGTGCGGATCAGCGAGACCACCTAGGCCTCGCCACCCGACAGGTCCAACGCGTTCTTCGTCAAAAAATCGGCTGCCTTGTGAGGGCGTGGGTCTCGATCAGTGCGCGCATGGACGCGGTGTTCCTCTTAAAACCTGTTGGGCGTAATGGTGAGGCCCGCGCGGGAAGTTTTCATGAAAAAATTCAAACTATCGTCACCCACGTCGTTCAGAACTTCAGGTTCGACGTTAAGTAGGAGACGACATGCAATACCGACAACTGGGCCATTCGGGCCTGCTGGTATCCGAAATCATCCTCGGCACCGTGCCCTTTGGCGGTCGCGCCGAGTTTGAAAAATGCGGGTCGGTAGACGTGCCCCAGGCCAGGCGCATGTTCGATATCGCGTTCGACGCCGGGGTGAATATGGTCGACACCGCCGACCTCTACTCCCATGGGCTGGCCGAAGAAGTCGTCGGCAAAGCCCTGGGCGACAAGCGCAACGATATCCTGCTGGCCACCAAGGGCCGCAGCCCGGTGGACAAGAACCCGAATAACTCAGGCTCTTCACGCTACCACCTGATTCGCGCCTGCGAGGCCAGTTTGAAGCGCCTGGGCACTGACCATATCGACCTTTACCAATTGCACAATTGGGACGGCATGACCCCCATCGAGGAAACCCTCGAAGCCCTGCGGCTGTTGGTAGGGTCGGGGAAAATCCGTTACTTCGGCACCAGCAATTTTACTGCCTGGCAGATGATGAAAACCCTCGGCAAGGCCGAATTGCACGGCATGCTCAAGCCCATCACCCAGCAGATCTACTACACGCCGGAATCCCGCGAGGCCGAGTACGAGTTGCTACCATTGGCCCTGGACCAGCACGTGGGTACTCTGGTGTGGGGGCCGATGGGCGAAGGCCTGCTGACCGGCTCCACCCGACGCGGACAGCAGCCACCGGCCAATACCCGCCAGGGCAGCGGCTGGCCCGAACCCTACGTACATGACCAGGAACGTGCGCTGGACATCATCGAGACCCTCGCCGCCGTGGGCGATGAACAGGGCGTGTCGGTGGCGCGCACCTGCCTGGCCTGGCTCAAGGACCGTCCAGGGATTACCTCCCTGATCGTCGGCGCCCGCACTGAAGCGCATCTGCGCGACAACCTGGCGGCCACAGAGTTAAAACTCACCGAAGAACAGTTCGCGCGCATTGAAGCGGTGACACGGCGCCAACCGTTGTATCCGTACTGGCATCGCTTTACTGCCGGGATTGATCGCTTCGATCCGGCAGAGCAGCCGTTCCTGGCCGAGCACCAGAAAACCATGGATGCACGCAAGGACAAATAATCCAGAACAGCGTACCTGTGGCGAGGGCGCTTGTTCCCTCACCACAGATTACTTTTGGCCCTTTCTACGTCTTCACTGACTGACATGGGGGCAAATCCCCCTCCCACATTTAATCCCGTACAAACCCCAAAAAGAGTACGGCTGTGATCCCAAGCCCGATTTGCAATCAAACGCCGCAGTGCCTATATTTCCCGCCTGGCGCTCTCTACGCCACCTTCCGCGGAAAGGGCTGCGCCCAAGACAGTCAAGCTCCACCTCATTTCTACGACTCCCAACCTTAAAGCGGAAAAGGTTTGTGCAAGGAGATCGTATGTCGCAACGCCCTGTATCCTCCAACACCGATGGCCGTCTCAACCTTGAGCAGCAGCGCAAGCGCGCCAAGGAATTGTTGCGGCAGCTGAAAACCCAGGACTCCAGCGCCACCCTGTCCCAGGCTCAGTGGGAGATCGCCAGGCAACTGGGTTTCAGCAGTTGGCCCAAGCTCAAGGCCCATGTCGACGCCATTGACTTCGCCGCCCGCCATCCCGACTTTGCCGCCAGCGACGAAGCACGCACCACCCACTGGCGCTGCGGCAATGACATTGCCCATAGCCTTCAGATTGCCGGGTTCAAGGGCCACTTCCACATGCTGAGCGACCCGCTATGCATGGGCCCGGTGCGCGACGTACCCACCGCAGAATTCCGCGCCCTGCGCAGCGCTTTCATCAGCCAGACCTTTGCCCTGCCCGCAGCGGACGTCACGCGCCGCGTCGACGATGAATACGATCAGCTCCACTCCTTGGCCAGCGCCGAGCACAGCGTGCTGTGGTGCGAGGCGGACGCCTATGACCAGTTGTTCCTGATCCGTGCCCTGGCCGGCCTGGAGCAGATGCCGCCCAAGCTGGAGCTGATCGAGGTGGATCGTATCCCCGGTGTCGAGCGTTTTATCGGTATCGGCCAGTTGGCGCCCGATGTATTGGCGTGGCTATGGCCACAGCGGCGCTTGATCGGTGACGATGCGGTGCAACTGGCCAAACAGGCCTGGTCGGCCTATTGCGACAGCTCACCGACGAAGTTGGCGAAGCTTGCCCATGGTAAACACCCCGCCCTGCCTTTGCTGGCCCCGGCGCTGTTGCGTCAGTTGCAGGAACTGCCGGGCACCCAGGACGGCCTGTCGCTGACCGAACGCCTGGCCCTGACCTACCTCGCCGAAGCCGGGACGCTGCCATTTGGCCGTGTGTTCGCCGAGCTGATGGCCAGGCGCGACCCGCTGCCGTTCCTGGGGGACATGATGTTTCATGCGCTGTTGCGGCCGTTGATCGATGGCGAGCAGCCGTTGCTGACGGAAACCGAGACGCATCTGGACTGGCCGCGTCGGCCGCTGGCGCTGACTCCCTTGGGCCATGAAGTGCTCAACGGACAGGCGTACTGGCTCGACCATGCCAGCCACGAACGCTGGGTGGGCGGTACGTGCATCAGGCCCGGCCAACCGCACTGGACGATTGACGAGGCTCTGCGCCCCCAGTACAGAGCGCAGTAAAAAAACAGCCCGCCGTGCATCACCCACGGCGGGCTGTTTTAGTAGTCATCGGCGCCCAGGCTGAAGACGGTGGTGCATCAACGCAGGATTAGGCTAATGTGCCGCCCACGCGCCCTTTCCCTGCGAGACCTCTGCATGCGACCCCTGATTTTCGCCAGCCTGTGCCTGCTGGCAGGCTGTCAACAAACGCCGCCGGCCAACGACCAGCTCGACGCCGTACTCTGGACCCAGACCTCCATCGAACACGAGTTGATCTATCGCCAGGTCTTCGCCAATGCCACCCGCCAGCTCGACGTGGCGCTGGCCGATCCCCGCTGGGACGCGCTGCCCTTCCCCCCACGCAACCTCAGCGGCCTGCCGCCGGCGGTGGTGGTAGACATTGATGAAACCCTGCTGGACAACGTGCCGCTCAATGCCCGCGACGTGATCAATAACCAGGTGTATGGCTACGACCGCTGGAACACCTGGGTCGACCAGGCGAATGCCCAGGCCCTCCCCGGTGCCGTGGCGTTCCTGCAAGCGGCACAACAAAAAGGCATCACGGTTTACTACCTGACCAACCGCGAACACAGCCAGGTCGCGGCCACTGTGGCCAACCTGCGCCTGCGCGGTTTTCCGGTGGAGAGCAATCAACAGGTGCTCGCCGCCAGCACGCCTACCGGGCACTGCGAAAGCGCCGGCTACGGCAAGAACTGCCGCCGCCAATGGGTCGCCAGCCAGGCTCGCGTGCTGTTGATGGCCGGTGATTCCCTGGGGGATTTCGTCCAGGCCGAACACAACACCCTCGAGGCCCAGCGCAAGGCCGTCGAACCCTATGTGAGCTGGCTGGGGCAGCGCTGGTTTTTGCTGCCCAACCCGACCTATGGCAACTGGTACAGCGCGCCCTATGGGGATGATGAAAAGCTGCCGTTCGCGCAGAAACGCCAGCTCAAGCAGCAGGCGTTGCAGTTGCAGGAGTAACGCCGGACTAGTGCAAGCGCCCGCCCAACGGGTACTCGACCGCCAGGCGGATCTGGTTGGCATCCAGCTCCGCCTGCGCCGCATTGCCCCGGTGCACGGCGTGGCGCAGGGTAAAGGCGAGGTTTTTCGCGACACCGGACTGCACCACGTAACGTGCTTGCAGGTCACGCTCCCAATGCTTGCCCCCATCACCGTAGCCGAGCCATGGGTAGCCGCCGCCAGGATCCATGTGGCGGCCGTCGATACCACTGCCGCGTACATACAACGCCGCCAGGCTCAGGCCGGGCATGCCATGGCCCGTTAGGTCCAAGTCATAGCGCGCCTGCCACGAGGCCTCCCGCGGGGCGTTGAAATCGGACAGCGCCACGGCGTTGCTCAGGTAAATCGCCCCGCGCGTCACGTAGTCGAACGGCGTGTCGCCACTGACTTTCTGATAGCCCACGCCCACACTGTGGGCACCGAACCGATACGTCGAGAGCAGGCTCCATGTGGTGTTATCGATGCGCCCGGACAACGCCTTGCCGGTGTCCTGGGTGCGATACAGGTTCAGGTCAACGGTCAGTGCCTGGCCGGGAAGCAGCGGCCGGGTGTAGACCGCCCCCAAGTAATGCTGGCGCCAGGTGTCTTCATAGACAGCACTGAACACGCTGGCGCTCAGCCCCTTGATTGCCGTATTGCGTATGCCCACCAAGTCAAAGCGATCGCCTTGCTTGCCGTTGGAATAGTTGACGACAAATCCTCGGTCATGGCTGCTGGCGTTGCGCTCGGTGCTCTCATTGAAGTGCCCAGCGAACAGGGTGGTGGCCGGCAACTCGCGGCTGGTCAACAACCATCCCGTCGCGGTTTCGGGCAGCAAGCGGCTGTCGGACGAGGCAAACACCGGGGTTTTCACCCGCTGCTCGCCATAGCGCAATTCGGTTGAGGAAAAGCGCAGTTTGGCAACTGCACCACCGCGGCTGAACTGGTCCTTGGGATGGCCGTCATTGTCCACCCCCAATAGCCGTGCCTTCCCGGCACGTCCACCGCCACTGTCCAGTTGCCAGGCGGAATAAACGTGCGCATCCAGGCCAAAACCCAGGGTGCCGGTGGTGAAACCCGAGGTGTAGTCAGCCATCAGGCCATAGGCCCATTCCTCCGCCAGGTCGCTGCGCTGGGATCGCGGTTTGTAGGCGTTGCGAGCGCCGTTGCTGAGGGCGCCATGCTGGTAGTCGCGGCGGTCGTAGACACTGCGGTTGAGCAGGTTCCACTGGCTGTCCTCGATAAAGCCTTTGGCGGTGTCTTGTTCGGCGGCGAAGGCGAGCAGGCTCTGCCCTCCCAGTGCCAATAGCAGGGTGCGGGTCGATAGCATCTTCACGGTTTGACTCCAGAACGTGTCAGGCAAAGGTGTTCCGCAGGGCGCAGAACACCGTTGGTTCCGTCAGAGGTATTTGAGAATCGCGATGTCGCGACGACGCTGTTTGAGGCCGGCGAACCAGCGCGTCGGGAAGAACAGCAACACCCCGAGTATCACGCTCCACAACCACACCATCGGCAGGTCGTCAAAACCGTAGTACGTGCCCTGGTTAGCGCCCCAGATCGCCAGCGCGACCAGGTACATGGCCTTGAGCACGTAGAGGTGCAGCAAGTAGAAAAACATCGGCGCCCCACCATAGATCGCCAGGGTCGCGGTAGCCCAGCGGGACTGCCATTTCTCGAACAGTGCCAACAACAGCAGCGACAGGCCCAGGGTGGGCATCAGGAACATCAGCGACGGCGGGTATTTCTTCGCGCTCATGAAGCTCATGAAGGTGCGCAATGCATCACCGGTCTGCACCCAGGGTTTCTCGCCATACACGTTGAGGTAGCGGATAAACACAAACGCGACCAGCAAGCCTGTACCCAGCTTGACCAGGCGGGAGATACGCTCCGCCGACGGCATCGCCTTGCCAAACCACGGACCGATGCCCCAGCCCAGCAGGATCACACCGATCCACGGCAATATCGGGTACGTCGTGCGGGCGCGGGTGAATTCGGTAATGTCGATAAACACCCGCTGATGCAGGATCGACCAGGGCACGAAGAACGGCGACTCCGGCCCGACTGTCACGCCATCGAGCAGGTTATGCCCGGCAACAATCGCCACCCCCAGCACGATCAGCCAGGCGCGTTTGAAGTGCAGCAAACCGGCAAGCACGATCATGCACAGGCCGATACACCAGATCACCTGCAGCCACAACGTCTTGGGCGGGAACTCGGCGTTCCAGGCAAAGCACACGAAGGTGATTTCCAGGAACACCAGGAACAGACCGCGCTTGAGCAAAAACACCGAGGTTTCGCGGGCGCTGTGTTTCTGGCTGTAGAGCCAGGCCGACAAGCCCGTCAGAAAGATAAACGCCGGGGCGCATATCTCGCTGAGCATACGGGTGAAATACAAGTCCGGGGTGACACTCAAGGCATCGATCGGGTCGGTGACCTGCCGGTGCAGCAAGAAGGTTTCGCGCACATGGTCGATGAGCATCAACAGCATCACAAAACCACGCAGCGCATCGATAGCCAGCATGCGCGTGGCCGCCGTGACGTTCGTGCGGGCAAGCGTGGGCGCAACAGTGCCCGCCTGACCGGCCAATCCTGAAGAAAGGGTCATATCAATCACTCATGAAGGAGGCAATGAATCAGGCTGACTTTTTCAGCCTGGCGACTTCCGATGCCGGCAGTTGCGACGGCGCGCGAGGTAACGGCGCCTGGCCTTGCTGGCGGTGGAACGACAACGTCGAACTGAAGCGTTTGACGTCAAACCGCTCGGGGTTACCCGCCGGATCAAGACGCTCGCCAGGGCTGTTGTCCTGGTACTCGACGGCCACCACGTAAGTGCCCTGCCAGGGCAGCTCGAAGCTGACGTTGCCGGCGGCATCGCTGCGCTGCTTGAAGACTTCACCGGAGGCGGTTTCCAGCATCACTTCCTGGCCCGTCAGCGGCTTGCCCGCGAAGAACACCCGGAACTGCGCACGGCCCGCATCGGCAACGCCGGTGGGCACGATATCCAGGATCAGCTCCGGGCTACGGGCACGCAGGTCACCGACCCAGCGCGTGGCCGGCGTCCAAGCGGCTTTCAAGGTCTTGGCGCCTTCATGCACATCGAACATCGGATAGTGCAGGTCTTGCGCCAGCAACGAATCCTCGGGACTGGGCTGCTCAGCCAGCATGAACGCCTGGCGTTGCAGGCTCAGCTGCAGCGGTGCCGACCGGTCGGCCATCGACCACGCCTGGAGTTGCCTGAACCGGTCCATTCCCCCCGGCGTGACCTCCAGTACGTTCTTGTCATACTCCCCGTAGTACAAGGCCAGTGGCTGCCCGGGAAGTTGTTCATACCAAATCTGATGCGCCTCGCTGGCGGTTGCCAGCATGAACGCCCCATAACCCAACAGTGCTTTTGCGTTGCTCATTCGCATTTTTTTCGCTCCGATTGGTGGTGTTCAACCCAAGGCTGTCGCGGCTGGAAAACACCGCACAGCCCTGCGCTCCCTCACTCTGCAAGCATTACAACGCAGGCCCTTTTGCGGTATGCGCCGAATTGCGCCCACGGATCGGCGCAGACCACTGTTTAAGGACTCGAAAAAGTGTTTTATGCGGGTTGCGTCGAGATGAGGCGTTTAGCCAAGACTACGAGTGGGTGTGTCCAATTGAGGTGCAAAAGCAGTGAGCTTTGATCGTTTCCACGTTCTGCGCAAAGCTGTGTACCTGATGTACCGAGGTGCCTGCATCGCAGGCAAGCCAGCTCCCACATTTGAACCGGCTCACCCCATAAAGCGGGGTCAACTGACAGACCTCCATCGGGGGCAAGCCCCCTCCCACAGGAAAGCGAGCGTATGTCAGTGCCGCAGCAACTTGCGCAACGGCACGCCATCCTTGAGCACCGGTGACTTGATCACGATATAGCTGAAGTACTTGGAGATACCGATGTTCTTGTCCAGCAAGCTTTCAACCACTTCCTGGTAATGCTGGATGCTGCGGGTCATGAAACGCACCAGATAGTCGTAGCCACCACTGATCAAGTGACACTCGAGCACTTCGTCCACCAGGCGGATATTCGATTCGAACTTGGCGAAGTCTTCACGCTTGTGGTCGCTGAGGGTGATCTCGGTAAACACCGTGACCGAGTCGGTGATCTTGGCCAGGTTCAAGTGCGCCTTGTAGCTGGAAATATACCCGGCCGACTCCAGCCGCTTGACCCGTTGCAGGCACGGGCTGGCGGACAGGCCCACGGCGTCGGCGAGGCTGACATTGGTCATCCGGCCGTCTTTTTGCAATTCAACCAGAATACTGATGTCGATCCGGTCCAGCTTGACTTGCCCTTCCATTGCGTACCTCTTGACTGCCGTTTGTAAGACAATCTTCTAGCAAAATCAGCGCCGTAAAGACAGCTGATGCTGCGCCACCAGATCCGCCATGCTGTTGATGCAGTACTCCGCCGCGCAAGGCGAAGGCTGCCGCGCCCGGTGGCGGCCGATCAAACAGCGGTCCAGGACCGCGTGTGCGCCGACTGACGGTCGCGTCACATGCAGCACCGGTTGCAACTGCTCGCCCTGGTCCGTGAGCCATTGCGGGTCTTCGGCCAGGGAAATGAAATCTTCCGGTGCAATCCCCAATCGCTCGCACAACACCCCGCGATCCTCGGCATCACGGTCGCCACGCACCAGCAATCGGTAGAACTTGCGCAGGTACAGCATCGCCCCCGGGGCATCCTCGAACAACGACCAATTGCCCGCCGAACGGGCAAAGCTCATGCCCTCCTCCCAACTGGCGTGCAATCCCCACGCCTCTGCCAGTTGGCGATGGGCAAAACACAACACGCCACTGAAGCCCAGCTCGGCGAAACGCGGATAGAGCTGGGCAACCTGCGCATTGAATTCGGCCAGCACCTGGTCCTTGGCCGGCTGCCCGCCACGGCTGTCGAGCAGCGGTTGCAACGCCGCCCACACCCCGGAATCGCGATCCACCAGCACTTCATCGCAATCGATCAGCAACGCTCGATAATCTGTCAGTCCCATGTGGGGTCAAGCCTCCAATGCTGCAGTTGGCCCATAGTGGGCACAGCCTCAGTTCAAGACCCGTGCCAAGGCACCGTCGAGGATTTTCAGCGCTTCGTCGACCTGAGCTTCAGTGGTCACCAACGGCGCGAGGAAGCGCAGCACATTGCGATGCACCCCGCATTTGATCACCAGCAAACCACCGGTCCGGGCTTCATCGATCAGCCGTTGGTTGAGGTCGGCATCCGGGGTTCGGGCCGGGTCATCCTTGATCAATTCCATCGCCAACATAAAGCCGGTGCCGCGCACATCGCCGATGCGCGAGTAGCGCGCCTGCAAATCGAGCAAACCCTGGCGCAGGCGCTCGCCCAGTACTTGGCTGCGCGCCAGCAACTGCTCCTGCTCGAACGCATCGATCACCGCCAGCGCCGCCGCACAGGCCAGCGCATTACCGCCGTAGGTGCCGCCCAACCCGCCGGGCAATGGTGCATCCATGATGTGCGCCTTGCCGACTACGCCGGACAACGGCAAGCCGCCGGCCAGGCTCTTGGCCACGGTCACCAGGTCGGGCTGGATACCCGCATGCTGGAAACCGAACCAGGTGCCGGTGCGACCGAAGCCAGTCTGGATTTCGTCGAGGATCAACACGATGCCATGCTTGTCGGCCAACGCTCGCAGCGCCTGGAGAAACTCAGGTGGCGCGGTGAGGAAACCGCCGTCGCCCTGCACCGGCTCGATGATGATTGCGGCCACCCGCTCCGGCGCTACCTGGGTCGCCAGCAACTCATCCAGGGCCTTGAGCGCGATGTCGCTGGTCACGCCGCGATAAGCATTCGGGTACGGGGTGTGGAACACCTCCGGCGCAAACGGCCCGAAGTTCTGCTTGTAGGGCTGGCTCATGCCGGTGAGCGTGGTGCCCAGCAACGTGCGCCCGTGGAAACCGCCACGGAAGGCGATCACCGCCGAGCGATTGGTATGGGCGCGGGCGATCTTCACCGCATTTTCCACCGCCTCGGCGCCGGAGGTGAAGAACGCCGCTTTGTACGCTTCCTGGCCGCCAATCATTTCACACAGACGCTGGGCCAGGTCGAGGTAAGGCTGATAGGCAACCACCTGGAAGCAGGCATGGGAGACCCTCTGCAACTGGGCCTGCACAGCGGCGACCACCTTGGGGTGGTTATGACCGATGTTGAGCACGCCGATACCGCCGACGAAGTCCAGGTAACGCTTGCCATCCACGTCCCACAACTCGGCGCCCTGGGCACGGTCGATCACCAGCGGGTGCGCGGTCACCAGGCCACGGGGCACGAACTGCTCGCGCTGACGGAGCAAATGAGGGGTTTCGTCGACTTTGCTATTCATGGCATTTCCCATCGTGAGTCCGGCAACCGGAAGGTGGTTGCGATGCTGTCCAGAGTACGACCTGCGGGCAACGAACTACGCCGAACTTGCCCCGTGAGAAATTCGGATCAACTGTTTTCGCCCCGCGTTTCAACAGATCCTGCGCCGGGCTTGGGGGATGATGATCGCTACCTTCATCCAGCAGGAAATGCCCATGGCCTTGCTCTACAAAGCTGACCCGGTGCGCGGCCAACACTGGCAGGCACTCTTTGCCCAACACGCGCCGGATATCGAATGGCGCGCCTGGCCCGACATCGGCAACCCCTCCGAGGTCGACTACCTGGCCGCCTGGCAGGCGCCGGAAGATCTGGCGCACGTGCTGCCCAACCTGAAGGTGTTGTTTGCGTTGTCGGCCGGTGTCGATCAACTGGATCTGGACTGTCTGCCTGCGGGCCTGCCGGTGGTGCGCCTGCTGGATCCGGGCATAACCCGCGGCATGTGCGAGTACGCCAGTTGGGCGGTGCTCAGCCTGCACCGCGACATGCTGCGCTACCGCCAGCAGCAGGTGGCGCGCTGTTGGCAGGCGCACCTGTTGCAGCCGGCTGCGAACCGGCGCGTAGGGGTGATGGGCCTGGGAGCCCAGGCCCAGCAGATTCTGGCGACCTTGGCACCGCTGGGCTTTGCCCTGTCCGGCTGGGCGCGCAGTGCGCACCAGGTGCCGGGGGTGGAGTGTTATGCGGGAGAAGCGCAACTGCCGGCGTTTCTTAGCCAGTGCGATATTTTGCTGTGCGTGTTGCCGTTGACGGAGCAGACCCAGGGGATTCTGGACCGACGCTTGTTTGCGCAACTGCCACGGGGGGCGGGGTTGGTGAATATGGGCCGTGGGGGGCACCTGGTTGAAGAGGATTTGCTCGAGGCACTGGAGAGTGGGCAGTTGAGTGGGGCCGTGCTGGATGTGCTGCGGGAAGAGCCGGCGGCACCGGAGCATCCGTTTTGGGAGCACCCGCAGGTGTTGTTGACGCCGCATATTGCGGCGATGACGCAGCCGGAAAGTGCGTTTGGGGTGTTGTTGGAGAATATTCGGCGGTTTGAGCGGGGGGAGGAGATGGTGGGTGAGGTGGATCGGTTGCGGGGGTACTGAGTACATATCCGTTGCTGCGGTAACGGCGGCTATTGGTTCCGCCCTTACGGCGGGTCACTTTTGGAAAGAGCCCAAAAGTAACCAAAAGGCTCTCGCCGGTATGACTCACCCACATGGGTTACAAATCAGTTCACACACATAGGTAACAGTTTTTAACTGGCAGGGTTGAATCCGTGGGTAACCCGGCAGGACGCCGGGTTAGCCGTCCTGGGCCAAGGATGGCCCATGACGGCGGCCCACGGATTCAAGCCGGAGTGAGG
>NZ_JANUEN010000006.1:0-354005 GCF_024809815.1 Pseudomonas sp. BIGb0381
GGCTTGGGA
Source organism: Pseudomonas sp. BIGb0381 (assembly GCF_024809815.1). Taxonomy (NCBI): domain Bacteria; kingdom Pseudomonadati; phylum Pseudomonadota; class Gammaproteobacteria; order Pseudomonadales; family Pseudomonadaceae; genus Pseudomonas; species Pseudomonas sp. BIGb0381. The sequence goes on from NZ_JANUEN010000006.1 coordinate 10, forward strand.
TAGACCGCGACACGCTGACGCGACGATCGAGGCGTGATCAAGTCAGCGGCCTTAAGGATGTTGTAAATCGTCGTTTTCGACGGTGGATCCTGCCCCGGAAAACGTTTCATCAGATCGTTCTGGATCTTTTTAGGACCTGGAGTCGTTTCGCCAATCGAACGAAGTTCAATAATTGCCTGCCTCACAACAAGCGGCACCACATAAGTTTGGTTGTGCCGTCGGCGACTACGTTCGTCGAGCCCACTGGGTCCCTCCAGTTCATAGCGCTCGACCCATTTGTAGCCAGTCTTTCGGCTGATCTGGTAGTCCTGGCACAGCCGGCTAAAGCTGTGCTTTTCAGATAGATACTCAGCGATGAACATCACTTTGAGGTCCATAGGTTTCAGCTCTCTCCAGGGCATGGTCAGATCCTCGCGAAATCGACCCTGCCAGTTAAAAACTGTTACCTATGTGTGTGAACTGATTTGTAACCCATGTGGGTGAGTCATACCGGCGAAGGCCTTTTGCTTACTTTTGGGCCTTTCCAAAAGTGAGCCGCCGTAAGGGCGGAACCATAAGTGGCCGTTACCGCAGGAACGGATATGTACTCACCCCCCCAAAAAAAGCGGTCGGCCCGAAGGCCGCCACGGAAGCAAGCTCCCTCGCCACAGACCGCTGAAAAAAATGTGTAGATACTTATGCCCCGATGGCAGTGGGTCAGCTACAGATGTATCCACTGACACGGCCTCATCGGGAGCAAGCCCCCTCCCACATTTGTACCGTGTACACCCGCCCTACTCCAGTTGGCTCCAACGCCAACCTCATGGCATTTGCTGCTGCCCCCCAACCCCAATTAAGTAGTAACTGTGGTGTCGCCCCACACACTACGAGGAATCTACCGAATATTCCCGCCCCCCTTGCCAGCCCCCGACCCAGGTGGGATACAAGCACCCTGACGCGACAAAAAACAACGTTCTACGGAGGCTCGCCATGTCCGCCCTGCCACACCCCGCTTACATCTACCGCCCCATGACCGTGGCCGACCTGCCGGCCGCCCACGCCTTGTCGGTGCAACTCAAATGGCCCCACCGCCTGGAAGACTGGGCCATGTTGCAACGGGTCAGCGACGGCTTCGTGGTCATGGATGGCGAGCGGCTGATCGGCAGCGCGTTCAGCTGCCCCCAAGGCGACTACGCCACCATCGGCCTGGTGATCGTCAGCAATGACTACCAGGGCCAGGGCATAGGCCGGCGCTTGATGGAAAAGGCCCTCGCCGCTTGCGGCACGCGCACGCCGGTCCTCAATGCCACCCTCGCCGGCGCGCCGCTGTACGCCAGCCAAGGGTTCGTCGAATTCGGGCGGGTGCAGCAACATCAGGGCCAGGCGTTGGTGCCTGCCCTGCCGGCGCTGGCCGCTGGCGAAACCTGCCGTGCGCTTAACGCCGATGATCACACCAGCCTGCTCGCGCTGGCCAAAGCCGCCAGCGGCCTGGACCGCCGTGAGGTCCTGTGTGACCTGCAGGTGGAGCACGCCGTGGGGATCGAGCGCGACGGCGGGCTACGCGGCTTCGCCCTGCTGCGGCCGTTTGGTCGTGGGCGCTGCATCGGCCCGGTGGTGGCGGAAAATATCGAGCAGGCCAAGCACCTGATCGCCACCTTGCTGGCCCAGGTGCCGGACACCTTTGTGCGCATCGATATTCCCGTCGCCTGCGGCCTCAGCGACTGGCTCGAACAGGCCGGCCTGAAGAACATCGACACCGTCGCGCAGATGGCCTTGGGCACTCCGCCCCAGGCCAGCCAAGGCGTCCACCCCTTTGCCCTGATCACCCAGGCGATCGGCTGACTTTCCTCCCGGAGCACTCCCCATGTCATCTCCCCGTATCCTGCTGTTGGCACGTGCCGACGGCAGCCGCGTTGCCACGTCTTTCAACACCGGCGCACTCAGCGCGCTGGACCCGTTCGGCGACAGCCGCCAACTCGCCTGGATGGGCGACGATGGGGTGTCCGCAGGGCTTGTACCGTTCAGCGGCGAAACCGTGATCGAAGACTTCCCCCACAGCGAAACGCTGGTGGTGCATGCAGGCCATGTAGTGCTCAGCAGCGCAGAACAGACACTGGAACTGGGTGTCGGCAGCAGCGCCGTGATCGGCCGTGGCACACGCCTCACGGTACAGGCGAGCGCAGGCAGCGCATGGGCGTTCTGCGCGGTCGACCAGGCCGATTCCCCCCTCTGCCCCGGCCTGACCCTGCTCGCCCCGCACACCCTGCTCAACCCCTCCGCCGCGCCGGAACCCCAGATACTGATCGGCCCCACCCCGCAGTGCCGCGCATTCAACCTGTTCGACGATGCCGTGACCGAGCTGCGCGTCGGCATCTGGGACTCGACGCCCTACGCCCGCCACGGCCGCCCGCACAAACTGCATGAGTTGATGCACCTGCTCGAAGGCAGCGTCACCCTGCAGGACAACGAGGGTGGCGAAGTCACGGTAAAAACCGGGGACACGGTGTTCGTGGCCAAGGGCGCGCCATGCGCCTGGACCAGCACGGTGTACGTGCGCAAGGTCTACGCGGTGAAATAACTCAGGCCTTCAACGCCTCTTCCAGAAACGTCACCAACGCCTGTACACGCGGGCTGCGCAGTTTGCGCGACGGCACCAGCAGGAGGATCGGCGCGCTGTCGAAGCTCCAGTCCGCCAGCACGCGCACCAGGCTGCCGCTGGCTACGGCGTCACTCACATCCCACTGCGAACGCAGCACCAACCCCAAGCCTTGCTCGGCCCAACGCCGGGCAACGCTGCCATCGTTGCTCAACAACGCAGGCTCCACGCGCAGCGTCTTGCGGCCCTGGCCTTTGCGCAGGTGCCACAGGGTGACGTCTTCATCATTTTCGCGAATGCAAATGCAGCGATGAGACGCCAGCTCGTCCGGCGAAGTCGGCACGCCGTGCGCGTGCAGATAGGCCGGGCTGGCGCACAACCAGCGCTCGTTTGGCGTCAGTGGCCGCGCGGTCCACAGGCTGTCATTGAGCTGGCCGATGTGAATCACCGCATCGCTGTCATGGCGATCGGGCCAGGGCGTCTCGCGTAAATCCAGGTGCAGGCGCAGCTGCGGGTGCAGTTTGGCAAACCGCGCCAACAACGGTGCGATGCGCTGGCGACCATAGCCAAACGGCGCCGCCAACCTCAAGGTGCCCACCAGGGTTTCGTCCTGTTGCCGGAACGACTCCGGCAGCGCTTCCAACTGTTCCAGCAACAGCGCGCTTTCCCGCGAGAACCGCTCGCCATCCGCCGTCAGGCTAAGGCGCCGGGCGTCGCGATTGGCCAGGGTCAGCCCCAGCAGCGTCTCCAACTTGCGCAGGCGCATGGACAGCGCCGGCGGCGAGACATTCAGTGTTCGGGCGGCGGCGCTCAGCGATTCGGAGCGGGCCAGGGTGACGGCCAGTCGCAGGTCTTCGATGGAAATCATTCAATTTTACTTAATGATTGATGAACGTTGATTGAACCACACGTTAACAACGGCTGAGTAGAGTGCAGCCTGTACCCAGCCACGCGAGCTCCGCCATGTCCACGCCGATTGCTTCCCTCGACACGCCCGCCGCGCTCGTCGACATCCCACAGATGCAGCGCAATATCCAGCGTATGCAACAACGCATGAGCAGCCTGGGCGTGCGTTTGCGCCCGCATATCAAAACCAGCAAGTGCCTGCCGGTGATCCACGCCCAGATCGCCGCAGGGGCCAGCGGCGTGACGGTTTCCACCCTCAAGGAAGCCGAGCATTGTTTCGCTGCCGGTATCCGCGATGTGTTCTACGCCGTGGCCATCGCCCCGGGCAAACTGCCCCAGGCCCTGGCCCTGCGGCGCAAAGGCTGCAACCTGAGCCTGCTCACCGACAGCGTCCAAGGCGCCGAGGCCATGGTCGCTTTCGCAAAGCAGCATGACGAACGCTTCGACGTGTGGATCGAAATCGATTGCGACGGCCATCGCTCCGGCCTGGCCGCACAGGACCCTGTACTGATCGACGTCGCACGCCTCCTCAACGAGGGCGGCCTGCACCTGTGTGGCGTGATGACCCACGCCGGCTCGAGCTACGAGCTGGACAGCCTTGAACCCCTGCAAGCGCTGGCCGAACAGGAGCGTGCGCTCTGCGTCAGTGCCGCAGACACCCTCCGCGCAGCCGGGCTGGCGTGCCCCGAGGTCAGTATCGGCTCCACCCCCACGGCCCTCTCGGCGCTGAACCTGGACGGCGTCACCGAAGTACGCGCAGGTGTGTATGTGTTCTTCGACCTGGTCATGCGCAACATCGGCGTGTGCCAGGCCGATGAGTTGGCGCTGAGCGTACTGACCACCGTGATCGGTCATCAGCCGGACAAAGGCTGGATCATCATCGACGCCGGTTGGATGGCCATGAGTCGTGACCGTGGCACCCAGCGCCAGCGTCAGGACTTCGGTTATGGCCAAGTGTGCAGCGAAGCGGGCGACTGGATCGACGGCGCGCTGGTCACCGCTGCCAACCAGGAACATGGCATCGTCAGCCTGGGCGCTGCCCACAGTGACGCGCTTGTCACGCGCTTCCCCATCGGCAGTCGGCTGCGCATCCTGCCCAACCATGCCTGTGCCACCGGCGCGCAGTTCCCGGATTATCACGCAGTGGATGCCGATGGCAGCGTGCACACCTGGAGTCGCCTGCATGGCTGGTAATCGCATCCACTCGATTCATAGCCCCCACACGGCACCGCCGGGCGGGCACTATTCCCAGGCGGTGGCGCACGGCGGCGTGCTGTATGTGTCGGGGCAACTGCCGGTACGCGCCAATGGCGAGCACAGCGCCGGGCAACCGTTCGCAGTGCAAGCGTCGATTGCCCTGGATAACCTGGTGGCGATCCTGGGTGAAGCGGGCCTGAGCCCCCGTGACCTGCTCAAAGTGACGGTGTACGTCGTCGGCATAGAACACTGGCCCGCCTTTGATCAGATTTACGCGCGCTACCTCGGTGAACATAAACCGGCCCGCGCGGTGGTGCCCGTGCCGGTGTTGCACCATGGCTACCTGATCGAAATCGACGCCGTGGCCCGTACCGCACAGGAGCAGCCCACATGACCTCGCAAAAAAGCGACGTGCTGATCATCGGCGGCGGCATCATGGGCGCATCGTCGGCGTTTTTCCTGCGCCGCCGCGGCTGTTCGGTCACGCTGCTGGAACGCGACCAGATCGGTCAGTACGCCAGCGGTGTGAACTTCGGCAATGTGCGCCGCCAGGGCCGCTACCTGGGGCAACTGGAGCTGGCCAATCGTTCGTGGGCGCTGTGGAAACGCCTGCCGGAGTTGATCGACGACGACCTGGAATTTATCCCCAGCGGTCACATGCGCGTGTGCTATCGCGAAGATGAAATCGCTGAACTGGAGGCCTACGCCGCCGCGCCGGAAGCTGCGCAACTGGACCTGAAAATCTATCGCGGTGCCGAGTTGCGCCAGCGTTTCGGTTTCCTCGGCCCCGAGGTGAAAGGCGGCTCCTACGCGCCCCACGACGGCCACGCCAACCCTCGCCTGGCCGCACCGGCCTTTGCCCGCGCAGCCCGGCGCCTCGGTGCGCGAATCGAAGAAAGCACCGAAGTCGCCGATGTGGAGAAGGTCAATGGCCTGTTCCACGTCACCACCCGCGATGGGCAGTTGTTCGTCGCCGAGCAGCTGTTGATTACCGCCGGCGCCTGGGCCGCGCGCTTGTCCGAGCGCTTCGGCGAACCGGTACCACTGGAGCCCAACGGCCCACAGATGTCGGTCACGGAACCGGTGCCCTACGCCCTGCCCACCGTGATCGGCGTGTTCACCAAGATCAAGGAAGAGGTGATTTACTTCCGCCAGATCCCGCGCGGCAACATCATCATCGGTGGCGGCGCCCGCTGCACGCCGGACATGCTCAACCGACGCGCGTTTTTCAAGCCCGAGAGCCTGCTCAACCAGATGCGCCAGATGAAACGGCTATTACCGGGCGCCGAGAAACTGAACATCATCCGCGTGTGGAGCGGCATCGAAAGCTACACATCCGACTCCCTGCCGGTGATGGGCCCGAGCGGCAGCGTGGACGGACTGTTTTATGCCTTCGGTTTCTGCGGCCACGGCTTCCAGCTCGGCCCTGGCGTGGGGGATGTGATGGCCGAACTGATCAGCACCGGCAGCACCAGCACCTTGATCAGCCCGTTCGATATCCGACGGTTTACCCAACCTTCGACGGTGCCGGCAAATGCCCCCACCACAGGAAAACTGATATGAGCCACGCCTGCCCGCCAGATTCAGCAGATTATCCCTTGCAGCGCTGAATAACGGCATCTTTGCGCGGGAGGCTTTTGCTAGCGTATCCAGACACCGGGCCGTGCCGTTCGCAGCGCCTATTACCGCTCCAGGGAGCCAGTTGGATGACCACCCACTCTTCAAATAGCTACAGCGTTGATCCGCAAACGGCTCACCAGTTTTACATCAACGGCGGTTGGACGTCCCCGGCGATCCCGGCAACGCTGCCGGTGGTCAACCCGGCCACTGAAGCCGTGGTTGCCCAGGTGGCGCGCGGGACTGCCGAGGATGTCGACCGGGCCGTCGCGGCAGCACGCGGGGCGTTTGCCGGTTGGTCTGCGACCCCGGCTGAAGCGCGAGCGCAGGTGCTGGGGAAAATCCACGAACTGATCCTTGAACGCAAGGAGCAACTGGCGCAGGCGCTGTCCCTGGAAATGGGCGCGGCCATCGGCTTCGCTCGCGCGATGCAGGTACCGCTCGCGGCCGAACACGTTCGGGTCGCGCGTGACCTGCTGTCCAGCTATCGCTTCCAGACCGTGGAAGGCGGTACCGCAATCGAGCGCGAGCCCATCGGCGTGTGCGGACTGATCACGCCGTGGAACTGGCCGCTGTATCAAATCACCGCGAAAGTCGCCCCGGCCATCGCTGCCGGCTGCACCGTGGTGTTGAAACCGAGCGAACTGTCGCCATTGAGCGCCCTGCTGTTTGCCCAACTGGTGCATGACGCCGGCCTGCCGCCTGGGGTGTTCAACCTGGTGAACGGCAGCGGTGCCGAAGTCGGCGCGGCCATGGCGGCCCATGCGGATATCGACATGATTTCCATCACCGGCTCCAACCGCGCAGGCGCGTTGGTTGCCCAGGCAGCCGCGCCGACGGTCAAGCGGGTCACCCAGGAACTGGGGGGCAAGTCGCCGAATGTGCTGCTGCCCGACGCGGACTTCGCCAAGGCTGTGCCGCTGGGCGTGATGTCGGCGTTTCGCAACGTCGGCCAGTCGTGCAGCGCGCCGACCCGTATGATCGTGCCAAGAAGCCGCCTGGCTGAAGTCGAAGCCCTGGCGGCGGCCACCGCGAATGCACTGATCGTCGGCGACCCGCAGTCGGAAGAAACGCAGTTGGGCCCCATTGCCAACGAAGCCCAGTTCCATCGCGTCCAGGCCATGATCCAGGCCGGCCTCGACGAGGGCGCCAAACTGCTGTGCGGCGGGCTGGGACGGGCGGCGGGTGTTGACAAGGGTTTCTATACACGACCGACGGTTTTCTCCGAAGTGGACAACGCCATGCGCATTGCCCAGGAGGAAATATTTGGGCCGGTGCTGTGCATCATTGCCTATGAGACGGTGGATGAAGCCGTCGCCATCGCCAACGATACGGTCTACGGACTGGGCGCCCACGTTCAGGGGCAGGACCTTGATCTTGCGCGGGCGGTGGCCTCGCGTATACGGGCGGGCCAGGTGCACCTGAACCATCCGGCGTGGAATCCGATGGCGCCGTTTGGGGGCTACAAGCGCTCAGGGAATGGCCGGGAGTATGGGGTGCAGGGGTTCGAGGAGTATCTGGAAACCAAGGCGATTATTGGGTTTGGTGAATGAGTGATGGGCCTGTGGCGAGCGGGCTTGTCGAATCGTCACACCGCCCGCGCGGGGCTGCGTAGCAGCCCCAAAACCAGGCACAGAGGAGTGCCTGATACACCGCATTCGTCTTCATCAGGGGCGCCCCGTTAAACCACGCTGGCCGGAATTCGATAGTGATTTTGGGGGGTAAACCGGCAGGGATGCCGGTTTAGCCGCCGTTACCGAAGCAACGGATATGTACTCGATCTGATCCAACATCCTGGTTAGCTGTCAGGCCGCCATCGGGGGCAAGCCCCCGCCCACATTTCAGTTAGCCGGCTTCAACAACTGCATCTGCTGGCGATAGTCATCCGTCACCTGCCGCGCCTGGCTGCTGCTGGTAATCACCCTCGGGGTAATCAGCACAATCAATTCCGTGCGGTCCTTGGACTTGCTGGTATTGCCAAACAACCAGCGCAACCCCGGAATTTTCCCAAGGTAAGGCACCGCACTGACACTCTCCGCGTTGTCCTGCTTGATCAACCCGCCCAGTAACACCGTCTGCCCACTCTGCACCGCGACCTGGGTGGATACCGAGCGCGTGGAGATACGCGGGTTGGCCTGGGTGTCGTTGCTGGACGCCTGCTGGTCCTGGGCATCGCTGACCTGCTGCTGAATGTCCATGTACACCAAGCCACCCGGATTGATGCGTGGCACGACGTCGAGGATCACCCCGGTCTGCACGTATTCAACACTGCTCAAGGTGGTGTCGGAGGTGCCCGTGTTAACCGTGGTCTGGCTGATCGGGATGTTGTCGCCCACCTGGATCTGCGCCGGTTGGTTGTTCATCACCACCAGCGACGGCGCCGACAGCACCTGGGTGCGGCCGTTGGTTTCGAGAGCGTGCAAGGCCACTTGCAGGTTGGAGCTGACGAAGGAGTAGAACAACGAATCCGTCGCGCCCAACCCTGCCCCGCCGCCGCCCAACGCGCCTTGGCTGCCGGCGGTGTTGCCCACGGTGGTGCTGGTGGAATTGCCCGCCAGGCGGCCCAGGTACCACTGCACGCCAAGGTCCAATTCGCCGGTGAGCTTGACCTCGAGGATGCGCGTTTCGATCTGCACTTGCAGCGGTGGGTTGTCGAGGCGTTTGATCGCCGATTCGATCTCTTTCCACTGCACCGGGCGGGTGCGGACCAGCAGTTGGTTACTGCTTTTTTGCGCGGTGATGCGGGTGCCGGCGTCGAGGCTTTTGGCCGGGGCGTCTTCGCTCGCACCCTGCTCAGCGGTGTCCTGCTCGGCGTCGGGCTCCTGCTCCTCGTCCTCAGCAGCGGGTGGGTTGCCATTGAGGTTGTTGCTCAGGCCACCCGGCGTGCTGCCGGAGGTGCTGTTGGTGCCCGGCGAGGACAGGGTCGCGGTGCGCAAACCGGGGGCGACCTTGGCCGGGGTGTCGTCCTTGATCGCGCCCGTGCCGTAGATCTGGCGCAGGTACTTGGCGAGGTCGGTGGCCTTCATGTTGCGCACGTCGTAGACGTACATCTGCGGCTCGTTGCCGCCGCCTTCGTCGATGGTGTGGATCCAGTCGCCGACTTCGCTGAGGTACTGCGGCTGCGACGAGATCGCCACCACCGAGTTGGTCCGCTCGATGGGCAAGAAACGCACCATGCCCGCCAGGGGCATGCCGCTGTCGGGGCCGAACATTTTTTGCAGTTCGGGCATCAGCTCGGCCACCGACGCGCGCTGCAGGCCGAACACGCCCACCGACATGCCCTTGAGCCAGTCCACGTCGAAGGTGTCGATGGTGTCCTGGTAATTGGCCAGTTCTTCGGGGGTGCCGGCCAGGCTCAGCACATTGCGCGCCGGGTCCACCAGCAGGAAGGCATTCTCGCGGGCGAACGGCTTGAGCAGTTTCTGCATCTCGGTGGCCGAGATATAACGCAACGGAAACAGGCGTGCCGACAAACCGCTGGACGGCTGCGACACGCGCATCTCCGGCACCAGCTTGCCCGCCACGGCCTGATTGGCCGGCAGGATCACATACCGGTTGCCCTGTTTGATCATCGCGTTACCGGTCCACGACAACAGGGTCTCCAGAATCGACAAGGCCTGTTGCTTGTTCACCGGCTTGGACGTGGAAAAGCTGACATTGCCCTTCACGCCCTGGGCGATGCTGTAGTTCTCGTGCAGCAGGTCGCCCATGACGCTGTTGATCACTGCTTCGATCGGTTGGTCGGCGAAGTTGAACACGATGTCGCCGCTGCCCTCCTCCTTGGCGGCCGAGACCGCTGCCGGTTGGCGCACGAACTGCTGATTGCCGCGTATCAACTGGCGCTGGGGCGGGGTCTTCGCCTGGGGTTGGCTGCTGTCGACCGGTGCCTGTTCGCTGGCCGGGTCCACGGGTGGGCGTTGCGAACCGGTGCCCTGCATCGCCTCATGCAGCAGGGCCTCGTCCGGGTCGAGATGCTCGGGAAATGTGCCGCAGCCACCGAGGGAAACGGCGGTGGCCAGGCACAACACGGTGGTGCGCAAGGCGCCAGGGAAGGTATCGATCAAGGGGTGGACTCGTGAGGAAGGGTAATCGGGGGTGTGGTGGACGGCGGCGGCAAACGCAGGGCCCGCAGGCTCAGGGTTTGCGTGCGGCCGTCGAGTACAAAGCGGGCATCGCGGGGCGTCAGGTGTTCCAGGCGCCAGCCGTTGGGCAGGGTCTGGCCCTGGTGGACTTTGAGCGGTGGGCCATCGGCACGCTTGAGCAGCGCCAAACGCAGGTCGCCGTCGAGGACGATCCCGGTCAGCACCAGGCTCGACAGGCTGGAGACGGCGGCTTGGCCCACCGCACGGTCGGGGCTGCGGTCGGGGCTGAACAGCGGCGCTTGCCAGGTGCCGGCCAGGCTTTCGAGGGTCGCGCTCGGCGCCACCAGCACCTTGGCGGCGGTGTTGGCGCGCGCATCGGGGTCCGGCGCCGGCAACCACTGCGGCGCATCGCCGATGCTGCTGAGGATGCCGACCATCAGCAGGCCCAACAGCCCGGCCACACCGAGCAACAGCCATTCCAGGGGACGCAATGCATTGATCATCGTTGCACCTGCCGGGCGGCCGCCGGTTGCAGGTAACCGCGCACCAACAAGTGCACCACCAGTTGCCCGGCGCCGCCGCTGGCGGGGGCGTTCGGTGGGCGGCGGATGCTCATCTCATCGACGAACAGAAACGGCCGCTGGTACTCCAGCTCATGCAGGATCGCGGTCAAGGGTTCGATGGCGCAATTGAGGGTCAGGCTGACCTTGACCTGGCGATAGGGCTCGGCGTCGTCCTGCTCAGGGGTGATGGGCATGCGCTGGGTCAGGCTGCAACCGCCACCGAGGCCCGCGCGGCTGTTGATCAGGTCGGCGATGCGTTGCATCAGGTCCGCCGCCACCGCACTCGGGTCGTCGCCGGGCAACAGGCTGGTGCTGCTGGCCGGATCCTGCCGCGCCTGTTCCAACTGCTGGCGCAGGCTGTCGCCCTGGCGCAACACACCGGCGTAGCGTTGCTGCTGTTCACGCAGCTGCTCGGCTTGCTCGCCCATGCTGCGCAAGGGGCCGGCGAACCAGCTGTCGATCAACAGCCAGTAACCGGCGCCGAGCACCAGGGCCAGGGCGATCAGGGCCGCGCCACGGCGTTCACGGGGTGTCAGTGGTCGGCGCATCAGCGGCCTCCTGGTGCAGGTGGGCGCGCAAGGAAAATTGATCCTTGCCGGTTTGCGCATCGGGTTGGATCACCCCTTCGAACTGGGCGTTTTCCAGGCTGTGGCAGCCCTTGATCCGGGTGATCAAGGCGCTGGCCTTGGCGCTCTGCCCAGAGAAGGACACGTCGGCGCCGTCATTGACTTCCAACTGGTCGAGCCAGGTGTCCGAGGGCAGGCACGCGGTCAGCTCGTTGAGCAGCGCCGCCAACGGCGGTTGGGCAGCCTTGCGGCGAATCAGGTACTGGGCGGCGCCACGGGTATTGAGCAGTTGCTGGCGCAGGGCCTGGATCTCGGCGACCTGGGCTTTCTGCTCGCGCACGCTGTGTTGCATGGCATCGAGTACGCGCTGGCGGTCGTTGAGCCACAGCAGCATCGCCGCAATCAGCAAGGCGCCGCACAACCACGGCAGGCTGCGTTGCAGGCCCTTGCCCTGGGGACGCTGGCGGGGACGCAACGGCGCCGGCAGCAAGTCGATGCCCATGGGTTTGCCTGCGCTATCGGCGACATCCACGGCATGGGGCTGCAAGCCGAGGGCCGCGCAGTCATTGAGGATCTGGTCGAGGCGCTCACGCAGGATCGCCACCAGCGTGACGTACAGGTGCGTGGGGGTGCGGCGCTCCTGGCGCGCGACAAAGTACAGCTGGGCGGCGTCGAACGGCGTGAAGCGGTCCAGTTCATAGCCGACCACCGTCGACAGGTTGCGCGCCGCCGCCGGGGGCAATTGCAGGGTTTGCACCAGCACTGTTTCAGGCGGCAGCACCAGCACCTGACGCGCTTCGCCAGGCAGCTTTTCGACCGGCGCGGTCAGCGGCCAGGCGTAGACATGCTCGGGAATATCGGCAAACGACAACCACGCCGGCAGGCAGCCACGCAGCTCCTTGAGCCACAGGCGCCAGCCCAGTTGCAGCAGGCTGCCGCGCCAGCGCTTGATGATGGGCTGCGCCAGCGCCTGAAACCGTGCGGTTAACTGTTCGTTCATTCTTGCCAACGTAGGACTCGATAAGGTTGTGCGCTGCCTTGCGCGGGGCTCAATAACACGGTGGCTTGCACCTGGGCGTGGTAACCGCCGGGGCGTTGGGCACGGCTGCTGACCACCAGCACGTCGCCGGGATCGGCACCCACCGCGCTCTGGTGCGGCAGGTTCAGTGCGCGGCGCATCAAGGCACTGGCGAATGCCGGATCGGGCCGGTCCAGGCCGCTCCACAGGCTGATCTCGGGCACCAGCTCGCTGTACAGCGCCTGGGTCATGCCCGGCAGTTGGCGCACCTCTTCCACCACCCGAAACGGCGCCAGGCCCTGGTTACGCCGCACCTCCAGGGCTCTGGCGAGTTGGTTGGCCTGGGCCTGGGTCGCACCGCAGGCCAGGGCCAGGCGGGCAAAATCACCCACCTCGGCGCTGTTCAAATACAACTTGCCGCGCTCGCTGTGCAGGCTGACGTGCAGCTGCGCATCGTCGAACACCAGCGGAATTTCACGCCCATCGGCAATCCACTGCTTGCGCTGCAACGGGTCCGCCACGGCCTGCATCACCAACGCCACCCCGGCCTCGGCCGCCAGCACCGCCTGGGTATGCTGGCGGTGCCAGGCGGCCTGGCGGGTTTCCAGTTGCACCCAGCCGGCCAAGCCGCCGAGCAACAGGCTGAGCAAGGCCAGCACCCACAGCACCAGCAGCAGAGCCACGCCGCGTTGATGCCGGATCATTCGGGCGCCCCGCCGGACAGGTTCAGGCGCAAGGCAACCACCTGGGTTACCCACGGCACCGGGCCATTCACCCGTGCGTCAATCCGCACCGTGTAAGGCAGGCGCTTGGTCCACGGCCACGTACTGATCCAGCCGGTGGCCTGGCCCTTGGGCGACACGCCGCGATAGCTGAATTGCAGGTCCTCGACATCCTTCAACAACACCTGCGGCTCACTGCGCGCCGCCGGAACACTCACCTGTGCCTCAGGCTCAAACCGCGCGAACGCCACCTGCAAGTCGCGCTGCGATTCGGGCCCCACCAACTGCAAGGTGAAGCGCTGGATACCGCCGCCGAGCACACCCGGCAAGGTCGCGACAAACTGCATACGCTGCGGCCCACCGGCAAAAAAGCCATCGGTCTGGCTGTCGTCCTCGGTCACATCCAGCGGTAACGCCTCGCTGATGGCCGTGCGCAAAAACTGCTGCGCGGCACGCATTTCGTCCAGGCTGACCGTGTAGCGCTGGGCCTTGAGCACGGCGCGATTGGCCCCCAGCAAGGCGCCGCCGACCAGGGTCAGCAACACCCCGAGCAGGCTCAGTACGATCATGATCTCAAGCAAGGTAAAGCCCTGCTGACGCGCCTTCACAAGCCGGCCCCGACGCCGGCAGCGCGCAGTTTCAAGGTGCTGAAACTGGCCTGGCGCGGGCCTTCGCTGACGGTCAGGTCCAGGCGAAACAGATGCGCCTGGCCGACGCGGCTGGGCTGCTGGGCGATGCGCAGTTGCCAGGCGATACCGTCCAACTCGCCCTGGCGTGTGCCGCTGGCCAACGGGCCCATGCCTTCCTGATCCATCACACTCAAGGCGGCATGGGTCAGGCGGTCGCTGTGGGACACCTGCAACAACGAGCGTGCGCTCTGGCCGAAGGCGACCAGCAGCACCGTGCTACAGATCGCCATCAGCGTCAGCGCGGCGAGCATTTCCAGCAGGGTAAAACCCGCCTGGCGCTTCATGGCAAGGCCTTGGACTGCACGCTGCCGGTCAGCCAGCCAATGTCGATACGCCAACGCCGACTGCCGTTGGCCAGTAACACGTGGCCGCCGGTGGAGCTGCCATCGGGGTAGAAATCCACCGCAGCGCCGGCTTGCTCGGCGGTGTGCAGGGTCACTTGCAGCCCGGCCGGCCAATACTTTTTCGGACGGCCCGGCGCCTGCACGCTGAGGTTGCGCAAATCGAACACGGTGCTTTCGGTGGTGCCGTTGACAATCGCCCGCGCCCGCGTGCTGCGCAATGCCTCGACCACCTGCCCGACGGCCTGGCGCTCTTTGGCGGCGCGCAGGCCTTGTTGCAGGCCAAACCCTACCAACCCGGCCGCGACGCTGATCAAGACGATCACCACCAGCATTTCCATCAAGGTAAAGCCGCGTTGGGCGTTGGCCATGGTCGTGGGTTATTCCCAGTTGCCCAGGTCGGCGCTGTAGCCTTCGCCGCCGGGCTGGCCGTCCTGGCCGTAGAAAATCAGGTCGAACGCACCGTGCTCACCGGGGAAGCGATAACCGAAGGCATGGCCGAACGGGTCCTTGAGGTCCGACGGTTTGGCATACGGCCCGGCCCAACCGGCGCTGTTGCCCGGCTTGTCGACCAGTTGCTGCAGGGTCTTGGGCGGCGAGCCGACGTCCAGGCCGTAGCTTTCAATCTTCATGCTCAGGCTGGCCAGCTGGGCCTTGCCCGCGCCGTATTTGCCCTTGTCCACATTGCCGCCGACCTGGCGTACCACGATGGTCGCGACGATGCCCAGCAGCACGATCACGGCGAGCATTTCCAGCAAGGTAAAACCGCCCTGGCGGCGGGCGGGCTTGAATCGGGTATGGCGCATCAGCATGTTTCCTTAAGGGTTCATATATTGCTGGTCAGGCTCATCAGCGGCAGCATGATCGCCAGCATGATCACCGCCACCAGCACCGCCATGACCACGGTCAGGGACGGCACCAGCGCGGCGAGCAGGCGGTCGATGCCGCGTTTGGCTTCGACGTCGAACACCTCGGCGACCTTGAGCAGCATGCTGTCGAGTTCGCCGGCCTGTTCGCCGACTTCAATCATTTGCAACGCCAGATCAGGCAGCAGCGGCTCGCTGCCGAAGGCGCTGGCCAGGGTGCCGCCGCCCTTGACCGACTCGGCGGCCTGGGCGACCTGGGCTTGCAGGGCGCGGTTGGTGCAGACCTGGCGGGCAATCACCAGCGCTTGCAGCAGCGCCACACCGTTGCTCAGCAGCGTGCCGAGGGTGCGGGCCAAACGGGCGGCTTCGACCCGTTGCAGCAACGGGCCGATGATGCGGATGCCCAGCACGCGGCGGTCATAGCGTTCGCGGCGCTGGGGATCGCGCAACCGCGCGGCCAGGGTCCATGCGCCGACAATCAACCCGGCCAGCACCGCCAGGCCGTAGGCCCCGAGGAATTGGCCGAGGCCCAGGATCACCTCGGTGATCAGCGGAATCGGCACGCCCAGGTCCTTGAAGATCGGCACGAACTGCGGCACCACGTAGGCCAGCAGCAAGGCCAGCGAACCGAGCACGCCGACCACCAGGAACGCCGGGTAGATCAGCGCGTTGATCACTTCGCCCCTGAGCAACTGGCTGCGCTCCAGGTAGTCGCTGAGCTGGCGCAGGGTGTCTTCGAGGGCGCCGCCCGCCTCGCCGGCGCGGACCATGCTCAAGTACAGCGGCGAGAACTGGCCGCCCTCCGCCTCCAGCGCCTTGGATAACGGCTGGCCGGCCTTGACCTGTTCGCGTATGCGCTCGATCAACGCACGGGTCTGCGGCTGGCCGGGCTGCTTGAGCAGGATGCCCAAGGAACGCTCCAGCGGCTGGCCAGCCCCCAATAGCGTGGCCAACTGTTGAGTGAAGCTGACCAGCGCCGCGCCGTTCAACTGGCCCCGGCCAAAGGCCTTGCGCAGGCCCTGGGCACCCGCCACTTCGATCTGCAACAGCAACAAGCCGCGCTTGTGCAGCGCGGCGACGGCGGCGTCCTGGTCCTTGGCTTCGAGGGTGCCGTTTTGCGCCTGGCCCTGGCTGTCGAGGGCGCGGTATTTGAACAGGCTCATGCGCCCTCTCCCCGGGTGACGCGCAGCACTTCTTCAAGTGACGTGACACCGGCCACGGCCTGGCGCAGGCCTTCTTCATGCAAAGTGCGCAGGCCGCCACGGCGGGCGGCCTGTTCGAGGGTGGCGGCGTCGGCCTGGCGCATCAACAGGCTGCGTAGTTCGTCGTTCATCACCAGCAGTTCGGTGATCGCACTGCGGCCGTGGTAGCCACCGCCCGGCGCATCGGCGCGGGGGCGATAAAGCATGATCGGGCGCTGCTCGGTAAACCGGTCGAGGCCGTGTTCGGCAATCAACTCCGCAGGGGCTTCGAAGGCTTCGCGGGTGGCCGGGTCCAGACGCCGCACCAGGCGCTGGGCGAGGATACCGTTGACGGTCGAGGCAATCAGGTAGCTTTCGACGCCCATGTCCAGCAAGCGCGTGATACTCGCCGCCGCGCTGTTGGTGTGCAGGGTGGAGAGCACCAGGTGGCCGGTGAGGGACGACTGGATCGCGATGCGGCAGGTTTCCAGGTCGCGGATTTCACCGATCATGATCACGTCCGGGTCCTGGCGCACGATGGAGCGCAGCGCGCCGGCGAAGTCCAGGCCGATGGCCGGTTTGACCTGGATCTGGTTGATGCCCTCAAGCTGGTATTCCACCGGGTCTTCGACGGTGATGATCTTGCGCTCGGCGGTATTGAGCCGCGACAGCGCGGTGTACAGGGTGGTGGTCTTGCCCGAGCCGGTGGGCCCGGTCACCAGCAGGATGCCGTGGGGCCGTTCGAGCACTTCGAGGAAGGTTTCCAGGCGCTGGCCATCAAAGCCCAGGCTCTGGAAATCGAACTGCACGGTCTGGCGGTCGAGCAAACGCATGACCACCGATTCGCCAAAACTGGTGGGCACGGTAGACACCCGCAAGTCCAGCTCCTTGCCCTGGATGCGCAGCATAATGCGCCCGTCCTGGGGCAGGCGCCGCTCGGCGATGTCCAGGCGCGCCATGATCTTCACCCGCGAAATCACTGCCGCCGAAGAACTGGACGGTGGGGCTTCGGCTTCGTGCAGCACGCCGTCGATGCGGTAGCGCACCTTGAGCTGGTTTTCGAAGGGTTCGATATGAATGTCCGAGGCGCGATTCTCGACTGCTCGCTGCAGGATCAGGTTGACCAGGCGAATCACCGGCGCTTCGGAGGCCATGTCCTTGAGGTGTTCGATGTCTTCGAGGGCGCCGCCCTGTTCGTCGAGGTTTTCGATCAGGGTGCCCATGGCCGAACGGCCCTGGCCGTAGTAACGCTCGATCAGGGTTTCGACTTCGTTGCGCGGCCCTACCGCCAGCCACACCGGCACGCCGCAGGCATAGGCCATGGCCTGGAACGGGTAGACCAGCGACGGGTTGGCCGCCAGCACCCGCAGGCCGCCCTGGCTCCAGCCCACGGGCACCACTTGATAGTGGCGCATGAAACGCTCGGTCAATACCGGCAATGGGTCCAGCAGCGGCGGCGCAGCATCGGCCAACAGCAGCGGTGCGCCGAGCAGGTCGGCCCAGGCACGGGCCAGTTCCACTTCGGAAACCAGCCCCAGGCGCGTGAGCAGACCCAGTAATTCGGTGTCACCGCCCTCCTGGGACAGGCGCCGGGCACGCTCCAGGTCAACGGTTTTCAACCCAGCGTGTTGCATCAGCCACGCGCAGACCTGTTCGGTGTGCGGGATGTGCAGTTGGCAGGCATCGATGGGCGTTGAAGGGCTGGGCATGGGTAAAAATCTGAGGGGCGATGCTCTAAAGGGCTATGGGAAACTCTTGTGGGAGGGGGCAAGCCCCGTCCCACAGGGGAGCGCATTTCCCCGTTAGTTCGAGGTCTTCGGCGCGGCCTGGCTGCTGCTCAGCGGCCGCCCACCCTTGGTGGTTTCAGCCTTCTGCTTTTTAACCGCCTTGGCATCGTGAGCCTGGGTCAACACCGTGGAATCGGCAGCCCCGGATTTCGCATCGGCGTCGGTGGACTCCGCCGCCATCGCCGCGCCACTTAGCGCAACACCCAGAACAACACCGGCACCCAACAGGGAAATCTTCATCAACTTTCTCCAGATCAAAAACAGCAGATAGCCCAAGTGGCGCCTTGAACTCGATCAAGACCCTACACCAAAGCGTTGTGTATGACAGCTTGTGTAAACATGGCACTTTAGAACTATCGAGCAATGCCACTAGTTGGCCATGACTCGACAAATTTCCTTAAACCAATCGACTGGTAGGTTTAGTCTTAGTTCCTGAACGTAAGAAATTATTTCTTATTTCACGCAAAAATTAGCTTTTGTTTGACTTCCAAGCGCAAGAATTGCCTTAATTATGCGGTTTTCGCGGTTCAAAATGCCATATCGTGATATCGCTTAGACACTACCCACAACAATAACTAATACAATTTTTACACTAATAGAACTGCGAAATTCGCCAAATAGTTGCAATTAGCCATCGGTTAAAAATTGCGATCACGGGCAACTATTGCCCAGAAAAAAGTGACGAGGTGCGGTGCAACTCGCACTTCTCGGCGCGCCATGTTTACTGAACTGTTGTCGGAGAGACCCATGAATAAACGCAAAATGATCGGTGCACAGTCGGCATTCGCCCTGCTGGCACTGGCCGTGTCCCAGGTGCATGCGGCCACCAGTCCTGCCCTGGATGAAGGTCGGGTAAGCCGCGCGGAAAAAGCTGCGGACAAGACCCTGGCGAAGATGACCATGGAAGAAAAACTCGCCTACATCGGCGGCACCGGGGGCTGGGACGTCAAGCCACTGACCCAGTACGGAATCCCGCAGATTCACGGCGCCGATGGCGGTGTGGGCGTGCGCTACACCAGTGAAGGCAACGCGCAGGGCGTGGTTTACCCGTCGGGGCCGAACCTGGCCGCCAGCTGGAACCCGCGTCGCGCCATCGACCTGGGCCGTGCCCTGGGCTACGACACCGCCAGCGGTGGTTATCAGTTCGTCACCGGGCCAGGGGTGAACCTGTACCGCATGCCATACAGCGGCCGGGCGTTCGAGTACCTGTCCGGTGAAGACCCGTTCCTCGGCGCCAGCCTGGGGCCGGCGGTGATCAACGGCATTCAGTCCCGTGGCGTGTGGGCCAACGCCAAGCATTTCGCCGCCAACGACCAGGAAAGCAACCGCTTCCACCTCGATGAAATCATCAGCGAGCGCGTGCTGCGCGAGATGACCCTGCCGCCGTTCGAGTCCGCCTCGAAGAACAGCAAGGTCGCGATGATGATGTGTGCGTTCCAGAAGGTGAACGGCGAGTTCGCGTGCCAGAACAAGCACCTGATGCGTGACATCCTCAAGACCGAATGGGGCTACCCAGGCTTCGTGCAGAGCGACTACAACGCGGTGGTCGACGGCTTGCCGGCGGCACAGGCGGGTACCGACCTGGACATGATGGGCTACCAGATGAACAGCACCATCCTCAAGCCGTACCTGGACAGCGGCGAGCTGAGCAGCGCGACCATCGATGACAAGGTGCGCCGCATCCTCAAGCAGATCTACCTGTACAAGTTCGACAGCAAGGCGCCGCTGACCAGCCACAACATGAACAGCGCCACCAGCAACCGCGTGGCTCTGAACGCCGCGCGCGAAGGCATCGTGCTGCTGAAAAACCAGAACAGCCTGCTGCCGCTGGACGCCAAGAAGGTCAAGCGCATCGCCGTGGTCGGCACCCTGGCCAAGTACGCGCCGCCTACCGGTTTTGGCAGCGCCAACGTCATGGCCGCCAACTACATCAGTGAGCTGAGCGGCTTGCAGCAACTGGCGCCGGGCGCCAAGGTCGATTTCATCGACGGGCTGTCCCTGGACCCGGCCACCTCGACCTGGACCCATGCCGACAGCAATGGCAACAGCGTCAAAGGCTTGAAGACCGAGTTCTTCAGCAACACCAACTGGTCCGGCGACCCGGCCGCCAGCCGCACCGACACCCATGTCGACCTGGACTGGTCCACCGACAGCCTGCCGGTGAACGGCGATACCGCCGCCACTTCGATCCGCTACAGCGGCCAGATCACCCCGACGGTCAGCGGCGAGCAGGTGTTCAAGGTGCGTGCCGACGGCGCCGTGCGCCTCTACGTCAACGGCAAGAAAGTCCTCGACAACGGCGACGGTAAGCCGCTGCCGAACAACAGCATTCCGCCGACCATCCCGGTGTTTGCCAAGGTCAACCTGGAAGCCGGCAAACCGGTCGACATCAAGCTGGAATATTCACGCCGCAACGGCTACCTCTCGACCATGGGCGGCCTGGTCGGCGTGCAGATGAGCTGGGCCTCGCTGGTGGCACCGCAGGACCTGGCCAAGTACGACGCGGTACTGGTCGCGGCCGGTAACAGCAATGAATACGAAGGTGAAGGCTTCGACCACAGCTTCGACCTGCCCGAGTACCAGAACCTGCTGATCCAGAGCATCGCCAAGGTCAACCCGAATACCGTGGTTACCCTGCACGGCGGCACCGGCCTGAAGATGAGCGACTGGATCGACCAGGTACCGGCCGCGCTGCATGCGTTCTACCCTGGGCAGAACGGCGGCCAGGCCTTGGCGGAGATCCTGCTGGGCAAGGTCAACCCGTCGGCCAAGCTGCCGATCAGCATCGAGCGCAACATCGAAGACAACCCGATCTACGCGACCTTCCCCAAGTTTGACAACCAGGAAACCCTGGCCGAGATGAGCTACAAGGACGACCTGTTCCTGGGCTATCGCGGTTATGAGAAAAAGGGCATCAAGCCGCTCTACCCGTTCGGCTACGGCTTGTCGTACACCACCTTCGGCTACAGCAACATCAGCGTGACCCCTGGGGTGGCGGTGGCCGGTGCGCCGATCAAGGTGTCGTTCGACCTGGCCAACACCGGCAAGGTCGCGGGCGCCGAAGTGGCCGAGTTGTACGTGGGCCAGAACAACCCGAAAGTCGAACGTGCGATCAAGGAACTCAAGGGCTACAAGAAGGTGTTCCTCAAGCCGGGCGAGAGCAAGCGCGTGACCATCGAGCTCAACGATCGCTCGCTGGCCTACTACGACGTGGCGAGCAAGCAATGGGTCGTGGATGCCGACAGTTTCAACCTGTCGGTGGGCGCGTCGTCCCAGGATATTCGCCTGAACGCCAAGCTGGTCAACCCGTTCCGCCAGGAACTGTCGACCACCACGAGCAACCCGCTGCCGCGCTCGGCGCTCAACTCGACGCTGCGTGAATCGACGGTGAAGACCGGCGGTGTGCTGCATCAAAATGAAGGGGATAGCGGCACCAGCGACGGTGATGGCTATGACATGAGCGATGACAGCAGCCAGGGCAGTGCCACCGGCAACTGATCCTTGTGGGAGGGGGTTTGCTCCCTCCCACATGTTGACTGTGTTCGACTCAGGTTCTGATGGCTGCCTCGACCCGTGCGATGTAGCTGTCAAACCGCGCCACCAGGTCCACCTGCTCCGGAAAGCGCAGCCACTGGATCTGCAGGCCGTCCATCATGGCCAGGATTTCTTCCACCAGCCCGGCGATGTCCACATCACTGCGCACCTCCCCCGCTGCGACCAGGTCGGCAAACTGCCCCTGCAAGCGCCGCTGGATCCCCGCATAACGCTCCTGGAACCACGCCCACGCCGGTTGGGTGTCGAGCAGACTTTCGGCATTCAAAATGGTAAACGCGCGCACCACCCCCGGTGCGGTGGCGTTCGAACGGTTGATCGCACGCAGGCTGCCGAGCAACCCGGTCAGGGACTTTTCGGCGCGCACTTCATCGGCGATTCGTTGATTGACCTCATCGCGACGTTGCAGCACGCCCATCAATAATGAAATTTTGCTGGGAAAGTGATGCAGCACACCGGCCACGGAAATACCGACGATGGCCGCCACCTTTGCCACTGAAGCGCCGCTGTAGCCCTCCAGGGAAAATACCTGCAAGGCCGCGTCCAGCAGCTCTTCGCGGCGTTTTTCACCTTTGGGGGCGCGGCGGGTCTTGGGGGTGGGCTCGGTCATGGGGACATCCTTGTGGGCAGGCTTGCACCGTATCCAAATTGCCCCTGGGCCGCAAATAAAGCTCAGGCTTGAGGTCGGGTACTTTTCTCGACCAGGCACATGGGGGTGCCGGCCACCGGCTCCCGCATGATCTGCACCTGCACCTCAAACACCTGGCGCATCAACTCCGCACTGATCACCTCCCCCGCCGCGCCATCGGCCACCAGCTTGCCAGCGTGCATCACCGCCAGGTGGTCGGCGTAGCGGCAGGCCTGGTTGATGTCGTGGAGCACGGTGATCACGGTCTTGCCTTCGGCGGCCAGTTCGCCCATCAGGTCGAGCAGTTCGACCTGGTGGCTGATGTCGAGGTAGGTGGTGGGTTCGTCGAGCAATACCACAGGTGCGTTTTGCGCCAGGACCATCGCCAGCCAGGCGCGTTGGCGTTGGCCGCCGGACAGGTCCGCCAGGGCGCGGTCGGCCAGGTTGTCGAGTTCAAGGCGTTGCATGGCTTGGGTCACATGGGCCTGGTCATTGCCGCTCAGGCGTCCCCACAGCGAGTTGTGCGGGCTGCGGCCATAGGCGACCAACTGGCGCACGCTGACGCCTTCGGGCACCGGCAGCACTTGGGGCAGGAATGCAATGTGTCGGGCCAGTTGGCGGGCGGACAGGCTGGCGTAGGGCTGGCCGTCCAGGCTCAGCTCGCCTTGCGTGGGCTTGAGGATGCGCGCAAACGCCTTGAGCAAGGTGGACTTGCCGCAGCCATTGGGGCCGATCAACGCGGTGACCTTGCCCGCCGGTGGCGTGAACGACAACCCCTGCACGATGGGGGTGGCGCCGTAGCCGATATCCAGCGCGCGTGCTTGAAGAATACTCATGTGATCAGCCCTTGAACCGTGCCAGTAACCAAAGAAAATAAGGTGCGCCAATCACCGCTGTAAGCACCCCGGCGGGGATTTCGCTGGGCGCGATCAGCGTGCGCCCGAGGGTGTCGGCCAGCACCAGCAACAGCGCGCCGATCAGCATCGCCGCCGGCAGCAGGTACTGGTGATGCCCACCGACCAGGCGCCGTGCCATATGCGGTGCGACTAAACCGATAAAGCCGATCGGCCCGATCACGCCCACGCCCAGGCTGGTGAGCAGCACCGCGCAGGCCATCGCCAGCCAGCGCGTGCGGTTCAGTGCGGTGCCCAGGCTGTGGGCCGCCTCATCACCGAGGGCGATCAGGTTCAACGGCTTGGCCAGGCACAGCCCCAGCGGGATCAACACCAGGAACGGCAGCACCAGCGCCACATGGTGCCAGTTGCGGCTCCACAGGCTGCCGGTGAGCGCGAGCAAGGCGGTGTTGATGTCCAGCGGGTGGGACAGGATCAGAAACTCGGTAACGCTGGACAAGGTCACCGCAATCGCGACCCCGGACAACGCAAAACGCACGCCGGAAAAACTCACGCCGGTGTTGTACAGCGCCAACAGCAACGCACCACCCGCGCCGCCCAGGCAGGCCACCAGGGGCAGCCAGGCAATCGGCAAATGCGGCCAGCTGATGATTGCCACCGTCAGCGCGAGCCCCGCACCTTGGGTGACACCGAGGATCTCCGGCGAGGCCAGCGGGTTGCGAATCACGCCCTGCACAATCGCCCCGGCCAGGCCGAATGCGCAGCCGGCGAGGATCGCGATCAGGCTGCGTGGCAGGCGGTGGTTCCAGACTTCAAAGTCGAGGGCGTCATGGGCCAGCAGGCGCTCCAGCACCGTTTCGGGCGTGAGCCACAAGGTGCCGGCACTGAGGCTGACGAACGTCGCCAGCAGCAACAAACCGAGCAGCAACCAGAGGCGCAATCGTGGCTGGGTCATAGGGCACGCCTGGCGAGAAAGAGGAAGAACGGGGCACCAATCAGTGCCGTGACCACCCCGGCCGGGGTTTCCACCGGGAACGCCACGGCGCGGCTGAGCAGGTCGGCGCCCAGCACGATCACTGCGCCCAAGGCGGCACTGAGTGGGATCAGCCAGCGGTAGTCATTACCGAGAAACTGGCGAAGGATATTCGGCGCGATCAACCCGACAAAACCGATCGGCCCGACCGCGCAGACACTCGCCCCCACCAACAACAGGCTGGCGACGAACACCTGCAAGCGCAGGCTGGCGATGCCCACGCCCAACGAGCGCGCGGCGTCTTCGCCGAGGTTGATCAGGTTCAGGCGTGGCGCGCACCACAACGCCCACACGCCGCCGATCAAGGTGCACGGCCAGAGCAATTGCACCTGCGCCGCACCGACGTTGGCCAGGGAACCGGCCAGCCAATTGAGCACGCTTTGCGCCTGGGCTTCGACCAGGATCACCGTGAGCCGGGTCAAGGCAGCACACAACGCGGCGACGGCCACCCCGGCCAACACCAGCCGACCTTGGGCCGTGGTCGGCGACCAGGCACCGCCGAGGCTGAACACCGTGACCCAGGCCAGCGCGCCGCCCAGGCAGGTCATCAGCAAGGCACCGCCGGCAAACGGCGGCGCGACCAACCCCGTGGAAAACAACGCAAGCCCCAACGCCGCGCCCGCCGTCACGCCGAACAGCGACGGCGATGCCAGACGGTTGCGGGTGATGCCCTGCATCAGCGCCCCGGCCAAGCCCAGGCAGGCGCCCACCAATGCCGCGCACACCGCACGCGGCACGCGCAACTGGGCGACGATATAGGCCATATTGCCGCCCACGCTGCCCTGATGCATCAGGCCATTCCAGGCGTCGGCCGCCGTGAGGGTGAACGGCGACCAGCTGTACAACGACAGCCAGAACAACACGGCGCCCAGCACTACGATGCCGACTGCGGCCAAACCACGGCCCATGCTTATTGGCTCAGTACGGCTTTGCCGCCCTTGAGGATCGCCAAGGCGTCCTCGGCGATCTGCTCCGAGGCCAACACGCCACGGTTGCGCGCCCAGCTGTCACCGTCCACTTCGGCCACCTGCTGGTGACGCACCGCGCCCAGCACTTGCCACAGCGGCTGCTTGCTCCAGCTGTCGACGATACTCGGGCGGCGATAATGGCCGACCAGCAGCCAACCCGGATCGAGGGCGAGCAGTTGTTCAAGGCTGACGAATTCGGTCGGGGCGGCATTGGCGCGCACCGATGGCACTTTCAGGCCGATGGCTTGCAGCACGCTGCCGGCGTAGGAGTCGGGGCCGTGCACGGAAAAGCTGTCTTCACGGGCGACACCGAACAACACGCTGGCACCGGCGGGGATCTGCTGGGCGACTTTCTTCAGGTTTTCACGGTTCTGCGCGATGCGGGCTTCCATCTGCGGGCTTTTGCCCAAGGCCTTGCCGATCAGCTCGGCGGACTTGAGGCTGCCCTCGTAGTCCTCACCACGCGAGGGCAACAACAGGGTCGGCGCGATGCTTGCCAAGTCGCTGTACAGCGCCTGGTGGCGGTTGAGGTCGGCCACGATCAGGTCCGGCTTGAGCCGCGCGATTTCTTCGATGCTCGGCTGCGAACGCAGGCCCACGGATTTCCATTGGCCGATGCCCTGGCGCACACGCGGCAGCACGCGGGTGGCGTCGCCATCATCGGCGGCGCCGACGGGGGTCACGTCAACGGCAGCGAGGCTGTCGAGAAAAGAGAACTCCAGTACCACCACACGCTTGGGCGCATCGGGTAGATGCACCGCGTGCTGGCCGTCATTGAGGTCGATGGGGGCAGCGCTTAGCAGGCTGGAAGAGAACGCCAGCAGGCAGGCAGCAAGGGTGGGGATGGAGCGCAGCAATCGCATGGAGGTACCTCGGCGTTAAAACACCCCAACTGGACGGGCTGGGGAAAACGGCGGCTACTATTCCATATCGGGGCGGCGTGATCAAAAAACATTCTCATTTGTGGGAGGGGGCTTGCCCCCTCCCACATTTTTAACCGCGTCTAGAAGTCGACGGTGGCAGACAGCAGGTAGGTACGTGGGGTCGACAAGGTCAGCCCCGGCTCGCTGTCATCCGACGCGCCGGCCGAACTCCAGTAGCGCTTGTCGGCGACGTTCTCCACGTTCGCCCGCAGGGTGATGTGCTTGTCATCGACCTTGAAGGCGTAGCGGGCGCCCACGTCGATGCGGTTCCAGGCGTCGATTTCCTTGACGTTGGACTGGTCCAGGTATTGGGAACTGGAGTGGATGCCTCGACTGGTCAGGGTCAGGCCTTCGAGGGTCGGTACATCCCACTCGGCCCCGAGATTGACGTTGTACTTGGGCGTGGCCGGCGCGCGGTTGCCGTCCCAGGCGCCATTGGTGGTGTCCTTCAATTTGCTGTCGATGTACATCACACCGCCGAGCAAGCGCACGCCCTTGAGGGGCTCGCCGAACACGCTCAGCTCCGCACCGGTGTTCTCGCGCTTGCCATTGGGGCCGAACAGCCGCGACGTGGCGTTGGTCTCGTAGGCCGGTTGCTTGATGCGGAACACGGCGGCGGTGACGGCGAAGGCACCGGCATCGTACTTGGCGCCCACTTCCACCTGGCGGCTGATAAACGGCGGGAAGATCTGGTCTTCGTTGCGCGACGTGGACGGTGCGATCTTGCCCTGGCTCAACCCTTCCATGTAGTTGGCGTACAGCGACAGTTTGTCGGTGGCCTTGAACAGCAGGCCACCCGAAGGCGAGATCTTTTCTTCGTCGTAGTTGGTCTTGCCTTTGATGCCGTCGCTCCAATCGTCCACGATCACTCGCTGCCAGCGCGCACCGAGGGTGAGCAACAGGCGGTCATCGAAGAAGCCCAGGGTGTCGGACAAGGCCACGCCGCTGAATGTGTTCTCGGTGTACACCTTCGCATCCTGGCGTGTGGCCACAGACGGCGTCGGGGTTTGCACGGGGTTATAGAGATTGCTCGATGCGTTGGCATAACGCGCACCGCCGTTGGTGAAGTCCATATAGAAGTAGCTGGCGGCCAGGTTGACCTCATGGCTCACCGGCCCGGTGTGGAACCAGTTACGCACGCCGGCCGTGGCGGTGCGGACGTTTTCATCGCGGGTGAAATCCCGTGGCGATACGGTGAACGCGCCCGCTGCGTTGCTGACCGACACCGCATGACGCAGGAACTCGTGGTTACTTTTACGCGCGCCGACACCGCCGTAGAGCATCACCGAATCGCTGAGGTCATATTCGGCGTTCACCGTACCGAAGGTGTCCTTGGTGCGGGCCTTGCTCCAGGACTGCGCGTAGTTGCGGCGTACATCGTTGGCGCTGGGCACCGGCGCGGCAGCGGCGACTTGCACACGTTCCTGCGGCGCATCGGTGTCGCGCTCGGTGCGGCCGATATCGGTGGAAAGGCGCAGGCGCTCGCCACGAAAATCCAGGCCCAGCACGGCCATCTCACGGTCGACGCTCTGGTGGTCCCATTCGGTATCGCCGGACTGCTTCACGCCGTTGAAGCGCAGGCCGAATTTGTTGTCCTCACCAAAGCGCCGCCCCACATCCACGGCGCCACCGGCCTGGCTGTCGGAGGCCCAGGTGCCGGTGAATGAGGTGATGTCCTTGTCGGTGGCACGCTTGGGCACCACGTTGATCCCGCCGCCCACGCTGCCGCGCGGCGAGATGCCGTTGATCAACTGGGTGGGGCCTTTGAAGATGTCGACGCGGTCGGCCATTTCCATGTCGATGGTGTAGGTCGGCAGCACGCCGTACAGGCCGTTGTAAGACACATCACTGTTGAACAGGCTGAAACCGCGAATGGTGAACTGTTCATAACGCCCGCCGGCCGGGTTGGTGGCGCGTACCGACGGGTCGCTGGCGATCAGGTCGCCGAGGGTGCGCGCCTGCTGGTTTTTCACCGCGTCCTGGGTGTAGGTGGTCATGCTGAACGGCGTTTCCATGAAGTCACGGGTGCCCAGCAGGCCTTGCGAACCACGTCGCGCCACCTGGCCACCGGCGTAGGTGTCGCCGTCGTACAGGCCAGTGGTGCCGAGGATGGACGTGGGCGCCAGCTCCAGGCTGCCGCCCTCCGGCACCGGCACCAGCATGTAAGCCTGCTCCCCCATGGGCTGCAACTGCAGGCCGGAGCCTTGCAACAGGCGGGCAAAGCCCTCTTCCACGCCGTATTCGCCGGATAAACCACTGCTGCTGCGCCCGCTGACCAGCGCCGGGTCCACCGACAGGTTGACCCCCGACAGCCCGGCAAAACGGGTCAACGCCGCACTCAGGCTGCCGGCAGGTACTTGGTAGCTGCGGCGCGCGGCGCTGTCTTCGGCATAGCTGACGGGGACGAACAACGGGCTGGCGCTGAGGCTCAGCATCAGGCTCAGTTTGAGCAACGGGCGCAAGCGCAAGGGTTGGACTGCGGGCATTGGAAGAAGCTCTCGATTTTGTTCACTTGCCTGTAATGACAGGCGAGGTGAAAAAAGGGGACAGGCTTCAACCAACTTTTTTCAAAATGGCAGGGCAATGGCGGCGCCATGCCCTGCTTTGGCTACCATACCGCGATATGGGAATCCGCACGCGGTTCGGTGCCGCCGCACAGCACGCCGCTGACCGGGTCGCGCAGGATGATCTGCCCACGGCCGTAGTCAGTGAGGTCGCTGGCGATCTGCACCTGGTGACCACGCCGGGCCAGGGCATTGGCCAGGTCGCGGGAGGCGCCCTGCTCGATGCCGACCTTCATGTCGCCCAGCCATTGCCAGCGCGGCGCATCCAGTGCGGCCTGGGGGTTGAGGCCGAAGTCCACCAGGTTCATCACCATCTGTACGTGGCCCTGGGGCTGCATATAGCCGCCCATCACGCCGAACGGGCCAAGGGCCTGGCCGTCCTTGGTGAGGAAACCGGGGATTATGGTGTGGAAGGTCTTCTTGCCTGCTGCCAGGCAGTTGGCGTGGGTCGGGTCGAGGCTGAATTCCTGTCCACGGTTCTGCAGCGCAATGCCGCTGTCGGGCAACACCACGCCGGAGCCGAAGCCGTGATAGTTGCTCTGGATGAACGAGACCATATTGCCTTCGGCGTCCGCCGTGGCCAGGTATACCGTGCCGCTGGCGTGCGGGTCACCGGGCTTGGGCGCCTGGGCCTGCTCGCCGATCTGGCTGCGACGGCGGGCGCTGTAGTCGTCGCTGAGCAGGTCGGCCACTGCCATGCGCATATGCAGCGGGTCGGTGATGTAGTGCAGGCCGTCGCTGTAGGCGAGCTTCATGGCCTCGAGCTGGCGGTGCCAGGTCTGTTGGCTGTCGCGGTGATCGAAGGTGAAGCCTTCCAGGATGTTCAGCGCCATCAGCGCCACCAGGCCCTGGCCGCTCGGAGGGATTTCCCAGACGTCGACACCGCGATAATTGATGTGGATCGGGTCCACCCACTGTGCGCGGTAGTCCTTGAGATCACTGGCGCGCAGGTATCCGCCGGTGGCCCGTGAGTGGGCGTCCAGGCGTGCGGCCAGGTCACCGCGATACAGGCTTTCGCAACGGCTGGCGGCCAGTTCTTCCAGGGTGCGCGCCTGGGCCGGGTTGCGGAAAATCTCGCCCGCTTGGGGTGCGCGCCCATCGATGAGGAACGTGTCGAACCAGGCTTGCAGCACTTCATCGCGGTGCGGGCTGAATTCGTTCAAGGATATCTGCCATTGGTGGGCAACCACCGGTGACAGCGGGAAACCCTCGCGGGCCAGGCGGATGGCGGGTTGCAGCAACTCGTCAAACGCCAGCTTGCCGAAGCGTTGCGACAGCTCCGCCCAGGCCGATGGGCAGCCGGGCACGGTCACCGGGGTCCAGCCGTACAGCGGCATCCGGTCGTGCCCGGCAGCCTTGACCGCCTCGACACTCAAGGCGCCCGGCGCATGGCCGTTGCCGTTCAGGCCATGCAACTGGCCCTTGCACCACACCAGGGCAAACGCATCGCCGCCCAGGCCGCAGCCGGTGGGCTCCACCACCGTGAGCGCGGCCGCCGTGGCGATGGCCGCGTCGATGGCGTTGCCGCCCTTTTGCATGATCTCGATACCGGCCTGGGCGGCCAGGGGCTGGGACGCCGCGACCATGCCACGGCGGGCAAATACGCTCTGGCGCTGCGACGGATAGGGGTACTCGTGAGCAGAAAATTTCAACATGGCAAAGGCTCTTCAAAAAAAGTCATAACACACGGCTGAGAAACGCCCGGGTACGGGGATGACTGGGGTGGCTGAAGATCTGTTCCGGCGGCCCTTGTTCGATGAGTTCGCCCTGGTCGAGTACCACCACGCGGTCCGCCACTTCCCGGGCAAAGCCCATTTCATGGGTGACCACCACCATGGTCATGCCCTCCTCGGCCAGCTCTTTCATCACCTGCAGCACCTCACCGACGGTTTCCGGGTCGAGGGCGCTGGTGGGTTCGTCGAACAGCATGGCCTGAGGTTTCATGGCCAGGGCGCGGGCGATGGCGACCCGTTGCTGCTGGCCGCCGGAGAGCATCGACGGGTAATGGCTGGCCTTGTCCGCCAGGCCGACCCGCGCCAACAGGCCACGGGCCTGTTCCAGTGCTTCGGCACGTGGCGTGCCGAGGACCTGGATCGGTGCTTCGATGATGTTTTCCAGCGCCGTCATGTGCGGGAACAGGTTGAAACGCTGGAACACCATGCCGATGTCGCGGCGCTGGCGGGCGATGTTGCGCTCCGAGTCGCGTACCAGGCTGCCGTCGCTGCGCTCGCGGTAGCCCATGGCGCGGCCGTTGACGCGGATGCGGCCGCCCTGGATGTCTTCCAGCAAATTGATGCAGCGGATGAAGGTGGTCTTGCCCGAGCCCGAGGCGCCGATCAGCACCACCACTTCTCCGCGTCGTACTTGCAACGAGATGCCCTTGAGAATCTGCAGCGCGCCGAACGACTTGTGGATGTCCAGCGCTTCGATGATCAGTTCGTCACTTTGGTGCGCCATGGTTATCGTCCCCTCAGCAGTTTCAGGGTGCTGCGCCCGAACATGCGACTGGCTGCCGGTGGTGGCGCGGAAGGCCGGTCTGACTGGCTGAAGCGGGCTTCGAGCCAGCGCTGGAAAAAGCCCCAGAGGGTGGTCAGCGTCAGGAAGTACAAGGCAACCACCAGGTACAGCTCGAACACCCGGAAGGTGGCCGAGGTGATCATCTGGGTGCTGAGCAGCAGTTCCTGCACACCGATCACGCTGACCAGGGTGGTGTTCTTGAGCATCACGTTGAACTCATTACCCAGCGGCGGCACGATCACCCGGAACGCCTGGGGCAGCACGATGCGTCGCATCAACTTGGCGAAGCCCATGCCCAGGGAGCGCCCGGCTTCATATTGGCCCTTGTCCACCGCACCGATACCGGCACGGATGATCTCGGCCATGTAGGCACCTTCGTTGAGGCCCAGGGCAATGATCGCCGCCTGGATATTGCCGGGGACGATCAAACCGAACAGCTCGATATCCTCAAAGCGGAAAATCCCGCCCGCCGCCAGTGCCGTGTACAGAAACACGATCTGCACCAGCAGCGGCGTACCGCGCATCAGCCACACATAAAAACGCACCGGCAGATGCAACAGCGGGTTCTTCGACAAGCGCAACAACGCCGCCGCCAGCCCCAGCGCGCAGCCCAACAGCATCGCCAGTACGCTGATCACGCACGTCAGCCACAGCCCCGTGAGGTAAACCCCACTAGGCTGCAGCAGGTACTGCCAGAACACATCCCAATTGAAATTCATTGTTGTAGAACCTCAGTCGAGTGTGTCGCTGCTGACATGCCATTTGTTCAGCAACTGCACATAGCTGCCATCACTGCGCATGTCGCTGATCACCTGCTGCACGGCGGCGGTCAGTTGCGGGTCGTCCTTGCGTATGCCCAGGCCGGTGAGGATGCGGCTGAACGCCGGCACGCCCTCCTGGAACAGGTCCGGGGCCATTGCTGCGTAGTAACCGGCGGTTTCCACGGTGGTGCCGTAGGCGTCGACCTGGCTGATACGCAGGGCCTGGAAGGCATCGGTGTCGGTGTTGTAGACCACCAGTTTCATCGGGGGCTTGCCGGCCTTGGCCAGGCTTTCATTGTGGGTATCGAGCAGGGTCTTGATGGTGGAGCCGTTGAGCACCGCAACCTTGTGCGCGGACAGGTCATCCAGCGCCTTGATGCCCTTGGGGTTGCCCTTGGGCACCACCACCGACTGGCTGGAATACATGTAGTTGACGATGTCGATCACCTGGCGCCGCTCGGGTTTGTCGAACAGCTGGTCGACGATCATGTCGCACTGCTGGGCGAGCAACGCCGGCACCAGCCCAGAGAACGGAATCACCCGCCATTGCACCTGCTTGTCGCCCAGGCGCCTGGCGATTTCCAGGCCCAGGTCGACGGTGAGCCCTCGGGGTTTCTGGGCTTCGTCGAAGGACACCAGGGGCGGGGAATCCATCCCCGAGCAATAGACAAGTTTGTCGACTTTTTGCAGACGATCCGGCACTTGAGGCGCAGCAAAGGCCCCTTGTGCGCAGAGACCGAAGGAGACAGCCACCAGCAAGGCGCGGCATTTATGCATGACCAGACACTCCAGTTCGTTGAATAACGGGGCAGGGCTCAACGTCAAAACACAGCGGGTGTTTCTTATTGTTCGGTTTGCAGGAACTGGATCAGTGCCGGCACGGTGCCTTCGATGTGTTCGCGTACCACTGCTTCGGCACGGGCGGCGTCACCGGCACGAATCGCGTCGAGGATCACCGCGTGTTCCTGGCGGGCGCTGAGGGGTTTTTCACCGTGCTGCAGCCACAGGCGCATGGGTGCCTCGACCAGGGAGTACAACGCCGAAATCTGTTTCATCAGGCGCGGGCGGCCGCTAAGGCTGCATAGGTATTCATGGAACGCGCGATGGCGGCTGACCCAGGCGGCGCTCTCATCGCGGTAGTCGTCCATCGCGTCGAGCATGCGCTCCAGGGCCGCGAGTTGACGCTCACCGATACGGCCGACGGCCACGCGCACCGCCAGGCCTTCGAGGGCGCTGCGCATCTCGAACACTTCGTGCAGCTCATCGATATCCAAACCGCTGACGATCGCGCCACGGTTGGGTCGCAGGGTCACCAGGCCCTGGGCGTCCAGGCGGCGGAAAGCTTCACGCACCGGCATGCGGCTCATGCCGATCTCGCTGGCGATGTCTTCGGCGATCAGCCGGTCACCCTTGCGGTAGCGACCGCTGCAAATGGCATCAAGCAGAAAGTTGTAGGCCTCCTCCTCGGCAGTGAGGGGCTGGCGGTCAACGTAAGCGGAAGCGAATTGCATCGGCAGCACCTTTTGAATTTTTGTATCCAATTATCCACGAATACAAAAAGCAGGATGCGTGCCAACGGCTTCGGAGAGGAGCCAAGTGATTGATTCAGATCGGATAGAAGGGAAAAAGCTGGCGCTGGCGTTGAAAAGTCGCGTGGGAATTTGCTACCCAATGACGCAGAAGACGCCCCATTGGTGGGCGGAAGTACCCAGCGGGACGTGGGCGAGATGCTTTTGCTTGAGGCGAATGCAGCCCACCGTTGGCGTTATGGCTCGGCCGAATAGATGACGGTTTGCGCGCTGTTTTCGGCAACCGCTCGGCGGGTGAAATAGGTGTCGCCTTCGTCGGTGAGGATCTCGTAGTCGGCCTTACGGGCCGGGCTGGCGTGTTTGATGATTTTCAGCACGCGCTGGAACTTCACGCTTTGCGTGCCGTTCTGGTTAGGCCCGGTGAGCACATTGACGCTTTGAAACCAGCCGGCGTGCTGCTTGTTACTCACCAACGTGTGGGTCATCGCCTCGAAACGTTCCAACCGCGTGAAGCCCCACAGGGTCTGTTCCTCGACCGTGGCGCCCGGCGTAGCGGCGCCGGTAAACACAAACAGATTGATCGCCGGGCTGTCTTCGCAAAAGAAGTCGTAAGGGACCAGGCCGTCGACCATTTTCCTGCCGGGCACAAAGCCCTTTTTATGCACCTGAAACATCGCCACCTCCACTCAATCAAGGGTGACAAGTCTAATGAGGCGCGACGTACAGGGCGGTCAAGCCAATGTAATGTCGTGTAAAGATCGCGCACTGTGCAGGGTGATCTCCACCGTCAGCCCACCGCCCGGCTCGTTGCGCGCGAGGATGTTGCCACCGTGCATTTGCACGGCCCTCGCAGCAATGGCCAGCCCCAGGCCAAACCCCACGCTGGCGTCGCCCACTCCACGCTCGAACGGCTGGAAAATGCTGCGCAGCCGGTCATTGTGGACGCCCGGTCCTTGGTCGGTGATCTGCACCGTGAGGCGGTTCGCGTCAGGGTTGACCTGCGCCGACACGCCCACGGTGGTGTCCGGCCGGGTGTAGCGCACGGCATTGCGGATCACGTTCTCGAAGCAGCGGTACAACAACTCACCGCTGACGCAGGCGATAAACGGCGGGCACGCCTGCAGGTGCACGCGACAGCCTTTGATGCCCGCTTCGAACTGGGCATCGTCGACGATCATCGCCAGCAATTCGACGATATCCACGGGCTCGCGCTCAATACTTTCCGGGCGGCCCTGCAGGCGCGCCAGGGTCAGCAACGCTTCGATCAGGGTGTCCATGCGCTCGGATTCACGCTCGATGCGTTCGAGCATTTCCAGGCGAGCGGCGTCCTGGCGCAACAGGCCGATGGCCGCCTGCATGCGCGTCAGCGGGGAACGCAGTTCATGGGAGATGTCGTGCAGCAGCTGTTGCTGGGCCTCCACCAGCACCTTCAACTGGTTGGCCATGCGGTCGCAGTCTTCCGCCAGGTCGACGATTTCGTCGCGACGCTTGCCCATGGCGGGCTTGACCCGGGTTTCGAAGCGTCCCTGGGCCGCATCGCCCATGGCGCGCTTCAGGTAAGCCAGGGGCCAGGCCAGGTAATAGGCCATGTAGCCGCTGAACAGCGCACTCATCAACGTGCCGATGATCAGCGGGATCTGGTGCCAGGGCCGGTCGGGCGGGTTACCGGGTGCGTGGGTCGACCTGATCGAAAGCGCCAGGCCTTCCTTGCTGACGACCGCTCGCTCATAGACCGGCTGCGCCACGGGCCCACCTATCAGCAATTGACCGGCACTGTTGTAGACGCCGATGGCCTCATCCGCCGGGCGCTCCCACACCGCCAGGAGCTGGCCGCCCGCCTCGACACCGAATTGTTGCAGCAGCTTGTCTTCGGCCGCCAACATGGCTTCAACATGCGGGTCATTCGGCTGGAAACGGCCCAGTTCAAGCACGCCGACGCCCACCAGGAAGGTCAAGGTGGTCGCCAGCCAGAAGGCCAGGAACAGTTTCCAGAACAGCAGGCTGGGCCGGGTCATTCGGCAATCAACAAGTAGCCGAGGCCACGTACGCTCTGGATCCAGGCCTTGGTGTCCGGGCGCGGCCCGAGTTTTTGCCGGATGCTGCTGATATGCACGTCAATGCGCCGGTCGTAGCGGGTCAGCGGGCAACCGAGGGCATTGAGTGAGAGTTCCTTTTTACTCACCACCTGGCCGGCGCTGCGGGCCAGCTCTTCCAGCAGGCTGAACTCGGTGCTGGTCACGCCCAGCTCGAGGCCGTTCCACAGCGCTTGGCGCTTGCCGGGCCACAACACCAGCGCGCCGGTCGTGATCACTTCGGTGGTCGGCTGGCCCATCGGCTGCACCCTGCGCATGATGGCGCGCAGGCGCGCGACCAGTTCACCGGGGGAGCTGGGCTTGGGCACATAATCATCGGCGCCGAGTTCCAGGCCGGTGATGCGGTCGATGTTGTCGCCACGGGCGGTGAGCAGCACTACCGGCACCTGGCTGACGACGCGGATGCGCCGGAGCACCTCGATGCCCGAGCGCTGGGGCAGCATGACATCCAGCACCACAATGTTGTAGCGCCCCGACAGCGCCTCCACCTCGCCCTCCTCCCCCGTGTGCACAGCCGTGGCCTCAAAGCCTTCGCGCGCGAGGTATTGGCTCAGCATGTCAGTCAATTCCTGGTCGTCGTCGACCAACAGTACGCGGATCATCTCGGGCTCGTCAGTGGGGGGGTGCGCATTATCGGCCCGGCATCGGTATCCCAGGCCAAACTTTACCTAACTTGACATTCGGTTAACCGCACCAAACGCCCCTCGCTCGTATGCTGGATGTTCACCAGTCTGGCCGCGCGGCGAGTTGTCCATGCGTGCCGGCGCTGCTTGTCGATGTGTTCTGGAAAAGATCTTGATGAATTTTTCGCGCCTGCTCTGCTCGGTTGCGCTGCTGCTCAATGCCTCACTGGCACTCGCCCAAGGCTTCAAAATCTCGGATATTCGAATCAACGGCCTGCAACGGGTCTCTGCGGGCAGCGTGTTCGGGGCGTTACCCCTGAACGTCGGCGACGAAGCGGATGACCGGCGCCTGGTGGACTCGACCCGCGCGCTGTTCAAGACCGGTTACTTCCAGGACATCCAACTGAGCCGCGAAGGCGATGTGTTGATCATCAATGTAGTCGAGCGTCCTTCGATTGCCAGTATCGAGTTCGAGGGCAACAAGGCGATTGCCACCGATGACCTGATGAAAGGCATGAAGCAATCGGGCCTTGCCGAGGGCGAAATTTTCCAGCGCGCCACCCTGGAAGGGATACGCAACGAGTTGCAGCGCCAGTACGTTGCCCAGGGCCGATACTCGGCGTCGGTCGACGCGCAGGTGGTGGCTCAGCCGCGTAACCGTGTGGGCTTGAAAATCAAGATCGATGAAGGTGAAGTGGCGTCGATCCAGCACATCAACGTGGTGGGCAACACGGTGTTCCCCGACGATGCCCTGATCGACCAGTTCACCCTCAAGACCAGCAACTGGCTGTCGTTTTTCAAGAACGACGACAAATACGCACGGGAGAAGCTGTCGGGGGACCTTGAACGCTTGCGTTCCTATTACCTGGACCGTGGCTATATCAACATGGATATCACCTCGACCCAGGTCTCGATGACGCCGGACAAAAAGCACGTCTACATCACCGTGAACATCCAGGAAGGCCAGAAATACACGGTGCGCGAGGTGAAGCTCAGTGGTGAGCTGAAAGTCCCGCAGGACCAGGTCCAGTCCTTGCTGCTGGTGCAGAAGGGCCAGGTGTTCTCACGCAAACTGATGACCACCACCTCGGAGCTGATTACCCGCCGCCTGGGCAATGAAGGCTACACGTTCGCCAACGTCAACGGCGTGCCGCAGGCCCACGATGAAGACCACACGGTTGACGTCACGTTCTCCGTCGACCCCGGCAAGCGGGCCTACGTCAATCGCATCAATTTCCGCGGCAATACCAAGACCGACGACAAGGTGCTGCGGCGGGAAATGCGCCAGATGGAAGGTGGCTGGGCGTCGACCTATCTGATCGACCAGTCCAAGGTGCGCCTGGAGCGCCTGGGGTTCTTCAAGGATGTGAACGTCGAGACACCTGCGGTGGCGGGCATCGACGACCAGCTGGATGTGAACTACGCCGTGGAAGAACAGGCGTCCGGTTCGATTACCGCCAGTGTCGGCTTTGCCCAGAGTTCGGGGCTGATCCTCGGCGGCTCGATCACCCAGAACAACTTCCTCGGCACCGGCAACTACGCCAGCCTGGGACTGACCCGCTCGTCCTACCAGAGCAAGTACAACATCGGTTTCACCGATCCCTACTTCACCACCGACGGGGTGAGCCTGGGTTACAACGCGTTCTACAGCAAGACCGACTACAACAAGTACTACGATGACGGGGTGTCCTATTACGCCATCAATAGTTTTGGCCTGGGCGCCACCCTCGGTTACCCGATCAATGAAACCTCGCGCTTAAACTTTGGCCTGACCGTACAACACGACAGCATCGAACCTGGCACCTACAGCGCCGACGAGATCTACGACTTTATCGAGCGCGAAGGCAAGGAGTTCACCAACTTCAAGGCCAACCTTGGCTGGTCGGAGTCGACCTTGAACAAAGGCGTGCTAGCGACTCGCGGGCATTCGCAAAACCTCAACCTGATGGTGACGGTGCCCGGCAGCGACCTGAGTTTCTACAAAATCGACTACACGGGGCAGACGTTCCTGCCTGTCAGCAACAACACATCACTGCGCTTTCACACCAAGCTCGGCTACGGCAGCGGCTATGGCTCCACAGACGGGCTGCCCTTCTATGAAACCTACACCGCCGGCGGCGAAGGCACGGTGCGCGGCTTTGAAAGCGGCACTCTCGGCCCGCGCAACACCCCGGCTACCGGTGCCTACGCCAGTGCCGGGCAGGCGTACTACTCGGATCGGGACACCGAGTCGCTGGGCGGCAATATCCTGATTACCGGCGGCGCGGAATACCTGTTCCCGGTGCCCTTCATCAAAGACAACAAATCCGTGCGCACCTCATTGTTCTGGGACGTGGGGACGGTGTATTCGGACAAGTGCTACCTCAGCACGACACAGGGCTGCGGCAGCGTGGACCTGGGCCAGATGGCCAGTTCGGTGGGGGTTGGAGTGACCTGGTACAGCCCGCTGGGACCTCTGAGTGTGAACTTGGCGTATCCGATTCGCACGCCGGAGAACGCGGACAAGCAGGTGTTTCAGTTCTCCATGGGGCAGACGTTTTAAAGGGGGTGGCGTGTTGATGCGTTTCCCCCTTCTGGGAAAGGCCCTACACAGATACCGGACGTCTGGTGAAGCCGCGGTT
Source organism: Pseudomonas sp. BIGb0381 (assembly GCF_024809815.1). Taxonomy (NCBI): domain Bacteria; kingdom Pseudomonadati; phylum Pseudomonadota; class Gammaproteobacteria; order Pseudomonadales; family Pseudomonadaceae; genus Pseudomonas; species Pseudomonas sp. BIGb0381. The sequence continues at coordinate 38,786 of NZ_JANUEN010000006.1, forward strand.
ATGTATTCTTTTTTATAAAGGAACTCTGCTGTCGAGCCCTGGTCGGCTGATGTATGTATTTTCCTTTCACTACGCGGATAGATCGGATGAAACAGACGCCCTTCGTCGAGGCCAAGCCTGTTGCCGACAAAAAGCTGGCTGTGTTTGCACCCGTGTCAGCGCCGTGGCGTTCAAGCGTACCCTCACTGACCCTGCACGATTTTGCTGCCTGTCGGAATGCCGAGTCAGGTGCGGTTTTTATTATTGCTTCCGGCCCGTCAGCCAAATCATTTCCCCTCGAAAAATTTGCACACGTCCCCATGATTACCATGAATGGGGCGATTTCGATGTTTATGAATACCGGCATCAAACCGAGTTTTTACGCCTGCACGGACAGAAGCTTTTCCACACAACAGCCGGATTTATTCAACTACGCCATGGCGGTCAGCCAAAGGGTCGCGCTATGGGAAGACCATGCGCGATCATCCCGCGTTCCTCCAACCGGGGAGTTCTACCCGTTATCCAAGGCTACAAAACCGTCGTGGCTCGATGTGGCGCTCGGGAGACAAAAAGAGTTGGTAACCGATCACTCCTTGATCACCTTTCGGAAACGGCCGATCGGGTTCAGCAAGGACATGAGCCAGGGCTTTTTTGATGCTCGAACCGTGGCCTACCTGGCGATACAGCTGGCATTTCACGTCGGGTTCTCCAAGGTTTTTCTGGTTGGAGTCGACCTGAACGAAAACTCGGGAAGGTTTTACGAAACGAAAGACTCCATAAACTCTCCCTGCGGGCTCGACCAGCACTATGACACCCGCATACTTCCGTCGTTTGAGTTGATGTCCAAGAAAGTCATGGGGGATGACTTCATGGTTTACAACTTATCCGATATTTCGAAAATTCCGGACGGCGTCATTGCGCGTGTAACCGTTGCGCAAGTGGAAGCGATGCTCCAAAAGCCATGAAGCAAGGGAGGTTGATGATTAGGAGCTGCCTTGAGTGTCGCCGGAATCGAACTCGACATTGCCACAGTCAATTATCCACGGTTGACGCGAGCCCTTAGCGACTGGCGCCCTTTCACATACCTTTCACAGTCGAGCGTCTAGGGTTAACCCAGCTCCTGGTGAACATCCCTTTAAGCCCGCACTCCCCATCGCGGGCTTTTCTTTGCCTGGGATTTAATCGTGTAAAACCAGGTCAATGCCGGGCCTCCAAATGACGTTTGTATGACGGCGACGCCCTTGATGACGTACTGACGTTTCATCGGTCAAACAGGCTCCTTTCAAAGCGCCTCGGCCCAGCCGCGCAGCACGAACTTCTGGATCTTGCCCGTCGAGGTTTCCGGCAACGGGTGGCTTCGGGATTCTTCAGGTAGCCCTTCATTACTGTGTTGCCGCGCATGAGGATTTCACCAACGCTGACCCCGTCGCAAGGCACCGGTTCCGGGGTCTGCTGATCGGCGGCAGCCTGTGGTTTGATACTGCACTGGAAAAATGCCGCTGCCGTTGATCTAACTTATAGCTAAGACCGTACTAACGCAGCGGCACGTTATTGAATGCAGATTTAATTAAGACTCAACTTATCGGCTGAACCGAATCATCTATTTAATCCGTGAAATACACTACAACTCGTGAGCGACATTATAAGCAGGGTGAATACCCGCACAAAAAAGCTATGAACCTTACTGTTTCACCGCGTTAGCCATTAGTCGAATACTGCCTCCCGCGAGCAGGGCCTTATAGTGCGCAGCCTAATCCCCCCCTATTGAAATAGTTTTGAGTATTTTTAATGTCCCTCAAGCCCCCCACACCGAATGCACTTGCGATTAATGAGGAGCTATTGCATTTAATACAAGCAACCGCTAACGCCCAAACGGCCTGGATGACAACCGTCAACCATTTGGAAGCAGCCTGTGATGACGTCTGGCTCGCGCGCATGTGGGAAGTCGAGAACCTGGAAAACCAATACAGGGCCTGCCAGGACCATTTGTTTTCCTACCTAAAAAAAACCATAAACCTTTAAATACCTGGTGACGGCCTCCTGTCTTTCGATAGTTAGCCGCAAACATTCTGGCCAGCCAGAACTCGGTCCTTCTGGATATTCGACTAAAGCACAAGACAACATTGTGGGTCTCAGAGAACCAACTTAGTTTACTAACCACCATCCCCGCCAACGCCTGAAAAACATAAGGCTGTATCCTTTCAGTAACACTACAGCCCATGAACACCACCTGGCTATATTTTTTCACACAAGGTCCAAGTTGAGGTGTGGAACATGCTGAAAATTAAAGCACTGGAGGTCTTGGTCGACACTCAGGGGATCAATAATCAACCTGCGTTATTTTCGGGAGTCTGTATGTTTGGCTGGATCAGCAATATCCGAGTCAGTGCTAAATTAAGTTGGGGGTTCGGCCTGGTGCTGGGGCTTGCGCTCTTGCTGGCCGCGACCGGCTGGTACGCCGTTGTGACACTGACCGAGCGCGGGCTTAAGGTTGAAAAAATTGCGCAGATCAGCAACTACACCAAAGACTTGCGAATCATCCGTTTGCGCATCGGTACCAACGCTCCAGCGGATGCCTATCAACCCTTGCAACAAACCCTGGATCAACTTGCAGCCCATCTGCACAGTATCCGGGAACTGTTTATCGAGCCGATGGATGAAGACCTGATCCAGCAGCAGGAAGATGCGGTCAACGAGTACGGAAAACGCCTGCACGACCTGTCCACGCCTGACATTGACCAGGCGGCGCTATTTAAACGGATGGGGCAGTTGGGTGACCTGTTACTCGACACCACGCAAACCCTCATTCAATCGCAAAATACCAAACGCGATGCCGATGCCGCCTCTGCCAAGACGCTGCTGGGACTCGTCGCGGCCCTGGCACTGTTGCTGGGTACACTCGCCGCCTGGGTCATCACCCGCCAAATCGTGAACCCACTGCAACACACGCTCCAGGCAGTGAACCGCATTGCCCAGGGTGATTTGACCGAACCTGTAAAGGTCGACCGGCGTGACGAGTTGGGCCAACTGCAATCAGGCCTTGCGCAGATGATGCACAACCTTCATGAGCTGATTGACGGTATTCGCTCCGGTGTTATCCAGGTGGCCAGCGCGGCCGAGCAGTTGTCGGCAGTCACCGAGCACACGAATTCCGGCATCAGCAATCAAAAAGCCGAAACGGATCATGTGGCCACCGCGATGAACGAGATGACCACCACTGTTCACAACGTCGCACGCAATGCTGAAGAAGCCTCTGCGGCCGCGTCCAGCGCGGATCAACAAGCCTGCGAGGGGGAGCAAATCGTGGGTGAGGCGATTGCGCAGATCCAACGCCTGGCGGCAGAACTCAACCAGTCGGCCGAAGCGGTGCGCCATCTCCAGGAACAAAGCGACAAGATCGGCGGCGTACTGGATGTAATCAAAGCCGTCGCCCAGCAAACCAACCTGCTGGCGCTGAACGCGGCCATCGAAGCGGCCCGCGCCGGAGAGGCTGGCCGTGGCTTCGCAGTGGTGGCAGACGAAGTCCGCAGCCTCGCACTGCGTACCCAGCGCTCCACTGAAGAAATTGAAAGCCTGGTCGCCGGGGTACAGAGCGGCACCCACGCCGTCGCCTCAGGCATGGAAAGCAGCCGGGTACTGAGCGAAAGCAGCGTGGAATGCACCCATCGGGCGGTCAATGCGCTGGAGAACATCACGGGCAAGGTCTCAATCATTCAGTCAATGAATCAGCAGATTGCCACGGCAGCGGAACAGCAAAGCGCCGTCACCGAGGAGATCAATCGCAGCGTGATCAACGTTCGCAACATCTCCGACCAGACGGCCAACACCTGCGAAGAAACCGCAGCGTCGAGTAACGAGCTGGCGCGGTTGGGGCATGAATTGGAGCGGTTGGTGGAGCGGTTTAAGGTTTAAGGGGCGCAAGGGCGGCTGCCGGTTTACGGTAGCCGTTCGCCCATTAGCTTCAAGAATAGTCTCCAACGGGCAACCCCATGAATCCTTCTAACTGGTTAGCTCAGTCGGAACCTGCTAACAATTGCACTAAGATCTGTAGCTTTCGCGGGTTTTGCGCAGGCACAAAAAAGCCGATCTATCTGATCGGCTTAAGAGTCTGATTTACTCAGGAATAATGGTCGGGACGGAGTGATTCGAACACTCGACCCCTAGCACCCCATCTCCTTTTTCGTACTTCTTGAAAGCTTCCAAAATTTTACTCTGGATTTTTCTAAGCTAGTATTTACTTGAGCTCCAGCGGTGTTCTGCTCTAGGAGAGTCCAGTAACGTCCATCAAGAGCCGACGTTTTTGTGGGGGTAAAAGTAGGGGGAGTCCGTTTCATGGCCAAAATCACCATCAAAGAACTCGAGTCGCTGACCGCCAACGATGCAGGCCGAATCCTCCGGGAAGATGGCAATCTCGCGGGTCGAATTTCCCTGCGTAAGGACGGCGTGTCGGTCAGCTTTTTCTATCGCTATCGGTGGGGCGACCAGAACAAAGAATACGCCTGCGGGTCCTGGCCACGCAAATCCCTGACGGACATTCGCAAGGCCCGCAACCAGGCACGGGCACTCATTGATGAGCAAATCAATCCCAACGAGCACAAGAAAACTGCCAAGGCACAGGCATACGCCGCGGCTAACGTAGAGGACGAACAAGTAAAAACGACGAAGGTGCAAACGCTGACCGTCCAGGATCTGGCCAAGGCCTGGCTGTTGGATGGCGTCGCGCGTAAAGATGGCAACGCCGAGTTGCAACGACGCTTTAACAAGGACCTTTTGCCAGCACTCGGCAAGACCGCAGTGAGCAGCGTCTCCGAACACGATGTTCGGGCGCTGATCCGCACCGTGGTCAACCGCGGCGCTCACCGGCAAGCCATCAGTTTCTTCGCCGACCTTTCCCAGATGTTTAGCTGGGCTAGAAAGCGCCAACCTTGGCGGGTCTTATTGATCGAGGGTGATCCAACTGAGCTGGTCGACATCTCCCCTCTGATCCCAGCTCACTACGAGGCAGAAAGAAGCCGCATCCTTTCCCCGGCGGAGCTGTTGGAACTGCACAATCGTTTCCAGCAAATGACCGCCGATTACGACGCCCTCCCCGCGGGACAAAAATACGACGGCATTCGGCCGCTAAAGAAGGAAACGCAGCTCGCGCTCTGGATCAGCCTGGGCACCTTGTGCCGGATTGGCGAGTTGCTGCAGGCCGAATGGAAAAATGTCGATCTGGACCAGCAGACCTGGTTCCTCCCCAGTGAAAACGTCAAGGGCACCCGGGGCAAGAAGCAGGACCACCATGTCTTCCTCTCCCCCTTTGCCCTGCATTTCTTTCAGGAACTCAAAACCCTGACGGGAGATTCACAGTGGTGTTTTCCCAACAAGCAGGATGAAGGGCATGTGGACGTGAAAGTGGTGAGCAAGCAAGTCGGTGACCGCCAGGCTCGCTTCAAAAACCGCAAGGCCCTCTCTAGACGGCGTCATGACAATACCCTGGTCCTGGCCGACGGCCAGAACGGCGACTGGACGCCGCACGACCTGCGCCGTACGGGCGCAACCATGATGCAGGCTTTGGGGGTCAGCCTGGACGTCATCGATCGCTGCCAAAACCATGTGCTGGCCGGTTCTAGGGTGAGACGCCACTACCTGCATCACGACTATGCCGAAGAGAAGAAACGTGCCTGGAATCTGCTGGGCGATCGACTCAGTGCTGTGTTGTCCTCCGCCTACGAGCACCCTCCGGCCGAGTCGATGATTTCTTTCCCAGCCTATACCGAGAATGGATTGCTACCGACTTCATAAGTCGGCATCTTCAGTACTGAGTAATCATAGTTTCGTATGACATCGCCGAGCGCGCTATTTGGCTCGATTTCTGCCCATCATGACCGGCAAAAGTCGGCCAGCAGTTGCCAGTCGCACGGCTAAAAAAGTAGCGGCGATTCAGCCGCTGGCAACGAGCCAAAAGCAGGCACTCAACGCGTCTACTAAACCGGGGACGATTCACCTTGCGTGGTTAAACGAACTCCCACTTGTGCGGCAGCAACAGTGTAAGCCAGCCGCACATCATGGACGCAGCGCGAAGACTGCAATTTTAAAAGCGCGCGCTAAATTGCTAAGCTAATGGCACTCTGCTAGCGTCTCCTGACTTATAATCAGAAGGGAATCGTATGGACGCGCAGGGACAGGTACGCATCTGGCTACTTGAGCAGCCGGACTGGCTTCAGGAGGCTGCTGATCGGCTGCTTAAAAACGGTGATCTCACCCAGGATGACATTTCCCAGATTACCGCACTGTTAAAAACGCCGTCAGGGCAGGCCGTCTCGAAACATCGAACATTCGATGAGCTAACACACGCTCCAGCTGGCTCTGTGCTCCGATTGCGAAGTATTGCAGACGTCACAGGAATTGAGAGCCTTGGTCCCAGGGCGCCTTTAGACTTTGGTACCGGCAATTTAACGGTTATCTACGGGCATAATGGCTCCGGCAAGTCCTGTTACACGAGGATTCTGAAAAAAGCGACAGGCAAAGCTCGCGCCAGTGATCTCAAACCAAACGTTTTCCAAGCGGCTCCAGCTTCCAGCAAATGCACCCTCAGCTTTGAACTGGATCAGTCATCGGAAAGCGTTGAATGGCATATCACCCACCCCGCGATTGAACAATTGCGGGAGATAGACATCTTCGATAGTGAAGAGGCGCTCCATTACCTGAAAAGCGAAAGCGCGGCCACGTACAGCCCGCCCATCATGGGTTTGTTCGAGAAGCTGGCCAATGCGACTGATTCGGTTAGGGACACCTTGCAGGCTGAACAAGATCAGCTTGTGAGCCAGCTCCCGGCTATCCCCGCTACCCTCAAAGACACGAGCGCCGGCAAGAGCTATCAAGGCCTTAGCGCGCTGGCACCATCAGCTGTCGATAATCTTTTACGCTGGACTCCAGAGAACGCAGGTAGTTTAGAAGCGCTCAATGAACGACTGAAGACCAGTGATCCCTCATCGCTTGCGAAACAGAAACGCGACACCTGCGTCCAAGTAACCAATATCGTCAAAGGCATCAAGATAGCCGTGGCGGCGTTCGGCGCTGAGCAGATCCAAACTATCCGCACTCAGCGATCAAACGCCCGTGACAAACGACGTATTGCGATCGAAGGCGCGCAGGCCAAATCAGCGATTTTAGAAGGCGTCGGTACGCCGACATGGAAAGCAATGTGGGAGGCGGCTCGCGCATATTCCCAAACGCCGTATCCGGACCAGCATTATCCAGTTACCGTGGACGGGCGCTGCGTGCTCTGCCATCAAGAACTATCGGCTGAAGCCCAAGATCGACTCAACGATTTCGAGCTGTTTGTACAAAGCCGCCTGGAAACAGATGCAAAGTCTGCCGAGCAAACTTACAGCGAAACTCTCCGTATGCTTCCTAACAGCCCGACGGAGGCCGAGGTACAGACGCAGTGCACTGCGGCAGCTTTGAACCACGCCTGAGTGGATGGCAGCAGTGTGGGGCTTTTGGAGAGGTGTCGGAGAATCGAGGAAAGCCCTGCTGGATCACGAGCAGTCAGGCTTGGCGGGTACGGTCCCCGATGTAGCCGCGAATCTCCTTGTACTTGAACAATTCGCGCAGCAGCTGACTTTGGAAGCAGACCAATTCGATCAAGATGCGCTTCAGTTCGACAGGCCGAAAGCTGTCGCTGATAAAACCTCATTGGAGGCTGGCCAATGGGTTTCGCAGCAAAGTGAAGCAGTCAGGAAGGAACAACAGAGGCTCAAGGACCACAAGCTGCTCGACAAACTGAAGACTAGTGCAAGCTCTCGTCGTATCTCTAACAAGGCAACCGAAATCTCCGAAAGCGTGGTTACCGAGTTATACGTCAAGCGCTTCAATGATGAGCTGCGTGCTCTAGGTGCCACCCGAATTCAGGTTGAGTTGATAAAGACCAGAACCACTCGGGGTAGAGTGCTTCATCAGCTCAAACTCAAAGCTCTCAAAAATGGTGATTACTCGCCTGACAAAGTGTTGAGCGAAGGTGAGCGTAGGATCATATCCCTTGCAGCTTTCCTTGCGGACGTTACCGACAAACCAGGTGTCGCCCCTTTCATTTTCGATGACCCAATCTCGTCGCTAGATCATGATTTCGAATGGAAAGTCGCATGCCGCTTAGCTGAATTGGCTAAAGAACGGCAGGTCCTTATTTTTACGCACAGGCTTTCGCTTTACGGAGCGATGGATGACGTTGCCAAGAAAGTTGGTGATTCTTGGAAGAAGGATAACTTCCAGCAAATGTGCATCGAGTCCTTTGGTGGAGCATCAGGACACCCTGCTGATCAAGCAGTGTGGAATAGCTCGACGAAGACCGCAAACAACATCCTGCTGACTCGCGTCAGGGACGCCAAGAAAGCGGGCGAAGATTCAGGTGCAACTGCTTACTATGCCTTAGCTCAAGGTATCTGTAGCGATTTCAGGAAATTAATCGAAAGGTCGGTTGAAGATGACCTTCTGTTTAAAATCGTCGTACGCCATAGGCGCGGCATTTCCACAGATGGTCGTCTGCCTGCCCTTCTCGGGATCACCCGTGAGGATCTTCAAAAAATTGACGAGTTGATGACCAAATACAGCTGCTTTGAGCACAGCCAGTCTGATGAGATGCCGGTACAAGCTCCAGAAGAGCCCGAACTGAAAGCCGACATTGAATCGCTCAAGCAGTGGCGAGATGACTTGGAAGGCCGAAGGAAAAAGGCAGCTTAAACTCAGAAACCACGCAGAACAATCATCTGATTGCGCCGCTTGGCGAGCGGCGCAATCAAGACGATTAACGGATTAACCGTTCGCTGACGACGACTTGGGGTAACCATCCGGGCATCCCACCTTGCGCTGAGGTGTAAGCGAACGGTGAACACGCCTACCGATCTCCCAAATTAAGGGCGATGGTGTCCGCTTATTTTTAAGCGGACGCGATAGCCCTTAAATGCGCCAACGAAGCTCTTACTCCAAGTCGTTCAAAGCCCAGGTTGTCCAGGAATGCCTGCAGCCCGGCGCCTCCATTTCCAGCGTGGCCATCAGTCACGGCATCAATGCCAACGTGATCCGTAACTGGCTACCACTTTTCCGAGATCAACTACCCGCAACCCTGTCGGCGTTTGTTCCGGTAAAGGTCGCCCCGAAAAGGCAGGCCGAGTCATCGGTGATCATCGAGCTGCCATTTGGCGAGCACACCATCACGGTGAAATGGCCGTCTTCCGATCCCGAAGGATGTGTCAGTTTTGTCCGTGGACTTGCTTCGTGATCCGCATCGACGCAATTTGGCTGGCCACCGAACCGATGGATATTCGCTCCGGCACCGAGTAAGCGCTCGCCCGGGTCGTGGCTGTCTTCGGTGCGGCGCAGCCGCACTGTGCTTATCTCTTTGCCAACCGCCGAGGCAATCGCATGAAGGTGTTGGTGCACGACGGACTAGGCGTTTGGTTGGCGGCACGGTGTCTGCATCAGAGGAGGTTTTCCTGGCCGAGTAATCGGCATGGCGACCTAATGGAGCTGAATTCTGAGCAGCTCCAGGCATTGGTGGTATCTATGTCGAGGATGTGATGGAGGGTAAAGAAACCATCTACCAATTGATAAAGCCGGAAACTCAAGCCACCATAACTGCACCTGGTTCAGCATTACTGTACTTAAATACGTCGTCAAAGAACGCTAATCCAGCATGAGTCAATACCAGATTGCCTTTTGCATTCCTGTAGGCGATCCCACGCTGCTCGAGATTTTTCCTAACTGCAGATGCAAGAGCCTCCCCTTTCATGTTGCTGGCAGACATGACATCTTGTTTGTCTTCTCCCTTCCCGATCTCCTCCATGATCCCATCAGACACACCAGCTTCCCCGTCGCGCAGAATATCAAGCTGGTAGCCCTGTTCATGCAGTCCGCGAGCAAGGATCAACAGCAGAACCTGTATTTTCCTGACCACCTCGCTGTACTCCTCATCGCGCTCGACTGAACGGATGTAGATAAAGCCATTCCGCATCACCAACTCAAACCCGATGTTCAAGTACAAGGGCTTGTAGCTCTGATCGTAGTTATTGAGCATCTCTTCGAAGAGCGGGTTGGGTTTTATTTCACCATTCTCGTAGGTGTCTTTGTTGATCACCTTCCCCGACATCAACTCTTTGTAGATGGCTTGGCTAAGCTGTTGTCTCACTGCCCTGCTCCTCGATCCTCAATTTGTAATAGGTCAACTTCTGCCTGTCATCCTCAATCACCCCTAACTGGAATCGAGGGGTTAGCACAATGTCCTCTCGGTGCTTTAGCCAAGACACGCCTTCCACTAGGTCAGCAATTTCGTAGTCGCTGATCTGCTGGGCCAGATGTGCGTGAAGCGACGCATGGGCGTCAGGCCCAACCTGAACATGCCACTCATCTATCAGCCTTCCAATTAGTTTTCTGCGCACGTCTAAAGCACGCCTGGCTTTGAGCACGTCCTCTCCAACTGGCTCAACAGACGTTGTTGTTACTTGGGTATTTTTAAGTGAATCCAGGCTACTCCGCAGATGCTCCTGAATGTGAAGCCAATGGTCTACGTTGTGCCATTCAATCTTGCTATCGGCTCTCTGCCTCTTCATGCCTTTGAAGGTAGAGAAACGCTCCAGTACCTCATGATCTTTAGGGATGAGGTTGCCCCTTAGTTTCCCGTCATGGAGCTCCCGACAGGCAGCCAGTAGATCGTTGAAAACACTCTCAACCTGGTCGTACTCACGACGCTGACGTTCATTCTGATGCACGTAGCGCTGCAGAGACTTGCTGATGACCTCCACGTCGTAGCGATAGGAGCGAATGGATGCCACTGCATAGAGAACCTGCTGACCCAATTTTGGCAACTTGGCATCGCGGAACATCTCGGATATCCGCAGCAAGGCAGTGAGTGCCGGCAGGCCTTTCTTCAGAGGTTCCCTCTCGTTGAGGAACTGCAATGTGGGGAGAACATGCCTACCGTAGATTCGGGTGATCGCCTGCAAAGCACCGCGAGCCTGCTTCACCTCGTCGAGGTTCTCAAGGCTCATCACTTCGACGATCTCCGCCAGGCGAAGAGTCTGCCCCTGAAGACTGTCCACGTTCTCCTTGATCTTCCCTTGAGCGTAGCGGATGCGTTCCCGGAGTAGCTTAAGCTCATCCTCGAACGTGTCGCTCCCCTGCTCAATCACTGTCAAATCGCGAAGCTTTTCAAGACTATCATTGAAGCTGTCGCACAGCGCCTCAAGATCGGCGCTACTCAGCTGTCGAAGACGCGATCTATCAAAGTGGCGAAATAACTCGATCAAAAACGGGGCGAAGGCAATGACTCCTCGCTTGGTGTCATGGTGCAATATCAGGCTTGCTCGGACGAGGTTACGCACGTCGAAGGCCGCTTCAATTTTTTGCCGATCGGACTTACTGTCTCCCAGCGAATCAAGCAGCTTCATCACTTTGGACTCGTACAGACGAGTTGACACTTCTTCGCCAGCCGAGCCTTCATCCATGATGTCGATAAGATCAAGAAAAATGTGCTTATGCTCGATCATGAGCATGACCGTTTTGTCTGCTGCAACGATCATCCGGCAGTGATCTCCGCAACAGCATCGGCGGGATCTTTCTTTGTTCTCAGCGACTCGCTTTCACCTGTGTAGATCACTCGACGTAAGTGGCTGTATGCCCTGTCGGTGGCGAGAAAATGCGAAAGGTCGATGTAGTTTTCGATTACTTTCGCGATAGTAGACGTCGGCTCCGGCGTTGCCCCGAACAGCACGAACCCTTCTGACTCAGCGATGCCACGCGCAGCCTTCAGATTCAAGTGGCTCAGATTCGACAGCTCATCCATTACCAATGGCAAACAGATCTGTGTATTCGCAACCAGCAGCCTACGCAGAAGAATCGATAGCAGGCGGCAGTTAATCATTGCCGTAGTACCGTTGGATTGATCCTCTTCGGTGTACTTGTCATGCCCACGCTTGCGGTACCGATATCCAACCCGATCAATCAGTAGGCTCATATCCAGGGTGGTCCCCCGACGGCCACCGTTAACAAAGAACTCGGTACAGAAAGCTCGTAATCGTTCATACAAGCGCTTCTCGTGGAGCCCGGTTGTCATGAGGTTTATGGAGTCAATATCGACCAACAGCTCTTCGAAATGGGGATTCAATACGCAGTAAATCTCGATCGCCTCGAGGTCAGACACACTGAACTCCGAAAGCTGGTCATCTACCTCTTTCTCGAACTCCTTGATCATCCTTCTGGCGTGTTTGATTTCGTCGATTTGAATAGAGGTATTCGAGTTATGCGCGGTGACCTTGGCCTGGTAGGTCTGCTGCTCACCTTCCAAGGTGCCAAACACCGCCGCGAAAGCTCTCCGACAGCTACGCATCCGACTCAAGTCATGGAAAGCATGGTAGCCAAAGTCTCTGCCCTCTTCGCCCAGCAAGTTACGTTTCAGCAGTTCATCCAAGGCCACTTGCAGAGCTTCTCTGCTCTTGGCTACCTCAGAAGCGAACTGGGAAATCTCCTTGATCTGGCTAGGGTGAAAGAAAGTATCGCGAGCTTTCAGCTTCATTTCGCGGATCGAAAGGAATCCTAAAGTGATCTCAGCTACGTTCCGGATCTGCTCAAGGTAATTGCGCAGATCTTCGTTTTCCTTCCTGACCCTGGCGAGCACTTCTTTTGCGCGCTCAACCTGTACCGCTAGGTCCTCCAGCTCGCCGGCGGCATCCGCCACACTCTCATGTAGCTTGGCCAACTCTACCGTCTGTTCCCCCACCTCAAGTTCCAATGCTTTCTGCTGCTCGCGCATGTAGCCATGCCGACTGAGTAGTTGAACCTCTTCATCAATTTCAATCCGCTCGCGGGTCAGCTTCTTAGCTTTCTCCTTGGCCTGCTCAGCAGTCAACTTACTGTCATCGTTTAGGCGCTGAATGAGGTCATCACAGTCCTTGATATCGTCATCCAGTTTGATCAGGTCTTGCTCGTGCTGCTTCCTTGCTCTGGTCGGGTCGAAAGACATGAAACCAAATGAGGTCTCCTGGCTCAGGAAGCTGATGAAAGAACCTCGCTCCTGGAATAGGCAGCCAAACTCTTTGATGGCTTGCTTCTGGTCAGAGTTGAGTCGAGGAGTCAACTTGGTGAACAGCGTAGAGTTCAAGCTACTCAGAACCGACGCACTGTGACGATCGATCTGCTCGAGAACAGTTTCCACATGTTCATCAAGAATTTTTCGGAGTTGGTCGCGCTGATGGAAAAGACTGTTCTTATTCCTGATCGCCTGGGCTAGTTGTTCAGCGCTCTGAACCTTGTTTGTCAGGGTCTCGATCTCTGCGGTCAACTCTGCGGAGAGATCGGATAAAAGCTCGCGGACCTCATGCTCTGTTGTGCCAGGGTAACGCCGAAGAATCTCGCTGACCTTGAATAGCTGCTTTTGGACACCGTCCAGATCCTTATGCCGGAGACTCAGTGCTCCAGCCAGCTTCAGATACTCAGCCTTGACCAGACCGTGGTGCTGTCTCTTAGCTGAGTGAGCCACATCAAGAGCCTGATATCTCTCGGATGCTGCCTTAACATCATCAAGAATGCTGGACTGCCTTTCAGCCAAGGCATGCTCAACATCGACGATACTCTGAACGATCAGTTCGGATTTCGTCTCAAACAGTTGGAACTGGTTATCAAAGCTCTCCCAAGACCTCCGCGCGCTTTCTATGTCCGCCAGGCGATCGCCTTCTTTTTTCAGGTTCTCATAGTCATCGAGGATCTCGCTCAGGCTGACACTCAGCTCTGCATTCTTACGGTCCTTATCCCCCTCGATGATCGTAGCGATAGTATCCGGCAGAGTGCGGTTGTCCTTCGCCCCAATGTCGAAGGCCAGGTGGATTAGCATCTTCCACGCTTCGATCTCGCGTGCTGTACCGCCATTCCTAAGAGGCAGCAAGCAGAATCGGCCCTCCTCACGATTAAGAGCCTGTTGACCGAAGAGCCGCTGGCGAATGACAGCACCGTCGTTCATTGCCTCCCCGCCCCGAGCTCGGAGATCCGAAAGCACACCAGAAAGTGAGATGCCTTCTATCGGAGCCCCCATGCCTCCATTGATGGGCGACTCAAGGTCCCAAAACATGTGCTGGATATCGGCATACATGCAAGGTACTGCCATACGGCCGTATGAGAATGGTCGATTCCCTCGGTGCAGGACCAAACAGAACGGGCCGTGCATGTTCTCTGCTTCGAGGATGATGAAGGAGTGGTTTTCGGGGAAATAGTAGCTGTAGCTAGCATCAGTCGAGTAGTACGTCCCGGCCGGCCCCTTGAAGGCGAATTTCTTAGCGCAGCTCTTGAAGTTCTCGTGTGGCAGCAAAAAAAGCTTCAATGCATTCAACATCGAGGTCTTTCCGAGGTTGTTCTGGCCACACAAAGCGGTGTGCTTGTCCACGCGGATTACGGTGTAGGCATAGGCAGCACTGTTAACAAAAATCAGCCTGTGGAATTTGTATACATCCTGGAACGCAGAGGAATCGCTCAACATCATCAGTCCCTTGTCGTTGTCGACATCAAATAGGTTTCCTGCTCTAGCGCTTTTTGGCTGTCTCGCATAAGTCCGATCAGCTCATTGGTTTCCTTGGATAGACCAACGAACTCAAGGAGATCTTGTCTCGTTTGCTGATTTAGTGAGTATTTGGAAGCGCTTAACCGGTGTGCGATATCATCAGGGTACACAAACACGACCCGGTGCCCGTCTGGCAGCCCTTTGAGAAGGGTTCGATACATTGTCAGTCCACCTAAGTCGACATCAAAAAGGCAGTACAGCCTCTGGTATTGGCTGAGAAATGGCATATTCAGTCTGTTGGTGATCTGATTACCGGCGCTGAAAATGACATCGAAACTTTCACTTTGCTCAGCTACGCCACAGTCGGCCAGGATGTCGACGGTCTGTTTGAGAGCTAGGAAATTCTCGAGATTTTCCACCAGCAACGCCGCTGGCCGGAGAGTGTTAGGTGCTTCCCATCCATGCTTGCTCAGAAGAACTACGCTTGGATGAGGATGGACCATGCTTCGTGTTATCAAAAGCGAGCCGCTTACTGCTGCTGCGTGGCTACTTCCGTCCAAAGCAGCACCAATACGACCCGCAACTTCTGATGGAGCGTGTTCACGAATCAGCTCCGCAAAGCGATCCTCACGCAAGATAGCCACCTGATAGCTGCTCTTTCCAATTTTCGACGTTGAAAACGTATCGAACAGATAGCCAGCACCTTTGCCATGCTTCTTCAATTCCTTAGCAAAAGCCTCAAAGTTGATCGGCTGACCAGAGCTGATTGAGTTCAGATAGGTGTAGATCCTCGACATTGCATCCCTTGCGCTCTGCGAAACAAGTGAAACCATAAGGTTTCTTGGCTGAAGCATATACCGCTCGTCGCGGCTACCGAGCTAAACGGCCCACCCGATTGAGCTGCCGCATACATGATGCGCCAGTCACCGAGCAGCTCTATTTCTCTGAAAGCATTCCAACGCATCCTTTGGGTTATTCGCAGAACACACCTGATGCAATGTCCGTTGGACTTCATACTCAGCGTATTCCTTTACCATCAACCCACTCCTCCTTAGAAATTCCATTCGGACCATCACCATAAAGGCATATTGAAATCACTCCCCCTCCATGGAGAATCGCCTGCACTACTTTTCCACCATGGATAGCCGTCTCGTGTAACGCCTTCGCGGGTAAAAGTATCCAAACAATACCGTTGGGTGACTGCCTAAAAATTGCTGCTGCAACTCGACCGTTGACGGCATCCTCAGACTGCCTTCAGCTTTTGACAACAGGCAGCAATAGGCCCAAATCGGTCTCTTAGTCGGAGCTAACAGCCCTGCCGAAGGCAGGTCTGTTAAACCGTAGAGGATAAAATGTACGAGCATCCGCATCTGAATGCCGAAACTGTGTGAGCAAAAGAGCTAGAGCGCTACCAGCTCGGCGATTTTTGCCGCAACCACCGCCATTGAATCTTCTGCAGTGTCCAAGCCGCTTCGGGAGGCGAGCAAGGGACTTACATTGCGGAGAGCTTCATACGTCGTGTTGTGCACAATGGGAACGAGCTGGTTACCCGCCAGGAGTGCCGAAAGTTCTTTGTCAGCAACACTCTCTTTGGGAAGGCGCGTCAGCAACGCGGGAGTGACCAGCACAAGCCCAATTCGCGAATTCGCTAAGCCCTTGTCGATTGTGCGCATCATTGGAACACCGAGACCTAGGTCCCTCTCGCTAAACCAAACTTTGACACCAGCCGCCACGAGCAACTCGTGCAGCTCTTTGGCAGGTCCGTGCCGATCGTCCCATGCGTGGCACAGGAAGACGTCACGAAGGTCAGGTTGCTCCGCTGCTCGCGTCTCAACGGTTTCGCGAATTGGAGTGAGGGACTGCACCTGGGCCGGTGAGTACGATACGGATGAACCTGGTCTCGACCAGCGCGGCTTTGAACTGCTGCTGGACCCGCCACCACCACCGCCGCCACTGTTAGCATGGCTACCTCCATTGCCGACCGAGGAGGAGTAGGACGAGCCATAACCGTCATAGCGAGAACTACTGCGGGAACTGGTGCGATAGCGGCATGCAGGACAGGCAGCGGCAGCGGCCGCTGAGTTATGTCCACGTACTGGTGCTGTACATCTAGACATGTCGTAATCCTTTTATATGGGGAGCGACTAGCCCCAGGGCACAAAACGTGCCCTGAGCTCTGTTAAGCGACTAAATCAACTGCTCGTTTTTGGTCGAATGACAATGCGGAACGGTTGGCCGTTAGCACGTCGAATCACCTTCCCCGATTTGGTGGTGATCGTCATGCGATAAATGACCTCGCCTTCCGCCTCGGGCTTTTCGAACATCTCAAGCTGGGACATAAAATGTCTCCTATGAGGTGGCTCGAACACAGAACTCGCTCCCTTGCGGAGGGAGCCCATAGGGGCTACCATCCACAAGCTTTTTCCACAAAGCGCGAGAGACATCTGGAACCAATTCAGACGTCTTTTCCCAAAGGCCGGTCAAGTTCGTACCTTGACCGGCCTTTCTGTTTCTGGCGCTCTGACATCCCATCCAAGCCTCCTTTTTGAATCGCCTAAGGTGCTATGGATAGATATGTATCACAACCATAAACAAACCATATCATCATCATTTTGATGACGTCAAGCACTCGTGTGTTATCATTGTTGCTAGATGCGCCCGATCAGATATTGGATATCCAGCAGGACAGGTAAGAAGGCAAGACGGAGAGCAAATGATTGATTTGAGCGAATACAGCCAAGCGCAACGGGAGCGCCTGGTGTACATAGATTTTCGCCTGTACTTCACGGGGGCCGTTTCACGAACTGATCTCATGGATCGTTTCGGGGTGGGCGCGGCCGCTGCCACCCGCGACTTCGCGCAGTATCGGGAGATTGCTCCTGAGAACACTGAGCTGGACACTGTGACCAAGCATTATGCGATACGCGAGACGTTCTCGCCTCTAATCGTGCACTCGCCTGAGCGCGTGCTCACGGCGCTTTCCCAAGGGTACGGATACGGTCTAGATGGAGAGAAGCCACTCATTCTGAACGAATCCATTTCGCTGCTCAGCAAGCCAAAGGTAGAGGTTTTGGCGCCGATCTCGCGCGCGATCAGCCTCCACCAGGTGGTAAAAATCAGCTATACCTCGGGGTCGGGCGAGTCTGAGCGGGAAATCGTGCCGTTCGCGGTCAGCTGCGATGGCTTGCGCTGGCACGTCCGAGCGTACGATCGGAAACGCCAGAAATTTGTGGACTTCGTTTTGGCTCGAATCGGTACGGCTCAGACTCAGTGGGGGGGTAAACCCAAGAACGACGAAAACCAAAAGCACGATGATCAGTGGAATAGAATGCTGGATCTCCCGCTCGTGCCGCACCCTGATAAGAATTATGCGCAGATTGTGATGCTCGACTACGAGATGCCTGGCGGTGTGCTCAGACTTCGAGTGCGCGCAGCGATGGCTGGGTACGTCCTACAGCAATACCACGTGGACTGCTCACCCGACCACAGCATTGAAGACAATGCATACCGCCTATGGCTCAGTGATCCCTTGGCTCTCTATGGGGTAGAAAGCTCAATGTTCGCGCCGGGATACAGAAGCCCAAATGGAGACTTGGGCGGGAGCGATAAAGTTGGAGCCAGTTGAACGAGCTGCGCTTTGAATGCTTGAGCTAGAACACATTTGACCTAGATCTCAGTAACAGAGGGGTTCTTGGGGCTCATTGTGCTGGGGCGACCATAGATTTTATGGCTCCCCCTCAAGGCATCAGCTAAACCGACTCAGCAGCTCATACCCCACGTAGGCCATCATCGATCCGAAAAACACGGCCAAAGTGATCGTCAGCTGACGTAGCTTGGCTTGGCTCTGATCAAGGCGGGCGGTCAGGGCGCCAGTATGCTGATTCAACGCCCCGATGATTCTGGCCTGCCCGTCGGACAGTGTGTCAACCAGCACCTTACTGGCCTGCAGTTTTTGGTCTGACTGCGCTTGTGACTGTAGTGAGGCGTCTTTCATGCTATTGAACAGGACTTGATGCACAGCAAGAGTGGCCTTGTGTTGGTGCTCCAAGCGTTGGCTAATCTCTGCTACAGCTGCTTTCAAACCAGAGGCTATTCACGCAGACACCGAATTGCCCCACGTGCCGACGCAAGACTGCCCCACCTCCAAATTGGTACAAATCCAGCGTAGGCGAAGGTTCGAGAGGAGTCAGATTGGATCAGTGGCATTTCGGCAACTGGATCAAATCGGCGTCGCACGAACATGTAGTGCTCTAGAAAGTCGCCGTTCCGTCGTATCACTAGTCGTTTCATCAAGCGAAGTGTGCCTCGCCAGCACGCGAGCCTTCGGGCATGATCAGTTCGGAACTGCAATCGTGTTGTTCGAGCGTTGACGCCAGGATGAATACGCATGGAATGCTTCCACATCGACGAAAGTGGCTACACCGGATTCAACTTACTCAATCCTGAGCAACGCGTTCAGGGAGCGACTGCCGTAGCCATCACAGGTGATGAGGTGCCACGACTTAAAGAACATCCGTTCCGGACAATGATTCCGGAATCAGGCCTTGCGCCGATGAATAACCTAATTGAATCAACAGCAGCCCTACTCTATGGTCCCTTACGCGCTAAGCGCCGCGGTTAACCGCCAATACATCACAAATTCTAGGAGCCAAAATGGCGTACGTGGTGGCTATGCTTGCAACCCGCTGGGGAAGCGAGCTGGGTGGATTAAACGTCTTCAACAAAGGCTTAGCGGAAGGTATGACTCAGGCCCTGCCGAAAGGCAGCAAGACGATCTGCTTTGTAAATCAGCAGCCAATTGTGGGCAGCAGTTCAGTCGCCATCGAACTTATCGAACATACGACGTTCAACGCTTCCACGCTCATGGAGGACATTGCCAAACGCTGCAAAGAGTTCGAGCCAGAAACGTTACTGGGAGTACTAGTGGTTGGACACGATTCCATAACAGGTCGGGTGGCCATCGACTGCGCCAAGGAGCTTAGTGAGCACCTTGGAAGTGGATTTAACGTCAAATCCGCCGTGATTGGTCACATGGACTACTCGGCGTACGCCTTCATGAAAAGTCAGAGCATGCAGGATGTGGTCAATCGCTCCACAATACAGCGAGACATCATCGCGACCGCAGATTGTGCTTTTGCGGTGGGCCCACTATTACAGCGCAACTTCGCATCAGCACGAAGCGCTACGCACCGCCCAAGATCGCCAGTTAGGCCATTAATACCGGGCGTAGACAAAGTTGATTTTCAGACACACGACTCCCGCGTTGACCTGCACATTTTTATCTCGGGACGTCTTAACCGTGACGATGACCCAATAAAAAACTCGGTATTAGCTGTTCATGCGTTGGCAAAGGCATACGAGCGTGGACGTGCAATCAATGCTGAAGTGTGGCGCGCGCGTGGTCAATTATTCGCCTGGGGAGTTGACCCCGATTCTGATCAAACCGCGCTAGACGAGTTAAAGGAGATAGGCAGTAGGGGCGCAGCATTTGCGTTACACGCTGAACCGTTCTCTGACGATCAGGTAGCTCTGCGTCGTCGATTAGCCCGTTGCCATGTTGCACTGATGCCGTCGTGGCATGAGGGGTTCGGACTGAGCGGTTGGGAAGCCCTTTGTGCAGGCGTCCCGCTCGTGTGTTCGGCTCAGTCGGGGCTCGCTATGCTGCTCGAAGATCTGAAGCAGCAATTCCCAGAGATGACATTCAGCAGTGTCGAATTCGTCAATATCGGGGGCAGCACGACCTCAGGCACCCCCAATCCAGCGGACATCGAGAGTTTTGCCGACGTGTTGCTCGAGATCATGACTGACCTCGAAGAGCGTAAGAAGGCTGCTATTGAGCTGGCAAAACTAATCAAACGTGAATTCAGCTGGAAGCGCTGCGCTTCCGACTTACTTGAGGGCACTGGCTGGTACTTACCTGGATCCGTTCATTGGGCATCCCGACAGGCCGTAGGGCAAAAGCAGGAGGAGTCTCGTCTTGTGTTGGAGCGTATTCTCAGTGATCTACACCATCTGGATCTCGAAGAGGATTGGGGCGATTTAACGACTGCGTTCAACAACCTTAGTGATGCCGGCAAGAGCGTCAATGAAGAGAGTAAAGCCGAGCTGCTTATGAAGCTGCGCGCTATCGGCAGCACTATTGGCAATCGCATGGCCGCCACGAGTCCAACCGAAGAAGCTGCGAGAGAGTCTGGACGTATGGACGTGTGTTGGCGCTTCATGGCGGCATGCTCCAACATATGCTTAAGCTTTAGGGAGTTTTCGGAGTCCTTTCCAGAGGCCATGCTGCAGGTGATCTGGAAGGATGAATTTTTAATAAAGGAATTGTTTTACTACGCCTCAGACTTTGCCGAAGAGTTCTCGCACCAGGCGAGCGAGATTGCACCAAAGTTCTTCAAGCCTACACAGTTACCCGGTGCGGCGACCTCATTTCCCACTCGGCTTGCACGCCTTGCCAGCAAATATCCAGAACTCAAGCAGCTCTTTACAAACATTGAAAGTGACCCAGCATTCGCGCTCGAACACGCGCGCTGCGTGAAAGTAACACGAGAGGCGCATGACATTGCTCTAGCCATCGTAGGCGACCCTGGACTTGCGTCGACAGCACTAGCATTAATGGCGTTGGGCTTAGAACCGGCCCGACAGGTGGCCGATCAGACTGTCACTTTTTTCAAGAACTATTATCCGGATGCGGGCAAGGTCAAGGGTCATTGGCGTGGTGACAAGCGCGTCTTTGCAGCGCTTGCTACAGCAAGCCTCCCGACGCAGGTGCTTCTCAAGGTCCTGCATAGCATGGCCCTTGATGAAGATGAGAGTATTCGTTGGGCTGCATTGCATCTCGCGTTCTCACACACCTTGCGGCGACGGCTGGACGCTGCCATTGCTGCAGGGAGCCTCTGCATCGAAAGCTCCCTTAACGAGGAGCTAGGTAAAATTGTGGACATGGCTGTCGGAGCCGACAAGGGCCATCCATGGCTACATCGGGAATTCCTGACTCATTATTTGGAGGAGCGCGCATCGGCTTCAGAGGCCGGTAATCCAACTCTTTTGAGCGTCTTGGATTTTCCCGTGGCCAGATGGTTGATTGGTCCCGTCGTGGGTGGGACAGCGCCTCAACTCCGCGGCCGGACCCATCCGGAAGTGGCTGATACACGTACCGACACCCTACAGGTTGTGAAACGCATACTGCTCGTGTTGCCCCCCATCGACGATGATGAGTCGGGCGCATCACGAACTAGCACTCCTGCGCTAGGCCTGGGCCTGCTGGCGTCTCATCTCGCAGCGCAAGGCCACGACGTGCAGATCGCTGACTGCCACAGGTTCCCGAAGCTGCGCGCTGAAGTGTTGAGCCTGGCGCGAACTTTCGATCTGATTGGATTCAACACTGTGTTTTCCACCATAAGATCAACAATGAATATGCTCGTCGATATTCGCAACCGGACACATAGTACGACGCTGGTAATTGGTGGTCCGGCAGCCAAGCTCAATGCCTGGCAGTTCTCTATGGTGCACACGGAGGACGCCCAGGCAAGCTGGGACTTTGCCGTTGCGACCAATGCAGTAGAGAATCTGTCTACACTAGTGGCGAGTTTGAAAACTTCAGGACAGTGGCCTGCAGCGCAAGGCATTACTGCCAACCTCAAGAGCTGGAACGTCATAGGTCGCGGCATCCAACGATGCAACACGCCGCAGCAACCATCGCTGGAATCGCCGGGGACTGCATGGTCGGATGTTTTGCTTGATCGCCGGATCTATCGCGTCGGCGATAGCCAATATGAGCCGGCCCGAACAAGGTCGAAGTCGCAGACGTTCCATGAGGCTCATCTGGTCATGTCGCAGGGGTGCGACTGGAACTGCGCCTTCTGTACTGAACGCAGGGATAAGAGCGGAGGTGAGCAACGCCGCAAAGTCGGACATGTACTCGCCGAAATTCGCAATCTATCTCTGCAGCACCAAGATATTCGGATTCAGTTCATTGATGACAACTTGCTACCGCAGATAGCTTCGGATGCGAAAAAGGGCGACAACAATGCCAGATACTCTGGGCTCGCATGGGCTAGCGAGTTTCTAGATGGCCTAGAAAAAATCAAGGAAACGACTGGTGATTCTTTTGGCTGGCGTGGAATCTTCCGCCTTGAGGACTTTTTTTCCTACGATCTGGAACTCGACGACTTCATAGACCGATTGCAACGCTCAGGATGTCGCATGCTCGCATTTGGCGTTGAGCATGGGAGCGAGGATCAACGGAGAAAAAATAAGGCAGCGAGTGAACTCGTTACCAATGCCAAAATTTCAGAACTGTTCCTTCGACTTCACTCAAAGGACATTCTCACAAAAGCCTATTTCATGCTTGGCGGCCCATGGGAGACGCAGGAAACTGCACTGCAGACCATTGATTTTGCCGTTCAGAGCGGCGTGACACTGGCATATTTCGCGCTATATAAAGATTTCGCTAAGGCTACTAGTGTTCTGAGCAAAGAGCAGCAAGTAGGAGATCCAAAAGCTAAAGGCTATATTTATTACGATCGACTGGCGCTAGATTGGGACCAAGCATTCGCTCACGCACAAGCATTCCCTGACGAAATGAGTGGGCATTGCGCAATGACTAGCGGCCCTATAACTCCGGAGGAGCTGGAGTGCTACCGGCAGCTTTCAGCACTGGGTTTCCAATTTACGGACTTGGTCAAGTACAACGACTTTCACAATGAGGACTCCGATGGCGGCAATCTCCTACGCAGCATGACATGGGGCTCACCGTCGGAATACTTCAATACTGTACAACAAGCCTACCGGAAGTTTTACTTACGACAGAAATTTGTTGAAGACTACGGTATATTACTGGCGCACGGTTACTGACTTTAACCTTGAGTTTTGTATTTACGGCTCAATAAAATATTTTAGCAGACAGAATCCGACTACGCTTTCGGCACTTTGAAAGAAGCCGTCGACAATCAAATCTGAGAAGGTATCGTGACTTAAGTAGAACCGCCTCAAATCAACAGTTGGTGCTCAGGATAGATCACTCTCTCAAGTATTAGTTTGAAGAGAGTGATTTCGTATGCTCGGGGTACCCTACAGGCAGGCCTGAGCCGCTTAGCGGCTCAGGCCTGCCTGTAGGGTACCCCGATCTACGCTTTTGTCAATTCAACAAAATACACATATAAAAAAACCGGCAACAAACGGCCGGTTTTTTTACAGCACTCACTCAGCACGCCGCTTGCATTTGTCGCTGGGTAGCCTCGAAATGCCTTGTCTGAAAGGGCATCAGCGCTTGAACTTTCAAGCCCAACCCCTTATCTAGCCCCCAAGACAATGCTAATCGATCAACGCGGCCTTTTGTTGCAACGGCATGACTCTGCTTGTGAGATACGACAAGACTCAAAGCACGATTGGCCTCGGACACGCGAGAATCCGTAGCACATGTAAATTGAGTCAGTCGTTCAAACAGATAGCCAGCACGCCTAACCTCAACAGCGCTTCTGCCCTTACGCAAAAATGAGTTCAGTGCAGTTTCAAGGTTATCATTCGAGTACCAAAACGCACGAGCAGCTCTCACCAAGGCAGCGTCATCCGCTTGATCCAGAGGTTGCTTCGCCAGCCGTTCCAATTCAGTCGAGAGGACGGTGGCGCTATGGCGCTTCGTCATCATCGTGAGTCTCCAGATAATCCGCAATAATCCGCTTAAGGATCGAGTGTGGTGGTTCCTTGTTACCAACGTACACGTCAATCGCCTGTAAAGCCAGTCGATTCAGATCTGTGGTCAAGATTAACCCCATCCGTAAGAGCTTTTCAATATCTTCGATGTCTTGCTCAGTAGCACGTCCGAGCTTCGAGATAGCTAGATCCAATGGGGCCGCAATGAAAATATGAATTGGAGAAGCGTCACCAAATTCTTCAAGGCGAATCGCACGATCGAGATAGTCCTCATGAAGTGGCCCAAGCGTGGTATTGAACGTGAGATCGTAGTTCAGGGCAAGGGTTCGCCCTGCAGGATCGACGAACGACTCAGGCGTAGCCCCTAGGCTTTCAATGAGCTCATCCTTGCTCAAAGATCGATCACAGTGAAAAATTTCGCCGTCAATATCTACCGAAACACGGTGATTGGTATACAGGTGTACCGCGACTCCACCAAAAATGATGATTTTCACAGCCCCTGGAGGATATTCCTCAAGCTCCTCTTCAACGCCTTTAAACATCGCCACAACTGCTTGCCCCAGCGGCTTGCTGGTATCGACGATGGCAGGAAGCACATCTGGAGCCTCTACAGTCACAGAATTCCCTCCCTGAGGGTACCAGTTGAAATTTAGAACGAAAATTGACACTAAACCAGCAATTCAAGCAGCGATCCCAAAAGACATTAACTGATTTATTAAAAGCCAAGCACTTATTGCTGAGCAAAATCGTATCAGATATCGACACATAATGCGTTACTCGATGCTCTAAGTGAGGGAGCACACGAACCAGCAAATAATAAGCAGTTGAAAAAACTCCACTCACCAACCAAAGAAATGAAATTGTCACACGGAAATCTCGTGTCCATCCCCACCTCCACAACTCAGCACCTTGATGGCGCGGGTGCGGGAGTTGATCGAGTCGTGACTCTCTGATGAAGTCGTCGATGGCACTGCCGTGATATCGGCCGACGCGTAGTTCACCAAACTAATTCCGGTCCTGAGCAATCAGGACCGGCACTGGTAGTTCAGTCCAATCGGATATCCAACCCAAGCCCCGGCAGGCACCATTCCTGCCAACCTTCGTCTACGGCCGCACGCTCTTCAGCGTTGGCACAAAAATCCTTGGCCAACTCAAACAACGCTGCCACTCGCTGCCGGCGCTGCTCCGTGGTCATCTCGCCTCTGATCCCAACGGTCTGTACAGTCTGGAGAATTTTCGTGCATTGGGCCTCATCCAATCCCTCCGGAAAGATGGAAAAGCACGTTTTCTGACTGACATGCAGCAGCGGTGGCAGTACGCGCAGGATCAATCGGTGCAGTACTTTATCGCCCGTGACCACTGCAGGTGTGCCAATAAATGAATAACCCTGCTGGCGTAGCGTCGGCAGTATCAACCATAGGTTCAAACCCCCCGCCCGGTTGCGCAGGTACGGCACTGTGATGTGGCTGCCCTCAACCTTTTGTCCCGACTGGAAAGCCAGGAAGGAATCCAGATACGAGTAGGCAGGCTTCGTATCCTCGTCGAGTTTGAGCGCCTGCTGACTTTTCAGCACAACCCCTAAGGCAGTCAACATAAGGCTGGAAGTGAAGCGCGGAATATCAGCCTGGCCAATTCGATCAAGCTCAGCCAGCGCCGTATCAACCGGCATCTTCCTCGACAGCAATGATTTCATGATCACCACATAGGGAAAAATGAGGCTGAACTGCGTCTTCAGTGCCGCTTCATTCCTGCGTAAAAGGGCCACTTGTTGCTCGGCGAAATTCGCTCGAAAGTTAAAGCCCAAATCGCACAAGGTTTGAGTCATCGCGTCTATTCGGGTAATCGGGTCAGCGCGAAACTCTGGATTGGAAAACCACTGTTCCATCAGCGCCGGCAACGGATTCAGAATGGACTGGTGCCGGACGTGCTGTGGCAGCTGGCGCGCCCAATCCACTTTACTCAGGGCATTGGTGTCCAGAAATAGCTCATAGGGGCCATCGCCTTTCTTTGCATTCAGAAACGGCCACACCACTGCGCAACCACTTGGTGTGAGCACGCATCGTTCGCCATAAGGCACAGCGATATTAAGTTGCTGCATTGGAACACGAACCTCATCGCATTATAGTTTTTGAAGCCCTAAATCTTATAGGTGACAGGCTACCCTTGCATGGCATCGTTCAAACGCATCCGCTGATTGATGATTGCGTCTCACAACTGTATTCCGGCCGGCGTATTCATCCGCCCTGCACCTGCGGGGATACTGCCCCACTGGCGCCTTTCGGATAAACGCTCATGACGAAGTCTGATTTCGCCGCCTGGTCCTGGACCGCAGGGGGCAGGCATCGACGCAGAGATCTGGCTCTCTTCGATCTGGCCATTGATAGCAAGCTTCGAGCCTGCGACTTAATGAAGCCCAAGGTCCGTGCGCGCGATGTCGCTCCTGGCGAATACGTATCATCACGAGCCATGGTGATGCGGCAGAAAACGCAGCGGACGTCAGGATTACTAACTCCTTTTTCTATATTTTCGTCGCAAGTTCATCGTAACGGCAGAAAGCATTGGCAAGTTGCATCTGGCGGGGTGTTCGGCATTGAGCCTCAAACAAAGTAGGTGACGCAACGAGTACACAAACACATTTTGCACGTGATGTAGCGACATTCAGTCGGTTTAGGCTGTAGAGAAAATCCATTCCACGCGGTGCATCGACGTAGCTTGATGTTGTCATCGAGTAAATGACGATCGGCGCTTCCTGTCCTTGGAATTTGTCGACAGTTCCGATCCGAGCGCCCGAAATGCGGTCCTGCAACTCGAACACCTGCGCATTATAGGGAGCAATGATTAATATATCTTGAAGCAATATCAGTCGCTCAACACCATGCCTGTCGATCCAGGTAGTGCCTGACGCAAGGACTTCCTCCACGAGCGTTCGAACGCAATCAGCCTCTTCCGGCGATGAACTCTGATTGCCTTCAGAAACGACTGCCACATAGCGGAGGCCTGAACCATTGAGGCGTCCGGGTGAGCGAATTGCTTGAGCCTCCAATCCTGGGCGAGGATGAAGACGCCCCTCGTAGAATAGTTCGGACGTATAGGAGCAGATGTCCGGATGAAGACGCCATGTCTCCGCAAGAAAAAGTCCTCGGTCAGACGCAATCGTCTGCTCTTCACCAAGAATATGATGCAGAGCTGAAACATCAGTGCCTTCTGGATGACTACCCTGCATCGGCTGATCGAGTTGTTGCGGATCGCCTAGCAACACAACGCTATTCGCCGCTTGTGATACCGCAATTACATTCGCAAGCGCCATTTGCGCCGCTTCATCAATAAACAGCACATCTACGGAGTGCGCTGCATCAGGCAACGCCCACAGCCAAGCAGTCCCTCCTGCCACATTTGCTCTGCTGCCGATGGCGTTTAGCAAATCAGCATTACTTTTTACAAATCGCAATCGCTGCTGATCTGGTTCCATCTCCGAAGGTTTTTGAAAGCAGCAAACATCAATTCCCATTTCTTCAGAAGCCTTCACAACTCCATCGAGAAGGTTGCGGATGACCTTGTGGCTATTGGCAGTTACTCCAACAGTCTTCCCGGTTTGTACGAGAGAACAGATCATGCGTGAGCCTGTGTGCGTCTTGCCGGCACCTGGCGGCCCTTGGATTGGAAGCAGTCCACTTTCGATATGTGCCGCAACACGGAGTGCGGCATCTAGGGCAGGCTCACCATCATGCTGGATCGGTTGATTGCCTATCCGAGGGGGCAGACGCATCAGAAGATCACGAGCGGCCTGAAAGGGTCCGTCCCCCTCCATTCCATGAGCAACGACATGTTCGCCGATGCGAACAAGCGCATTCGCAAGGACAGTAGTATTAATAACTGTGTGGGAAAAAACTGCCTCAGGATGAATATTTGCACTGTCCCCTCGTTTCTTAATATCGACCCAACGTTCATCCAGAGAAATTGCGTCGACGCTGCCTAGTTTCCTGCCTCCTAAAGTGTGCAAATCTTCACTGCCGCGCATCTCCGTTTCTTGAGGAGGGAAGCTGTAGCGATGAATGGGTGCCTTAGCTGTTCCCCCATTCACGCCCACAAATGTTAGACCTGAAAGTCCAGCTCGCTCGTCGAGCAAATCTTCTGCCATAAGGTCGGAAAGGCGGAAATACTCCCACCAAAGCGCCTTCTGTTCTCGCCGGTGCCAGTCGAGCGAATGCGCGAGAATCCATCGAGCATGCTCCTCGGCCGTGCGCTCCGCCGCATCAGTAGGAACCCCGTCCGTCAACCGTTCGATAAGCCCATTGATCTTCTCTTGCCATTCACCAAGTGCCTCGCTTGGCACGCTCTCAGGTACTTCCGGTCGAGGAGTGATATTGCCAACATTGATCAAGTTGGTGCGCCGTATTTCTAACCAGTCCCGAAGGCGCCATGTAGATACGCAGTCATCTCGGTTGTATCCAGTCACAACATAACGATCAGCATCATTGATGAATGCTAAATCTCCCAGCTCAAGACATGCTTGAACCTTAGCAAGCGCCATGTTTGCTTCTGAAAGCTCTGTATCTCGGATGAAATCGTATAAGGGCTCAAGCTTTTTGATCGAGTAACTTTCCACGCTCGCTCGCAGACCATTTCGTATCACGCTGTAAAGGTCAACAAAGCGTTTGGAGCGCAGAAGAGCATCAATCTCCTCTTCACGACTTGCATGCCGCCCCATCAACCGTTTTAGAGCAGCCGGCTCATAGGGTGCGAAATGGTAAATGTGCAGATCCGGGTATTGCTCCTGTCGAGCGACGACGAAATCGATGAAACGCTCGAAATTCAGTTTTTCCTCCTCACGAGATAGCGCCCAGTCAGCTGTGTAAGCGATGCCATTGCTACCATCAATAAAAGTATAACCAAACAAGTACTCAAGGCCGCCTTCCCCAGCAAATGGATCGCCCTCCAGATCGAAGAAGATATCCCCGACTGAGGGTTCGGGTAGGCTCGCTAAACCGAATCCTTCCGTCACAGGTAAAAGTTCGTGAAGCACGCTCCCAGCTTCGCGTCCCTCGATCTGAATGCGCGCCTGCTCTCGTACCCGCTCGTACGAATGTACTGCCCCGCGCGAGGGTCTCCATGCAAGCGGAACCGGCATTGCTGCTAGATCCGTCATGGATTCTATGCCGTGCCGTCTTAACTCATCGATATGGACTTTGGTGATCCCGGCCACAAGCGAGAGATGGTCATCCTCTCGACGTTTCCGGTCGCAACGACTCTGCCAACGACAGATGTCGCAATGCTCCTTCGGTTCAGGATAGATCACCTCCCCCGCGTGCTCGATAGCAGCTACAAGGCTGCTTTTGACTCGTCGGAAGTACGCTGCGTAATCGTCCATTCGATACATCTGTGGCTCATACCCAGACCATGGGGCAACTACATAGCTATGCGTCGGGCAACCCCCTTGGATGGTGCCGACTAGATCCGCATACAAGCAAAGCTGCAAGACAGTTCCACCTTTGGTCTCACGAGCGAGCTTGGTATCGATCACCTCATAAGACCATGCTCCGAGATCGCTCTCGACCTCTATTCGCCTGAGGACATCCGTGCGACCCACCCAACCATTCGCGCGAAACGCGCCTTGTACTATGATCTCGTCCCCAGCGACCATGGCGCTCCTTGTGCGCTCGACCGATTCGTCATCAACTCCGACACCGTCAATGATTGTGACGGATAGACCTTGGGATCGTAGGTGCTCGACAAAGCCTTGTTCATGTCGCGCGCCACGCTCCCAAAGAATCTGCAGCAATGGGTCCCAGATAGCGGGGCGTTCTAGCTCGCCATTCGCCACCGCTAAGTCAAGGCTCGTTAAGTGCCGGCAGTTAAGATGTCCAACCAAGTCAGAAGCACTAAGAAAAATCGAATCGCCTAGCCTTTGCATTTGATTCCGACCTCATCAAAAGTCCATTCAGATGCTCTGTCGTCCAAATGCCAGCTCTAGTGACTTTTAGGATTAGCCAAAGCGAATGCCCGCTCGTCGAGTGTAGTCAATAGTGAAGGATCCACTGTGGATCGAAAAACAGGCACTCAAACATACCCCGTCGTGCGCTATCTTAGAGCTTCATCCTCATCACGACGCGACTAGGAACCATGGAATGAATCGCAAGCAGTTTCTCGAGCAACCGGACGTGCTCGGCCTCATCGAGTGGCTAATCGAAAACCTCCCCACTCTGCCAGTGCATCTGAAGGTCGCGCGCAGCAGGTTCGTGCGCAAAGCGATCGACTGCAAGGTTCAAGGTATCGAAGCGGTTCAGGCGGAATACCAGTGGGGCGGGAACTGGGAGACGGTCAAGGCGGAGCTGCGCCGGCTGCGCATTCGCTTGCGCCTTGCGGTTCGCGCCCGCGATGAGTTCGCCACGCATGGGGCCTGCGAAGCGATCCTAGCGTGGGGAAATGTCGATGGCGCCGTCGGATTCCTCAAGGAGCAAATGCACGACAAGAACTTGGTGAATTACCTAAAGCAGTGCCAGGCGCTTCTCGCGCTGGACCGCAAGCAGCAGCTCAACCACCTCACCAAGCAGAACATCCTAAGATTCGACTCGGGCATGACTAAGATCCATGCCCTGCTCGACACCACTGGCTCTCCCATCTATGACGGCCGGGTCGGTGCCGCCATCGCGCTGCTCTACCGCCTGTACCGCGAAGGCACCGGCACCACTGCGCCGCAGGCACTGGACTTCGCCTGGGGGCCAGGGATCGGCGACCAGATTCGAAACCCAAAACACTTAAAGCTTGGCTACAACGGTACACCGCAACTCTCCACCACCAGTCGCCACCTTTGGGCACGGCGCCAGCTCCAATTAGGTTGGATCATCCGCGCGGTACTAGAAGGGTCCGAACTATTCGCCAAGCAGCCTCAGCTGGTAGACCGCTGCCACGCCTTTGAAGCTGGATTGTTCATGATGGGCTATGACTTACGCAGTCTAGTCCCCGACGGCTATACGATCCCAGTGCCGCCCAAGCTTAACTACCGGGTACGCAGGATGACCCGAGCGACCTGAGATAAACAAGCTGATGGTTGACCTGTATGTAGTTCTCAATAAGCAGGAAAATAGTCTTAAACACTCAAAAACGTCAGGACCTGAAGAGAAAGACCAAACAACATTGGTAAAGAGACCACGCGTGAGCGCCAAAGCCTGCGTCCGCCCACGCGGAAGCCGTGAGGATTCCACCCAGAGCCGGTGGTTTTGTGGGGGTAAAAACGACCAAAAATAAAAAAGGGTCGCGAGATAAAATCTCGCAACCCTTTGAATTATATGGTCGGGACGGAGTGATTCGAACACTCGACCCCTAGCACCCCATGCTAGTGCGCTACCGGACTGCGCTACGCCCCGACTAGGCGTGTTACTGGATTCGCTTCGTAACGAAGCGATCAGGAATATACCGCAAGCTTTTGAAATGTGGAAGTATTTTAAAAGCCTGAATCATTTTTTCAAAACCACCAGCACATCTTCCAGTTCGGAGATCATCTGGCGGATCAGTTGCTTGTACTGGGTGGTGTCGTCTTTGGCCTCATCACCGGACATACGCTGGCGCGCGCCGCTGATGGTGAACCCCTGATCGTACAGCAATGCACGGATCTGTCGGATCATCAGCACATCCTGGCGCTGATAATACCGACGGTTCCCGGTGCGTTTGACGGGGTTGAGTTGAGGAAACTCCTGCTCCCAATAGCGCAATACGTGCGGTTTTACCGCACAAAGCTCGCTGACTTCACCTATGGTGAAGTAGCGTTTGCCTGGGATGACGGGTAGCTCGTCGTTATGACTTGGTTCCAGCATAAGCCTCAACTCGGGCCTTCAACTTCTGCCCTGGACGAAAGGTGACCACACGGCGAGCCGTGATCGGGATTTCTTCTCCCGTTTTTGGATTGCGGCCAGGCCGCTGGCGTTTGTCCCGCAGGTCAAAGTTGCCGAAACCGGACAATTTGACCTGTTCGTTGTCTTCCAGAGCGTGCCTGATCTCTTCAAAAAACAGCTCGACCAATTCCTTGGCCTCGCGCTTGTTCAGACCCAACTCTTCGTACAGACGTTCCGCCATCTCAGCTTTCGTCAAAGCCCCCATACGTCACTTCCTTAACGTGGCGTTCAACCTTTGTTCGAGCGAGGTGAGGATATTTTGTGTCGTGGTATTCACCTCATCGTCATTAAGAGTGCGCGATGGATGCTGCCAGGTCAAGCCAACTGCAAGGCTTTTTCTATGCGGATCAATGCCTTTACCCTGATAGACGTCAAATAGCCTGAGGTCTGTCAGCCATTCCCCTGCATTTTCACGGATTACATCCAGAACGGCAGTGGCGGCGACTTCACGATCGGCGATCAGGGCCAGGTCGCGACGCACTTCAGGGAAGCGCGACAACTCGCTGAATTTAGGCATCTTGCCCGAGGCCACTTCGGCCAGGACCAGCTCGAAGACGAAGACCGGGCGGTCGAGCCCAAGGGTTTTCGACAGCTCTGGGTGGATGGCGCCGACGAAGCCCACCAGGCGACCGTCACGTTCGATACGCGCAGTCTGGCCAGGGTGCAACGCCGGGTGGTTGCCTGGCACAAATTTGAAGTCGTCCAGCGCACCGGCAAAGCCCAGTACCGCTTCCACGTCAGCTTTAACGTCGAAGAAGTCCACGGCATCACGGCCTTGCGCCCAGCCTTCCGGCAAGCGGCTGCCGCAAACAACACCGGCCAGCATTGGCTCTTGCTTCAGGCCGTCGAGTTGACCGACAAACCGCAGGCCGCTTTCGAACATGCGCACGCGGTCTTGCTGACGGTTCAGGTTATGGGAAAGGGCTTTCACCAGGCCTGGCCACAGGGACGAACGCATGGCGGCCATGTCGTTGGAGATCGGGTTGGCCAGCAGCAGCGGTTCGACGCCCGGGTTGAACAGCTCGAACTGCTTGGGATCGATGAAGCTGTAGGTCACCGCTTCCTGATAGCCACGGGCAACCAGCAGACGGCGCAGCTCAGGCAAATGCGCACGCGCTTCTGCCTTGGGTTGCGGTGCCAGGCGCGCTTGCGGGTAACGAACCGGCAAGCGGTTGTAGCCGTACAGGCGAGCCAGTTCTTCGATCAGATCAACTTCCAGGCTGATATCGAAGCGATGGCTTGGCACTTCAACATGCCACTGCCCTTCCCCACCCGCAGAAATGTTCAACCCGAGGGCCGACAACAATTGCTCGATTTCAGCCGGAGCGATGACCAGGCCGAGCATTTGTTCGACGCTTTTGGCGCGCAGGGTGATCGGCGCAACAGACGGCAGATACTGCTCGCTGACGGTTTCAGTGATCGGGCCGGCTTCGCCACCGGTGATTTCCAGCAGCAGGCCAGTGGCACGCTCCATGGCTTCACGGGCGAGCTTCCAGTCCACACCACGCTCATAGCGGTGCGAAGCATCAGTGTGCAAGCCGTAGGAGCGGGCCTTGCCAGCGATGGCAATCTGGTCGAAGAAGGCGCTTTCAAGAAATACATCGCGCGTAGTCGCAGACACACCGCTGTGCTCGCCTCCCATCACACCGGCAATCGCCAGGGCGCGGGAGTGGTCAGCGATCACCAGGGTGTCGGCGCGCAGGCTGACTTCCTGGCCGTCGAGCAGAACCAGCTTCTCGCCTTCTTCGGCCATACGCACGCGGATGCCGCCATTGATTTCAGCGAGATCGAAAGCATGCAGCGGTTGGCCCAGTTCAAGCATCACGTAGTTGGTGATATCGACGGCAGCGTCGATGCTGCGCACGTCGGCACGACGCAGGCGCTCAACCATCCACAGCGGGGTTGGCTTGGACAGGTCAACGTTGCGGATCACGCGCCCCAGGTAACGTGGGCAGGCGTTTGGCGCCAGCACTTCGATCGGACGCACTTCATCGTGCACCGCAGCCACTGCAGCAACCACTGGACGAGTCACTGGAGCGTTGTACAGCGCACCTACTTCACGGGCCAGGCCAGCCAGGGACAAGCAATCGCCGCGGTTCGGAGTCAGGTCGACCTCGATGCTGGCGTCTTCCAGTTCCAGATAGACGCGAATGTCCTGCCCCACTGGCGCATCGCCCGGCAGCTCCATCAGGCCATCGTTGCCCTCGCCTACTTGCAACTCCGCCTGGGAGCACAGCATGCCGTTGGACTCGACCCCACGCAGCTTGGCCTTCTTGATCTTGAAGTCGCCCGGCAGTTCGGCGCCGATCATGGCGAACGGGATCTTCAGGCCCGGGCGCACGTTAGGCGCTCCGCACACGACCTGGAACGTTTGCGCGCCATTGCTGACCTGGCACACACGTAATTTGTCGGCATCGGGGTGTTGCTCGGTGCTCAACACCTCACCCACGACCACGCCACTGAAAACACCGGCGGCCGGCGTAACGCTATCGACCTCAAGACCGGCCATCGACAGACGCGCAACCAGCGCATCGCGGTCTACCTGCGGGCTTACCCAGCCACGCAGCCATTGTTCACTGAATTTCATCCTGCTCTCCTAAAGATTCGTTACGACTAGCGAAATTGCGCGAGGAACCGCAAGTCGTTGTCGAAGAACAGACGCAAGTCGTTCACGCCGTAACGCAGCATGGCCAGACGCTCAACGCCCATGCCGAAGGCAAAGCCCGAGAACTCTTCCGGATCGATCCCGGACATGCGCAGCACGTTGGGGTGAACCATGCCGCAGCCCATCACTTCCAGCCAGCCAGTCTGTTTGCAGACGCGGCAGCCTTTACCGCTGCACATCACGCATTCCATGTCGACTTCTGCGGACGGCTCGGTGAACGGGAAGAACGATGGACGGAAACGCACCGCCAACTCTTTCTCGAAGAACACCCGCAGGAACTCTTCGATGGTGCCCTTGAGGTCGGCGAAGTTGATGTCGCGATCAATCAGCAGGCCTTCGACCTGATGGAACATCGGCGAGTGGGTGATATCGGAGTCGCTGCGGTACACACGGCCTGGGCAGACAATGCGGATCGGCGGCTTGTTCGCTTCCATGGTGCGGACCTGTACCGGAGAGGTATGCGTGCGCAACAGCATGTTTGCGTTGAAATAGAAGGTGTCGTGCATCGACCGGGCCGGGTGATGGCCTGGGATGTTGAGCGCCTCGAAGTTGTGATAATCGTCTTCGACCTCAGGGCCTTCGGCAATGCCGTAGCCGATGTGGGTGAAGAACTGCTCGATACGTTCCAGAGTCCGGGTGATCGGATGCAGGCCGCCCGAGGCCTGGCCACGGCCAGGCAAGGTCACATCAATGGACTCGGCGGCGAGCTTGGCCGCAAGATCGGCCTCCTCGAGCGACGCCTTGCGCGCATTGAGCACCTCTGTGACACGCTCCTTGGCGACGTTGATCAGCGCACCGACTTGCGGGCGCTCTTCAGCCGGCAAATTCCCCAGGGTCTTCATCACCTGAGTCAATTCACCCTTTTTGCCAAGGTAGTGAACCCGGATTTGCTCCAGGGCATTGATATCTTCAGCGCTTTGCACAGCCTCAAGAGCTTGAGCGACGAGCGCGTCCAGGTTTTCCATGTACAGACTCCAGATACAAAATAGGGGAAGAGCTTGAAGGCTCTTCCCCTATTTATGACGTTTACCACCTTGGGCTACAGGAGCAGCCCAGGGTGACTGTCGGGGGTACTTAAGCCAAGGTGGCTTTAGCTTTCTCGACAATCGCAGCAAACACCGCTTTTTCGTTCACAGCCAGTTCAGCCAGAACCTTACGGTCGATTTCGATGGACGCTTTTTTCAGGCCAGCGATGAAACGGCTGTAGGACAGACCGTTAACACGTGCACCAGCGTTGATACGAGCGATCCACAGAGCGCGGAACTGACGTTTTTTCTGACGACGGTCGCGGTAGGCGTATTGGCCTGCCTTGATTACCGCTTGCTTGGCAACACGGAATACGCGTGAACGCGCGCCGTAGTAGCCTTTAGCGAGTTTCAGAATTTTTTTGTGACGTTTACGGGCAATGACGCCACGCTTTACACGAGCCATGAGTTACTTCCTCTATTCTTGATCCAAAATTAACGAAGGCGCAGCATGCGCTCGACTTTTGCCACGTCAGACGGATGCAGCAAGCTGCTACCGCGCAGTTGACGCTTACGCTTGGTCGACATTTTGGTCAGGATGTGGCTCTTGAAAGCGTGCTTGTGCTTGATACCGTTAGCAGTTTTCAGAAACCGCTTAGCAGCACCACTTTTAGTCTTCATCTTTGGCATGTTCGGATACTCCGCATTCAGTTGATAAACATAATCAGAAGGCCTGCCGTGCCCTGTTGATTACTTCTTCTTTTTCGGGGCGATGACCATGATCAGCTGGCGTCCTTCCATCTTAGGATGCTGTTCGACCGAACCGTACTCGAGCAGGTCAGCTTCAACCCGCTTGAGGAGTTCCATCCCCAGCTCCTGGTGGGCCATCTCACGGCCGCGGAATCGCAAGGATACCTTGGCCCTGTCCCCATCACTCAGGAAACGTACCAGGTTGCGCAGTTTTACCTGGTAATCCCCTTCCTCCGTCCCTGGACGAAACTTGATTTCTTTTACTTGAATCTGCTTCTGGTTCTTCTTCGCCGCGGCAACCTGCTTCTTCTTTTCGAAGATCGACTTGCCGTAGTCCATCACCCGGCAAACGGGTGGGATTGCATCGGCGGAAATTTCCACCAGGTCCAACTTGGACTCTTCTGCAATACGAAGCGCTTCATCAATCGAGACGATGCCAATCTGCTCGCCGTCAGCGCCAATTAACCGAACCTCGCGTGCCGAGATATTCTCGTTGATCGGGGCTTTCGGTGCAGCTCGTTTATCTTGTCTCATTTCACGCTTAATAATAATTACTCCGAATCTGGGCGACCACGCCGGGAAACCGCTTGCGCGAGGAACTCAGCGAACTGGGCGACGGGCATCGAGCCCAGGTCAGCACCTTCACGAGTACGCACAGCGACAGTCTGCATCTCGACTTCCCGATCTCCGATAACCAAAAGATAGGGAACCTTGAGCAAAGTATGCTCGCGGATTTTAAAGCCGATCTTTTCATTTCTCAAGTCGGACTTGGCACGAAATCCGCTTTCGTTGAGAGTTTTTTCAACTTCAGCAGCAAAATCTGCCTGTTTATCAGTGATATTCATGATCACTGCCTGAGTCGGAGCCAGCCACGCAGGGAACGCACCCTCGTAGTGCTCGATCAGGATCCCGACGAACCGTTCGAACGAACCGAGGATCGCCCGGTGCAGCATAACCGGGTGTTTACGGCTGTTGTCTTCGGAGACGTATTCGGCTCCCAAACGGATCGGCAGGTTAAAATCGAGCTGCAAGGTACCACATTGCCAGACACGGCCAAGGCAATCTTTCAACGAGAACTCGATCTTCGGACCGTAGAAGGCACCCTCGCCCGGCTGCAGGTCGTACGCAAGGCCCGCACTGTCTAGCGCTGCGGCCAGTGCCGCTTCAGCGCGGTCCCACAGTTCGTCGGAACCGACGCGTTTTTCCGGACGAGTGGACAGCTTCATCTCGACTTCGGTAAAGCCGAAATCGCGATAAACGTCCATGGTCAGCTTGATGAACGCGGCGGATTCGGCCTGCATCTGCTCTTCGGTACAGAAGATGTGGGCGTCGTCCTGGGTGAAGCCGCGCACACGCATGATGCCGTGCAGCGCACCCGATGGCTCGTTACGGTGGCAGGCGCCGAACTCGGCCAGGCGCATCGGCAACTCGCGGTAGCTCTTCAGGCCTTGATTGAACACCTGCACGTGGCAAGGGCAGTTCATCGGCTTGATGGCGTAGTCGCGGTTTTCCGATTGTGTAGTGAACATGTTGTCGGCGTAGTTGGCCCAGTGCCCGGACTTCTCCCACAGGCTGCGATCAACGACCTGCGGGGTCTTGATCTCCAGGTAACCGTTGTCGCGCTGAACCTTGCGCATGTACTGCTCAAGCACCTGGTACAGGGTCCAGCCGTTCGGGTGCCAGAACACCATGCCCGGCGCTTCTTCCTGGAGGTGGAACAGGTTAAGACGCTTGCCGATCTTGCGGTGATCGCGCTTTTCGGCTTCTTCAATGCGCTGGATATAGGCGGCCAGCTGCTTCTTGTCAGCCCAGGCGGTGCCGTAGATCCGTTGCAACTGCTCGTTCTTCGCATCGCCGCGCCAGTAGGCACCAGACAATTTGGTCAGCTTGAACGATTTGAGGAAGCGCGTGTTCGGCACGTGCGGACCACGGCACATGTCGACGTATTCTTCGTGGTAGTACAGGCCCATTGCCTGTTCGTCCGGCATGTCTTCCACCAGACGCAGCTTGTAGTCCTCGCCACGCGCGGTGAACACGTCGATCACCTCGGCACGCGGGGTGACTTTCTTGATGACGTCGTAATCTTTTTCGATCAGTGCGTGCATGCGCTGTTCGATGGCGGCCAGATCGTCCGGAGTGAAAGGACGCTCGTAGGCGATGTCGTAGTAAAAACCTTCGTCGATGACCGGGCCGATCACCATTTTCGCAGTTGGGTACAGCTGCTTGACCGCATGGCCAATCAGGTGCGCGCAAGAGTGGCGAATGATCTCCAGCCCCTCTTGATCCTTGGGCGTGATGATTTGCAGGCTGGCATCGGAGGTGATCAGGTCGCTGGCGTCAACCAGCTTGCCATCGACCTTGCCGGCCACGGTGGCCTTGGCCAGGCCGGCACCAATGGAGGCGGCGACCTCGGCTACGGAAACCGAATGATCGAATGAACGTTGACTGCCGTCGGGAAGAGTAATAGTTGGCATGGCGCCTCCTCTCCTAGTGGTGACCCCTACCAAAGGTCACGTGGGTTGGGATGAGCCAGTACAAGATCCAACACCAGGCCGTTCAGTGATGAACGCCTGCCTTACAGCGGCAGGAGCCTTTCGGCCAACCGATAATCGAACCACAGTGACTGGAGTGAGCTAAAAAGAAACATGGCAAGGCGGCAAATGGCGCACCCGGAATTAGCCAAGCGGAAGATGCTAGCACAGATGAACGGTCATCGCGCCGGGCACACCTGATGTTAAAGACAAATTCCAGCCTTTATAGCTGCAAAAGTGAACTTGGGCTGTACGCCATGCCTCAAACCCACTGAGAATCGCCGTTCGTCCTCGACCCAAAGGAGCATCCCATGATGCGTTTCACCTCTACCCTCGCTCTCGCCGCTACCCTGAGCCTCCTTTCCCTCGGCGCGCAGGCCGCCGCCCCGTCCAATTGGCCAGCGGGCGCCCGCGACAGCTTCGTCAGCGACTGCAGCGCAGCTGCCAGCCAGAACGTTGATGCCAAAACTGCCAAGGCCCATTGCGAATGTGGCGCTGACAAGATCAACGCCGAATTGAGCACAGCAGAAATCAAGGAACTCATGACCAACCAGAACGCCAGCCCGGAGCTTAAAAACAAAGCGGTCGCGGCTATTTCGTCCTGCAAAGTCGTGAAGAAAAAGTAAGATCGGGCCCTGATCAGACGTCCGTTTTGCCGGAAAAACAGCCCGAAAACTGCCATTTCTCACAAATTACGCAGCTTTTACGGCTTTTTTTACCAGCTTATATTTCGTGCCGAAGCCCCGTAAATCGGGGCTTTCAGCCGACACAAGCACCAAACGCAACGCTATTGATTAGCAAACAATGCCTTGGGGGGGCTCCCAAGCCGAACATTTCGACTATGATAGCCCAGTGTGCCCAGTTGGCCTGAGCAGCACAGCACTACTGAAAATATATGTTTCTTGGAGATACACCATGTCTAATCGCCAAACCGGCACCGTTAAATGGTTCAACGATGAAAAAGGCTTCGGCTTCATCACTCCTCAAGGTGGCGGTGACGACCTGTTCGTACACTTCAAAGCTATCGAAAGCGACGGTTTCAAAAGCCTGAAAGAAGGCCAAACCGTCTCCTTCGTGGCTGAGAAAGGCCAAAAGGGTATGCAAGCTGCACAGGTTCGCGGCGAGTAATTCTCCGCTGAGCTAAAAAAACCCCGTCCATGTGACGGGGTTTTTTATGGGCGTTGCAAAAGCCTGGAAACGATCAGCCGCAATTAACGCGCGTGACCACCAGATTGTCATCGGTATTCAGGTTCAAGCGGTCGGAGCGGTATTCCAGCGTGATCATATCGTTGGGCTTGAGAATCCGTGCGTTCTGCGCGCCAGCGCGGGTACGGGCCTGCTCCAGCAACTGCGGCGAGGCTTTCTGGCCAATGCTGAATTCGGCGGCCTTCGACTCACAGCGGCTATGACCGGCATCGGTCACGGCGGCGTCTTTGGCTGGCTCAGAGGCACCCGGGGTGCTGCAACCCGCCAACGCGAGTGCTGCCAACAAAGTACCGAATGATGCGAGCTTCCAAGGCATGAAGCCTCCTATTGAAAAATGAACAGAGATCTTGCGACAGCGGTCTGGATGATAGGTTTCAAAACGTAAACCGCCGATAGGCAAGTCTGCCCGACTATCAGCAAGCATTCGCCCGATCAATCGTGACCAAATATGAACGTAATCAGTAGATGTCGATGTAATCAAATGGCGGCTTCGGCCAGTTTTGCTTCAGCGCATTAAAAATCTGTGTGACCCAGACCTCGTCGCTGGCTGCGACGTTGCCGACATAACCGGAGCCCTTGGCCCAGGTCTCCAGGCGAAACAGCAGGCCGTCGATATCAGTGCCTCCCACCACCCCCGAAGATATGTAGGCAATCCCAGCCTTGGTCACACGCAACTGGGTATGTTCGTCATCACTGGCACTGGCGATCAGTTGGCGCACGGCGGCCAGGGTCAGGTTCTCGGGGTTACTCAAATCGATCTGCACGCGGGGTCCCCCGGCAATTAAACAGGGGGACAGTGTCGCACAGCGCCTGCTTCATGCCTAAGTAGCAGTGCCAAACCCCGCGCAAAATGATTAACTGCGCCCGTTAGAGCCGCGTTCCAGCGCACTGCCCAGTATTTCAACCCGTGAGACTTCCATGACCACCGTAACGCTCCAAGCCGACATCAAAGCCAAGTGGCCCCAAGGGCAAAGTTCCTACAGCCCAGGAAGCCCGGAGGAACTGGCAATCATCGGTATCGACCTGCTGGTCAAGGAACTCGGCACCCAGGCGGCGCAAGCATTCATCGGCCAGGTATTCGAAAAATACCCGGCCGACCACATGGGGGCACAAGACCCCGAGCGGGAATGAGAACCAGCTGACGAACGTCGACCGGGTTACTTCAAGCGTGCAAGGCGCTCGGTGAGCAGATCGAAGAAGCCCTGGGCGTCGCCGTTCTCAACCCAAAACACATTCTTTGTCTGCTTCAGGCCGTCGTACCAATCAACGATGGTCTGGCCGAAGGTCGGGCCTTCGCGACTGTCCACCACCATATTGGCCTGACGCCCCGTGAACAAAGACGGCTTGAGCAAGTAAGCGATAACAGTGGCGTCATGTACCGGTCCGCCCGGGATGCCGTAGTGCTCCATATCGCCCTTGACGTACTCATTCAGAATATCGCCGACAACCTTGCTCGCGTTGTTGTTGATGTCGGCGATCTTTTTCAAGCGCGCCTCACTGGTCAGCACCTTGTGGGTCACGTCCAGCGGCAGGTAAGTCAGCTTGACGCCACTCTTGAGCACAATCTCGGCTGCAATCGGATCGGCGAACAGGTTGAACTCGGCAACCGGGGTGATATTGCCGCCGTTGAAGTGCGCACCACCCATCACCACCACTTCCTTGATGCCTTGGGTGATTTCCGGGTCCTGAGTCAATGCCAGCGCCAGGTTGGTCTGCGGGCCGAGCATGGCAATGGTGATGCTGTGAGGCTTCGCCGCACGGAGGGTCGTGATCAGGTAATCAACGGCGCTGCCTTCAGCCAGGCCCTTTTTGGGCTCATGGACGGTGACGCCGGAAATACCTTCTTTGCCATGGATGTTCTCGGCATAGATCGGTGTGCGCAACAGCGGCTTGGGTGCGCCGGCGTACACCGGGATTTCCTCGCGCCCGGCCCACTCGCGGGCCAGGCGCGCGTTACGCGAGGTCTTGTCCAGGCGCACGTTGCCGGCGACGGTAGTCAGCGCACGAATGTTCAATTCGTCCGGGGAAGCCATGGCAAAGAGCAAGGCCACCACATCGTCGGCGCCTGGGTCGGTGTCGATGATCAAGTCGATTTTTTCCGCCGCTTGGGCGCTGGCAGCAGTGAGTGCGGACAAAAGCAGGACACTCCGAAACAGATTTCTCAGGGTTGGGAGACCACGTTGCATAAAACACTCCTTGTCGTTGGGACACTCTAGAAGGTTACGCCGGACACCAGCGCGATATTGCAGTAAGGCTGGCACTCGCCGGTACGCACGACAGCGCGCGCGTTAC
This sequence comes from Pseudomonas sp. BIGb0381, assembly GCF_024809815.1. Lineage (NCBI taxonomy): Bacteria > Pseudomonadati > Pseudomonadota > Gammaproteobacteria > Pseudomonadales > Pseudomonadaceae > Pseudomonas > Pseudomonas sp. BIGb0381. The sequence goes on from NZ_JANUEN010000006.1 coordinate 81,241, forward strand.
GGCTCAGTTGCTTGAATTGTTCATGGCTGAGCAGACGTCGCTCGCCGAGGGCGGCCTGTTCAGTCAACGCGTTCAGCTCAGTCAGCGCGGGAGGCTGCTTGAGCAGGATTTCTTCCGCCAGTACGTGGCTTTCCACCTGCATTTCACTGAGCACGATACGCAAGGTACTGATGAAGTCGGGAATGCCCTGGGTCAGCGCCAGGTCAATCAACTCAACCCCCGGCGGCACTGGCAGGCCGGCGTCACCGATCACCAGGATGTCGCCATGGCCCAGGGATGCGATCAACCGCGACAAGGCGATATTGAGCAGAGGGGTCTTTTTCATAAAGGTACAAAACCTTGAACGTCATGCAGCGTAGGAATGGAGGGTTGGGCACCGGCACGGGTGACTGACAATGCTGCCGCGACCTGGCCGAAACGGATGGCCTCGGCCTCACTTTTGCCACTGGCCAGTGCTGCGGCAAAACCACCGACAAAGGTATCGCCGGCAGCCGTGGTATCCACCGCCTTGACCTTGGGCGCCACCAAGTGCTCAAAGCCCTGGCCATCGGCAAACAACACACCTTGGGCACCCAGGGTAATAATGACCTTGCCAGCTCCCGCCTGGATCAACCGAGTCGCCGCGACCTTTGCACTGTCGAGGGAGTCGACTGTCACGCCGCTCAGTGCGCTGGCTTCACTTTCGTTGGGAATCAGGTAGTCGACCGAGGCGTACCAGTCAGCGGGCAACGGGCCGCTGGCCGGCGCGGGGTTGAGGATCACGGTCTTGCCCAGTTCACGACCGCGCTTGAGGGTGTAGCCCACGGTATCCATCGGCACTTCAAGCTGACAGATAATCACATCGGCGGCCTGCAACACCGCATCAGACGCCTGCAGTGAGACGGGGGTCAGCTCGCCGTTGCTGCCGGCAACAATCACAATCGCGTTCTGGCTGCTGTCGTCCACCACAATCAAGGCGACGCCACTGGAACCGTCCACGGTGCTCACCGCCTGGCAATCGATACCTTCCACCAGCAAGGCGCCACGCAGCTCAGTGCCATAGGCATCGCTACCGACACAACCGATCATTGCCACATCGGCCCCCAGTCGCGCCGATGCCACGGCCTGGTTGGCGCCCTTGCCGCCAGGCACCGTGGAAAACGTCTGGCCGATCAGGGTCTCACCGGCACGGGGCAGCCGACTCGCGCGGGTGACCAGGTCCATGTTCAAGCTGCCTATTACCACTACTTTTGCTGGCATACATCAGTACTCATCAATTCGATTCAGCGGTATTGGGCGAATACGCTGGCGACTGGCGCCGTGGACTCGCGCAATACGATGCTCGGCGTCACGATGCGTTGATCGATCAGCAGTTGGGGTGTTGCAATTCGTCGCAGTAAAAGCTCGGCCGCCGTCTCACCCAGTTGCAGGATCGACTGCCCGACCGTGGTCAGCGCCGGGTACACGTAGCGGCCCATTTGAATGTCATCGAAACCGATCACCGACAGTTCACCGGGCACGCGGATATTGCGCTCCGCCGCAGCACGCAACACGCCGAAACCGATCATGTCGTTGCTGGCAAAAATCGCGCTGGGCGGGTTTTCCGCCAGCAGTTGCACGGCAGCAGCATAACCGCCGGTGCTGGTGAAGTCGCTCTCCAGGGTGCGATTGGCCGCCACTTCCACTCCCGCTTCACGGAGCGCGCGGTGGTACCCCGCCAGGCGCATTTGCGCGACGCGAGTATGGGCCGGGCCACCGATGCAGGCGATATCCCGATGCCCCAGCTCAAGCAAGTGCCGGGTCGCCAGGTAGGCGCCGTGCTCATGGTCGATGCGCACCAAGTCGACATCTATACCGTCCAGCGCCCGGTCGACAATCACCATGGGCGTGCGCACCGCGCTCAAGCCTGCGGCGAGGCCGCTGTCATCACCGCCTACCGAGGTCACGATCAAGCCGTCGACACGCTTCTCCAGCAACACCCGCAAATAGCTGCGCTGTTTTTCTGCGTTGTCGTCGGAGTTGCAGAGAATCACGCAGTAGCCATTACGCTCACAGTAGTCCTCGATCCCCCGGGCCAGCTCGGCAAAATACGGGTTGAGGCTGTTGGGCACCAGCAATCCTATGGTGGCCGTGGTCTTAGCCTTGAGCGAACGCGCGACGGCGCTGGGCACGTAGTCGAGCTGCTTGATCGCCGCTTCAACCTTGATCCGTACCGGCTCGCTCACCGGGCGCGTCTTGTTCACCACATGGGACACGGTGGTGTAGGAAATACCAGCAATCGCGGCCACATCCTTGATCGTTGCCATGGTTCAGCCTCGCCGACTGGCGCGGCGGCTGCGGTAAGTATCCAGGACCACAGCGATCACGATCACGGCACCGGTGATGATGCGCTTGGTGGGCTCCGTGGCACCGATCTGCGCCAGGCCGGCGGCCAATACCGAAATAATCAGCACGCCGAAGAAGGTGCTGATCACCGAGCCACGTCCGCCCATGAGGCTGGTGCCGCCGATCACCACTGCGGCGATCACTTGCAGTTCCAGGCCCGAACCGGCATTCGGGTCTGCCGCTTCCAGGCGCGAAATCTGGAACAACGCCGCCACACCGGCCAGCAGGCCCATGAGACTGAACACCAGAATCTTGTACGGCTTGGGATTGATCCCGGCCAGGCGTACAGCTTCTTCGTTGGTGCCGATACCGATCAGGTAACGACCGAATACGGTGCGGGTCAATACCAGTTGGGCAGCAATGATCACCAGCAAAGCGATGATAAACGACGGCGAAATGCCGAAGGCGATCGGGTTGGAGAGCCAGGCAAACGAATCGCCGATGTAAGCCGTACGCGAACCGGTCATCTGGTACGCCACGCCACGGGCCATTTCCAACACACCGAGGGACACGATAAACGATGGTATGCGCCAGGCCACCGTGATCGAACCGGTGATAGTGCCGGCCAACGCGGCGCAACCCATGCCGAGCAAGGCAGCCGGTAAGACACTCCAGCCCCAACCGAGAATCGCCACGCTGACGGCCGATGCCGCCAACGCCAGCACCGAGCCCACCGACAGGTCGATACCGCCGATGATCAGGATGAAGGTCATGCCCACAGCCAGCACCATCAGGTCAGGAATCTGGTTAGCCAGAGTGCTGAACGTGTCATAGGACAGGAAGTGATCACTGAGCACCGAAAACAGCGCGATCATCGCCAGCAATGCACCGGCCAGCCCCAGGTAGGTGCCCAGGCCGTAGAAGTTGCCGCCGGTTTTACCGGGGGAAGTTGTTAGTTTCATGGGGTATCCCTAAGCACTGCGTCGTTGAGCAGCGCATCACGTTTCTGATAGCCGGCAAAGGCGGCAGCGAGCAATTCGTCCTGGGTCCAGCTGTCGCGCTCGAAGGTCTCGATCAAGCGCCCGGCGGACAGCACGCCGATGCGGTCACAGATCAGCATGAGCTCACGCAGGTCACTGGATACCACCACCAGCGCCTTGCCCTGGCGAGTCAATTCACCCAGCAAGGCATAAATGTCGAACTTGGCACCGACGTCGATGCCGCGAGTAGGCTCGTCGAACAGCATCACCGAGCAGTCGCGCTCCAGCCAGCGGCCGATCACCACTTTCTGTTGGTTACCACCGGACAGTTCGGACACCAATTGCGCCGGGCTGGAGCTGCGGATCCGCATGGCGTCGATCTGGCGCTTGGCCAATGCCGTCTCATCTCGCGTATTCACCACCCCGGCGCCGGAAATTTCCGGCATGTTGCCCAGCGCGATATTCGCACTGATCGACTGGGTCAGCAGCAGCCCTTCGCCCTTGCGATCCTCGGTAATCAGAGCAATACCATGACTGACTGCATCCACTGGCGAGCGGATACTCACCACCTGGGCCGGCGAACCCAGGGCCACAGTGCCGCTGTCGGCCAGGTCGGCACCGAAGATAAGGCGTAGTAACTCTGTACGACCGGCGCCGATCAGGCCGGAGATGCCATAGATCTCACCGGCACGCACTTCAAACGATACATCGCGGACCTTGTCCGAGCGCGTCAGGCCCTTTACGGTCAGGGCCGGGCCGCCGATGCTGCGCGGCCCCAGGTCGATGTGTTCACCCAGCTCCCGGCCGACCATCAAGGTGACCAGTTGTTCGCTGTTGTAATTGGCCATCGGCTCGACACAGACCAGCTTGCCGTCGCGCAATACCGCAATGCGCTGGGCGACACGGGCCAACTCTTCGAGCCGATGCGAAATATAAATGATCGCCACGCCCCGAGCCTGCAGGCGGGTGATTTGCTCAAACAGCATCTCGACTTCGCGGGCCGTGAGCATCGCGGTGGGCTCATCGAGGATCAGCACATGGCAGTCACCGATCAGGTTGCGGGCGATCTCGACCATCTGCTGATGGCCGATGCCGAGGCTGCCGACCAGGGTGTCCGGATCGATGGCGTCGAGACCGACCTGGGCCATGGCCTCGATCGCGGCTTTGCGCAATTGCTTGCGGCTGATCCAGCCACAATGGCTCGGCAGGTTATCCAGGAACAGGTTTTCGGCCACGGTCAGCGTCGGAAGCAGATTGAGTTCCTGCATGACCATGCGCACGCCCAACGATTCAGCCTGGGTGCGGCTGGCCGGACGGTAATCCTGCCCCTTGAATTGCATGTGCCCAGTAGTCGGCGTGACCAGCCCGCCGACAATCTTCGACAAGGTACTTTTGCCCGCGCCGTTTTCACCGGTCAACGCCAGCACTTCACCACGGTTAAGCGTGAGGGTGATGTCGGACAGAACCGGTTGGGCATAGGTCTTACCGATACCGCTGACCGAGAGGACAGCGTTCGGGGCGGAAGATGACATAGGAAAATCTCCAGGCGTCCGCCCAGGGCGGACGGACGCTGTTGGGTGCTGCCAGGATTACTTCTTGAGGACGAGTTCGACCGGGGTTTCGATCATGCCGTCCTTGGCATCGACTTTCTCACCCTTGACCAGCTTGAGGGCGTTCTGGATACCGAACACCGCTTGCTGCGCCGCCGCCTGGTCGGCGGTCGCCAGCACACGACCGTCCTGCAGCATCGGCTTGATGGCGTCGATGTTGTCATAACCCACCACCAGGACCTTACCGGCCTTGCCTGCTGCACGTACGGCGGAGACGGCGCCCAGGGCCATGTTGTCGTTACCGGCCAGCAACGCCTTGAGGTCCGGGTGTTCGCTCAGCATGGCCGAGGCCACTTTCTGGCCCTGGTCAATTTCCCAGTTGCCGGATTGGGTGGAAACGATCTTCATACCGGCAGCGTCCATCGCATCCTTGAAGCCCGCGGTGCGCTGCTGGGCGTTGGTGGTGGTCGGTACACCTTCGATGATGCCGACCTTGTCGCCGGCAGCCAGTTGCTTGGCCAGGTAGTCGCCCACCAGTTTGGCGCCTTTGCGGTTGTCGGGACCGACAAAGGGAATATCGAGGTTTTTGCTTTTCAGCACGCCCGGATCCAGGCGGTTATCGATGTTGACGATCTTGATCCCGGCTTTAGAGGCATCCTCCAGCACTTTTACCAGTGCCTTGGAATCAGCGGGCGCGATAACGATGGCATTGACCTTGGCCAGGATCATCTGCTTGACGATACCGATTTGCGCGCTGGTATCGGTTTCGTCCTTGATGCCGTTGGTGATCATGTCGAAATCGGCGGCATGGTCTTTCTGGTACGCCTTGGCACCGTCCTGCATGGTCACGAAAAATTCGTTGGCGAGGGATTTCATCACCAGGCCGACCTTGGGTTTGGCGGCAGCGTCATCAGCGAATGCAGAGGAGAAAGGTAAGGCGGCGGATGCGGCAGCAAGCACAGCGACAGCAAGAAGACGTCCAGCGAATGGCAGCTTCATGGGTTCACTCCGATCTTATGATTATTGTGGGCAACGCTTGCACCGAAGTGTGCTTCGGGCGCCCTCCCACCCGGGGGGCTGATACGAGCTGACAGGAGACTCAGTGAGAGCCCCATGAAACATCTCGCAAACGTTTGCGTTAACCAAACTATGAGAACCTTGTCGAGATTTGTCAACGCTAGAATATGGCCTTTCATGCAAGGCCTCTAGCCCCGGCTCTCGCGTCCTCCGAGAGCCGTTCTTAAACATCTGCCGCGTTCGGTCGTTCTCTGAAACGACAGGTTTTGGCGCAAGACACAGGATTCTTTCGTCATAACTTTCGGACAACCGAACGCCACACCCCAGGTTGTTCGGAAAGCCGGACATCCAGTGACCGAAAAACCATCACAAAACAGATAAAAACCAATACATATCAACAGTTTAATTTATATACGCAAACATATTCAGCATGGTACAGATCCTGCTCCTACACAGCGCCTGGCGGCATTCAGCACTGCCCAGGTGTTCTAGATGAACCTGCTACAGCACTCATCAAAAACCAGAGAGAAAAATAATGAAATCTGCATTGAAGAACTTTGTTCCGGGGGCGTTGGCCCTTCTGCTGCTGTTCCCCGTTGCCGCCCAGGCAAAGGACGTTGAATCCAAGACCAAATTGTCCAACGTGGTCATCCTCGCCACCGGCGGTACCATTGCCGGCGCGGGCGCCAGCGCCGCCAACAGTGCGACGTACCAGGCCGCCAAAGTCGGTATCGAGCAATTGATTGCCGGTGTTCCTGAGCTTAGCCAGATCGCCAATGTGCGTGGCGAGCAAGTGATGCAAATTGCGTCCGAAAGCATCAACAACGAAAACTTGCTGCAACTGGGTCGCCGCGTCGCCGAACTGGCCGACAGCAAGGACGTGGACGGCATCGTGATCACCCACGGTACCGACACCCTGGAAGAGACCGCCTACTTCCTGAACCTGGTGGAAAAAACCGACAAGCCTATCGTGGTGGTCGGCTCCATGCGCCCAGGCACCGCCATGTCGGCTGACGGCATGCTCAACCTGTACAACGCGGTAGCCGTGGCCGGCAGCAAGGACGCACGCGGCAAAGGCGTACTGGTGACTATGAATGACGAGATCCAATCGGGTCGCGACGTCAGCAAAATGATCAATATCAAGACCGAAGCCTTCAAGAGCCCATGGGGGCCGCTGGGGATGGTCGTTGAAGGCAAGTCCTACTGGTTCCGCCTGCCGGCCAAGCGTCACACCATGGACTCGGAATTCGACATCAAGAACATCAAGAGCTTGCCCGATGTTGAAATCGCCTACGGCTACGGCAACGTGAGCGACACCGCCTACAAGGCACTGGCCCAGGCTGGCGCCAAAGCCATCATCCACGCCGGCACCGGCAATGGTTCGGTGTCGTCCAAAGTGGTCCCTGCGCTGGTGGAGTTGCGCAAGCAAGGTGTGCAGATCATCCGTTCTTCCCACGTGAATGCCGGGGGCATGGTGCTGCGTAATGCCGAACAGCCGGACGACAAGTACGACTGGGTCGCCGCTCTTGACCTGAACCCGCAGAAAGCCCGGATTCTGGCGATGGTCGCACTGACCAAGACCCAGGACAGCAAAGAACTGCAGCGGATGTTCTGGGAATATTGATTCCTGATGACATCTCTGTAGAGGCGGGTTTACCCGCCTCTACTTCATGTGTAAATCCCGCAACCAACACCTCCCCGCCCTACACCAAATCACCTAAACCGCCGTAAGACGAACTTATTAGATTTTAAGCAGTTGCGAAATTGCCTACAGTTAAATACTGTATGCACGTACAGCTTACTAAGGAACACTCCGTGGCAAAGCCCTCCTCAGCAGCATTAACCCCACCTGATGCCTACGAACGCCTGGCCATTCGTGTGCAAAAGATCATCAACTCCACCAGCGCCCAAAAAGCCAAGGCAGCCTTGATCTTCCGCTTGCCGGACGAGCCAGAAGACGAGTGGCAGCGCTTGCTGGAGGAAATCGCGGAGAACGACAACGTTACCCTCGCCTATCGGGATGACGGCGGCGTGCAGATTTTCTGGGTTGTGCCGAAGGAAGATTGATTCAATGAGTGCCCGTTTTATTGCTCTGTGCTGCCTGCTTTTTGCTGTCACTGCCCATGCACAGGCACCCCGAACCTTCAGCGAAGCCAAAAAAATCGCCTGGAAGCTCTACTCGCCACAATCCACCGAGTTCTATTGCGGCTGCAAATACACCGGCAACCGCGTTGACTTGAAAGCCTGCGGCTACATCCCACGCAAAAACGCCAACCGTGCCGCGCGCATCGAGTGGGAGCACATTGTTCCGGCCTGGCAGATCGGACATCAGCGCCAGTGCTGGCAGAACGGTGGACGCAAGAACTGCACGCGCAATGACGACGTGTTCAAGCGCGCCGAAGCGGATTTGCACAACCTGGTGCCGAGCATCGGCGAGGTCAATGGAGATCGAAGTAACTTCAGTTTTGGCTGGCTGCCGGTGCAAAGCGGGCAGTACGGTTCATGCCTGACCCAGGTGGATTTCAAGGCCAAGAAGGTCATGCCGCGCCCGTCCATTCGCGGGATGATCGCACGCACTTATTTTTACATGAGCAAGCAGTACGGCTTGCGCCTGTCAAAACAGGATCGCCAGCTGTACGAAGCTTGGAACAAGACCTATCCGGTACAAGCCTGGGAGCGCCAGCGTAACCAGACGGTGGCGTGCGTGATGGGCCGCGGCAATGAGTTTGTCGGCCCGGTTAACCTGAAAGCCTGCGGTTGAACATGGGCGGCCCTGCCGCCCAACCAGCTGTTACTGCGCGGCCTTGTGCTCGATGATCTCGGACACCGTGTCGGTTTTCTTGGCCCGTGCCATCTTCTCGTTGAGCAGTGTCTGCTTGGCTTCGGCCTCGGCCCTGGTTGCAAATGGCCCCAGCAGCACTTCGTCCTTGCCGTCGACCTTCACGATATAAAAACTGAACCCGTGTTCGAGCAACCAGGCGGTCAGGTCCGTGATTGCCTGCAACTTATGGTCTGGCGGGCCAACGCGCAGGTCCCATTCCTGGGCGGCAATCGCGCCGGTTTGTGGCTGGCTTTCGGTCACGGCAGGCTTGGCATTGGGAGCATCGACGCTTTTGCCTTCACCGCAACCGGCCAAGGCCAACACCGCAATTGCCATCGTTACTTTACGCACTGCCCTGCTCCTTCAACGGATAAAGAAGCGACTTTATCATTCACTGTCTATTCTGGCCGTCATAAACGTTGGCTTAAACAATGCGAATGATGTATCCCAGACCTGTATGATGCCGCCATGGGAATTAATGTCGCCTCTATGCGTCCTAAAAGAGGCAGTCACAGGGACGCGCTTAGCAGTAAGCTACACACATACGACACCTGCCCTGTCTGAAACATGTGTCCTTAAAAGTAATCAAGGAGAAGTCCATGCTTATACTCACCCGCAAAGTCGGTGAAAGCATAAACATCGGTGATGACATTACGATCACCATCCTGGGCGTCAGCGGCCAGCAAGTACGAATCGGCATCAACGCCCCCAAGGATGTTGCCGTGCATCGCGAGGAGATTTACCAGCGCATCCAGGCCGGCCTGACCGCTCCGGACAAAAACCAGACGCCTTGAAGCGCCCTCAGTAGCCAGCCCTTTCGTTCACTGTAACGGCTGGCGAAAACCTCCTCGGACTGCTTTTGTCTTTGTTGCGCGAACCGTTTTTTGCCGCATGCTCATCCATGAATCAAGATGAAACTATCTTCACGCCTGGAACTTATTACACCCTCTGCAACCGAATCCCCTGACTGATATCTCGCCATCAGTGTGCAATTGGGAGCACGTCGATGCTGCCAGGCAATACCCAGCCATTTTTCTCCAGATCCTGGATGATCGCCCTGCTGACAGGGCTGGTCTTTGTCGGTTTGGAATATGGCCTGAAGCTTGAAATAGAAGGCGCCCAGGCCCCTCGTTCGCGGCTGGACCTGGTATTGCTGCTGTCTGGATACCTGTTCATGTTCTGTCTCAAGCCTATCCAGATGGCCGTGCAGCGCAAGTTGTGCCAGCGAATCGTGCGCAAAACCGCACACTGACGTCCCCGTAATTCACTATCAGATCGCTGGTATTTACAGCCTCGCAGCAGGACCTATTCTTGGGTGTGTTTGCACAGTCAGTAAAAGGTGCCGGTACAGATGGACACGCTCACTAAAACCCAAATCGAATCTGAATTGGCAGCCCGCCTGCCCAGCTACACGGTCACCTGTACGCTGCACGCCGACGGCACCCTCTCGGCCGTGCTCAGCGGTCCGGAAACCGATCACTTCGCAATCACCGGAATCGTGCGCGCGCATTATCGCGGTGCCGAAGCGATTGCCCGGCTCGCCAACGAGATTCTCAGGGAGATGGTGCTGTCACGCCAAGGCATGCGCAGTGATCGAATGCAGGCGCCGCCTGATCCAGCCACCCGCGAAGCAGACCGAGGCCGTTAGCCGTCTCGGCCTTGCTGCGTCAGCCCCTCGCGCGCGCCAAGTACAACAAGCCATCGGCGCTGCGTTGCACCTGCAGCTGTTCATACCCATCGATCGAAGGATGCTCCGTCGCCATGGGCTTGAGGTGCGTCGAGGTCACGACCATCACATCCGCTCCAGCCGCCTCCCCCGCACGAATACCCACCGTCGCATCCTCAAACACCAGGCAGTCCTGCACCGACACCCCCAGGCGCTGCGCACCGAGCGCATAACAGGCAGGGTCAGGCTTACCGATAGCCACGTCTTCAGCCGTGACCAGCACCGCTGGCGGTGCAATGCCCGCCGCTTGCAGTCGACGCAACGCCAGCTCCCTGGGTGCAGAGGTGACCAGCGCCCACTGATCACCGGGCAAGCGGTTCAGAAACTCGACAGCACCGGCAATCGCAACGACGCCTTCCACGTCATTGATTTCAGCCTCGGTAATCCACTGTGCTTCAACCTCTGGGTCGACGCCGGGCAAAGCCTGGCGCGTGATGGTGTCGATTGCCCGGGCGCCATGGATGGTGGTCAGAAACGTCGCCACCTCCAACCCATGGCGTTCAGCCCAGATACTCCATACCCGCTCGGCGGCGGCAATCGAATTGAGCAAAGTCCCATCCATATCGAACAGAAAGGCGCGGTAAGGGCGGGCAAATACGGCTGAACCTCGGATGGACACTGCGGGGTTTCCTAGTGGGCTGAAACGAATAATCGGCGCAATGCAATCTACGGATCACCTGGCGGCTTGTAAACGCCACCGACGCCGGCAAGAACACGGCGGCGTCGAGAACCATGCTGGTGACAACGTCAGCTCAATCGAGGGCGCCATTGAGGACTTCGTAGATGATGCCCGTCGCGATGGCCACCAGTATCAAGTCGGTACCCGCCTGCTGCCACTCGTACCCATCGTAATGGGGCAAACGGCCCAACAAACGCCCGTCCAGTTTCTTGGCAATGCCCGGCGGCAGCGGCTTGCCGCGTGCCAGGTTCTTCTGGATACCAGGCGGCAAGGCAGGCCCTGGGCTCCAGTAGTCGCGATAACCGCCCAACACATTCAGCACGCTGCCACGGTCGACGCTGGGGCCGTGACTGCCTGCTGCACCTTTGCCTTTGGGCTTGTCATGCCCCTGCCCGCCGTGGCCATTGCCTTTATCGTTGCCTTGCCCCTTGCCATTGCCTGGATCAGCCAAAGCCGTACCGCCAGCGGCAAACAACACAAGCGTAAGTGCAACAGACACGAATTTCGAGCACTTGATCATGACGATTATCCAACACAGGAATGTAGCTGAACTGTAGTCGAGCTTACCGCATCACGTAAGAAGTCAACTCACCTGACCGCCGACCTCAACCACGTCCACCGGGGTATTCCATGCCGTCGACACCGCGATGCGCAGCCCATCGACCAGGCCCGCTCCAAGCTGGCTCGGCACGTGGATAAAACCACTGCGTACACCCGAGCCCGCGAGTTCGTGTTGCAAGCGGTAGAACACCTGGTTGCACACAAAGGTGCCCGCCGTCTGCGATACCGAAACCGCAATCCCCGCCTCGAGCACCGCCCTGGCCATGGCCTTGATCGGCAGCGTCGAGAAGTAGGCCGCAGGGCCGCCGACCACGACCGCCGTGTCGATGGGCTGCTCCCCCCGATTATCGGGGATGCGCGCATCGTTGACGTTGATCGCCACCCGCTCGATGGATATTTCGCTGCGCCCGGGGGCCAACCCAGTGGCAATGACCATTGCCGGGCGCAGCTCACTGATCAGTTGGAGCAGGCACTCACCCGCCGTGGCAAACGAACAGGGCAATCGGCGCGCAACAATCCGCACATCATCGTCGAGTTGCACGCCATCCAACTGGCGCACCGCTTCCCAAGAAGGATTCACCAGGTCTTGATCAAAGGGCTCGAACCCCGTCAGCAATACAGTTCGCATCTTGGCCTCACATCAACACATAAAGCAGGACAATATTGACCACCAGCATCATCAACGCGGTCGGCAGTTGCGCCTTGATCACCGCGTTCTTGTCCGGCAACTCCAGCAACGCCGCCGGCACGATATTGAAGTTGGCCGCCATCGGCGTCATCAGCGTACCGCAGTAGCCAGAGAACATACCGATGGCGGCCATCACCGCCGGGTTACCGCCGTAGATACCCACCAGCACCGGCACGCCGACGCCCCCGGTCATCACCGGGAATGCCGCGAAGCCATTGCCCATGATCACCGTAAACAGCGCCATGCCCAACACGTACACCATGACCGCCACCAACTTGAAATCCAGGTTGATGTAGGTGGTGGTGACATGGGCGACAGCCGTGCCGACACCTGCTTCATTGAAGAGCAGGCCAAGCATCGCCAGCATCTGCGGCAGCACCATGGCCCAGCCCAAGGCCTCGGTGAGTCGTCGGGATTCGCGCAAGGCTTGCACCGGGGTATCACGGGTCAGCCAGCAGGCCAGCCCGAGGGCGATCAGGCAGCCGATACCGAGGGAGACGAAGGTGGTGTTTTTCGGATCCAGCAGCGGTACCCCGCCAATCTCGGTGTGCTTGAGCAAGACCGAACCAATCACCGTGGTCAGGGGGATCGCCAGCGCCGGGATAAACAGTTTATGCCCGAGGCGACCGGCACTGGCGCGCGAAGCCTTGTCATGCAACTCAGCATGGGTGCCACGGCCGACGCCGCCCAGACCGGCAATCAGTGCCATCACCACCACCCCCGCACCGACAACCACCGAGGGCAGGCGCTCCCCCACCAGGAACGGGATGGCGAACAGCAGCCAGAACAGTGCGCTGGACCAGCGCTTGGGATGGGTCCGATCCAACAGAATCATGCCGGCGGTGATCAGCAGCAGGACCCCGGCGAGCCAGTACAGGTATTGGATGGAGATGATCATTGCGCGGCCTCCACTGGGGTCACGGCGGTCGTCATCTCGCGGGTAAGTCTTCGGTCAAACCGATGAAGTCGGATCGCGTGAATGATAAAGGCGCAGATCGCCGTAGGAATGCCCCACACCGCAATGTGCAGCGGCTCTACGTCGATCCCCGAACCCAGCAGGAAGGTATGCATCAACGCAATCGCACCAAAGGCGACGAAGATGTCCTCACCAAAAAACAGGCCGACGTTATCGGTGGCAGCGCACATGGCCAACACCTTGTGACGCAGTTTGTCAGGCAGTTTGCCGTAGCGCTTTTCCGCCGCGCCTTCGGCCATCGGTGCCAGCAGCGGGCGCACCATCTGCGGGTGCCCGCCGAGGCTGGTCAAGCCCATGGCTGCGGTGGATTCGCGCACAAACAGATAGATGATCAGCAGGCGTCCGACCGTGGCGCGCTCAAACCGCGCAATCCAGTTCTGCGCGTGCACGCGCAAGCCGTGGCGCTCCAGCAAACCGATGACTGCGAGAGGCAACAACAGGATCAATTGCAGGGCGCGAGTCTGTAGGAAACCATCACCCATAGTGGCGAGGATTTTCTCCAGGGGGAAGTGGGCAGCGAGCCCGGTGGCGATAGCCGCGGCGGTGACCACCAACAGCGGATTGAAACGCAAAACAAAGCCAACCACGATCACAAGTACGCCGATCAACGGCCATAAGTTCACAACAGTTTGCATGGCGGAGAGGTCCTTAAGTGCGCGCTGCGGCGCCATTACAGCAGGATGTGAACAAAGGGTTCACAGCAGGAAGTGGCGTGCAGTCGGCTCGGTTTTTTATTGTTGACCCGTCAGGGCGAGCGTCAGTGGCGGCAACTGTGCTGCCTGGGAGCGGGAGGTGTCCAACAAGAAAAATTGTTGCTGCAAACCAATAAATTTTGTGGGCAATCGAGGGGCGCACGAGTAACAAGATGTGGACAGACCACGAAGGATTCGCTCATCTTAACGCCGCCCGTTTATCGGGCGCGGCGCATCTGGCAGTTGATCGGCCTTCTTCGTCAAACCGTTCACTGAAAAAGGGCAGCACCGGTGAGCTCACCCACTCCAGATTCCGCCGCGCAAAACCGCCTCAGTCTACAAACCCGCCTGATTGCCCTGGTGGTCGCCGTGACCTTCTTCATGGAGAACCTCGACGCCACGGTCATCGCCACCGCGCTACCGACCATGGCGACCGCCTTCGGGGTGACGCCGGTCGACATGAACATCGGCATCACCGCCTATATCCTCGCCGTGGCGATCTTCATACCGCTGTCCAGCTGGGTCGCCGACCGCTTTGGTGCGCGCCGGGTATTCGCTGGCGCAATCATCCTGTTCACCCTCGCCTCGTTGCTCTGCGGGCTGAGCCACAGTATTGAGATGTTCGTGTTCGCCCGAGTCCTGCAAGGCATCGGCGGCGCATTGATGGTGCCCGTGGGGCGCTTAGCGGTGTTGCGCAATACGGATAAGAAAGACTTGGTGAAAATGATCGCGATCATTACCTGGCCCGGCCTGGTCGCGCCGATTCTGGGACCGCTGGTCGGCGGCTTGATCGTGACTCATGCATCATGGCCATGGATCTTCTACGTGAATCTGCCGCTGGGTGCGTTGGCACTGGCCGCCGCACTGTGGCTGGTACCGGAAGGCCGCGAAGCCAGGGTTCGCCAGTTCGATGCCAAGGGCTTTTTGCTGCTGGCAGGCGCCTGCGTGGCCCTGCTGGGCGGGCTGGAATGGCTGGGTAACCCGAACGGTGCGCGGCTTATTCCAGGCGCCGTGCTGGTCGCGGCAGGCATCGCGCTGGCAGTGTGGGCTCTGCGCCATTGCCGCCATTCCAGCGCCCCCTTATTGCCGCTCGAGACCCTGTCCATCGATACATTTCGTGTGAGTATCTACGGCGGCTCGCTGTTTCGCCTGGCCATCAGCGCCCTGCCGTTCCTGCTGCCGCTGCTGTTTCAAGTCGCCTTTGGCTTGCCCCCGGTGGACGCAGGCTTGCTGGTGCTGGCGGTATTCGCTGGCAATCTGGCGATGAAACCGTTCACCACGGCCATCATGCGCCGCTATGGGTTTCGCCAGGTCTTGCTGGTGAACGGGGTGATCGGCGTGGTGTCGATAGCCGCTTGCACGCTTTTCACGGCGCAGACCCCATTTGTACTGATCGCGGCCGTGTTGTTTGTGGGAGGTCTGTCACGCTCGATGCAGTTCACCTGCTACAACTCGATCGGCTTCGCGGATGTGCCCAAGCCGCGCATGAGTGAGGCGTCGGCGCTGTTCAGCATGTCATTCCAGCTGGCCATGGGGATGGGCGTAACGGTGGCGGCGCTGCTGCTACGGGCATCCATGAGTGTGCAAGGGCATGAGATGCACGCGCAGGTCGGGGATTTTCGCGTGGCGTTCGTCGGAGTGGCGCTGCTGGGAGTGTGGGCGCTGGTGGATGTATATCGCTTGCCGGTGGGAGCGGGAGAAAGTGTGTTGAATCGACAGTGAAGGCTGAGATTCAACACACTTTTGCAACTATCAGGCGGTGGTACTGACCATCGAACCCGACGTGCTGTTGCCCTCATCAATGACCGCCTGCAACAGCGCGGAAGTCACTGTCTGCAACGCCGCCGCAGTGCCAGCGATCTGCATCTGCGCCGCCGCCACTGCCGCCGCTTTGGCTTCTGCACTCTGATTGCTGGACTGAGCTTTCTGCAAGGCTTGCTGCTGCGCTTGAAGCTGCTTTTGCAACTGCTCGATCTGCTTCTTCAACTCTTTGACGGTATCGGACTCCTTCGAGAGCGAGGAGGCTTGACCACCACCACCTACACCTGCCGCACCATTGGAATCAGCGTGCATGTTGACGGTCATGCCGCCTGCGCTGCTTGTGCTTTCCTTGGTTTCGGTAGCCGTCGAGCTGACAGTGCTTGGAGTGCTTGCTACGGAGGCGGTAGTGCTGATGTTGATAAGCATGCCAGATGTCCGAGAGTAAGAGGTTTGCGAGCACTATCGGCCTGGGTGTCGATTACTTTAGGTGGGGGTGGGAAGATTTTCGGGTAGTAATAAATCGCACGAACAAAAAAGGGCTCACCTTTCGGTGAGCCCTTCTAGACCGCCCAGCAGAGCGGATTTTGTTTGGTAGGCGCGATTGGACTCGAACCAACGACCCCCACCATGTCAAGGTGGTGCTCTAACCAACTGAGCTACGTGCCTGCTGTGAGGCGGCATTCTACGGAATTCCGAAGGGGTGTCAACATCTTTTTTGCAGCTAAGCCTATGAATATGCGAATTATTTATTTGCAGCCGGGGCACCGCGCTTTTTTGGGTGGCTGGCAGGCAATTTTCAACTCAGGTAGGATCGGGGCACTCGTAAAAAATATAAAACAGAGGTTCCAGGATGGCGAACACCCCCTACCCCCAGTCGTATTACGCCGCTTCAGCAAATGCCGTTCCGCCGCGCCCAAGGCTGCAAGGCGACGCCGAAACCGATGTGTGCGTGATTGGCGCCGGCTATACCGGCCTGTCCAGCGCGCTGTTTCTGCTGGAGAACGGTTTTCGCGTCACGGTACTGGAAGCCGCAAAGGTGGGTTTTGGCGCGTCGGGCCGCAATGGCGGGCAGATCGTCAATAGCTACAGCCGTGACATTGATGTGATCGAGCGCAGTGTCGGCCCCCAGCAGGCGCAGCTGCTGGGGCAGATGGCGTTCGAAGGCGGCAGGATCATTCGCGAGCGGGTCGCCAAATACCAGATCCAGTGCGACCTGAAGGACGGCGGCGTGTTCGCGGCACTCAACAGCAAGCACATGGGCCATCTGGAGTCGCAAAAACGCTTGTGGGAGCGCTACGGCCATACACAGTTGGAGTTGCTGGACGAGCGTCGCATTCGCGAGGTAGTGGCCTGTGACAACTATGTCGGCGGCCTGCTGGACATGAGTGGCGGCCACATCCACCCACTCAACCTGGCACTGGGTGAAGCCGCAGCCGTGGAGTCACTGGGCGGTACGATCTACGAACAATCGGCGGCGGTGCGCATCGAGCGGGGTGCCAACCCGGTGGTCCACACGGCCGAAGGCAAGGTCAGGGCCAAGTTCATCATCGTCGCGGGCAATGCCTACCTGGGCAACCTGGTGCCGGAGTTGGCGGCCAAGTCGATGCCCTGTGGCACTCAGGTGATCACGACGGCGCCACTCGGGGATGAACTGGCCAAGACCCTCCTGCCGCAGGACTACTGCGTAGAGGACTGCAACTACCTGCTCGACTACTATCGCCTCACCCGTGACAAGCGCCTGATCTTCGGCGGTGGCGTGGTGTATGGCGCGCGCGACCCGGCGAACATCGAAGCAATCATCCGCCCGAAGATGCTCAAGGCCTTCCCGCAACTCAAGGATGTAAAGATCGACTACGCCTGGACCGGCAACTTCCTGCTGACCCTGTCGCGCTTGCCGCAGGTCGGCCGCCTGGGCGACAACATCTACTACTCACAGGGCTGCAGCGGCCATGGCGTGACGTACACCCACCTGGCGGGCAAGGTACTGGCGGAAGCGCTGAGAGGCCAGGCAGAGCGCTTTGATGCGTTTGCCGACCTGCCGCACTACCCATTTCCGGGCGGGCAACTGTTGCGCACACCGTTTGCGGCACTGGGGGCCTGGTATTACGGGCTGCGAGATAAGCTGGGCTTCTGACAAATCAATGGGAGCCGGTTCGCCGGCTCCCGCAAAAAATTGCCGAATCGCAGACACAAAAAACCCCGGTCTTTCGACCAGGGTCTTTGCTATCGGATCAAAGTAGCCAGTGGCTTTCTTTGTGCTTCAAGGCGTTCAGTGGGCCTTGAAGCAGATATGGCGCAGCGGACGGGACTCGAACCCGCGACCCCCGGCGTGACAGGCCGGTATTCTAACCGACTGAACTACCGCTGCGTATCGCTTGACCGGCCGAGCAAACCGCCTCAACCGTCTTTGAACATCTGATCGACCAGCCTTGGCTGTTCAACCTCAAGCCCGATAAATCGAACCTTGAAAATATGGCGCAGCGGACGGGACTCGAACCCGCGACCCCCGGCGTGACAGGCCGGTATTCTAACCGACTGAACTACCGCTGCGCGTCGGTGCAACCTTTAACGTTGCGTCTCACCCGAAGGTAAAACTCTCAAGAAGTGGTGGGTGATGACGGGATCGAACCGCCGACCCTCTGCTTGTAAGGCAGATGCTCTCCCAGCTGAGCTAATCACCCTTTGCTTCGTTGAGGCCGCGAAATTTACGCAGGTAGCGGACCTAAGTCAATAGCCTGCTTGAAGTTTTTCTGAAAAAGACAAAATTGCTTCAAGACGGCTACCTGCCCTACTCGCTGTAAATCATCTTCTTGCTCATGCCACCGTCCACCACAAACTCTTGCCCCGTGACAAACCCGGCCTGGCGCGACAGCAGCCACGCCACCATCGCCGCCACGTCCTCCACCGTACCCACCCTGCCCGCCGGGTGCTGGGCATGATCGGCATCGGTCAAAGGCTCGGCACGCCGCGCGGCAGGATCACGGGCATCGATCCAGCCAGGGCTGACCGCATTCACCCGCACTTCCGGCCCGAGGCTCATCGCCAAGGCGTGAGTAAGGGCCAATAAGCCACCCTTGCTCGCCGCATAGGCCTCGGTATCCGGCTCCGACTGGCGGGCCCGGGTCGATGCCAGGTTGACGATGGCGCCGCCATGGGCACGCAGGTATGGCGCACAATGCTTGGCCAGCAACATCGGCCCACTGAGGTTAACGGCCAGCACGCGGTTCCAGTAAGCCAGGTCAAGGCTTTCCAGGGTGATATTGTGCGGGTGGGCCACCGCAGCGTTACAGACCAATGCGTCCAGGCGCCCGAATTGCCCCAGGACTTCGGCGACCCCTTGGGCCACCTGTTTCTCGTCAGCCACGTCCATGGTGATAAACCAGGCGTTGTCGCCCAGCACCTTGGACACCTTGGAACCGCGCTCGCGGTCCAGGTCGGTCAAGACCACCTGCCAGCCTTCGCTGATCAACCACGCGGCAATCCCGAGGCCAATGCCCCGCGCCGCGCCCGTCACCAGGGCAACGCGCCCATTACTGGCCGCTGCGGCCTCCATGGACCACTCGATCACAAGGCAGCCAGCCCGCGGGCCAGGTCAGCCTGCAGATCAGCGACGTCTTCCAGGCCTACCGCAACGCGGATCAGGCTGTCCCGGATACCGGCCGCTTCACGCTCCTGCGGCGCCAGGCGTCCGTGGGACGTAGTGCTCGGATGGGTAATGGTGGTCTTGCTGTCACCCAGGTTGGCCGTGATGGAGATCAGGCGCGTCGCATCGATAAAGCGCCAGGCGCCCTCTTTGCCGCCCTTCACTTCGAAGCTCACCACGGCGCCAAATCCACGCTGCTGGCGCTGGGCCAACGCGTGTTGCGGATGGCTCTTGAGGCCGGCGTAATGCACTTTCTCGATGCCGTCCTGCTTCTCCAGCCACTCGGCCAGGGCCTGAGCGTTGGCGCAATGGGCCTTCATACGCAGGCTGAGGGTTTCCAGGCCCTTGAGGAAGATCCAGGCGTTGAACGGGCTCAGGGTCGGGCCGGCGGTGCGCAGGAAGCCCACCACTTCCTTCATCTGCTCGCAGCGACCGGCAACCACGCCGCCCATGCAACGGCCCTGGCCATCGATAAACTTGGTGGCCGAATGCACCACAATGTCCGCGCCCAGCTTCAGGGGCTGCTGCAAGGCAGGCGTGCAGAAGCAGTTATCGACCACCAGCATTGCGCCCTTGGCGTGGGCCACTTCGGACAATGCGGCGATATCCACCAGCTCGGCCAGCGGATTGGACGGCGACTCGACGAACAGCAATTTGGTGTTGGACTTGATCGCCGCATCCCAACCGGACAGATCCGCCAGGGGCACGTAGTCCACTTCGATCCCGAAGCGCTTGAAGTATTTCTCAAACAGGCTGATGGTCGAACCGAACACACTGCGCGACACCAGCACGTGGTCGCCGGCACTGCACAGGCTCATTACCACCGCCAGGATCGCCGCCATGCCGGTGGCCGTCGCCACCGCCTGCTCTGCGCCTTCCAGGGCCGCAATACGCTCTTCGAACGCGCGTACAGTCGGGTTGGTGTAGCGGGAATAAACGTTACCCGGCACTTCGCCAGCAAAGCGCGCAGCGGCGTCAGCAGCAGTGCGGAATACGTAGCTGGAAGTGAAGAACATCGGGTCACCGTGTTCACCTTCCGGGGTGCGGTGCTGGCCGGCGCGCACAGCCAGGGTATCGAAAGCTACGCCATCGAGGTCGCTGTCCAAGCGACCGGCATCCCATTCCTGACTCATGCTGCGACTCCTTACTCAATTCTTTATTTAAGATACAAAACCGGCCCCTCAGGGCCGGTGTCTACTCAGTTGTTGTACAGATCGATGATCGCGCTGACCGCCTGGGTCTTGATCTTCGACGAGTCGTTACGCGCCTGCTCGATCTTGTTCAGGTAGGCCTCGTCGACATCGCCGGTCACATACTTGCCGTCGAACACGGCGCAGTCGAACTGCTCGATCTTGATCTTGCCACCGCCGACCGCTTCGATCAGGTCCGGCAGGTCCTGGTAGATCAGCCAATCCGCGCCGATCAGGTCGGCCACGTCCTGGGTCGTGCGGTTGTGGGCGATCAGTTCGTGGGCGCTCGGCATGTCGATACCGTACACGTTCGGGTAACGCACGGCAGGCGCTGCGGAACAGAAGTACACGTTCTTCGCACCGGCTTCGCGGGCCATCTGGATAATTTGCTTGCAGGTGGTGCCGCGTACGATGGAGTCGTCCACCAGCATCACGTTCTTGCCGCGGAACTCCAGCTCGATGGCGTTGAGTTTCTGGCGCACCGACTTCTTGCGCGCAGCCTGGCCCGGCATGATGAAGGTGCGACCGATGTAACGGTTCTTCACGAAGCCTTCGCGGAACTTGACGCCCAAGTGGTTGGCCAACTCCAGCGCAGCGGTACGGCTGGTGTCCGGGATCGGGATCACCACGTCGATATCGTGCTCGGGACGCTCGCGCAGGATCTTGTCGGCCAGCTTCTCACCCATGCGCAGGCGCGCCTTGTATACCGAAACGCCGTCGATGATCGAATCCGGACGCGCCAGATAGACGTGTTCGAAGATGCACGGGGTGAGTTTCGGCGCGACGGCGCACTGCCGGGTGTGCAGCTTGCCGTCTTCGGTGATGTACACCGCTTCGCCCGGCGCGAGGTCGCGAATCAGGGTGAAGCCCAGCACGTCCAGGGATACGCTTTCGGACGCGATCATGTACTCGACGCCTTCGTCGGTGTGACGCTGGCCGAACACGATTGGACGAATACCGTGCGGGTCACGGAAGCCGACGATGCCGTAGCCGGTGATCATCGCAACGACGGCATAACCGCCGACACAACGGTTGTGCACGTCGATCACGGCGGCGAACACGTCTTCTTCGGTCGGCTGCAGCTTGCCGCGCTGGGCCAGCTCGTGGGCGAACACGTTGAGCAGCACTTCCGAGTCGGAACTGGTGTTGACGTGGCGCAGGTCAGATTCGTAAATTTCCTTGGCCAGTTGCTCAACGTTGGTCAGGTTACCGTTATGCGCCAGGGTAATGCCGTAAGGCGAGTTGACGTAGAACGGCTGAGCTTCGGCCGAAGTCGAGCTACCGGCGGTCGGGTAACGCACATGGCCAATGCCCATGTGCCCGACGAGGCGCTGCATGTGACGTTGATGGAACACGTCACGTACTAGGCCATTGTCCTTGCGCAGGAATAACCGGCCGTCGTGGCTGGTCACAATACCGGCAGCGTCCTGGCCGCGGTGCTGGAGGACGGTTAGCGCGTCATACAGCGCCTGATTGACGTTCGACTTACCGACGATACCGACGATGCCACACATGCGACGCAACCCCTACTTAATGAATCTTGACTGAACACAGCTTACTGCGGCGTTTTGGCCGGCAAGAGGTGTTCCTTGAACGGAAGATCAGCGGGTACGCTGATTCCGCTGGCCAGCCACTGACTGCTCCACCCCAATATGAGGTTCTTGGACCAATCTGCAACCAATAGAAACTTTGGCACGAGTACCGACTCCTGCCACCACGAATCCTGCTGTACCGGCCCCAGGCTCAATAGCCCGACCGCCACGACCACCAGCAACGCGCCACGCGCAGCACCGAAGGCCATGCCGAGAAATCGATCGGTCCCGGAGAGGCCGGTGACACGTATCAACTCGCCAATAAGATAATTGACCATTGCCCCCACCAGCAGCGTGGCGATGAACATGATGGCGCAGCCCGCGATGACACGAGCCGAAGGTGTCTCGATGTATCCGGCCAGGTAGACCGACAATGAACCGCCGAACATCCAGGCTACGACTCCTGCGATGATCCAGGTCAGCAACGACAGTGCTTCTTTTACGAAGCCGCGGCTTAGACTGATCAAAGCGGAGATGGCGACGATTGCAACGATCGCCCAGTCAACCCAGGTAAATGGCACGTTTGAGCCTACGGACGGATAAGGCGGCGCATTTTAGCAGAGCGTCGGGCTGTCGGTAAGCTGTGATTGCGGCTGCTTTGCAAATCAATAGTTTGTGGCGGGCCGGCCCGATTTCAACCCCGCCACATTTGATTGCATTCCAGGCTGGAATCGATGCGGGCTCAGCCGCGCTCAGGCTGGAAACGGGTCACGAAGCCTTTCAGGTTCTGCTGACGGTCCAGCAAATCCCGCAGCCGGTCGGCCTCTGCGCGCTCGATCAGCGGCCCGATAAACACCCGGTTCTTGCCGTCGGCGCTACGGATGTAGGCGTTGTAACCCTGGGCACGCAGCTTTTTCTGCAAGGCGTCAGCGCCTTCGCGATTGCCCAGGCTGGCCACCTGGATCGACCAACTGATCGGCAAACCATTCGGATCGATACGGCTCTGACCCACATCCGGCTTGCCCGGCGCAGCAGGCTGCGGCGCTACAGGCTTGGGCGCAGGCGTCGCAGGCTTGGCGGCGACCGCCGGAGCAGGTGTCGGCTTGACCACCGGGACGCTTGGCTGAACCGGCATCGACGGCGCCTGTTGCGCGGCCACCTCATCATCAGTCGGCACCGGCTCTTCTTCCGGCAATGCCTGCGGCTCCGGTACTACCACCGGTTCAACCTGCACTTGCGGTACCGCCGGGGCCTGGGGCGCAGCCGGGGCCTCGACGACCACCTGGCGCTGCTCGTCCTGACGGGAAAACAGCATCGGCAGGAAAATCACCGCCAATGCCACCAGCACCAGGGCTCCAACCATTCGCTGCTTGTATGCGCTATCCAGTAATGCCATGTGCAGCTTCCTCCGTGGAGCGCCGGGCCAACCACTCAAGCGCCTCGGCAACACAATAAAATGATCCGAACAACAGAATCTCGTCCTCGGCCGTCGCCACCGCGCACTGAGCCTCCAGGGCAGCAGTCACGCCTGCATACGACGCCACGGGCGCACCAAGGTTCTGTAACGCGATCTCAAGCTCATGGGCCGGACGACTACGGGGCGTGTCCAGCGGCGCGACCGCCCATGCCTGGACGCTGTCCAGCAACGGCGCAACCACGCCCTCCAAGTCCTTATCGGCGAGCAAACCGAATACAGCAAGGCGACGCCCCACCGGCGGCGTGCGCGCCAGGCGTTTTGCCAGGTACTGCGCTGCATGGGGATTATGCCCCACATCCAGCAGCAGGTTCAGGTGCTTACCGTGCCAGTCGAACCCGCGACGGTCCAGACGCCCCACCACGCGAGTCGCCAGCAACGTCGCAGCAATCTGCTCAGCATGCCAAGGCAGGTCCAGCAACAGATAGGCTTGCAGCGCGAGCGCGGCGTTTTCCATCGGCAGATTCAGCAAGGGCAGATCGCGCAGCTCTACAGCCAGCCCACGCGCATCCCGCCCGCGCCACTGCCAGTGCCGGTCACCGATATCAAGATTGAATTCGCGGCCACGCAGGAAGAATGGGCAATCCAGCTCACGCACCTTGTCCAGCAAGGGCTGCGGCGGATCCAGATCACCGCACAGCGCAGGCTTACCCTGGCGAAAAATCCCGGCCTTTTCATAAGCCACGGACTCGCGGGTATCCCCCAGGTAGTCGGCATGGTCCACGCCAATACTGGTGACCAGCGCCAGGTCGGCATCCACCACGTTGACGGTGTCCAGGCGTCCGCCCAGGCCCACTTCCAATACAACCACATCCAGTTGCGCACGCTCGAACAGCCAGAACGCCGCCAGGGTGCCCATTTCGAAGTAAGTCAGGGAAATCTCGCCTCGCCCGGCATCGAGTGCAGCGAAGGCTTCGCAGAGTTGCTCATCAGTGGCTTCGATGCCATTGAGTTGCACCCGCTCGTTGTAACGCAGCAGGTGCGGCGAGCTGTACACGCCAACTTTCAGCCCTTGGGCTTGCAGCAGCGCGGCAACAAAGGCGCAGGTAGAGCCTTTGCCATTGGTGCCGGTCACCGTGATCACTCGCGGTGCCGGCCGGCCCAACCCAAGGCGGGCCGCTACCTGTTGCGAGCGCTCCAGGCCCATGTCGATGGCGGACGGATGCAACTGCTCAAGGTAGGCGAGCCATTCGCCCAGGGTACGTTGGGTCATAGGTTCGCAGGCACCGGGGGTACAACGATCGGCTCGACTTTAGGCGCGACGTAAACAGGTGTCGGCAGGCCCATCATCTGTGCCAGCAGGCTACCCAGGCGTGGACGCAGTTCACCGCGCGGGATGATCAGGTCGATTGCGCCGTGCTCCAGCAGGAACTCGCTGCGCTGGAAGCCTTCCGGCAGCTTCTCGCGCACGGTCTGCTCGATCACGCGCGGGCCGGCAAAGCCGATCAGGGCTTTTGGCTCACCGACGATCACGTCGCCGAGCATCGCGAGGCTGGCGGAAACGCCGCCGTAGACTGGGTCGGTCAGCACGGAGATGAACGGAATGCCTTCTTCGCGCAGACGCGCCAGCACCGCGGAGGTCTTGGCCATTTGCATCAGGGAGATCAACGCTTCCTGCATCCGCGCACCACCGGAGGCGGCGAAGCAGATCATCGGGCAACGGTTTTCCAGGGCGTAGTTGGCGGCGCGCACGAAGCGTTCGCCGACGATGGCCCCCATGGAGCCGCCCATGAAGGAGAACTCGAACGCCGACACCACCACCGGCATCCCCAGCAGCTTGCCACTGACGGAAATCAGCGCGTCCTTCTCACCGGTCTGCTTTTGCGCAGCGGTCAGGCGGTCCTTGTACTTCTTGCCGTCGCGGAACTTGAGACGGTCAACTGGCTCCAGGTCGGCGCCCAGCTCGTTACGGCCGTCGGCGTCGAGGAAGATGTCGATGCGGGCGCGGGCGCCGATACGCATGTGGTGGTTGCACTTGGGGCAAACATCCAGGGTCTTTTCCAGCTCGGGGCGGTACAGCACCGCGTCGCAGGATGGGCACTTGTGCCACAGACCTTCAGGAACCGAGCTTTTTTTCACCTCGGAACGCATGATCGAAGGGATCAGCTTGTCTACTAACCAGTTGCTCATGCTTTCTTTCTCCAGTACCGGTGGCTTGAACACAGCCCCGCGTATGCCCTTGAGCTAAATTCATATGTGGCGATGACACAGGCTGGACGGGGTCAGACGTTCGACCTGCCATTTCCAGCCTGCATCCTCAGCCTTCCAGACAGCCTGCCAGTGCAGGTTGCCACTTCATTTCCGGGCCTCCCTCAGGCGGCACCGGACTGTTTTACACAGTGGTAGTTATGGACGGCGGCAGACTGCCAGCCGTCACATCCCGCCACTGCTGTTGCGCACGGCCTGCATGAATGCGCGAATCCTGCTGTGATCCTTGATGCCCTTACATTGCTCTACCCCACCGCTGACATCCACGGCATACGGCCGAACCTGCTCGATAGCCGCCGCGACATTCGCGGGATTGAGCCCACCGGCGAGGATGATCGGCTTGCTCAGCCCCTCGGGGATCAGCGACCAATCAAACGCTTCGCCGGTCCCACCCGGTACGCCTTCGACATACGTGTCCAGCAGAATGCCACGCGCGCCGGAATAGGCAGCGCAGGCACGCGCGATGTCGTCACCCGCCTTGACTCGCAACGCCTTGATATACGGGCGCTGGTAGCTTTCACATTCATCCGGGGTTTCGTCGCCGTGAAATTGCAGCATATCCAACTGTACGGCATCCAGGGTTTCATTGAGCTCGCAGCGGCTGGCGTTGACGAACAAGCCCACGGTGGTCACGAACGGCGGCAACGCAGCGATGATTGCCCGCGCCTGCAACACATTCACCGCCCGTGGGCTCCTGGCATAAAACACCAGACCAATGGCATCCGCCCCCGCCTCGACTGCCGCCAGCGCGTCTTCTATGCGGGTAATCCCGCAAATCTTGCTGCGAACGGCAGACATATCGTAGAAACCTCAGGGGTTGGACCGAGAAAGTCCCGGATGGTAACAAAAGCTTTTCCGGGCGTCAGCCGTCAAGTTCGCTGAACCCTGTGAGGAAGTGTGGCCCGATGAAGCGTTGCGGCAGCTCGAACTCGTCGCGGTACTCCACATCCACCAGGTACAAGCCAAACGGATGCGCCGTGACGCCGCCCGTGCGGCGGATGCGGCTTTCCAGCACTTCCCTGGCCCATTCCACCGGGCGTTCTCCGGTACCGATGGTCATCAATACGCCAGCAATGTTGCGCACCATGTGGTGCAGGAAGGCGCCGGCGCGGATGTCCAGCACGATCATCTTGCCGTGGCGGGTCACCCGCAGGTGATGGACTTCCTTGATCGGCGACTTGGCCTGGCACTGGCCGGCACGGAATGCGCTGAAATCATGCACACCCACCAGGTGCTGCGCAGCCTCGGCCATGCGTTCGGCATCCAGCGGACGGTGGTTCCAGGTGATTTCTTCGTTGAGGTGCGCGGGACGGATCTGGTCGTTATAGATCACATAGCGATAACGCCGGGCAATGGCCTTGAAGCGCGCATGAAAGTGCGCAGGCATGACCTTGGCCCAACTGACGCTGACGTCATGGGGCAAATTGATATTGGCGCCCATCACCCATGCCTTCATCGTGCGTTCAGCCTGAGTGTCGAAGTGCACCACCTGGCCGCAGGCGTGCACGCCGGCATCGGTACGTCCGGCGCACATCAGCGATACGGGCGAATCGGCGACCTTGGACAAGGCCTTCTCCAGGGTTTCCTGCACCGTCAGCACGCCTGACGCCTGGCGCTGCCAGCCGCGATAGCGCGAGCCTTTGTATTCCACGCCGAGAGCGATGCGGTAAAAGCCAGCGGCCGCCATTTCGGCGGCCGGGTTATCTATATTTGCCAAGAACTGAGAGCCTGATGAGTTGCGCGAAGGCGGCCATTATAAATGCGGCAGCTGCGTGGCGTGCGCTTTTGTTAGGGATTGATCCCTCCCACACTGGACCTGCATCGCCCCTCAGATTTTGCCGAGCATTTCCTTGGCCTCGCCGCGCTGCGCCTCATCACCTTCAGTGAGCACTTCGGAGAGAATGTCCCGCGCGCCGTCGGCATCCCCCATGTCGATATAGGCTTGGGCGAGGTCGAGCTTGGTGGCGACTTCATTCGTGCCGGACAGGAAGTCGAACTCCGGTTCATCATCGCCCAACGCTGCGTCTTCAGCGGTAAAAGAAGGTTCGATGGGCGGATTTTCCAGACTCTGGGACAGGCGATCGAGTTCGGCGTTGACATCGTCCAGTTCCGAAGCGAAGGCATCAGGCTTGGCGACTGCGTCTGGTTCGTCCGCCAGGGACAGGTCGAAATCCTCCGGCAAATCGAAGTCATCCGGCGCCGACGGGGTCAGCGTCGGCGGCTCGACTGCCGGCGCATCCTTCATCTGATCCTCAAGACCGGAAAGGAAGTCGTCGTCGGATTGCTCGGACGCCGGGGCATTCAGTTGCAGGTCGAGGTCAAAGTCCGACAGGTTTTCCTCGCCGGCCTTGGGCGCCGATTGCTGCTCCAGGAGCGCGGCAAACGTCTGCTCGTCGTCCAGGTTGGCCGGGGAAGCCGCTTCCAGGTCATCCAGGCTCAAATCGAAATCGGTGTCGAGTGCGCCGGGCTCGATGGCCGGGGCCGCCGGCTTGTCTTCCAGCAACTCCTTGACGTACTGAGCATCAAGCGCGGCCGCGGCAACTGCGGCACTGACGCCCGCGGCCAATACGGCCATAGCAGGAAAGCGCGACTTGAGCTGCTCGACCTGGGCATGGTTCTCACCATTGGCCACCAGTTGACGCTCCTGGGTGACGAAACCGTCCTTGTCGCTTTGCAGGCCGTAGACTTCCATCAGCTTCAACCGCAGGTCGCTGCGCTTGGGCTCGTGCTTGATCGCTTGTTCCAGCACATCGGCGGCCTGGTTCAAATGACCACGGTCGATATGGGACTGGGCTTGCGCCAGGGCATCGTTGGCGTTTTGCGGGGCCACGGCAGCGGCCAGCGGTGCGAGCACGGAGGCAACCGTCGGAACCGCCACCGCTGGCGCAACCACTTGAGCAGGGGCCGGAGCGGCTGCCAGCTTGACGTTCGGCGGCGGCACTTCGAGGCCTTCGAAACTGTCCGACGGCAGGTCCTGTTCGATGTTCGAGGTAAATTCCGGCTCTTCAGCCAGCGCCCGCGCCATGCGCAAGTGCTTTTCCTCTTCACGGCGGGCGTTGCGATGGCGCGCCCACAGCAGCAGGAGCAGCAACACTACCAGGCCAGCCGCGCCACCGATCACACTGAGGACAACCGGGTTGGTCAGCAGATCGTTGAACTTGCCTTCGGCGGTATCAGGTGCGGCGGCTGGTTTAGCCGCCTCAGGTGCCGACGCAGCCGGGGTTGGCGTTGGCGCGGCGGCCTGTGCAGCGGGTGCTGTCGGCGTGGCGGCCGGGTCGCTTGTGAGCTGTGCGGGCATCGCTGCCGTCGCCGGTACCGCCGGGTCGCCTTTGTCTGCCTGCAAACGGGCCAGTTGATCGTTTTTCAGTTGAATCAACTTTTGCAGTTTATCCAACTGACTTTGCAAATCTGCCGCACGGCTCTTGAGTTCTTCGTTATCGCGGCGAGTGGTGTCCAGTTGCTCCTGGGTCATCGCCAGCTTGTCGCTCAGGACCTGGCTGTCACCGGCCTTGCCTTTGCCGCCCTTCTTGGCCGCTTCAGCCGAGACCAGGCTCAGGTTGTCCTTGGCATTGGTGGTCGACGGCGCATTGCCGGCCTGGGCGCGCTTGGTGGCGTCCAGTTGCTGCTTGCCGGCTACCTGATTGGCAGCCGCGCGCCGCCCCTGGCGCCAGGCGGCATTTTGCGCCGTCACTTCGGCGATTGCTTGAGGTTGCGGTAACGCAGTGCTTTGTACGGTGTCCGGCAGGCGCAGCACCTGGCCGGTTTTCAGGCGGTTGATATTGCCATCGATAAAGGCGCCGGGGTTGAGTGCCTGAATGGCCAGCATGGTCTGCTGCACCGAGCCGCCATTGCGGTGCTTCTGCGCAATTTCCCACAGGGTGTCGCGGGAGGTGGTGGTGTGCTGAACCGGCTTGCTCACAGCGGGCGCAGCATTGGCAGGCGCTCCCAAGCGCGGAGCAGGTGCTGCGGCACTCGAAGCAGGCTGGTCAAACTTGCTCGGGTCGAGCAACACGCTGTAGTCGCGCATCAGGCGGCCATTGGGCCATTGCACCTGCAGCAGGAAACGTACGTAGGAATCCGGCAGCGGCTTGCTGGAGGTGACGCGCACCACGCTGCGACCACTGGGATTGATGACCGGGGTAAACGTCAGGTCATCGAGAAACGCCCGGCGATCGACGCCCGCGTCCACGAACGCTTGGGATGAGGCCAGGCTCGGGGTGATCTCGGACGCCGTGAGGCCACCGACATCGAGCAATTCGATTTCCACCGACAACGGCTGGTTCAACGTCGACTTTAGGGTCATCTCCCCCAGCTGCAGCGCCTGCGCCATACCGGAGGACAGCGCCGAGGCGGCCGCTATTGCTAACACCAGTTTGCGAACTTGAACCATAGCCTCATCCTTTGTTTGAACACTCCCCGGCCTGCGAGAAGGTTGGTAACCGCTTGCCATAAGGCATGGCGAGCCGATAGGTCACCGACGCGCAATTGTTCCTGCTTGGGGCCAAGCATAGCGCCTGGTTAGAATCAATCTACAAATTGCCGCCAAGTATCTTTTACGCAAGGCGTTTTATCAACAACTGCGCCAGTTGCACGGCGTTAAGGGCTGCGCCCTTGCGTACGTTATCTGACGTCAGCCACAGATTTAGTTCAGCCGGGTCATCCACCCCCGCGCGCACCCGGCCTACATAAACCACATCCTGGCCCACTGCGTCGCCCACGGCTGTAGGGTAATCACCTTCTTCTACCAGTTCGATACCCGGCGCGGCCTCCAATGCCCGGTTGACGGCGGCGAGATCGACCGCCGCGCCCGACTGCAGTGACACAGTCAGGCTATCGCCAAAAAACACCGGGGCTTGAACGCACGTTGCGGAAATCTTTAGCAAAGGTAATTCCAGGACTGCGCGCAGTTCGTGAACCAGGCGTTTTTCCAAGGCGGTATGACCTTGGGCGTCTGGCGTGCCGACTTGTGCCAACAGGTTGAAGGCCATTTGCCGGTCAAAGAACTTCGGTTCCAGAGGGCGCACGTTCAGGAGCTCGGCGGTCTGACGTGCCAATTCGCTGACGGCTTCTCGGCCTTGGGCAGACACCGCCAGGCTGGCAGTGACGGCGACACGCCGGATGTCCAGCAAGCCGCGCAACGGCGCCAGCACCACCGCCAGGTTAGTGGCGGACGGGCTCGGACTGCCTAGCTGGAACGGCTTTTTCAACCCCTCAAGGACGTGGGCATTGGCTTCCGGCACCACCTGAGGCGCCTGCTCGGCGGGCAAGGCTCCCGACAAGTCGATCACCGCGCAACCCGCCGCCGTGGCACGCGGCGCGAAGCTCAGGGTGACCGCAGGGCCTGCAGCGAAGAAGGCCAATTGCGCCTTGCTGAAATCGAATTCGTCGACCTCCTTGACCCGTATGTTCTTGCCGCGAAACGGCACCGAGGCGCCAGCAGAGTTACTGCCCGCCAGCAGGTACAGGGTGCCCACCGGGAATTCCAGCTCTTCGAGAATCTGCACCAGGGTTTCGCCGACCGTACCAGTGGCACCGATCACGGCAATTTCAAAGGTCTGGGTCATGGGGGGCTACCTCGGGCATGGCGGGGGGAGCGGCACTTTACCGGGTGGCTGGGGGGGAGGCAATTAGCCTGGGGCTGATCGAGTGGCTGATGGCGCTATCGGGGGCAAGCTCCCTCCCGCAGTGAACAGCATTTCAACGTTGAAATTCGGTCGAATGTGGGAGGGGGCTTGCCCCCGATAGCGCCCGAAAGAACAATAAAAAACCCGCGCCTGTCACCAGAACGCGGGTTTCTCTTATCGCCTTACGCGATCAACGCTCCAGCAGAATCCGCAGCATGCGACGCAGCGGCTCGGCCGCGCCCCACAGCAGTTGGTCGCCGACAGTGAACGCGCCCAGGTATTGAGTGCCCATGTTCAGCTTGCGCAGACGGCCCACCGGTACATTCAGGGTGCCGGTGACCTTGGTCGGGCTCAGCTCCTGCATGCTGATGTCGCGGTTGTTCGGCACCAGCTTGACCCAGGGGTTGTGCTGGCTGATCAGCCCTTCGATATCGGCGATCGGCACGTCTTTGTTCAGCTTGATGGTCAGCGCCTGGCTGTGGCAGCGCATGGCGCCGATGCGCACGCAGATGCCATCCACCGGGATCGGGCTCTTGAACCGGCCGAGGATTTTGTTGGTCTCGGCCTGGGCCTTCCACTCTTCGCGGCTCTGGCCGTTCGGCAGCTCTTTGTCGATCCACGGAATCAGGCTGCCGGCCAATGGCACACCGAAGTTCTCGGTCGGGTAGGCATCGCTGCGCATGGCTTCGGCCACACGGCGGTCGATGTCGAGGATCGCGCTGGCCGGATCGGCCAGTTGATCGGCGACAGCGGCGTGGGTCGCGCCCATCTGCTTGATCAGCTCACGCATGTTCTGCGCGCCGGCACCGGACGCCGCCTGGTAGGTCATGGCGCTCATCCACTCGACCAGGCCGGCTTCGAACAGGCCACCCAGGCCCATCAGCATCAGGCTGACGGTGCAGTTGCCGCCCACATAATTCTTGGTGCCGGCATCCAGTTGCTGGTCGATGACCTTGCGGTTGACCGGATCGAGGATGATGACGGCGTCGTCCTGCATGCGCAGGCTCGAGGCGGCGTCGATCCAGTAACCCTGCCAGCCGGCTTCACGCAGCTTGGGGAAGACTTCGCTGGTGTAGTCGCCACCCTGGCAGGTCAGGATCACGTCGAGGGTTTTCAGCTCTTCAATGCTGTAGGCGTCCTTGAGCGGCGCAATATCCTTGCCCACGGACGGCCCTTGGCCACCTACATTCGAAGTGGTGAAAAACACCGGCTCAATAAGATCGAAATCCTGCTCTTCCAGCATCCGCTGCATGAGCACGGAACCGACCATACCGCGCCAACCGATCAGACCTACACGTTTCATCGCAACTACACCTTGTTAAAAAGTGGGCCGCCTTGCAGCAACAACTGCAAGCGGGCCCGAGAGATTACAGATTCCGCAGCGCGGCGACTACTGCGTCGCCCATTTCTTGCGTACCCACCTTGGTGCAACCCTGCGACCAGATGTCGCCGGTGCGCAAGCCCTGGTCCAGCACCAGGCTCACGGCTTTCTCGATCGCGTCCGCAGCGTCGCTCAGGTTAAAGCTGTAACGCAGCATCATCGAGACCGACAGGATGGTCGCCAGCGGGTTGGCAATGCCCTGGCCCGCGATGTCCGGCGCCGAGCCGTGGCAAGGCTCGTACATGCCCTTGTTATTGGTATCCAGGGACGCCGACGGCAGCATGCCGATGGAACCGGTGAGCATCGAGGCCTGGTCGGACAGGATGTCGCCGAACAGGTTGTCGGTGACGATCACGTCGAACTGCTTCGGCGCACGTACCAGTTGCATGGCGGCGTTGTCGACGTACATGTGGCTCAGTTCGACGTCCGGGTAGTCCTTGGCCACCTCTTCGACGATTTCGCGCCACAGTTGGCTGGAGGCCAGGACGTTGGCCTTGTCCACCGAGCAGACCTTCTTGCCACGCACACGGGCCATGTCGAAACCGACGCGGGCGATACGGCGGATTTCACTCTCGCTGTACGGCAGGGTGTCGTAGGCCTGGCGCTCACCATTCTCCAGCTCACGCACGCCGCGTGGCGAGCCGAAGTAGATACCGCCGGTCAGTTCACGCACGATCAGGATGTCCAGGCCCGCTACCACTTCCGGCTTGAGGCTCGACGCGTCGGCCAGTTGCGGGTAGAGGATCGCCGGGCGCAGGTTGCCGAACAGGCCCAGTTGCGCGCGGATTTTCAGCAGGCCGCGCTCAGGGCGGATGTCACGTTCGATCTTGTCCCATTTCGGGCCACCCACGGCGCCGAGCAGCACGGCATCGGCCGCACGGGCGCGGTCCAGGGTTTCATCGGCCAGGGGCACGCCGTGCTTGTCGATGGCCGCGCCGCCGATCACGTCGTGGCTCAGCTCGAAGCCCAGGCTGTACTTGGAGTTGGCCAGTTCCAGCACCTTGACCGCTTCGGCCATGATTTCCGGACCAATACCGTCGCCAGGGAGAATCAGAATCTGCTTGCTCATGCGTTCCTCATTTCATCAAGCGACCCGCCCGTGGGCAGGTCGGGAAAAATCGATCAGCGTTCGGCGAAGACCACCAGTACGTCGGTGCTGAAAGTGCCGTCGGCCTGAATTTCGTAATAATCGCGCACTTCCTGGCCCATGGCCTTCTGCAGCTCAAGGATTGCAGCGCGCAATACCTCTGGCGTGCGCATGCGCTCGACCCAGGAGGTGTATTCCAGGCGCAAGCGTTGGCGGCTGCTAGTGCGCACGTGCAGACCGGACTCGCTGAGCTGTTGCATCCACTCCCCGGCGGAATAATCGCGCACGTGGCTGGTATCGCGCAGCACTTCGACGGTTTGCAGGTAAGTGTCCAACAGCGGGCTGCCCGGTGAC
Organism: Pseudomonas sp. BIGb0381; assembly: GCF_024809815.1. Lineage (NCBI taxonomy): Bacteria > Pseudomonadati > Pseudomonadota > Gammaproteobacteria > Pseudomonadales > Pseudomonadaceae > Pseudomonas > Pseudomonas sp. BIGb0381. Next base: position 115,489 of record NZ_JANUEN010000006.1, read on the forward strand.
AAGACATCCACAAACGCCGCCACGCCGCCCGGCTTGAGCACCCGGCGCACTTCGCGCAGGGCCAGGCCGAGGTCGCTCCAATGGTGCGCCGAATAACGGCTGAACACGAAGTCGAATTCGCCATCGGCGAACGGCAGGCGCTCGGCGGCGCCGTGCACGGTGGTGATGTTGCCCAAGCCACGATCCTTGGCGGCGGCAGCAACCACGTCGAGCATCTGCTCGGACAGGTCGTAGGCCACCACTTCCTTGACCAGCGGCGCCACATTGAAACTCACATGGCCGGCACCGCAGCCCAGGTCCAGCAGTCGCGCAGAGCCCTGCCCGGCCAGTTCAGCCTGAAGCAGCGCGAATTCGGTGCCTTGGGCGTGCACGGCACTGCTCAGGTAGGCAGACGCCTGTTCGCCGAATTGTTTTTGCACGACTTGGGTGTGGGCGGTGCTGGTCATGGTGTTTCCCCTGGGTGTGTGTTTTTAACACTGGCCTCATCGGGGGCAAGCCCCCTCCCACATTTGGAATGCGTTCCCCCTGTGAGAGGGGGCTTGCCCCCGATAGCGGCGGTCCTGCCTACATCAATTTAGGCGTCACGAAACAACCAGGGCTGGCTCGCCCGGTGCCTGGCTTCAAACGCGGCAATCGCATCGCCGTCCTGCAAGGTCAGGCCGATATCGTCCAGGCCGTTGATCAGGCAGTGCTTGCGGAAGGCGTCCACTTCAAAGTGGTACACCTTGCCGTCCGGACGGGTCACGGTTTGCGCGGCCAGGTCGATGGTCAGTTGGTAACCCACATCGGCTTCCACCGCCTTGAACAGCTCATCCACTTCCGCATCGCTCAAGATGATCGGCAACAGGCCGTTCTTGAAGCTGTTGTTAAAGAAGATGTCGGCATAGCTCGGCGCGATGATGCTGCGAAAGCCATATTCTTCCAGGGCCCACGGCGCGTGCTCGCGGCTGGAACCGCAACCGAAGTTTTCCCGGGCCAGCAACACGCTGGCGCCTTGGTAGCGCTCGGCGTTGAGCACAAAGTCCTTGTTCAGCGGGCGCTTGGAGTTGTCCTGGTAGGCGTAGCCCACGTCCAGGTAGCGCCACTCGTCGAACAGGTTGGGGCCGAAACCGGTGCGCTTGATCGACTTCAGGAACTGCTTGGGGATGATCTGGTCGGTGTCGACGTTGGCACGGTCCAACGGCGCGACCAAACCGGTGTGTTGGGTAAAAGCTCTCATCGGGTTTTCCTCAGATCAATTCGCGAACGTCGATGAAACGACCGTTGACGGCAGCGGCGGCGGCCATGGCCGGGCTCACCAGGTGGGTACGGCCACCGGCGCCCTGACGCCCTTCGAAGTTACGGTTGGAGGTCGACGCGCAATGCTCGCCCGACTCCAGGCGGTCCGGGTTCATCGCCAGGCACATTGAGCAGCCCGGCTCACGCCATTCAAAACCGGCTTCGAGGAAGATCTTGTCCAGGCCTTCGGCTTCAGCCTGGGCTTTAACCAGGCCTGAGCCCGGGACCACGATGGCCTGCTTGATGGTCGAGGCAACTTTGCGGCCTTTGGCGATCACCGCCGCAGCGCGCAGGTCTTCGATCCGCGAGTTGGTGCAGGAACCGATAAACACGCGATCCAACTGGATGTCGGTGATCGCCTGGTTGGCTTTCAAGCCCATGTACTTCAAGGCGCGCTCGATGGAACCGCGCTTGACCAGGTCGGCTTCCTGCGCCGGGTCCGGCACGTTCTGGTCGACGGCCAGAACCATTTCCGGCGAAGTGCCCCAGCTGACTTGCGGCTTGATCTGGGCAGCGTCGAGTTCAACCACGGTGTCAAACACCGCATCGGCGTCGGACACCAGGTCTTTCCAGGCTTCAACCGCGGCGTCCCAATCGGCGCCCGCCGGGGCGAAAGGACGGCCTTTGACGTATTCAACGGTTTTCTCGTCCGCCGCCACCATGCCCACGCGGGCACCGGCCTCGATGGACATGTTGCAGATGGTCATGCGGCCTTCGATGGACAGGTCGCGAATGGCACTGCCGGCAAACTCGATGGCATGGCCGTTACCGCCGGCGGTGCCGATCTTGCCGATCACGGCGAGCACGATGTCCTTGGCGGTCACGCCAAACGGCAATTGGCCTTCGACGCGCACCAGCATGTTCTTCATTTTCTTGGCGACCAGGCACTGGGTGGCGAACACATGCTCCACCTCCGAGGTGCCGATGCCGTGGGCCAGGGCGCCGAACGCGCCGTGGGTGGAGGTGTGGGAGTCGCCGCAGACGACGGTCATGCCCGGCAAGGTGGCGCCCTGCTCCGGGCCGATGACATGCACGATGCCTTGACGCACGTCATTCATCTTGAACTCAGTGATGCCATATTCGTCGCAGTAGTCGTCGAGAGTCTGGACCTGCAAACGCGACACGGTGTCTACAATGGCGTCGATCCCGCCCTTGCGCTCCGGGGTGGTCGGCACGTTGTGGTCCGGGGTGGCGATGATCGAGTCGACGCGCCAAGGCTTGCGCCCGGCCAGCCGCAGGCCTTCGAACGCTTGTGGCGAGGTCACTTCATGGATGATGTGACGGTCGATATAGATCAGCGACGAGCCATCGTCGCGCCGTTTCACTTCATGGGAATCCCAAAGCTTGTCGTAAAGCGTTTTGCCGGCCATCAGTCGGTCCTCATCAGCGGTATTTCTATGCGCCGGGCTTTTCAATAACCCTTTGGCTTGTGAGGCTGATGGTATGGCGCTACATTAAATAACTCAAATTCATATTTTTTATGCTTTGGATTACCAACTGGAATACCACCATGGACCTGGCCAACCTCAATGCCTTTATTGCCATCGCCGAGACCGGCAGTTTCTCCGGCGCCGGTGAACGCCTGTACCTGACCCAACCGGCCATCAGCAAGCGCATCGCCGGCCTGGAACAGCAATTGAAGGTGCGACTGTTTGATCGCCTGGGCCGTGAAGTCGGCTTGACCGAAGCCGGTCGGGCCCTGCTGCCGCGCGCTTATCAGATCCTTAACGTGCTGGACGACACCCGCCGCGCCCTCACCAATCTCACCGGAGAAGTCAGCGGCCGCCTCACTTTAGCCACCAGCCACCATATCGGCCTGCATCGTTTGCCACCGATCCTGCGTACCTTCACCCGGGAATACCCGAACGTGGCCCTGGATATTCAGTTTCTCGATTCGGAAGTGGCCTACGAAGAAATCCTCCACGGCCGCGCCGAAGTGGCGGTGATCACCCTGGCGCCCGCCCCCCATCACCTGGTACGCGCCACCCCGGTGTGGGACGACCCACTGGATTTCGTGGTGGCGCCGGAGCACAGCCTCACCGGCAACCGCGACGTCAGCCTGACCGATATTGCCGGCCACCCGGCGGTTTTCCCTGGCGGTAATACCTTTACCCATCATATTGTCAGCCGACTGTTCGAGGCCCAGGGCCTTACGCCGAACATCGCGATGAGCACTAACTATCTGGAAACCATCAAGATGATGGTTTCGATCGGCCTGGCCTGGAGCGTCTTGCCGCGCACCATGCTGGACGATCAGGTGGCGAGTATCGCTTTGCCGGGCATACAACTCAGTCGCCAGCTAGGCTATATCGTGCACACCGAAAGGACGCTGTCGAACGCTGCGCGGGCGTTCATGAGCCTGTTGGATGCACAGGTGGATCTGCCAGTGATACCGGTATGACGCTGTGCGGCCCCAGGTTGTGAATAAAACCGCGCTGTTTGCCCATTGAGCCAAGGCCCTTTGATAATGCGCAACCCTGTCGACCCTCTACCTCCCCTGCCCCGCATTTACGCCCTGGACCCTCAACAGGCGGAACAAAGCTGGGACAGTGCCCCGCAACTGCTGGCAGCCCTGAATGCTGCCCGGCTGGGCGCGTGGTGCTGGGAAATCGACACGGGCCGTATCAGCTGGTCACGGGGCACCCAGGCGCTGTTCGGCTTCGACCCACGCCAACCGCTGCCCAAGGACCTGGATTACCTCGACCTGCTGGCGCCGTCGGATCGCTCCCGGGTGGTACGCGCCTTTCATGCAGTGCTGGCCGGCGAGCCGTTCGAGCAGGCCATGCACCATCGAATTCAATGGCCGGACGGTACGCATCACTGGCTGGAAATCAATGGCAGCCTGGCACCGGACAAGGCCGGCCGGCGCCGCATGATCGGCGTGATCCGCGAGACCACTCGCCAACGCGAGCGGGAGCACGCCCTCAGCCATTCGGAAAAACGCTTCGCCACGCTGTTTCACCTGTGCCCGAATATGGTGTTGTTGACCCGTCAGCGCGACGGCCTGATCAGCGAAGCCAACCAGTATTTCGAGATGCTCTTCGGCTGGCCGGTGGCTGATGCCATTGGCCGCACCACCCTGGACCTAGGCCTGTGGTGCCACCCCGAACAACGCGCGCAGCTGGTCCAGGCCACCCAGCGCAAAGGCGAACCCATCACCATGGAAGTGCAGTTCTGCGCCAGCAACGGCCAGATCCACGATGGCACCCTCAGTGCACAAAAGGTCGAGCTGGAGGGAGAGGCCTACTTGATCAGCACCTTTCTCGACACCACCGAGCGCAAAAACGCCGAAAGCGCTCTCAAGGACAGCCAGGAGCGCCTGGACCTGGCCCTGGACTCGGCGCAACTGGGCACCTGGGACTGGCATATTCCCACCGGTATGCTCTACGGTTCGGCCCGCGCCGCGCAACTGCACGGCCTGCCGCCCGAATCCTTCCATGAATCGTTCGAAGCTTTTTTCGAGGGCATGCCCAAGCAAGAGCGCGAGAACATGCGCAACGCTTATCGCACCCTGCGCGAAGGCCCGGCCGGCAATTATCAACTGACTTACCGCGTACAACTGGAAGACGGCAGCTCGCGCTACCTGGAAAGCCGCGCCCGCCTCTACCGCGGCGAACAAGGGGCGCCGTTGCGCATGGCCGGCACCCTGCTGGACATCACCGACCAAGTGGAGCGCGAACAACGCCTGACCGCCTCGGAAGAAAAATTCGCCAGCCTGTTCCAGGCCAGCCCTGATCCCATCTGCGTCACCGGCCTGGACAGCGGCGCGTTCATCGAGATCAACCCCGCCTTTACCCAGACCTTTGGCTGGACAGCGGCCGAGGTGATCGACAAGAGCGCCGAGCAGATTGGCCTGTGGGACGAATCAAGCAAACGCCTGCAACGTATCGAACAGGTCATTCGCGATCAGACACTGAGCAATGTAGCCGTCGTGGTGCATCACAAGAACGGCCAACCCCTGACCTGCATGATTTCCAGCCGCTTGATCAAGGTGGGCGACCAGCCGTGCATCGTCACCACGTTGCGCGACATCACCCAGCAACAACGCTCTGAGGCCGCGCTGAAGGCCAGCGAAGAGAAGTTCGCCAAGGCCTTCCATTCCAGCCCCGACGCCATCTCCATCACAGAACGCGATACCGGCCGTTATGTCGAGGTCAACGACGGCTTCTGCCGCCTCACCGGCTATCGCGCCGAAGAAGCCATCGGCCTGACGCTGTACCAGATCGGCATCTGGGCCGATGAAAACCAGCGTGCGGCCTTATTGGCCGAATTGCAGATCAAGGGGCGTATCCCTCACCTGGAAATGCTCTGGCACAACAAGCGCGGCGACGTATTGGCGGTTGAAGTGTCGGTCGAGCCGATCACCCTCAATGAAACCCCGTGCCTGCTGCTGACCGCACGGGACGTGAGCCTGCTGAAAAACGCCCAGGCGCAGATCCGTCACCTGGCGTATCACGACCCGCTGACCAACCTGCCTAACCGTGCACTGCTGATGGATCGACTGAGCCAGCAGATTGCCTTGCTCAAGCGCCATAACCTGCGCGGCGCATTGCTGTTTCTTGACCTCGACCATTTCAAGCACATCAACGACTCCCTCGGCCACCCGGTGGGCGACACTGTTTTGAAAATCGTCACCGCGCGCCTGGAGGCCAGTGTGCGCCTGGAGGACACGGTGGCACGCCTGGGCGGCGATGAGTTCGTGGTACTGCTCAGCGGCCTGGACGGCACGCGCACGCAAGTCAGCGCCCAGGTGCAGGAACTGGCCGATACCCTGCGCGAACTGCTTTCGGAGCCGATGTTCCTCGACGGCCATCGCCTGCAGGTCACCCCGAGCATCGGCGTGGCGTTGATTCCTGACCATGGCACGACCCCGGCGGACCTGCTCAAGCGCGCGGACATCGCCCTGTACCGGGCCAAGGATTCGGGGCGCAATACCACGCAGATGTTCCACAACAGCATGCAAAAAGCCGCCAGCGAGCGCCTGCGCATGGAAACCGACCTGCGACTGGCCCTGTCACGCGGCGAGTTCAGCGTGCATTACCAACCCCAGGTGGATGCGCGAGGCAACAAGATCGTCGGCGCCGAGGCCCTGGTGCGTTGGCAACATCCGCAGCTGGGCGCGCAGTCGCCGTCGGAATTTATCAAGGTCCTGGAAGACAGCGGCCTGATCCTCGAAGTGGGTACCTGGATCCTCGACGAGGCCTGCGCCGCCTTTGCACAACTTATTGCTGACGGTTTGGTGGACCCGCTGAATTTCAGCTTGTGCGTGAACATCAGCCCCCGGCAGTTTCGCCAGAACGACTTTGTGGAACGGGTGGAGCGCAGCCTCAAGCGGCATCAACTGCCCTGCAACCTGCTGAAACTGGAAATCACCGAAGGCATCGTGATTCAAAACCTGGACGACACCGTGGCCAAGATGCGCCGCCTGAAAAAGCTCGGCGTCAGTTTTGCCATGGATGACTTCGGTACCGGCTACTCATCGCTGACATACCTCAAGCGCCTGCCGGTGGATGCGCTGAAGATCGACCAGTCCTTTGTACGCGACGCGACCCATGACCCCAACGACGCCGAAATCATCCGCGCCATCGTGGCCATGGCCCGCAGCCTGAACCTGGCGGTGATCGCCGAAGGCGTGGAAACCCCGGAACAACTCGCGTTCCTGCAAAAACTGGGGTGCCATTTGTTCCAGGGGTATTTGCACAGTCGACCGCTGCCGATCGAGGGGTTTCGGCGGTTGTTGGGCTAGTCCTTACACCAGCTTTAACGCGGTGAGCGCTCTGCTCTTCCAGGACGACGCGTTCAAGTTGTACTTTTGCCCATACAGGTCCAGCGTCCCACCGATAACCGCCACAGAATGCCAACCGTCTGCAATCGTACCGATTGCACCGTTGACCAACTCCTCGATAGTGCTGTTACGGATGTAACCGAATAGGCCCAGGCGCTGGAGCGCCTCGCCTGGGTATTCGCCATCGTTGAGGGTTTCCAGTGCCACCGCAAAGCTTCTCCCCGCCCGGAAATCGTTGTTCTCCAACTGCGCCCGCTTGGCGCTGCAGGCGTAGAGGAAATTGGCATAGTCCAGCAGTACCGGGTCGCTGCCATAGAAGTTCGACGCAGCGGTTGCCTGCCTCAGCTCCTCATGGGTCAAGCGCAGCCGGAAGCCATCGCGCATGCTCACTTCGCAGCCGGTCGGCGTTCTGTGGATGGCTGTGTAGATGCCTTCGGGGAAACGGGTGATGGCCGCCTTGATCGCCGACACCGTCACACAATTGCCCTCCACGCCTTGATAAAAACCGCCCCAGATATCGGCATGCCGGATGCTTTCCGACACTTGAGCCAGCACCCCGTCACGCTGCGGTGGCGTCTGACGATCATCAAACAGCACATACCCGTAGCCTTCGCCGTGGTTGTGATTGGCCCCGCCCACCACGAGCTCAGCGCCAAAGTCATGGGTTTGACGCACCCAGGCCGAATTCCTGTCAGCCAAGTCGCGGGCGGCCACCCACCGCGACAGCCCGTACACGCCCATTCCCTCCAGACAACGCTTGCTTGTCTCGCCCTCAAGGCTCTTTGCAAGGGCCGCCTCAAACGTCGAGTAACCACCCGACTTTTGCTTGCGCTTTATAAAGGCCGCCAACATGAAGTTGGCATGCCTGACCACGTCAGGGTCCGGCCCCGTGACCCCTGAAGCCTGTGTGACCCGCTCAAGCTCTGCCTGGGACACATACACCCTGTGTTGATCCTTCATGGTGACGGCATATCCTTCACCCACAGGGGTTACTTCGTTGAAAACATCGGTGGGACGCGAGCCGAGGGTCATCATCATCATTTTGATAACGGCCACATGAGTACTGCAGTCAACGTTTTCGCCGAATCGACGCTCGGCGCCACGAAGTGCACTCATAGGGTCTTCCCCTTTCGCGCCGGGCTTCATGCTGGACATATTTGAAAGGTGCTCAGGCAAGCGAATCGCCATGCCGGTGCCACGGCCATCAACAGAAGCGTTCATGGATCTGCTCCTAAAGCAGGACTGCTGGAAAATATGCAGCCAGAAACCCTGGCTGCATCCCTTGACCAGGAAACAAGTACGCGCCGCTCAAACCAGTGCGATGGCCTGCCCGTGTGTCGGCGCGCCACCTGGTCGCCCGTATAACTCCTCGCGACCATTGATCACAGCCACTGAATGAAGGGATCGGTTACACATGCCCAACTGACCGTTGGCGAGGTCTCGCACGCTGACCGTCCTCATGTATTTTCTCAAACCCAAGCGCTCGAAGCCTTCACCGGGGCCACGCTCATCCTCACCATCGTTCAAGCTGCTCACGCCAGCCTGAAAACTGCGGCGAGCCCGGCCGTCGTTATTTTCCAGTTGTGCGCGCTTGGCACTCACGGCGAACAGGAATTGCGCATCCTTGAGCATGCCTTTATCAGGGCCGATGAATTTCGAACCGGCCGCGCCTATTCGCAACTCCTGGTCGCTCAGGGTAAGGACATAGTCATCGCGCATCGTTATCCGATAGCCATCGCCGACTCTAAGTACCTCCTTATAAATATCCGTGGGGCTTTGGCCGAACTTGTACATCGCCGCCTTGATGGCCGATACCGTGACACAGTTACCATCCGGCCCTTGGCGGAAGCCACTCCAGATATTGTCGGGCTTGGCGCCATTACGCTTATCGGACAAGTTCGGAATATGGGCCGGGACATTTCGTCTCGGTTCCGGTTCCGGTGCAGGTATTGGTGCAGGTATCGGTGCAGGTACAAATGGAGGGGTGACTTCCGGTTTCGGCGCAACATCGCGATCACTCTTATCCGGTTTAACCGAGACCAGGTTAATCAATTGAGTGACTAATGAGTTGAACAACGTGATCAAGTTTTCAATCGGAGCTAAGTGATCTCCTATCGCAACGCTATTTGGCCGAACACTTACAGGCGTAGATACGGAGCCTGCTCTAAAGCCAGCACTTTCCGGCTTGGAAGGCAGCACAGTTTCATTGATAGCGGTCGGTAACTCCCTATGCAACACCTGACGCACATCCACTGTGCGAGCAATATTATTAATTGGGTAGCATGACATGATTGTCTCTCTACATTCTTAGCGATTCTCCGAAGATTACGTCCGGAGAACGCTGTTTTTATCGAAGAGGTCGAAATACGACGCCAGGCATCAGGTCCTTGCGCGGCGACGATTGATAAAGCTCCAACCTTTGATATCTGCGTGAGATTCGGCTGGGCCCGGGCTAGTCACATCAGGTGCAGGCTTTGGCACGACTGGGTTAACCGGCGGCTGCGGTGTGTCCTCGAGCTTGGGCTGCGGTGTCACCGTGGTTTGCGGCGTAGCGTCGGGCTTGGGCTGCGGTTTCACCGTGGTTTGCGGCGTAGCCTCGGGCTTGGGTTGCGGCGTTACCGTGGTTTGCGGCGTAGCGTCGGGCTTGGGCTGCGGTTTCACCGTGGTTTGCGGTGTAGCGTCGGGCTTGGGTTGCGGCGTTACCGTGGTTTGCGGCGTAGCGTCGGGCTTGGGCTGCGGTTTCACCGTGGTTTGCGGCGTAGCGTCGGGCTTGGGCTGCGGTTTCACGGTGGTTTGCGGCGTAGCGTCGGGCTTGGGCTGCGGCGTCACCGTGGTTTGCGGCGTAGCGTCGGGCTTGGGCTGCGGCGTTACCGTGGTTTGCGGCGTAGCGTCAGGCTTGGGCTGCGGTGTCACCGTGGTTTGCCTGCCTTTGTCGTGCTCGGCCCTGGTATCTGGACAGTGGCAATGGCCGACATTGACTTCCACCTTCACCTGCGCATTCGCATCGTTGGTGACGTGGATGCCAGGTTGGGGAACTGGAGGCAGATAACGAGGGGTCGGTTTAGGCGGTATCACCTGAAACACGCCATCATCCGTTTTGATCTTGACCTTCATCTGATCGTCCCCATTTGGCGCGGTCTTGGGTAACGGGTTTACGCCTGGCTGAACTTTCGGCTGATCCGCGGCGTTCGGCGCCACCTTCGGCAACGGGTTGGCGTCTGGCTGGACTTTCGGCTGATCCGCGGCGTTCGGCACCACTTTCGGCAACAGGCTGGCGTCTGGCTGAACTTTCGGCTGATCCGCGGCGTTCGGCACCACTTTCGGCAACGGGCTGGCGTCTGGCTGCACTTTCGCCTGATCCGCGGCGTTCGGCGCCACCTTCGGCAACGGGCTTGAGTCCGTGCTGTTTTTTTTCTGAGGGTCTGTACCCGAGTTAACCTTGGCCGACGTATCAGAATTGGTCTTCAGGTCAGGAGTTATATTTTTCCCCGTTACCATTTCCCGCATGGCCCTGAAAACTTGTTCAAGCATGTCAAACAACTTAGACAGCGCCCCTGCGCTAATCATCATCTCGCCCTGCGAACCTCGGGAGAGGTCTTGCTGAATAGTAGGCGGAATAACTTTTGAATCATTAGTGGCGGTACCGGGTGAGCCCCCCGTTTTAGAAAGTACTGGTACCTGCGAATCATTGGGTGTTGCATCAAACTTCACAAAAGGCGAATTATTAATCGAGAAAGACATTATCAATATTCCTTAGTCAGCGCCGCCATGAGCATGAGCACATAGGACAGCGACAGGATTTATGGAGGCCGAAAACAACAGTGTTGCATCTCAGTCCCTTCATTCGTGGAATCTGACGCCATCAAGTTCCAGAAATCGCGGTTCACATAAGGAAAGGAAACCAAACTTTCGGACTTTGCCTCATCGCTATCCCCAGAAAGCCGCGATTCAACCCGCATGCGCGCATTGCCGGTAGACACAAGCACTAATAAACCGCCGCGCATGTCATTAAGCGAAATCATTAGCCGCCCCATTAAATCAATGTTTGTGCTAGTTCACGCGCACAGGAATACCATCAGCACGACCAGCCCGCCCCGCTAAAAAAATGACAGGAACTTACAGAGTGATTCAGTAGTAACGTTTAAATACCTTAAAATGCAAAATGCTCCGTATCTTTCGATAAGGAGCATTCGCTTGAAATACAGGCAGACAGTTTCCAGTGTCAGGCCGCGCCCAAAGGACTCATCCCTAATAAACGACTGACGTGGTCCAATTCGGTTTCCCGGCGCAGAGCGGTAAACAGTTCCACCGCTTCCGGGTAATTGCGCGTTAGCATCGCCAGCCACTGCTTCAAGCGACCAGGCGCCTGACGATCAGTCAACTGCGCCACGCACTGGGTCCAGAAGCCCTGAAGCATAGGCTGCAGTTGAGCCCAGGTCATTTCCACCACCTCTCCACCTGCACGTGCGGCGGCGATTTGCCGGGCCAGGTCTGGGCGCGCCACCAAGCCACGACCGAGCATGATGTCTTCGACACCACTGATCTCCCGACAGCGCCGCCAGTCTTCTACGCTCCAGATATCGCCGTTGGCGAACACCGGCACCTTGACCACATCCTGTACACGCGGAATCCACTCCCAGTGGGCTGGCGGTTTGTAGCCATCGGTCTTGGTACGCGCATGCACCACGATATGCGCCGCACCACCTTCGGCCAGTGCCGTGGCACACACCAGCGCGCCATCCGGGCTGTCGAAGCCCAGGCGCATCTTGGCGGTGACCGGGATATGGGCAGGCACGGCACGACGCACGTGTTCGACGATCCGATTGAGCAGCTCCGGCTCCTTGAGCAGCACCGCACCGCCACGGGATTTATTGACGGTCTTGGCCGGGCAGCCGAAGTTCAGGTCGATGACTTCGGAGCCCAGCTCGCAGGCCAACGCGGCGTTTTCCGCCAGGCACACCGGGTCGGAACCGAGCAATTGCACGCGCAACGGCACACCGGCTGCGGTATGGGCGCCGTGCAGCAGTTCCGGGGCGAGCTTGTGGAAATACGCCGGGGTGAGCAGGCGGTCGTTGACGCGGATGAACTCGGTCACGCACCAGTCGATACCGCCCACGCGGGTCAACACGTCCCGCAGGATGTTGTCGACCAACCCCTCCATGGGCGCCAAAGCAATTTGCATGGAAAACACTCAACAAAAATCGTGGCGCAGTTTACTGGGTTTCCCGCGGCAACCGTTAACCCCCTGTCAGGGCGGGGCCATAACCGTCGAGAAACTCGGCCGGCATGCGCTTGGGCTTGCCGGTGGACAATTCGATGCAGACAAAGGTGGTGTGCGCCCGCAGCAAGGTCGCACCATCACGCGGGCGTACCAACTGGAAACGGCGGGTCATCTTCAGGCGCTGATCCCAATCGACGATCCACGTGGCCAACTGCAGCTCGTCGCCTTCGTAGCCTGCCGCCAGGTAATCGATTTCATGGCGCACCACCGCCATGGCACGGTCCAGGCGGCGGTATTCGGTGAGGTCCAGCCCCAGGCGCTGGGAGTGGCGCCAGGCGCAGCGCTCCAGCCAGGACACGTACACCGCGTTATTGGCGTGCCCCAGGCCGTCGATGTCTTCAGGCGCGACCTGCAGATCGATGATAAACGGCGTTGCCAAATCCCAGCCCATGCCTTGCTCCAGTCGATTGATGTCGGCGGGGGGCAGTGTATCAGGCGGTTTGCCGGTCCTGTAGACGGCGCCCCGCCAACAACGCCAGCACGCCCTCGATCACCCGGGGATCGGCCAGCACTTTCTGGTGCCCGCCCTGCTCCAGGCGCAGCAGGCGGCTGTCGAACCAGGCTTCGTGGATGGCTTGAGACGCCTTGACCGGAACGAAGGTATCGTCTTCGGCGTGCACGATCAGGCCAGGGATATTCATCTGGTAATGGGCCACATCCAGGTGTTTGAGCGGCATTCCGAAGGTCAACTCCACCCCCTGGATAAATGCCGAGCGTGCACGCGCCGGTAAACCGACCATATGGGTAAAGCCGCGCAGCACATCCAGGAAGCGTGACGGGGCGGCGATGCTCACCAACGCCTCGGTACGCAGCCCCAACTGCACTGCCAGCATCGCACTGGCACCGCCCATGGAATGGCCGATCACAGCGTGCAGCGGCGGCAGTTCGGCAGCCGCCTCCAGCATGGCCCGGGCGAACAGCAGCACGTGAGCCTCCCGTCCCGGCGAACGACCATGGGCGGGGCCGTCCAGGGCAATCACGGAGTATCCGTTGTCTATCAACGCGGTGATCAAGCTGGCGAACTGGGTTGGACGACCTTCCCAGCCGTGCATCAACAACACCGCAGGGCCTTGACCCCAGCGCAGGGCGGACAGGCCGAAACGCAAGGTAATGCGTTCCGATTGCGCCAGCAGCGGCAGTTCCCAGTCACGCGGCGGCAGGTCGCGTGGCGTCATGAAGACACGCCGCATCTTATTGGCCACGGTTTGCGGTGCCAGGTGTCCCACGGTGCCGTTGAAGCGACGAAGCCAGGTTAACGCGCCCATCCTCGCACCCTCTTTTAGCGCACAGCCGACTTGGCCGCACGTAACACTCGGTCCGACAGCTCGCCCGGACCCAGGGCACGCGCCAAGGCCAGTCCACCGATCATCAACGCCATATCAGCCAAGGCTTTGTCGGTGTCTTCAGGACTGGCGGCGAGCTGGGCAACCATCAGTTCCACATGCTCGTTCAGCACTTCGCGAAAGGCGTCCGGCAGCCGCGCCATCTCGCCCACGGTAGCTGGGATCGGGCATGCTTGAACCGTTGAATCGCGATGCTTGCGCGACAGATAAAATGCCGCCACCAGGCCTCTGCGCTCTTCTCCCGTCAGTTGTGCGTCGATATCGTCGATAGCGGCACGACGGCGCGCCAACAGCTGGGTGAAGGCCTCCAGCATCAAGGCGTCCTTGCTTTCAAAGTGCGCGTAAAAACCACCGACGGTCAGCCCCGCCGCGCCCATGACTTCACCCACGCTAGGCTCGGCTGGACCACGCTGGATCAACGCGGCGCTGGCGGCTTGCAGAATACGTTCGCGGGTTTGCGCTTTTTTATCGCTCATCGTTGCCTCCGACTTTCCTGAGTTAAATATTATTACCATAATAATATTTAGCAAGCGACAGACATGACCACTGGTCAGCACAAAAAAGGGAATGGAAGAGAGAATTGGCCAAACGCCAGACAAACAAAAGGGCCATTCAATAATTGAATGACCCTTAAAAATCCCGCAAAGCGGGTAATCGTGGCGTCCCCTAGGGGACTCGAACCCCTGTTACCGCCGTGAAAGGGCGGTGTCCTAGGCCACTAGACGAAGGGGACACAAACCTTCTATACACCTGATCAGTGCTGAGAACTGATCTGATTCAAGGACGGTGTGGCCGGACCTTGAACCTGTAAATTGGTGGAGCTAAACGGGATCGAACCGTTGACCTCTTGCATGCCATGCAAGCGCTCTCCCAGCTGAGCTATAGCCCCGGATTTTTCGCCTCGCGGCGCAGCAGACCTTTCGAACTGCTTGTTGAAACTGGCGTCCCCTAGGGGACTCGAACCCCTGTTACCGCCGTGAAAGGGCGGTGTCCTAGGCCACTAGACGAAGGGGACAAAACCTTCTGTACACCTGATCAGCGCTGAGAGCTGATCGACTCAAGGACGGTGTGGCCAGACCTTGAACCTGTAAATTGGTGGAGCTAAACGGGATCGAACCGTTGACCTCTTGCATGCCATGCAAGCGCTCTCCCAGCTGAGCTATAGCCCCTCATCGGTGAGGACGGGGCGAATCTTAATGGCGGTTTGGAAACGTGTCAAATTTATTTTCAACATTTTCCAAAGTTTTTTGCCGGGATAACAATCACTTACCGACGAAACCCCGGAAAACCTGGGTTTCGTCGCTGCAGCGGACTGTTTAAGCGATAGCGCCCAACAGCTTTTCCCACTCTTTGTTTTCTTTCTTCGATACACCACCAAGCAAATCAAGGGCTTGGCGCAGGCGGAAACGCGTCAGGTCCGGGCCAAGAATTTCCATCGCATCCAGCACAGAGACCGAACTGGCCTGCCCGGTGATCGCAGCAAACATCAGCGGCATGGCATCGCGCAATTTCAGCTCCAGGGATTCAACTACCGCCTGGATCGTCGCGGTGATCGCATCCTTCTCCCACTGGCGCAGGCTTTCCAGCTTCCACAGGATCAACTGCATCAGTTGGCGAACCTGGTCAGCCGAGAGCTTCTTGGATTCGAACAACTTGGCATCCGGGTTCACGCCACCGGCAAAGAAGAAGCTGGCCAACGGTGCGACCTGGCTGAACGTCTCCACCCTGCCCTGCACCAACGGCGCGATCTTCATCATGTATTCAGGGTTCAGCGCCCATTGCTGCACGCGGCTGGCGAATTCTTCCACCGGCAGATCACGCAGCCACTGGCCATTGAGCCACGACAGTTTCTCGATATCGAAGATAGGCCCGCCCAGCGATACGCGGGACAGGTCGAAGTTGTCGACCATTTCCTGCAGCGAGAACTTCTCGCGCTCGTCCGGCATCGACCAGCCCATGCGGCCCAGGTAGTTGAGCATCGCTTCCGGCATGAAGCCCATGCGCTCGTAGAACGTCACCGATGTGGGGTTCTTGCGCTTGGACAGCTTGCTCTTGTCCGGGTTGCGCAGCAGCGGCATGTAGCACAGCTGCGGCTGTTCCCAACCGAAGTACTCGTAAAGCAGGATCAGTTTCGGCGCCGACGGCAGCCACTCTTCGCCGCGCAGCACGTGGGTGATGCCCATCAGGTGGTCGTCGACCACGTTGGCCAGGAAGTACGTCGGCAGGCCATCGGTCTTCATCAACACCTGCATGTCCATGCGGTCCCACGGGATCTCGACATCACCGCGCAGCATGTCCGGCACCACGCACACGCCTTCGCTCGGCACTTTCATGCGGATAACGTGAGGTTCACCGGCGGCCAGGCGGGCAGCCACTTCCTCTTTCGACAGCAGCAACGCGCGGCCATCGTAGCGCGGGGTTTCGCCACGGGCCTGTTGCTCGGCGCGCATCTGGTCGAGTTCTTCAGCGGTGCAGAAGCATGGGAACGCATGGCCCATGTCGACCAGTTGCTGGGTGTACTGCTTGTAGATGTCGCTGCGCTCGCTCTGGCGATACGGGCCGTGCGGGCCGCCGACGTCCGGGCCTTCGGCCCAGGTGATGCCCAACCAGCGCAAAGCATCGAAAATCTGCTGTTCCGACTCGCGGGTGGAGCGCAGTTGATCGGTGTCTTCGATCCGCAGGATGAATTCACCGCCGTGCTGCTTGGCAAAGCAGTAGTTGAACAAGGCGATGTAGGCAGTGCCGACGTGGGGATCCCCAGTAGGCGATGGCGCGATGCGCGTGCGGACGGTGGTCATGGCAGGTCTCGAATGGGCGATGTAACTGAAATTGAAACAAGGGGCGAATGGTAACAGCCTGGGTGATTTCTGGAAAACCGAGGGCAGCCATCGGGGGCAAGTCGAATCGTCGCACCGCCCCTCCCACATTTGACGGTGTTCGCCACTCAAAGTGTGGGAGGGGGCCTGCCCCCGATGAGGCTGGTCAAGTCACCGCCAATCAAACCGCCAGCAGGCGCTCACGCAACTTGCCAATTTCATCGCGGGTCTGCGCCGCCGCCTCAAACTCCAGATCCCGCGCCAGCTGATACATCTTCTCTTCCAACTGGCGAATCCGCTTGGTGATCTCACTCGGCGAGCGCAGTTCGTTCTCGTACTTGGCGCTTTCCTCGGCAGCCTTGGCCATGCCCTTGCGCTTCTTGCTGCGCGAGCCCGGCACGGTGGCGCCTTCCATGATGTCGGCAACGTCCTTGAACACGCCTTTAGGCGTAATGCCGTTTTCCAGGTTGAAGGCAATTTGCTTGTCGCGACGGCGTTGCGTCTCGCCAATAGCCCGTTCCATGGAGCCGGTGATGCGATCCGCGTAGAGAATCGCCCGGCCATTGAGGTTTCGGGCTGCGCGGCCGATGGTCTGGATCAGCGAGCGTTCGGAGCGCAGGAACCCCTCCTTGTCCGCATCGAGGATCGCTACCAGCGACACTTCCGGCATGTCCAGGCCTTCGCGCAGCAGGTTGATGCCCACCAGCACATCAAAGGTGCCCAGGCGCAGGTCGCGGATGATTTCCACGCGCTCCACGGTGTCGATGTCCGAGTGCAGGTAGCGCACCCGCACGCCGTGGTCGGCGAGGTAGTCGGTCAAGTCTTCGGACATGCGCTTGGTCAGTGTGGTGACCAGCACCCGCTCCTCCAGGGCCACACGCTTATGGATCTCCGACAACAGGTCATCAACCTGGGTCAGCGCCGGGCGAATTTCGATTTCCGGATCGACCAGACCGGTCGGCCGCACCAGTTGCTCGATCACACGGCCGGCATGCTCGGCCTCGTAGTTGCCCGGCGTGGCCGACACAAAGATGGTCTGCGGGCTGATGGCTTCCCACTCGTCGAAGCGCATCGGCCGGTTGTCCAGCGCCGAAGGCAGACGGAAGCCGTACTCCACCAGGGTTTCCTTACGCGAGCGGTCGCCCTTATACATGGCGCCCACTTGCGGCACGCTGACGTGGGATTCGTCGATCACCAGCAGTGCGTCGTCGGGCAGGTAGTCGTAGAGGGTCGGCGGCGGCGCGCCGGAGTCACGGCCCGAGAGGTAGCGCGAGTAGTTTTCGATGCCGTTGCAGTAGCCCAGCTCGAGAATCATCTCCAGGTCAAAGCGCGTGCGCTGCTCCAGGCGCTGGGCCTCCACCAGCTTGTTGTTGGCGCGCAGGTACTCCAGGCGCTCGGCCAGCTCGACCTTGATGCCCTCGATGGCGCCCATCAGGGTTTCGCGCGGGGTCACATAGTGGCTTTTCGGATAGAAGGTGAAACGCGGCAGCTTGCGGATCACCTCGCCGGTCAACGGGTCGAAGGCCGACAGGCTCTCGACTTCATCGTCAAACAGCTCGATGCGGATCGCCTCCAGGTCGGATTCGGCCGGGTAGATGTCGATCACATCGCCACGCACGCGGAAGGTCGCGCGGGCAAAATCCATGTCGTTGCGCGTGTACTGCAGGCTGGTCAGGCGGCGCAGCAGCTCGCGCTGGTCGAGTTTGTCGCCGCGGTCGACGTGCAGCACCATCTTCAAATAGGTTTCCGGGCTGCCCAGGCCATAGATGCACGACACCGTGGTGACGATGATCGCGTCCTTGCGCTCCAGCAATGCCTTAGTCGCCGACAGCCGCATCTGCTCGATATGGTCGTTGATCGACGCATCCTTCTCGATAAAGGTATCGGAGGACGGCACATACGCTTCGGGCTGGTAGTAGTCGTAGTAAGAAACGAAGTACTCCACCGCGTTGTTCGGGAAGAACGCCTTGAACTCGCCATACAACTGCGCGGCCAGGGTCTTGTTAGGGGCCAACACCAGCGTGGGGCGGTTGATCTGCGCAATCACGTTGGCGATGCTGAACGTCTTGCCCGAACCGGTCACCCCGAGCAGCGTCTGGTGCGCCAGGCCGGCCTCGATGCCTTCGACCATCTGGCGAATGGCCTCGGGCTGGTCGCCGGCAGGTTCAAAGCGGGTGACTAGTTGGAAATCCGACATAACGTACCTCTTGAAGTCACCCCAGACTGTAAACCCGTCGGGGACGAAAAAGACCACAACCCGCGAAGTTTCAGAGCGGGTCGTAGGAAAAAACCATGATAGCTGTAGAAGTGGTGGCGAATGTGACGGGTTTCAAGGCAATCGTCCCGCCTGCCGTCATTGACCAATGTTGCAATAAGACTAACGGTCGGCAAATAAACCGAAAAACTTGGCCGAAAAGCCGTTTCGGTTGTCGCCCTCAGCCGTGATGGCCTCTATACTAGCTCCCCGTTTGTGCACCGCTCTAGTGCATTCGGCTGGAGCGCGACACGTCCCTCCCTTCCCCCATAGAGCCGCCGCAAAATGAGCCTGTTCTCCGCTGTCGAAATGGCACCACGCGATCCAATCCTGGGCCTCAACGAAGCATTCAACGCCGACACACGAACCACCAAGGTCAACCTTGGCGTGGGCGTTTATTGCAACGAGGAGGGGAAGATTCCACTCTTGCGTGCCGTTGCCGAAGCGGAAGCCATTCGCGTGGCGCAACACGCCGCCCGTGGCTACTTGCCGATCGACGGCATCGCGGCCTACGACAAGGCCGTGCAAACCCTGCTGTTCGGCACCGAATCGCCCCTGCTCGAAGCTGGCCGCGTCGTGACCGTGCAGGCCGTTGGCGGCACCGGCGCCCTAAAGATCGGTGCTGACTTCCTCAAGCAGCTGCTGCCCGACGCCGTCGTCGCCATCAGCGACCCAAGCTGGGAAAACCACCGCGCCCTGTTCGAAACCGCGGGCTTCCCGGTGCAGAACTACCGCTACTACGACGCCGCCACCCACGACGTGAACCGCGCCGGCCTGCTCGAAGACCTCAACGCCCTGCCGCCCCAGTCCATCGTGGTGCTGCACGCCTGCTGCCATAACCCGACCGGCGTCGACCTGAGCCCGGCCGACTGGCAACAAGTACTGGACGTGGTCAAGGCCAGGAACCTGGTGCCGTTCCTCGACATGGCCTACCAGGGCTTTGGCGACGGTATCCACGAAGACGCCGCAGCCGTGCGCCTGTTCGCCGAATCGGGCCTGACCTTCTTTGTCTCCAGCTCGTTCTCCAAGTCGTTCTCCCTGTACGGCGAGCGTGTGGGCGCACTGTCCATCGTCGGCGACTCCAAGGAAGAAAGTGCGCGCATCCTGTCCCAGGTCAAGCGCGTGATCCGCACCAACTACTCCAACCCGCCAACCCATGGCGCAGCGATTGTTGCCGCAGTGCTGAACAGCCCTGAGCTGCGCGCCCAGTGGGAAGCCGAGCTGGCCGAGATGCGCCTGCGCATCCGTGGCATGCGTGAGCAGATGGTTGCCGAGCTGGCCAAGGCTGCTCCTGGCCACGACTTCAGCTTCGTCGGTCGCCAGCGCGGGATGTTCTCCTACTCCGGCCTGACCGTTGAGCAAGTCACCCGCCTGCGCAGCGAGTTTGGTATCTACGCGCTGGATACCGGGCGTATCTGTGTGGCGGCCTTGAACCAGTCGAACATTGCTGCGGTAACAAAGGCGATTGTTCAGGTTCTATAAGCCTGACGGCGTTATACGAAGGGAAGCCGTGGCTTCCCTTTTTAATGCCTGTCGGAAAAGCCCCTGCTCCCCTAGACTGAGCAGCGATTGCCCTTTTGTTATGAGAGCCCTATGAAAAACGACGACCTGAACCTGCACGCCGACCCCGACGACCAGGAGCATTTCACCCCGCGCGCGCCACAAGCCAAGCGCCAGAAAAGCCTGGTGCTGCAAGTGGCGTTGGGTGTGTTCCTGGGCGGCCTGGCGTTGTGGCTGGTGCAGTTGGGCGCGACCGCGATCATGGCCAAATTGGCCATGGGCACCTTCCAGTTCGGCGGCTGATAGCGATCAAAATGTGGGAGGCGCGGAGTTTTGAAGAGCGCACTCCTCCAGTAGCTTGACGAAGCTGTTCAAACTCTGCGACACCGTGCCACGGCGCCAGATCAGCCAGGTATGCAAGGTGCGAAAACTGTCCGTCAGCGGCCACACGCTCACCGTGGTAAACCCCGGCATGCTTTCGAGCATGCTGCGTGGCATCAGCGCCAGGCCGGCCCCGGCGCTGACGCAGGCGAGCATGCCGTGGTAGGACTCCATCTCGAAGATCCTCCCCGGCACCGCGCCGTCCTGTGCGAACCAGCGCTCGAAATGGTGCCGGTAGGAACAGTTGGAGCGAAAGGTGTAGATGCTCTCCCCGTTCACATCCTGCCCTCGCGTGATCGGCCCGTGGTGCAGCGGCGCAATCACCACCATCTCCTCTTCAAACACCGCCACGCCTTCCAGGGTGGCATGCAATACCGGCCCATCGACAAACGCCGCCGCCAGCCGCCCCGACAGCACGCCCTCGATCATCGTGCCCGATGGCCCGGTGCTCAGGTCCAGTTCGACCTTGGTGTGCTTCTGGTTGTATGCCGCGAGCAACGCCGGGATACGCACCGCCGCCGTGCTTTCCAGGGAACCGAGGGCAAACGCGCCCTGGGGCTCCTCCCCCGCCACCGTCGCGCGGGCCTCCTGGACCAGGTCGAGAATACGCCGCGCATAGCCGAGAAAATTCCACCCGGCGGGCGACAGCCGCAGGCGACTCTTCTCGCGGATAAACAACTCCACGCCCAAATCCTGCTCCAGTTGCTTGATGCGCGTGGTCAGGTTCGACGGCACCCGATGAATCAACTGCGCGGCGGCGCTGATGCTGCCTTGCTCGGCAACGGCCTTGAAGATTTCCAGCTGCACCAGATCCAAATCATTCTCCAATCGTGAATGTATTGCTTAATATTATTCAGTTTCCAGAAAACATGCATCCCCGTAGGCTGAACCCATTCCACTCATTCAGCCGGACGGTGCCATGAACGCTATTTCTCCCCAGACCCACGCCCTGTCGATCAACCCCGCCACCGGCGAAACCGTCGGCAGCTACCCCTACGAAACCGCCGCGCAGCTGGATGCCGCCCTCGACCGTGCTACCGCAGCCTTCCGCACCTGGCGCCGCCAGCCGGTCAGCCAGCGTGCCGAATTGCTGCTGGCCCTGGCCGGCGCCCTGCGCGATCAAGCCGAAGAGATGGCGCAGATGATCACCCTGGAAATGGGCAAGCCCATCACCCAGGCCCGTGCCGAAATCGAAAAATGCGCCCAGCTCAGCGAGTGGTACGCCGCCCAGGGCCCGGCCATGCTGGCCCCGGAACCCACTCAGGTGGACAACGGCAGCGCCCAGATCGAATACCGCCCGCTGGGCCCGATCCTCGCCGTGATGCCGTGGAACTTCCCGGTGTGGCAAGTGCTGCGCGGCGCCGTGCCGACCCTGCTCGCCGGCAACACCTACGTGCTCAAACACGCCCCGAACGTGATGGGCAGCGCCTACCTGATGAAAGCGGCGTTCCAGAAAGCCGGTTTCCCCGCAGGCCTGTTCGAAGTCATCAACGTGACCCAGGACGGCGTATCCAAGGCCATCGCCGACCCGCGCATCGCCGCCGTCACCCTCACCGGCAGCGTACGTGCCGGCATGGCCATCGGTTCCCAGGCCGGCGCCGCGCTGAAAAAATGCGTGCTGGAACTGGGTGGCTCCGACCCGTTTATCGTGCTCAACGACGCCGACCTCGACGCCGCCGTGCAGGCCGCCGTGATCGGTCGTTTCCAGAACAGTGGCCAGGTCTGCGCCGCCGCCAAGCGCCTGATCATCGAAGCCGGTGTGGTGGACGCCTTCACCGTCAAGTTCGTCGAAGCCAGCCGCGCGCTGGTGATGGGCGACCCGACCTCGGCCAGCACCTACGTCGGTCCGATGGCGCGCTTCGACCTGCGCGACGAGCTGCACGGCCAGGTCCAGGCCACCCTGGAAGAAGGCGCCACCCTGCTGCTGGGTGGCCACAAAGTCGCCGGCGCCGCCAACTACTATGAGCCGACCGTACTGGCCGACGTCACCGACCAGATGACCTCATTCAAACAGGAACTGTTTGGCCCCGTGGCCTCGATCATCACCGCCCGCGACGCCGACCACGCCGTGGCCCTGGCCAATGACAGCGAGTTCGGCCTCACCGCCAGCATCTTCACCGCCGACCCGGCCAAGGCCCACGACATCGCCAACCAGTTGGAAACCGGCGGGATCTTCGTCAACGCGTTCAGCGTATCCGACCCTCGGGTGGCGTTTGGCGGCGTGAAGAAGAGCGGGTTTGGGCGCGAGTTGTCGCATTTTGGCGTACGCGAATTCTGCAATGCACAGACCGTGTGGCTGGATCGCAAGTAGCAGCAGTGAACAAATGACGTTAGCATTCTGTCCACTCGGCTTAACAGCATGTTTTTAGGGTCAGGATCGCACTGTGGAAAAGCTAAATCGCCTTCAAAGCGGAATCGAAGGGCTGGACGCTCTGCTCAAGGGCGGGCTGGTGTCTGGGGCGTCCTATATCATTCAGGGCCGCCCCGGCTCAGGTAAAACCATCCTTGCCAACCAGCTGGGGTTTCATCACGCGCGTAATGGCGGCCGAGTCCTGGTTGCCACGCTGTTGGCGGAATCCCACGACCGCCTTTTCCAGTTCCTCTCTACACTGAGCTTTTTTGACGCCTCCCGTGTCGGCGCCGAAATCCAGTTTGTCAGCGCCTTCGACACCCTGGAAAACGAAGGCCTCGACGAAGTGGTCAAGCTGCTCAGGCGTGAGATCAGCAGGCAGAGGGCCACCGTCATGGTGGTGGACGGCTTGTTGAACGCGCGTTCCAAGGCCGACTCACCGATCGACACGAAAAAATTCATTTCCGAACTCCAAGGGCATGCCGCCTTCGCCGGTTGCACGGTGTTGTTCCTCACCAGCTCACGCCTGGATGACGGCAGCCCGGAACACACCATGGTCGATGGCGTGATCGAAATGGGTGAGGAACTGTTCGGCACCCGATCCGTGCGCCGTATCCAGTTGCGCAAGACCCGCGGCAGCGGCGCGCTCACCGGCCTGCACGAGTGTGAAATCAACGACGACGGCCTGGTGGTGTACCCACGCCTGGAAAGCCTCTATGGCCGGCCGTCCGCGCCCGACAGCGCCGACCTGACGCGCATCGCCAGCGGTATCGGCTCGTTGGACGGCATCCTCGGCGGTGGGCTGCACAGTTCCAGCGTGACCCTGGTCATGGGGCCGTCGGGCATTGGCAAGACCACCCTGGGCCTCAAGTTCCTCTCGGAATCGACGGTAGACGCTCCCGGCCTGCACTTCGGCTTCTACGAAAGCCCTCAGCGCCTGCGGCTCAAAGGCCAATCCCTGGGCATCGATATCCAGGAGATGGAAGACAGTGGCGCACTGACCATCGCCTGGCAGCCCACCACCGAAGGCCTGCTGGACGGGCTGGGTGCGCGATTGCTGCGCCTGGTCGAGGAAAAGGGCATCAAGCGCCTGTTCATCGACAGCTTGAGCGGCATGACCCGCGTCTCCAACAACCCGGCGCGGATCACCGATTTCTACAGCGCACTGATGAACGAACTGCGCGCCAGGGGCGTCACGGTGTTTGCCACGTGGGAGATGCATGATCTGTTCGGCGCGGAGGTCACTTCACCCGCATCTGAACTGTCGAGCATTGCCGACAACCTCATGCTTATGCGTTTCTTCGAGATTCAGTCTGAACTTAGAAGGACGCTTTCCATTCTTAAGGTCAGAGACAGCTTTTATGACCCCTCATTATTGGAGGTGGTGATCCGTGACCAAGCCGTTGACTTAAGAAAGGTCTCAACAAATGCCCCCTCAGTTGCATCCAATTCAGCGCTGCCTGGTTCAGCTTTTTAAGTCTTTGGGTAGGTTGAATTGACATGGCCACCATCCTGGTCGTCGATGACGAGTACTTGATCGCCGATATCCTTGCCTATGCACTGGAAGATGAGGGGTTCATGGTCGTCACAGCTGGCAATGGGAAAAAGGCGCTGGAGGTGCTGGAGCGAGAACGGCCGTCGCTGATCATCACCGATTTCATGATGCCGGTGATGGACGGTGAGGAGTTCGCCGAAGCGGTGCGCGCGCTGCCGACCGTCAAGCACCTGCCGATTATCCTGATCAGCGGCGCGCAGGCCCATATCGGCATGCAGCGCTCGGACCTGTTCGATGCGGTGCTGGACAAGCCGTTCAACATCGACAAGATCATTACCAAGGTGAAGGAACTGCTGGGGTGACCTCAACTGCGGATATGCCGGCGCACACACTGCACCAGCCCATCCAGCGCCTGCGACTTCACCGGCGCGAGCACGCACACCGTATGTTCCTGCTGGCCTTCCTTCACGGTCAGGGTGTAGTGCACCTGGCCTGGATCTCCGGGCTCTGGCGTGGTGCTCTGCGGCAACTGAAAGAAGTTTGAAGCCTCGATCAGCTGCCGCAACTCTTGCTGGTCCGGCTCGGGCAACGTGTTCAACTCCACCGTACGAGGCTTGGCCAAACCCGGAAAAAACGCCGGCCCGCCGTTTTCCTTGATCGAAATTTGCATGGTTGTTCCTCACGTCAGACGTTAATGCCAACCGCTTTCCAGCCCTCCTTGACCGCCTTGTGCTCCTCCTTGTTCGCGCCGTAGAGACGGCCGGCGATATCGTAGGTTATACGCGCGAAACGCAAAAAACCCGAGTTCGGCCGCAACCGCGCATCGCGCAGCGCGTCATACCAGATGCGCCCAGCGCGCTCCCAGGCAAACCCACCTATCTTCGTCGCCACTTGATAGAACGCATGGTTGGGAATGCCGGAATTGATATGCACCCCGCCATTGTCCTCGTAGGTCTGGACAAAATCATCCATATGCCCTGGCTGGGGGTCCTTGCCCAGCAGCTTGTCATCGAACGCCGTACCCGGGGCCTTCATCGAACGCAGAGCGGTGCCTTTGATCTTCTTGGTGAACAGCCCTTTGCCGATCAACCAGTCGGCGTCCTGGGCCGTTTGCTTCAACGCATACTGTTTGATCAGTGAGCCGAACACGTCCGACAGCGACTCGTTCAAGGCACCGGACTGATTGAAATACATCAGCTTGGCTTCGTCCTCGGTGACGCCATGGGCCAATTCATGGCCAATCACATCGAGGGCCACCGTGAAGCGATTGAATAACTGGTCATCGCCATCACCAAACACCATCTGGGTCGAGTTCCAGAACGCATTGTTATAGTTCTGGCCAAAGTGCACGGTGGCATCCAGCGCCATGCCGGCGTCGTCGATGGAGTTGCGGTCGAACACCTCTTCGAAAAAATCGAACGTGGCGCCCAAGCCGTCATAGGCTTCGTCCACGGCGGCGTCGCCACTGGCGGGCTGGCCTTCACCGCGGATCAGCTTGCCCGGCAGGCTGTCGGTGCCTTCGGCGCTGTAGATCGAGCGCCGTTTGCCGGCGCCCATCACCAGGGCCATGTGGGCCGGCCCCTTGGCGGGCACTGCGACCATGCGCAGCGAACGGAACGTGCTGTCCTTGGCGCGGGTGCGCAGCGCGATGTCGCGCTGGGCCTTATCACCGTGACGCGCGATCTGGTCGAGCATATACGGCGGAATCAGGCAGAAAATCGGGTTGCGGTGGTGGCGATCACACATTGGCTGGCTCCCTGTTGGCATATGGTGTAGCTCCGGTAACCGTTTGAGGATAGCCCCCCAGCGTTACCCCGTGTCATCAATTGTCATCAATTGTCATCAATCCATGTTGCAGTCGTGTTTATCCAAGGAGGACTTACCCATGCCAGCCCGCAAAGCCAAAATCGACCTTTCGCACCGCCCACGACTCGCCGATCTGCGCCCGTTGATCGCGACCACCCCCACGCTGATGGAGGCCCGGGCGGCGACGCCCCGTGTCACCGCCGCCAAGGATCTAAAGGACCGGCGCGGCTATGCAGCAGACTTTCTCAGCAGCTTCGTGGTGCCCTGGCCCACCGCCGATGAGGCATTGGCAGATGACGTAGAACCGCTGCGGCTGGACTACACGCATTTCTCGGTGACGATGTCCCGTTCCCGACGACTGGCGCTCTACGTGGGGGTCAATATCGACGGCGGGCAGCATGTGGAGATAATCCGCAGCAACGACACCTGGGCCTACGATGGTCGCCTGCCGATCAGCGCGCAGGTAGGCGAAGCGCTCTACACCAACAATGGCCTGGATCGCGGCCACCTGGTACGGCGCCAGGACCCCAACTGGGGCGACGAGGCGAAAACGGCCAACCTCGACACCTTCCACTTCACCAACTGCTCGCCGCAGATGAGCGGGTTCAACCAGAAGACCTGGCTGGAACTGGAAGACTACATCCTCAATAACACGCAACGTTGGAAAGCCCGGGCAACGGTGTTCAGCGGCCCGGTGTTCGCCGACGATGACCGCGTCTACCGAGGTATCAAAATCCCCAAGGCGTTCTGGAAAGTGGTGGCCTACCTCAGCGATGACGGCAAACCCTCTGCCAGTGCCTATATGATCGACCAAAGCCGCGAACTGGGTCAGCTCGACCTGATGTTCGGCCAGGTCAGGACCTACCAGCGGAGCGTGATCCAGATCGAACAATTGACCGGCATCCGCTTCGCCAACCTGGCGGACTACGACGGCTTCAGCAACGAAGAGCGCGCCACAGGCACGCGAATTGAAGCGCTGATCCGGGGCCCCGAGGATATTCGTCTCTGACTGGGCGCCCCTCGGGCTGTATCGTCTCGCCCTAATCAACTACCATACCGCGCCGGTTCCCGAACGGGACTAATAGGGAATCCGAAGCGCGGTATGCCGCGTCAATCGGAACTGCCCCCGCAACTGTAGATGCCGAGCCTGCTCCCCACTGCCACTGGACCGCGTCCGGGAAGGCCGGAGCGTGGCGATGACGCATCAGTCAGGAGACCTGCCGGCCCAGTAATCACTAACCGGCGGGGTGTCCGGGAAGGACATCCTTGCCTGCCCGTTCGGCAGCGTTCGAGGGCGTATTTCCGAACCGTACCTCCCCTGTTTCCACGTACGGTTCTCACGGAGATTGCCTCATGCTGCCACGCGTTACCGCCCTGATCAGCGGCCTGGGTTTCTGCGCCCTGGCCCAAGCCGCCCCCACGCATTACCCGCTGACCCTGGAAAACTGCGGCAGCACCCTCACCTTCCAGCAGGCGCCCGCGCGCAGCGTGACCATCGGCCAGGCCGCCACCGAAATGCTCTATGCCCTCGGTGTGGCTGACCGCGTGGTCGGCACCTCGCTGTGGTTCAACAGCGTGTTGCCGCAGTTCAAGGCACAGAACGACAGCATCGAGCGCCTGGCCAACAACGAGCCCAGCTTTGAAGCGGTGATCGCCAAGCGCCCGCAACTGGTGGCCGCCGAGCTGGAATGGGTCGTGGGCCCGCAAGGCGTGGTCGGTACCCGCGAGCAGTTTCACGAACTGAAGATCCCCACCTACCTGCTGCCCTCCGACTGCGAAGGCAAGGACAACCTGGTGGGCGCCGACGGCACGCGATTGGAGCCGTTCCGTATCGAGACGATCTACAAGAGCATCAGCCAACTGGCGCAGATTTTCGACGTACAGGATCGCGGCCAACACCTGAACGACGCGCTCAAGGCGCGCCTGGCCAAATCCGTGGCCACCGTGCAGAGCAAAGGCCTCAAGCAGGCGAGCGCGCTGGTGTGGTTTTCCAGCGCCGAAATGGCCAGCGACCCGTACGTGGCCGGCCACAAGGGCATTCCCGAATTCATGCTCGAAACCCTCGGCCTGCACAACGTGGTGCAGTCCGATGAAGAGTGGCCCGCCGTCGGCTGGGAAACCCTCGCCAAGGCCAACCCGACCTTCCTGGTGATCGCCCGCATGGACCGACGCCGCTACCCCGCCGACGACCATGAAAAGAAACTCGCCTTCCTGCGCAGCGACCCGGTCACGCGCAACATGGACGCGGTAAAAAACAACCGCATCATCATCCTCGACGCCCTGGCGCTGCAGGCCAGCATCCGCACGTTCGATGGCCTGGAACAACTGGCCACGGCCATCGACGGCTACGACCTGCCGAAATGATCCGGACCTTACTCGCCCTGGCGCTATTGCTGATCGCCGTGCTCGCCGGCGTGGCCATCGGCGAAACCGCCATCTCGCCCCAGGTGGTGCTGCAGGTGCTCGCCAACAAACTGTGGGCGGCCGGTTACGTGCTGGCCCCGATCGATGAAGGCGTGGTGTGGAACTACCGCCTTACCCGTGCCCTGGTTGCCGCCGCCTGCGGGGCCGGGCTGGCGACCTGTGGGGTGATTTTGCAGTCGTTGCTGCGCAACCCATTGGCTGATCCGTACCTGCTGGGCATCAGCGCCGGGGCTTCGACCGGCGCGGTGTTGGTGGCGTTGATGGGCGTGGGCGGCGGGCTGGTTTCACTCTCGGCCGGCGCCTTTGTCGGCGCGATGGCGGCGTTTGCGCTGGTGATCCTGCTCGCACGGGCCAGTGGCTCATCCAGCGGCACCGGGCAGATCATCCTCGCGGGCATCGCCGGGTCGCAGCTGTTCAATGCGCTCACCGCATTCCTGATCACCAAGTCGGCCAGCTCCGAACAGGCCCGCGGCATCATGTTCTGGCTGCTGGGCAACCTCAGCGGCGTGCGCTGGCCGTCGGTGTGGCTGGCGGTGCCGGTGGCGGTCACCGGCCTGGTGGTGTGCCTGTGGCATCGTCGTGCGTTGGATGCATTTACCTTCGGCAGCGACTCGGCGGCGTCCCTGGGCATCCCCGTGCGCCGCGTGCAGTTTGTGCTGGTGGGGTGCGCGGCACTGGTGACGGCGGTGATGGTGTCGATTGTGGGCTCCATCGGCTTTGTCGGCCTGGTGATCCCCCACGCGGTGCGCCTGCTGCTCGGCACCGGGCATTCGCGCCTGCTGCCCGCCAGTGCGCTGGGCGGGGCGTTATTTTTGATTGCGGCCGATGTGTTGTCGCGCACCTTGATCAAGGGCCAGGTGATTCCGGTCGGCGTGGTGACAGCACTGGTCGGCGCGCCGGTGTTTGCACTGATCCTGATTGGCCGGAGGAATGCGCGATGAGCGTACTGAGTTGCACCGGCCTGGGCTTCAAGGTGCGTGAGGCGGAGTTGCTGCGCGATATCCACCTGGAGGTTCAGTTGGGTGAAACCCTGGGGATCGTCGGGCCGAACGGCTCCGGCAAATCCACCCTGCTCAAACTGCTCGCCGGCTTGCGCACACCGGCCAGCGGCGACGTGCGCCTGGGCGGCCACCGCCTGGGCGACCTGTCCCGCCGCGCCATCGCACAACAGTTGGCGGTGGTGGAACAACAGGCCGACACCGACGACGCCATCCGCGTGTTCGACGCCGTCGCGCTGGGCCGTACACCCTGGCTGTCGGCGCTGAGCCCGTGGTCCGGCGAAGACGACGCCATCGTGCGCCAGGCCCTGCATGATGTGGACGCCACCCACCTGAGCCACCGCGCCTGGCGCAGCCTCTCCGGCGGCGAGCGCCAACGCGTACACATCGCCCGCGCCCTGGCGCAACGGCCGCAGATCCTGTTACTGGATGAGCCGACCAATCACCTGGACATCCAGCATCAACTGGCGATTTTGAAAGGCGTGCAAGGATTGCCGGTGACCACCCTCATCGCCCTGCATGATCTGAATCAAGCGCTGACCTGTGATCGCCTGGCCGTGCTGGATCGTGGGCGCCTGGTAGCGCTGGGCACGCCACTGGACGTGCTGACGCCGGAGCGCTTGCAGGAGACATTCGGGGTGCAGGCGCATTACCTGACGGACCCGTTTGATGGGGCGCAGATACTGCGGTTGCGGTCTAACTGAACACGCCGAGCTCCTAATGTGGGAGGGGCGGTGCGACGATTCGACTTGCCCCCGATGGCGGTGTGCCAGTCGACATTTGCATCAACTGACAGACTGCTATCGGGCATAGGTATCTAGACACCGTTGGCTCAACGCTGAACGCCCGGCAGGTAGGGCTGTTGTGGCGAGCGGGCTTGTCCCGCGTTGGGCTGCGTAGCAGCCCCAAAACCAGTCTATACAGAGTGTCTGATACACCGAGTTCTTCTTGACTGGGGCTGCTACGCAGCCCAACGCGGGACAAGCCCGCTCGCCACAGGGAGATTTGTCAGTGTCTGAAAGTTGTGGAGATACCTATGGCTATCGGCCCCCCTCCCACATTGGATCTAAATTGAGCAACAGCACGCTCTGCCCAACCTGCGCATCTTTCATCTCTATGCGGTCAGGAAAACCTGGGTGACGGTCGACTCGGTAACGCTTGATCCCACGCGCGGCAAGCTCATCGTCGGGCAAACCAAACACACTGAGAAATGGATCGGGAGCAAGGCCCGTAATGCGAAAGTTCATGGAGGGCGCCTCTTAGGAGAGCCCTATGAGACGAGCACCTGGACAGCGGTGGCTATCCGATTCTTGCGGGGATATTCACGGGCGGCTGGCTCGCTCGTAGCAAAGGTAGTCGTTGGAACCTGTGCCCACACAGACAAACCCGGCGCGCTCATACATCAGCCGGGCAGGGTTATCGGAACGTACGCTCAACCGCAACTTCAGGAAGTCATTCTGCCCAGCCGCCGCCGCGTAAGCGTTCAGCAACGTTCGACCGATCCCCTGGCGTCGGTAAGCTTCACTGACGTTGATCGTACAAAGCTCGGCAAACCCCTCCTCTGCCGTCCACAGCGAATAACCGGCGAACTGCCCGTCCAGCATCGCAATCGTCAACCGTTCGAAGTTATCGACCCAGCGCGTGAGGTGGCGCTCCAACTGGAGCCGCCAGGCTGCTTCGTGGTCAGGCTCCCAGCGCCGGATGTAATCCTGCTCTCCCCGATAGATCGACGGCAGATCGGTCACCGTCGCCGGCCTCAACGTCAGCGCGTTCATTCCCGCAACTCACACACAGCACTGCCCTTCATACCGGAGGCATGCACGCTCACATGGCGCACGGAAAAACCGGGCTTTTCGACGAGTTTCCTCTCTTCCCACGCCCCACCACTGGCAACCTGATAACCAATGGCGCCGTCCGCTTGCCAGGTCAGGCGCAAGGTGTATACGCCGCGTTGGTCGGGTGTCCGATGGAAGATCGTGGGGATGGCACTCGATTTGGAAAATAAGCGCCGCCTGCCTGGGGAGAACTCACTTTTCTCCCTCGACGTGCTTCGTTATCCACTTGCGGCTGCAAGCAAGCACGCCATCGGCCATCGCCACCGGAAAATGAATAAACCCATGGGCCGACTCCGGTAACAGGTGTACTTCCGCACTGGGCCACCGCTCTGCAATCAACAGCGTGTCATCCTTGAGCGGGTCCAACGCCCCCACAAACATCAACGCCGGGGGCAGCCCTTCAAAGTCACCATACAACGGCGACAACGGCGGCTGCCGGCGCTCATCATCACTCAGCCCCGGCGTGAGCATGCGCAACGCCTCCACCATCCCCGGCCCATCCAAAAGCAACGTCTCCGGCCCGGCAGCGCGTACGCTCGGTGTACCGGCCAGATCATAAACGCCGTAGTACAACACCGCGCCGCTTATACGTTTGAGCAGTTCAGGCCATTGCTTGAGGGCCAGCAACGTCGCCGCCGCCAGATGCCCACCGGCCGACTCACCGACGACCATGACCGGCAGGCCGGCAAACTCATCGGCACTGAGCAACCAACGCGCAGCGGCCAAACAATCCGCCATCAGCCCCTCGACCGGCGTGTCGACCGCCAACCGATAATCCACCGACACCACCACCACGTCGCATGCGCGCACCATGCCCAGGTTGAGGTCGTCATCCATCTGCGCATTGCCGATCACCCAGCCGCCGCCGTGGATATCCAGCACCACGCCCTTGGGCTTGCCGCTTGGCCGCAGGATGCGCACGGGGACGTTGTCGACAACCCTGCTTTCAGCCGGTGTGGAGCGCTTGAGCGTTTGACTGACGCGCAGCAGCGCCTGGATCAACCGCGGCGTGATCCGGTTGCGGATCTTGAAGCGCGGCAGCCAGGCGAGCTTCTGATTGAAGCGGCGCATCTGGGCCAGTTCCGCCTCGCTGGCGGGCCAAGGTTGGTGGGCCATCAGCGGTTATTGCGCAGGATCGAGAAATTCAACGCCGCCGCCACACACAGCCACGCCAGGTACGGGAACAGGATCAGGCCGGTGATCAGGTCCAGGCGCACGGCCAATACCACCATGGCGGCGACGGTGATCCACAGCAGCACGATGATCACCATCCCGGCGAGCACACGATGCGCGCCGAAAAACACCGGTGTCCACAAGGTATTCAGTGCAATTTGCGCGGCCCACAGCGCCAGCACCATTTGGCTGCCGGGGATCAGGCTCAAGCGATAACCGGCCCAGGCCAGCAGCAGGTAAATGATCGTCCACGCGACCGGAAACAGCCAATTGGGCGGAGTGAAGCTGGGTTTAACCAGGGATTCGTACCAGGCGCCGGGCTTGAAAATAATGCCGGTACTGGCAGCGGCGGCGCAGGCTAGCAGGAAGATAAAGAAAGTCATCGTCTGTCCTTGGCGGAAGTGGTTTGAATCTTGGACGTGCAGCACCCACGTAAAAGTTCAGCGTAAATCAACGGTAGGGGCGAGCTTGTTCGCGAAAATCACCAACGATAACGCAGCGCCCCCAGCCAAAGCATTCAGGCGTCCCCACCCCCAACAATCCTCAGCCAAGGCCACCGAGCCTGATAACTGCGCGCCTTCTGCTCAAACAACGCCTGCTCCGGCTGGAGTGGATTAATCCGCAAAATCCCCTGCTCCACATCGTCCAACCCATACGGCGCATACACCTCGCCCGTGGCAATCTCCAAGCCGATGCACGTACCGGCCACCAGATAACGATCGACCCCGTCGCGGGCCGAACGCAACTGCGGATAAGGCCGCCCAAAGCGCTGACCGTACCAAAGGTGCACCCGCGCCTGGTTCTTGACCTCGACATTGACACCCAGGTCTTTGAACAGCTCGTCCGCCGCACGAATCACCGCGTCTTCCGCCTCGTAGGACACGTCAGTATCGAAGTAAAAAACGTCGTAGTCCTTCACGCCCTGATCGGCAGGCAGACTCGCCTGATGGTTCCATACCGCCTGGAACAGGCAACCCGCCGTGAGCATGCACTGGTCCACCCCGAGGTCAGGCAGGCGCGCAGTGATTTCGGCGTTAATGGGGTTGGCCATGGCCAGTTCGAGCAGGGTTTCGACAGTCAATGTCATGCTGGCTCCTTCGTCATCGGTACGGTCCTGGGGAGCAACGGTACAACATTGAGCGCTGTCGCTGGCGCCTCTTCTTCACGTCATCAAAATTCGCTAAGGTGCCTCGATGCCCTGCCCTCATCGAGACCGACCACCTTGGCCCACTCCCCCGCTGATCGCCGCGAAAATCCCTGGTCGGTGTTCCTGATTTTCCTGCGCCTGGGCCTTACCTCCTTTGGCGGTCCGATTGCGCACCTGGGTTATTTCCGCGAGGAATTCGTGACACGGCGGCGCTGGCTGAGCGAACGCAGTTACGCGGATCTGGTCGCGCTGTGCCAATTTCTGCCCGGCCCGGCCAGTAGCCAGGTGGGCATCGCGCTCGGCCTGTCACGCGCCGGCTATGGCGGCGCGTTGGCGGCGTGGCTCGGGTTTACCTTGCCGTCCGCCGTGGTGCTGATTTTGTTGGCGCTGGGCATCGCCCGGCACAGCACCGCCATCCCGTCCGGCGCGCTGCATGGCCTTAAAGTCGTGGCCGTCGCCGTGGTCGCCCAGGCCGTGTGGGGCATGGCGCGCAACCTGTGCACCGACGCCCCACGCGTGGCCGTGATGCTCCTCGCCGCCTGCATGGCCCTGCTGCAAACGTCGGCGTGGGGCCAGGTCGGCGTGATCCTGGTCGCGGGCGTAGCCGGTCTGCTGCTATTCAAACCCACATCGCCTGCAGCGCACGACGCCCTGCCCGTGACCATCAGCCGTCGCGCCGGGACGATATGGCTGTCGCTGTTTGTGCTGTTGCTCGCGGGCCTGCCGATCCTCGCCCAGTTGATGCCCAACCCAGTCCTGACCGTGACCGACGCCTTCTACCGCACCGGCTCGCTGGTATTCGGCGGCGGCCACGTGGTGCTGCCCTTGCTGCAAGCCGAAGTCGTGCCCCGCCAATGGGTGAGCAATGACGTGTTCCTCGCCGGTTACGGCGCCGCCCAAGCCATGCCCGGCCCGTTGTTCACCTTCGCCGCCTTCCTCGGTGCCTCGATGGCCCAAGCCCCAAGCGGCTGGCTGGGCGGCCTGCTCTGCCTGCTGGCGATCTTCGTGCCATCGTTTTTATTGGTGATGGGCGCACTGCCTTTCTGGGAAGGCCTGCGCCGCAGCCCGCGCACCCAAGCCGCCCTGGCGGGCGTGAATGCAGCGGTCGTCGGCCTGTTGCTGGCGGCGCTGTACCAACCGGTGTGGACCAGCGCCATCTTCACCGCCCAGGACTTCGCCCTGGCACTGATTGGCCTGGTGGCGCTGATGGTGTGGAAACTGCCACCGTGGCTGGTGGTTGTAGGAAGCGGCGCGGCGGGATGGTTATTAAGTCTTACGGTGTGAGCCGCGCAGCCACCGTGCCTTGCTCCCTTGCCTACGCTTGCGTCAGAATCCGCCGGCTTGTGCGCTGAGGTGGCCGTCTCTAAGGTGGCTCGGTCGCCGAATCTCTCGGTGATCGGGTTTAGTAGCCCACGGTTTAACCTAACAAGTGCACAAGCTTCATCTGTCAGACGTGCCTGTCTGTGCTCGATGGTGGCTGTGCGTAGGGCGCCCTCGGGCGCGCCGGTTTTGTTAGGTTCCACCGGTCTACTAACCTGCGTACAGCTACCGCCTTATCGTTTAGTAGCGATCAGGTAGTGGCCCAAGCAAGGAACTTAACAATGCCTACAGATTCAAGCGCTCTCTTCAGCGTCGCTCCCGACGCCAGCAACGAAACCCTCATCACCAACAGCTACGAAACCTTCGCCTCAGTCAGCACGCTGCTGCTCGACTTGTCCGAAGACCTGTCCGGCAAACACCGCGACATCGCCCTCGCTATCCACCAACTGAGCGAGCTGGGCGTACTCCTCACTGCCAAATTGCTCGACCGCGAAGCGCCCTGCTCCGGTTAATGCCTAGCCCTTCAATTCACTGGAACGATTACTCGCCGCGTCGTCATAGGCCACATACAACGACTCGGCGATTTGGCTCTTGATGGCTTTGGTGGATTCCAGACCGAGCACAAAACCTTCAGCCTTGCCGCCAGCACGGTTGAGTTCTTCATGGGTGGCGGCGCCGGTGATGGCGTCGAGGAGCTTGGCGGCGTGAGGGCCCACGCCTTTGGGGAGGGAGATTTGGTCGATGGTCATTGGGATGCCTTAAAAACTGAGGAACGGCAGCGCATAGAACCGCTCCCGGGGAGGTATGGTAGACCGGTACGGACGCAAAAGGGCCGATTTCATCCCTAATTCACTTTCCGTCTGCATTAGTGGGTAACCGTGCGCCGCCACAAAGTTGCAAATAAATCCATCCCTTTTTGCAGATCCTACACGTGACCTACTCCGGATCGTGGCAACAGACGCAAAGCTTATTTCCTTCAGGGTCTCGAAAGTACGCGCCATAAAAATTCGGGTGGTATTCGGGTCGCAGGCCGGGAGCGCCTTCGCATGTTCCACCCAATGCCAACGCCAAGGCATGGGCGTTGTCTACGGTCTGCCGATTAGGTGCCAGCAGAGCAATCATTTGCCCATGTCCTGGCGTCGCAGATTCGCCGCCGAACGGTTTGCCCACCACGAAAAGAGGGCGTTCAGTCTCCGGGTGTTTCCAGCCAGCCCATGGGCGTTCAAGTTCAGTGAACTTGAGATCAAGTCCGAGGATCTGCATGAGCCCTTGGTAAAACACAAGCGCTCGACTGAAGTCATTCACTCCGATGAATACATGCGAAATCATTTTTTTGTCCTAAGTAGAGACAGTCTTCTCGCACCATACCAAGAATTTTCAGGTTGTTTTCAACTCCGAGCCTGAAACAGACCCCGTCGGTTGTGGAAGCTGTGTTTTACACGCCTATTCTTCTCACTTATTGCTTGAGCTGCTGTCATCGGTAGAGTTTGAAAAGCGTTACACATCGAGCTTGGAGACTGGCTAGAAAACCCAGGCCGATTCAGATTTCACGTAGCAACGTGCAAAAGAGGTGTTTTCACCCATCAGTATTCGAGCGCTTCGGGCAAACCGACTTTTTCAACACAATCGGCCAGAAGCGGGCATTCGATTTCGCTATTCATCAATCTCCCGAGCGTGCGAAATTACCAGCCCTTCAATTTCTCTCAAAGGCAGGCTCATGATCTCCACCCTGGCAGTCTCGGATATTTTAGGTCCATGGAGTGGGGATGCCTCTACAGGACTAATTCAGCGTTGCAGGGAGGCATGGGACACACCTCTAGAGAGTTTGAATGATCTTATGGTCGCTACTTTTTTGAATCAGAACATCGCGACCAAACACCTGCTCATCGAGGCGAAGCGCCGCATGAAAGACCAGGAACGAGATGAAACCGAGTACTTCGACGGCCAGCTTCTCGAAGCTATCGAGCGCTTGCAATCCGGGGAGTAATTCATCCCGACGGTTTGTTGCGTTCGACACGGACTATCTATATTGGGTCGCATTCTGTCTCACGCGACTGGCAGAGAACGGCCAAAAGGAGTCGTTCGAATATGTTAGGGAATCAGAGGCGTTTCCGAGCGCCATAGCAGTTGCCCAAATGTCATCACCCTGTCCAAGCATCCAGCGTGGATGGAATGCCAGTAGCAGAAGTGGATTTAGGCATAGTAGCGTTGCGCCTCTACGACCCCGATCGGGTGAACGTGCAACGGAGCAGGGAAATGGATTTTGTAGAACGCTTAAATGCAATGTCAGCGAAGGTTAATCAGTTAGCGTCGACGATACAAACGGAGGAAGCAACGAAAACTGCTTTCGTCATGCCATTCATTCATACCGTGTTGGGCTATGATGTGTTCGACCCCTCCGAAGTGGTTCCCGAATACGTGTGCGATGTGGGCACGAAGAAAGGGGAAAAGATTGATTACGCGATTTTGAAAGATGGTCAAATCCAGATATTGATCGAAACTAAAAAAGTCGGCGAGCCGCTCAATATCAACCATGCGAGCCAACTCTTCCGATACTTTCATGTCACCACTGCACGAATTTCCATCCTTACAAATGGCAGGTTTTATCGGTTCTACACTGATCTTGATGCACCAAACAAAATGGATGAAAAGCCGTTTCTAGAGATCGACTTGCTTAACATTGATGAGCACGTCATCCCTGAACTTCAAAAGCTTACGAAGTCCGCTTTCGACGTTGATTCGATCATCAATGCCGCAGGCGAACTGAAGTACGTGGGCAACATAAAAAAGGAAATGGCTAAGCAGTTCACCCAGCCTGATGATGATTTCGTTCGCTTCTTCGCATCGCGAGTCTACGAAGGAGTCATCACCCAAAAAGTTCGAGATCAGTTTACTCTGCTCACAAGGAAAGCCGCAGCCCAGTTTCTCAGTGACCAAATCAACGATAGGTTGAAGTCAGCAATGAGCAAAGCCACATTTCCCACGCTCGCTGAATCGGTCGTCGCTGAAAATCAGGCTGAAGCCCAAGAAGAGCCTGAAGATCGTATTCTGACTACGATGGAGGAGCTGGAAGGTTTTCATATTATCAAAGCGATTGTCCGGACCGTCATAGATGCAAAGCGCATAGCCAGCAGAGACACCCAGAGCTACTTCGGCATCCTTCTAGACGACAACAACCGCAAACCTATCGCGAGACTTCACTTCAATCGTAGCCAAAAATATCTTGGGATTTTCGACAAGGACAAAGTTGAAACGCGCCACCCTATCAACTCACTCGACGAGATCTATGAGTTTTCAGCCTCGCTGAAAGAGACGATATCTTTTTACCAAGAAGCCTGAGCAAGGACTTCCCAGTCCTTTGCCTACAGGCCCAGGGACTGGGATTACGCTAATCTTCGACCAATAGCTGCCATTGGTGACCGCCAGCTGTCGGCCAAAAGCGGTCTCGAGCCGAGCCGCCGGGGCGTCTCGGCCCTTCGGGCATTCATCCTTCACACCTACGGGCTTCGGCATGCGCGCACCGCTTGCGAGGGAGCGCACCACTCCTCGTTAATCTGTAACCTGCGGGCAAGGGTTAAAAACCTCGGTTACGTCGAGTGTTGTATGCCACGGGACGGCAGTGCCTGACACCATTCCGCCTACGGTTTGCTGTCGACCCGACTTGCGCACATATCCGCCATCCGTCCCAGTGAAGACGTGCTGCCCTGGCTTCGTCAGATAATCAAAGAAACTGACTTTCACAGGCACATTCATTTGCCCGCCCGGCGTAATGACGGCGAGCATGATCGCGCGGTCTTTGGTGAATACAACGAACGGTTCGACTCCAGTGCGACCACCAACTGTCTTCACGCACTGCACTTGTTCTGGGAGGATGCGTGCGGTTTCAGTGTAGGTGTGGTTGTTGTAGAGGCTAAGGATCAGGCCTTTGCTGGTCAACACCCCCAGGCCTTGAGTAACTCTGCAGCTGCCTTCGCTTCCATATG
Organism: Pseudomonas sp. BIGb0381; assembly: GCF_024809815.1. NCBI lineage: Bacteria > Pseudomonadati > Pseudomonadota > Gammaproteobacteria > Pseudomonadales > Pseudomonadaceae > Pseudomonas > Pseudomonas sp. BIGb0381. The sequence goes on from NZ_JANUEN010000006.1 coordinate 154,658, forward strand.
GGAACAAGCACCAGTTCGTTTCCGACACGGCTTGAATATCCGATGGTGCAATTTTCAGATCGCGCTGGATTTGGGCTTTTGATTCCGGCGTGTCGTAAGGGATCATCACGCATCCACCGACTGTCACTGCTGCGATGAGGCCTATGGCCGCAGCTACGCTTTGAACTGATGATTTGAAGGTGTTCATTGTTCGCTCTCCTTGCTGTATTACCACCACTGGAAGGCTGTGGCGATTTTGGTAGCGAACCTTACGGCATGGGCGGCAAGCAGTCATCCTCGTGCTGATAGCTGGATCGGTAGATGACTTGACTGGACGCTTACAGTCAGCATGCAGGTAGCCTGGAAAAACTGATTTTTTCAACACAATCGGCCGCTTTCAGCCGGTCGTGGATGGAAGAAACCGACCCAGAGCAGCCTTTCGGCACCGGCAGAAGTTGGCTGTTTGGCGCTGAGACCGCCTACAGTCATTAGCTGCTGCTAGTATCAAGCGCTCAACCTATCTAGCCCCTGCATCGATTCACGTTTACTATATTTCCAACTCGTATTACTGCGGCTTCTGAACCCGGTACTCACGCGGATATAACGATGAAAAGAACCCGCGCCTGGAGACGTATGCAGGCCCTTAAATGCAGAGGCGACAATACGGTTCGTCCGCTGGAGTTCAAGCCAGAAAAACTTTGGAAACTGATGTACACCCGCGCAGCCAAACTGTACAGAGCACACCAACTCGGGATGAGCTATCCCATCCGCACAACCCGCCAACTACTGGATCAAGAGTGACTAACCTCCTGTTCGTCTGTAGCCGTAATCAATGGCGTAGCCCTACTGCGGAAGCGATCTGGCGCCGTCGTCCCGGCTTTAATGCCCGTTCAGCAGGAACCAGTCCAAATGCACGTAAAACTATCAGCCCAGCGGATATTCGCTGGGCTGATGTGATCTTTGTCATGGAACACAAACACCTTAATCGTCTTCAGGCTGAATACGCCCGCCTTCTTGAACACAAACGGCTCCACTCTCTCGATATTCCAGATGATTACCGCTACATGGATCCTGAACTGGTGGGCATGCTTGAAGACATTGTGACGTCCTACCTCACCACATAGGCTTCATGCGGGAACGACTGTCGCAGGAATGGTCGCGGATAAGCCGGCGGGCCGATCTAGACCTTCTATTGCATTTAAGATCAAGTTCACACCCATTAGCCGTCATTTGTGACGGGCCACTTACTGCCAATAGCGCACAGCTATACAGGGTTAGCAGCCCTTCCTTGAAGCTTGAAGGCGTCTATGGAACTAAGGGCGATTCAGGCAGGTGTTAGAGGGCTTTCATTTTGAAACTGTCGATACTCAATGCACAACCTCTAACCAGCGGCAAGGTAAGGCCGAGGTGAGTGGTGAGTGGTGAGTGGTGAGTGGTGAGTTGATGATCATGAACGGGGAGGCCGCCTCGTTGGGAGGGCTATTCTAATGACCGTGGATATTTGATCCAACCGACTTGCTGTTCGTGCGTACTTAGGACACAGAAAGTGGGGGAGTGACGCTGCGATGTTCGGGAGGGAAACTCCTCCCCGGTTTTTCGGTAATACATTTTGTCGCAACCGGATTTGCAATAAAATATGCTGCACCTTCAAAAAACGGAAAGCCCGATCACCGAATAAAGATCGGTGATCGGGCTATGGTTGATTTAATTAAGCGGTTTTGAAACCTGGCTTGCCATTAGCAGCTCGCCACTCTTTAATCCTTTTAAGAATACCCACTGGCGTATCCTCGGCTCCTTCAGGAGGATAGAAAATAATATCTGTACCGTCCGGATGCTCTGCAGCACCAACAATAGCCTGAATTACCGCATCCCTATCTTTTTCAGTTTTTAGACTATGATCAACTAAAGAATTGATCAAGCTCAAAAACTCACTTTCCGAATATTCTGGAATTGTTTTAATAGCCATTTTCAAAGCCCTTTTGCCGAGTGAATGCTGATATGAAGTCTGGGAGTCGTAATGCGGAGGTTATCGATATCATAAACAGCTCCTTTTTGGCCAACACCAATGACGTGATGAATCTCATATTTCTCTCTACCACCTACCTGCTCTGTCTTAGGCGGAAATGGGGATAGACCATCTTGCATACCAGCTATGTTAAGATTATTAAAATTTCTAACAAGTACTGGGTCATTAGCAACAGCTTTCCAGAAGGCCTCTCGGAACTCCCTGAAATTCTTGAATTCCTTCCCGCGAAGCTGATCAGCAATCTGTGATGGAATGGGAGCCCCCTCACCTTGCGATGCAGCACCCAACCAGTTCCCCGACACAGGCTGACCAACACCTGTTACAACACCTGCACCCTCTCGCCGATCCCGGAACATCGTATAGATCGGTGGCAGACCTGAATCCGCCGGAAAGACCGTAATAAAATCATCAAAACTCGCTTCTGTAACTGCAGGAAAAGCGTCAATACGGCCTTCCACCGGAGTCACCGTAGCGCCAGTGTAAACTGTTGGCACAGGCTGTTCAGTAGGCGAAGTCGTTGAATTATTCCCTGGGTTGACAATAGGCGTCCAGGTTAGAGTCCGTGGAGGTACATCCGCTGTCGTAGCGCTATAGACTTTCTGTGCCGCATCATAACGAGCCGCCACCACCCTGACCTTTGACGGAACCGTCACGCCATCAGTCTTGACTACAAAGACCTCTGACCGCCCATCGGCAGCAGTTTTTGAGCTAATGCGGTAAGCCAAATCAACGGTGCCACCTGTGGCAGCAACGCTATTCAGATCTTGCTCAAAGTCAGGAATCAGGTCCGATACTGGGGTACTGAAAGCATAACGCTCCGACAGTTCGCCATTCGCCAGCTTTGACGAGTAAAAGAGCGCTGAAACCCCAACAACAAGGCCTGCCCCAACACTCGCAACAACTCCGCCCAAAGCGCTAATAGCTGCACGAATAGCCGCTTGTAGAGTGAGCGCTGCGGCTTCAACGACCGTCACGGTTCCGGCGGAAGTCATAAACAGCGAGCCGGCAGCAGATGCAGAGCCCGGTGCACGGAACGTATTGGCGTTCCGAACAGCTTCATTTGCGGCGGTTAGGCGTGCTTGTTCGGCCTGAATAATAGCCAATGCATCTGCTGCCGCTTTCAAACGCCTGGCTGTTTCTGCATAGACCTGAGCGAGCCGAAGGGCCTCATAGCCTAAAGCCCAATCAATAAGCCGTTGCTTTCGGACTGCTGCATCTTGGTATTTATTATCCGGAAACACATCAGAAACAGAGTAGTAAGCTTTAAGGTCCGGGCCGACTTTCAGCGACGCTGCTTTGTCTGCTTGGTTTTTTTCTTCTGCTTTAGAGTTGTAGTATAGCTTTACATGAATCACATGTTCTTTTGTTACAGTTGATTCTGGAGTTGTTGCATCCATTGACTCATTAGAACCTCCCTCACTCTCTACATCCTTTTTGATTTTACTGTCGATTTTCTGCATGTTTTCAGTATGCGCGGCATCAATTTCTTTTTGAAACTTGCTTGTGAACGCATTTATTACATCTCGCCTTTGGAGGTCCATGCGAGTAGCGGGAGGGAAGAAGTTCAGTGGCTGATTATCGCTTCTAAGATTGAAGTTAAACGCCCCTATCAAGGCCGGGGCTGTCACTCTGGATTCTCCGAGCTCTATTGTCATTACCATTTCCTTTTGGTTAAGTCGTCTGGTCCATTCATCGACAGTATTCCTATTTTTGAAGGCTTCCAGCCTTCGCTGCTTCGTGTACCTCGCCCGCCTGAGGTTATCGCGAAGCATGACGTCGGCGAGCAGAGATACTGTATACTCATCCATATTATGCATCAATGCATTTTTTTGCATAAATGCATTTTATGCATCTTTAGAATTGGCTGGAATGGCAATGTGATTTCGCCTAATGAAATCCCTGAGGTTTGAAGCAGAAAATTTGGAGTGCCGTCAGGGGGGCTCTGGGCATTCGAACCCATATTTCGCAAGCATCCACTTCTGGCCGATCTCTGCCTTCGCGAAGCTCAGCTTAAGGTCGTTTGCTACCCACAGCTACCGGCTAGCTCGCTCGAAAGCTGCCCTCCGGTAAGCGAGTAATCAAAACAGGTTCAAGTAACCCGAAAGCGATCCTGACCTTCACTGCATGCCTACCGTAATGATGCTCCCCGACCAACCCATCACGGCGCAATTTGCCCTGCTGGGCGCGATGTACCATCGCCATCAACGCCTACATGGGCCTACACATGCGCCGCTGGTTCGCAGCGCCGAACGCGGTTAAACCTGTTGTAGAAACACATCTATGTACCGGCGCGTGAGCATCGCTACACTGCTCACCTACACCTCACGAATGGATTCGAAATTGCGCCGGTTTGTCGTTCCTTTGGTTGCGTTGCTCCTGGGCTATCTGGCCTATCTTTTAATCACGTTCGCTATCACCGTATGGCGCAGTCCGCACAGCGTCACGCTGCTGATGGGTGCGTTCTACGACGAAGGCCTGGTGGTCGATAAAAACCCGGTCAAGGCGGCAGAGTGGTATTTGCGCGCTGCCGAAAACGGCGAACCTGTCGCGGAGTATAAAACCGGTATTTTCACCTACTACGGGCGCGGCGTAGCGGTGAATCATTCCAAGGGCCTGGAGTGGATCACTCGGTCGGCCGGGCATGGAAACCCGGATGCCCAGTATTTCCTGGGTATTTCCAATATTGCAGGCCAGGATCAACCCAGGAGTTTCGCCCAGGCAGCCATGTGGTTTCAAAAAGCCGCCGAACAAGGGCATGCCAAAGCGCAAGGAGACCTCGCGAGGCTTTACTACCGAGGTGATGGCGTTGAGGCGAGCGATCAGCAGGCGTTCGCATGGGCAAGCAAGGGCAGTGCTCAAGGGGATGCCGAGTCACTCATACAGTTGGCAACGCTTTACGCACTGGGCAGAGGCGCGCCGGTCGATCTTGAGCGATCGGTCAAGCTACTTGCTCAGGCAGCCGACAGCGGCAATGCCAAGGCTTACGAAATGATGGGCGTCGCGATGCTCAGTGGTCGCGGCACACCCAAGGATGTACCCGGCGCAGTGCAGTGGTATACCCGTGCTGCCGAGCAAGGCCGGGCCGATGCGCAGTTCATTCTCGGCTACCTCTACAGCAAGGGAGATGAAATACCGGTCGACTACCCGACAGCGAACCGATGGTTGCTCAAGGCTGCGGCGCAAGGACACGCGTTTGCAACCGCCCTCCTCGCTGTGCAGATGGACACCGGCCGAGGTTTCGAACGTAACAAGCTTAAGGCGTGCGGGCTTTTGCGCGTAGCATTGAAGCGCAAGCTGCCGAAAAATGAAGAAGAGATGCGCGCCCAGCTTGAGCACGAAGAAAAGACCCTTTCGCCAGGCCAACTGGCCGAGGTCGCGGCGCTGGAAAACCTCTATTCAACGCCTGAAGGGCTCGAACAACTGTTGGCAGATATAACGAGCGTGCAGTAAGCAGACCAACACCAAACCAAGCCTTCAAACCGCTGCCTGGCGCTACGGGCCAAGAAGCAAGCGACAGCAGCAGCGAACTGACCAAGGCAAACGCTCCCCCTTGTGCCGAGGGAGGTCCCACTACTGCTTCGACGTAGCGCTGTCGCGCAGCAAACGGGGCCTCTGTTTGAAGGCTGGCGTGAGCCTGGCTTCTCCACGCGCGGGTCCGGCCAACTAGCCCGCCGGCCCCGGCACCGCAATGTGCCGGCGAACATAATAATTGTCGAATTCACTGCTTTCGACAAATTGGAAGCCATGGCGGGTATAAAAGCGATTCGACGCGCTTTCTTTAAGAGCCCCCACTTTAATAGGGAGTGCAGCGTTATCCGCCTCTTTGAAAATCTGAATGAGCACTGCAGCGCCGATCCCCAATCCTTGCGCGCCAGGTCTTACATATAAGTGGTCGAGCAGAAATTCATTGGAGTGACGCTGAACCGCTACAAAACCAACCCTCTCTCCACAGACCTCGATATAACGTGTGTCGCGGGCATCAAAGCCGCTGGCAAACCGCTCGCGAGCGCGTACTGGGTCGAATCGCCCGACACGCTCCAGACTTTCACGCATGGCTTCAATTCGAATGGCGACAAGATCGTCCAAATCGCTTTGTTGAGTGGGAACCAGGACAACCGAGGGATTTTGATTGAGTGCGGCAAGCATATTTGCGCTCCAAACATCGCGTATCAAGCGTGACGCAGGGCCACAAACGGGTCAAACAAACAGCTCGGCAGTTTGAACCTTTTTCAATTTCCACAGAAGCATGCGTTTGACGCATCGATGCGCGAGACCTTGCTGTAATATTCGCCGGCCATTACCCCGCTTACTTGAGATCACGGATTTGAAAAAACTTCTCTTGCTCGGATGCATCACCGCAACCCTGACTGGCTGCACCTTCACCGGCGCCAACGAAGTGGCTCCCGGCGAATACATGATCACCAGCCATGGCAGCATCTTTAACTCCCGGGAAGGTCTGCTGGAAAACATCAATCAAAAAGCCGGGAAGGTCTGCAACGGCAGGCCCTACCACTTGGTCGGTGACACCGGCGCCAATATGGTCGTGAGCACAACCACTCACATCGGCCAGACCCCTACCACTATCCTGGGCCTGAAAGCCGTCTGCGAAGACAGCAAAGAATAAGCCCCGTGGATGTTCAAATCGCTCACCTTACGAATGGAATCGACAGCATGCGTAATGCTAAGCGCCCGCTTATTGAACGTCGCCTCATCGCCACCCTCACCGACGCCTGCGAAATCGCCAAAACTGAAATCCCTGGCTTCGACTGGCTGACCCACACCGTCGACTACAGCGCCTTCCCCCAAAGCCTGCGGGTGATCTGGGTGTTCGACAGCCGCGCCAACAAGGACAACGCCCTCTCGACAGGGGCAGACACACGCATGCGTGAGCTGACTGTTGCCGCACTCAACGACGCCGACGTGCACGGCGCGCCCGTGGAACGCTGCGTCCACTTCGACTCCGAAGAAGAATGCCACCTGCGCCATGACGGCGATTGGCGCCTGCGCCTGGCCATGGTGCATACGGCCAAGGTGTGAGTGCGCGTCTTCACCCGTTGGGGTTGGGGATAGAACTGTGGTATCGATGCACGTAGTCCTCACACACCCAGGCCCTGCCATGACTCTTTCCACCCACTTCACCCCTTGGACCGCCCTGCTCGGCGGCTCCCTGATCGGCTTGTCCGCAGGCCTGTTCGTCCTGCTCAACGGCCGCATCGCCGGTATCAGCGGCCTGCTTGGCAGCCTGCTCTCCAGGCGCGGCGAGGGGCGTGGGGAGAAACTGCTGTTTGTGATCGGGCTGCTGGTCTCGCCCTGGATCTGGTCGTTGTTTGCCAAGCTGCCTGAGTCATCGTTCCAGGCCGGTGGCTACGCGCTGGTGCTGGCAGGGCTGCTGGTGGGGATTGGCACGCGGTATGGCGCCGGTTGTACCAGTGGGCATGGCATCTGCGGACTTTCGCGGTGGTCGCTGCGTTCGTTGGTCGCGGTCGGTTGTTTCATGGGCAGCGGGTTCGCCGGTGTCTATTTCATCCGCCACCTGCTGGGAGCCTGAGCATGCGCAAACTCACTGCATTGATCGCCGGTCTGATCTTCGGCCTGGGGCTGCACCTCAGCGGCATGACCAACCCGGCGAAGGTGCTCGCGTTCCTCGACCTCGCCGGCGAGTGGGACCCTTCATTGGCCTTGGTCATGCTCGGCGCCCTGATGGTGAGCAGCGTGCCCTTTTACGTCGTAAGGCATCGTCAGGTCTCGCTGCTGGGCGCACCGATCCAGATGCCGACGCAAAGCACCATCGACCGCCGCCTCGTGCTGGGCAGCCTGGTGTTCGGCATGGGGTGGGCGATTGCGGGGCTATGTCCCGGGCCGGCAGTGGCATTGCTGTTGACGGGCCAATGGCAGGTGCTGGTGTTCACGTTGGCGATGGTGACGGGTATGCTGATTTTTGCAGGGATTGAATCGCGCAGGCGGGGTTGAACCGCCTGCACGGCTTCATTTTTACCCCACACAGTAGATCACGCCTGCGCACTGAACCGCTGTATTCCACGCCGCTCATACATCGCCGCTTCCGTCTGTTGCGTCGCCAGTTCGCCTTTGGAGGCCAGTTGATTAATAAAAATCCGGTCCCTGGCCCCTTTGAAGTCCGACGGGTCGAAGTCTCTTAAGAGCGGCGCCAGATCAATGGTCTTGGCGAAGTTTTCGTTGGTCAGGCTGTAATAGCCCAGGCCCGACCAGACGGAATCGGCGTCCACCGTGTCGATGGAGGCATTGCGGTAGGCAACAGCTGCGGTTTTCAGGCCAAGGGATTGATTGAGCAAATCCGTCAGCCGTTTGGTATCCGAGCTGCTGAGCTGGCTGGCCGAATCCAGCACTTTCAGGCGGCCATCGGCCTCGACGGTGAAGCCGTATTTTTTGCCGGCCAAGTCGGGAGCGATGGCCGACAGCGCTGACTCGAATGCCTTGAAGGATGCCTTCAGCGTATTGAGCGCGCCGGTGGAAATTTCGACGAGCCGAGGGTGGTCTGGCGACTGGGTCCGACCGACCCAGACGTCGACCACCTCCGGCGGTTCCACCGTGGTGCTTGCTGATCCACTGGGATGGTAGACGGCCGCCGGGGCGGCGTTTGCCAACGCTTCCTTCGCGGCCTCTGTCAGTGGCTGGGCCACGAGCTGCTGGTCGGAAGGTGTAAGGCTGGTGTTGACCGGCGGGAGATAGGCAGCGCTGACGGAAAGAGCCATTTTATCGATCCTTGATTGGCGGGTTCATACAGGTTATCGCCGGAAATCGGCCGAGCTTTAGACGGCCAACGTGCAGGATCGTACAAGCCAGGCGCCTCGTTGCCTCGATAGTCTGGCCCTCTTACCTACCAGAGGATGGATCATGGCTACGTCACAACACCCGGCACAACCGGTAAACATCGCGCAAAAGGCGTCGCTCATCAACGAGCAGTGGAGCCCCAGGGTCGTCGCCGAAATGAACGACTACCAGTTCAAGGTGGTGCGCATTGAAGGGGAGTTCATCTGGCATTCACACCCGGAAACCGACGAAGCGTTCCTGGTGTTAGAAGGGACGCTGCGTATCGATCTGCCGGAAGGTCCGGTGTATGTGGCGGCGGGCGAGTTGTATGTGGTCCCGCGTGGCGTTGAACATCGGACCGCCGCCGAGGGTGAGGCGAAGCTGATGATGATTGAGCCTCGGGGCATCCTGAATACGGGCCATGAAGGCGGTGAACGTACTGCAACAAACGATCTTTGGATCTGAAAAAATCGCGCGCCTCATGGGGCTCAGTCATTGAGCCGAGCCTTTAGCGGGTAATTTCTGGATAATGCCCAGCTCCCGCCCCCGATACGGACATCCCGCTCGATGAAGTTGCCCACCGCCGCCCTCCTCCTCGCCTCTGCGCTGCTGCCTTCCATCGCCCACGCCGACGATGCCGCGCTGACCGACACGCTCAAGGCCTTCACCCGCTGCGACGCGACGTTCTTCAGCAGCCTGAACAGCCACCGCGACGCCTGGCAGGCCTACGCGCCGCTCAAGCAGGACAAAGACTTCGCGTGGATCGCGGTAGTCAACCGCGCGGACCGCAAGGCCAACGCGGTGCCGATCAGCACGCCGCCCATCGCCGGTTTGAAGCTGTTGTCGTACGCCGACGAGGCCAGCGACCTCGGCAACCTGGGGCGTTACTATTACTGGGGCTTTGTTGTGCAAGGCAATATCGACGAGGTTGCCCAACGCCTTGCCCCGCTGCTCGACCAGCCTGCTCGCCTGCAAAAAGGCGATGACGCCTACATTCGCAGCGAGCTCAAGGTCGGCGACCGTTGGCAGGCCATCAAGCCACGGCCCGGCGTCGCGCCGGGCACCCGCGAAGTCGAGCGCGTGCTGCTGGTAGAGCCGGAAGGCACCGACGGCACGCAATCGCGCATCAGTTGTTCGTTGCAGGGCGGTGTCGATGCGGCGCTGCTGGCCTGGTCACGTCCGGACATCGAACCGGCTGACTACCCACGCACCGTCGTAGAACCGAGCATCAACGACGTCGCCGTACCCGCCAGCGTGCTCCAGCACCTCGACTCGGCCCTGCTGCAGCCGAAGTTCAAGACGTTGAGCTACACGTACCTGTCGAAAAAAAGCGATGGCAGCAACGACACCCCCACCTCGGTGACCTTCACGGCGGTGGGTGGCTTACTGAATAAGAACGAGATCTACAGCGACACCTTCCATGTCGAGCGCCTGGTGCAGGCGGACCTGATTCAGTTGAAGTCGAAGATGAATGGCGTGGGCGACGGCCAGGTGTTGCTGACCCGCGAAGCCGAACTGAGTATTCCGAGCAGTTGGACGCCTGGCCAGACGCTGAGCGCCAACCTGCACATGGCGAACGTGCCCGGCAAACCGACCGATACCCCGCTCGAGACCTCCGTGAGCTGCAAGGTCGGCCAGCGCTTCCCGGCCCGACAGGTGTTTGCCTCGTTGACCGGCGACGCCATCAAGCTTGAGTGCGAGCAAGGCGACTACAAGACCTCGCGCGCGTTTATCGAAGACCTGGGCATTGCCCTGACGTTGGAGACGATGTCGAGCAAAATGCGCTCGGCGTATGAATACACGGCGTTCGAGGTGGTGCGTTGATCGAAGGGGCGTTTGCCAAGCAAACATCCCGCTGATTCAGGGCACTCTACGTTGTCGCAGCAGTCTGTTCCTACACACCCCATGCCCCGCGGAGTTCCCATGATCATTGTCCATCACCTCAACAACTCACGTTCGCAGCGCATTCTGTGGCTGCTGGAAGAGCTTGGCCTGCCGTACGAGATCAAGCGCTACCAGCGCGACCCGAAGACCAACCTTGCGCCACCGGAGCTCAAGGCGATCAATGCGCTGGGCAAGTCCCCGGTGATCGAAGACGGCGCCAACGTGGTGATCGAGTCCGGCGCCATCGTCGACTACCTGATCCGCCGCCATGGCGACGGTCGCCTGCAACCGGACCCGGCCACGGCCGCCTACGACCAGTATGTGCAATGGCTGCACTTCGCCGAAGGCTCGGCCATGCTGCCGCTGATGCTCAATCTCTATGTGGGACGCCTGGGTGATGCCGGTGCGCCGTTGCATCCGCGTATCGAATCGGAAGTAGCCAATTACCTCGGTTACCTCAACGAGGCGCTGGCACACACGCCGTATCTGCTGGGCGATGAATTGAGCGGCGCGGACATCCAGATGAGCTTTATCGGCGAAATCGCCAAGGCCCAGGGCAAGCTGCCGGCGTACCCGCACCTGGCAGCGTGGGTGCAGCGTTTCCAGGCACGCCCGGCTTATCGCCAGGCGCTGGAACAGGGTGGGGAGTATGCGTTTGCCAAGTGAGTCGTGCGGCGAACGCTTAACCCATCAAGAACCGGACTGTTGTGGGGGAGATACCAGCCTTGGGGGACAGCTTACCCATTCCCCATCATCTGCCACAGCGACGCCCCCACGCCGGTGATGCTCTCCCCGGCAATCAACCCCGCCGCAGCGGTAATCGCAAACCGCTCGGTAATGCTCGGCCAGCGGCAGCTCACCAGCCAGGTGAGCACCGCACCCAGCGCCATCATCAGCGACACCGAAGCTGGCAGCACAAACGCCAACCCCAACGCAGCGGCACTGGGCAAGTAGCGGGCGCGATGGGCGGGCAACAGGCTGTCGAGTACCCCCAGCAACACCCCCGCCACACCGGCAATAGCAATCGCCCAGCGAATGCTCGCCGACAATGAATCCAGCCCATGGGTAAGGGTTTGTGCCACGGCTTTCCAGGTCGCGACCGCCGGCGCCGGCCATTCTTCGGTGAGCAGCATCGATTGGGGATCAGGAATCAGCGCCAGGTACGCGAACACCCCGACGATGCTGCCAATGAAAATCCCCAGGATCTGCGCGATCACTTGCTTGTGCGGCGTGGCGCCAATCGCCTTGCCGACCTTGAAGTCGTTCATCAAGTCGGTGCACTGCCCGGCCGAGCCGCCGGCGGTGTTGGCACTCATCAGGTTGATCGGCACTTGCCCCGGCGCGACGATGCCGAAGCTCAGCTGGGACAACTGCCCGATAGCGCCAATCGGCGGGATACCGGTGGCGCCCACCACGCGGGCGGCGACGGCCGCCAGGCAGATCGCCAGGGGAATGGTCAACAAGGCCATCCACAGGTTGATGCCGAACAACAGTGCCTGCAGGCTCACCACCAATACGATCGACAGGGCGAAACCGGCGGCCGGCCCAGGCTTGGGGACGCTCCAGGCTTGCCCGCCAGCTGACTTTGTAGAGGTGTACAACGCCCACAACCGAATGGTTAACGACGCCAAGGTCGAGCACACCATCAGGCTCACCCCCGGCCACAGCAACCATTCCACCAACGCGGCGAATTGCGGGCCGCTGCTGCCGGGCGGCAAAGTTACCAGGCCTTGGGCCAGCAGCCACGGGCCGAGACCGCCCCAGGCAAGCAAGGCACCGAGCAACAGGGTCAGGCCGACGCGAATGCCGATAATGCCGCCAAAACCCAGCAGCAACAGCGAAGGGTCGGCGGTGAAGGTCAGGCGTTCCAGTTGGGCACTCGGCGACCAACGCGGGAAGGCCCACACAAAGGTGTCCACCCACTTCACCAGCCCGGACAGCAACGCCGCACTGAGCAGCACCTTCAAGCGCGTCGCGGCTTCGCGCCCATGGTTGTAGATATGCAGCAGGGTTTCCAGGGTGGCCATGCCTTCGGGAAACTTCAGCGCCTTGTCATTGAGCAACGAAGGCCGCAGGTACCAGGCGATCCAGATGCCCAGGAAACTCACCGAGAACACCCAGGCGATCATCGGCCATGCGTCCAGCTGGTTGCCGGTCAGCAGGGTATAGGCCGGGATCGGCGCCACCAGCCCACCGGAAATAATCGACGCGGCGGCCGAGGCGACGGTCTGGTTGATGTTGCTCTCGTGCAACGTCCACGGCAGTTGCTCGGACGACCGCCTCGCCAGGCCCTGCCAGATCGCATACCCCACCAGCAGGGCAATGATCGACATGTTGAACGACCAACCGATCTTCAACCCGGCGTACACATTCGAAGGGGTCAGCAGGATACCGAGCACGGTGCCGGTGATGACCGCGCGCAGGCTCAGTTCGCGTTCGACGGGGGTGTGAAGGGGCACGGTTGATGGGGGGGCATGCATGCGGATTCCTTTCGGCAAGGGAACAGGGCGACTTAACAAGTGAGCCCTGTCGGGGCTGAAGGTTCCGGGTTTAATGCTTGCCACAGGTGCAGCGTTTTCCCTTAACCGGCTTGCGCCTTGTCCAGCAGCGGCTCGCCGTCGAAGCGATGCCCCGACCCAAGCAATTTCGCCTTGCCTACGCCGGCAACCTGGGCACGGACCATGTGCTGCACTACCGCTTCGACGCCGCCACCGGCGCACTCACCCCGATCAGCAGAGGCTTCGGCGTGCCGACCAATACCGGGTCGAAGAGAAGCAGTCGCGCAACATCGCATTTTCCCCCAACGGGCATTGGCTGCTGGTGGCCGGTGAGAAAAGCGACAAGGTCGGCACCTATGCGGTCAGTGCCACCGGTGCGTTGAAGCGTGTGGGAGCGCGCTCGCCCCCGCACACCGGGTTGAATCTTGAGGGTTTACAGACCTCAGCTCAGGCGAAACCGTGCGGTGTTATCACTCAACGCCTGGCTGCCTTTGCTCAAGGTGTCCGCTGCACGATTTACTGCGCGCGCGCCGTCGAGCAGGCGCCCGGCGGCCTGGTCGACTTGCTGGATATTGCCGCTCACTTCATCCGCCGTCGCCGCCTGCTCCTCCACCGCCGTGGCGATTTGCGCCAGGGTGTCGGTGACGTTCTGCACCGCGCCGGCAATCTCGCCCAGGCGCGTGCCCAGGCCGGTGACGGACTCGGCATCGGTCAACGCCTGCTCGCACGCGGCGCCCATCAGCGTCACCGCCTGGCTCACCGTGGCGCGCAGGCTGTCGACGGTGCCGGCGATCTGCGCCGTCGACGCCTGGGTGCGTTGCGACAGGCTGCGCACTTCATCGGCAACCACCGCAAAGCCACGGCCCTGCTCGCCTGCGCGGGCGGCTTCGATGGCTGCGTTGAGCGCCAGCAGGTTGGTCTGCTCGGCGATGCCGCGAATGGTGTCCACCACCGATTGAATCTGCTGGCCTTGCTGGCTGACCTGCTGCAAGGCGTCCGAGGTATCGGTCAGGCGCTGGTTGAGCTGCTGGATGCTGGCGGTGGTGCGCTGGCTGTCGCGGCTGCTGTCTTCGGCGATGCGCCGGGTGTGCTGGGCACTGCCCGAGGCCTGTTCGCAGCTGCGCGCGACGCCCATGGACGTGGCGGCCAACTGCGTGGCGGCGGCGGCGATCTGGCTGATCTGGTGCTGCTGGTCCTCGACTTCGCTGAGGGTGCTGCCCGATTGCGAATTAAGGGTGAGCACCGCCGAGCCAAGCTGCTGGGTTTCGTGATTGACGCCGAGCAGGCTGGTGCGCAATTGCACCACCGCGACGTTAAGCGCGGTACTGATGGCCGCGAGTTCGTCGCGCCCTTCCACCGTCACGGCCACGCACAGGTTGCCGTCGCGCAGGGACTCGGCCAACGTGGTGATACCGCTGGCGCTGCGGCGGATGGAGGCTTGCAGGCACATGAACAGGTACAGCGCCGCCAACGCCAACAGGCTGAACGTTGCCGCCATCGGTATGAACTGCGTGTTCGCGTGCTCGTGGTAGTAGTCCAGGCGCGCATCCATCGACGTCAGCGACCGAATGCGCAGCGCGCCGAGCGACTCGAGCGTGGCGTCGATACTGCGCTCGAAACCGGCGGTATCCAGCTTGATGCTGCCGCCGAACACGCCGTCGTCGAGCACTTTGAGTTCGTTATCCAACAACTGCAGGCTGGTGTCGTATTGCGCTGTCCACGGCTCCATGCCGGCGTACTGCTTGGCCTTGAGCGAAGCCGCAGCCTTGACCAGTTGATCCCGCGCATCGCCGATGCGGCTGCGCAGGTCGCGCATCTGCAAACGGCTCTGCAAGGTGAACTGCCCCGAAGAAATCGAGGACTGCCCGACACTGGCCATCCGCCCGATGCGCTCGATCAGGTCGGGCGTTTGCTGGGTGCCGATCTGCATGAGCATGTAGGTTTCCAACCAGGGGTCGAGGATCAGGCCGGCGTCGAGGGTGATCTGTTCGCGCAGGGCCTGCATCGCCGTCAGCGCAGCGGTGAAGCGGTCGTAGCCATCCGGCCACCAGCCAACGGTGCGCAGGGACGCCGAGTCCATGCCCTTGACCGTGGCCTGCAACGCCTCGAAGCGGGCCAGGACATCAGCGCCGGCGCTCTGGGTTTTCAAAGCATCACCGAGAGCTTGCAGGCTTTGCAGGATCACCGGGAAATTGGCATCGACCTTATCCATCGCCGCCTTCGCCGCTGGCGTCGGGGCATGCAGGATGTCCGCCGCCTTCCAGCGCGCAGCCAGGTTACGTTGGGCGCTCAGTTGGCCGTCCAGCGCATCCAGGGCCAATAGTTGACGAAGACCGGACTGCTCAGCGGAAATCACGCTTAATTTGTCGCGATAGTCCTGGCCGATCATCCACAGGCTTCCGGCCAAGGGGAGCATGAACAGGAAAAACAGAACCTGGAACTTGCGCGCGAAGCCGAAACGTCCGAGCAGGCGGATACCAGGTGATAAAAAGCTGTGCATGTCCGACCACTCCCGAAAACAACCCACCCGGCGCACCGCTGGGCGAAGCCTTGAAATAAATGAAAGCAAAATGCCATGTCATTGATTGGTAAGGCTCTAGCAAGATACGGGCCGCTCACACCCAGCCCCGAAACAGGGCGTTCGCTGCACGAACGCCCCACCTCGCGTGCGCGAAAATGGGGCAAAAGCACTCAGTAGCGACAAGGCCGCTGTCACCGCCGGAGACGACTGACCGAGGTACGTTCCAAAACGCCCTCAATCACAAGCATCCTATCGGCCGCGTACGGGGAGAACTTGAAGGGCCGTCATCGGGAAGAAGTGTTATCCAGCCAGTAACGCAGTAATCCATCTTGCCTGCCGTGCAATTTCCGCGACCTTATCTTCCGGCACGGCCTGCCGCGCATGCTCGAAACTGGCCAGGGTCTTCTGCTTCTGACGCAGCATGCGCTGCCACTTGGCCAGGAACACCGGGCTGCGCGCCTGCATCTGCAGGGGGCCGAAGTACAGTTGTTCGGCGCTGTAGATCACCGGCGTGGTGCGTTCGGCGACGATGATTTCGTAGTAGAAACGGTTTTCCCGCAGCAGCTCTTCATCGAGGAGGGTGTAACCGTTTTCCATCAACCAGTGACGCAACGGTTGTTCGCCGCCATTGGGTTGCAGGATCAGGCGTTCGTGACCGCTGAGGTGG
The DNA here is from genome assembly GCF_024809815.1 of Pseudomonas sp. BIGb0381. NCBI lineage: Bacteria > Pseudomonadati > Pseudomonadota > Gammaproteobacteria > Pseudomonadales > Pseudomonadaceae > Pseudomonas > Pseudomonas sp. BIGb0381. The sequence continues at coordinate 171,022 of NZ_JANUEN010000006.1, forward strand.
GCCTTGCCGCCTTCGAGGATGTCGCGGATCGTTTCGCCGCCCATGCCGCAGACGCTGATCGCGGTGATCGCGTCTGCCGGCTTTATCGCCGCCAGACCATCGGCCAGGCGCACCGTAACGTGCTGCTCCAGGCCGTTCTCCCGCACGGTGCGCTCAGCCGCCTGGAACGGCGTGATCGCCACCTCGCCCGCCACCGCGGCCTCGATCACGCCACGGCGCATCAAGGCCACCGGCAGGTAGGCGTGGTCCGAGCCGATATCGGCCAGCCGCGCGCCCATCGGCACATGCGCCGCCACGCGCTCCAGGCGCATGGACAAGGTGTGTTCGTTCAACCTGCGTTCCTTTTTATTCGCCGGAAAATCGATCCCGGCTGTTGGTCAGATGCAACACCATCGCCGCCCGCGCCGCGTCCGGGTCCTGGCGCCTGATTGCGTTGAAGATCGCCTCATGTTCCAGGTTCGCCAATTGCCCGAGCTTGGCGAAGTCCGCCCCGCCACGTTCGGCGCCTTTCACTTGGGTACGCGGAATCATCGCATTGCCCAGGTGCAGCATGATCTCGGTGAAGAAGGTATTGCCGGTGGCTTCGGCGATCAACTGGTGGAAACGCTTGTCCTCTTCCACACAGCTGTCGTTGTTGGCCAGCGAGGCCTGGTAGTCGTCCAGCGCGGCGCGCATGTGGGCAAGCTGCTCGTCGGTCCTGCGCACGGCGGCCAGTGCCACTGCCTGCACCTCCAGGCCCAGGCGCAGCTCGAGCATGTTGCGCACGCTGGCGACGGTGTCCACATGCAGGCGCAAACCTTGCTGGGCCTGTTGCGCCAGCACGAAGGTGCCGATGCCATGGCGCGTCTCCACCAGCCCCGAGGCTTGCAGCTTGGACAGCGCCTCGCGCACCACGGTACGGCTCACCCCATGCTCAAGCACGATGGTGGATTCGGACGGCAGCTTTTCACCCGGCTTCAACTGCCCAAGCAGGATGCGCTGGGTCAGGGCGTCCAGCACGCCTTGGGCCAGGTTGTTGGAGCGTCTACGGACGGGGGGGCCGTTTTCAATGGGCATAGTTACGAATCCACGGGGTTGGGCAGGAGGGAGCTTAACATCCCGCCCCACGGCGTAACCCCACTGTAGGAGCGAGCTTGCTCGCGAAGAACCTGAGGGCGCCGCGTTTATCCAGGCTGCCCGCATTATCGTTGACGTTTTTCGCGAGCAAGCTCGCTCCTACAGGTTGGGATGCGAGTGAAAAAAAGCGCTCTACTTGTATGACAACTAACATTAATGGCCGCCAGCGCCACCCTTTCAAAAGCCCTCTCAACCATCTTTAAAACCCCACCCCAACCCGCAAAATAACCAAAACAGCACTAAATACTGGCTCTTATAAACACAAAAACATCATCACCGCATTGCTAACCCCAGAAACCAACTTGTATGATGTCTATCAACAAGACACGCAAACCCGCATAAAAATAATCAGGGGGAGTTTTGAATTGTGAACAATTCAAGCCATGCATCTGCCACACCAGACAGTGATTCGGTCCTCGCGCAAGCCGTGAGAAAAGTGAAGAGCCATGTGCTCCCACTGTTCGTGATCATGTTCATCCTCAACTACATCGACCGGGTCAATATCGGCTTTGTGCGCACGCACATGGAAACTGACCTGGGCATCGGCGCTGCCGCCTATGGGTTTGGCGCCGGGCTGTTCTTCATTGGCTACGCGCTCTTTGAAGTGCCCTCGAACATGCTGCTGCAAAAGGTCGGCGCGCGCATCTGGCTGACCCGCATCATGTTCACCTGGGGCATCGTCGCCACGCTGATGGCGTTCATCCAGAACGAAACCCACTTCTACATCCTGCGCTTTCTACTGGGCGTGGCCGAAGCCGGCTTCTTCCCTGGGGTGATCTACTACTTCACCCGCTGGCTGCCGGGGGTTGAGCGCGGCAAAGCCATCGCGATTTTCCTCAGTGGCTCGGCGGTGGCCTCGCTGATCTCCGGCCCGCTGTCAGGCGCACTGCTGCAGATCGAAGGATTTGGCTTCCACGGCTGGCAATGGATGTTCGCCATCGAAGGCCTGGCCTCGGTGGTGATCGGTTTCTTCGTGTGGTTCTGGCTCGATTCCAAGCCCCACGACGCCAAGTGGATGACCCGCGAAGAACAGGACGCCCTGGTCAACGCCATCGACCAGGAACAGCGCGAGCGGGAAGCCCTGACCAGCATCAAGCCGACCATCGGCAAGCTGCTCAAGGACCGTCAGATCTTGCTGTTCTGCGCCCTGTACTTCTGCATTCAACTGACCATCTACGCGGCGACGTTCTGGCTGCCGAGCATCATCAAGAAGATGGGCGACCTCAGCGATGTGCAGGTCGGCTTCTTCAACTCGATCCCGTGGCTGATCTCGATCATCGCCATGTACGCCTTCGCGACGCTGTCGGGCAAATTCAAGTTCCAGCAGGCCTGGGTCGCGGCGGCGCTGTTGATTGCGGCGGCGGGCATGTTCATGTCCACCACCGGCGGGCCGATCTTCGCGTTCGTGGCGATCTGCTTTGCGGCCATTGGGTTCAAGTCGGCGTCCTCGCTGTTCTGGCCGATCCCACAGGGTTACCTGGATGTGCGCATCGCCGCTGCCGTGATCGCCTTGATCAACTCCATCGGCAACCTGGGTGGCTTCGTCGCGCCGACCACCTTTGGCTTTCTGGAGCAGACCACCGGTTCGATCCAGGGTGGTCTCTACGGTTTGGCCGGCACGTCGGTGCTCGCCGCGATTCTGGTGTTCTTTGCCAAGACCGCCCCCTCCGCCGCTTTGACTTCGCCAAGCGTGACGCCAACGAGCGCCGCCGTCAGCAAACCTCTTTGAGCCTATCCAGGAACTTGCCATGAATACTCCCGTCGTCACCCATTTCCAGGTCATCCCCGTCGCCGGCCACGACAGCATGCTGCTCAACCTGAGCGGCGCCCACGGGCCATTTTTTACCCGCAACATCGTGATTCTCAAGGACAGCAGCGGCAACACCGGCGTCGGTGAAGTGCCCGGTGGCGAACGCATCCGCGAAACCCTGGAAGACGCCCGCAGCCTGGTGATCGGCCAACCCATCGGCCAGTACCAGCGCATCCTCAACCAGATGCGCAGCACCTTCGCCTCACGGGATTCGGCTGGCCGCGGCCTGCAAACCTTTGACCTGCGCATCACCATCCATGCCGTCACCGCCATGGAAGCCGCCCTGCTCGACCTGCTGGGCCAGTTCCTCGAAGTGCCGGTGGCCGCCCTGCTCGGCGAAGGCCAGCAGCGTGATGCGGTGAAAATGCTCGGCTACCTGTTCTACGTCGGCGACCGCAGCGCCACCGACCTGGCCTACCGCAACGAAGCCGACAACGAGGACGAGTGGTTTCGCCTGCGCCATGAAACAGCCCTGACCAGCGAGGCCGTGGTGCGCCTGGCCGAAGCCGCCAAAGCCAAATACGGCTTCAACGACTTCAAGCTCAAGGGCGGCGTATTGAGCGGCGACGCAGAGATCGAAGCCGTCACCGCCCTGGCCGAACGCTTCCCCGATGCGCGCATCACCCTCGACCCGAACGGCGCCTGGTCATTGAAAGAAGCCATCCGCCTGTGCCGCGATCAGCACCACGTGCTCGCCTACGCCGAAGACCCGTGCGGCGCCGAAAACGGTTACTCGGGCCGCGAAGTCATGGCCGAATTCCGCCGCGCCACGGGCCTGAAAACCGCCACCAACATGATAGCCACCGACTGGCGCGAAATGGGCCACGCGATCCAGCTGCAATCGGTAGACATCCCCCTGGCCGACCCGCACTTCTGGACGATGCAAGGCTCGGTGCGCGTGGCGCAGATGTGCAATGAGTGGGGCCTGACCTGGGGCTCGCACTCCAACAACCACTTCGATATTTCCCTGGCGATGTTCACCCAAGTAGCCGCCGCCGCCCCGGGCGACATCACCGCCATCGACACCCACTGGATCTGGCAGGACGGCCAGCGCCTGACCCGCGAACCGCTGAAAATCGAAGGCGGTTATGTGAAGGTACCCGCCAAGCCTGGCCTGGGCGTGGACATCGACATGGACGCCGTGGCCAAGGCCCACGAACTGTACAAAGGCATGGGCCTCGGCGCACGGGATGACAGCGTGGCGATGCAGTTCCTGATTCCGGGATGGCGTTATAACAACAAACAGCCTTGCCTGGTGCGCTGAAGCGCTGGGTTCTGGGGGCGGCTCGGTCTCCAGAACACAATCAATCCAATGTGGGAGGGGGCTTGCTCCCGATTGCGGTGTGTCAGCCAGACATATATCGACTGACACTCCGCTATCGGGAGCAAGCCCCCTCCCACAGGGGGCCTCAGTATTTTTCAAGGGTTGTGGTCGCTCGCTAAACCGCGCGTCAGGACTTCCCGGCCCCAGCCCGCCTTGCACTTGCCGTTTTCTTGACTGCCACCGCCGCAATCGGCTGCACAGTCATTTCCACGCCTAACGCCAGCATCAACTTCTGAATCGTCTCATAACGCGTTTTAGAACCGCCTTTCAGCGTCTTATATAGGCTATCGCGATTACCCCCCGCAGACTCCGCCACCTTGTTCACGCCCTGGGCCTTGGCGACCTCGGCAAGCGCTTTCATGAGCACCTGCGGGTCTTGAGATTTCATGCTCTGCGCCAGATAAGCGCTGATGGTTTCCGGGCTATCGAGGAAGCGCGACGCTTCATAGATGCTGGTACCGGAGGTATCAAGATCGAGGATCGGCATGTGAGTCCGGAACACTCCGGAAGAAAAATCCTAGTCCACCGCTCGCATAAGCAGCCGATCGATACTATTAGCGCCTGTGTCTAATAGCGCCTGTGTCTAACCTTCACCATTCCTCAGCACCTGCGCATTCGCCCGCTATCACGGTGGCTGACACTCCGCCATCGGGGGCAAGCTGAGGCGGCAAACGATAGAGATGAAGCCCAAAGAAAACGTCCTGCACAACCGCTTCACTTTGCGTAAAATGCGAGCCGTTCTCTATCAGGAAGACTCAACCCAGGAGGGGTAACGCTTGAAACCGCTTGACACCCACGCGCCAAAACACGCCGACACGGCCATCACACGACTTAAGCTCAAAGACCAACTGGCCGTAGACCCTTACAAGGCATTGGCACTGCTGGAAAGCGCCCTCCTCTGTTTTGTAACGACGGCTCTTATGCTGTTTGTTGCACAAAGCGTCGGCATAACCGACACATTCAAGAGCAACGTCCTCTATGGCGGCACCCTGGGTGGATGCATAGGGGCGATGTACAGGATGTACCACGACGCAGCACTTTCCGAGTCGAGCATTGCCAGGCATATCAGCCCCACTGCACTGCAAAACGCGATGCTCGCCTTGAAGTATTCCAAGACGCCGGAAGGCGTTTACTACCCGAACAAACGCATGTTCACCCCATTTCATCGGTGCGATTCAGAGCGGATCACGCTCACCCCACTGGATGGGGGCACGCGCTTCACAGGTCCCTATTTGAAGCTGAAAGCGCTGTCGGCCAGGCTGATGGAGCAGGAAGGGATTTGAGTCAACCGGACGTGGCCATTCATACCTGAAAGGCCATGGCATTTGCCTAACGACAAGGACGTAGGCAGTGATGATAAAACAGCGATGTTCCCGGGCCTTCAGCCTTCTATGGCGTACGCATATGGTGTATTTCATCTACTCAGGCGCGCTCCAGTGCAGATGACATGATCGCTGCACAAGCAGAAGACGCAGCGGCAACCAGCGCTGTGCCTAAATGGCCATAACCTGGGGGCTATAGGCGGATCTGGATTGCCGCCGTTGACCTTCCCTACCCGACGCTACTCACGTTCAAGCCCGCGTGGGCAACTTCCAATTCGGCCGGACGAAGTGGCAGGTATATCCGTTCGGTATCCGCTCCAGATAATCCTGATGCTCCGGCTCCGCCTCCCAAAACTCCCTGGCGGGCTCAATTTCCGTGGCCACAGGCCCAGGCCACAGCTTGGAGGCATCCACGTCAGCCGCGGTATCTTCGGCAATATCCCTTTGCTGCTCGCTCAGGTAGTAAATCGCCGAACGATAGCTTGGCCCAAGATCATTGCCCTGACGATTCGGTGTGCTCGGGTCATGGATCTGGAAAAAGAACTCAAGGATCTGCCGGTAGGAAATCACCGCCGGGTCAAACACGATCTCAATCGCTTCAGCATGGTTGCCATGGTTGCGGTAGGTAGCATTCGGCACATCGCCACCGGTGTAGCCGACGCGCGTGTGCAGCACGCCGGGGTAGCGTCGCAACAGGTCTTGCATGCCCCAGAAGCAGCCGCCGGCGAGGATGGCGGTTTCGGTTGGGTTGGTCATGGTCTGTCCTTGCGGTTAATGGAGACAGGGATAGTTATGGGGCAATGCTGAGCAATACCAAGTTCAATCAAAGAAAAACTGCCCCCCTAGCGACTCAAGGTTTATTCCTGGAACGAAACGCCGCCACCTTCATCCGGTTGCCGCAGGTCGCCATGCTGCACCAGCGGCGGCGGTGTGATTTGCTCAGGTCATGGAACAGCAGCACGCAATCATGGGCCTCGCACTGGCGGACGAATTCAAACTTATCGTTCGTGACCAAGCCCACCAGCGACTCGGCCACCGGCCCAAGCAGGCTGGCCGGGCTGCTGTCCCGAGGATGCGTGGCAAGCCGAAATGCCTTCTGCTCCTGCGCCCATTCCAGCCTGCTCACCGGGCGACCCGCTTCAAGCACCTGGTTGATCACCGCAAGATCGACGGGAACGCCTGTCATTGCCGCATTCACCACCGCCCTTGAACTCGCGCGAAGCGTGCGAGCGAGGGCCAGCAGCCCATTCGGCGCCTTCGGGTCAACCTGCTCGGGCAACAGCCCCGCTTGGGTCAGCCAGCTCATAACGCTGTGATCATCGACGAAGCAGTCATGGCGCTGATCACCCACCCCGTACTCGGAGTTGATGAAATCGAGGGCAAGGTTGTCAGCCAGAAAAAGTGCGCCTGAAGCAGTGCTGTTCGGATTCATGGGCAGCCTGTAACCAATAAAATATGTTTGACAGGTTACCAAATTCAGGCATAACCTTCAAACACAAACTTTAACGGTTACACAGGAAGCCACACCATGACCACGTCCAACGCCATTGCCGCTACCGGGCTCACCGCCTCCTTGCTGATCAGCGGCACGGCCCATGCAGACAACACAGTGCATTACCGCTACGAGCAGGTCGGTGACGTAAAGGTGTTCTACCGCGAGGCGGGCGACCCCAGCGCGCCGACCGTGTTGCTGCTGCACGGCTTCGCCGGCTCATCCTTCATGTTCCGCGAACTCATGCCCGAGCTTGCCGACCGCTACCACGTCATCGCGCCGGACCTGCCGGCATTTGGCTTCACCGAAGCCCCGCCGCGCGGCGAATACGCCTACACCTTCAGCCAGCTGGCGAAGACCATCGGCCAGTTCACCGAACAGCTCAAACTCGATAAATACGCGCTGATGGTCCACGACTACGGCGCCCCCGTAGGCTGGCGCATGGCCGTCGCCCATCCGGAGCGAGTGACCGCGATCATTTCCCAAAACGGCAACGCCTACGAAGAAGGCCTGGGCGCAGGCTGGGCCCCCATCCAACGCTACTGGCACGCCCCGACCCAACAAAACCGTGACGCCCTGCACGACTTCCCAACCCCTGCCTCGATCAAGTGGCAGTACCTGGAAGGCGTGGCCGACAAAAGCTCGGTTTCACCCGATGGCTACACGCTGGAAGGGCTGCAAATATCCCGGCCAGGCAATGCCGACATCCAGCTCGACCTGGTGCTGGACTATGCCTCGAACGTAGCGATGTACCCCGCCTTCCAGTCGTACTTCCGCCAGTACCAGCCACCGCTGCTCGCGGTGTGGGGCAAGAACGACCCGTTCTTCCTGCCGGCCGGCGCCGAGGCATGGAAGCGCGATATTCCCAAGGCGGATGTTCGTTTTTATGACACCGGGCACTTTGCGCTTGAAACCCATGGCAAGGAGATCATTCCGGTTATACGGGCGTTCCTGGACAAGAACCTCCAGTAATCAGCGCAACCCTATGTAGGAGCGAGCTTGCTCGCGAAAAACGTCAACGATAACGCCGACTCTGGTTTCACGCGGCGCTCCAAGATTCTTCGCAAACAAGCTCGCGCCTACCTTGTGGACATGTCCTACAGCAAGCTGCAGCGCCTTGCTCCGTTGCCTACAGTTGCGTCAGAATCCGCCGGCTTGTGCGCTTGAGTGGGCGTCTCTAAGGTGGCCCGGTCGCTGACAACTCAGTGATCGGGTTTAGTAGCCCGTGGTCGAATTTCGCTTAGTGCACAAGCTTCATCCACCAGACTTCCCGTCTGTGCTTGATGGCGGCTGTGCGCAGGGCACCTTCGGGTGCGCCGGCTTTGCGGAATTCCCCGGTCTACTAACCTGCGTACAGCTGCCACCCTTTCGTTTAGTAGCGAAACGGTGTGGGCTCTGACAGGGAAATTCCGTTATGTACAAAGTCACGCCTAACCCTCCGAACGGCCCCGACCTGAAACTGAATCAGGCGGCGCATCGTGCGATTGATCACTACCTCAACGCGGGCGCCGAACCGCCAGAGCCGCCTCCCCCACCCACGACGACGCTGTTCAGCGTTGCTGACGATGCCAGCACTGAAGTGCTGATTGCCAATAGCTATGAGACTTTTTCTTCGGTTACTGCGTTGTTGCTTGACCTGTCGGATGAGCTGACGGGGAAGCAGCGGGATGTGGCGTTGGCGATTCACCAACTGAGTGAGTTGGGGGTTTTGTTGGTGGATAAGTTGATGGAGCGGGAGGCGGCCGTTAACTAGACGCGTCACTCACAAAGGGTCGCCGAGTCGTCTCAGCCCATGCAAAGACTCGGCGACCTCTTGCATCTATGGCCGGCGCCCGATCTTCTCTATGCTGTTCAACTTCCTCCACAATGAAGGGCAGCCCCAATGAATTTGGGCCGTGCACGGCAATTGCTTCAAGAAGGAATCAATCGTGAGACCCCGATTGAAAGCCTCATCCACGTCCTCGAAGCCGCGATAGAACTGATCGGCCTTCCAGACAACGACTTCTGCTGGTCAAGCTGGGAAGACGAGGCACAAGCGAAGGGGGAATTGCTGGGCTTGATCAGCGTGCTCAAATCAGGTGGTTCGCCCAACAGGCTGGATGTGGCGGTTGTGTTCGCCGTCACCGGCCCCCTGCAAGAACTCAGCCTCAGCAGTGGCTGGGCGAACACCTTCCTCAAGTTGGCGGATAAGTACGACGAAGTTGAAGCGCTGCTGTGGTGAGCCCCCATTCGGCCTCCACCACGTTGCTCGGAATTGCCGATGAGGCCAGCAGGGAAATGCTGATCGGCAACAGTTCCGAAGTTTTTTAGGTTTTATGTATTTTCCTCAGCGGCGATGAACTTCTTGCGATTCACCATCCAGGGTAGCGCCGGCTGACTGCGTATTTTCTTGCAGCGGTTTTTTGTAAATTGGTAGGTCACAAGATCAACGAAGTGACGGTTGCCTTTAACCACATCGTAGGTAATAAGAAAATAAATCAAGGGGCTTTTAGCATCGATCCATTTGTTCAACGTTTGGTCCAAAGCCTTTTGAATGTCCTCTACACGGCTGTAGCCAATGAACGTCTGAAAGGCTGCCTGACCGGCCTTGCTATACAGTTTTTCGATTTCGTTGATGTCCGTGTGGGCACGCTTCCACTCCCATTCCACGAAGGTCAAAATATCCTTTTCGGAGTACTGCACCACCGCATCGGTACGCCCGCCCGATTCGAAAAGCGCCCGTGCGCCCAGCAGGTTGGCACATTGCCGAATTACGAGGCCCATATGAATCGTCCAGTTGGCCCGATTCGCCAGGCCGGCTGTTTCAGTAACGGGAAAATCCTTGTACCAGAGGTAGTTAAACAGCGTAACGAAGTCCCGCTCAATCCGTTTCATTATGGCGTCCATATGTCTAATGATTAGGTGTAATTAACTTTCCAGCCATGACTCCCAACGTCCTCAAGGTTCTCGTTAGAGATCCCTGAGTGCGTAGCGATAGTCGTCAATGTATCGGCACGACGCCGCTGAACTTTATCTTCACGCTCTGTTGTTGCCACGCCCTACCGGCTGAACGATGTTAGTGAATAGCCACTAGGCCTCCAGGCTTATTGGTCGGATTACTGACTTATTAAATGGGGGCGAACGCAAGGCGCTTGAGCTTAAGCGCAGCCCTGCTTGAAGTCTTAGCCGCACGTTTACCACACTGGATTACGCCCCCTACGCCGAGTAGCCTATCGCTATAACGGAAAACCTCTAATCCCCAGCATTTGGAATACCTAATGGCCCTGCACGACGCAATCGCCCTTGAAATCCACGCCGGCGCGCTACCGCTACACTTCCGCGCGGTAGACCTTAAAACCAGCGGCCGCAGGGTCTATTTAAGCCCCACCGATGCCAACGAACGCTATCGCGTGGGATTAGACTTTTTTGCCGCCAACACAATCAATACGCAGCTGGCAAACCTGTGTGAGCACACCGGTTACTGGGCGCGCAACGGCCAAGTGGCGCGTTACCGGCGTGTCGCCGACGGGTTGTATGAATTGCTTGGCCTGGACGAAACGCAGGAGCTGACCGCTGAAGTCGAGCCGGCTGCCGAGACGCCCCTGCGTTGCGATAACTTGAGCCCCTGGGAAGCGCGCTTTGCTTTCTACCTTGAACATGAACCCTTTCAAATCTACGATCGCCGCCGCCGGAAGGTATACCCAGCCCAGGCAGCCCAGGGACTGGATGCTCGATTGAGCAGCTACTTCTGGCCCTCCCCGGGAGTGAATTTTGTAGCTACTGAGCAAGTACTGCAGGGGTTTATTGCGCAGGCTCAGGGGCTAAGTCTTGACCTTGCCGGTAATGCCGACGCGGTGTTGGCGTTATTCGCGTCTATCTGCCAGTGGGGCGGGGTGCGCCTGCCCACACAGGATGCCGATTCCGTGGTCGCCAACCTGCAACGTGCGGCTAATCACAACGCTCAGAACCCAGCGGCGATGAACAGTGCATGGACGAAGCTGTACGCCATGTTTTACCCAGACGACTTTGTGATCTATGACTCGCGTGTAGCCACCGCATTGGTGGCTATTGCTGAGGCAGTGTTCGATGACGTCGAGCTCGATTCCTTCAAGACGCAGTATCCCAACCTAGGCCTGATTGCTGGACGTGGCGGTAGTCGGCCACGAGCGACTCGTACCGTGTGGCGCAATGCATATATGTCATGGCCAGCGCAGCTCGAGGCAAATCGTCTAGTCGCGTCCATTGTGCAGGCGCTTAACGCACGATCTGACGTGGCCTACAACGCCCGCCAATTGGAGGCTGTGCTGTTTATGGAAGGGTATTGAGCGGCCTTTACCCTCAAGGCGACGCCTATTTTGAAGAGCATTGCCACACCTCAGCGTGACGACCAGTAATGTTTGGCCGATTGCGGTCCTTGGCGAGAGGCATAAAACAAACCGGCTCGCTAACCCCGCTTTTTGACCCGCATCGGCCAATGCTTTAGACCTTCCTCAGCGTACTTGCTTAGGCCAGGGTCGAGCTGCTGTGTCATGAGTTCCAAAGCTACCTTTGAATCGCTAGGGCCAATACGCGCTAATGCATAAGCGCACTTGCGCTGGAACTCTTCCAGGTTGCCCCAACTGATCAGGTGATCGAAATTTTTCTGCGCGGCTTCCGTAATCGCAGACGTCGCGCAGTTTTCCCCGATTAACCCCAACTCGAAAACGATGTCTTCATGCTCTTCATGCCAGTCTTCCAGCAGCAGCTTCGCCAAAAGTGGCGCGGTAATTTGTGCGTCGACGCCGACGAGCGCAGCCCAGAAGGCCGCACCGTCTTTGGCCCGCAAAGCGGACTCGGTTTTCTCATACAGCCCGCTCATGGGAACGTTGCTGCTGGCTATAAACAGATATCTGGAACATGGCAGTGGTGCGGATTTATGTCGCCTACTCTAATTCCCATTTTCTGGCAGACGCCGTTGTTCACGAGGTGCAGTTTCCGGCCAGAAGCGGTATTACCAGCCTTTGGCTTCGACGGCCTGGAACCAGGGACGACGAAATCCGGCATCCGTCACCAGGATCGGTACGCACTGCTCAGGGAGTCTGGCCAGTAGAATGTCCAATGCTCGCGAGAAAAATCCTAGTATCCCGATTAGACCGCAGATAAACCACACGGCAAGCCGAGGGCGCAGTTGCGACGAGTTGCTGCATTTTTGCGCGCGCTGATTTTTTCGTCCGCCACATGAATCTAAAAAACTCCGGCAGGTTCGCCAGCAGTTCGGGGCAGTTATGCGGCAAGTCAGGCCGCGACTGACCGCGTTGGAGCAGCGTTCTGCGCAGTACGCGCAAGAATCGAAGCGTCGCCGAACGATCAATCCATATCAAGACATCTGCACGGGCCATCCGGTTGTCCCAAGTGGCTGAATGACCACCTTCGAATATCCAGCAATCACGGGCCTCGACCTCAAGACAAAGCTGCGTCTTCTCGTCCCGGCTTCGTTCTCTCCAACCTGGCTGCCAGTGGATAGTGTCGATATGAACGACCGGCAAGCCCGTGAGCTGACCAAGCTTACGCGCCAACGTGCTTTTGCCAGACCCAGGTTGACCAACAATCATCACCCGTTGCATCGAAGCACCTTCTCGCTATTCAAGCTGAATTTTTTGGGGTGGCGATTTTACGTCAATGCCGGAAACCGGAGGTTACTGACCGTTCATCGGGATTGCATGATGTCATGACGACATCATCCCAATATAGTTGTACAATACTTGTACAAACATAAAAACCTGTACAAGTTTCAACTGACCAGGAAATAACGCGGCTACCCGTGGCCGTCGAACAAAAGAATACCTGCGCAGGATGCGGACCAAGGGCGAATACATACCCTTGCAGGTGCCTCTAATTGCTCCTCCCATTACGCAGGTACATCATATGCCATCGCACACTCCCCGGCTCTCGACACGGACCAGTCTCTATGCCGGCTATGCCAGCCTGCTCGCGTTTATGTTGCTGATTGCCGCTATCTCGCTGTACGCCCTGGCTAACAGCAATAAGGAATTTTTCCTCTACGTTAATGGCGTTGATGCACGCACCCGCCTGGCCAACACACTGAACGACGCCGCCGCCCAGCGCGCGATTGCCCTGCGTAACATCGCCTTGAACAGCAATGTCACCGAGAGAGGACAGCAGCGGGGCGCGATTGCCGTCAACGAACAAATGGTGACCAGCAGCCTCGCCGCGCTACGCCAGGCAATTGATAGCCATGGTGATGTGTCGCCCAAGGCACGTGAACTGTTCTCAACCATCGAGCAGGTCGAGAGCCGCTACAAACCGGTAGCGCACACCATTGCCGAACACCTGTTCAAGGGTGAAAACGACGAGGCCCTGCGCATGGTCAGCGAGCAGTGCACCCCCTTACTGGCCGAGCTGACCCAGGCAATTGGCGAATACCTGCGCTACACCAACCAGAAAGCAGACCGGCAGGTCAGCGAAAATGACGCAAACTATCTGTCACAACGCAACCTGCTGCTCGCCATTACTGCGCTGGCCGTCTTACTCGCAGCGGTACTGGGCTACGTCATCAGCCGCAACCTGCTGCGCGCGCTGGGTGCCGAACCGAGTGAACTCAACCAGCTCGCCCAACGGGTTGCCCAGGGCGATTTGCGCGCCAGCGGGCGCACGCTTGAGCCACCACAAGCCAGCATCATGGCCGCCCTGCTGAGCATGCAGGAGAGCCTGCGGGACATGACCAGGGGCGTAAACCTGTCCTCACAGACCGTGGCCCAATCCAGCCAGGAGCTTAGCCAGTCGAGCCTGAGAAACGCCGAAAGCGTGGCCATGGCACAGTGTGAGGTCGAGCAGATTGTCACCGCCGTTCACCAAATGGCCGCCACCGTGCAGGATGTCGCGCGCAATGCCGAATCCGCCGCCAGTGCCGCCAGCGAGGCCGATAGCGCGGCCCTGTACAGCCAGCAGAAGGCCAAAGATGCCGTCAACATGATCGGCGAGCTGGCCGAGACAATCGAACAGTCCAACATGGCCATGGGCCGGCTGAAGAATGAAACCGGCAATATCGGCAGCATGCTTGAAGTGATCAAGTCGGTGGCCGACCAGACCAACCTGCTGGCCCTCAATGCAGCCATCGAAGCTGCCCGTGCTGGCGAGGCCGGACGCGGCTTCGCGGTGGTAGCCGACGAGGTGCGCAGCCTGGCACAGCGTACCCAGAAGGCCACCTCAGAGATTGAGGTGCTGATCGCCAGTCTGCAGAAAATTGCCGACGAGACCTCGCAGCATATGCAACGCTGCAAGCGCTCCAGCGCGCAGTCGGTGTCCGGCGTTTCCGAGGCCGGTGACGCGGTGAGCACGATCGTCACCATGATCGAGCGGATCAACGGCATGAACCACCAAATCGCCGCTGCCGCCGAGCAGCAGAGTACCGTTGCCGAGCAGATCAGCCGGGGCATCGTGACCGTCAGCGAAAGCGCCGAGCAATCCGCTGCAGCCTTCCGCAGCGCTCAGCAGGAAAGCGAAGGATTGGCACGCACCAGCGTGACATTGCGAGAGAACATCTCGCGCTTTCAGCTCTAGGGTCTGTTGCCGTTTCATCGCGAGCCGCGTTGCTGCGAGAAATGGCCCCCGGTTAGGCGCAGGACGCAGGTATCGTCGTGCCATCGGCCAGGCGAACCGGTCTTCCCATCCACAGTTGCGTATCAGCGCAGTGCGCGCTTATCAGATGGCTGCTGCGTCGAACCAAGCTGGAGACTATTTCAACCGGCAAGCGCTGGCGTGCTTTGTAGTAGCCGCCGGTATGCGTGCTGCCAAACGATGGCCGCTGTGGCAGTATTTTGCGCCTTCCTGCAAACAGACGGCTAAACCGTTGGTACCGTTCCGCCGTCGATCACAAACTCACTTCCCGTGATAGATGCTGCTCGCGACGAAGCCAGGAAACCGATCAGGTCAGCAACTTCGGAAGGCGTGGACGGGCGGCCGAGTGGGAGACCTCCAAGTGCTTTCATGATGATCTCTTTACCACCTTGATAGTCAGTACCTGCCTCCTGCGCGAGTCGCTCGGCTAATGCGACCGACGCTTCGGTTTCAACCCAGCCCGGCGAAACCCGAACCACGCGGATGCCTTTGGGCGAAACCTCTTTCGATAAACTTTTGCTGTACGTCGAAAGTGCGGCCTTGGCCGCCGCGTACGCTGTTGTAGCTTCCGGCAGTGGCAGCCGACTCTGGATGGAGGTGACGTGGATAACGACCCCCTCCTTGCGCTCCAGCATACCCGGGAGCAAGGCGCGGTCGAGGCGCACCGCAGGCAACAGATTCAGGCTGAGCTCTCGTTGCCACTGTTCCTCGTCCAGCGCAGCAAAACCGCCGCCGGGTGCCGACGAACCACCCAGGACATGGATCATTATGTCCACGCCCCCCAGCCGCTGTTGGATCGCGGCGATCAGCACGTCACAACCTTCCCGGGTCGAAAGATCAGCCGCAATCAGAAGAGCGCCCGGTATTTCAACGTCCACCTGCCTGGCCGAGGTAATGACCTTCGAGCCCTCGGCCAGTAACAACTCGACGACAGCCTTGCCGATGCCCTTGGTGCCACCGGTGACCAAGACCCGCTTGCCAGTCAAACCTAGATTCAGCATGGCGTGATCTCCAGGGAACGGATTCGACCGCCCTCCAGCGTGAAGACGTAACTCAGTTGTACCGGGCTACCGGGGAAATTCCCAACAAGGTGCGCAATGACCGTCAGTCTGCCCTGCCCTTGCAGGACCTGCAGTGGTTGGACCTGATAGATGAACGCACTGCGTGCCTCCCGTTGCCAGGCTTCGATGGCAGCTGTTCCTTCGTATGTTTTTCTCTCATCGCAAACCGTGGCGTCAGCGCAGAAGCAGCTCGCAAGTTGTGCTGCATCGCCACCATTACTTACTGCAAAGTACGTCTGCACGACGTCGGGAAGCTGAGGTGTCATGTGTTCGTTCTCCAGAATGTGGTTGTATGAAGCGATCTTGCTACCTGACGGATAGTTTGCTCAACTGGGACTAACTTTATGACCTATCCCGAAATTCAGGACAATAAATGTCACAAGATCGTATAGGCCTCAGTGAGCTGGACGCTGTTATCGCGGTCGCACGCAGGGGGTCGTTTCGGCAAGCCGCTATCGATCTCGGCGTCTCCACCACCGCGTTGAGCAACACCATTGCCCAACTGGAAGCCCGTCTCGAATCGCGGCTGTTCAATCGCACTACCCGTAGCGTGGCCATTACCGAAGCGGGCAGGATATTTCTGGAGCAGGTGGGACCAGCCTTGCAGGATTTGCGCACTGCACTCGATGCAGTGCGATCACATAACGCCGGGCCCTCGGGCACGCTGCGTATCAATGCGTTCGCCAGCGCTGCCCGATCGGCGCTCCTGCCACTGGTGATGGAATTCCTGAAGCATCATCCGAAAGTACACATCGATCTCGTGACCGAAGGCCGTCTGGTGGATATCGTTGCTGACGGCTTCGATTTCGGCGTGCGCTCAACAAGCCTCGTTCCCAATGACATGATTGTGATCCCTCTCGGCCAGCCGCAACGGTACGCTGTGGTCGGTTCGCCGGCGTACTTCGAAAAACACGGCAAACCGCGAACGCCATCCGAGCTGCTCCAGCATCAATGCATCCGCGTTCGACTACCGAATGGGGCGATTTTCCCGTGGTATTTCGAGCGGGACGCAGAAGTGATTCGTCTCGACGTGAGCGGGCCGCTTACGCTGGATGAATCCAGCGTGGTCAAGCTTGCGGTGCAGGAAGGCATGGGGCTCGGCTTTTTCATGGAGCAGGACGTTCGCGACGAAATCCGCGCGGGACTGTTCGCGCGGACTCTGGAAGACTGGACACCGCCCAGAGACAAGCTGTGCCTGTACTACCCGAACCGCCGCAACCCCTGCGCGGCAGCCAAGGCGTTCATCGACCTGGCACGCGCCAGTCAGGCCGTCGAGGACGGGCTCGCATGATCCAGGCATGACCGGGACCAGGCTCAGGCAATCAACCCCAGTGTCAGTCCCTTCAAGGTAGCGGCTGCCCGGGTCGAGCATTCCAGTTTGCGAAAGATGCTTTCCACGTGCGTGCGAACCGTACTCGGACTGATGTCCAGCAGCCGCGCCACCTGCTTGTTGCTGGCGCCACGACTGATCTCCAGCAGGATGCGGCACTCGCGAGTCGTGAGTACCGAAGCCTTCGGTTGACGCATGCGACGCTCACCCCCTGCGGCGGCAATTACTGCTTCGCAAATATCGTTGTCGAACAAGCCACTGCCAGCATCCTGTTTGAGTAACCTGGCTGCATCCGCTTCGCCGTGGGCCGATCGCCATGGCCTGGCTTCCGTTAGCGCGACCCAGGCTACCGATGTGGCGAACAGGCGATGCTCGGCACACAGCGCATCACCCGCCACGCCTCGAAAATAGCCACTGCCGTTGAGCCGTTCATAGGCATGGGATGCAATCTCTGCGGGTACGGCCAGTTCAGTGATAGGCCTGAGCGCCTGTTGCGTCCAGTAAGGGACAAGGCGCACCCGCTCCGCTGCGCCGTATGGCAGCGTCCCTGCGGTATTCCAAAGGTGGTTCGAAACGGCCGCCCGGCCGAGACCGTAGATGAGCGCGGACTTGCCAATTTCTGTCAAAGTGGACTCCCGCAGCCCCCACAGGCGTGCAGCTTCCACGGCGACATGCGCTACCTGCCGCGAATGCCCTGCCAACCACGGGAGCTTCAAGTCGATGATGTCGCCCACCAACGTCAATGAGACACAACGCTGCTCATGCGCGTGGTCAACCGTTTTCGAAAGCGTTTCCAAATCCGCCAGCCAGTCCTTTGCGTTCCCCAGAAGCAACGAGACTAGCGACGCCGGGTAGCGCCGATCCGACTGCTCTCTGATCCAGCGTAGCGCCGCGTCCAGGCCGTGCGCACGACTGAGAATGTCCAGATCACCTGCAAGTACTACCTGATAGGCGACCTCTGGAATGTGCTCATGGGTCAGGCCCAGTGGCCGGCCAGTGCCGTCGTAGGTTTCGAACACGCGACACACGCCTGCCTCGACGGCGGCACCGAGCTGGAGGGTTTTGGCGATTGCTCCAGACACCTCACAGTGCACGACGGCAAGCGGGGTTGCCTGATGCACCGCGTTCATTTGCTCATTGCCCAGCGTCAAATCGAGCATCGCGCGGCGGCCATCGACGTCGTCGCCCAGCAGATCCGCAAAGCCTTCGGCATTGGCGGTGCAACCGGACCAGCGCAGCAAGGCAACCTGTTCCGCTACCCTCAGGTGCTCTCCGTCGCCGTGCCGAGCCCGCGCCAGCATCCGCGCCAGTGCGGCAACACGCCGGGAATGACCGAGTGGTTGTCCCATGCTGAGGTCACCGATCTGGGCGATCGTCGCCAGCGCCCCGTCCAGGGAGATGTCCAGTTGCAACACACTATCCATGAAAAATGTCCCTGGGTCGGATAATTGACCGATGCCCACACTGCAGGCTAGTCAGCAGAATTTGAACTCCCGAACAGGAGCTCATCCAATGAAAACATTCAAATCGAAAATCGCTACCGTCGTCTTTGCCCTAGCCGGCACCTTCATCGCAAGCGCCAGTCATGCGCAGGATACAACGCCCTCCGTGGTGATCGTACACGGCGCGTTCGCCGACGGCTCCGATTGGGCAAAAGTGGTGCCACTGCTCCAAGCCCAAGGGGTGGCCGTTACGGTTGTGCAGAACCCGCTCACCTCACTTACCGACGACGTTGCCGCTACGCGCCGCGTCTTGAGTAACCAGCAGGGTAAGGTGGTTCTAGTCGGGCACTCTTGGGGCGGCACCGTGATTACCGAGGCCGGTGGCGACCCGAAGGTCAGCGCGCTGGTGTATGTCGCCGCCTTCGCGCCGGAGGCCGGGCAAACCAGCGGCGAACAAGGTAAAGGCGCCCCCACGCCCCCTGGCATCAGTCAGATCAAGGCAGACGCCAACGGTTTTCTCTATTTGACGCCGGAAGGCATGGCCAAGGACTTCGCCCAGGATCTCCCGGCAGCCCAGACCGCCGTCATGACCGCCACGCAAGGTCCCATCAAGGCATCTGCCTTCGACGATAAAACGACCGTCGCGTCCTGGAAGGCCAAACCGTCCTGGTATCTGCTAGCCACCGAAGACCGGATGATCCACCCCGACGTCCAGCGCTCTGCCGCCAAGCGTATCGGTGCCACCCTGGCAGAGGTGCACACCAGCCATGTTCCCCAGCAGTCACAGCCGGCCGAGGTCGCCGCAGTGATTCTTAAGGCAGTGCACAGCGTTGGCGAGAAATGATCGCAGGGAAATGACGCCACTGATAACCGCAAACTCAATCGCTGCATCGATACGGCGCGTGCGCATGAATCATCTGCGTGATCAACACTATGACTTCATTGTGTGCGGTGCAGGTACGTCGGGCTGCGTGGTCGCAGCCCGTCTCGCCGATCAGCAAAGCGCACGCGTCTTGCTGATTGAAGCTGGCGAGGGGTACTCGGGCCCTGAGGTTGTCGAACCGGCGCAATGGCCGATGAACCTAGGTTCAACGCGCGACTGGGCATTCGAGGCGCAACCCAATCGGCACCTCAATGGTCGACGGCTATCCCTGAGCATGGGTAAGGGACTCGGCGGTGGCTCCAGCATCAATGTGATGGTCTGGTCGCGCGGGCACCGCTCCGATTGGGACTATTTCGCAGCCGAGTCCGGCGACCCGGCCTGGGGCTACGATTCGGTACTCAATTACTACCGCAGGATCGAGAACTGGCAAGGCAGCCCTGATGCCACTCGGCGTGGTTCAGGTGGCCCCGTGCATGTCGAACAGCCCGCCACGCCTCAACCCCTCGCGTGGGCAACGTTGGAGGCGGCCAGCCGTCTGGGTATCCCCCGGTTCGACAGTCCCAATGGCGAGATGATGGAAGGTCCGGGCGGGATCGCTATTACCGACCTGCGCATTAACCAGGGCAAGCGCGAATCTGTTTACGACTCCTACATCCGGCCACGGTTGCACTATCCGAACTTGACGGTGCTGACAGGGGCATTGGTGAACCGCCTATTGCTTATCGGTACACGGGCTATCGGTGTCGAAGTGCTGATCGCCGGCGAACGGCAGTGCTTCTATGCCGCAGCCGAGGTCATCCTGTCCATGGGCGCGGTGCAGACACCCAAGGTGCTCATGCAATCGGGAATCGGCCCGGAAGATGAACTGCGAAACCACGGCATCGCACCCACCCATCACCTTCCCGGCGTGGGCCAGAATCTTCAGGACCATCTCGCCTTTGGCTGTACGTGGGAGTATCTACGCCCCCAGGCAGTCGGTAGCGGCGGGTGCGAAACCACTTTGTACTGGAAAAGCGACAGTCGCCTGGATGTCCCGGACCTGTTGCAGTGTCAACTGGCATTTGCAGTCCCCTCTCCGCCTGAGGTCGCGATTGAGCCGCCACACCAGGGCTGGACAATGTTCGCTGGGCTGGCCAGGCCTGCCAGTCGAGGGCGCGTGCGCCTGTCGGGTGCCGGGCCACTGGATGTCCCACTCATTGAGCCGAACTCGTTGAGCGCGCCCGAAGATATGATCGCGGCGTATGCGTCGATCGACCTGTGCAGGGCGCTCGGTAACAGCGAAGCCTTCAACGGGCTGGTCAAACGCGAAGTCGTGCCCGGTCCGAAAGAACATCGCGCTATGGAGCAGTTCATCCGCAACTCTGCCGTGACTTACTGGCACCAGTCCTGCACCGCAAAAATGGGCCGAGATACGATGTCGGTGGTCGACCATCAACTGCGCGTGTATGGCATCGATAAACTGCGCGTCGCTGATGCTTCGATCATGCCGCGAATTACCGTCGGCAACACGATGGCGCCGTGCGTCGTCATCGCCGAACGAGCAGCAGATCTTATCCTCGCTGCGCAGGGTGTAACAGCCGCGGCCACAGCGCTGCGTTATGAATGACATTCAGCTGAAAATCATGCTTGTCGGAGCTGCGAACGCTGATTGCCGAGAGGCCGTCGGGCTGCTCGTCATCGCTCAAGCTTGGTGTTCTCAGTTCGCGCCGGCCTTGGCCTTGACGTCGGCGGCGACCTTATCGGCGGCCAGCGGGGTGCAGCTGTACGGCAGGCTCCAGCCGATGCTTGAACTCCACAAGCAGCTTAATGCGCTGCCGTTGAGGATTGAGCCGGTGTCAAGGTGGACGCTGATCGTGTCGCAACGGCTGATACCGCTGATTGCGAAGGCATTGACCTCGGAAAAGATCTTCGCGTTCTTGCCCACGCCATGGGCGTTTCTCGAGGGACCTCCTTGCCACTGGTTTGCTGTCGTACAATTGATCGAATAGATATCGAGTAAAATGTTTTATTGACTAAAATAAAATATCGGATAATTATTCCTGTGCATCTGCTCACACGCAGAGTCATTTTCAGGGTTATCCCGATGAGTCTTAAAATCCCCTCTGTACTGGCGACTCTTTACGTCGAGGCCAACGAGTCGTCCTTTGCAACTCGCGTGGCACCTGCGCTGATGCAGGGCTTCCCGGCCGAGCCGAATCACCGAGTAACGTGGCACAACTGGATGCGTGCGCCCTTCAGCCAGTGGGGGTTCCGTCATCTGGCGCGGCTGCGTCCCACGATTGATGTGGCGGCGGGTTCAACGCCTGCCGGTCAGCTCAAGGAAGCGCCCAAGGCGCTGGACCGCCTGTATTTCGACAGCGAGTGTGGGCTGAGCATCAGCGTTATCGAACACCTTGTGGCCAGCCAGACCGACGCCTTTTTGGTGATGCAGGGCGATACGGTGTTGTTCGAGCGCTACTTCAACGGCCAGCGCGCGGATGACCGGCACATCATGTTCTCGGTGACCAAGTCGCTGATCGGCACCCTCGGCGAACAACTGGTTTCCAACGGCATGCTCAAGCCCGAGCTGCCCGCCGCGTACTACGTGCCTGAGCTGGTGGGCAGTGCGTTTGGTGATGCCACGGTGCGCCAGTTGTTCGATATGGCCGTGGGCATCGACTACAGCGAGGTGTATGACGATCCCGCCTCCGAGAGTTCGCAGTACGGTTATGCCTGCGGTTTCCAGCCGGCACCGGCGCAATACGCCCAGTTTGAATCGCTGTACCAATACCTGCCGTCACTGAAAAAACGTGGCGCACACGGCGGCTTTTTCCATTACGTGACCGCCACCACCGAAGTCTTGGCATGGGTCATGGAACGTGCCTCGGGCAAGGCCTGCAGTCAGATGCTGGAAGCAATCTGGGGGCGTTTGGGGTGCGACCGCGACGGTTATTTCATGGCTGATCCCTGGGGCCGTAACGTTGCCGGGGCGGGCTTCAGTGCCACCTTGAGAGACATGGCACGCTTCGGCCGCCTGCTCGCCAACGACGGTCGCCAGGACGGTGTTGAGCTGCTGTCGCCCGAGACCGTGGCCCGTATCGCCGCCGGTTCTGATCCGGCGATCTACGCGCAAAATGCCGAGTTCTCCAGCTGGACGCCTGGTGCGTCCTATCGCAGCCAGTGGTACGTGTTCAACGACCACAGCCAGGCCCTGATGGCCGGAGGGATCCACGGCCAATACCTGTTCATCGACAAGCCGTCCGGCGTGGTGATCGTCAAGCAATCGTCGCTCACCGATGCGGTCAGCCCGTTCGATAACGACAGCGTGCGCATGCTGCGCGCGATCACCGCGCACCTGAGTCACTGATCCACGCCCAAACAATAAGAGTCTTGCGTTCTATTCACCTGGCTTGCCCAGGTGTTGGCGGCGCCCTGCGTCGCCATTGACTGCCCTGTAACAACAATAATTCCACAGGAGCTTCTTATGGTTTTCACCAAGCGTTTTTCCCGAGCGCTGTTAGCGTTCGGCTTACCCTTGACCACCCACGTCGCGTTGGCGGGCTACACCTTTGAGGACGGCGATCTCAAGGGTGAAGTCAATCTCACGGCGGGTGGGGCGACGCTGTTTACCCGTGGCGTCAACTTCGGCAGCGGCCAGGTCGATGCACGCAACGGTAAAAACGGCGGCGCCAGGATCAACTGGCAAGAGGTCTACGTAAAGCCGGGGGTCAAGCTTGAGTATGCGTTGCAACCGGATTTCAGCCTGCTGGCGGGCGGTTCCCTGGTGGCGGCGAGCACCTTCGGCGATGGCGATGCGGGTGGCTTCAGTCGCAGCTCCGACGGCAAGGTCGCAGCCGAAGAACTCTACGGCGGTTTTCGCGCCGGCGAGTGGAAGTTCACCGCCGGCCGCCAGAACTACATGATCGGTACGGGGTTCATCGTCATGGACGGTAACCTCGACCAGTACAAGGATGGCGCCTACTGGCTCGGCCCGCGAACCGCGTTCAAGGATTCGGCGATCCTCGCCTGGGATCATGGCGCGCTGAAGTCTCAGGCCTTCACCTTGCGTACCGATGACGACTTGGGCGATTTCCGCATGACCGGCGTCAACCTCGATTACAACCTCGATGACCAGGTGACGCTCGGCGCCATGGCCATGAAGGTCAACGCCCTTGGCCCCAGAGGCAGCACGCTCCCGCGCCGTCGGGACGGGATGCAGGTGTACAACCTGCGGGCGCTCAACGCCAAGGTGCCCGGCGTACAGGCGCTGACGCTGAATGCCGAGTACGCGCTGGAGCGTGGCAGCGGCGAGGGTGTCGACTACGATGCCAACGCCTGGTACGCCCAGGCCAACTATGCCTTCAGCACCTTGCCGCTGACGCCGATCCTCGGCTACCGCTACGCGAGCTTTTCCGGCGACGACAACCTCACCGACAACCGCCAGAAAGCCTGGGACCCACTGAGCAAGGGCTTCGTCGACTGGAGCACCTGGCTGGTCGGGGACGTGGTCGGCAACTACCTGCTGTTCAACAGCAACGAAAACGTTCAGCAGTTCTCCCTCAAGACCCGCCTCAACGACACCCTGACCCTCGGCGCGATTCACTACCAGTTCTGGCTGGACGAGAAAAACTACATGGGCGCACCGGTCAGCGATCGGCGCTTTGCTGACGAAAGTGTGGTTTTCCTCGACTGGACACCCACGCCGTCGTTCTATACGTCGCTGTCCTACAACTGGGTCAAGCCACTGGCCGCCGCCAAACAGGTGTTCGGCAACGACCAGATGTTCAGTGCGCTGGAACTGTATTTCACCTACCGCTATTAAGTGCTGCGAGCCATCGCGGCCGCGCTGGAGTGTTTTGATCATGAACAGATTTTTGCGTAACACCGTGCTGGGCACTGTCGCCTCGTTGCTCATCAGTGGTTTTTGCCTGGCTGAAGAACGCACCGTACGGATCTACAACTGGATCGAATACCTGCCACCCGAGGTGCTCAAGAGCTTCCAGGAGGAAACCGGCATTCGCCCGGTTTACGATGTGTTCGACAGCGTCGAAACCATGGAGTCCAAGCTGCTGACGGGCAACTCCGGGTATGACGTGGTGTTTCCCGGCTCCGCCAACCTGGGACGCTTGATCACGGCCGGGGCCGTGCAGCCGCTGGATCGCAAGCAGTTGCCAAACTGGCAGCACTTGGACCCGCAATTCATGCAAACCCTGGAAACCGCAGGTGACTCCGGCAATCGCTACGCCGTGCCTTACCTGTGGGGCACCACGCTGATCGGCTACAACGTCGACAAGGTGCGCAAAGCCCTCGGCGCTGACGTGCAGATGAACAGCTGGGACATCATCTTCAAGGAAGAAAACCTCGCCAAGCTCGCCAGTTGTGGCGTGGGTTTTCTCGACGCCGCCAACGAGATCCTGCCGATTGCCTTGCACTACAAGGGCCTCGACCCCAATAGCCAGAAGCGCGAGGACTATGTACAAGCCCAGGCCCTGATGATGAAGATTCGCCCTTACGTCAGTTACTTCAACTCGTCACGCTACGGCATGGACCTGGCCAACGGTGATATCTGTGTGGGCGTGGGCTGGTCCGGCGGTGTCGCACTGGCCACACGACTGGCAGATGCAGCTGGCAAGGGCGTCAAGGTCGAGATGGCACTGCCCAAGGAAGGCGCGCCGATGTGGTCGGACGTGATGATGATCCCGGCCAAGGCACCCGATCTGGCGGAGGCCCATGCGTTCATCAATTACATCCTGCGCCCGGACGTGATTGCGCGCATCAGCAACAAGATCGGCTACCCCAACCCGAACAAGGACGCCACTGTGCTGGTGGACGCCAGCATCCGCAACGACCCGAACATGTATGTGCCGGACGAAGCGCGCAAGACCCTGTTCGCCCTGGAGCCGATCCCGGCTGCCGCGGAGCGCATCCGTACCCGCACCTGGACCGCCATCAAGAGCAACCGCTGATCAGTGTGGCCCGGTGCGTGCGCGCCGGGCTTGGAGCTTGCCATGACTGAACGGGCGGACATTGCCCCCAACTTGCAGCGAGTGCTGACCCTTCGCGTCGCGATAGGGCCAGGTGTGATGCTGGGCGCCAGCGTTGAAGGCCTGCGCTGCAATTACCCGATAGTGGGCGGGGATTTCGATGGGGTCGGCATCAGCGGCCAGGTCCTGGCGGGCGGAGAAGATTGCTTTCTTTTGCGCCCGGATGGCATTGGTCAACTGGATGCCCGCTACAGCGTGAGGACCGACGAAGGCGAGGTGATCAACATCCGTAACCGCGGCGTGCTGACCATGACTGAGTACGGACGCCAGCTGGAGCGCGACGGCCAATGGCCGATTCCTGAAACGGAGTACCGCTGCACCTGCACGCCGGTGTTCCAGGTGCCCAAGGGGCGGCTGGACTGGCTCACCCGTTCAAGTTTTATCGGCCTGGTGCATTACCCGGGCGCTGACCAGGTGGTGATTCGCTGCTATCGCTTTTACTGAGGCCCGACCCTGGAAGCTGTCAGGCCTGCATGCCGTAGAACAGCAGCTCGGTGATACGCCTGACCTGGGTAGAGTGCGCGTCGATATCCGGGTGTTCCTGGTTCACCAGCCTGAACAGTTGCAGGTGCGAATAGTCGTTCAACAGGAACGCGGCCAATTCCACATCGAGTTGCGGGCGTAGCTTGCCGGCCCGCTGCAATTCCCGCAGCAGCTCGCTGATCTCGGCCCTGAGCGCATCATTCATGGCCCGGTAGCCTGCGGGCAGTTCATTGCTGCCGCCGAACAGGATCAGTGGCAGCAGTTCACGCCACAGGCTGGGGTGCATGACTTCCAACGCATAGCCGGTAAGAAGGCGTTCCAGGTGGCATAGCGCCTCGACCGGGTCGTCTATTTCGTGGATCCGGCTGCGGGTGTCGGTGATTGCGCGTTGATCGGCGTGGTGCAGGATTTCCAGGATGATTTCCTGCTTGTTGCCGAAGTACTTGAATACCGTCGGCGGCGACACCCCGGCCTGGCTGGCGATCTGTTCGATGGTGGTGTTCTGGAAACCCTGGCGCTCAAACAGCTCGATCGCGGCCTTGCTGATAGCTTGCCGGCGTTCGGCTTTCTGACGTTCACGCAGTCCGCTCACAGGAGATCCTTGTCACGAGTAAAAAGAGGGGCGCTTATCGCCCCGGTATCGCTGCAAAATACTTAATTGAGTAAATTTTTTAAAGCACTAATTGCCAACCATTCCGTGTGCCACTGCCGTTTGCATGAAAGCGTGGCGGGCACACTATAACGGTGAGTGCCTGTATCGGGGTTAACGTGAAAGGCTGATCAAGAATTGGGGCGTCCAATCTGATCAGCCTGCCACGTACCAATGATAAGGCTGTCGCAGCCAAGACTGTTTTCGTAAAACCCCACCAGGAGGCCATCAGTTCTAATCGGTCAGGCGTTTGTGGCTGACCATTTGGTACGAGTGAACTGAGCATTGGCTCCCTTGGAATGTTGAGCGGATCCACAACTCGACAGGAGATCTCATTCACTCTTCTTCATCGTGAAAAGTCAGCCGTTTGTACTGCCCTGAATGACTGCTATTGGCCTGAGCCGATTGCTGCCTGCCACGACCGGTTGAAATCGACCCTAAGCTAACTGTCGCTTGGACGATACCTGAGCGCCTTAGTATTCCCAGTAGGAATGCAATTAATAAAATTAATTAATTTTTGTTATTACTCTTTATGACCTAAGTTGATTCAAGGACATGGAGAACCACCTTGAACTCACCAATTAACTCTGCTGAAAAGTTTGATAATGCTCGGGCTAGTGAATATGGACGACAAAGCCGTATCGCACTGGCAGGTTATGACGCTTGTCAGGACTTGGTGGCGTGCATGCTCGCGGCAAGTCTTGGAAATATTCGCTCGGCAAAAATACTGGTAGTCGGCGCTGGCGGTACGGCGCAGGAGATCATCGCGATGGCCAGGCTTGAGCCGGGCTGGCGCTTCACCGCCGTTGATCCATCTGAATCGATGCTGGAAACCGCGAAACAGCAGTTAGTCGTCAACAACATGCTTGAAAGAACGGACGTGCACCTTGGGCACGTTGAAGACTTGGCCGCAGATGAGTCCTACGACGCAGCCACTTTGATCGGTGTACTCCATCATCTCGATGGGGATGATGCCAAGGGAGAGATTCTGCGATCCATTCAGGCTCGTCTGAAACCGGGGGCTCCGCTGATTGTCGCCGGCAACCAATATGCCTATGCCAGCCAGCCGTTGCTCCTCGCCGCCTGGGGGCAACGTTGGCGGCAGCACGGAACCAGTCCGGATGAAGTGAAAGTCAAACTTGGGAAAATTCTTCAAGGCGCTGACCCTCCACATTCTGAGGCGGCTGTTCAGAAGCTTTTGCATGATGCGGGGTTTGGGGACGCTACCCGTTTTTTCAGCAGTCTGTTCTGGGGTGCCTGGTTAACGTGTAAAACGGTCTGAACGGCGAGCTGATTGGCAGCTCTGGGTCGATTGCTGCCGTTCATGACAGGCAACAATCAGCCAAGCGCTCAAGATATCGTCCGGTAAACATCAAAAAACCAGTGTGATCGCGAGGAGGCCAGCGCTTCCATTGATGTTGGTTGACGCTATGCCATCGCGAGCAGGCTCGCTCCCACAGGGGCATTGGTGTTTGGGGAATTGCGCCCGGTCAGGGACCGCGCCGATATGGGCGCGGCATTTTCCTGCTTTTCACCCATTGCCGGCGTCGATAATCACCATCGCGCCAATGAAGTTCTAATACAAAATCCTCGGCGTAGCATCTTGTCGATGCTCGTCTGCGGTAGCCGAGGGTGGGTTTCAGCGTGTTAGCGTCTGATCAACTGCATGAACGCCCCGTAACCTCATATGAGTGCTGAGCCGCGTGTACATTCGAGGTTTTCACCTAAGCCACGGATCATCTCCATCAATGCCTTCACCCGCAGCGGCAAATTTCCGGCCGGGTACACCGCGTGCATCTGTGGGCTCTCACCGCTGCTGGAGGTGAGCTTGTACTCAGGACAAACCCGGAGCAAGCGCCCCGCTTCCACTTCGGGCTCCGCCATCCAATCCGCCAAGCGGGCGATCCCGACGCCCGCCAAGGCTGCCTGGAATACCGCCAGACCGGAGCTGAAACGAAATTTTGGATGAACCCGAAAGCTGATGGCCTGCTCCTCACTGCGAAAATTCCATTCCTTGAGAATCCGCGGCGCCGTATGCAGGATCAGCGAATGCGACTCCAGTGCCTCGATGGAATCGGGCATGCCGTTGCGCTCCAGGTAGCCGGGGCTGGCATACAGGTAACGTGAGTAACTCCAGAGCGCAAAGCCGATCAAGTCGCTGGATTGTGGAAACGCGCCGCGAATCGAGAAGTCCAGCTTGCTCTTGGCCGGGTCGATGATCTCATCGGTGAAAATCACGTCGATGTTAACGTCTGGATAGCGCTCGCAGTATTGCGCGATCAACCGGGGCAATACCCCGTGTCCGAGAAGCTCGGGGGCGGAAAAACGGATCCAGCCGGAGGCCAGGCCGCTGAGACCGGCCAGGTCTTCATCCACCTCACGTTGCAGGTCGAGCATTTTGTACGCGTGGGGCAATAAGCATTCACCCGCTTCGGTCAAGCTCACGGCATTGGACGAGCGATTGAACAACTTAAGCCCCACACTTTCCTCCAGGGCTTGAACGGCGCGGGTCAGTGCGCTGGGGGAGCGTCCCAGCGTCCGTGCCGCGGCGACGAAGCTGCGCTTGCGAGCCACGGTCGCGAAGGCTTCAAGTTCCCCCAACATATTCAATGCCACTCTCCACCTCATTGCATTTTTCACAACGCGGCATTGCAACACAAAAAAGGCTCTTCCGTTAACCTTCCCGCTCAACCCAGAAGGATGGGGCAAACAGGAGCGCAAGGACGTGTCGAAGCTGGATGAAGTAATCGGGAAAGCCGCAGCTTGTGCTGATGAAGTAATGCATGAATGGCTGGAAAAAAAATCAGTGACTTCGACCCGACGGGAGATACCGCAAATTCATCTGTCGCTCGAAGAACAACGCACACTTCAGGCTGGTCCGGCATCGCTGGACGTGACCGATAGCGCCTCGGGTATCCGCCACATGCCGATCCTGGGGCGTTTGCTGGAAAGTGTCCTGTGCACCGAGAAAATCCAGCAGCTACGCAATTTTCCACAGGCCCGTGAAGTGGCGATGATCGTCAGGGGGCTGCCGCTGGACCCGCAACTGCCCGCCACGCCCTATGACCTGGAGCCGGGTATCGAGAACTTGTCGATTCTGGCCGGGGCTATTTTGTCCGTGCTGCAAACTCTGCAAACCCGTCCGCTGGCGTACGAGGGTGAAAGCAACGACACAGTGTTCCGTCACGTATCGCCCAAGCACAAGCGAGAGACCGAAAAGAGCTCCTATGGCTCGCGCGCGGATTTGGACATGCATGTCGACAACCCTCACCTGCCTTTGACCTGCGAACCGGTCTCGCAGTTGTCGGCCTGTCCGGAGTACCTGTCCCTGACCGGCCTGCGCTGCGAGCTCGACGTGCCGACGCGCATCGTCGCCATTGACGAGGTGCTGGCCATCCTGCCGGCCTACGTCGAAGAAGAATTGTCACGACCGAATTTCACCGTTCGCCGACCGGCCTCCTTCGGCAAACAGGGGAATGTGCTGGAAAATGTCCCCTTGCTGTACAGAAGCGCAACCGATGGCCTTTATTGCCGCTACAACAAAGCGAGTGTCGAAGCGACCTGCGCCAATGCGCAGTTTGCCCTCCAACTGTTCGCCGCCGCCGCCAATCATCCCGATGTCGTGCATCCCATAGTGCTGCAACCAGGGGACATGCTGATCTTCAAGAACCAGCAAACCCTGCATGCCCGGGATGGTTTTACACCCCGCTACGACGGCCGTGATCGCTGGATGTTGCGTGTCTTCGGGGTCAATGATCCGGCACGCGTGTTACCGCTGGACCCTCATCAACCCTACATAGTCAGAGCCTGATTTCATGGTCGACATTGTCATCCTTTGCGTGTTCGCCTTCGCCGCCGGCCTGATCGATGCGGCGGTGGGCGGCGGCGGACTGATCCAGATTCCCGCGCTGTTCAACGTGCTACCCACCGCTCAACCGGCGGCGCTGCTAGGTACCAATAAGGTCGCGGCCGCCTGCGGCACCGCATTCGCGGCCCGGTCCTTCGTGCGCAAGGTGGTGATCGACTGGGGTCTTGTGATCCCCGCCGCCTGCGCGGCCTTTGTCATGGCCTTCTTCGGAGCCGCCACGGTGTCGTTCGTACCCCAGTCGATGATCCGGCCGGCGGTGCTGGTGTTGATTGTACTGATGGCGATCTACACCTTCTGGAAAAAAGATTTCGGCGCCCTGCACAAACCCATGCGCATCGGCACCAAGGAAAAACTGCTGGCGATCGTCATCGGCGGCGCCATCGGTTTCTACGATGGTTTGTTCGGTCCCGGCACTGGCAGCTTCCTGATCTTCCTGTTTATCCGCTGCTTCGCCTTCGACTTTCTTCATGCCTCGGCATCGGCCAAGCTAGTGAACATCGCGACCAACGTAGCGGCACTGATATTCTTCATTCCCACGGGTAACGTGCTCTACCTGATCGCAATCCCCATGGCGGCATTCAACATCCTGGGCGCGCTCACGGGCACCTGGCTGGCGGTTCATAAAGGCGTGCCCTTTGTCCGGGCTCTATTCCTGGTGTTACTGGTGATTCTGATCAGCAAACTGTCCTACGACCTGTTCCTGTAAACCAGAGGAAAACTACATGCATCCCATGTTCGATCGCCTCGTGGCCCTACTCGATGCCCACTCAGCCTCCTACCGGGTGTTGATGCACGACGCCGAGGGCCAGTCTGCGCGCGTTGCCGAAATCCGTGGCACCGAGCCCGGCCAAGGCGCGAAGGCCATGCTTTGCGCCCTCAAGGGTCAGGCCGGACCCTATGCACTGGTGATACTGCCGGGCGACCAGAAGCTGGACATGAAGAAAGTCGGAGCGGCCCTGGGCGGGAAAAAGGCCGAGCTGGTGAAGGCCGAAACCGCCATGGAACTGACCGGGTGCCGGATCGGCGCCATCCCTCCTTTTGTTTTCGATGAGCGGATTCAATTGATCGTCGATCCGGCATTGACCACAGGCTACGCCGAAATAGCCTTCAACGCGGGGCGGCTGGATGCGTCGATGGTGCTCGATACGCAGGATTATCTGGCGATTGCCATGCCTCGATTGCTGGATATCAGCCAGGCCTGAGCAGACGTTTTCACTAGACAATGTCTACCGGGCTGACCGGTTACTACGGGTAGAAAGCGATAGACCTCGAGAGTCCGCTTTTGGCCGATTTCTGCCTGTCGCGAAGGGCCGCAATCGCCCAAAAGTGGACGGCCACAAATAAAAAAAGCGCTATCGTCAGACACCTCACGATTGTGTTCGGACTTGAGAAAAGTCTTTCCCCTGATCCGCGCCTGTTTGCGCAAAACCCCCAAGCCTAAAGTTCGTCCTGCCAGCAACATCACACTTACTTTAGGAAATCTCATTATGAAAACGGCAATGATCATCGTCGCACTCTTGGGCTTCAGCTCTGTGGTAGCGGCACAGGACGGTACTGCAAAGACTAAACCTGTTGAGCAATATGGATACGGCACTCACCTTGATGTCGCGAAGGTCATCTCTGAAGACCCGGTGCCGGATGTTTGCGCAGTCGTGCCGACGCACATGACCTACCAGGATTCACAAGGCAAACAGCACGTACTGGCCTATAGCGTCATGGGCCGTTGCAGCCAGGGATAAGCAACCTGTTCGCCAATCATTGCGCCTCGAAGCGTGTTCATCGAGGCGCAAATACCTTTTTGCCCTGCGGCATTTCAATCGATAAGTTCGTTGGCCGTGGCCGCCAGTTGACTGCCAACCCGATCTTTCAGCGCTTCAATAAACCGGGTGATTTTTGCATCGACAAACTGCCGGGAGGTATAGACGGCGTACACGTTGCGCTCATAGGTATGGTAGTCAGGCAAAATCCGCACGAGCTTGCCGGAACGCAAATCGTCGACGGCCGTGAACCCGGCCAGCAAGCCAATCCCCGCCCCCTCTCGAATGGCATGTGCCATCGCATCCATATCGTTGACGCTGAAACTTGGCCCTGTCGGGACAAATGTCGCGTCCCCTGCCTTGCTCTTCAGCTGCCACTCATCCCGCACATAGTCAACGGTACCCAATAGCAGACACTGGTGATCGCGCAGATCTTCAGGCGTCTCGGGGGCCGCATTCCGAGCCAGGTAGTCTGGCGACGCCACCAGCACACAATGGCTGACACCGATCTTTTGGCTGACATACGCCGAATCGGGTAACGCTCGGGCGATCAGAATCGAGACATCCAGTTGGTCTTCCAACAGGTTAGGCATGCGTTGCGAGAGCAATAAATCCACGGTCACTTCCGGGAATTGCTGGCGGTATTCCAGCACGGCCCCGGTGACCAGATGCCGGGCCAGTCCGGGGACGCAATGCACCCTCAGTGTTCCCCGAGGCTCCAGCGCGGCATTGCTGGCTTCGGCTTCGGCACTCTCCAGATCAGCCAGAATTTTCGTGCAGCGCTCATAGAACCGTCGCCCCGCATCGGTGACCGAGAGGCGTCGGGTCGAGCGTTGCAACAGGCGCGCATCGAGCACGTTTTCAAGCGCGGAGACAGCACGCGATACGTTACCGACCGTTGAGTCCAGATGATTGGCCACGGCCGTGAAACTGCCCATCTCGACAACCTTTATGTACACCGACATGTTCGAAAGCTTATCCATCGCGACCTTCCTGTAGATCTGATGCTCACCCGTGATAACGCGCATTTTTCCGGATGCTACACGTTCGGCCCGCGGCTCGATATTACCTCTGGCGACAACAATGATTCCCTTTGGCCCGTCTAAATCAATGGCCCCTCCTTCCATAGACTGGGTTGCACAGGCCGCCTGAACAGGCGCCGGGTTTCATCTGAATCTCCGACAACCAACTGAAGGGCACATCATGAAGACTTCTTACGACCCGCTTTATCTTTTCATCGGTGGTGAATGGATCAGTGCCGAAGGGCGCGATACTGCCGCCGTCGTTAACCCGGCAACCGGCCGGGAAATCGGACGCGTCCCACTCGCCACCGCGGGCGACCTTGATCATGCCCTTGAAGTGACTCGCCTGAGCTTCGAGCAGTGGCGCCAGACCGTGCCTGACCAACGCGCCAAGATCCTCAAGCGTGCCGCCGACCTGATCCTCGAACGTGCACCGCAGATTGCCGCGCAGATGACCCTGGAGGAAGGCAAACCGCTGAAAGAAAGCCTGGATGAAGTGACCCGTGCGGCGGAGTATTTCGAATGGTTCGCCGAAAGCGCACGGCGTATCGATGGCCGTGTGGCCCCGTCCAACCGGCTAGGCGTATTGCAACTGGTCAAACGCCAGGCCATCGGCCCAGTGGCCGCATTCACACCATGGAATTTCCCGGCCATCACCCCGGCACGCAAGCTCTCGGCAGCACTTGCCGCGGGTTGCAGCGTCATTCTCAAACCCGGTGAAGAAAGCCCTTCCACAGCACTGGCCCTGGCGCGTGCACTCGACAATGCAGGATTGCCCAAGGGTGTGCTGCAAGTGGTCTTCGGCGTACCGGACCAAGTGTCCAGCCATCTGATCGCCTCACCGATCATTCGCAAAGTGACCTTCACCGGTTCGGTGCCCATCGGTCGTCTGCTGTCTGCACGAGCTGCTGAAGGCGTGAAGCCAATCACCCTTGAACTGGGTGGGCATGGACCGGTGCTGGTATTCGAAGATGCCGACATTGAAAAAGCCGCCGTCGAAGGTGTCGCGAACCGGTTTCGCGGCACCGGGCAGGTGTGCATTTCATCCACTCGGTTTCTGATCCAGCGTCGCGCCTATCAAGCCTTTGTCGATCACTTTGTCGCTGCGACCCAAGCGCTGAGAATCGGCGACGGCCTGCATCCGGACACACAGGTCGGACCGTTGGCCAACCCAAGGCAGCTGGCAAAAATGGAAGAACTGGTCGCCGATGCCGTCGAGAAAGGTGCACGGGTATTGGTCGGTGGCGAAGCCTTGTCAGGCGAAGGCTACTTCTTCCAGCCCACCGTTCTCGCGGATGTGCCGATGAACGCCCGCGTCATGCACGAAGAACCCTTCGGCCCCATCGCCGTACTGATGCCGTTCGATGAGCTAGCCGATGGACTGCAAGAGGCCAACCGCCTGCCCTACGGACTCTCGGCCTACGCGTTCACCTCCAGCGCGCGCACGGCCATTGATGTCGCTGATGGATTAGAGGCCGGGATGATTGGGATCAACCAATACCGGATCGTCGCAACCGAGCTCCCGTTCGGCGGCATGAAAGAAAGCGGTCACGGCTCCGAAGGCGGCATTGAAGGCATCGAGCACTATCTCACCCACAAATTCATCAGCCAGGTTTAAGGAACTCGCCATGTCCAAGCTCAATTTCAAAAGTCCTCGGGAAGCCGCGCGCGCGTTCACGCACCTGTCTTTTTACGTGGGCTTCCCTGGCGCCATCACCGCATCGGCTATCGCCAATGCCACGTTTAGCGAAACGGAGGACAACTGAATGAAAGCCATCAACATCAAAGAGTTTGGTCTGCCAGACGTCCTGGAACTAGTAGAGGTCGCCAATCCTGAAGTCCGTCCTGACGACCTGCTGGTGCGTGTCTATGCCGCGGGGGTGAACCGTGCGGACCTGACTCACCGGACCGGTGGGTACGGCCATCCGAACTTCGGTGACTCGCTGATCATCGGCCTGGAAATCGCCGGCGAAGTGATCGGCAAAGGGAGCGCGGTGACAGGGTTCGAGGTGGGAGATCGAGTCATGGGCGTGGTCGGCGGCGGTGCCTACGCCGAGTTGGCCCGCATCGATTACCGCATGGCCATGCACATCCCCGCGCAGCTTGACTATGTACACGCGGCAGCCATTCCCGAGGTCTTCGTCACGGCCCATGAAGCAATGATGCATCTGGCTCGGCTCAAGGCTGGCGATTCAGTGTTGATTCACGCGGCCGCTGGCGGCGTCGGCTCTGCCGCTGTGCAGTTGGCTTACGCCACCGGCGCCACGGTGTATGCGACAGCCGAAGGAAGCAAGTTGGCGCGTGTCGAGCATCTGGGGGCTGACGTGGCGATCGACTACAAGACCCAGGATTTCGCTGAAGTGATCGCCGACAAAACCCAGGGTCGCGGCGTCGATGTGATCATCGACTTTATCGGACAGCCCTACTTCGCCCGCAATATTGCGTCCCTTGCACGGGGCGGTCGCTTGGTTCAGGTGGGGATTCTCGCCGGTGGCGGAAACGTCACGGTGGCGCTGGAGGACATTCTTTACCGCCACTTGCAAATCATCGGTACGGTCATGAAGTCGCGCACGCAGCCGGAGAAGCACGCGATGATCAAGCGTTTCCGCGAGCACTGGCTTGATCGCTTTGAGGGTGCCGGAAGCCTTGAGCCGGTTGTCGACAGCACGTTTGCGCTCTCAAGGGCTGCCGATGCTCACCGCCGGATGGAATCTTCCCAGAACGTCGGGAAAATCATTTTGACGATGCGACCTGAAGACTTGCTTTAAGTATGAACTCTCAGGACCGGCAACGCCGCCGCTTCAGCGAGCGAATGTATGACGGCAATTCAACAGCAGCTGTCGGTTAGCATTTGGCGAGCGGCCTCGGCGCGTTGTGTTCGTCGCCCGCTTACGGTTTACGCTCAATTGGCAGGACACCGCTTACCAACCAAAACCGCAGCGTTTTTAGAAGGTAGCCCGCCCGGTTGGTCCAGCAACCGGGCTGGCCTGTTTGTTTAGAGGATATTCAACGGATATTCGGTAATCAGGCGCGTCTGCACCAGGTGCCCCCCGGTGGATGCATCGCCATCGTGCAAAGCCTCGCGCAGCCGGAAGGACAGTTTTTTGGCCGGGCCGCTCTGTACTACGTATTTCACTTCGGCGTCGGTTTCGTGTTCCTGGTCGTTGGCACCATAGAACCCGGTGTAGGCCGAATTGCCGGGAGTGTGCGTTCCGTCGATGCCGGAACCGCGGATATGACGGGCCATGAAGCTCAGACCAGGGACGCCAAAGGTGCTCATGTCCAAGTCATAGCGCATCTGCCAGGACCTCTCGCCGGGGCCGTTGAAGTCGGAGTACTGCACCGAGTCAGCGAGGTTGATTGAGTTTCCGTAGCGGCCGGCACCGACGCCGGCGTTGGTCCCTCCAAAACCGACATAGTCGAATGGTTCGTCACCATTAACCTTCTGTCCGGCCAGGGTGAAGGTTTGCGCACCCACGGTGTAGGCCGCCGCCAGCGAGGCTGCAGTGGTGTCGATGGTCCCGGCCTTGGCGCTGCCGTCGTCCAGTGTGCGGTAGAGGTTGAAGTCCAGTGCGACGGATTGGTCAGTCGTCAGTGGGTGAACAAGGTTCAAGTTGACGTAGTACTGATTCCAGACGTCTTCCAGGTGCGCTCCGTACAGCGACGCGGTGAACTCCTTGCTGAACTGGTACTTGCCCCCCGCGAAGCTGGCCGACGGTGCCGCCACACCGGCATAGCTGGCAAGAATGTCGCCGCTGCGCGAGGTGGTGGTGTTTCCGGTACCTGAGGTGAAATGGCCGGCCTCCAGGTTCAGGCCGGTGATCTCATGGCTGTCGACCTGGAAGCCCGATGCAGTCTGCGGCATCAGGTAGTTATCGGCAGTGGCGAGCACTGGCGCCGTGGGCTGCAAGTCGCCGATCTTGAGCGTGGTGTTGGAAACACGGAACTTGATGTCACCACCGGCCTTCGCATAGCCTCGATCCGGATTGCCATTGGCGTCGGATGGAATGGTTGGGCCACCGGCACGGTCGGTGTTCCCGTCGATACGCAACGCCAGGTCGGCGAACGCATCGATGCCGATGCCAACAGTGCCTTGGGTGAAGCCCGAACTGTAGGTCGCCATCAGCGCCTGGCTCCAGTCACGGGTATGGTTGCCGCTGCCGTTCTGGTTCCAGAACACGTTGCGGTTGAGAATGCTTAAACTGCTGTCCGCGACAAAACCCTTGGAGTCGGACTGATCGCTTGCGTAGCTGATGGCCGGCAAGGCAAATGCCAGTGCCACGGCCAAGGTGTTGAGTTGAAGTAGCGGTTGGCGTTTTTTCATTATTAGCTCCAATGCACGAGTTCGTGTTGGAGCATTAGGGCAACAGCCCAGGCCATCAACAAATGAAACTGAATGAATATTTTGATATCAGACCTGGCTCCCAGACAGGCCGTAGTGTCACTCGAAAGCGGCTGCTTTTAGCCGCTTACTGCCCGTCATTCCTGACTATTTTTTTGGGTGAGTACCATCCCTCCCCCGTAATAAACCCATCCGCGAGCGAGACTTGGATATTCCTAATCCCATCTAAAGACAAACGCTCAGTGCACCAGGCCTCAGCCTCTCCTTTGAAAAGCCTAAGCTACAGCCCATGTGAAACGAGTGTGCTACCCAGCTCTGGGATGCGGATCAAATTCTCAATATCACCACCGAAGTGCTTTAAGAGCAGTCCGTTACGAACGTGCACGATGTAACCCTGACCACCCGCCATTACGATCACATGAAAAGTTGATTCCACTTCCAACACGCAGTTGAAGCGGCAGGACCCGGTGAGCCAGTAAATCGAGATCATTTTTTTGGGACGTACCCTGGGCTGTGACTTTCGGGCTCACCGGGATCAGTCTCCGGCAGATCATCACGACGCACCCACTCCCCCAGATCGAACGCCTGATAAAGCTGGAAGCAGGCTGCATGAGCGTCCTTATCGGCAAAGAAGTGAATCAGGGGCCGTCCACACGCCCCCCCAAACCCATTCAGCGATAAACCGGATAACGCTGGCACAGTGCGACAACCTGTTCGCGCACGTGGTGGCCGACCTTGTCACTGTCGCCATATTCCAGGGCGTCGAGTACGTCGCACAACCACCCTGCCACTTGCTCGCAGGCCTCGACATCGAAGCCCCGCGTCGTCACCGCCGGGCTGCCGATGCGCAAGCCGGAGGTCACGAAGGGTGAGCGTGGGTCATTCGGCACCGAGTTTTTATTCGCGGTGATGTAGGCGCTGTTCAATGCCGCATCGGCGTCCTTGCCGGTGTAGGGCTTGTCGGACAGATCGATCAGCATCATGTGGTTGTCGGTTCCGCCCGAGACGATCTTGTAGCCGCGCTTTTGCAGCACCGCCGCCATGGCGCGGGCGTTGATCACTACTTGGGTCTGGTAGACGCGGAACTCGGGCGTCAGCGCTTCCTTGAACGCCACGGCCTTGGCTGCAATCTGGTGCATAAGCGGGCCACCCTGCACCCCGGGAAACACTGCCGAATCGAGTTTCCTGTAGAAGGCTTCGTCCTGGCCCTTCGACAGAATCAAACCGCCCCTTGGGCCGCGCAGGGTTTTGTGCGTGGTGCTGGTGACCACATGCGCATGGGGCAGCGGGTCCGGGTATTCACCGGCGGCGACCAACCCGGCGACGTGGGCCATGTCGACCCAGAATATGGCGCCGACCTTGTCGGCGATGGTGCGCATGCGTGCCCAGTCCTTGTAACGCGAGTACGCCGAGAAGCCGCCGATCAACATTTTCGGGCGCGTCTGCTGGGCAATTCGTTCCATCTCGTCGTAGTCGAGAAAACCGGTTTTCGGGTCCAGCCCGTAGGGCACGATCTTGTAATGCCGGCCCGAAAAGTTCGCCGGGTTACCGTGGGTCAGGTGGCCGCCCTGGGCCAGGTTCATGCCCATCACCGTGTCACCGGGGTTGATCAACGCGAGGAACACCGCCGCGTTGGCCTGCGCACCCGCGTGAGGCTGCACGTTGGCGTAGTCGCAGTTGAACAGGGTCTTGACCCGCTCAATCGCCAGCCGCTCGGCCACATCGACGTATTCACAACCACTGTAGTAGCGCTTGCCGGGATAGCCCTCGGCGTACTTGTTGGTGAGTAGCGTGCTCTGGGTCTGCATGACCAGCGGGCTGGCGTAGTTCTCCGACGCGATCAGCTCAATGTGGTCTTCCTGGCGATGCGCTTCGTTATGAATCGCCTCACGCAGTTCAGGGTCGAAAGCATCCAGGGTGAGCGTTGAGTCGTACATGGTGGGGGCGTCCTCGGTTAACAAATTCAAACAGCGGGCGACAGCAGGCGAATGACACGTGCGGCGATCTCGTCGATCTGTGTGTCATCGCAGATCAGTGCGGGCAACAGGCGCACGGTGGTGCCACGGGTGACGGTGATCAGCAGGCGTTGTTCTTCACGCGCGCGCGTCGACCAGCTCGCCGCACGGGCGGTTGAGTTCGACGCCGACCATCAAGCCGATACCACGAATGGCCACCACCTCGGGATGGTTGCCCAGCGCCAGCTTGAGCGCGGCCAGCAGGCGTCGGCCGCTGGCGGCGGCAATTTCCGGGTTGGCGTGCCCCAGGCTCGTCACGGCCACGCCGGCGATGGCATCCAGGTATTCAACGCCATCGGTGTCCCACAGGCGGGCGCCCAGGCCTCGGCTGAACGAGACCGGCTGACGGGACGAGGTGTGCATCAGGTAAGCGGGTGCAGCGGACATTGCAGGCCTCCTATAGAGATCAATCAACATTAAGGGGCGAGCGCCGGCAACTCGTCGTCGTTTCGCGGTCTAGCGTCGGCCGTGGGCCAGTAATAGGCATCGGGCATGGCGCGGGCACCGAAGATGGCTTGGCCGACGCGTACCACGGTTGCACCCTCTTCAATGGCAATTTCAAAGTCGCCCGACATGCCCATCGACAACTCCTGCAGCGACAAGCCCTCGGGCACCTGCGCGAGCAAGCGGTCGCGCAATTCACGCAACCGCACGGTGGCCGGGTCACGCCCAACGCGGTGGCAAGCATCGATGATGCGTTGCTGCACAGCGGCGAGGTTGCGACGAAAGTCCTCGACGCTGACCGCCTGCGGATAGCGACCATGATCGGCGTGGAGCGTGGTGAGGTGTTCGGCTTGTCCAGTCATCAGTTGGTCGCTCCCTTAGTGGTCACCGCATCGGTTTTTTCACGACGTGGCAGTTGCCCATTGAGTACCGCATAAGCCGTGAGGCCGACGAGCAAGCCCCAGAACGCGCCGCCAATGCCAAGCAAGGTGATGTTGGCGGCGCACGCTAGAAAGGTGATCAGCGAGGCTTCACGGGATTTGACGTCCGCCATGGCATTGGCCAGGCTGCCGCCGATGGTGCCGAGCAGCGCCAGCCCGGCCAGGGTGGTAATGAACGTCGCCGGAAAGGCCATGAACACCGCCGCCAGGGTTACGCCAAAAATCCCCACCAGGATGTAGAACACCCCTGCCGCTACCCCGGCGATCCAGCGTTTGGAAGGGTCTTCGGACGCTTCCTTGCCGGTGCAGATCGCCGCCGTGATTGCCGCGATATTGAACGCATGGGAGCCGAACGGCGCCATCAGCAGCGAACCCAGCCCGGTCACGCTGAGAATCGGGTTGGCGCTGGTCTTGAAGCCGTCATTGCGCAGCACCAGCATGCCCGGCATGTACTGCCCCGTGAGGGTAATCAAAAAAAGCGGCAACGCCACGCTCAGCAACGCATTGAGCGAGAACTCGGGCCGCGTGAATACCGGTGTGGCGAACTCCAGCGCCAGTCCGGAAAAATCCACTCGCCCCTGCATCAGCAAAAAGCCCAGCCCCAGCACCAGAATGCCGACCACCGCGTAGCGTGCGCTCAAGCGTTTGAACACGATGTAGGCGCCGATCAGCAGCCCCACCAACAGCGGGTCGACCGTCATGCTCGCGAATGCACCGATGCCGAACTGCAAGAGAATGCCGCCCAGCAGGCCCGCCGCAACGCCAGGCGGGATCAGGCGCACAGCCCTTTCAAAATAGCCGGATACCCCCAGCAGCACGAACGCTGCCGCTGAAATCAAATACGCACCAATCGCCTCGGCGTAGGGCGTGGTCGCCAGGGCAACGATCAAGAACGCAGCCGCCGGGGTCGACCAGGCGGTGATGATCGGCTCGCGGCTCACCCAACTGAGGAACAACCCGGTCACACCGACGCCAATCGACACCGACCAGACCCACGACGCCGTCAGCTCAGGGCTGAAGCCGGCAACCTTGGCGGCCTGGAACACTAGAATGAAGGTGCCGCCGTAATTGACGATCACCGAAATCAGCCCGGCAACCACCGGGTGCAGCACATCCCGCAGACGCAGGGACGACTGGGATTGAGTAGAGGGCATAAGACTTGGCTCCTTGCTGGACAATGGATCAGGCCGTGGCCAGGCGGTCATTTATAGCCGTTGAATGGTGGGGGTTGCCCCTACGCTTGTGCGCAGCAGACCAGACCACTTTTTCGCGCAGGGGCGGTTACCCATGTGCGCGTGCGAAGTCAGCCATAAAGTCAGTCAGCGCCTCGACTGCGGTTAACGAGACGGCGTTGTAGAGGCTGGCGCGCATCACACACCAGCGGCGCGGCGCTGTCGGGCGGGCCACGTCCATGAACACGCGGGAGCGATGGCTGATCTCCATCACCGACATACCGGTGCCGGCAAAAAAATTCTTCGTGTGCCTGGGCGAGCACTTCCAGCGGAACCGCCGTGGGGGCCGGGCTGGCGAGGGCTGGATTCTACGGATAGACTGGCCTGCCATTACAGGCCAATTCCAAAGGACGGAGCAGACCGCATGGCAAAAACCTTCGAGCTCGAAACCCTGAAAATGCGCCTCAACGACGTGGAGTTTCAGCTGCTGGACTTGCACCAGCGCATCCAGCGGGCGTTGCGCGCACTGATCCTCGACGGCGCCCTCGGCCCCGGCCTGAAACTGCCTGCCACACGGGTATTGGCAAAGTCACTGGGGTGCGCCCGCGACACCGTCGAGAACGCCTACGTGCAGTTGCATCGGGACGGGTTTATCGTACGCCGCGAGGGTGCCGGCAGTTACGTCTGCGACACGGTCGGCGTCGAATTGCGCGGCGCCACACGCCGGCGCATCAAGGCCCAGGAAGTGCGCAGCAACGCCGCCGCACCCGGCGCCGCGCTGAGCCAGCGAGGGCGGATGATCTTCGAAACGGGCGGCGTCAGCGACCAGCAAGTCATCAAGGCCTTCGCCACCGGTTTGCCGGAAACCCGCAGTTTCCCCACGGATGTCTGGGAACGCCTGCAACGCCAGGTGATGAAGGACTATCGCGCCAACGTGCTCTTGCACGGCGACCCGCAAGGCGCCGAGCCGCTGCGCAAGGCGATTGCCACCTACCTGAACCTAGAGCGCGGGGCCAAGTGTTCGCCCGATCAGGTGCTGGTGCTGAGCAGCACGCGCCAGGCCTTGTACCTCTGCGCGCAGTTGCTGGTGGATGCCGGCAAGCCGATCCTGCTGGAAAACCCTGGCTATTACGGCGCACGCAAAGCCTTCGAGATCGCTGAAGCCAAGGTGCTGCCCATCGATGTCGATGAACGCGGCATCCGCACCGACCTGCTGTACGCCGACCGCAGCGGCGCCAACTGCGTGTACGTCACACCGTCGCACCAATACCCCACCGGCGTGACGCTGCCGCTGGAACGGCGCCTTGAGTTGATCAACTGGGCGGCGGAAAAAGGCAAGTGGCTGATCGAGGACGACTACGACAGCGAGTTCCATTACGACGGACAACCCACCGCCTGCGTGCAGGGTCTGGACAAGTATCAGCGCACGCTCTACATCGGCACGTTCAGCAAGACGCTCTACCCCGGCTTGCGCATGGGCTACATGGTGCTGCCCCACGAACTGGTCAAGC
This sequence comes from Pseudomonas sp. BIGb0381, assembly GCF_024809815.1. NCBI lineage: Bacteria > Pseudomonadati > Pseudomonadota > Gammaproteobacteria > Pseudomonadales > Pseudomonadaceae > Pseudomonas > Pseudomonas sp. BIGb0381. Next base: position 214,124 of record NZ_JANUEN010000006.1, read on the forward strand.
CCTTTGCCTACGCGCGCAGCATGATGGACGGGCATACGCCGCAAGTGCTGCAACTGACCCTGGCGCGGTTTATGGAAGACGGCCATTACAACGCCCACGTGCGGGCCATGCGCAAGCTCTATGCCGGGCGCCGCTCGATCATGCATGACGCCATTGGCAAGTACCTGGGCGAGGTCGTCACCGCCCAGTTGCCGCCGGGCGGGTTGCAGATTCCCTGTCTGCTGAAAGCGGGCTGGAGCGAAGAAAAAACCATCCGCCAGGCGGCCACCGCCGGCGTGCAATTGTCCGGACTCAGCAAGCTGTACGCAGGCGAACCGCAGCAATACGGCTGGCTGCTGGGCTACTCGTCGTTGACCGCGTATGAAATCGAAGCCGCCATGCTGCGCCTGGCCAATGCGCTGAAAATCTAGAGGCAACCGCTCAGTAAGGCAGCTTGAAACGCTTGGTCAGTTCGCCGATGCCTTCGCGAATCGAGCGCTCGGTGCGACTGTCGAGGGCGCCGCTGCGCACGCCGCCGAGCATGGCGAGGATCATGTCGCCGATCTCGCGAAATTCATCCACGCCCATGCCCCGCGACGTGCAGGCCGCGCTGCCGATGCGAATGCCGGAGGTGACACTGGGTTTGACCTCGTCGCCCGGCACGATATTTTTGTTCACGGTAATCCCGATCGCTTCCAGCGCCTGTTCGGCGACGTGGGCAATGTCGACCATCAGGAAGGCCCCGACTTCGTCGGCAATTGCGCGAAAGCGCGCGAAGTCCAGCGCCCGTGAATAGGCCGAAGCGCCGACGATGATCAATTGCGGACGTTCCTGGCGGGCCATCTGCTACCAGCAAGCAGCTTGAAGAGCCCTGCCACCTTCACCCCATCTGCGCGAACCGCCGCCGCTTTAGGAACAACCCCACCCCCAGTGCAACGGCAAAGATCGACAGCAACCCCAGGTCAAATCCAAGCAAGCGGATGTGGCTCGCCGCAACGCAGCCGACCGCCCCCATCGCCGCCAGCAGTACCCCTAACCACTTGCGAAGCGGGTACGACTTAAGAAACCGATCGAGCAGAAAGAACAGCACCAGAGCAGCGACCAGTTGGGTAATGTCAGACATGGGTTTCTCCCGTCAGGTCTTGATGATCAGTGTCGAGGCGGTACGTTGCGGGCCGATACCGCCGTTCACCTGCGCCTCGATGCTCACCAGTATGTCGCCTGCATGATAGGTGGGCAGGGTTTCATTCACGTACATGCGCACACCGGCGCCGACGGGGGCCCCCACGTAGGGGGAGGCAACGTAAGAGGTGACGCCCGCGAAGGCCGAGGCCGCCAAGTTGGCGATTCTGGTGCGCTGGGCGTTGAGCACATCGCCCTGCTGCCGAGTCAGCGGCTTGGAGATGCCGATCATCATCAGGCACGGCAGGTTCTTGGCCAGCATCTTGTCGTACACCTCGACGACCTTGCGGTTGACCTCGTAGTGCGCGCTCTTCGCCTCACCAAAATGCAGCTCGCGCAGCCGCCCGCGTTCGCTGTCGGTGAGGGTGATCTGCGAGACGTTGAACACGATCCCGTGATTGCCCATGTATTGGAAAGTCCCTTCGAACTTCATCGCACGCATCCTTTCGAGCCAAAGGCGGGGATTGTCTAGAAGGCGGGCGCTGGATTCAAATCATTTCACCTGGCTGGCAAGGTGCACACCGCGGCGTAAGGTGCTAACGGTCATAATAATTGTCGAATTCACTGCTTTCGACGAACACGAAGCCATGGCGGGTGTAAAACGGTTCGAGGCACTTTCTTTGAGGGCACCTACTGTGATCGGCAGTGCAGCTGCATCCGCTGCTTCGAAAACCTGTGCGAGTACAACCGCGCCGATCCCCAAACCCTGCGCGCTCGGCCTCACGTATAGGTGCTAGCCCCTAACAGCGCATTAATTTTCGTATTAGCTATCCCGCTTTTCATCGCGAAATTTACCCTGCTTAGCGCTTATTTAAGGGACGTCGACTGGCGGCTCTTGGCCGATTACCGCCTTTCATGAAGGGCTGCAATCGGCCAGAAGCGGACGGTCACTATGTGTCCCAACCGATACCGATAAGAGGCAATCCGCTAAACGCTCTTGAGAAACCTGCGCCATGCGTACTGGTTCGTATGTATCAATCGCCGTGGTGACGGTTTACGGGACTGCATCAGGCGTTTGACCTGTGTCAGGGTCTATACTAATTTCGCCATTTTAATCAGATCCACCCTTGATCACCGCACAGCCCACCAGGCAGAACACGTGAAACATTCGACACTTACTGCCGCGCTGCTCTGCCTATTACTTGGCACTCCCGTCAGGTCCGAGCAGTATCAGGTCGTTACTGAAGAGTGGGCGCCGTACAACTACCAGGAGAACAATCAGCTTACCGGCATGGCCACGGAGATCGTTCGAGGCATAATGGCGCTGACCGGGGATGACTTTGAGGTGGTGCTGCTGCCCAGTATGCGAAGCGCCCGTGCATTGAAGACCCGACCCAAGACCATCATGTATTCACTATTCCGCACGGCAGAGCGTGAACCGTTATACAAGTGGGTCGGACCGATCGTGGAAGAGTCCATTCACCCCTATCAGTTAGCCAATGCGCAGCAGCCGGTGAATTCCTTAGAGCAGCTACTGCACGCCCCAAAAATTACGACGAGACATGCCGGCCTGATACCCGAGACTCTGCAGTCGCGGGGCTTCAACAACCTCGAAAAAACTGCGACCGAGAGCCTGCAGCTCTATCGCATGCTGCTAGCCGGGCGCACCGATATCATCATAGGCGACACCGATGCGGGGGTGGCTTACTACAGCCGCCAGTTGAACATCGCCCCCGGCACGCTGCGGCAGATTCCCATCGAGCTCTATCGCTCATCGCTGTACATTGCCTTCAGCCGCGACTGTGACGACGAACTGGTAGCCTCCTGGGCCCACGCCCTGGAGCAACTGCGCCACTCGGGCGAGCTGGAGCGCATCCAGGATCGATACAACCAACCCATCGAGCAATGAAAGCGCGGAACCAGCGCAAGCCCGCTTCGCGCTTATCCAGCCTTGCTCTCACTCAACGCGGAGGATAAGCCATGAACATTTTTGCAACATACAGCCATCAGCCTTGGAACAAGGGAATGGCTTAACCCGGCCACGCCAAAGGAGCTTGCTGAGCAGATGATGCTTCACCAAAGTGAATCGGCCCTGATTTTGTAGACGCTCGGTGACAGCTTCTGGCCGATTCTGTTGAAAAAGTCGGTTCTTCCAGCCTGCCGGAATATTGACCGCTGAAAACGCCTTTCTTGCGCGCTGCTACGCGAAATCCGAGCCCGGAATCCTCTGCTCAAAGTAAAGATTTCAATCTCAAGCGCATACTTTTCTGCCGTGGAAACCATAGCCGACTTTTTCAACAGAATCGGCCGAAAGCAGCCTGTCAATAATAGGAAAACTCCCTACACCCGCGTCCATCCGTCGCATCCCCCACCCTCCCCCTCCAGTCCCCACCCAACCTGCCGATAACCCTACTAACCGTATGCCTACCCCCTGCATCACCACTCGATCGAGTCCACCACATGAACCCACTCTCCCTTCTAAAAAAAGCCCGGGCCGATCGTCAAGGCACCGCCACGCTCACCAGCACTGCCAACGACCTGGACGCCTCACTCACTGCCCTGCGTATCACTCCCACCCTGATCACCGGCTTTATCTCGCCGCATCTGGACATCGACGCCATCGCGGCCAAGCTCAAACGCCGTTTCCCCCAGTCCACCATCAGCCTATGCACCACCTCCGGCGAGCTGTGCAACGCGCCCGGTTCGCTGTATTGCGCCACTGGCGAGCGCTGGGACCGGGTCGTGTTGCAGTTGTTCGACGACAGTCTGATCGCCTCGGCCGAGGTGGTGATGGTGCCGTTGGAGTGTGAGGACATTCGCGGTGGCGGCAAGCGGTTAGGGATGCAGGAGCGGATTGCCAAGTTGGTGGCCAATATCAAGCGGGTGCAGGTGCGTACGTCGATCGATCATCGCGATACGTTGGCGTATGTGGTGTTCGATGGGTTGTCGGCGTCGGAGTCGTTTTTTATGGAGGCGCTGTATGAGTCGGGGCGGTTTCCGTGTTTGTTTGTAGGGGGATCGGCCGGGGGTAAGTCGGATTTCCAGAAGACGCTGATTCATGACGGCCAGCGCAGTTATCAGAACCATGCGCAGATCGTGTTTCTGAAGACGGCGGCCCATGTGCGATTTGGGGTGTTCAAGAGCCAGAACTTTAAACCGGCGGATTTGACCTTCAGTGTGCTGACGGCGTCGGTGGAGGACCGCACGATTGACCAGGTGATCGACAGCAGCGGCAATATCAAGAGCATGGTGCAGGCGCTGTGTGATGCGTTCAGTTGCGCGCCCCAGGCGCTGGAGTCGAAGCTGGCGGACTATTCGTTTGCGATTCGGGTGGGCAGTGAGTTGTTTGTGCGGTCCATCGCGCGTATCGACTTCGAACAGCAGATCGTGCAGTTGTTTTGCGACGTGGCGCCGGGCGAGGAGTTGGTGATGGTGCGGCGTACGCCGCTGCGGGAGGCGACGCGCCTGGACTATGAGCAGTTCCTGCGCGGCAAGGGAGGCCAGCCGGTGGCGGGGATTTTGAATGACTGCATCTTGCGCCGGCTGAACAACAGCGCCGAGCTGGGCAGCATGGCCGGCATTTTTGGGGATGTGCCGTTGGCGGGGTTTTCGACCTTCGGGGAGATTTTGGGCTTGAACCTGAACCAGACGCTGACGGCGATTTTCTTCTTCCGGGTGGCCAAGGGCGCGAGTTTCAGTGACGAATACGTGGACAATTTCATCGCCCATTACGGCGAGTTCAAGGCATTTTTCCTACGGCGCCAGGTGAAGAAGTTGGCAGGGTTGAACCATGTGGTGGTCAAGCAGATTACCGCATACAAGAACAATGACTTCAGCAATACCCTGAATACCCGCGGCCTGGACCGCAATATCCTGCCAGTCTTCGAAGGCCTGGCCGACTTGGGCCTGGTGTTGGCCCATGCCCAGCGTCAGCATGAGGACATCGCGTCGCAGCTCAAGCATTACTCCGGTGAGTTGCACGCCTCGATGGATGAACTGGTGGGCACGATTGGCCAGCAGAACACGGTGTCTGCCCAGGCCGGGGCCACGGTGGAGGGGCTGTCGAGCCAGGCGGATGTCGCGGTGGAGGGCGCGCGCACGCTGGCGGGGTCGAGTTTGCGTATCCAGTCGATTGTGCAGGTGATCCAGCAGATCGCCGGGCAGACCAACTTGCTGGCGCTCAACGCCGCGATTGAAGCCGCGCGCGCGGGCGACCTGGGCCGGGGCTTTGCGGTGGTGGCCGACGAGGTGCGCAAGCTGGCGGAAATCACACGCAAGAATGCGGCGGAAATTGGTGTGGATATCGACTTGTTGTCGAGTGAGATCCAGCGGGTGGCCCAGCAGATTGAAGACCAGTCCACCGGGGTGGGAGCGCTGCGGGAGATGTTGGATGTGCTGGAGGCGTCGAGCCGTGCAACGGAGGGTACGGCGCAACGGACCAAGACCATTGCGGATACGTTGACGGGGTTGACCCATGGGTAGGCGTTAACGGCAGGTAAAAATGGCGCGGGGCTCATGGCACTGAACGGGGATTCAGTGCATGATGCGTCGCTCATATCAAGGACGATAACAACAGTGAAAAACGCCCTCGCCTCCCTGCTATTGCTGTGCCTGACGGCTCCCGCCGTCGCCGCCGAAAACCCGGTCGGTTTCAAGACCGTCACCCTGCCCGATGCGCAAAACAACCGACCACTCGAACTGGTCGTCTGGTACCCCGCTACCACCACCGCCAAAGCCACGCTGATCGCCGACAGCGCGGTGTTCATCGGTGCCCTCGCCGTGCCCGGCGCGCCGCCGGCTGCCGGTGAGCATCCGCTGGTGGTGCTCTCCCACGGTTATGGTGGTAACTGGGGCAAGCAGGTGTGGCTGGCCAGTGCGTTGGCGCATCAGGGCTACATCGTCGCGGCGGTCAACCACCCCGGCACCACCACAAAAGACCGTAACCCACAAACCGCCGCGCGGTTATGGCAACGTCCGGCCGACCTGAGCCGCGCGATTGACGCGGTGTTGGCCCAGCCGAAGCCATTTGGCGCGGTCGCGAATGGCCAGATTGCCGCCGTGGGCCATTCCCTTGGCGGCTGGACCGTGCTGGAAATCGCCGGGGCGCGCTTCGACCCCGATCTATTCAGCCGCGACTGCAGCGCCCACCCCAAGCTTGGCGGTTGCATGGGTTACCAGGAGATGAACCCCGCCGGCACGCCAGCCGGCAAGGCCCGGTTGGCCGCCGATTTAAGCGACAAACGCGTCACCGCCATCGTGTCCTTGGACCTGGGCCTGTCGCGCGGCTTCACCGACGCCAGCCTGGCTGCATTGCCGGTACCGGCGCTGGTGATTGCGGGGGGCGTGCCGTCGGAGGATATGGACCCGCAGTTGGAGTCCGCCGACATGGTCAAGCGGCTGCCTGAAGCAACGACGAAGTACGTGGAGATCGCCGATGCCACGCACTTCAGCTTTATGTCGATCTGCAAGCCGGGGGGCATGGCGCTGATTGAGGAGAGTTCGCCAGGCGACGGCATGATTTGCCGCGATGGCGAGGGGGCTCGGCCGAGGGCGGTGATTCAGCAGCAGGTGGTGGGGCTGATCAGTGAGTTTTTACACCGATCGTTTCGACAGTAAAGCCGCCGTCGACCTTAGAGCCCGTGGCGCGACACGCGCTGACTATTTATGGTGTCCACCTCTATCTGGGTCCCCTACATACTGTTCTCTAAAAGGGTCAAGGCAACGTTTGTACAACACCGACCGGTTGAGGCAGAAACGCCTGACCCCGTCAGCCTTTGACGCGGTAAGCATCGAGCGCCTGCCGGATGACCGGCATGCTGCCCGAAGCGATGCCGCTGAAATACGCAGCCCAACCCCGTCACATCGATAGCACTGATGATTACTATCGAACCGCTCGCCTATGGGGTGGCCAAGCCCGATTCCTATAATCGCCTCCCAGTTCTTCCCCTTCGCCTGGCCTCAGGCGACATCCCCCCTTGGAATCCAGCATCATGCCAAGCGCCCTCCAGGCCCCCAGCGGCCGTCCTGAACATAATCAACAAAGCGTGAAACAGCAGTGGCTGGCGATTCTCTCGGTCGCGGTGGGCGCTTTCGCCCTGGTGACCAGTGAGTTTCTGCCGGTGGGTGTGCTCAACGACGTCGCCGCCGACCTCGGTATCAGTGCTGGTCACGCCGGGCTGATGGTGACGCTGCCGGGCATCATGGCTGCCCTCGCCGCGCCGTTCCTGTCGGTGAGCATTGGTGCCATGGACCGTCGCTACCTGCTGATCGGCCTGACGTTGATCATGATCATCGCCAACTCAGTCGTAGCCTTTGCCAGTGACTTCAACCTGCTGCTGTTCGGCCGCGTATTGCTGGGCATCAGCATCGGCGGGTTCTGGGCTACGGCGATTGCCCTCAGTGGGCGCCTGGCGCCCAAGGGTGTGGACGTCGCGAAGGCCACTTCGATCATCATGATGGGCGTGACCCTGGCCACCGTGCTCGGCGTGCCGGTCGGCACCTGGCTCAGCGGCCTGATGGGCTGGCGCATGACGTTCCTGGTCACCGCACTGCTGGGTGTGCCAGTGCTGCTGGCGCAGGTGTTCCTGCTGCCTCGTCTCACCCCGGAGAAGGCCATTCGCATCAGTGACCTGCCGGCGTTGTTTATCAACCCACAGGCGCGAGTCGGGTTGATCGCGGTGCTGTTGATCGGCCTGGCGCACTTTGCGGCCTACACCTATGTCGCGCCCTTCTTCAAATACAGTTCCGGCTTCGACGGGCCGACGATTGGCTCGCTGCTGCTGCTCTTCGGCGTAGCCGGGGTGTTCGGTAATATCTTTGCCGGTTTCGCCGCCAACCGCAGCGTGCGTCACACCCTGTTGCTGGTGGCGCTGATGATCGGCACCAGCACCGCGCTGTTCCCTCACTTCGCCACGGGGATGACCGGCGCAGCGATGCTGATCGGGCTGTGGGGCTTCGCCTTCGGCGCCTTCCCGGCCTGTGCCAGTATCTGGATGTTTGTGGTGGCGCCCAAGGATGTCGAACGCGGCATGCCGCTGTTCGTCGCCTTGTTCCAGGTGATCATTGCCTTGGGTTCGTTCTTCGGCGGGCAGATCGTCGACCAACTGGGCAGCTCGGTTCTGTTGAGCCTGGCCACGGCACTGGTGGGCTGCGGTTTTGTTACAGTGCTGGTACTGGGGCGCAACATCAGTAATAGCCTCGCGGCCCAGCCTGGCTAAACCGAGGGACCATGAATACCGCCAACGCCGCTTCTTTCGCCTATCAGGTGGTGTACCGCTACCTTGTCGAGTTGATCGAGGCGAGCCCTTCGGCAGGCGAACGCCAACTGCCGTCCCTGCGCCAGTTGGCCCGGCGCCTGGGCGTGTCGGTGTCGACCACCAAGTACGCCTATGCGCTGCTGGAGGATGAGGGGCGTGTCCAGGCCAGGCCCAAGCGTGGCTATTTCACCCGGGCCGTGCCGGCGCCGCTGTTGAGCGAAGGTTCGCCTGATTTGCTCGACCAGGTGTTCGCCAACGCCCGCCAGCCGGGCATGCTGGCCCTGAGCAGCGACGCCCCGGCGATGCTGCTGTCATTGGAAAACCCGCTGTTGATGATGGAGCGCGAACTGGCCCGCCAGTATCCGCGCTCCCCGACGCCGCTGTACCTGCCGTTCGGCGAGCCCGAGCTGCGTGCGGCGCTGGCCGCGCGCTACACCCAATCCACCCACCACTATTGGCAGGCCGAACAGGTGTATATCGGCTCGGACCTGCACAGCGTGCTGGACCTGTCGCTCAGCGCCCTGGCGTTGCGTGGCACGCTGGCGCTGGTGGAGTCGCCGTGTTCGTGGGCGGTGCTGCGTCAGTTGCAGGCGGCGAATATCCGCGTGATTGAAATGCCCCTCGGCGCGGACGGGCGCTTCGACCTGCCCGCCTTCCAGGCACTACTCGAGCGGGAGCCGATCCGCCTGGCGGTGCTGTCATCCAGTGTGAACGTGCCCCAGGGCGGCGTGATGCCGGCGCAGGATAAACAGCAGATCTGCCGCTGGCTGGCAGAGCGGGACATCTGGCTGTTCGAAAACGACACCTACGGCGAGCTGTGTTTCGAGCCGCCCGCCGCCCGCTATCGCGACGTTGCCGACCCGCAGAAACTGCTGGTGTTCTCGACCTTCGACAAGGTGATCGGCGCGGAGGCGCCCTACGCTTATGTGCTGTGTCGCGGGCAAGGGCCGCAGTTGCAGCGGGTGTTCCTGGAGCGTGGGTTTCGCCTGTCGCCGACCCGCCAGAAAGCGATCGCCAAGCTGTTCACCTCCGGGCGCATCGACCAGCACCTGCTGATGCTGCGCGCGGCCTTGCGGGAACGGATGACGCGCATGAAAGCCCTGCTGGAAACGCACGGCGAGTGGGACGTGGTCGAACCCCATGGCGGCGCGAGTTTCTGGCTGGAGGCCAGGCGCCCGGTCGACATGGGACAGATGTTCGAACGCCTGCTGGCCCAGCGCGTCGTGATCGCTCCGGGGCAGTTGTTCAGCCCGCACGGCAGCTGGGCGCAGCATGTGCGCCTGAGCTACACCCTCGACTGGAGCAAGGATATCGCCCAGGCCGTGCAACTGTTGGCCCAGGCGATCCGTCAAAGCCCGTAGCAGTGCCGCGCTTCGGGGAAGCGGCCGTGACGCACGTCGTCGGCAAACCGCTCGCACGCGTCGCGGATCACCGCGCCGACATCGGCGTACTGTTTGACGAAACGCGGCAGGTACTCGCCACCCAGGCCCAACAGGTCTTCGGTGACCAGCACCTGGCCGTCGCAGGCCGGTGAGGCGCCGATGCCGATGGTGGGCCTGTCCGAGTTCTGGGTAATCTGCCGCGCCACGCCTTCGGCCACCCCTTCCAGCAGCAGGCTGAAAGCGCCCGCCTCCAGGTTGGCGCGGGCGTCTTCGGTAATCACGGCGCCGGTTTCAGCCGTGAGGCCCTGGGCCTTGAACCCACCCATCACGTTGACGAACTGCGGCATCAGCCCCACGTGCGCCATTACCGGAATACCACGCGCCACCAGGAACGCCACGGTGCCCGCCAGCGCCTGGTTGACTTCCAGCTTGACCGCATCGCAGCCGGTGCGCGCCAACACCTGGGCGCAATTGCGGAACGCCTGTTCATGGGATTCCTGATAGCTGCCAAATGGCATGTCGGCAATCACACAGGCCAGGCGCGTGCTGTCGACCACGGCGCGGGTGTGGCCGATGATTTCTTCGAGCTGCATGCTCAAGGTCGACGGCCGGCCATAGCCGACCATGGCCGTGGAGTCACCGACCAGAATGAAGTCCACCAGCGGATCGATCAGCTTGGCGATGGAACTGGTGTACGCCGTGAGGGAGACGATTTTCTGCTGGCCTTTCATGGCGACCAGTTGAGGCACGGTCATGCGTTTGGTACGGGTGTGGAGGCTCATGGTGTCTTCCCTATAGCGTTCGATACTCGGGGGTTGCGGGGCCCGAGTATTGGCGAAAGACACGGCGATTCAATGCACAGATCGGCGCTAAAAAGCGACCCAGGCAGCAGTCGCGGTTTTTTAAGCTGGTATCATCCGCGCACGTACACGCCAGGTAACAACCCATGAATCGCCAGAAAAAACTGCAACAGCTGTTCAAGGCCAAAGCCAAAAAGGCCAGCGCCAAATTGGCACCGAAATCCAAGGATAAGTACATCAGCAAGGCCGAGCGGGAAAAGCTGGCGACTGAGGCCGCTCAGGCGCCAGACATTTCCCCTGAGGATTAACTCAGCAACCGCTCAGCGCTTCGGGCCGGCGCTCACCGGCGAAGAAGAACGGCCGCAGGCGCACACCCACGCCGTTGCCGATAAACGCCGCCACCAGCCACACCCAGCCATGCAGGCTGCCCGAGGCGATGCCGCTGAAGTACGCGCCGATGTTGCAGCCGTAGGCCAGGCGCGAGCCGTAGCCGAGCAGCAGGCCGCCGATCACTGCCGCCACCAGCGAACGCGCCGGGATCTTCAGGCTGGGGGCAAAACGCCCGGCCAGGCCGGCGGCCAACAGCGCACCGAGGACGATGCCGATGTCCATGACGCTGGTGATGTCTTCCCACACCGGCGCAGCCAGGGCCTTGGCGTTGCCCGGCATTTGCCAGAACGCCCAACTGGCCACGTCCACACCCAACCCGCTTGCCACCTTGGCGCCCCACAGCGCGAACGCCGAGGTAATCCCCCACGGCCGCCCGGCCAACGCCAGCGTGGCGTAGTTGAGCAGCGCCAGGCCAATCGCGCCCCACACCAAGGGCCATGGCCCGCGCAGGAAGCGGCGCAAGCCTTTATGTTCGCTGGTCACGCCTTCCTCAAGCTGGCCGTGGCGGCGCTTTTCCAGGCGCACGGTGACGGCCGCGATGAGCGCAAACATGGCCAGGCTGGCGAGCAACGCCGGCACCACGCCAAAGCTCTTGACGATGGACACCGCCGGGAATGCCGGCAACGCAAACCACCAGTCCACATGGTGGGTGGCGATCAGCGAACCGCAGATAAAGAACAACAAGGTCACCAGCATGCGCGCATTACCGCCGCCCACCGTGAACAACGTGCCCGAGGCACACCCGCCACCCAACTGCATGCCGATGCCGAAAATAAACGCACCGAACACCACCGACACCCCGGCCGGCGCCACCAGCCCGACCACCGGTTGCCCGAACAACGTGCCCGCCCCCAGCGCCGGGAAAAACAGCAGCACCGCCAGCGCGAGCATTACCATCTGCGCCCGCAAGCCAGCGCCCCGGCGATCATTGATGAACACGCGCCAGGCGGAGGTAAAGCCGAAGGCGGCGTGGTAAAGGGTCAAGCCCAGTGCAGCGCCGACCACCAGCAACAGCACCTGGCGCGAACCGACGCTGCTTTGCAGGAACAGGGCGCCCAGCACCAGGATGATAAAGGCCACCAACGGCGCGACAGGCTTGCGCGCGGGGGTGAAAGGGAGAGAGGTGCTCATGGGGTATCTCGGTTTGTTTGAAGGGGGGATTGCGAACGGGCGAGTATAGCCTGTGGGAGTTGTCGGGCTTAAGTGAGGCTGCGATAGCGGTGTGTCAGGCAACATATAGGTTGGCACTGCCGCCGTCATCGCAGCCTCGCCAGGGTTCGACAACGCCCACATTGGCCGTCACTGTGGCTGAGCACTGCGCCGGCCGCGCCATGTCAGTCATCGTCCCCCTGGCAACGACCACAACCTGGAATCAGCCTATGTGCATATACTCGCGGGCAGGGTGCGCCCCTTTACCCCATCTCCAGGTGACCTCTTGGCTAAAGACATCGAAAACCCATGCGTCTCCACTTGCCAGCTCAGCGGCGACCTGTGCGTCAGCTGTGGGCGCAGCAAGGACGAGATCCGCAAGTGGAAACGCATGAAACGCCCCGAGAAAATGGCCGCCGTGCAACGCGCGACCCAACGCTTGAAAGCGTTGAAAAAAACCAAGTAAGCCGCTTGATCAGGAGCGCCCAACCGACCCTGACACCGGAAGATTGCCCAGCAATTTGAGCCCGGTGCTTTTCACGAAGGTGGCGTAGTCCATCGGCTTCTGGATGCGCGTTTCGGCGTTGGGCAGCACGTAGGCCCAGGCGCGCTGGCTGGAGGCGTCGTACACCAGCTTGAACAGGCGCGTCGGCACCCAGACCTTGTTGTCGCCGATGGTGCTGTAGCCTGGGTCGAACAGCGGCCCGGTGAACACATACACGTCACCGCCCGCGCGCACCGCGAACTTGCGTACGTCGGCCTCGACCTTGCTCCAGATCTTGCGGTTGTTGGTGGGGTCTTGGGGCACCATGTTCGACAGCGCAAAGGACTGGGCCATGGCCCGGGCATTGGGTGCGTCGGCGGCCGGGGCCTGGTGGCCACGGTCCATGGCCGGGTGCTGGCTGCGGTAGTCGCTCAGCTCCGCGCGGCCGCTTTTGGGAATGCGTGGGTCGGCGTAGAACTGGTTGGTGCGCTCCTCGCCTTTGGCATTTTTCAACTGCGCGGTGTTCAGGCGTTCGACCACCACCAGCGGGGTCTTGCTGGTTTGTGAGTAAAGCACCGCAAACGTCTCGGAACACAGCGCCAGCGGCTTCATCGACGCCGGGACGGTGGCCGTCTTGATCGGGGCAGCGCCAGGGAAGAGATCGGCGCAGCCATCGAATGAGGCACGTTGCTCGGTGGGGGTGTAAGGGTTGGCCAGACTGCGGGCGTCTACAGCGCTGGAAAACAAAACAAGGGCCGACAGCCCGACTGCGATAGTGCGTAGGTACATGCTTTAAATCTTATGGTGAGGGTAACGGATGAGCGCGAATGTTCGTGCGGGGCTTATGGACCCTGATTCGTGTGTTTGGTGCCGCGTGCCTCACGGATAAGGTTGAACCTCTCCTACACCCAGGGGCTCAGAACACTACATCCTCGGGAGAAACCTATGACCCAGACCGCACTCGTCGTGGGCGCCAGCGGCATCGTTGGCAGCGCCATCACCCAGTTACTGCTCGAACACCAGTGGCACGTTGCAGCCCTGTCCCGTCAGCCCTCGCAGGTGCCAGGCGTGATTCCGGTCGCCGCCGACTTGCAGGACCCGGCATCGCTGCAACAGGCCCTGGCCGATTTGAAACCCACCCATGTGTTCATCACCACCTGGTCGCGCCAGGCCACCGAAGCCGAGAACATACGCGTCAACGCCGCCATGGTGCGCAACGTGCTGGACTCCGTGCGCCCCGCCGGGAGCGTGCAGCATGTGGCGCTGGTCACCGGCTTGAAGCACTACCTCGGGCCGTTCGAAAACTATGGCAAGGGCAGCCTGCCGCACACCCCGTTCCGCGAAGAGCAAGGCCGCCTGGATGTGGAAAACTTCTACTACGCCCAGGAAGACGAAGTGTTCGCCGCCGCAAAAAAGGACGGCTTCACCTGGAGCGTGCATCGCCCGCACACCGTCACCGGCGTGGCGGTGGGCAATGCGATGAACATGGCGACCACCCTCGCCGTCTACGCCAGTGTCTGCAAACACACAGGTCGCGCGTTTGTATTCCCAGGCTCCCGCGTGCAATGGGACAGCCTCACGGACATGACCGATGCGCGGCAGTTGGCCCAGCAACAGTTATGGGCGGCCACCACGCCCGCTGCCGCCAACCAGGCCTTCAACGTCACCAATGGCGATGTGTTCCGCTGGAAGTGGATGTGGGGCCGGATTGCCGATTACTTCGGCGTGGCAGCGGCCGACTTCCCGGCCTCGCCCTCGCCGCTTGAGACGCAAATGGCCAATGACCAGGCCGCCTGGCGCCAGATCGCTGCGAAACATGAACTGAAGGAGGCCGAGATGGATCGGCTGGTGTCGCCGTGGCACACCGACGCCGACCTGGGCCGGCCCATCGAGGTGGTCACGGACATGTCCAAGAGCCGGAAGATGGGCTTTACCGCTTACCAGGCCAGCGATCAGGCGTTCTTCGAGGTGTTCGACCAACTGCGCGCAGCGCGTTTGATCCCTTAATCCATCAGGGGCAGCGTCACCACAAATTCGCTGCCCTTGCCATGCCCCTCGCTCATACCCGTCACGCTGCCGCCGTGTGCCTCGACCAGTTCACGCACCACCGTCAAGCCGATGCCCAGGCCGGCGCCGTTGAAACCGACGGCGTGAACATCCTGCACATAAGGGTCGAAAATAAACGGCAGGGCCTGGGCGGTGACGCCGATGCCGTTGTCGCTGATGCTTATCCTCAGCATCCCGGCCTGCGCGGTACAGAACACCTTGATGCGCCCGCCGATGGGCGTGTACTTGGCCGCGTTGGCCAGCAGGTTATGCAGAATCTGCGCGAGCCGCCCAGGGTCGCCGTTGATGCTCAAACTGGCGTCGGGAAGCTCGACATCCAATTGCTGCTGACGCTTGACCATCACAGGGCTGCAGGCGTCGATCGCGGCGTTGAGGATGCGCAGCATATCCACCTGACGGCGGTTGATACGCAACTTGCCGGTGCTGGCGCGGGACACATCCAGCAGGTCATCGACCAGTTGGGAAATATGCTGGACCTGCCCCTCGATCAGCTCACGCATGCGCGGCAACTGGTCGCTCGGCAACCTGACCATACGCTCGGCGATCAGGCTGATCGGCGTCAGCGGGTTGCGCAGCTCATGGGCGACCATGGCGAGAATGTTTTTCTGCTGGCCCAACGCTCGCTCGGCTGTTGCCTGCAGGTCCTGGGCGCTGAGCGCCGCGATCACCAGTTGCGCGTTGGCCTCACGCAGTTCCTGGTAGAGGTGCTGCTCCTCCTGAGGAGGTCCCGCGACGGCGTCCGATTGCGCCAGCAGTATCGCCAGCACCAACTGCTGGTTGGCCTCGATCAGTTGCTCGACGTGCTGGGAGTCCACCAGGCGGCTGCTGGCGTCACTCAGTTGTTGCTGTAATGCCGCCAGTACCGCGCGGGCCTCAACCGTTTTCTGGCCGAGCAGGAAGAGTTCATGAGCGGCACTGGCCACTTCACGCTCGTCCTGTCCTTCGCCTTTACTCATGGCTCAGCTCAACCATTTTCGTCTCCCGCGCCCTGCGCGTGCGGATGCAATGCGGTTGGCCGCCCGCCGAGCAACCCTTCCTGGTCCGCAAGCCTTTCACCGATCTGCAGGCCATCGTCATTGATGTGGTATTGGCGCAGCTCATCGGAGTGCGCGCTGGCACGCACCTTGACCACGGCCATGATCCTCAGCAAGCGGCTGCGCACCTCAATGTAGCGCTGCACAATGATCGCATCGGTAAGGAACGCGGTGCCGTAAGGGCTGAAACGCAGGTCGGTGTAGCGGTCTTCAAGCTCCGAGGTCATCAATACGCTGACCCCGGCACTGGTCAGCGCCGTGACCATGCGCGACAGCGACTCACGGAAGTCCGCGCGAAAGGTCGGCGCCAGGGCCAGCTCGAAGCCCGACAGCGAATCGATGACCACGCGCGTGGCGTTCAGGCGGCGAACCTCGCTGAGCAGCAGGTGGACGATTTCATCAATGGACAAGTCAGGTGCGCGGCTGTCTACCAGACCGACTTGCCCACTGTGAATCAGGTTGGCCAGGGTGGCGTTCTGTGAGTGGTTAGGGCGCTGCTCGAACACTGCGATAACGCCGGTTTCACCCTGGCGCGCGCCTTCAGCGAGGAAGGTCGCCGCCAGGATGCTTTTGCCCGACCCCGAGGGCCCGGCCACCAGCAGCGAGTAGCCCCTGGGCAGCCCGCCACCGAGCATCTCGTCCAGGCGTGGCACGCCCATTTTCAGGCGTTGGATAGGCCGCGCCATCGGCGCCTCGACCGGGTTGAACGCGGCAGGCGCGAACACCTTGATGCCCGAGCTGGCGATACGAAAGGTGTGCAGCCCCGGCAATGTCGGCTGACCGCGCATCTTCATGATTTCCATCTTGCGCACCATCGAATTGCGCTCGACGCTCTGGCGCAGCCAGATCAAGCCATCGGCCACGGTGAAGATAGGGTTGGTGTCGGTTTCGGTGAAGTACTCACCGATCAGGAAGGTCGTCGCCTGCCACGTCGTCATCAACATGCCCAGTTGCTGGACGAACTGCGGCAAGTTGTTGTTGGGATTGTGCTGCGTCTGGCTGGCCAGCACCACCGAGCGGAAGGAGTCGACAAACACCAGCGACGGCGAATGCGCCTCCACCTCGCTGACAATGCGCCGCAGCACTTCGTCCAGGTTGCCGGCCAGTGTGTCGTCGGCCAGGTTGATATAGCGGATCGACTGGTTGATCATCTCGCTGTCGAAAAAATCGAACTGCTGCTGATAACGCAGCATCTTCAGCGGCGGCTCGCCCAGTACGGTGAAAAACAGCGCAGGCCGCTCCGGCGTCGCAAGGGCAAACATCATTTGATGCGCCAGCGTGGTCTTGCCGCAGCCAGGCGGGCCCGCGATCAGGTTGAACGAAAACTCCGGCAATCCTCCGCCCAGCACCTCGTCCAGTCCTGGCACGCCGGTGGCCAGGCGGTTGATAGTTACTTTGGTGCTCATGGCGATTGTTCCTGGGAAGGGGTGTCGCTCAAGGAGGGCTCCCACACGTCGCGCAGCAAACGGGCGGTCAGCGAAGGCCCGATCAGCGTGGTCAGCAACGTGTAGAAAGTGGTCAGCAGTACTTCACCGAAGAACAGCGCATCGGCTTCAGTCTGCTCGATCAATAGGGCTTTGAGATCGCTCAGGTCGGGCGCCGCCTGCACGCGGTCGTAGGTGGCGGACAGGCGCGAATGGGTCTGGACGCTCAAGCGCAGGCTGCGACGCAGCAGCGCCACAGCACCTTGCTGCCCGATAATGGGCGTGAGTACTGCGTCGATATCCTGCAGGATCGAAACAATCGCCTCAGCGATGCTTGCAGGGTCAGCGGTAGGGCCAACACGGTGCGCCAGAGAAGCTACGATCTGGCGGCTCTCTTCGCTTAGCGTGGACATGACGGGCTTATATCCGATGAGTTGACACTGATCGTACACCCTATCGTGCCAGCCCGACGTTTTAATGGCCCACTGCCGCCTGCGTCGTGCGCCGACCTGGTCGGAAACCATGGCCACGCGCCGCCCAGGCAATCACCAGCGCCACCGCGATCAACCCCAGCATTGCCCAGGGAAACGCCGCCACGCCCCAGCGGTCCAGCAACACGCCGCCTGCGACGCCGCTGCCGGCTATCGCGCTGTTCCATGCCACCACGTTCAGCGACAGCGCCACATCCGCGCCGTCCCCCGCCGCATCCGCCAGGGCGGTTTGCAGCAAGGTCGCGGCGCCGCCGAAGCTCAGGCCCCAGACCGCCACGCCGAGGTAGATCACCAGTGGCACATTCCCCAGCACGCCGAATAGCACGCTTACCGCCGCAAACGTCGCCAGGCTCACCAGCACGGTGTTGCGCAATAACGGTTCGACCAGTCTGGCCGTGAGCCAAATCCCCGCCAACGCAGCGATCCCGAAGACCAGCAACACCAGGTCCACACGCTCGGCCAAACCGGCCGGCGCCACGAACGGGGCAATGTAGGTGTACAGAATGTTGTGGGCCAGCATCCAACTGATCACCACCGCCAGCACAGGGCGCACGCCCGGCGTGGTCAGCACCTTGCGCAGCGACAGGCGTTGATGGGCGGGCTGCGGCGCATAGTCAGGGACTTTCACCAGCACCCAGGCGATCAGCACCAGGCTCACGGCGGACATCAGGCCGAACGTGGTACGCCAGCCCACCAGGCCACCGAGCCAGGTGCCCAACGGCACACCCAACGACAGCGCAATCGGCGTGCCGACCATCGCCAGCGCCAGTGCCTTGCCCTGTTGATGGGGCGCAACCATGCGCCGCGCGTAACCGGCCAGCAGGCTCCAGGCCAACCCCGCCGCCACCCCGGCAAAGAAGCGCGCCACCAGGGTCACGCCATAGTGGGACGACAACGCGGTGATGGAGTTGAACAGCAGGAAACCGACGATGGTCAGCAGCAGCACATTGCGCCGGCGCCAGCCACGGGTGGCGATGGTCATGGGGATCACCGCCAGCACCGAGCCCAGTGCGTAGGCAGTGACCATCTGCCCGGCCATCGACGGGGAAATCCTCAGGCCGTCGCTGATCAAGGGCAACAGGCCGGCGGGCAGGGTTTCGGTGACGATGCAGATGAAGCCGGTCATCGCCAGGGCGAGCAACGCGCCGATGGGCAGGCGCTCGGATGCGGCCGATAAAGTGAGTGAGGGGGTCACGGTAAACTCCTTGGGCGAGACTTAGGTACTGATCGATATAAATGTTGCGGGCGATCGGTGCGCGTTGTCAACGACTTATGTATCGACTAGTATTTATCTCGTTTTCCCACCGGAGACCTGACATGGC
This sequence comes from Pseudomonas sp. BIGb0381, assembly GCF_024809815.1. Classification (NCBI taxonomy): domain Bacteria; kingdom Pseudomonadati; phylum Pseudomonadota; class Gammaproteobacteria; order Pseudomonadales; family Pseudomonadaceae; genus Pseudomonas; species Pseudomonas sp. BIGb0381. The sequence continues at coordinate 233,024 of NZ_JANUEN010000006.1, forward strand.
ACAAATGGGCCGCCCCCGCACCTTCGACCGCGAACACGCCGTGGAACAGGCCATGCACCTGTTCTGGCAGCATGGCTACGACGCCACCTCCCTGGCCCAGCTCAAGGCGGGTTTGGGTGGCGGGATCTCCGCGCCGAGTTTCTACGCGGCGTTCGGTTCCAAGGAGGCGTTGTTCGACGAGTGCGTAAAGCGCTACCTGGCGACCTACGCCCAGGTCACCGAATGCCTGTGGGACGAAACCCTGCCCCCGCGCCAGGCCGTCGAAACTGCGCTGCGCCAATCGGCGCGCATGCAGTGCGAAGACGGCCACCCCAAGGGCTGCATGGTCGCGCTGGGCGTGATGAGTGCGCCCAGCCCGGAAAACGCGCGGGTGGCCGACGGGTTGACCCAGTCGCGCCTGCGCACGCGGGCGGGAATTGTGGCGTGCGTGGAGCGCGCGGTTCGGTTGGGCCAGTTGCCGCAGCAGACCCAGCCCGCCGTGATGGCGAGTGTATTTGACAGTTTTTTGCAGGGGGTGTCGATATTGGCGCGGGACAACGTGCCCCATGCCACCCTCGACGCCGCGATCAGCCAGCTCATGATGACTTGGGACATAGCTGCGTCCACCACGCCGCCTGTGGCGAGGGAGCTTGCTCTTATCAAAGGGGCCTGCTCGAATCCTGCGGGTTAACGTGCGTCCGCAGCCAGGCTGAGCGCGTGGATCTTGTCGACAATCTGCCGTGAAGCCTTACGGATCGCCGTCGTCGTGTTGCCTGCGATATGCGGTGTCAGTTGGGCATTGCCGATGCCTGCCAGTGGCGAGTCAAAACGGTCTTTTTCGTGGACAAAGGTATCGATGGCAACCGCTTTTATATGCCCGGGAAACGCGGTCATGAAGCTTGCCAACTGGGCTTCGTCGACGATGCCGCCGCGAGCGGTATTGATCAGTATCGAGCCTTGACGCATCTGCCTGAACTGGGCAAGGCCGAACAGGCCTTGGGTGAGCGGTGTCAGCGGTACGTGAATAGAAACCACGTCGGCCTCCCCCAGCAATTGCTCGAGGTTTTGCCGCCGCTCAAGCCCAAGGCTGTGCGCGACCTGCTGCGTAAAACGCTCTGAACCGCTGGCGATGACCTTGATACCGAGCGATCCCGCTTTGCGTGCGACGGCTTGGGCAATACTGCCGGTGCCCACCACCCCCAGCGTGAGTTCGCCGAATTCGGGGCCGGGCGCCAAGGTGCCCTTGGACCAGCGGCCGCGGTGCGTTTCGGCGTTGTAGTGGTCCAGGTCCCTGGATAAAAACAACGCCTGGGCGACGACGTATTCAGCGACCGCCGCCGCGTTGGAGCCCGGCGTGTTCAGTACGGTCACGCCACACCGCTCAGCCTCTTGCCGGTCGATATGGTTAACGCCTGTACCCGCTTGGGCGATGGCGCGCAGCGGCGTTGGCAGGGCCGATGATGCCGCGGCGCGAATCAGTTCGCTCTCAATGGGAATATTCAGGCGCGTCTTAAACACGCTATACCCCCCGGCCTGAGTCACGGCGTCGATAAAAGCTTGCCTGTCGTGGCCATTGATCTCGGTGTACCGGATGCGCTCGCCATAGTGCTCGCGGATACTGTGTTTATCGGTGAAATAGTAGAGATTCAGGGTGACGACCAGGCCCAACTCAAGGAATCGGTCGACTTCCTCGAATAGCAACGGCGGGCCGGGAGCATCCAGTATCAGGGTGGTGAATGCCATACCTGTGAGCCTCTTTAAAGGGTGTTCAACCGCACCGATACACTAGCATCGCGCCACACTTGCTCTAAAACAACAACCGCGAAAAATCACAGCAGGCCTGCGCCAGCCGCGCCACGTCCTGGTTCAAGCCGAACTGGCGGTCCACCCGGTGCAATGCCACGTACTGGATACTCGGCAACTCCGGCTGCGTGACCAGCGCGCGTAATGCGCCGTGCTCGATCAGGTGCGACAAACACGCCTTGGGCAGATAGCTCACGCCGATCCCCGACAGCGCCAACCCCACCTGCACCAGCAGGTTATGGCTGGTGAGCGTGCGCGGCATCTGCACGTTGTGCGCGGCTAGCCAACGCTCGTAGATCAAGCCGGTGCCCGACTGCGAACCCTGGGTCAGGACGGTGTAATCGGCCAGCACTTCCAGGCTTACGGGGTCGGGGTTGGGGATCAGGTCCGGCGCGCAGATCCAGGCGTTTTCCACGCTTTGCAGCGCAGTGCTGTGGAAGCGCGGGTCGCTGTAGACGTCCGGCACAATCACCAGGTCGAGCTGGTCGCTTTCCAGCTTGCGAAACAGTTCGCTGCTCAGTTCCACTGACGGTTCGATCTGCACCTTGGGGTAGGCCTGACGCAACGCTTCCACCAGCGCCGGCAGCCAGGTCAATGCGGTGAGTTCGGTGACGCCGAGGCGAAAACGGCGCACCAACACTTCGCGGGCGCTGACCCGTTCGAGCAGTTGGTCGCGACTGTTGAGCAGGTCGCGGGCGTAGTCGAGCAGCTCACCGCCCTTCTCCGTCAGCCGGGCGTTGCGCTTGCTGCGGTCGAAAATCTCGACGTCGAAGGTGTCTTCCAACTCCTGGATGCGCTTGGAGATGGCCGACTGAGACATGTTCAGCTTGTTCGCCGCCGCTTCAAAGCTGCCGAGTTCGGCAATCCAGTACAGCGCTTCGATTTGCTTGAAGGTGATCATGGCGGCCAATTCATGAGAAAAAGCGATGCTATCACATCATAAAATATCGCTAAAACTCTTCGATCATCACTCCTAAGATCCGGCCATAGCCCATCGCTATCTAACAATTCTGGAGATTTGCCATGTCCTTGCCCGGTTCACGCATCCTTCCCAACGCGCCCATGGCCCCCGCCGAACTGGTCGAGGCGTTTGCTCAGGTGGTCACGCCGCATATCAGCGACAACCTCGGCCGCCATATCGGCGCCCGTGGCCTGACGCGCTACAACCGCAGCGGCAAGCTGGTGGGCACGGCGATCACGGTCAAGACCCGCCCCGGCGACAACCTGCTGATCTACAAGGCCATGAGCATGCTGCAACCCGGCCATGTACTGGTGGTGGACGGCCAGGGCGACACCAATAACGCGGTGATCGGTGAGCTGGTCAAGCTCTACGCCCAACAGCGTGGTTGCGTGGGGTTTGTGATCGACGGCGCGATTCGCGATGTCGCCAGCTTTGAGGACACCCCTTGCTACGCCCGCGCCGTGGTGCACACCGGCCCGTACAAAACCGGCCCCGGCGAAGTGAACGTGCCGGTGTCCATCGGCGGCATGGTGATCAACCCCGGCGACCTGCTGGTGGGTGATGAAGACGGCCTGGTCGCGTTCTCCCAGGCCGACGCCACCGAAGTGCTGCGCCGCGCCGCGCAACATGCCGAGCATGAAGAAGCGGTCAAGGCAGAGATCGCCAGCGGTGCGGTGCGCCAGAGCTGGATCGACAAGGCCCTCAACAATGCCGGCCTGGTGTGAAGGAGTCCAAGATGAGCACTGCATTTTTGTCGGACCGTGTCCTGGGCATCGCGCCCTCCCCCAGCATCGCCGCCAACGCCTTGGTTACCGAGTTGCGCGCCCAGGGCCGCGACATCGTCAACTTCACCGTGGGCGAGCCGGACTTCGACACTCCGGCGCATATTCTTGAGGCCGCCAGCCTGGCGATGCACAGCGGTGATACCCATTACACCGCCACCACCGGCACCCTCGCGCTGCGCCAGGCCATCTGCCTGAAACTGCAGCGCGACAATGATCTGGTGTACGGCCTGGATGAGGTGGTTGCCGGTTGCGGTGGCAAGCACATCATTTATCACGCGTTGGCCGCCACCTTGAATCGCGGCGATGAAGTCATCGTGCACACGCCGTATTGGGTCTCGTACCCGGACATCGCGCGGCTTAACGATGCCACACCGGTGATCATTCCCGGCGATGAAACCCTGGGTTTCAAGCTGTCGCCCGCCGCGCTCGAAGAAGCGATCACCCCACGCACCAAATGGGTGATCCTCAACAGCCCGAACAACCCCAGCGGCGCGGTGTACAGCGAAGCCGAACTCTTGGCCCTGGCGCAGGTGCTGCGCCGCCATCCCCATGTGCTGGTCATGGCCGATGAGATCTACGAACACTTCGTCTACGGCGACGCCCGGCATGTGCCGTTGACACGCCTTGCGCCCGACCTCAAGCCGCGCACGCTGATCGTCAACGGCGCGTCCAAGGGCTATGCGATGACCGGTTGGCGCCTGGGCTTTGGTGCGGGGCCGGCGTGGTTGATCGCGGCCATCGCCAAGTTGCTGTCACAGACCACCACCTGCCCCAGCTCGTTGAGCCAGGCGGCAGCGGTGGCCGCGTTTGCGGGTGATCAGGCACCTATCGCCGCGATGCGCGGGGAATACCGGCAGCGCCGCGCACTGATGCTGGAGCGACTGGCGGGTATTCCCGGCCTGAGCATCATCCCGCCCGATGGCGCGTTTTATGTATTCGCCAACGTCAGCGGCCTGATGGGCAAGCTCACCCCCCAAGGTGATCGCCTCGACAGCGACACCCAATTGGTGGACTACCTGTTGCGCGACTACGGCCTGGCCACCGTCAGCGGTGCGGCCTACGGCATGTCGCCGTATGTGCGCCTGTCCTTCGCAAGCTCCCTGGACGTGATCGAAGAAGGGTGCCGTCGCCTCAAAGACGCTTGCCACGACCTGCGCTGACGGCCACCCGTAACACCCGGCGACCAGCGGACGGCCGCCTTTTGACTGCCTAGAACAACAACTTAAAAATCATTGATCTCAAATGAGGCACTCCCATGCACACGCCCCGTATCGCGCTGGTCTGGCAAATCATGATCGGCTTGCTCGCCGGTATCGCCATTGGTGCCCTGCTGCACCGCTTTCCCGAATCCCGGCCGTGGCTGGTGGACAATGTCCTGCAACCGGCGGGCGACATCTTTATCAAGCTGATGAAAATGATCGTAGTGCCCATCGTGTTTTCCTGCATGGTGGTGGGCATTGCCGGGCACGGTGACGGAAAATCCCTGGGCCGTATCGGGGTCAAATCCCTGAGCTATTTTTTCTGCATCACCACCCTGGCGATCATCATCGGCCTGGTCATGGGCAACCTGCTCAAGCCCGGCGCCGGCACTGAACTGTCCAGCCTGCACGCGGCGAATATCACCCTGCCCACCAGTACCGGCGCCGGTCATAGCCTGGGGCAGATCATCGTCGGCATCATCCCCGACAACGTGGTCAACGCCATGGCCCAGGGCAGCCTGTTGTCGGTGCTGTTTTTTGCGGTGATGTTCGGCCTGGGCGTGGCGCGCTTGCCCGCCGAGCGCAAAGACCCGGTCATCGCGCTGTTGCGTGGCGTCAGCGACGCGATGTTCAAGGTCACTTCGATGATCATGGCCTACTCGCCCATCGGCGTGTTCGGCATGATCGCCGTGACCGTGGCCAACTTCGGCTTCAGCTCGTTGCTGCCGCTGGCCAAACTGATCATGGTCAGCTATGTGGCCATCGCCTTCTTTGTGCTGGTGGTGCTCAACCTGGTGGCGCGTGTATGCGGGATCAACCTGTTCGCACTGATGCGCCATATCAAGGATGAACTGGTGCTGGCCTTCTCCACCGCCAGCTCGGCGGCGGTGATGCCGCAACTGATGAAAAAACTCGAGACCTACGGCGTACCCCCTTCGCTGGTGAGCTTTGTGGTGCCGGTGGGTTACTCGTTCAACCTCGACGGCGCCTCACTGTTCCTCGGCATCGGCACCCTGTTCGTCGCGCAGTTGTACGGCATTGATTTGAGCCTGGGCGATCAGGCCTTGCTGGTGGTGACCATGGTGCTCACCTCCAAGGGCGCGGCCGGGGTGCCGGGGTTCATGTTCGTGATTCTCTCGGCCACCCTGGCCAGCGCCGGTCTGCCGTTGGAAGGCATCGCGTTTATCGCCGGGGTGTACCGCTTGATGGAGATGCCGACCACGGCGCTGAATGTGCTGGGCAATGCGTTGGCGCCGTTGGTGATTGCCAAGTGGGAGGGGCGTGAGGTGCGGGCTGGGCATGAGTCGAGTGGGAGAAATGTTCCCTCGCTGTAATGTGAACGCTACGAATAAAGGCGCTCCGGAGAGCGCCTTTATTCATTCCAGCCTTACTGCTCGCTGATGGATTTCACCTCAGCCTTGGCAGCACCGCCAATCGCAATGCGCTTAGGCTTGGCTTCCTCCGGAACCACCCTGAGCAGGTCGATGCTCAGCAACCCGTTGGCGAGTTGCGCGCCCTGCACTTCAATGTGGTCGACCAGGCGGAACGACAAACGGAACGCGCGCTGGGCGATGCCTTGGTGCAGGTAGGTGATGCCCTCGTTGTGTTCGCGCTTGCCACCGGCGACGGTCAACACGCCTTTTTCCACCTGGATCTCCAGGTCATCCTCCACCAGGCCTGCGGCCGCGATGACGATCCGGTAGTGATCTTCACCGTGCTTTTCGACGTTGTGGGGTGGGTAGGTGGTACCGGCCTCGCTGCGAAGCGCCGATTCAAAAAGGTCGTTGAAACGGTCAAAACCGACGGAATGACGGAACAGTGGGGCCAACGAAAGAGTAGTAGCCATTGCAAAATCTCCTGAGTTTTCTCCAAGTGATTTGAGACGCGACCCGTATTCGGCATCGCGTAAAACCTAAGTAGGTTCAGGGGGGGAAATTTCAAGCACGGCCACAAAAAAAATTTTATCCGGCGCTGCGATCATTTCAAACAGGCTGACGCACCGGCGAGCAAGAAACGTGCTGGAGTCGCCGTAGATCGCCGCCATCATCCGCCAGCGCCGATCCGGTTGGAGAGGCGCTCATATTGCGCGATTGCCAATCAGAACGCGACGATGAGGACATTGTGGAGGAAGCTGAAGGGAGAGCGGGCACTTGCGCCCAACGTTTGATGCCTATGGTCAAATCCCAAGCAAAAACAGCCTGCATCGCTGCAGGCTTTTCCCTATCTGGCACTCTTAGACTAAATAACTGTTTTGAATTGAAATTAAGCCTAGTGCTTAAAATTCATACCCATACGATCATCCTAAGACTACAGCTGGGCCCTTTTTTGTACATAAACCAAAACCACTTGGTCAGGCCGGGGAACGCGCAAGGCCGCGATCATGGAGATGAGGCTGTGGGTTTCCCTGCGGCAGTTTGCGTCTCCACGTCCCAATGATTCGCGAAAGACTGAACGAGTCAGGGCACATGCTTTCGAAAAACTGAGCGCTTTAAATTTCGAAACGCAAGGAGAGACCTCATGCCTGAAAAAAGCTTCGTTCCATCAGTTAAACGTAAAGGCGCGAAGGACTCGGCCTTCGGCTCAGACCTGGCAGATACAGGTTTAACCGATGACGAACGAGTCGTTAGGGAAGATGAATTACTTGGCGATGAACCGCGTGTAGAACCCGGCCCATCCGACTTGGAAAGACTCAAGGATAAAAGCTAGTCCCTTTGATTTTCGGTGCGTCCAACATTCGAAATGTACGACACTTATTGCTTGAGTTTTAATTTAGAGAGGTGCCACGCATGCGCCAGCAAACCTCATTTATATTCGATCTGGATGGAACGTTGACTGATAGCGTTTACCAGAACGTCTTTGCGTGGAAAACCGCGCTCGACTCAGAAGGCATACCGTTGGCCATGTGGCGAATTCACAGAAAAATCGGTATGAGCGGTGGGCTGATGCTCAAGACGTTAGCGCGTGAAACAGGACTGGAAATCAAACCAGACCAAGCTAAAAGGCTGAGCAATAAACATGATAAAGCCTACAAAGATCTGCAGGGCCAGATAAGCGCGCTCCCTGGCGCTGTCGAGCTTCTCGATACTTTGAATCGCGATCAGTTCAAGTGGTGTATTGCTACCAGCGGTGGGATGGATACTGCAGCGATAAATCTGAAGGCATTAGGCTTGGATATAGCAGAGGTCAATCTCATCACCCGTGATGACGTTAAATATGGCAAGCCCGATCCAGACCTTTTTCTCGCCGCTGCATGCAAACTCGATGTACCCATCGAAGAATGCTTGGTGATAGGCGACGCCATCTGGGACATGCTTGCCGCACGCCGCTGTAAGGCCACCGGTATAGGGCTGCTTTCAGGTGGTTACGACACAGGAGAGCTTGAACGTGCAGGTGCACTCCGAGTCTACGAGGATCCTCTGGCACTGCTGCAGCACCTAGACGAGGTAGCTTCCCGTCCGTGAGCCATATGCAGGCACGCGGCTTGAATTGATGTGCTCCCCCGCTCGGCGGCGACGTTGAAGTTCCTGCGTGCAGGCATGCCAGACGATTGATCGGATGGTGCTCCAGTGTCGCTCACAATCAAGCATCCGGGGCATTGGATGCTCCCAATACAACCGCGCGCCCTGACACTCGTACAAATTCGACAAGTTAACGCTGCGATAGACAGGCGAAGCGCTTACAAGACTAACCAGGCTCCACTGGCGCGGGTAGCGCGACTCTTGAACACGCGAAAAGCAGCATGCCTACGAGGATCAAGGCCCCTCCCCGCATCCATGTTTCCAAACTTTGCTGACTGAGCAGTACCAAGCACGAGACGATAGCAATTACCGGAACCCACGTAGGCACCCGAAAGTGATCTTCCGCAACCTCGTCGCGGCGCAGGATTAACACGGACAAATTAGTGCAGAGAAATACGAACAGCAGGAGCAGGACGACGGTTTCAGCCAATGTAGCTAGAGTTCCCGTCAGCGTGAGTCCAATAGCTACGAGGGTGGTAGCGATGATTGCTATCCACGGGGTGCGTCTCTGAGGCAGCACTCTGCTCAGCGCCTTTGGCAAGATCCCAAGACAGGCCATGCCGTAAGTTAGACGGCTGGCCATGATCATCGTAAGGAGCGCACCATTGGCCACCGCGATCAATGCAATGAAGGCGAAGACGCGAGGCGGAATGTTTAAACCTGACGCCCGAACCACTTCAAGAAGGGGAGCCGAGGTTGCCACCAGCTTTTCCATTGGCAGTACGGAAGATGCGGCGACTCCGACAGCCATGTAGACGACTCCGGCGGTTACCAATGCGGCAAATAACGCGCGCGGGTAAACGTTTCTAACGTCTCGAATTTCTTCCGCTAGATTGGCGGATGTTTCGAATCCTACAAACGAATAGAAGGCGATCAATGCCGCCCCCAAAACGGCTAACATCGGGCTGACCCCTGGCTTGAACTCCAGGCTGCGACCCAAATCTGCCTCGCCTGTGCGGAAATACCACGCTGCGGCGACAACGACCAAGAGAAGGCCTGACAGCTCAATAACTGTCATCACTAGGTTGGCTCCAAGGGACTCTTTAATCCCCCTTGCATTCAGGAGCGCGATAACGACAAGGAACAGCAGCGCCGCAATGTGAGGTGGTACCTGGATGAACGCCGCTAGGTAATCGCCCGCAAACGCCAAGGACAAACCTGCCGCGCTTGTGACAGCAGCAGAAAGCATGCAAAAGCCCACGAGAAAAGAAATGAGTGGTGACCCGAACGCTTTCTCAGCGAAAACCGAAGCGGCGCCCGCGTGAGGGTATTTTGTCACCAGCTCTGCGTAGGAACCGGCAGTAAGCATCGCGAAAAACAGAGCGAGTAGCAGGGGCACCCATATTGCGCCACCTACCTCTCCCGCAATTGTCCCGGCAAGGGCATAAACGCCCGCCCCGAGAACATCGCCGAGAATAAATAGAAACAGCATCGGGCCGGTGACGGCGCGGCGAAGGGAGGTCTTGGGGGTCAAGGTCTTCACGTTAAACTTCCTGGCTTGAGGTTGAGACAGCCGATCACCGGGCTGATAGCTAGGTGGCTTCACTCTCAAGCAATGGAAATTCGCGTATGACTAAAGTTCACATATCTTGCCGAGGGGTCGGGTATCGTCCAAAGCCTCCACGCAGAGACCAACTACTACGTAGTCTCCAAAGTGGAACCATTCCGTCAGGCTAGATATGTCTGCATAGAGCCAAGGGGTGGTGGGAATTGCATGAACTCTGGGGGGAACAAACGTTACGGTGTTTGATTCGATCTCTATCACGACCTCCTCATCATTCCTTAGGGCCTATAACGATCAGTAGGACACTAATGGGCAACAGGCAATCGATACTCATTCGGCAACTCAACCAAGGCGACGCCCACGATTATCTGAAGGACTACTCGGCACGATCATTTGATTATGATTTTATCCGTCGCGACCGGCGGCATAAGGCGCACGGAAATGACTGAAATAGCACCTGTCGTCGGCAATTTCCCCGCAGATAAAAACTTTCTTTGCTTGGCAGATATCCATATCGCTGCCACTGCATGGGGTGCTGAAAAGCTATCTAAGCGACAAGGCACGCATTAAATTAAATCGACTGAAGGGACTCTCGAATGAGTGGATTGCGCAAAGCCTATAGGGTCAACACGATGAGCATGGCGTTGTTAGCGCCCATTCTCGTCGCATGTACGGGTAACAATTCGCCCTCTAACGTAATCGCGCCTGGAGATACCAAATCGCCCGCCACGCAGTCCCTTGATGCCGGTGCTGCACTACTTCAATCACGTCCGCCGATAGACGCGTTGAATGCGTATCTGGATGGCTTCCATTTTTACAACGGCCACATGAACGCCCAGATGGAGGCGCACCACTACTGCGCGATTCTCAACGAGGAAGTTATCCAGTGCGTGATCTACGATGGCAATCGTAAGGACGCCAAGCTGATGGGGGTCGAGTACATCATCAGCGAACAATTGTTCGCAGGTCTTCCCAAAGCCGAACAAGCGCTTTGGCACAGTCATGTTCACGAAGTGAAATCAGGTCAGCTCGTAGCGCCTGGGATCCCTGAGGTAGCCGAGCATGCATTGATGGAAAAACTCGTCCATACCTACGGCAAGACGTGGCACACCTGGCATACCGACCTCAATAAAGACCTGCCCCTTGGCGTTCCTCAGCTCATGATGGGCTTTACAGCAGACGGGCAAGCGGATCCACAGATGGTTGCAGATCGCGATCGTCGATTCGGGTTAGATAGCGCGCAGAAGAAGAAAGCTCGGGCGGACATACCAACGCCCGTCGTTGCGCCAGGCGCAGATGCATGGAACCAGGGCAAGATTTTTCAAATCGTTGATCCTACGGACACTCCCCATCAGCACTGATGTTCATCGCAAATATGACTGACCCCAAGGACTCTTACCCTCACCTGCCGCCTTCACTCAAGAAGTGAGAAGGCGGCATCCCGCTCATCGTTCGGGTGCGCGCCCCGAACGATCTAACGAGAGTCTGCTGTCCTGATTCGCATAGTTTCGACGATGTAGACGAGCCAACTGACCTGGTTGTGCAGAGGGTCGGCCCGTACGTGGATCATTGATCAAACACTTCGCGTAAGCAAAAGGACCGCAAGCGTCCGGGGAAGTCATCTACCCGATCCCTGCGATGACTGGATGTGTACGGCAACGTCTTTCAGCAGACTTTTGCGTAGGTATTCACCCCTCACTAGCCCGCAAAAACTATATTCGCTAGCTCTTAAATCACTGTCGATTTCTCGGTGGAGACGTCGGTGTAGTCCGCTTACGATAGTGCGATCTGCATCTGTCTTCTCTCACCGGGGTACCACTGAATGACGCCACTAAGTGCGGTTTTCCGCAACCTTCACCAAGATAATTTGTTGGTACTCGCCAACGTGAGCGATGCTGGCACCGCACGTATTGTCGAGAGCGTAGGGAGTAAGGCAGTCGCGACCAGCAGCGCCGCCGTTGCTTGGGCGCATGGATACCAAGATGGCAATCAACTTCCCCTAAAACTGCTGACTACTACAGTTGAGTCAATGGTTCGAGTGCTTACAGTCCCCCTCACGGTCGATGTCGAAGGGGGCTATTCCGACGACCTTGAGTCGGTTGCTAAAGTTATTGATTGCGTAGTTAGGGCTGGAGCCGTTGGAATCAACATTGAGGACGGAGCAGGCGGCACCGATCTGATTTTGCGAAAAATCGAAGTGGCAAAGAAGGTAGCAAGCAAGCATGGAATCGATCTGTTCGTGAACGTACGAACTGACGTTTATCTGAGGTGTTTGGTAGAGCCAGCGCGACAATTGGCAGAGACCCTCTTCCGTGCATCGCTGCTCGAGCAAGCAGGTGCAGACGGCATTTTTGCAGCCGGAATGGTTGAGCAAAACGACATTGCTACACTGTGCGAGGCAACGCGGCTACCCGTCAACCTGCTTTCCTGGAACGGCCTACCCGGCTTGGATGAATTGGCGAGTCTAGGCGTCAAACGGCTAAGCGCTGGTTCCAGCATCGCTGAATTCTTATGTGGCGCCAACAAGGCGCTCGCCAAGAGCTTCTTGCGAACGGGAAAGCTTTTTGAGTATCCATTGGACGCATATACCTACGGCGACCTGAATAGACTTATGGCAGCAAAAAAACACCTAGGCGAAAAGTAATCGTCGACCTATTAATCTGTGATTCGCATGAAAATCGCCGCTGTTTCCCGCACCTCGAAAGCGATTTTCACACCCATTCGAGGACGAGGCTACGGTCTATGAGATCTTACAATCACGCTCTTCCGCCCAGAAGCGAGATGGTGAATGCGATGCTATGCAGCGACACCGCCTACGAGGGCGTTTTTTTCACTGCTGTCAAAACTACAGGTATTTTTTGCCGCCCTACATGTGGTGCACGTAAGCCAAAGCCCGAGAATGTAGAGTTTTTTTCACAGGCCAACGAAGCGATGGCAGCAGGTTATCGGCCTTGCTTGCGATGCAAGCCATTGAATCTCGCGGCTTCCGCGCCAGGTTGGGTCAAGGGGCTACTGGCCTCTGTATCTGCATCACCTGACGCTCGCTGGAGTGATGCTGAACTAACTACGCATGGTATCGATCCGTTACGCTTACGCAGGTGGTTCAAACAAAATTTTGGCATGACTTTTCATGCATGGATGCGCTCTAGAAGGCTCGGTGTCGCCCTAGGCCGGATTTCTGCGGGCGAAACGCTGGATAACACAGCATTTGACTTAGGATACGAGTCATTGAGTGGTTTTAGAGATGCTTTCAAAAAAACATTTCAAATGCCACCCGGTAAGGCAGCTGAAACGTCGCTCCTGCTTTATCGTCATCTGACTACACCGTTGGGCCCAATGATTGCCATGGCAGAGGAACGAGGTTTGGTACTCCTCGAATTTCTTGACCGCCCGGCCCTAACCGCTGAATTAAACGAACTGCGTGGGCGTCATGGGTATTCAATTGCGCCTGGCGAGCACCTCTACATCAAGCAGATCGAAGTTCAACTAAAACTTTATTTTGATGGAAAGCTAAAAAGTTTTTCAGTACCGCTCCATATGCCAGGCAGCTCTTTTGACAGGCTTGTGTGGGCAGAGCTTCTAAAAATCGACTATGGAACCATTTCAACCTACGGTGCCATCGCTAGGGGCATCGGTAAGCCAGGTGCAAGCCAAGCAGTGGGCAATGCAAATGGACACAATCGCTTATCTATTGTCGTGCCCTGCCACCGTGTCATAGCGACAAACGGTGCACTCGCCGGATATGGCGGAGGACAGCCCCGGAAAGAGTTTTTACTGCGTTTGGAGAAGACTGCTTTGCAAATGACTCAACAGAACGAATTCCTGTTGGATTAGCTGCTAATCGGAATATACGCAGACACAACTTAAGAGTTCCGGAAACACACCCTCCGAACTCCAGAACTAATTGCGTAAGTCCCCACGTGTCAGCAGGTTGATTCCACATCACCTATTTCCCAACGATGCAGGATTGAGTGATACGCGATGAGACATCCCGGGCTAACCACAAGGCGTGTTGGGCAGAACCTTACGATCAGCTATTGTCGCACCAGTTTAAGCTTGGCTTCTAACGTATCAGCGAGTGTTCTAAATGCAATCAATACTACGCTTCAGGACTATCACGTTTGGTCTGATGCTTTTTGCAAGCCAAACTCATGCAGATGCGCTGGTAAGCGAAGAACGGCTCTTATTGCCGATCCAGATCGACTCCCATATTGAGAAAATCGAAGCATTAATCGTCCGTCCCGTAAAGGAGGGAAAGTTCCCCATCGCACTGATTGTTAACGGCTCGGCGGCAACATCTCCGTCCGCCGCACATGCCGATTGGCTTGCTCATATCGCCCACGACTTTGCGCACCGTGGCTGGCTTGCCGCATCTATTGTATGGCCCGGCTATGGCCGTTCGACCGGAAGCTTCATGAATGAAGGGGGAACTTGCACCAATCCCAACGTGGCACGATTTCTCGATGCGCATGGCAAAGAGCTTGGCGCCGCATTGGCGGCTGTGCGTGAGCGTCCAGATGTAGATCCATCCTTGGCAATAGGTGTTGGTATCTCTATCGGCGGAGCTTCAATGCTAGACCTCGCGGCTCAACCAAGTCACCCATTGACGGCGGTAATTAACATCTCTGGCGGCGTTTACCACTACACAAATGTGGGCTCCGCCGACTCTAATTGCTCGTTATATCAAACTGATCTTGTGCGAAACCTCACGAAATTCGGCAAAGACAACCCAACGCCAACGCTCTGGATTTACGCCGAGAATGATCCGTTTTTCAGCCCAGATCTTGTAGGTCGGATGATCGCGGGTTATCGCTCGGGGGGAGGTAACGCTGAGCTGGCGTCGCTACCCCCATTCGGTAAGGATGGGCACTCGCTCTACAAACAAGAGGCCAATACACTTTTAAAGCCTCATATCGAAGATTTTCTCAGGAGCAACCGGTTTCCTGCCATGGACGACAGCGCATTAATGCCGCTGCTTTCGAAGCTGGTCCCCGAAGACCGTGCGGGCGCTGAGGCTTATCTTCAAAGCGTTACCGAGAAAGCCATGGCAATGTCCAAGGAAAGTAGCAGCATTTATTGGTACTACGGCGCGCGCTCACTCAAGACAGCACGAAAGCAGGCACTTAGCAATTGTCGCAAGGCAACTGGCAAGCCCTGCCAGCTCGTTGCGCAAAATATGGAATTGATTGATGGCTGGCAAGATGTGGTTTCCCCATTGGGGAAATGACGAGCAGTTTGGCGTATCGACCATATCGCGCTGAGTAACCAACGCAAGCGGAGCGCGCAGGCTGGCACAGCCGAAGGCGTGAAGGATGGACGCCCGCAGGGCCGAGATCCGGCGGAACGCGGGAGCTCGGTTTACGACAGCCTGGCCGCGCACAGCGGCTCGCCAACAAAGGTAAGTCAGTCAGATCTTGCGGCTCGACTAAATAGCGCCACCGTAATGGGCCGAACAAAACTTGCAGAGCAACTGCCCTCCTACAAGGCTGCCCTATCTACTCAGCCGGGCTTTTGCTACGAACGAAGCTCATTCCACGTAACGCAGCCAAAGATGCGTCCGACCGGAGATCGCCTGCGCAACTTTGGCAACACGTGCCTGTAGGTTTTCATCGCTAGTGTTGTAGAGCGCACAGAAGTCTTTGGCTACGACGTTAGCAAGGGATGTATCAGGCGGTTCAGCACGAATGAAGCCGATGTAAGAAGCACCCACGCCCATCAACTCATAGCCATGCGCTTCTGAAAAATGACGCGCAACCGAAAAGTTTTTCGCAGGATCCAGATCCGAAGTGAAATAGCCATTCGGAAAAGCCGCAAGTGCCTGGCAAGACTGCTGAACGGGTACCAGGAGAGCTGAAAGGGGCTGCTCTAGAAGAGAGATAGGGTTGTTCTGGTAACCGATCCACTCCTGCAGGGCCTGCTCATCCAGCGTCAAACCATGAGCACAAGCATCTTCAAAAGACGTGCCTGCAACCAGCCGTGTGAAATTGCGAAGGCAGATCGCGAACTCCGCTTTCGTCGTCGGATAGCCTATGTATTCACCCTGCTCGAAGCACTCTGGAGGCAAGCCCGCGATGTCCTGCTCCGATGCATCGTCCATCCCTAGGTTATTGCGCACATGGCCCGAGGTGTAGCGGGCTTGGTGCAGATCATCGAGCGAGAACAGAGGTTTAAAGCCTGGGTGCGCCTCAGCAATCTTACGACGAGCTCCGGTCAGATCTTCAAAGCTGGTAATCCCGCTCACGCCGTACTCATCGCATGTACCTATAGACGGATTGTCACGCATGCCATTACCGCGAAATTCGATATCCATAAACTGTGGTCTGCTCCATGTCGCTATTGAATCGAATGGGTAATTCTGAGCGTTCTAAGATCATCATATGAAGATCTGCTTCCAAGCGACAATATGACTGGGTTTGACTCCCCTATCGTCAAACGGCAGCATGCGATACTCACTGTCACGTTCGCATCCTGAGGTAATGATGTTGATGTGTGGAGACCTTGATGGATTGTTGGAACGTGTTCACAACGAACAATCGTTTTTAGTCTTCATTGAAGCGCTTGGTGCTGACTTTGCCCAGGAGCGTACGTTGACTATTCCATCCTCCCCCACGGAGCTGGAGCAAGTGGCTGGGAAAACAGCACCATCGATTCGTTTCTTAAAGCAGCTTCCGCTTGGGCAATCGGCAGTAACAGGTGCCCCCCCAATTCTAGCCGGATCATTAGCAATGGAAGAAGAGCGCGGTTATCCAGACATCATAGCGGAGGACTGCTGGAATGAATGGCAACGTCTACGCTCCCTGTGATTGGAATCTGTACCAATGCTCGGTAGGTGACCTTCGAGCCAGTGCAGAGAAAGAATTGGTTTGCAACGCAGATCCATCCAATAAATTGTGGAGGTAACATGATGGATAGGAAGCAGACTGTAGAGGTCAGTCAGGACATTGAAGCGTCAGTTTGGCGAACTGCTAATTGGCTGAACAAACCGAGCCTTTACCAGACCTTTACTGACGGAA
Organism: Pseudomonas sp. BIGb0381; assembly: GCF_024809815.1. NCBI lineage: Bacteria > Pseudomonadati > Pseudomonadota > Gammaproteobacteria > Pseudomonadales > Pseudomonadaceae > Pseudomonas > Pseudomonas sp. BIGb0381. Next base: position 249,786 of record NZ_JANUEN010000006.1, read on the forward strand.
GCTTGGAGATGGTTACCGACTCCCACACCGACTTCTGGCGTGAAACGCACTACGGATTCATACGCGACAGCGGACATTTCTTAGGGTTTGCAACCTTGGGAAGCTTTACGGCTCAGGTCAGAATTAACGCCGATTTTCGCGAGCTTTATGATCAAGCGGGAATTATGGTCAGGCTCAATGAGGAGACCTGGCTCAAGGCAGGGATAGAATTTAACGATGGAATGCCAATGATCAGTAGCGTGCTGACACAAGGCACGTCGGATTGGGCGCCCAGCTGCTTTTCTGGCGACCCGACCGATTTCTGGCTTCGTGTCACCGTTTCCGATGGAGTGCTGCGCTTGCAATACTCCATGGACGGCATAACCTGGCCATTGCTCAGGCTTGCACCGTTTCCAAAGGCGGAACGCTATATGGTTGGCCCTATGTGCTGCACACCGGAACGGCAAGGGTTGAGGGTAAAGTTTTCTGAATGGTCTTTGAGTCAGCCTCTCGGGCGAGACCTGCATGATTTGAGCTAGTCAATATGTCGAGCAGACAGGTCAAGCAGATGACTTGCCCGGACGCATACGTTGCATCGGCCATGGGGTCAATTCGGCGTCAGCGCAAACACACGTTATCCCCATTTACTTGGACGACATCAAATTTGTGGGAGTCCCGGTGGACCTCATTGGCGTCCGTTTCAAATTCGATCCGCAAGACCCCGATTAGCGCGAGAAACCCGACAAAGAGATCGTTGAAAAATTGATTGATAAGCTGACCTGATAGTCCTGCGACGAGGCCGTGGATATCACTGATAGTCGATTGGAGCCCGAGCGCTAATATCAAGACGATGACTTGGCCGAACGCTTACCGTTCCTATGCTACTGCCTAGGAACGATTCATACGCGAGAAGGCCAACCACCGAGTCAGTCGGTGCGCGCAGTGAACGTCAGCTAAGTGTCGGCTTGAGCCCTTCGCGACAATCAGAAATCGGCCATTGCAAGTCCTTCACTGTGGAAAGACAAGGATGGCTAATCAAAGTAACGGTCGCTAACCGGCGCGAACCTGACGATTCAAGTCAAAATTTACCGGATCTGGTACAGCACAGCGGCCCCTGGCTTGGGTTCGAAAGCGGGCACAGTGTGCTGCTCAAGTGGCATACCCTTGGTATCCCAAACCAAGGTGTCCGATGGGAATTCGTCCTTGCGGGTCATGACGTCGATCTGCTTGACGATCACCTCCGAGCTTGCTTGCACATCGGGGTTCCATTCGAAGACCCCCACTCTACCGTAGAACACAGCCGGCGCGTCGGCGTCAAGGCGCCGGTCGGGGCACATGACCAAACCGCGGTCAAGCATGACCCGCAACGCGCCTACAGGCACCGCCTTTACCGTGGGCGTGGTCCGCTCGGTGCTGTGACCTGGGCAGATATTGGCCGAGCGAGTAACCATATCCTCGACCACTTCACGATCGGATTGGGCCTCCGCCGAAATGGCAACAGCAGACAGCGCAAGCACGACAAGGTTTGACTTCCAGGACATGCGAAACCTCCTATGAAAAAACCAACGCTGCGGACTACCCCATATAAGAACAGTCCGTTGGCATTGGGGCATACTTGAAGACTACCACGACATTTAGTCTGTTCCACTTATGGATTGCCTGGTAAATCAGACGGTGATCACGTCTGAAGAAATCGTCCGCAGAGAGGACGTCCGCGATGAGGTCCCATGTGGAATTGTCGAGCATCAGGCCAGCAATCACGCCTTGCTCGGTCTCATGTCGACGACAGAGACAGCTGATTATCCAGATCGATGAGCAGGGTACGGATCCCTGCATCGGCGCAGAACGCGCTCAGATTGACGCCAACCGTGGTTTTACCCGGCCCGCCTTTGGTTGAAACGACCGCAGTGACTTTCATGATATTGACCTCGGAATCGTAGGATTTGAGATGCTTTCATGCAGGTCACGCTGTGCGCTTTGATCCCCCCGGAAAAATCCAAGGCAAAAAAAAGCCTGCATCGCTGCAGGCTTTTCCCTATCTGGCTCCACGACCTGGACTCGAACCAGGGAACCAATGATTAACAGTCATTTGCTAGCTGTTAGTCGCAACGGTGCCACGGAAGAACGTGGTGGAGAGATAGGGTTGCTGCATAGCGTGAGCCGCATGAACGCAGCACGCCACGAAAGTTAGTCGTGGTTGGATTGGGTTGTCAAAGCGTGGCAAAGCAATGAGGTGTAGGAAAAGGAGGCGGCGGCAGTCAGCTCATAGACCGACGCCCCCTGTGTTTCGATGGCAGAACATTCAGGTAAACACCACTCGGCCCAGCGTTAATGACGCGACTTGCAGCTTACAACTGAAAATCCCCGAGCGAGCACTTCAAACCCTGTGCCTCCATAGGCTTTCAGACTGTATTTAACGCCCTCAAGCTGATCAGTTGAGACATCCTCCATTTCAAGTTCGCTTAAGTAAAAACTTCCACACACATCAGGAACGCTTAAGCGACGAACCCCCGTAAACTCTAAAACAACTTCAAACTCCGACTACTTAGACGCATAAAGCATCTCCAGACTAAACTTGTAAGTTTCAACCGCCTCCCGTATTTTCACGCTGCAAGCTGAGCCCCTTTATTAAATTTAGATTAAAAAAATCAAAATCGGAAATAATGAAAAGCTTTTCAACGCCCTCACAAACCCTTTCAACTGCCCGCATATTTTCTCCTAGTCATCAGGACGCATATCAGGCCTGATCCCTTAGCATTCTAATATCTCTCCAAACCTGAAGAGAAGAGGAAATATTCACTTGAAAAATTGAGGTCAGCCCCTGAGGAATCCCCACAAATCTACTCCAGTCTCTGAGCTTGCCGGTGCACTTCATCGCGCAGCGATAGCTCCATATCCGCCAATTTCGAGCAGGACAATCCGATGGTGGAGCATCTCAAGTATTCGAGGCCGAGACGCCAGAGTGAGAGCACCGGTTTCTGCCTGATGCTGTTGCTCTGGAAGTGAAGTGAGCATTTTCCAGTAGAACGGCGGACGTTCATGTTGCAGCTGAACGTGACCGAGCACGCGATCCAAACGTTTGATCGAATGCTTGGTGTAAGCTCTGCTGGGCATAAATCTGCCCAGATCAGTCAGCGTCAGACGGCGCCGGTACAGCAAAGCGCTGACGCAGCTCATCAGAGCGTTCAGGCGCTTGCGGTGCAGAGTGGGGAGTGCTTGGAAAAATGCCTTGTGTAAGAATCGTACGACCTGCATGAGTCTCGGGTATTGGTTTGCCTGGCGACTACCAAACTGCCCGACTCATGCAGGCCACTCAAGATATCTAACTGACCTGCAAGAAAGTTTTGTGGGGATTCCTCAGGATCTGTCCCATTTCCCGCAAAATCAAATAATCGTGCTCCCCCAACATTCTTTTATTATAGTGCAACTTTACGTCAACTACTGCTAACTCTTAAAATCAACATAAACTGACTTAATCAACGCATCAACCTCGTAATCACCAATATCTGGAACATAAAAACTCAATCCAAGTTCGCGTATCTTGAAGCCGGATGCACTAACATCAATTCGTACATTTTCTTTAATCAACAACTCACTCAAAAAAGAGTAACGCTCTCCTACAACCTTTATATTATTGAAATAAAACTCACTACCTCTCAAAAACTCGGCACCTTCCAAGCGGTCATCAGCATCATAATAGACATGAACTCGATGCACACTATAGTCTTCCGTTTCATTTCCATCATCCGCTGTTTTTTTAAAAGCAGAAAAATCACCTCCCAACACCTCGCGCACCTTTTCACGGCTCATCCCTGATTGAAGAGGACCAACACAGCCGACTGAAATAAACTTTAAGAGCATAATTTGTTACCTCTTAAAGTCGTTGGGATCCAGTTTTGATGCGTATTCAAGCATCTGCTTGATGCCCTCATCATACTTATTACCAAACTGACGCCTAATATCATCAATATCCATTTGCATAGCCTCTTTAAGCTTCCCCTGACTAAGCAGTTCTTCTTGCTTGGCTCGATAAGCTTCAGCTGGCTTTGAGCCACCGTAGCTTGAAGTTTTTTCGTGATCCGCTGGGTCCATTTTTATTGCAGGACCATCTTTTGTGCTGATGGGAGCTCCCTTGTAGCAGCTCTGAGCAGGACAATGAAGCATAGGCTGGAGATGTCTACGGTGCCGGAGGCAGTCCAGAAAGATGGTCGGCATATACATGGGTTTCTAATAACCACTCCACCGTAAGGGTTTGCTCACGCACGCAGGTAATTAAAAGTTCCGCGCTTTTGCAAGAGGTGTGACCTGATGTGGGATCGTAATCGAGCACAGAGTCGATAATGGCGCAGTGCCCTGTAGTCGGGTCACTGACAACATAGCCGTAGGTATACGTAGCGGAGTCAAAAAAGCTTCTACATGTGGTTTCATGATGGAATTCTCTTTTCGATATACGAAGTGGAGTGCTGATCTACCAACGGGCTCTGGTAAGGAACCGTGATCAGTGCTTCGTACCTAAACCACCACGGGCACCTTCAGGCGCCCGTTAGTGTGCAACGGTTGTCGCTCAGCAACGGTTACAGGTTTTGATGCCTAGCAACGTATAGACAGGGCAGAAACGGAAAATGCCAGTGGCCAGCGGCACTAAACCTATCCAACCCCACACGCCGATCACACCGGACAAACTCAGGCCAATGAGAATCAGACCGACGACAATGCGCAGGCTACGGTCAATGGTTCCAATGTTCGCTTTCATGGCGATCTCCCGATCAATGGCTGCGCTGGGTCTCCAGCGCAGTAAAGAACATGCTGGCCACCATGGCCAACATGAATACGATCACTTGCCAGCGTCCTGTCAGCAGAGTTGCCACTGCGGGGCTGGGGCAACAGCCTCCCCCAGTGGTGGTGGCTCATCCACGGTCAGAGTTGGCGCACCTTCTTCGAAGTGCAGCGTGCAGCGATAGTTTTGCTGTTGCTCCAAACGCAAATTCACACGAGTGCTGTCGTTCATGAGTCCTATCCTTCTTGACGGTAGGTTCAATCCAGTTCCGCAGTAGCGGCCCAGAAAATGGGTCAGTGCGGCGACCGAGATAAATACCATCAGAAGAACCATTGCCGCCGGATCTGGCAGTCATGGATTAGCTGAAGGCTTTTCAGGACAGCCCTTAACAGGCGGGCAAGTGCCCCGCCCACTTGATCTACTGAATAGCTTTTACCAGCAACGCCACTGCAACCCCCGCAGATACGAGGGCAAACCCTTTTTGTAAGTTTGGCCCCGACAGTTTGGCAGCGGCCAAGCGCCCGCAGATCATGCCAACTAATGCTCCAATGGAAAATGGAATGGCAACAGCCCACTGTAAGTGCCCAGCTGCCGAACTTGCAGCAACGCCGGAAATTGAAACCAGCGCAATAACGGCCAGAGACGTTGCAAGCACTGACTGAGCGGTCAAATTGGTGTAGCGCTGGAGGGCCGGCACCATCACAAAGCCACCGCCCACGCCGAGCAAGCCAGAAAGCCCGCCGGCGACAATTCCAGAGACGGCGAGTGCCCATGCACACGGACCAGTCCAGTTAAGCTTTCCTCGGTCGACGTCCAATAGACAAGGTGGTGGTTTGGAGGTGACGGGGGGCTTGGACTCCGTGGACGGCGCGAGCGATCGTTGATAGACCCGAAACGCAACGTACATCAGCACGAAGGCGAACATGATCGTCAATGGACGGTTAGGCGTGCGCTGCGCCAGCCAAAGACCAAGTGGAGAACAGACGATCCCCGCGCCTGCAACTAAGAGCGCGGCTTTATAACGGACGGTACCGTTTTTGAGTCCCATCACGGCACCCAGGGTCGCGGCTAAACCGACAGCCAGTAAACCGATTGGCCCAGCCTCGGCCATGCTCAACCCCGCCCCAAACACCAGCAATGGAACCGCCAGTATTCCTCCGCCAGCGCCGGTCAGCGCCAGAATGACTCCAACAGTAAGCCCGAGCAGTAAGACGATGATCATCTCAGTCTCCTTGCTTTCAGGTCTGGTTTCATACGTCAGCCATCTCAGGTTTGGCCATCCATTCACGCCCCTTGAGCATTCCCTTCCAGTACAGCGGTGGAAGAATTCGCTCCTTGAGCAGCCATGCCAGCCTCGATGGCCGGGTACCGTCAATCAGCCAGGATGGGAAACTGGGGGCGACCTTGCCGCCATAGGTGAACTCCGCCAGTACGATCTTGCCGCGTTCAACCGTCAGCGGGCAGGAGCCGTAACCGTCGTAATGGGCACTGCCTTTTGCTTTACCCATTGCAGCCAACACATTATGGGCAACAACGGGAGCCTGCTTGCGTGCAGCCGCTGCGGTTTTGGCATTGCTGGAGTTGGCGGCGTCTCCCAGCGCGTGAATATTTACCCAGGTTTTATGACGCAGAGTGGCAGGGTCGACATCGATCCAGCCGGTCGCATCAACAAGAGGGCTGACTCGGACAAAATCCGGCGCAATCTGCGGTGGCACAACATGAAGGAGATCGAAGTCGCGCGTAACAAGATGGGCGCTGCCATCCGGACTAACGCAGTTGAATGTTGCAGTCCGCGCGGGACCATCCACGCTGGTGAGCGTGTTGCCGAAATTCAGGTCGATACCATAAGCAGTGATGTATTCCATCAGTGCGGGCACATAGTCGGGAACTCCGAACAACACCGCGCCGGCGCTGCAAAACTCGATCTCGACGTTGTCCAATACACCGGTACGTTTCCAATGATCGGCAGAGAGGTACATTGCTTTTTGCGGCGCCCCGGCACATTTGATCGGCATGGGTGGTTGCGTGAAAATGGCTCGCCCGCCGTGAAGTTGCTGCACCAGCTCCCACGTATAAGGGGCAAGTTGATACAGGTAGTTTGACGTCACGCCATTGCGGCCCAGGGTGTCCGATAAACCCTCGATTGCATGCCAATTGAGCTTCAGGCCAGGGCACACGATCAGTTGCTCGTATTTGACGACTCTGCATCCATCAAGAATGACGGCATTTCTCTCGGGTTCGAAAGCGGCGACCGCCGACTTGATCCAGTGCACTCCTCGGGGGATGGTCGTACCCATCGTGTGGGCAGTTTGGGGCGCATCGAAGACACCACTGCCGACAAGTGTCCAGCCTGGCTGGTAGTAGTGCACATCTGCCGGGTCGATTATGGCAACGTCGAGTCGAGGATCTCGCGCCAGTAAACTGGATGCGGTCGCGATACCCGCCGCACCGCCCCCGATGATGACCACGGTATGCTGCGCCTCAGCCACTTCGACCGGTGTGCGCCCCTGATTCGCAATCCGGCGAATGACGCCTTTCATATCAAACCCGGCTTTTTTAGCTGTCTCGACGATGTGTGGCAGGGGGTGTTGGCCCGCTTGTGACAGTGCCCACATCGTTGTCGAGCGCATGCCGGAACGGCAATAGGCCAACACCGGTTTTGGAAGCGTTTCAAGCAGCTTGCCGAAGGCAATACCTTGCTCGTCGGTTACTTTTCCTGATTCAGCGGGAAGGTAGTGCGCCTCAATACCGATCGCTTGGGCCGTACGTTTTATTTCGGCAAATAAGGGCTGATCGCCGCCTTCGCCATCGGGACGGTTACACACTATGGCGCGAAAACCGGCTTCTTTTAGTTCAGCTAATTGGTTGGGAAAAATCTGTTCTGATACCGACAGTCCAGGCGCAAGGCAGCGAATGTCCATAAAGGTCTCCGTTATGGATATTTTTCTTATAGGTTTTTTAGGGGAGGCAACGTCAGGCGACGTTGAGTGGGATTTTCAGGTAGCGCGTCCCGTTCGCTTCAGGCTCAGGCAAGTGCCCGGCTCGCATGTTGACCTGCACCGATGGCAGGATCAGCGTTGGCATGTCCATCGATGCATCACGCTTTGTACGCATCGCCACAAACTCCTCCTCACTGATCCCATTACGCACATGAACGTTGTGCGCGCGTTGGTCTGCAACGGTACTGACGAACTGCACCTCGCGGCCCTCTGGCTGGTAGTCGTGGCACATGTACAGCAAGGTATTGGCTGGCAGACTCAGTACCTTGTTGATTGACTGGAACAACGTACGCGCATCGCCACCGGGAAAATCACAGCGTGCGGTACCGTAGTCCGGCATAAACAAGGTATCGCCGACGAATGCAGCCGTTTCGGCCCCATTGCTGATCACATAAGTCATACAGGCTGGTGTGTGGCCCGGTGTATGGAGCGCGTGGCATTGCAGCGTGCCAATGGCGAACAGTTCGTCATTAACGAACAGGTGATCGAACTGGCTTCCATCGCGGGCCATGTCACGACCTGTATTGAACAGAGTGCCGAACACCTCTTGCACCGTCGAAATCTGGCTGCCGATCCCTATTTTTCCACCGAGCTTTTCCTTCAGGTATGGCGCTGCCGTCAGGTGGTCTGCGTGGACGTGAGTCTCAAGAATCCAGTCGACCTTCGCATTGAGTTCGTTCACCCTCGCAATCAACTTGTCGGCAGACGTTGTGGCGGTGTGGCCGGATTTAGGGTCATAGTCAAGTACGCTGTCCACTAAGGCGCAGTGGTTGGTCGCTTCATCCAGCACGAGGTAGCTGACGGTATTGGTAGCAGAATCGAAGAATCCTTCGACGTGAAGTTTTACGCTCATGACCTGTCTCCTTAGGGGGCTTCTCTCGAGCCGCTCACACTAAGGACTGACATAGCAATAAACCTGCCAAGGCCGCGCCGTGCGAAAAACAGTGGTTATCTTATTGATTTTAATAGCTTTCATATTTTTACTAGGAAATTTGTTTTTTTAAAACTCTGAAATTCGCTGCCATTGGCAGTGCCTGTTGACAGAGCTGGCAGTGCCACAACAGGATGGTGGATTCTCAGGAGCCACCATGAAGACCATCCTGCCCGCCCCGGACAACTCACTCCCACACCCGGATCAAGTGCAGTCGCTTGTTTCGTTTCTTGAGCACGAACCCCAGCCGATGATCGTGCTCGATCCGGAGTACAACATCCTCGCTGCCAACACTGCCTATCAGCGCCAGTTTGGCAGCGCTGACAAATCCTTTATCGGTCATAAGTGCTATCAAATCTCACACCATTACGACGTCCCATGTGATCAGGCGGGTGAGAATTGTCCGATGAAAAAGGCGCAGGAATTGCGCGGGCCGGATCGTGTTTTGCACATTCACCACACGCCTCGGGGGCCTGAGCATGTCGACGTCGAATTGCGGCCGATCCTAGACGAGCACGGAGTAATTACTGCGTATGTGGAGCGTCTCACACTGGTCCGAAGCGCCTCAGCGCGCCCCAGCAACGAAGGGCTGGTGGGCTGTTCACCAGCGTTTAACCTCGCCCTGTCTGAGCTGCAGCGGGTCGCACCATCAATGCTGCCGGTACTGCTGTTAGGCGAGTCAGGTACGGGCAAAGAGTTGTTCGCTCGCGCGGTACATGAAACCAGCGAGCGGGCCACTGGACCCTTTGTAGTCGTAGATTGCTCAGGATTGACCGAAACGTTGTTTGAGAGCGAGCTGTTCGGCCATGAAAAAGGAGCATTCACCGGTGCGACCACGCGCAAACCTGGTTTGGTCGAAACGGCCCAGGGCGGCACGTTGTTCCTTGATGAGATTGGCGATGTTCCACTGGCAATGCAGGTGAAACTGTTGCGCCTGATCGAATCGGGCACCTATCGCCGTGTCGGCAGTGTCGAGACCCTTCACGCCAACTTCAGGTTAATTGCTGCGACCCACAAACCACTGGAAAAAATGATGGAGAGAGGTGAGTTCAGGCAGGACCTGTACTACCGCATCAGCGCTTTTCCAATTCTGTTACCCCCCTTGCGTAACCGAGTTGAAGACATTGGTTTGCTCGTGAATTCGTTTTTACAACGTGCCGGTATAGGCAAGCGCCGGCTGACGATAGATGCGGATGCTCTGACACAATTGCAGCGGCTTTCCTGGCCCGGCAATATCCGTGAGTTACGCAATGTTCTAGAAAGAGCCAGTCTGTTCGCTGACGATGGAGTGATCCGCTCCATACATTTACCCCAGCCCAGCGTCGTGATACCTCCTCAGCCTTCGACGTCCCCTCCTTTAGACGGCAGCACGCTGGTACACGCACTCGCGACGTTTAAAGGTTCCCGCCGCGAGCTGGCCAAGCAAATGGGGATTAGCGAGCGTACGTTGTACAGACGACTGAAAGAACAAGGGTTGGCCTAGTCGCTAGCGCTCACACCCCACGACTGCCAATGACTGCCACTCTGGCAGATTGGCAGCGTATTAACCTGCCATGGCATCCACTGCCTTGGCGGATTCACTAATAAGTTACTGTTATTAAACGATAAACATAACAAAGCCTCCCTTGGCACGCCGTGTGCTAACTGCATAGTCATGAACATTTCCGACAAACGACTGCGGCGCCATCTGCTCACAGCAGTACTGATCAAGCTACTGGTGCTGACAGTGCTGTGGTGGCTGTTCATCCGGGATTCGCACGTCAGCGTCGACTCGAACGCCATCGGCGACAGGTTCGGTGTACCCACCTCGACTCAAGGGGCAAACAAGTGATTTCAGAACAACTGGTGGATCTGTCTCGGCTGCAGTTTGCAGCCACTGCGCTTTACCACTTTCTTTTTGTACCGCTCACGGTTGGCATGGTGTGGCTGCTGGTCATCATGGAAAGCGTCTATGTGATGACCGGGAATGTCATCTGGAAAGACATGACGCGCTTCTGGGGCAAGCTGTTCGGCATCAACTTCGCCCTCGGGGTGACTACGGGTATCACCCTGGAATTTCAGTTCGGTACCAACTGGGCATATTACTCGCACTACGTCGGCGACATCTTCGGTGCCCCACTGGCCATCGAAGGCTTGATGGCGTTCTTCCTCGAATCGACCATGATCGGCCTGTTTTTCTTTGGTTGGGATCGTCTGAAGAGAGAGCATCACTTGCTGGTCACACTACTGATGGCGATCGGTACAAACCTTTCAGCATTGTGGATTTTGATCGCCAATGGATGGATGCAGAACCCGGTGGGTTCAGAGTTCAGTTACATCACCATGCGCATGGAGATGGTTGATTTTTGGGCGGTCGTTTTCAACCCGGTTGCGCAGGCCAAGTTTGTGCACACCGTCTCCGCAGGTTACGTCACCGGCTCGATGTTTGTGCTGTCGATTTCCAGTTGGTATTTACTCAAGAATCGTGATGTCGAGTTTGCCAAGCGCAGCTTCCGGGTGGCGGCCGCCTTCGGTCTGGCATCAGTGCTCAGCGTGATCGTGCTGGGTGATGAGTCGGGTTACACGGTGGGTGAAGCGCAGCAAACCAAGCTGGCAGCCATGGAGGCGATGTGGGAAACAAAGCCTGCGCCAGCGGGCCTGACACTGGTGGCCAGCATCAACGAAGCCGAGTCTAAAAATAACTGGGAAGTTGAAGTGCCATGGGTAATGGGCTTGATTGGCACCCGGTCAGTCAGCAAGCAAATTCCAGGCATACATGACATTAAGGAAAAAAACCGCGCTCGAATTCTCCGCGGCATTACCGCCGTCAATGCGCTTGAGGCCCTAAGGGCCAACCGCAGCGATTCGGTGGCCTTCCAGACATTCGAAGAATACAAAGCCGATCTGGGCTTTGGCCTGCTGCTTAAAAAGTATGTCGAAGACGTTAACCAGGCTACGCCGGCCATTATCGAAAAAGCTGTAAACGATACCGTACCGCGCGTGACACCTATGTTCTGGGCGTTCCGGATCATGGTCGGCCTTGGCTTTGCCATGCTTATGCTCTTCGGGCTTGCCTTCTGGAGCACCCTGAAGTCGACCTGCACGCGAAACCGCTGGTTACTGCGTTGGGCACTTTGCATGCTGCCTGCGCCATGGATTGCCTGCGAGTTGGGCTGGTTCGTCGCTGAATACGGCCGTCAGCCATGGACCATCTACGGCGTCCTACCGACCCACATGAGTGTTTCCACCCTCAGCGTCAACAACCTCTATGGCTCGCTGGCGGGATTCATCGTTTTCTACACCGTGCTGCTGGTGGTTGAAATGTTCCTGATGGTCAAGTTTGCCCGTCAAGGTCCTGGCAGCCTCGGTACCGGCCGTTATGTTCACGACGCCCATTTGAAGGAACTCCACCATGCTTGATTACTTCACCCTGAAAATTATCTGGTGGGCGCTGGTCGGCGTGCTGCTGATCGGCTTCGCCATCATGGACGGTCACGATATGGGGGTTGGCACGCTACTGCCCTTTGTTGGCCGCAACGACCTGGAGCGACGCGTTGTTATCAACACCGTTGGTCCGCACTGGGATGGCAATCAGGTTTGGTTCATCACTGCGGGCGGCGCATTGTTCGCGGCGTGGCCTGTGGTGTACGCCACCGCATTCAGCGGATTCTATTGGGCGATGATTCTGGTCCTATGGGCGCTGTTCTTTCGCCCGGTAGGTTTTGACTATCGCAGCAAGATTCACAATTCCACTTGGCGCAGCACCTGGGATTGGGGGCTTTTTGTGGGTGGGGCCGTGCCGCCCCTGGTGTTCGGGATCGCGTTCGGCAACTTGTTGCAAGGTGTGCCGTTCCACTTCAACGATCTTCTAGTGTCGACTTATACCGGCAGTTTCTGGCAACTGCTAAATCCCTTTGCGCTTCTGACCGGCGTGGTGAGTAGTGCAATGATCACCTTGCAGGGCGGCGCTTATCTGGCACATCGCACTGAAGGTGTTATCCAGGCCAGGGCAATCAAAGGTGCGGTGGGGGCGGCAATCGTATTGGCGTGCTCGTTTACAGCGGCCGGCATCTGGCTGCAATGGATCGACGGTTATCGCATTACATCGTTGGTTGATACCGCCGGACTGCCCGATATTCTTAACAAGTCCGTGGTGCGCGAAGCGGGCGCCTGGATGGCTAACTATGGTCATTATCCGTTGTTGTGGCTGTTGCCCGTACTGGGATTGGTTGGCGCAGCAGGTGCCGCCATGTTGCTGATGATGCGTCGCACCCTTTCGGCGTTTGTTGCCTCATCGCTTGCGGTGATCGCAGTCATCAGCACGGCGGGTGTGTCGATGTTTCCATTCATCATGCCGTCATCAACAGTACCTGCGGCAAGCCTTACCGTGTGGGACAGCGTCTCCAGTCATTTAAGCCTAGCCATCATGTTCTGGGCCACGTTGATCTTCATGCCACTTATCGTGATTTACACCTCGTGGGCGTATCGCGTTATGCGGGGCAAGGTCACCGTTGCACACATCAAAGCCAACGAACATTCAGCCTACTAGTGCCAGCAAAGGAGTAAAGACTATGTGGTATTTCGCCTGGATGCTGGGAGTCGGTTTTGCATTGCTACTGGCTATATTGAATGCGATGTGGGGCGAGAACGAAGGTGGCCGAGCCTTGAGCGACAATGAGGAGACGCGGACATGATGCCGCGTGTCGCTAACGCTCCACCCTCCTCACGGATCAATGTGCTGAGTCTGGTTATCGCTGTTGCGATCATGCTCGCCTGTACGCTCTATCCCCCCATGATGGCGGCCCCCGATGGGAAAGCTGACCATGTGCTGGCTACTGCGTTGTTTGCGGCCATGAGTGTGGCCTTCGTGAGAGGTGTGGGTTTTGTCCCGCGGATGCTCGTCTGGCGTTGGCTTTTTTCAGGCTGGACCTGCTTTGCGGCACTTGCGCTTGCTGGCTGGGTAAAGTTTCTACAATGAGGACCGACGACATGACTGAACTCTTGAGTGTCCAATATAAAGACAGCGCTAGTATTTATCTCCAGTTAGGGGGTGAATCAGGCGTCCGTAAACTCGTCAACCGCTTTTACAACCTGATGGATACGCTATCTGAAGCGCGAGTGGTGCGCCTGATGCATCCATCGAGTCTCGCCGACAGTGCTGACAGTTTATTTAAGTTCCTCAGTGGCTGGTTTGGCGGCCCACCATTGTTCCAACTGGAGCGAGGCCACCCGCGTCTGCGCATGCGGCATGCCCCCTTTGCAGTCGGTACTGTTGAACGCGACGAATGGATGCTGTGCATGCGTCAGGCAATTGATGAGCAGGTGAATGACATAGCGCTAAATAGCAAGCTGCAACGTATGTTTTCCGAGATGGCCGACCATATGATTAATACTGATGGGCAAAGTGCAGGTATTGCGACACGCGTCTGAGCGTCGCGCTTATTTTCAGTGTCCGTACGGTTGTTAACGGCCATGCAAACATCGGATGAGAATAGTATTGCTACGCCCGAAACCTGGTGCCCTGGCTTACCGGTCATCGTACCGCCACCGAAGACTGCCGAGGCCGCCGAAAATCGTGCCGCCGAAGGTTACGATACGAGCGATTGGTACTACTCGACCTAGTCGCTGTAACTTCTTCGGGGTTTTCTTGAAATAAACGGAGTAATCATCTGGCGCGTATCTATGCCCAGATGGTTTTCCAATGCTGTCTCACCCAGCAGAATAATCACCTCTCTTAATTGGATCTTTAAAATATCATGATAAAGAATGCCCATGACCTAGTAACTGAGGCGAAAGCACTGATCGAAGAGGTCGCCATCAAAGACGCAGACCAGGCTATCCAGGATGCAGATGTACTTATCGATGTGCGTGAAGCGGATGAGTATGCTGCTGGACATATTTCAGGTGCGATACATGCGTCGCGAGGCATGCTGGAATTTAAACTTACTAACGACAGCGCGCTAAATTATCGAGAACTTAAAGTTGTGCTCTATTGCAAGACAAGTGGCCGTGCCGCACTGGCGGCCGCATCAATGAAAAATATGGGCTACCTGCATGTGAGGTCGATCAGCGGCGGATTTGATGCCTGGGTTAGTGCAGGAAAGCCGATTGTAGGTCCGTATCTGCCCACCTTTGATTAATCCTATAGTTCCAAATAGATTTGGTGCTATTGAGGGCAAGAGGGGGTAGCGTGATAAGTCTGGTCTAGATAAGTAGTGTATCTCTCGAATATAGAGCCAGGCTTTATCTGTATTTTAATAAGTACAGAGGCTGAATTTGTACCCGCGCATCTACGTGATGCCACGTGCGTCATGATCAGTATTTTTCACAATTTCTGACAAATCAGCTTGCAAGGTGTCTAGGGAATCCGGGGCGATTCAGGTTCCACCGGGCGCCTCATGCGATAGCGCATAAAACGACGAAAGCGACGGCTGATTATCCAGATCAATGAGCAGGGTACGGATCCCTGCATCGGCGCAGAACGCGCCTAGATTAACGCCAACCGTGGTTTTACCCGGCCCGCCTTTGGTTGAAACGACCGCAGTGACTTTCATGATATTGACCTCGGAATCGTAGGATTTGAGATGCTTTCATGCAGGTCACGCTGTGCGCTTTGATCCCCCCGGAAAAATCCAAGGCAAAAAAAAAGCCTGCATCGCTGCAGGCTTTTCCCTATCTGGCTCCACGACCTGGACTCGAACCAGGGACCCAATGATTAACAGTCATTTGCTCTACCAACTGAGCTATCGCGGAATGCGCCGTATGTTACTGATTAAAAAGGAGAAGTCAAGCCTTCCCTGAGATCCTGGACGATGAATCCGGATGACCGGTTGAAAGCTGCTGCTCCTTGGCCAGTTCCAGCCAGGCGCGCACGGCGGGTGGCAAGTGGGCGCTGGCGCGCCAGGCCAGGGCGATGTGCCAGTCGGTGTGGGGTTCGTCGAGAGGGATCAGGGCGATGCCCGCGTGTTGGTGCTTGTGCGCCAACATGCGCGGCAGGAAAGCGACGCCGAGGCCGGCCGCGACCAGGTCGACGATGAAGTCGATCTGTCCGCTGCGCGCCGCCACGCGGGGTATCACGCCTTTGCGCTCGCAGGCGGCCAGGATCTTGGCGTTCAGGGCGAAGCCGGCTTCGAACAGGATGAACGGCGAATCCGCCAGGTCGGCGAAGTCAATGCGTTGACGTTGGGCCAAGGGGTGGCTCCTGGGCAGTACGGCCATCAGCGGTTCGTTGCGCACGGGCTGATAATCGAAGCCTGCATCGACCGGCAGCAGCAATGCAGCTAGGTCGACCTCCCCCACCTCCAGGCACTCGCGCAGTCTTTTGCTGCCGTATTCGGTGAGTTCGATGTCGATGTCCGGGTAACGACTGCGATAGGTGGCAAACATCGTAGCGAACAGCACCCCACACCCCACCGGTGGCAGGCCTATGCGCAACACACCGCGCTTGAGGCCGCGCAGGTCGTTGATCTCCGCGACCAGGTCATGGTGTTCGGCGAGCAGCACCAGGGCGCGGCGGTAGGCGATCTCACCGGCGGCGGTGAGTTCGTTGCGATGGCCCAGGCGGTCGAGCAGCGGCATGCCGAGTTCCTCTTCCAGAGTCTTGACCGCCTTGCTCACCGTGGATTGGGTCAAGGCCACTACCTCGGCGGCCTGGGAGAATCCGCCCTGGCGTACCACTTCGACGAACGTGCGCAACGTTCTCAAGTTCATGGGTATTCCTTCAGCGACTGACTACTAGCGATAAAAGTTGTTTTTATCATGACAGATATTTGCCTATCCTGACCCGCCCAGCCTTGTGGAGACACGCTTAATGATTATCTCGTCCGCCTCCGACTACCGCGCAGCGGCCAAACGCAAGCTGCCGCGCTTCCTGTTCGACTACATCGACGGCGGTGCCTACGCCGAGCACACGATGCGCGCGAACAGTTCGGACCTGGCCGAGATCAGCCTGCGCCAACGCGTGCTGCGCAATGTAGATAACCTCAGCCTCAAGACCAGGCTGTTCGGCCAGGCCCTGGACATGCCGGTCATCCTCAGCCCTGTCGGCCTGACCGGCATGTATGCGCGGCGCGGCGAAGTACAGGCGGCGAAGGCGGCGGCGAACAAGGGCATCCCCTTCTGTCTGTCGACGGTGTCGGTGTGTTCGATTGAAGAAGTGGCGGCGCAGAGCCCGCAGTCAATCTGGTTCCAGCTGTATGTGCTCAAGGACCGGGGCTTTATGCGCAATGCCCTAGAGCGGGCCCAGGCAGCTGGGGTCACCACCCTGGTGTTCACCGTGGACATGCCCACGCCCGGGGCGCGCTACCGCGATGCCCACTCGGGCATGTCCGGGCCGTTCGCGGCGCAGCGGCGCATGTTGCAGGCCGTCACCAAGCCACAATGGGCATTCGACGTAGGGCTCATGGGCCGCCCCCATGACCTGGGCAATATCTCCAAGTACCTCGGCAAACCCACCCACCTGGAAGATTACATCGGCTGGCTGGCCAATAACTTCGACCCCTCCATCAGTTGGAAAGACCTGGAGTGGATCCGCGAATTCTGGAAAGGCCCGATGATCATCAAGGGCATCCTCGACCCCCAGGACGCCAAGGACGCGGTGAGTTTCGGCGCCGATGGCATCGTGGTCTCCAACCATGGCGGCCGTCAGCTGGACGGTGTGCTGTCCACTGCCAAGGCCTTGCCACCGATTGCCGATGTCGTGGGCGATGACCTGACGGTGCTGGTGGACTCCGGCATTCGTTCCGGGCTGGACGTGGTGCGCATGCTCGCCCTGGGCGCCAAGGCGTGCCTGCTCGGACGCGCCACCGCCTATGCACTGGCCGCCGATGGTCAGCGCGGGGTAGAGAACCTGCTGGACATCTTCGCCAAGGAAATGCGCGTGGCCATGACGTTAACCGGCGTCACATCCATTGACCAGATTGACTCCAGCACGCTGGTGCAATCAGTCAAATAGCTGACGTCATTGCTTAACGACCGTTTTTTACTTTAAAAACGCTCTTTGATTTGTAAGGACTTTTATTTATTTAAACGAAATGGCACGAATCTCGCTCTAACACCTTCCAAGCAGGTCAAGCGATGACAAGACGTGTGGCAGTGCCCAGGGGTTATAACCCCTGGTAAAGCGGTCTAAACTGTTTCCAATGTTTTACGGAACTGAAGGAACAGTAAGACGCCTGGCATTCGCCACTCTCATCCAGCCTGTAAGACAGCTAAGTGCTTAGAGGCCGTTTGCTTATGAAAACACCAACCCAGACCAACGCAGTTGACTTCGACAGTGCCAAATTGCAACGCCTGGGCTTTGGTCAGCCATCACTCTTACCTCGCCGCCCGACAACCGTCGCACAACTTCGCCAGCAACTGGGGATGCAATTGCAGACCAGCCTGGAACCGCAGCGCCTCCTCGCGGTGTTTTTCCGTGAGATCCAGCGCCTGGTACCTCTGGATGCCCTGCAATATCGCCACGAAACCAGCGACCTGCGCCTGGAGTTCGGCCACCGCGGCCACCATTCGGTGAGCTACAGCCTGAGCCACGAAGGCGAGCACCTCGGCGAGCTGATCTTTCGCCGCAACCAGCGCCTGCTGGAAGAGGAACTCGGCCAGCTCGAATCACTGCTGTCGACCCTGCTCTACCCGATGCGCAACGCCCTGCTCTACCGCGCCGCCACCCGCAGCGCCCTGCGCGACCCGTTGACCGAAACGGGCAACCGCATTGCCATGGACCAGACCCTGCAACGGGAAATCGACATGGCGCGTCGGCACCTGAACCCGCTGTCCTTGCTGATGCTGGACATCGACCACTTCAAGATCATCAACGATACCCACGGCCATGCGGCCGGCGATAACGTATTGCGCACGGTCGCCGGGGCAATCAAGAGCCAGTTGCGTAACGTGGACATGGTGTTTCGGTTTGGCGGGGAAGAGTTTCTGATCCTGCTGTCCAACACCGGCCGGGATGCGGCGGCCATGGTCGGTGAACGCCTGCGCCAGGCGGCAAAGGCCCAGGATTATTGGGCGGATGGAACACGGATCGAATTGACGGTGAGCCTCGGTTGTTCGACCCTGCTGGCCGCTGAGTCGGCCGACAGCCTGTTGCGCCGCGCCGACAGCGCCTTGTACGTGGCCAAGCGCGAAGGCCGTAATCGCCTGGCAATGGCGGGGTAAAACCCCGCCATCCCCGTTACATCACGCTTCGCTGGCGACACGCAACGGGCGCTCACGCACAGCAGCGCTCGCAGGTTTTTCTTTCTCCAGGCGCATGCAACGTTCCAGGAACAGGTACATGTAGTCGTAGCTCTTGCACACGGCTTGGCGCAACTCTGCCTGCAGTTCCTTGGTCGGGTTCATCCCGGCCAGGGTGCAGATGATTTCCAGGGCTTCCCAAGGATGGGCGTCGTCGTACTGGGCGTGCATCTTCAGCCACTTCATCGCACGCTTGCGGTCTTCCTCGGGAAAGGCCGCCGCATACACGCCGGTGGAGCACACCACTGCCGACCACTCTCCCGTCGCGCCCTCGATCGCATAGTTGGTCGCGGCAACAGCCACAATCAACGAATCGGCCGAGCTGGTGTGCCAACACCAATGGCTCAGCGCATGCAGCTCCGGCGGCACGTTCTGGGCCTGCAACTCTTCGAGGCTGACGCCGTGGGCACGCGCCCAATGGACCCAATAGTCCGCGTGGTTCAGCTCCACACGGATATTGCGCATCAGCCAACGTCGCGCCATGTCTTCCCCTGGATGGCGGGCAAACTTGGTCTTGGTGAGGTTCTGTGCCATGTACAAGGCAAACTGTTCCACCACGGGCCAGCCACCGATCAGGTAGTGACGCATGGTTTTGGCGCTGAGCGTGTTGTCACGCATGCGTTGGTACAGTTCGTGTTCGACAACCCGGCGCTTGCTCTCGCTGCAGTCCTGGATCAATTGCTGAGCCCAGGCGGGGTAACTTGAGGCTTCCATAAGCGGACCGGTTCTGCTGAATGTGTCGATCACTATTTAAGGCTCCTTTTTAAGTGTGATTTACAGACCGGCAAATGTTTCAGCGGAATGTGCCGGGCGCCCTGAATAACAGAGGCTGCGGTCGCACAGGTCGACGCAAGCTATCAAAGGTAAACAATTGCGGTCGTTCAATCAGGTAGCCCTGAGCGTAATCCACACCGATGTCGAGCAAAGCCTGCTCGATCTGCAGTGTTTCAACAAATTCGGCAATTGTGCGCTTCCCCATGACGTGGCCGATGTGGTTGATCACTTCGACCATCGCGCGGTTAATCGGGTCGTCCAGCATATCCTTTACGAAACTTCCATCGATCTTCAGGAAGTCTACAGGTAAATGTTTCAGATACGCGAATGAGGACATTCCGGCGCAGAAGTCATCGAGGGAAAAGAAGCAACCTAAGGCTTTGAGTTCATTAATAAAGCGAATGGCACTGCCCAGATTCGCAATAGCGCTTGTTTCAGTTATTTCAAAACAAATCATTTCTGGCGGAATGCTGTAAGCCTCGAATTTCTCACGTAAAAAGCCGAGAAAATCATCGTCGCCAATCGTAATGCCTGACAGATTGATCGCACACATCGCCATAGGCCGGCCCGGGTGCTCGTGCATGCAGCGGGCAATGATCTTGAATACGTTCTCCACCACCCAACGGTCCAGGGAGGTCATCAAACCATAACGCTCGGCAGCCGGGATGAAGCTGTCGGGCAGAATGATCCGACCCGCCTCGTCGTGCAGGCGCAGCAGGATTTCAATGTGCCCATTGCCGCCGTCGGTCAACCCCAGGGGCGCAATTTCCTGGGCATACAGGCAAAACCGGTTCTCCTCCAATGCCATGTGCAGGCGTTGCACCCAGGCCATCTCGCCAAAGCGCAGGGACAGTTCGGAGTCATCGGCGTGGTACACCTGCACGCGATTGCGGCCTTTTTCCTTGGCCATGTAGCACGCCATATCGGCGGCACGCAGGGAGGTTTCCAGGGTGGTCGGCGTGCTCG
This sequence comes from Pseudomonas sp. BIGb0381, assembly GCF_024809815.1. Classification (NCBI taxonomy): domain Bacteria; kingdom Pseudomonadati; phylum Pseudomonadota; class Gammaproteobacteria; order Pseudomonadales; family Pseudomonadaceae; genus Pseudomonas; species Pseudomonas sp. BIGb0381. Next base: position 270,430 of record NZ_JANUEN010000006.1, read on the forward strand.
ATATGTGCACTAGGCCGATACTCACGGTGGTCATGAACGGCCGCCCCTTCCACACGAAATGCAGGTTTTGAACGGTATGGCGCAGGCTCTCGGCGACTTTTTCCGCCACCGCCGCCGGACAGTTCTCCAGCAGGATGCCGAACTCGTCGCCCCCCAGGCGCGCCAGGGTGTCGCCTTCGCGCAGGTCCGATTGCAGCAGCGCGCAGATATGCCGTAGCAACTCGTCGCCCGCCGCATGGCCGCAGGTGTCGTTGACCAGCTTGAACTGGTCGAGGTCGAGAAACATCAATGCATGTCGCCCGCCCTGGTGCTGCCCTGCCCTGTGCAGCACCTGTTCCAGGCGGTACTCGAACTCGCGACGGTTGGCCAGGCCGGTCAAAGCGTCGTGCGTGGCCTGCCACGACAGGTTGGCGATGTACTGACGCTCCTGGGTCATGTCATGCAGTACCAGCACTGCACCGCTGACCTTGCCGCCGCTGAGGATCGGCGCCCCCACCAGGGTGACGGAGACCGTGCTGCCGTCCAGGCGCTGGATGGTTTTCGAATGCTCGCTGCCGCCCCTGAACCGGCCCTTGACGATGTGTTCGATCAGGGTGAAGCCATCCGGCTGTGCATCGTCATCCAGCAGGTTGAACAGTGCCGCCAGGGGCAGGCCTTGGGCCTGGGCCGAATTCCAGTGGGTCATGGCCTCGGCTGCCGGGTTCATATAGGTAATGGTCCCGTCGACATCGGTGGTGATCACCCCATCGCCAATCGACTCCAGGGTGATCTGTGCGCGCTCCTTCTCGGCCTGCAACGCATTGGCGAACGCATGACGCTGGGTCAGCAGCTTATGGGTACGCAACAGCGCCAGCACAATCAGGCCCAGGGCCGTCGCCAGGTTGGTGATCAGCAGCAACCGCAGGATCATGCGCGAGCCTTCACCCAAGGCGTCGCTGAAGGCTTTGGCGGCTGGGGTCACACCCTCGTTGATGGCAGTGATACGGGCTTTCCACTGCCGAACATCGTTGGGATTGACATGGTCGGCATTGATCGCTTGGTGCATCTCGCGAGCCAGGTCGTCCAACTGAACCAGGTAGCCATCGCCCACGGTCCACAGTTCAATGGCTTTTTCCAGGTAGCTGAAATGCCGAAAATTCAGGTACAGCCAGATCACGCTGGAAACATCGTCCGGGTGGTTGCCGCCCTTGAGGATACCCAGGCGCGCGGCAGCCAGGTCAGGGCTGGGACTGTCCAGGGCGATGCGCAGTTCATGGCCGCCCTGGGGCACGGCAATGGCCTGCTGGTATTTGAGGTATGTGCCTGCGTCGCGATTATCGGCGTACAGCGTCAGGTAATAGATGGCGTCTTTCTGGCCCTTGGACCACAGGCTCTCGCCGGCCACATAGCCACGCACCGCTGAAAGCACGTAGAGGCTGACGCAACCCAACAATGCCTGGAACAGCACGACGGCAATAAAGGGCCAGACAATGCCCAGTAACCGAGGCGTTCCGAAAGTCCGCTTTTGCTTCATGAAGTCCCTTGCACATGCACTGCTGAATACGCACGCAAACACCCACTTCCGATAGCACAGCCTAGGCTAAATCAACGTACTTGCTGCAAGTGCCCATAGAGTTTGGCGTAGAGACCGCCATCGGCGATCAATTGCTGATGATCGCCATCCTCGGCAATATGACCGCCGTCAAACACTAACACTCGATCAGCTTGTTTTACCGCCGACAGACGGTGGGCGATGATCAGTGTAGTACGCCCACTGAGGAACCGTGCCAGCGCCTGGTGCAGGTTGTATTCGGTGGCGGCGTCCAGAGCGGACGTGGCCTCGTCGAGTATCACCACCTTGGGTTCGGCCAGGACCATGCGTGCAATCGCCAGGCGCTGACGCTGGCCGCCGGAAAAGCGCACGCCGGAACGCCCCACCACACTGTCCAAGCCCTGGGGCAATGCCTTGACTGTAGCCTCCAGCTGGGCGATTTCCAGCGCCTGCCAGCAAGCCTGGTCACTGCGCTCACGGCCCATGGTCAGGTTGGCGCGCACGGTGTCGTTGAACAGCGCCGGGTGTTGCAGCACCACCGCGACGTGCTCGCGAATGGTCTCCAGGCCAATCTCCTGCTGGGTGGCACCGCCAAAACGGATACTGCCCGCCTGCGGTGTGTAGAGCCCGAGCAACAGTTGCACCAGGGTGCTTTTGCCACCGCCGCTGGCGCCGACAATCGCCACCTTCTCACCGGGCGCGATGACCAGGTTCAACTGGTCGAGTACCAGGTCTTCGCCGTAGCCGAAGTCCAGGCCGCGCACTTCGATGCCCACGGTTTCGCGCCCGGTGAACGGGTCTGCACCGCCGGCGTATTGCGGTTCATCGGCGCGCGCCAGCAGCTCGTTGATCCGTGTCAGCGCCCCGCCCGCCGCGTAGTAGGCGTATTGCAGGTTCAGCAGTTGCTCCACCGGGCCGATCATGAACCACAGGTAACTGAACACCGCGAGCATCTGGCCGATGGACAGGTCGGAAAACAGCACGGTGAGCATCGCCGCCGCACGGAAGATGTCGATACCAAACTGGAACAACAGCCCGCTGGCGCGACTGGAAGCGTCGGTTTTCCATTGCGAATGAATGGCGTAATCACGCACTTCCTGGGCTCGCTGGCCGAGACGCCCGAGGAAAAAGCCCTGGCGGTTGCCGGCGCGCACTTCCTGGATGGCATCCAGGGTTTCGGTCAGGGCCTGGGTAAAGCGCGAGGTACTGTCGTTCTCCAGCTTCTTCAGATGCTTGACGCGCTTGCCCAACTGCACCGTGGCGTAGATCACCAACGGGTTGAACAGCAGGATCAGCAACGCGAGTTGCCAATGCATCCACACCAGGATCGCCGAGGTGCCCACCAGGGTCAGCATGGCCACCAGGAAGCGACTAAGGGTTTCGCCGACGAATTTGTCCAGCGTGTCCAGGTCGGTGACCAGGTGGGTGGTGACCGTACCGCTGCCCAGGCTTTCGTATTCGCCGAGGGAGATGCGCTTGAGTCGCTCGATCAGACGCACGCGGATGCGATACACAATGTCCTTGGCCAAACGCGCAAACAGTCGCGCCTGCACCACGTTAAACAGCAGCGCGCCACACCGCAGGGCCAGGGTGATCAGCAGCATCAGGCCGATATAACCGGCGGCTTTCTGCCAGACCAGGGGCAATGCGTGGTTCATCACCTTGAGCGCGGCATCGCCATGGCCCAGCAGCACTTCGTCCACCAGCAACGGCAACAACAAGGGGATCGGCACACTGCACAGCGTCGCCAGCACGGCAACGCCATTGGCGATCCACAGGGATTTCTTGTGACGCAGGGCCAGGCGGCGAATTTCCGCCCAGGTCAGTCGGTCGGTGCGTGGTGATTGGTCATGCACAGGTTGCTCGCTCCAGCCATCGACCCAACAACGGTGACAGCTCGGACAGCGGCTGGTAGCCGTTAGTCAGCAACGCCAACTGGCCGTTACGCTCGGCGAGCAAGGTCGGAAAGCCAGCGATACCCAGGTCCTGGACCCAGGTGAAGTCAGCGGCCGTCGCGGCATGCTGCTCGGCACGGTCGAATTCGCCGGCAAACTCGATGCGCGGGATGCCCGCCTCCTCCGCCAACTCCACCAGCACGCTGGCGAGGGTTACGTCGCGGCCCTCGACATAAAACGCGCGCTGGATCAGGCCCAGCAGTTTCCACGCACAATCCGGCGCCAGGCTGCGCGCGGTGACAATGGCACGGCACGCAGGCTCGGTGTCGTAGACAAAACCGTCGGGCAACGCGCCGTCGCGCTTGAACGGCTGGCCGGTGGCGTCGGTGACCGCCTGCCAGTGCTCGAGGATATAGCGCCGCGTGGTCGGTTCCAGTGCCGCGCCGCTGCCGGTGCGAAGGCCGCCCACCACCAGGTGCACGTCCACGCCGGCCGCCTGGGCCTGCTCAACCAGCGCCTGCGCCACCGGGGCAAACCCCCAGCACCAGGAACACATCGGATCCATTACATAGAGCAGGCGCGCGGACATGGGTCAGGCCTCGGAAGGGGTTTGCTTATAGTTGAAGCCAATCGGGTGCGGCATATTGCGGGCCTTGGCCAGCTCAATCTGCTTTTGCCGGTCGATCGCGCTGCGGCGGGTTTTCTCTGGCAGCTTATCCCAGCAATGGGGGCAGCTGATGCCAGCTACATAGTGTTCGGATGCGCGGTCTTCGACGCTCACCGGTGTGCGGCAGGCATGACATTGATCGTAGTCGCCTTCGCTCAGGTCGTGGCGCACAGTGACGCGATTGTCGAACACAAAGCAGTCGCCCTGCCATTTGGTTTCTGCCTGCGGCACCTCTTCGAGGTACTTCAGGATCCCGCCCTTGAGGTGGTAGACCTCATCGAAACCTTCGCTGAGCATGTAGCTCGACGCCTTCTCGCAACGAATGCCACCGGTGCAGAACATGGCGACCTTCTTGTGCTTGGCCGGGTCGAAGTTGGCTTTGATATAGTCGGGAAATTCGCGAAAACTGGTGGTTTTCGGGTCGATTGCGCCTTCAAAGGTGCCGATCGACACTTCGTAGTCGTTGCGGGTGTCGATCAACAGCACTTCGGGGTCGCTGATCAGCGCATTCCAGTCCTGCGGGTCGACATAGGTGCCGACTTTCTTGTTCGGGTCGACGCCTTCGACGCCCAGGGTCACGATCTCTTTCTTGAGCTTGACCTTGGTGCGGTAGAACGGCTGCTCATCGCAGTACGACTCTTTGTGGTCGATGTCGTCCATGCGCGGGTCATTCTTCAGCCAGGCCATCAGGCCATCAATGCCTTCGCGGCTGCCGGAAACGGTGCCGTTGATGCCTTCTTCGGCGATCAGCAAGGTGCCTTTGATGCCGTTGTCGACCATTGCCTGCAGCAATGGCTCGCGCAGGGCGACGTAATCTTCGAGGGTGACGAACTTATACAGTGCCGCCACGACAATCGGTTGAGTCATGGGTGTTCTCTCCAGGTGGCTACCCTCGTAAGGGGTGAACCGGATGCAAAAAAAACGCGCCGGCTAAGCGGCGCGTTGCGGATTCTAGCAAATGCAGGGTTTTAGAAACACCCGCGTATCAGCTATGCCCGCCGGCGCAGGTCGGCGAGGCCGGGGCTGCGTCGATTTTGGCCCATTCATCGGGCGTGTAGGTATGCAGCGCCAGCGCATGAAATTCGCTCATCAGGTCACCCAGGGTGGCGTAGACCTTCTGGTGGCGCTTGACGCGGTTAAGCCCCTCGAACTGCTGGCTGACCAGCACGGCCTTGAAGTGGGTCTGCAGCCCACGGCTGTGCATATGGCTTTCATCCAGCACGCTCAAGTGGTCCGGGTCCAGGGCGGCGAGCGCCGTTTCGATACGCTGTTGCATGGTCATTCCTGCTTACTTCTTCTTGGCCGGTGCAGCGGCTTTTGGCGTCAGCTCGTTGGTCATGTCTTCCAACAGTTTGTTCACCACCGGCACAGCACTTTCCAGCTTGGCCTGGGTCATCTGGGCCGATTGCTGGGTCAGCTGCGGCATTTTCTCCAGGACTTTCTTGCCCAGTGGCGACTGGTAGAAAGCAACCAGGTCCTTGAGCTCGGATTCACTGAAGTTGGTGGTGTAGAGCTTGACCATGTCCGGTTTCAGCTTCGGCCAGCCGATGGCCTGGTCCAGGGCGGCGTTGGCCTTGGCCTGGTAGCTGTCCAGTACGGACTGCTTGGCGGCAGGCGCCTTGGTCTGTTCGAAACGCTGGGCGAACATTTGCTGCACTTGCATGTACACCGGGGTACCCAGCTTGTCGGCATGGGCCAGGGTAAGGAAGGCTTCGGCACTGGCGTTGTGGCTGGCGGTATCGGCAAAAACCTGGCCGCTGGCGCAAACCAGAGCAACCGCGGTACAGATGGCACGAAGACGAGTCATCGAGTTTCCTTTCTAGCAGGCGAGGTAAGACCCCAAGGGCGCCCATTCTGCGCCTAAAAAACGCTGCGGCTCAACCCCGAGCCTTACGGGGCGCGGATTGCCGTGAATGAATCCGATGAAAAGTCTTTTAGGGAACCCCCCAGGCTGATCAGGGCCTAAACTGCGCAAACGAACCTGAAGGAGTGTGCCCGATGAGCCGTATCGAAACCGACAGCCTGGGAGAAGTGGAAGTCCCGGATGACGCTTACTGGGGCGCCCAGACCCAACGTTCGCTGGTGAATTTCGCCATCGGCGAGCAGCGCATGCCCCTGGCGGTACTGCACGCGCTGGCCCTGATCAAGAAGGCCGCCGCCCGGGTCAACGACCGCAACGGCGACCTGCCCGCCGACATCGCCCGCCTGATCGAACAGGCCGCCGACGAAGTGCTCGATGGCCAACATGATGACCAGTTCCCCCTGGTCGTCTGGCAAACCGGCAGCGGCACCCAGAGCAACATGAACGCCAACGAGGTCATTGCCGGCCGTGCCAACGAGCTTTCGGGCAAGCCCCGTGGCGGCAAAAGCCCGGTGCACCCCAACGATCATGTGAACCGATCCCAAAGCTCCAACGACTGCTTCCCTACGGCCATGAGCATTGCGGCAGTGCAAGCGGTGCACCAGCAGTTGTTGCCGGCGATCAATACGCTGTCCGGCGGACTCGCGGAATTGTCGGCACGCCATGCAAAGCTGGTGAAGACGGGCCGCACCCACATGATGGACGCCACGCCGATCACCTTCGGCCAGGAAATCTCGGCGTTTATCGCCCAACTCGATTACGCCGAACGCGCGATCCGCAGCGCCCTGCCCCAGGTGTACGAGCTGGCCCAGGGCGGTACGGCGGTGGGCACCGGGCTCAATGCGCCCCATGGCTTCAGCGAGGCGATTGCCTCGGAATTGGCAGCCTTATCGGGCCTGCCCTTCGTCACCGCGCCGAACAAATTCGCCGCGCTGGCCGGCCATGAACCGATAGTGACCTTGCACGGCGCCCTGAAAACCCTGGCCGTGGCCCTGATGAAAATCGCCAACGACCTGCGCCTGCTGGGCTCCGGCCCGCGGGCCGGCCTTGCGGAGGTGAAACTGCCAGCCAATGAGCCGGGCAGCTCGATCATGCCCGGCAAGGTCAACCCGACCCAGTGCGAAGCGCTGTCGATGCTGGCCTGCCAGGTACTGGGCAATGACGTGACCATCGGCATCGCGGCGAGCCAAGGGCATTTGCAGTTGAACGTGTACAAGCCGGTGATCATCCACAACCTGCTGGAATCGATCCGCCTGCTGGCCGATGGCTGCAATAACTTCCAGGAGCACTGCATCGCCGGCCTCGAACCCGACGCCGGGAAAATGGCCGAGCACCTGGAGCGCGGGCTGATGCTGGTCACGGCGCTCAACCCGCACATCGGCTATGACAAGTCGGCAGAGATCGCCAAGAAGGCCTACGCCGAAGGTTTGACCCTTCGGGAAGCAGCGCTGGACCTGGGCTACCTCACCGACGCAGAGTTCGACCAGTGGGTACGCCCGGAAAACATGCTGGGCGCCTAAGACGCCATTCGTAGACGCCGGGCCTTGAGCCCGGCGAGCAACGACGGCGCCAGCGCGACCGCCGCCGACCCCACGACCACCACCAACGCGCCGAAATAGCCCAAGGCATTGATCTCTTCGGCCTGTACATAGTGGGGCCACAACCACGCCGCCAACGCCACCGCGACAAAGGTCACCAACGGCGTCAGTGCCAGGGTTGCACTCACCCGCGAGGCTTCCCAGTGGGCCAGTGCTTCGGCAAATGCGCCGTAGGCCACCAGTGTGTTCATGCAGCACGCCAGCAATAGCCAGCCTTGCAGCGGACTCAGGTCCAAAGCCTCCAGCGGATGCGCCCATGGCGTCAGCAACACGGCGCAAGACAGATAGATCACCATCATCACTTGCAGCGAATTCCATACCGTCAGCAACTGCTTCTGGCCCAGGGCGTAGAACACCCAGATCGAAGTGGCGAGCAGGATCGTCAGCACACCGGCGGTATAAGCGCCGAGGGACGTCAGCAACTCCTCCAGGCGTTGGTTGAAGAACAGACCGAAGCCGACGATCAGCACCACCAGGCCCACGCTCTGCCCGACGCTGAAACGTTCCTTGAACACAAACACGCTGGCAATCATCAGGAAGATCGGCCCCATCTGCACCACCAGTTGCGCAGTACCGGGGCTGAGCACTTTCAGGCCCACCAGGTACAACACGTAGTTGCCCACCAAGCCGCACACCGCCATCGCCACCAGCCAGCCGCCCTTGGGGCCGAGCACTTTACGACTGGGCAGGCGCTTGGTCGCGGCGAGGTACACGAACAGGCAACTGCCGGCCACCACCATGCGAAACCAGGTGACGGTGATCGGGTCCATCACCTGCAAGACTTGCTTGAGTTTGATCGGCAGAATGCCCCAGAGCAGCGCGGTCAGCAGGGTCAGGAAAAAACCGTAGACCCAGCGGCCGGAAGAGATGTGCATGAGCGCCCCAGAAAATGCCAGAGGTGGAGGAGCGGCCATTCTAGGGGCAAGTGGACGAATTGGGATATGGCGCTGCTTACCTATGGGAGGGGGCACGTCCCCTCCCACATTTAACTTAGCGCACGGCTTCGAACAGCCCCGTGGCGCCCATGCCGCCGCCCACGCACATGGTGACGATGCCATAACGCAAATTACGCCGCTGCAGCTCACGCACCAGATGCCCTACCTGGCGCGAGCCGGTCATGCCAAACGGGTGGCCGATGGAAATCGAGCCGCCGTTGACGTTGTACCTGGCGTTGTCGATTTCCAGGCGATTGCGCGCATACAGGCACTGCGAAGCAAATGCCTCGTTGAGTTCCCACAGGTCGATGTCCGCCACCTGCAAGCCCCGCGCCTTGAGCAGCTTGGGCACCGAGAACACCGGGCCGATGCCCATCTCATCCGGCTCGCAACCGGCCACGGTGAAACCGCGGAAGAACGCCTTGGGCTTGAGCCCCAGCGCCAGGGCTTTCTCCAGGCTCATCACCAGCGTCATGGAGGCGCCGTCGGAGAGCTGCGACGAGTTACCCGCCGTCACCGAGCCGTCTTCGGCAAACACCGGCTTCAACCCAGACAGGCTGGCCAACGTGGTGTCCGGGCGATTGCAGTCATCGTGATCAACGACGCCGTCGAGGATTTGTACGGCGCCAGTGTGCTTGTCCTCGACCTTGTACTTGACCGCCATCGGCACGATTTCATCATCAAACAAGCCACCCGCCTGAGCCTGAGCCGTGCGCTGCTGGCTTTGCAGGGCATAAAGGTCCTGCTCTTCGCGGCTGACGTTATAGCGGCGGGCGACGATTTCGGCGGTCTGGCCCATGGGGAAGTAGATGCCCGGCACCTGTTCCTTGAGCAATGGGTTGATCAGGTTATCGGTGTTGACGCTTTTCATGGTCAGGCTGATGGACTCGACGCCGCCGGCAACGATGATCTCGCTGCAGCCCGACGCGATCTGGTTGGCCGCAATCGCAATCGCCTGCAAACCCGACGAGCAGAACCGGTTGAGGGTCATGCCCGCGGTGCCGGTACCCAATTGCGACAGCACTGCCACGTTGCGCCCGATGTTGTAGCCCTGGGCGCCTTCGTTGGAACCGGCACCGACGATGCAATCCTCGACACTGGCCGGGTCGATGCCGTTGCGGGTCAGCAGCGCGTTGACGCAATGGGCCGCCATGTCATCCGGGCGAGTCTGGTTGAACTTGCCGCGAAAGGATTTGGCCAGGCCGGTTCGCACGCTGTCGACGATCACTACTTCACGCATGGGCTACCTCGATCTTGTCGTTGTGGGGAGATGGATCGAGGATAGATCCAGGCCTGCCCCACCGCGACGATCATTCACCCGGCGTATACAAAAACATGGTGACGAACATAAACCTGTGGCGAGCAGGCTTGCCCTGCGTTGGGGCGCGAAGCGGCCCTGCCCCAGGCGCCGCGTTCTTTCAGGCAGACCTTATTGGCTGGTTTTGGGGCCGCTTCGCAGCCCAACGCGGGGCAAGCCCGCTCGCCACAGAGGCCTGCATCCTGGACAACACCAGGCAAGTGGTTATTTCTTTTTCTTCTTGTCGTGCTTGTCAGCCTTGGCGAACGCTTCCTCCAAGGCCAGGTTGATGGTGCGCAACACCTTGACCCGCGCCCAGCGCTTGTCATTGGCTTCCACCAGCGTCCACGGCGAGACCTCGGTGCTGGTGCGGTCGACCATATCGCCCACAGCGGCGCGGTAGTCGTCCCATTTGTCGCGGTTGCGCCAGTCGTCTTCGGTGATCTTGAAGCGCTTGAAGGGAATTTCCTCACGGGCCTGGAAACGTTCAAGTTGGGTCTGCTTGTCGATGGCCAGCCAGAACTTGACCACGATCACACCCGCGTCACGCAATTGCTCTTCAAAGTCATTGATCTCGCCATAGGCGCGCATCCAGTCGGCCGGCGTGCAGAAGCCCTCGATGCGCTCCACCAGTACGCGGCCGTACCACGAGCGGTCGAACACGGTGAACTTGCCCCGCGCCGGGATCTTCTGCCAGAACCGCCACAGGTACGGCTGGGCGCGCTCATCCTCGGTCGGTGCGGCGATCGGCACGATGTGGTACTGGCGCGGGTCGAGCGCCGCCGCCACCCGCCGGATCGCGCCGCCCTTGCCGGCCGCGTCGTTCCCTTCAAAGACCGTCACCAGCGCGTGCTTGCGCATGCGCTTGTCGCGCATCAGGCCAGAGAAGCGCGCCTGCTCGGTAATCAGTTGTTCTTCGTAGTCGTCCTTGTCCAGGCTCAGGGTCATGTCGAGGCTGTTGAGCAAGCTCATTTGGTCCACGGACGACGGCAACGGTGCCGGGTTCATGCCGCTGGCCTTGCCCTTGGGCAGCTTCAGGGCATTCTGCAGGCCTTCGAGCAGGATCTTGCCCACGGTGAGGCTGCGGTAGTTGGCGTCGACGCCTTCGATCACATGCCAAGGCGCGTAATCGCGACTGGTGCGGCGCAGGATGCGCTCGCCGAAATGCACGAACTTGTCGTAGGTCTCGGACTGCTGCCAGTCCAGCGGGCTGATGCGCCAGCTGTGCAGCGGGTCGTCGGCCAGGGCCTTGAGCCGGGCCTTCATTTGCTTCTTGGACAGGTGGAACCAGAACTTGAAGATCAGCGCGCCTTCATCGCAGAACATCTTCTCCAGGCGCTCGGCACCGGCGATGGCCTGGTCGAGCCGCGCGTCCTTGATCTCGCCGTGGACCCGGCCCTGCAGCATCTGGCTGTACCAGTTGCCGAAAAAGATACCCATGCGGCCTTTGGCAGGCAGTTGGCGCCAATAGCGCCAGGCCGGTGGGCGCGCTAGTTCTTCGTCGGTCTGCTGGTCGAAGGTACGCACCTCGATCAGGCGCGGGTCCATCCATTCATTCAGCAGTTTGACCGTCTCACCTTTACCGGCGCCTTCGATGCCATTGATCAGGATGATCACCGGGAAGCGCTTTTGCTGTTGCAGTTCGTACTGCACCTCCAGCAAGGCTTCGCGCAGGGCCGGCACTTCGGCGTCGTAGGTGTCTTTGTCGATGGCGTGACCGATTTCGGCAGATTCGAACATGGGCGGCTCCGTTCCAGAATTCAGCAAGACTAGCGGATTGGGCAGCGCGGCGTGCCAGGAAATTCCACTGCCGCTTGCCATGGATCAATGACGCGCCTGTTGATCGGCTAGAATGGCCGCCTTGCCTTTACCGAGCCGCCCATGAATCCCGTAACCCACGCCCAGCTCGACTGGGATGACCAAGGTCGCCCGCACTCGCGGGTGTTCGATGACGTGTACTTCTCTGACCAATCGGGCCTGGAAGAAACCCGCTACGTGTTCCTCCAACAGAACCGTTTGCAGGAGCGCTTCGCCGCACTGCCGGCGGGCGGGCGTCTGGTGATTGGCGAAACCGGCTTCGGCACCGGCCTGAATTTTCTCTGCGCCTGGCAGTTGTTCGAGCAACACGCAGTGGCCGGCGCGCGCCTGCATTTTGTCAGCGTGGAAAAGTACCCGCTGAGCCCCGTCGACCTGCAACGCGCCCTCGCCCTCTGGCCGGAGCTGGCGCCGTTCGCCGAGCAACTGCTAGCGCAATACATCGCCATCCACCAAGGCTTCCAGCGCCTGGTGCTGGATAACGGCCGCGTCACCCTCACGCTGCTGATCGGCGATGCCCTGGAGCAACTGCCGCAACTGGATGCGCAGATCGACGCGTGGTTTCTCGACGGTTTCGCCCCGGCGAAAAACCCCGAGATGTGGACCGCCGAACTGTTCGCTGAATTGGCACGCCTGGCCGCGCCGGGCTCGACCATCAGCACCTTCACCAGCACCGGCTGGGTACGGCGCCTGATCAACGCCGCCGGCTTCAAGATGAAACGCACGCCGGGCATCGGCCACAAGTGGGAAATCCTGCGCGGGGAGTTTCTCGGCTGGCCGGCCGAGACCCCGGCACCGGCCGCCGCCAAGCCCTGGTTCGCGCGCCCGCCCGCACACAACGGCAAGCGCCACGCCTTGGTGATCGGCGGCGGCCTGGCCGGCTGCGCCAGCGCGGCCAGCCTGGCGGCGCGGGGTTGGCAAGTCAGCCTGCTGGAGCGCCATGACGGCCTGGCCCAGGAAGCCTCGGGCAACCCACAGGGCGTTTTGTACCTCAAGCTGTCCGCCCATGGCACGGCCTTGTCGCAGATGATTGTGAGCGGGTTCGGGCATACCCGGCGCCTGCTCGAGCACCTGCAACGCGGCGTGGATTGGGACGGGTGTGGCGTGCTGCAACTGGGGTTCAATGCCAAGGAGGCCGAACGCCAGGCGAAACTGGCCGAGGCGTTCGCTCCAGCGTTGCTGCAGTTGCTGGACCGCGACCAGGCCCAGATTCGCGCCGGGGTGGGCCTGGAGCATGGTGGGTTGTTTTTCCCCGAGGGCGGCTGGGTGCATCCGCCCGCCCTGTGCCAGTGGCAGGCAAGCCAGCCAGGCATCGAGGTGCACGCCCACCATGATGTGCTGGAACTGCGCAAAGTCGGCGCTCAATGGCAGGCCTGGGACGGTGATCGCCTGCTGGCCAGCGCCCCCGTGGTGGTGCTGGCCGGCGCGGCCGAGGTCAAGCGCTTTGCCGCCAGCGCCGAGCTCCCCCTCAAGCGCATCCGCGGGCAGATCACCCGCTTGCCCCAGACCGCCGACAGCCAGGCCCTGGCCACCGTGGTGTGTGCCGAAGGCTATGTGGCGCCGGCTCGCCTGGGCGAGCACACACTGGGGGCCAGCTTTGATTTCAACAACGATGACCTCACCCCCACCGCCGCCGAACACGCTGGAAACCTTGAGCTACTGCAAGAGATTTCCCCGGACCTGGCACAGCGCCTGCACGCCGCCGACCTTGCCGCAGACACGCTGGAAGGCCGCGCGGCATTTCGCTGCACCAGCCCGGACTACTTGCCGATTGTCGGGCCGCTGGCCGACACCCTGGCGTTCGCCCAGGCCTACGACGCGCTACGCAAAGATGCCCGCCACACGCCACAGGCCACCTGCCCGTGGCTGGACGGCCTGTACGTCAACAGCGGCCACGGCTCGCGAGGCCTGATCACCGCCCCGCTGTCCGGCGAGTTGCTGGCAGCGTGGCTGGACAATGAACCGCTGCCTCTGCCCCGCAGCGTCGCCGAGGCCTGCCACCCGAATCGCTTTGCGGTGCGCGCGTTGGTTCGCAGCAACGTTGCAAAAACGGCCCCGTAGGCGGCGCTTCAACCCATCGGCGGCAGTTCGCAGGTGCCCTGCGCATCGAACCTCAACGCTTCCTGGGTCAGGCGTTTGAGCTCGACGAGCTCGGCACTTTGCCGCGCGCGCTGGATCACGCCCATCTGGGTGTGATAGTCAGCGTCACCCAAGGTTTCCCTCTGCGCCCAAACGGCTTCCATGCGCTCGCCAAAGGGCTGGGTCAAGGTGTCGAACGAACCGCCATGGGCGCGCCTCAGGTAACTGCTCCAGAATGGCAGCTTCACCAGATAGTTCACCAGTTGCGGGGAAAGCTCGGCCGCCTTCACCTGCGCTTCGGCAACTTCCAGCATGTGCTCGGTCACCCCAGCCAGGCTGGCGAAGCGCATATGCCGGGGCTGCCCGGGCAAATGAAAGCGCTCCACCAGCCCGGTGCGATAAGCCAGGCTGACCTCCAGCGGATCGAGCATCGGATGCTCGACGCTGTGCCGGCTGGCCATGGATTCCAGGCGGTCGAGACGAAACAGCCCCCTGGCCAACCTGAGTAGCGGCTTGGCCGTGACCCTGCCGCCCTCCACCCGCTGCGAGGCCTCGTGGATTTCAACCAGCACCTCCAGGTCACTGAAGCTCACGGCAGCGGCGTCATCACAGTTCAATGGCGTGGCCGCCCGCTCGAAGACCTCGGTACGCAGTCGGGTATCGGCGGCGGCCGCCTCCAGCACACGCCAGACGCGGCGGTTCATGTCCTCGCGCACGTGGGTGGTGTCGGCGGTACCGCCCAGGCCGGCCAGCAATGTGAACAGACCATCGGAGCCGGGCTCATCCTTGAGCCCCAGCCAGGTCTCGGCCTTTTCGGCGAAGTGTGTCGCGCGCTCATCGCCCAGCCACAGCTGACGCGCGGTCTGCTCGTTGAGTCGCGTAATGTCATCCTCCACGAAGCCCATGCCCACGCCGATGGTGTCCCGATAACGGTTCAAGGCCTGACGAGTGCTGGCGTCCAAAGGGTTATGCCGCAAGTTGATGACTTCGGTTTGCTCGCGCGGCGCATTGAACAACCATGCCGGCAAACTGGCGATGTCATTGTCGCGCAGGTCGAGTTGCTCCAGGTACGGAACGCGGGTAAAGCCAGTGGGCAGGCTGGTCAGCCGGCAGTTGCGCAACACCAGGTTGCGCAACTCGAACATCTTGTTGGCGATGGGCGGGTCTACCAGAGGATTGTTGCTCAGGTCGAGCACGGCCAGCCCTTTGAGGTCTGCGAGTTTGGTGCGGGTGTACTCGGTCAGTTGCAGTTGGTTATCGGCCATGTACAGTTGCCTGAGCAACGGCATGTGCTGGAGCACTTCCGGCAGCCGCGTCAGCCGATTACCGTTCAACTCCAGGCTGCGCAGTCCCTTGAAGTGCTTGAGGAAATACGCAACGTCATCGTTGAGTCCCATGCGTTTCAATGACAATTGCCGGACATGCTCGAACTGCACGTGCGCCGGCAAGGTCGGCAACGCCCCGATGGTCATGCCGTCCAGGGACAGGCTCGGCACTTTCTGATGGAGTTCATCCGGCGCCAGCGACACATATTGCCAGCAGCGCTCGATGGCCCGTGCGGCTTGGTGGCGAGCCAGGCGGTGGTCTCGCAGCGCGATGTCAGAGTATGGCGGCGCCGGTCTGTCCCTGGCCCACAGCCTCAGCGTCCGCTGCAGTGCGTCATATTGCTGTTCAAGGGCGCGTACGGCCCTGGCCCGGGACAGGTGGTCGCTACCCAAGTCCTGCAGGAAGGTCGACAGGCGCCGGTCATCGAATAACGGGAAGAGTTTGCGTGCCTTGCGTACCAGGCCTGCAGGCTGTGGAGGCTGCGCAGGCGGCGCACCTTGTACACACGACAAGGCGGGGTCCTCGGGCACTGCGCGCTCCGGCCACAAATAGCGACCGATGCGATTGCGTTCGTCCTGCGCCTTGCCAATCAGTGCATGCCGCAACTGGCTGGCCCTGCCGCTCGCGGTCAGGCGCAGCGCATCGAGTTGGGCGGCAGACAAACTGTTGAGCAACGCCTCATAGAAACCTTCCGGCCCGCCGGCCAGCGCGCCCAACGCCACACCTTGCCCATCGTGGGCGCGAAAGCCCTTGGCCGACTGCACCACGATGCGGCTCATATCAGCATCTGGGTTGCCCACTTGGCCCAGGACTGTGCCCTGCACGCTGTCGCGGCGTACCTGCAAAAACAGATCCTCGGGCCAGCCCGGAACCCGGTGCAGCAACCCGGTGGCCACGCGCCGTGTCGCATCGGTGGCCAGCTCCGGCAAGTAGAGGCCGGCCAGGGCGTCGTCTTCCTCCAGCGCTTCCAGGGCTTCCCGGGCCCATTGGCCGACCCGCAGCGGCACACGCCCGGTATGGCGCAAGTGCCAGCGCTCCGCCGTGGAGGCCTGGGTCAGGACCTCCCAGGCCACCCGGATTGGCAATTGCGGCAAGCGCTGCTTGAGCTGGCCGTGATCGGTCTGATCGAAGAAGTCGGCATCCATGCGCAGCCGCTCATAGACCGCCTGATGCGTGTCCTTGAGTGAAGCCGTGAGACGCCCCGTCAGTGCGGCTTGCGCCTCGTCGGCGTGGAAGGTGCCGCCGAGCAATTGCGCGGTTTCTTCGGAGTCGAGCGCGGCCAGCAAGGTGGGCAGGATCTGCCCGTTCCTGAGTTGTTGCGTGGTGAGGTGGATGCTCAAGTCCTCGTAGTCGAACGGCGCGGTGTCTGGATGGCGCTCAAGCAGGTAGCCCTCGTCGTCGAGCAGTTCGAAAAAACGCCCGCGGGGCCACCCGTCCATCAGTGGCAGGGCCAGCATCTGCACACGGGTGGTGGCCGCATCGAGCGGGGCTTGATGCTCCATTTGCCAGATCAGGTCGCGAACCCCCTGGTTCTGATTGAACCGCAGCGCACAATCGCGCAGCCGCTCCGGCAACGGCAGGTTCTGCATCGCCAGTTGCTGCAAGCGCGGCAAGGTCGAGCCGGTGATGGCGGCGATATCCTGCAGATGCCCGGCCGGGAGGGTGGTGAGACTGGGGTCCAACCGCCCCAGGATATAGTCAGGGCTGTGCCATTCATCCGGTCGCTCGAACGAGAACTGCCAGCCGCCCTGGTAGTTGTGGGTCAAGGGCGGTCGATAGGCCGAATCCCGCTGCGAATGCCGGGCCCGCCAGCGCCCGGTGCGGGAGTCAAAGACAATCGAATACAGCGCGCCGTCGACATTCACGTAGGACTGGCCATTGAGTTGGTAGACCCCACGGGGACTGGCCACAGCGCCTTCAAGCGAGACGGTATGACGATACGGCTCGGTACGACTGCGCCATAAGCGCGCGGACTTGTCGGGCAGCCGCACGGCTTTCATGCTGTCGTAGAATCCAGCGGCCGGAGGCGTGGTTCGCCACAGCCGGCCCACCACTTTCGTGCCCGCCGCGAACAACGCCATGGCGGCAAGGTTTTCCGCGATGTTCGTCAGGTGCCTGAGGGCGCCAAGCTTGTCATGGTGCAGCCAGTCATCCACCCCCTCGAACACCTCGCCAAGCAACTGCCCAACAGCCACGCCGGTCATCAGTTGGCCCACCACCGGCACCACGAACCCTGCGACGTTGAGCACCGTCAAGCCGACATCCAGGTAATCCTGGATACGCTTGCGACGCGCGTCGTCATCGGCTTGGGCATTGGGAACCGCCAATACCCGCGCATCCAGCTGGGTCTTGCCGACGCAGGCATTGAAAAAGAACGTCGACAGCTTGCCCGTTACCGGGAGCGGCGCCACCCGCACGACGATTGCCTCTTGGTCAAAACGCTCGAAAAAACCGAAACGCTCGGACTCGTCCAGGTAACCCTTGAAGAAGTCACGATAGGTACTGACGTGAAGCTTGAGGGTGAGGTAGAGCTTGAAATGCTCCAGTGATTCATAGCGGTACCACGGCCGCACGGGCTCGTTGGGCATATACACCACGATCGGGCCGCTGGAGAACCCTTCGGCCGATGCACTGGAAAACACCAATACACCCCACAGGCAGGCACCGTCGATGTTCAGGCCTTGCCAGGCCAGCGGCTGGTGGTTGAACCACAGTTGCCGGATGTCCCTGGCGGGCATATCCGCCTTGACCAGGCCCAGCAGCAACGCACGGGTCGGCGCATCGATATCGCCCTTGGCATGGGCCAGATGCAGGTCGATCTGCATGTCCACGCAACGGGATTGGCCGACCTGCGCCACCGAAGGGTTGAAGTCCTGGTCGGGCGCCACCAGGTTGAACACTTCGCGCACATGGGTCTGATAGGCCTCTCCCAGGTTCAGTTCGCGGCAGTAGCCGATAAAGGTCTGGGCGCTGAGGGTTTGCGCAATTCGGCGCCTGGGCCCGATGCGCACCACAGCAGTGGTCGGCGAGCCGCCAGGCTCGGCAGCCGCCTGGGAGAAATTCTGCATGGCCGCTTGCAGCAGGCTGTGCTTCTCCAGGTGGACGGTCTCGACCACCTGGCCGCCCAGGTCCCGGCTGACACCACTGAACGAGCGCCGGGGGATTTCCAGGGTGTCGTTTTCGATGTCCAGGCCCCCATGCCCCTTGCCGTCCAGAAATGCCTTGAGCCGTTCGGCACAGAATTTATCCAGCGGTTGCAGACGGTTCAGCAACCGGTGCAGGGTTTCACGCGGGCGCTCGCTGTCGGCATACGCCTGCTCGATGGCCTGCAGTACATGGGAATCGGCCTTGACCAACCAGGCCGGCAGCGTGTCATGCAAGACCTGCGCTTTATCCAGGTCGCCGGTGATATCCAGCAGCGCTGCCATCAATTGGTCCTGGGCCACGGGCTTAAGCGCCTGGGTCAAATCAGCTGTTTGCTTCATTCGCAATGCTCCTTTATCGCGTTGAACAATGACGCCAGACGATAAGCGCTGCGCTGCCGCAAAAGGGTTCAAATAGCTACAGATCAGTCCTCCTGACCGTCGATTTTTTGCATCTCACCTCGACTTAATTACCGCCCCTTTCACCCACGTCGCACAGGCCGCAGAGGGGTGCCGAATGGGGGGCGGCGGTTTGCCATATAACTTATTGATCTAAAACTCCGCGTATAGCCTCGGGTCAGTCCCTAGGTACCCGCCATTTTGGCGCGGGTCTTTCTATCCCTCCCCAACGGAAAAACCGGTAAGGAACCTATGTGCGGATTAGCTGGCGAGTTACGTTTCGATCTTCAACCTGCGGACCTCGCAGCCGTGGAGCGAATCACCCATCATTTGGCCCCACGCGGCCCTGACGCGTGGGGCTTCCATGCCCAAGGGCCGATTGCCCTGGGCCATCGACGCCTGAAAATCATGGACCTGTCGGACGGCTCCGCCCAACCGATGGTCGACGCCCAACTGGGCCTGTCCCTGGCATTCAACGGCGCGATCTACAACTTCCCGGAATTGCGCCAGGAGCTTGAAGCCCTGGGTTACGCCTTCTATTCCGGCGGCGACACCGAAGTGCTGCTCAAGGGTTACCACGCCTGGGGGGAAGCGCTGCTGCCCAAACTCAACGGCATGTTTGCCTTTGCCATCTGGGAGCGCGATGCCCAGCGCCTGTTCATCGCCCGTGACCGTCTCGGCGTGAAGCCGTTGTACCTGTCGCGCACCGGCCAGCGCCTGCGTTTTGCTTCGGCCCTGCCGGCGCTGCTCAAGGGCGGTGACATCAACCCGATCCTCGACCCGGTGGCACTGAATCACTATTTGAATTTCCATGCGGTGGTGCCTGCACCGCGCACCCTGCTGGCGGGTATTGAAAAACTGCCGCCGGCCACTTGGATGCGCATCGATGCCGAAGGCAACACCGAGCAGAAAACCTGGTGGACCCTGCCCTACGGCCCCCATGAGGACGAGCGCAATCTCACCCTCGAAGACTGGACCGACCGCGTGCTCGACAGCACCCGCGAAGCCGTGGCCATCCGTCAACGGGCTGCCGTGGATGTCGGTGTGCTGCTCTCCGGCGGCGTCGACTCGAGCATGCTCGTCGGCCTGCTGCGTGAAGTCGGCGTGCAGGACCTGTCGACCTTCTCCATCGGTTTTGAAGACGCCGGTGGCGAGCGCGGCGACGAGTTCCAGTATTCGGACCTGATCGCCAAGCACTACGGCACCCGTCACCACCAACTGCGCATTGCCGAAAGCGAGATCATCGAACAACTGCCGGCGGCGTTCCGCGCCATGAGCGAGCCGATGGTCAGCCATGACTGCATCGCCTTCTACCTGCTGTCGCGGGAAGTGGCCAAGCATTGCAAGGTGGTGCAGAGCGGCCAGGGCGCCGACGAGTTGTTCGCCGGTTACCACTGGTACCCGCAGGTCGACGGCGCCAGCGATCCGTATGCGGCCTACCGAGAAGCGTTCTTCGACCGCAGCTACGACGACTACGCCGCCACCGTCGCGCCCAAATGGCTGACCGCCAACGACGCGGCCGGTGACTTCGTGCGCGAGCATTTTGCGATGCCCGGCGCGGACGCCGCCGTGGACAAGGCCCTGCGCCTGGACAGCACGGTGATGTTGGTGGATGACCCGGTCAAACGTGTCGACAACATGACCATGGCCTGGGGCCTGGAAGCCCGCACACCGTTCCTCGACTACCGCCTGGTGGAATTGTCAGCCCGCGTGCCCGGCAAATTCAAATTGCCCGACGGTGGCAAACAAGTGTTGAAAGAGGCCGCACGCCGGGTCATCCCGAGCGAAGTCATCGACCGCAAGAAAGGCTACTTTCCGGTGCCGGGCCTCAAGCATTTACAAGGCGACACCCTGAACTGGGTGCGCGAATTGCTGCTGGACCCAAGCCAGGATCGCGGCCTGTTCAACCCGGCCATGCTCGACCGCCTGCTCACCGACCCGCAGGGCCAATTGACCCCGCTGCGCGGCTCGAAGCTGTGGCAACTGGCAGCGCTGAACCTGTGGCTCAGCGAACAAGGAATCTGATTGATGAAACCCCATGCAGCGGCTTACAGCCAACGCTTGTTGAAAGGCCAGGCGCCGACCTACGAGCGCCTGCAAGCGCGCCTGGCCGAAGATGGCAGCCCGCTGGCCGCCGAGCCGATCGCGGTGCATTGCGGTTGGGGCCGGCTGTTGATCGGCCACACCTTCCCCGACCCGGCCAGCCTGGCCCAGGAACTGCTCAACGAGCAGCCTGGCGAGCGCGACATCGCGCTTTACGTGGCCGCGCCCCAGCAGATCCTCGGGATCGATCCGCAGCAGTTGTTCCTCGACCCGTCCGACACCCTGCGCCTGTGGTTCAGCGACTATCGCCCGTCGACCCGGGTATTTCGCGGCTTCCGCATTCGCCGGGTGCAGACCGAGGCCGATTGGCGGGCGGTCAACCAGTTGTATCAGGGCCGCGGCATGTTGCCGGTCGATGCCGAGCGCCTCACGCCGCGCCATGAAGGTGGCCCGGTGTATTGGCTCGCAGAAGACGAAGACAGTGGCGCGGTGATCGGCAGCGTGATGGGCCTCAATCACCAGAAAGCCTTCCACGACCCGGAAAACGGGTGCAGCCTGTGGTGCCTGGCGGTCGACCCGCAGTGCACACGCCCCGGTGTGGGCGAAGTGTTGGTGCGCCATCTGGTGGAACACTTCATGAGCCGTGGCTTGAGTTATCTGGACCTGTCGGTGCTGCACGATAACCGACAGGCCAAGAACCTCTACGCCAAGCTCGGCTTCCGTGCGCTGACCACCTTTGCGATCAAGCGCAAGAACGGTATCAACCAGCCGCTGTTCCTCGGCCCCGGCCCGCAGGCGGGGTTCAACCCGTATGCGCGGATCATTGTCGAAGAAGCGCATCGACGCGGCATTGATGTGCAGGTGGACGACGCCGATGCCGGCCTGTTTACCCTCAGCCATGGTGGGCGCCGCGTGCGTTGCCGGGAGTCGCTGAGCGACCTGACCAGCGCCATCAGCATGACCCTGTGCCAGGACAAGAGCCTCACCCACAAGGTGTTGAAAGCGGCGGGTTTGAAACTGCCTGCGCAACAACTGGCAGGCAGCGCCGATGACAACCTGGAGTTCCTCGACGAACACCAGCGCATTGTGGTCAAGCCGCTGGATGGCGAGCAAGGCCAGGGCGTGGCGGTGGATCTGCAGAGCATTGAAGAGGTGCAGCAGGCAATCGAAGCCGCGCGCCAGTTCGACAGCCGCGTGTTGCTGGAAAGTTTCCACGAAGGCCTGGACCTGCGCATCCTGGTGATCGGTTTCGAGGTCGTCGCCGCTGCGATTCGCCGCCCCGCCGAAGTGACCGGTGACGGCCAGCATTCCATTGGTGCGCTGATCGAAGCCCAGAGCCGACGCCGTCAGGCGGCCACTGACGGCGAAAGCAAAATCCCCGTAGATGCCGAAACCGAACGCACCCTGCACGCCGCCGGCTACGACTACAGCAGCATCCTGCCCCGTGGCAAAACGCTCGCCGTGCGCCGTACCGCCAACCTGCACACCGGCGGTTGCCTGGAAGACGTCACGGCGATCCTCCACCCCACGCTGGTGGACGCCGCTGTGCGCGCCGCCCGCGCCCTGGACATCCCCATGGTCGGCCTGGACCTGATGGTGCCCGCTGCCGATCAGCCCGAGTACGTGTTTATCGAAGCCAACGAACGGGCCGGCCTGGCCAATCATGACCCGCAGCCGACGGCGGAGAAGTTTGTGGACCTGTTATTCCCCCATAGCCAGCCGACGGCTCAATAACCCTGTGGCGAGCGGGCTTGCCCCGCGTTGGGCTGCGAAGCAGCCCCAAAGGCTGCCAATGAGGGTTGACTGAAAGAGCGCGGCGCCCGGATTGAGGGCTGCTTCGCAGCCCAACACGGGGCAAGCCCGCTCGCCACAACAAGCCCCACTGGCCACAGAATTTCCCTTATTCCATCAGGAGTCTTTATGAGCCGAACCATTCCCGAACCGGATCTCAACTACCTGCAAAAAGTGCTGCTGGAAATGCTCGCCATTCCCAGCCCCACCGGGTTCACCGACACCATCGTGCGCTACGTCGCCGAGCGCCTGGAAGAGCTGGGCATCCCGTTTGAAATGACCCGGCGCGGGACCATTCGCGCCACCCTCAAGGGCCAGAAAAACAGCCCCGACCGCGCCGTGTCCGCGCACCTCGACACCATCGGCGCCGCCGTGCGCGCGATCAAGGACAATGGCCGCCTGACCCTTGCGCCGGTGGGCTGCTGGTCGAGCCGCTTTGCCGAAGGCAGTCGCGTCAGCCTGTTCACCGACAACGGCGTGATCCGTGGCAGCGTGTTGCCATTGATGGCCTCCGGGCACGCGTTCAACACCGCCGTGGATGAAATGCCGGTGAGCTGGGACCACGTGGAATTGCGCCTGGACGCCTATTGCGCCACCCGCGCCGATTGCGATTCCCTGGGGATCGGCATCGGCGACTACGTGGCGTTCGACCCGTTGCCCGAGTTCACCGAGAGCGGGCATATCAGTGCCCGCCACCTGGACGATAAAGCCGGTGTCGCCGCACTGTTGGCTGCGCTCAAGGCCATCGTCGACAGCGGCGAGCCCTTGCTGATCGACTGCCACCCGCTGTTCACCATCACCGAAGAAACCGGCAGCGGCGCTGCAGCGGCCCTGCCTTGGGATGTGAGTGAGTTTGTCGGCATCGATATCGCCCCCGTCGCCCCCGGCCAGCACTCCAGCGAGCACTCGGTCAGCGTGGCCATGCAGGATTCCGGCGGGCCGTATGACTATCACCTCTCCCGCCACTTGCTGCGCCTGGCCTCGGATAACGACTTGCCCGTGCGCCGCGACCTGTTCCGCTATTATTTCAGCGATGCCCACTCGGCGGTGACTGCAGGTCATGACATCCGCACCGCCTTACTGGCGTTCGGTTGCGATGCGACCCACGGTTATGAGCGCACCCATATCGACAGCCTGGCCGCCCTGAGCCGTCTGCTGGGCGCGTATATCCTCAGCCCGCCGGTGTTTGCCAGTGACGCACAACCGGCCCAGGGCTCACTGGATCGCTTCAGTCATCAGATCGAGCACGAAACGCAGATGGAGAGCGACACGCGTGTACCGTCGGTGGACAGCCTGGTCGGTCAGAAGTCCTGACGCTGGCAACTGCGGTCCCGGCGCAGTAGCATCGCCGGGATCCATCACCTGAGGCTTGTATGCTGATTCCCTACGACGCACTTGAAGTCGACACCCTGACCCGCCTTATCGAAGACTTCGTGACCCGCGACGGCACCGACAATGGCGACGACACGCCCCTGGAAACCCGCGTACTGCGCGTACGCCAGGCGCTGACCAAGGGCCAGGCGCTGATCGTGTTCGACCCGGACAGCGAGCAGTGCCAGTTGATGCTCAAGCACGATGTGCCCAAGCATCTGTTCGACTGACTCAGGGGGTGGTGGCGGGCTGGGGTTGCGGGGTTTGATGTTCACGGATCTTTTGGTAGACCTCGGCGCGATGCACATGCACCCCGACGGGTGCGGCAATACCGAATTTCACGTGGTTACCGTTCAACTCAAGAATATGCACGGTGATGTCATCGCCGATGGCGATGATTTCGCCCACGGCGCGGCTTAAGACCAGCATGGCGGTTGTCCTTATCCAATAACAGGACCCCGACCATGCGCGCCGGGTCTGGCCGCAGCAATGCCTCGCGACAAAATCAGGCAATACCTACTTAAGCAGGTAAATTGCCTGACAGACTACCGCCTGATTAACCCTTAACAGCCTGAGCCTTGGCCCTCATCTTGTCGGCCATGGTGGTCATTTCGTCATAGAGCAACTGCGGGTTCTTCTGCTTCAATGCCCACGCCATCCGCCCTTGCTCATGGGGCAGGATCATGAATTCGCCCTGCGCTACACGCTGGTAGATGTAGTCGGCAATGTCCGCCGCCGAGATCGGCGAACTCTCCAACAGCTTGCCTACCTGTGCCTTCATCGCGGGTGTGGGCCCACGAAACGAATCCAACAGGTTGGTCTGGAAGAACGACGGGCACACCACGTGCACGCCGACTTCCTGCTGCTTGAGCTCCACCAGCAAACTCTCCGACAGCGCCACCACACCCGCCTTGGCCACGTTGTAGTTGCTCATGGCCGGCCCCTGCATCAGGGCTGCCATCGAGGCGATGTTGATGATGCGGCCCTTGCTCTTTTCCAGCAGTGGCAGGAACGCCTTGCAGCCCTTGACCACGCCCATCAGGTTGATTGCGATCTGCCAGTCCCAGTCCTCCAGGGACAGCTCGGCAAAGAAACCACCCGAGGCCACGCCGGCGTTGTTGACGATCACATCGATGCCGCCCAACTTCACTTCGCAGGCCTGGGCAAACGCGGTGAGCTGGCTGTAGTCACGCACGTCGCAGCGCTGGATAAACCCATCACCACCGGCTTCGCGCACTAATTTCAGGGTTTCCTGCAGGCCTGGCTCGCTGACATCCGACAAGGCCAACTGCCAACCCTCACGGGCCCAGCGCAGAGCGATTTCACGACCCAGGCCGGACCCGGCGCCAGTGATCATCATGCGATTTTGCATAGGAAGTAGCCTTGTGGTTCACAGAAGAAGTGATCGGCAGTGTAGCGAAGGTTTTTCCTGCACCCACTCACCATCAGATTGATGAATGCCCCAGGCAAACCGCGGGCCGGGTCGGATGCCTGCCCTCAGCCTAAGTTCAATGTTTTTCAACTAATAAGCGGTGAATGCGCGTGAATTAAAAGAAATAAGCGACTGATCGAAATGCTTTAAAAAAACATGGAATTTTCTACGAAGCGCCAGAGTCGGAGTTTTTAAGGCGTCTGTAATTAACTCTGCAGGCCTATCGTTAAACAACCGGTCTTTGCAGAAAGACAACAAGGAAAAAAACCATGAGCCTCATTCTGATCATTATCTTGATCCTCCTGCTGGTCGGTGGCCTGCCGGTATTCCCGCACTCGCGTAACTGGGGTTATGGCCCGTCGGGTATCCTCGGTGTCGTGCTGGTTGTCCTGCTGGTGTTGTTGTTACTCGGCCGGATATAAAATCCGGATAAAAAAAAGAGGCCTGTTAAGGCCTCTTTTTTATTGCCGGTTAGTTAGTCCGGCTTGCCGTTAACCACGCCGGCAGTGTTATCCAGCAGGCTCTTGGTCGCCGTTTGCAGGAACGACTCAAGTTTCTGCTTCAAGGCAGCCTCGTCCGGCGACTCGGCAATCACTTTCCCGGTCGGGTTTGCGCCCAGTTCGTATTCCCACAGCTTCGGTGGCATTTCCTTGGGCAGTACCAGAATGCGGTTTGCGGTGACCAAGGCCACGGTCTGGTCGCTGCCCGATGGCTTGATCACGCCAAAGCCCTTGTCGCCTTCCGGCAGGTTCAGCAGGTCGCGGCCCCAGCATTGGTGCAGAGTGTCGCCACCCAGGCGGCCCATGATGGTCGGCACGATGTCGATCTGGGTGCCAACGGTGTGGTCACGCTCGCCGAACTTCTCCTGTATGCCCGGTGCAATCATCAGCATCGGTACGTTGAAGCGGCCCAGGTCCATCTCGGTGATCTGCTGTTCGTTGCCGAAGCCGTGGTCGCCCACGATCACGAACAGGGTTTCCTTGAAGTACGGCTCCTTGCGGGCCTTTTCAAAGAACTGGCCCAGGGCCCAGTCGGAGTAACGCATGGCCGTCAAATGCTCGTTGAGGCTGCCACGGTCAGTGACTTTCTCCACCGGCAATGGCGTTGGCAACGCGTACGGCGTGTGGTTGGACAGGGTTTGCAGGAGTGCGTAGAACGGCTTGCCGCCTTCACGGGCCTTCAACTCTTCCAGGCCACGGTTGAACATGTCCTGGTCGGACACGCCCCACGTCGGGTCGGAGAACACCGGGTCGACGAAGTCGTTGCGGCCGATGAAGTTGGTCATGCCCTGGTTGCTGAAGAAGCCCGACTGGTTGTCCCAGGCAAAGTCGCCGTTGTAGACATACACGTCGTTGAAATCACGGGCGCTGAGCAACTGCGGCAGGCCTGACAGCTTGTGGCTGCCTTCCGGGGTCTGCATCAGGTATTCAAAGCCCGGCAGGTTCGGGAAACAGGCCATGGTGGCGAACATACCCTGGTGGGTGTGGGTGCCGTTGGAGAAGAAACGATCGAACAGCAGGCCTTCTTTGGACAGTTTGTCGAAGGATGGCGTGATGTTGCCCGGACGACCCAGGGCGCCTACCGAGTGACCGGCGAAGCTTTCCATCAGGATCACGACCACGTTCTTGATCGGCAGGGTCTTCTCGGCCGGTGGCGTGTAGTCACGGCGCACGGCGGCGATGTCGGTATCGACCAGTTTCTCTTGCGGCAGCACCAGCATGTCACGCACGGTCTGGGTCGCCAGCGGTTGGTCGAGGGTCGCCTTCCAGATATTGGAGCGGTCTTCACCGAACCGGGCCTTGGCCGCCGCGATCAGCGACAAGGTGCCATTAAGGCCCAACTGGTTGGCGAAGTTCGAATCGGTGGTGTAGACATCACCCCAACGCAGCGGCGGGCCCTGGCGCAGGGTGCCACGGGCGGCAACCACGGCAATCAGCAGGCACACCACGAACACCGCGATGCGGCTGTACCACGGCGCCACTTGCCGCGTACCAATGCTGCCGCCACTGAACGGGCCACGTGGGCGCGTGGCGCGATCAGCGCCCTTGAACGCCATGCTCAGGATCAACGTGCCCACGGCCCAGGCCAGCAGGTAGCGCACCACCGGGAAACCGTACCAGAGCATGCTCATCACGGTTTTCGGGTCTTCCTTCACGTACTGGAAGACCAGGCCGTTGAGGCGCTGGTGGAACTCGCGATAGAAGTCCATCTCCATCAAGCCCAGGAACAGGGCGATGCTGGACGCAATGGTCAGCCAGAAGCGGAAAAACCCCCGCGCGGCCATGGCCCGTACGCTGAACAGGGCCAGCAGCAGCGGGATCAGCAGGTAGACCACCAGGCGGATGTCAAAACGCAGGCCGTTGGCGAACGCTTCAAGGAAAGTCGAGGCCGGCGTGTCGAGGATCATCTCGCGGTTGTAGACCAGCAGCGCCAGGCGCAGCAGGGAGAGCATCACCATCATGACCAGTGCGCAGAGCAGCGTGTACGCCAGATGGGATTTGACGGTCGGTTGCAGCAGGCGATTAGAAGCTCGCTGCTGACTCAGGGCGTCCGGGTTTGCCATGTCGTTTCAGGACCCATTGGAAGTTTAAGTGACGAAGTTTTACGGTGGCGCGAATGGTGCCCGATCAATGGCATCAAGGCTATTAATTACTGAGCGAGCACTGCTACGCCGCCTTTAAAAGCACCTGAGGCAGGGCCTTGGCAGGGAGATACAGCCGGCGGATTGTCTTGGATAAGATGTGAAAATTTTGTGCAGCGAATATATCGATACACAAATCTCTGGAGGGCGCTGAAGACCAATGTGGGAGGGGCGGTGCGACGATTCGACTGCTCCCTCCCACACTTACTGCTCACTCTCCAAGTGAGTGAGAGGTCAGATCCGCACGTTACCGCGCGGCCCTGCAATGGCCCAGATGATCAGGCCCAGTACCGGCAAGAGCAGGATCAACAGGATCCACAAGACCTTGGCGCCGGTACTCGCGCCGCTTTTGAACACGTTGATGATCGCCCAGATATCCAGCGCCAGGATGATCAGCCCGATCAAGCCATTAAAAGTGGAACCCATGGTGTCGCTCCTAAGTGAGGGCATGCCCTTGTAGGATAGCCAGCCCTGGTCGGGGTTCCGTTTTATTTCAGACGTGCACGGCGACTTTCAGCGCTTCCAGGGACGGCTCGGCCTTGATGCCGACTTCGGCGCACAACGCCAGCACGCGCTGCAGGTCATTGCCGAACACCAGGACGGCCTGGATCTCGTCATCCAGTGGCTGGCTGAAATTGAGCAGCACATAACCGCCGTCTTCCGGGCTCAGGGCACTCATCTGGATCTGGATACGGTTCAACGCGGTGAGGTCTTCAGTCTTGGCCAGTTGCTTGGGCTTGAGGTTGAACGCCACACCCGGGCCGAACGATGCGACGATCTGCGCAAACAGGTCGCCATAGGTATCGGCCTGGAACAGCACGGTGTCCGGCAGGCTGCCGACCACCACCCACTCCCCCAACGGGATCGGAAAGCTGTCGTCGTAGTTGATATCCGGGTTGGCCGCCAGGAAAGCCGCCGGGTCGGCGTAGGCCTGGGCGGCCTCTTCGGCGATGCGTGCCACCTCGTCCTCGCCCATGACCCCGGCGCTGATTTTGCTGATAAGTTCGACGAGGGTGGTTTTCATGGGGTGATCCTGTAGCGGGCTGGTTTTTGAGGGCGCACAGCCTACACCAGTTTCTCCAGCTGCGCCGCCGTGTCCTTCGCCCCCATGGTCTGCGCCGCCGCCAGCGCAGTCGCGCCTTGGGCATCGGTGGCCTTGGGGTTGGCGCCCTGGCTGAGCAGGTAGTCGACCATCTCGACGCGGTTGAACATGGCGGCCATCATCAGCGCGGTACGACCGTCGGACGAGGCGGCCTCGATCGGCGTGCCCCCTTCAATCAGCGCCTTGACCACCGGCAAATTACCCTTGAATGCCGCGCCGGCGATGGGCAGCTGGTTCTTGTCATTGGCGATCAGCGGGTCGGCCTTGAATTCCAGCAGCACTTTTACCGCTTCGGCATGGCCGTGGTAGGCCGAGAGCATCAACAAGGTGTCGCCGTTGTGGTTGCGAAAGTTGGCCGGCAAGCCTTTGGCCAGCAGCGCGGCGAGCATAGCGGCGTCGCCTTTGCGGGCCACGTCGAAGACCTGCTCGGCAAATTCGGCGGCTTCGTCTTCGGTCATCTGTTTGGCTTGGTCTGACATGTGGGGGGCTCCTTGTCTGGTGCTTTATAGGCCGCCAGTGTCGCGAGGGAGTTCCCCACTGTCATGCCCTTTTTAGCAAAAGCGGCCATAGACAGAATCAATAGCGGAACTGGCCGCCCTGGATCTGCGCCAACAGTTGCCCGGTAACCGGCACATAACAGTCCGAACCCGGCAGCCAGGCATACACCGGGTCGTTGCCGGCCTTGTCCGGATCAAAGGCTTCTTCCTTGAGCTTCACCTTCTGGTACTTAAAGGTACCAGTGGTTTCCATCTTGACCTTGATCCGCAGGAAGAGCGGCACCGCATAGTGCGGCAACTGGCCGTGGGCGAATTGCAGCAGCTCGCGCATGTCCAGTGAGGCCAGGGACTCACTCGGGGTGATGGCGACCATGCCCGCGCGGCCATTGGTGTTTTCGATCTCAACGCCATAGGCCACTGCTTCGGCGATCTGCGGGTGTTGCAGCAGGACGTTCTCTACCTCCGTGGTGGACACGTTTTCACCTTTCCAGCGATAGGTATCCCCCAGGCGATCAACGAACTGCGCATGACCGAAGCCGATGCTGCGCAACACATCGCCGGTATTGAAGTAGCGGTCACCTTTTTCAAACACGTCGGTGAGTACCACCCTGCGATTCTTTTCCGGGTCGGTGTAGCCGTCGAAGGGCGATTTTTCATCGATCCTGGCCAGTAACAGGCCTTGCCCGCCCGTGGGGACTTTACGCATAAAACCATCGCTGCCACGCAACGGCTCGCCGTTGTCGTGGGCGTAGTCCACCAGCGCCCAGTGCTGGAGGCAGAAACCGATGGTGTTGTCGAAATTCAGTACGTTGGTAAAACCGATATTGCCGTCACTGGCCGCGTACAGCTCACAGATATGCTCCACGCCATAGCGTGCCTTGAACTGCGCCCACACGCCGGGGCGCAAGCCATTGCCGACCATCTTGGTCACGCGGTTATCACGGTCGTTTTCGCCGGGTGGCTGGTCGAGCAGGTAACGACACAACTCACCGACGTAGCCGAGGGTGGTCGCCTTGAATCTGCGCGCATCGTCCCAGAACTGGCTGGCGCTGAACTTGCGGCGAATGGCGAAGCCCGATGCCCCGACAATCGCCGAGCCCCAGCACACACAGAGCCCGGTGGCGTGGTACAGCGGCAACGTGCAATACAGGACGTCGTCAGGGCCCATGTCCAAGGCGATGCTGCCGAAGCTGACGGCGGTTTTGGTCCAGCGACCATGTTTCATGATGCCGGCCTTGGGCAGGCCGGTGGTGCCGGAGGTGTAGATATAGAAGCAAGGGTCGTTGAAGAAGATCTGCGCGGTGCTGGCCGGGTTGTCCACCGGGCACTCGCCGCTCGCAGCCAACAGGTCGATATACCCCTGCGGCACCAGGCTGGACGGCTGATCGGCGACGAACCAGGTTCGATCAGCCGCGATGGCCACCTGATCGCGCACCGCGTCATAGGGGGCGACCAATTCCGCGCCGACAATAATGGCTGCCGGACTCACCAGGTTCAGGCTGTGCACCAGCGCCGCCTGGGTTTGTGCGGTATTGAGCATCGCGCAGATGCCCCCCAGCTTGGCCACGGCCAGCACGTTCAAGAGCAATTCGGGGCGGTTTTCGATAAACAGCGCCACCACGTCCCCCTTGCCGATGCCCTGGGCTTGCAGGTGATGGGCAATACGGTTGGCACACTGGTTGGCGTCGGTGTAGCTGAGCACACGGTCGCCGTACAGCAACGCGTTGCCGTCGGGGTTGCGCAGGGTGGCTTGCTCAAAGTGCCAGCCCAACCCGCAAGGCTGCGCGGGGTCGGTGACATTGGCGGCACGCATGCCGCGCACTACGCGCGGCAGGGCGCGAACGATGGCCGGCACCTTACTCAGCAGCTTGCCCCAGGTGATCATGTCGTTGTGCGGGTGGCTCATGGAGGAACGTCCTTTTTCTTATTCTTCGTCTGATCCCGAAACACCGACACTTCCGTAAGAGGAAGGCCGAATGCATTGCAGGAAAATACGTCAGCCGTTCTTCGGCTGTACACGCGGGATTTGAAAAGTTTTGTATCCCGTCGGATGCGCGCTCAAAAAAGGAATTTAGCTGCCCGCGGGTAGTCTTTATCCATACAGGCGCGTCCATCCCACCCCATTGAGTAACGCAAAATGCAGGATGCATGATGGCCATTCATGCAATTTGCACGAAACCGAAAATCTTACACTTTTTCAACCAATTGATTTATAACGATATTTTATAAATCATAAGATGGCACAATCACTGCACCTATCACTCCATGCTTGCCAACTTGAGCCAACGGAGCTGATAGACATGAGCCTGATCCAAGATAAATTCGCTTCAGTATTCTCCAACTACGACGTCACCACCCAGCCACGTCCCGACGGCGGCATCCTGTTGACCCTGCGCAACAGTGACGGCAAACAGGTCAAGCGTTCGATCTCTTACCAGCAGTTGCATACTGCCGATCAATTGACTTGGGTGATCAGCGCGATTCGCCGCGACCTGGCCGAACAGGCCAGTGAATTGCCGCACATTTCGATGCTGCAAAGTCAGAATCGCTTTGCCCTGCCGACCTACCATTCGGCATAAATACCGCAGTCATAACAAGGCCGCGACGCTCTTGAGCGTCGCGGCCTTTTTTGTTTGACGATGATTCCAGCCCGGCACTTCGCCGGACTGCGCCTAACCCCGATACAGCGGGTTTATCAAACACTTAGGCGAGTTCAACATAGGCCGGTGCCGTCTCGTCCTATAGCGTCGGCACAGGGGTGCCGCCGTTCAAGGCTGGAATCTTTGAAAACACCTCAGCCATAAAATCCATGAACACGATAGCCCGCGTGGGGAGCAATCTATTGGCGACATAAACCATCTGCACGGGGACAGGGGGAGCCCCATGGTTGGCGAGAATGAACTGTAATCTCCCGCTGTTCAGCCCGCCCTCAAACAGCCACGCAGGTCCATGCGCCACACCCAGGCCCGCCACGACCGCCGCACTCACAGCGTCGGGAGAGTTGAGCCTGAGCCTACCGGTAATCGGAATGTCCGCGTCTCGGAATCGCCAGGTCGCCCCGGACGACAGTAAGGTGTAGATGATGCAATCGTGGTCGCGTAGATCCTCCGGGGTCTGCGGAACGCCGCGTTTAGCCAAGTAGTCCTTGCTGGCGACGAAGACCCGGTCGTACCATCCAAGAGGCCGGGCGCGCAAGGTGCTGTCCTCCATCTGTCCTATGCGAATGGCGAGTTCGGTGCCTTCATTGACCAGGTCTACGTATCGATCGTTGAGCTGGAGATCCAAGATCAATTGAGGGTAGCGTTCCAAAAAGGCCGGCACATGCGGCAGCACAAACGCGTGTGCGAGAGCTGTCGGACAGGCTACGCGCAAGAGTCCCGATGGATCGACGTTGTTTCTGAAGGACGATTCGGATTCATCCACCGCATCCAGGATGCGCCGGATGTCCGCATAGTAGCGTTCGCCCTCCGGTGTCAACGACAGCTTGCGCGTAGACCGGTGGAGCAAACGCGTCTGCAAATGATCCTCCAGAGCCGCTACATAACGGCTTACATTGGGTTGCCCCAGCCCTAGATCCCGCCCTGCCGCCGAAAAGCTCCCGGTTTCTACCGCACGCGCGAAGCATGTCATCAAAAGAAATCGGTCCACTTCTCCACCTCAATTCATGCTCAAATTGCATGAATTATATGCGAATAAGCAGTCTTATATGCTACGAGGCATGAGCGCATAGTTCTCCATGTCGACCGCGGTGGTCGTCATTCACCGGAGAATTCAAATGTCGCGCTTGCAAGGTAAACGTACGCTCATCACTGGCGGCACCAGTGGCATCGGGCTGGAAACGGCAAAGCAGTTCCTGGCGGAGGGTGCTCGCGTGATAGTAACGGGTGTCAACCCCGATTCGATTGCAAAGGCCAAGGCCGAATTAGGCCCGGAAGTGCCGGTGCTGCGCGCCGACTCGGCCAGCGTTGCAGCACAAAAGGAGCTGGCACAAGTCATCAAGGAACACTACGGCCAACTCGACGTTGCCTTCCTCAATGCCGGCGTATCCGTCTGGCTGCCCATTGAGGAATGGACGGAAGATATGTTCGACCGCTCTTTCGACATCAACGTCAAAGGGCCGTACTTCCTGATGCAGGCGCTGTTGCCGGTCTTCGCCAATCCTGCTTCCGTAGTGTTGACGACTTCCGTAAGCGCGCATGCAGGCGCAGATCGCTCGTCCGTGTATGCCGCAACGAAGGCCGCACTGCTGAACATGTCGAAGACGCTCTCGACCGAATTGCTGGGCCGTGGCATCCGTGTCAACGCAGTGAGCCCTGGCCCCGTCGAGACTCCGCTTTACGACAAGCTGGGTATTCCGGAAGCTTATCGCGCGCAGCTTAACAAAGAGATCGCGGCAACCATTCCGCTTGGGCGCTTCGGTACCTCCGAGGAGGTGGCCAAAGCAGTGCTGTATCTGGCATCCGACGAGTCACGCTGGACGGTCGGCTCTGAAATCGTCCTTGACGGCGGCCGCCTGCTGAATGGCTAAGCGCGCAGCTCAAGAATTATGCGAATGCCACATCGGCCGGGCTAAGTTAATCAGGTACTGAACGCCCGCCCCAGCACTTAGCGACGAACCAGTCCAATCCAGACTGCGCACACAGCGGCACGCGGGAAACCTCTGCCGCTGTTTCCGCTTGATAAACCATCCAGGGCCACTAAAAGCAATGAACGCTCTTACGCTAATAAGCCACCCACTATGCCCATTCGTACAGCGCGCCGCGATTGTGCTTCTTGAAAAGGGTATCCAATTCGATCGGATAGATGTCGATTTATCAGCCAAGCCAGACTGGTTCCTGGCCGTTTCGCCAACCGGCAAGGTCCCCGTGCTCAAGGTGCGCCAGGACAATGCGCAAGATGCGATCCTATTCGAAAGCATGGTCATCTGCGAGTACCTCGACGAAACCCAAGGTGGCACGCCGATGTACCCCATTGATGCGTTAGCTCGCGCACGGAATCGCGCATGGATCGAGTTCGCGTCGCAGACTCAAGCTGAAGCCTGGCAGTTTCTCCACGCTCGTGACTCTGCGACCGCAGATGCCAAGCGCACCGCATTTCGCGAACGGCTCGGCAAACTGGAATCAGAAATAGGCGCGGGGCCGTTCTTCGATGGCTCGGCCTTTGGAATGGTTGATGCGGTTTATGCCCCGCTTTTCCGTTACTTCGAGAGTATCGACGCAACTGTCGCACACCAGATTTTCGACGGTCTTCCGCGCATTTCGGCTTGGCGTGAGGCGCTTGAGGCGCGCTCCAGCGTAAGGGATGCCGTTGTCGAAGACTATGCCGATCGTTTCCAGACGCATCTGCGCCAACAAGGAGCGCTGATCGCTGCCGCTTAGCCGACGCGATCAATCAAAAGACTGACGTCGAGCCTAGCGCCACCAATGCGACGTTAGACATCGAGCCCCCCGAATGTGAATGGGCGACACGATGATGAGGTCAATTAGGTGCAAGGTCGAGGTCATGGCATTACCGTTATTGCGCATGTTCATTCGAGAGTTCGACCGAGCATGGGATGCCCTTTTGCGCGTCAAGATCGACCAGGCGTTGCCGGAGCGCCGCACGAATGCCTTGATAGGCCGAAGCACTGCTTCGTTGTGGCTGGACTATGACGCTTCAAACCGATTGCTTCGGTGGCCGAAAGTCCTCCTCCAAGGCTCGCTTGGGTCAGCATAAACCTTGGCGTGCCGCCTCATTCATCGCCTGCACGCGGTTGGTCACTCCAAGTTTGCCGTAGATATTGCGCAGGTGGAATTTCACTGTCGCTTCGGACGTGGCGCGAATCTGGCTGATTTCCCAGACGGTCTTGCCTTCGGAGGCCCAACGCAGGATTTCCAGTTCCGTAGGCGTCAGTGGCTTTCCGGACAAACTCAAACGCCTTCTGACAGCGCTGGGCACGGAGTTTGGCGTTGGAAACAATTCCCTGGGGCCTCTCATTAGTTTCACTCCCTTTTGTTGGCTATCGCTCTATCACCTTCGGATTCCTCCTATTGACAGGTGATATAAACGTTGATGCCGCAAAGAGTTACATAACCAATGGCACTAAGGCGCAGGCCCCGCGATAAACAGCCGGGCCTTACAAGAGTAAGAGTTTATTCCCACAACAACTTCCAACATGCGGGGGTTGAAGTTTTCGATACACCGTAATTAGTCATCCAGACCCGGAAAGCGTCGGGCGATATCGTCGCCCGTCAACTCCGGCACTGGGTTTTGCGCCTTATTGAAGAGTCGCAGCGTTATACAGTGCGGGTTCTCCCCCATATCAAACCAGTGCGCCATACCGGCCGGCACCCCCAGCAGGTCGTTTTTCTCACAACGCACGGCATACACGTAGTCGCCAACATGCAGGTTGAACAAACCCTGGCCGGCGATGAAAAAACGCACTTCGTCTTCGTTGTAGCGGCGCTCATCCAGGAACCGGGCCCGCCATTCGGCTTTCTGCGGGTGGTCGCTCGTGACACGGAGCACCGCCACCGCACCATAGCCGAGTGCATCGATCTGCGGCTGATAGGCGGCAATCATTTCAGCGTCGCTGGCGTCCCTCTCGATCAGGCCTGGCTGCCAGCGCTCGAACCGCACACCGTGCTCGGCCAGGGTGGCAGCGATGTCGTCGACATGGGTCAGGACCTTGTTCGGGGTATCCGGTGAAGCAACGGGGTAGACGGCGACATAACTCATTGAAGGGTTCCTTGGTTCTGCTCTTGCAATCGAAAACCGATGATAACGGCCGCGGCCAGGGCTGCGACGCTGGCAATACTAAAGGTGACGGTCGGCCCCAGCAGGTTCCAGCTGTAGCCGGAATACAGCGCACCCAGCGCACCGCCGGTGCCGGCCAGGGCGGCGTACAGTGCCTGGCCCTGGCCTTGTTGCTTATCGCCAAAGCTGCGCTGCACAAAGGCAATCGCCGACGCGTGAAAACTGCCGAACGTGGCAGCGTGCATGACTTGCGCCAGCAACAGCACCCACAGGAGTTCGGCAAACGAGCCCAGCAGCAACCAGCGCAGCGCCGCCAGCAGGAAACTGGCCAGCAGCACCCGGCGTACCGAAAAACGCGCAAGGATGCGGCTCATGCCCAGGAACATCAGCACTTCCGCCACCACCCCCAGGGCCCACAGCGTGCCGATCACGCCACGGCTGTAGCCGAGGTGTTCGAGGTGCAGGGTCAGGAAGGTGTAATACGGGCCATGGCTCATTTGCATCAGCGCCACACAGGCGTAAAACGCCAGTACGCCGGGGCTGCGCAATTGCTTGAGGAATCCATCAGCCGCCAGGCGATTGCCGTGGCTGGCGGGCTGCGCATTCGGCACCCACAGGCTGGCGCCGATGATGCCAGCCATGATCACCACGACCACCACCGGGTAGATGTCCAGGCTCAGCCAGTCGAACAGGCGACCCATGATCACCACGGTGAGGATAAAACCGATGGAGCCCCACAGGCGTACCTGGCTATAGCGCGAGGTCTGTTTTTGCAGGTGGGCCAGGGTGATCACTTCGAACTGCGGCAGCACCGCGTGCCAGAAGAACGCATGCAGGGCCATCACCAGGGCCAGCCAGGCGTAGGTGTGGCTGATGAAGATCAGGGAAAAACTCAGCAGGGTGCACACCGCGCCGAAGCGCACGATGGCCAGACGTCGGCCGGTGTAGTCGCCCAGCCAGCCCCACAGGTTGGGGGCCACGCAGCGCATCAGCATGGGGATGGCCACCAGCTCGCCGATACGCGCGCTGGAGAACCCCAGGTGGTCGAAGTACAGCGCCAGGAACGGCGCCGTCGCCCCGAGCAGGGCGAAGTAGAACAGGTAGAAGCTGGAGAGACGCCAGTATGGGAGGGCTGTCACCGCCGCGCCGTCACAGTTGGCCCAGCACCGGGGTACTCACGCGCACATCGGCGTTTTGCCCGCGATTGCGCAACAGGTGGTCCATCAACACAATGGCCATCATCGCTTCGGCAA
The DNA here is from genome assembly GCF_024809815.1 of Pseudomonas sp. BIGb0381. Lineage (NCBI taxonomy): Bacteria > Pseudomonadati > Pseudomonadota > Gammaproteobacteria > Pseudomonadales > Pseudomonadaceae > Pseudomonas > Pseudomonas sp. BIGb0381. The sequence goes on from NZ_JANUEN010000006.1 coordinate 307,841, forward strand.
TCGGCGTGGCACGGATGCCTACGCACGGGTCGTGACGGCCCTTGGTGATCACGTCCACCGGGTTGCCGTGCACATCGATGGAACGGCCGGGGGTGGTGATGCTCGAGGTGGCCTTGAGTGCCAGGTGCGCAACAATCGGCTGGCCGGAGGAAATACCACCGAGGATGCCGCCCGCGTTGTTGCTGAGGAAGCCTTCCGGGGTCAGTTCATCGCGGTGCTCGGTACCGCGTTGGGAGACGCAGGCGAAACCGGCGCCGATTTCCACACCTTTCACCGCATTGATGCTCATCAGCGCATGGGCCAGTTCGGCGTCGAGGCGGTCGAAGATCGGCTCGCCCAGGCCCGGCTTGACGCCTTCGGCGACCACGGTGATCTTGGCGCCGACCGAATCCTGGTCGCGGCGCAGCTGGTCCATGTAGGCTTCCAGTTCCGGCACTTTGTCCGGGTCAGGGCAGAAAAAGGCGTTGTCTTCCACGCTGTCCCAGGTCTTGAACGGGATTTCAATCGGGCCCAACTGGCTCATGTAGCCACGGATGACGATGCCCTGGGTCGCCAGGTATTTCTTGGCGATGGCGCCAGCAGCCACACGCATCGCGGTTTCGCGCGCCGAGCTGCGGCCGCCGCCACGGTAGTCACGTTCGCCGTATTTATGGTGGTAGGTGTAGTCGGCGTGAGCCGGGCGGAACAGATCCTTGATCGCCGAGTAGTCCTTGGACTTCTGGTCGGTGTTGCGAATCAGCAGGCCGATGGCGCACCCGGTGGTGCGGCCTTCGAACACCCCGGAGAGGATCTCGACTTCGTCGGGCTCCTGGCGCTGGGTGGTGTGGCGGCTGGTGCCGGGCTTGCGGCGGTCGAGGTCACGCTGCAGGTCTTCCAGGGACAGCTCGAGGCCGGGCGGGCAGCCGTCGACAATGGCGACCAACGCCGGGCCATGGCTTTCGCCCGCGGTGGTGACAGTGAACAGCTTGCCGAAGGTATTGCCGGACATGCAGGGCGCTCCGTGAAATCAGTTGAATCAAGTCAACCGTAATAACTTAAGGCGGCCAGTATACGCAGGCTAACCGACTAGTTCATCCTCGAAACCTTACCGGTAGACCTTGGTCCAACCGGCACCTTCCTCATGATGGCGCGATGATGCTGCGAGTTCTTCTGTTTACCCTGACCCTGTTTACCGCCGTGGCCCACGCCGCCTCCCCTGTCGTACTGCAACGCCCGATCAGCCTGGACACCGGCAGCGGCGAACTGTTTGGCTCGCTGCTGCTGCCCCAGTCCGACAAGCCGGTGCCGGTGGTGTTGATCATCGCCGGCTCCGGCCCCACCGACCGCAACGGCAACAGCGCGGACGGCGCACGCAACGACAGCCTCAAGCGCCTGGCCTGGGTGCTGGCCCGGCACAACATCGCCAGCGTGCGCTACGACAAGCGCGGTGTGGCCGCCAGCCTGGCCGCCACGCCCGACGAACGCAACCTGACCCTCGACGCCTATGTGGCCGACGCGGTGGCCTGGGGTAAATTGCTCAAAGCCGACAAACGCATGGGCCCGCTGATTGTGCTGGGCCACAGCGAAGGCGCGCTGGTGGCCGCACTGGCTGCACCGCAACTCGACCCGGCCGGGGTGATATCCCTGTCCGGCAGCGCCCGCCCGGTGGATCAGGTCATCCGCCAGCAACTGGCCGATCACCTGCCCCCTGCCCTGCTGCTGCGCAGCAATGAAATCCTTGATCACCTCAAGGCCGGTCAGGTGGATGCCGATGTGCCTGGCCCGTTGGAGGGCATTTTCCGACCCAGCGTGCAGCCGTATCTGATCAGCCTGTTTCGCGCCGACCCTTCGGCGGCCTTTGCGAAACTGCGCATGCCGGCGTTGATCATCCAGGGCACCAACGATATTCAGGTAGGTGTCGGCGACGCCCAGCAACTCAAAAGGGCGAAGCCCGATGCCGAACTGACGGTGATCGAAGGCATGAACCACGTGATGCGCATCGTGCCCAACGACGTAAAGCAACAATTGGCCTCCTACAATGACCCGCAATTACCCCTCGCCGCCGAGCTGGGCAACCGTGTGGTGCGCTTTATCGACGGACTTCAACCCCGTTAAGCGACAATTTGCCTCCAGTCCTGCAGAAATCGGCCGATAAGCCCAGGGTCGACGGCAAAAAGACGGTCGACTTGCAGGGCTTGGACAGGATCGCACCGCATGACAACCACTGAAGCAACACCGGAACCGACCGCCGACACCCCGGCTGAAAAAACCGAGGCCATCGACACGGCGGCTCCCCTGCCGTGGGCGGATGTTCAGGCCGAGCATTTCAAGATGCTGCGCCTGGCCCCACTGGCCACCGACCGCGCCACCGGCCTGCGGCCGCTACGTTTCGTACAGTTCGGCTATGCCGAGCGCCATGACAAACACCACAGCCTGTTGCGCATGGTCATCCAATTGCCGGGGCAGCGGGTGCGCCGTGAGCAGAACCATCTGGATATCTGGGTGGATCACGATAAACACCGCGTGCACTTCGGCCCGGGCAACAGCCTGGAAATCGAACCGGCCAACCGCGGCATCGGTCGCTTCCTGGTGGCCCAGGGCGCCGCGTGGGCGAAGAAGAAATGGTCGCACTACCGCGTCGATGGCGTGGACCTGGCCAACAAGGATGCACTCAACGAAGCCACACGCCTGCGCCGCGATCACTTCCTGCGCGTCCAGGGTTTCGATGTGGCCTACGCCGATGTGCAGCACCTCAAAGGCAACGTGCAGCCGGGCAAGGTCAGCGACGTGCTCGACAGTTGGAACACCGAGAAGGTGCAGTTCGTGGAGATCCTTGAAGCCGCGCAGATGCTGCAACAGGCCGAGCACAACCTGTTGGAGCAGGAAGTGAAGCTGCGCAAGGAAGAAGAAAAGGTCACCAAGTTCAAGCGTGAGGACAGCGGGTTGCGGTTTACCATCACCTGCCTGGTGGCGTTCACCGTGTTTCAGGCGGGGCTGTTGATCTGGATTGCCACGCACCGCTAGCCGGCTGGAAAGCAATCAAAATGTGGGGGGGCTTGCCCCCTCCCACATTTTCTACAGATAAGGTTGGTTAAACCCGAGCGGCGAAGATTGCCTGATGTTCCCGGCACTGTTCGGCCGTGAGCATGAACACCCCATGCCCACCCCGCTGGAAGTCCAGCCAGGCGAAGTCCACTTCCGGGTACAGCGCGTCAACATGCACCTGGCTGTTACCCACCTCGACAATCAGCAAACCCTTCTCGTTCAGGTGGTCCGCCGCCTCGGCCAGCATGCGCCGCACCAGGTTCAAGCCATCGTCGCCACAGGCCAGGCCCAGCTCCGGTTCGTGCTGGTATTCGTCCGGCATGTCGGCAAAGTCTTCGGCATCCACATACGGTGGGTTGGACACAATCAGGTCAAAGCGCTGGCCCGGCAGGCCGTCGAAGCCATCGCCCTGCACGGTGTACACGCGCTCGTCGACACCATGGCGCTCGATATTCTGGTTGGCTACTTCCAGGGCTTCGAAGGACAAGTCACCGAGTACCACTTCGGCGTCCTGGAACTCGTAGGCGCAGGCAATGCCGATGCAACCGGAGCCGGTGCACAGGTCGAGGATGCGCGCCGGCGGTTGGGCCAGCCAAGGCTCGAAGCGGTTTTCGATCAACTCGCCGATGGGTGAACGCGGGATCAGCACGCGCTCGTCAACGATAAACGACATGCCGCAGAACCACGCCTCTTTCAACAGATACGCGGTAGGCACGCGCTCGTGGATACGGCGATGCAGCAAGCGTTGTACGTGGGAGATTTCCTCTTCTTCCAGGTTGCAATCCAGGTAGCTGTCGGCAATTTCCCATGGCAGGTGCAAAGCGCCGAGCACCAACTGCCGGGCTTCGTCCCAGGCATTGTCGGTACCGTGGCCAAAAAACAGGTCTTCCCCATGGAAACGGCTGACAGCCCAACGGATGTGGTCGCGCAAGGTGCGCAGGCGGGATGTGATCACGGGGGCAGACTCCTGGAAAAAACGACTGGCGATTCTAACAGCCTTCGCCTGTGCCGACGATGTACGAAAACCTGTCGCCGTACGTCGGATTTCATCCAAATCGCCATCATTCGGTTAAACATCACCGCCACTTGACATGGCTGCACGCCAGCAACGGCGTACCTTACGATAGTAGCGATTCACAGAACCGCTCAGCCAGTGGACAATGACGCAAAAGCCCCCCTCACAGGAGCCCCAGAATGTCCGTTCCAAAGACGATGTTTCAACTCAGCGGTCGTGGTTACGCAGCTGCCAACCTTGGCCATGCGACCCTCGTGATCATCGACGCCCAAAAGGAATACCTCAGTGGCCCGCTCGCCCTCTCCGGCATGGACGCGGCGGTCGGCAATATCAAGCAACTGGTCGCCGCTGCGCGCAACGCCGGACGCCCGATCGTGCATGTGCGTCACCTCGGTACCGTGGGCGGCCTGTTTGACCCGCAGGGCGAGCGTGGTGAGTTCATCCCCGGCCTCGAACCTCAAGGTGACGAAACCATCATCGGCAAGCTGCTGCCCAGCGCCTTCCACGGCACCGGCCTGGAAAAACACCTGCAGGACCTCGGCTCCCTGGACCTGATCGTCTGCGGCTTCATGAGCCATTCCAGCGTCAGCACCACCGTACGCGCTGCCAAGAACCTGGGCTTTCGCTGCACCCTGGTGGAAGACGCCTGCGCCACCCGCGACCTGCCCTACAAGGGCGGCATCCTGAGCGCCGAGCATGTGCAGCAGACCGAGATGGCCATCATGGCTGACAACTTCGCCACCCTCGCCCTGACTAAAGATCTGATCTGATCGTGCTTCTGATGAGCGGTGCGGCCTGTTGATGGCCCCGCTCATCTGCAAATGCCTGTCATTTGCTGCAATTACCTCTGGCACAGGAACAACCTGTGTAACTTCCGGTCGAAGGGCCGATACCCTGGAGGAAAGGTCGGAATGAAGATATCCGATGGTTTTGACGCTCGTCGCTTGCGCCCCAAGGGCCCGAGCAACTGGCGTCTGCGCTTGGTGGCCGGCATTGCCGCGCTGCTGGCGGTAGTAGGTTTGCTGTTGACCGGCGCTGGTGGCGCCGGTTTGTTTGGCCACTCGCCGGCCCTTGGTGAACTGAATGCCAGCCCCGGCGGTTCGGCGCTTCTGGCGGTGATCGGGTTGCTGGTGCTGTGGCTGGGCGTCTGGTTGTGGCGACGCAGCCGTCGGAAGATGCGCCAGCCTTTGTCACTGAACATCGCTTCGCACCTGATGAAAAAGCACGACTGATGGCGCTTGGATAGCGTTTCCTGCGCCCCGGCCGCCGCGATTTAGGTAAACTGCCCGCCCTTCGCGGAGGCTGACATGCAAGACGACGATTTTTCCCTGTTCAAAAACGAGCTGCGCGGCGTCAAGCCGATCAAGCACGACCGCGCCGACACCGGCAAACCCAAGGCCGACCGCGCGCAGATCGCCAAATTGCGCCAGGCCGCGACCGTGCGCACCGACGCCACTACCGTCGATGGCCTGTCGGACCAGTTCGTGATTGACGTCGGCCCTGAAGACGAACTGATGTGGGCCCGCGACGGCGTGCAGGAAAGCCAGATGCGCAAGCTCAAGGTTGGTCAGATCCCGTTCGAAGGCAGCCTCGACTTGCACGGCATGAACGTGGAAAAAGCCCGGGAAACCCTGTGGGCCTTCCTCGCCGAAGCCACCAAGTTCGAAATCCGCTGCGTGCGCGTCACCCATGGCAAGGCCGTGCGGTTGGACGGCAAGCGGCCGATGATCAAGAGCCACGTCAACACCTGGCTGCGCCAGCATGCCCAGGTGCTCGGCTTTACCTCGTGCCAGGCACGCCACGGTGGGGCGGGGGCGGTGTATGTGATGCTCAAGCGCACGATGATGGAAGGGCGCGACGAGTAACAAGTGCCATCGTCAGGCTTGCAGCGATGTGTCGGCCACCGTAACCTTGCGCTTTGCGAAAATCCCACAGGTAGTTTCATGTCCCTGGAACAGAATTACACCGCGATCCTCGGCCAACTCGGCGAGGACGTTTCCCGCGAGGGCCTGCTCGACACGCCTAAGCGTGCCGCCAAGGCGATGCAGTACCTTTGCCGCGGCTATGAACAGACACTCGAAGAAGTCACCAACGGTGCCTTGTTCAGCTCCGACAACAGCGAAATGGTGCTGGTCAAGGACATCGAGTTGTACTCGTTGTGCGAACACCACCTGCTGCCGTTTATCGGCAAGGCGCATGTGGCGTATATCCCGAGCGGCAAAGTGCTGGGCCTGTCGAAGGTCGCGCGGATTGTCGACATGTATGCGCGCCGCCTGCAGATCCAGGAAAACCTCAGCCGCCAGATCGCCGACGCGGTGATGCAAGTGACCGGCGCCCTGGGCGTGGCCGTGGTGATCGAAGCCAAGCACATGTGCATGATGATGCGCGGTGTGGAGAAACAGAATTCGTCGATGATCACGTCGGTGATGCTGGGTGAGTTCCGCGAAAATGCGGCCACCCGCAGCGAATTCCTAAGCCTGATCAAGTAATAGGCTGCGTAGAAAAACACCGGCGTTCATCGCCGGTTTTTTTTCGCCTGCAGAATTAAGGTAAGCTGCGGCCCCTTCTTCATGGGCAAGAGGTTTCAGCCATGTTCGTCAAAGCACTTCGAGTGGGCCTCGGCCACGTCATCATCGCCGGCGACTTACTTACCCGTCCGCGCAAAAAGCAGCGCCCTGCCGAACAACAGGCGCAGGTGAACGCAGCGGCCAAGGACCTGACCCTGTATCAATTCCACGCCTGCCCGTTCTGCGTGAAGACCCGCCGCACCCTGCACCGCCTGAATGTGCCGGTGGCGCTGAAGGATGCGAAGAACAACGAGCAGGACCGCCAGACCCTGCTGGAGCAAGGCGGCAAGATCAAGGTGCCGTGCCTGCGCATCGAAGAGAATGGCCAGACCACCTGGATGTATGACTCCAAAGTGATCATCGATTACCTGGACAAGCGTTTCGCTGCGGTCTGACAGACCTGCTGAGATCCAATGTGGGAGGGAGCTTGCTCCCTCCCACATTCAGTTCGGTGTTGGCAAATCCAGGTCCAACTCAAGCAGCGCCGAGCCGAGGCACTTGCCATGGGCATCCAGCGCCAGCGAACGGGTTACGCCGCCGCGCAATATCCCCGGCAGTACGAAGTTCAGCGCTTGCACGTTGGGCAGTTCATAACGCCGTACCGGCGCAGCGCCAGGCTCCAGCAAGCCTGCAAAAAACTCGGCCACGCGCTCGGCCGTGAGCTGCTCACGCAGCAACGGATAATCCTCGACGCGATAGGCAATAATCGAGATGTTCGAGGTGTCGCCCTTATCGCCGGTACGGGAATGGGCCAGCGTGTGCAGTTTCATGCTTCGATCCTCGGGTTGACCGCGTCACGGGGCAGCAGCAACGACACCACCGCCACCACCTGCCGTACGCTTTTACTCGCACCGCCGCCACCGGACGGGCCGTTGGTGTAAAGGGTTTCCACTTCATTGCCGACCCGCACCGCTTCGCTGCGGTCTTCACAGCGGGCAGCCACGCGCACGCGTACTTCCCAGGGCTCTATGCTGCTGCGTGGACCGTGCAGCGAGTCCATGCCGATCAGTTCGGCGCGTACGTCCTGCATCTTCACGCCCATCAGTTCCAAACGCTTGAGTACGACATCCCGCGCCAGCTGCGCCCGTGCGACCGCGCCGGGGCCGCCGTAGGACATCTGCCCTTCGCCAATCCAGCCATCCAGGTAACCGACGCTGACCTTCAACTGCTCCGGCCGTGCGCGACCACTCGCCCCCTGGGCGCGCACGCGATCAACAGCTTCTTCGACAAACCCCACCTGGGAGAAGTCGGCCGTCACGTCAGGCGTCAAATACGCCGCAGGGTCATGCACTTCGTAGATCAGTTGTTCTGTGCAAGTGGCACGGCTGACCCGCCCACCGGAGCCTGCAACCTTGGTAATCACGGCCTCACCGGCAGCATCGATCTCGGCCAACGGGAAACCCAGGCGCGCAAGATCGTCCACGTCCTTGAAACCGGGATCGGCAAAATAACCACCGCTGACCTGCCCGGCACACTCCAGCAAATGCCCGACCAACGTGCCGCGCCCCAGGCGCTGCCAGTCGTCCGCCGCCCAGCCGAACTCAAACACCTGCGGGGCGAGGAACAGCGACGGGTCGGCCACTCGCCCGGTGATCACCACATCAGCGTCGGCGCGCAAGGCCTCAAGAATGCCGTCAACGCCCAGGTAGGCATTCGCGGAAATCAGGCGCTTGCCAAGTGACCCCACGGTCTGGCCGTTATCCAGCAATTGCTCGGGCCGCAAGACCTCCAACACATCATCGCCCACCACGGCCACAACCTTGAGGGGCAGGCCCAGCTCCGTGGCGATACGGCGCACCTCAACGGCGGCCGACACCGGGTTGGCCGCGCCCATATTGGTGATCACCCGCAGGCGGCGGCGCCCTTCATGGCGGCCGACGTAAGGCAACACACGCTGCATACGCTCACTGAGCAGCGGGTCATAACCACACTGTGGGTCGCTGATTCGCGCCTGCTGCGCCAGGGCGATGGTACGTTCGGCCAGGCACTCGAACACCAGGTAATCCAGGTCGCCCCGCTCGGCCAATTCCACGGCAGGTTCGATCCGGTCGCCGGAATAGCCGGCGCCGGAACCGATGCGCAAGGTTTTCATATCAAATCACTCCCAGGAGCAACGCGGTCAGGGTCATCAACACCGACGCGGCAAACAGAAAAGGGATGGTAAAGCGCTGGTGATCGGCCAATTCGATCTTGCACAGGCCCACCAACAGGAAGGTCGCCGGGGTCAGCGGGCTGACCGGGAAACCGGTGGTGTGTACACCCAGCAACGAGGCCTGGGCCACTTGCAGTGGGTCGACGCCCAGCGCTTTGCCGACTTCGGCGATCACCGGCATCACGCCGAAATAGTAGGAGTCGGGGTCGAACAGCATGCTCAGCGGCATGGACAGGAAGCCCACCACCGCTGGGATCAGCTTGCCGTGGCCGGCCGGAATCTGCGCTACCGCCACTTCAGCGATGGCCTTGAGCATGCCCGTGCCTTGCATGATGCCGGTGAACACCCCGGCGGCGAGCAGGATACTGGCCATGGTCAGGGCGGTTTTCGCATGGGCATCGATGCGGGCGCGCTGGGCGTCCACGTTCGGATAGTTGATGCACAGCGCTACCACGGTGCCAAGCATGAACATCACCACCGGGTCGACCCAGCCGGCGATCATCACCACCATGACCAGCACGGTCAGGATCAGGTTGACCCAGAACAGGCGTGGGCGGCGCAGCTTGATGTCGTCGTCGCTGAGCACCCGTTGCGGCACGGCATCCACGCTGGAGCCGGCGCCCAGGCCCAGGCGTTTTTCTTCACGCCGGCCGAGCCACCACGCGCAGGCAAAGACGAAGATCAGGCCGACGATCTGCACCGGGATCAGCGGCTGGAACAGGTCCGCCACCGGTACGTGCAAGGCCGCCGAAGAGCGCAGCACCGGGCCGGTCCACGGCAGGAAGTTGACCCCGGCCGCCATCGCGCAGACACAGGCGAGGATGCGTTTGTCGATGCCCAGCCGCGTATACAACGGCAGCATCGCCGGCACCGTCACCAGAAAGGTCACCGCGCCAGAACCGTCCAGGTGCACCAGCAGGGCGAGGGTCGCGGTACCGACGACAATCCGTGTAGGACGCGTCCCTACCGTGCGCAGGATGCGATCAATGATGGGATCGAGCATGCCGGCGTCGGTCATGATCCCGAAAAACAGGATCGCGAACACAAACATGCCCACCACAGGGGCCACGTTCTTGATGCCGGTAATGATGAAGGCACTGGTTTGCAGGCCGAACCCACCGAGCAGCGCGGCGATAATCGGCAAGGCGATCAGGGCCACCAGTGGCGAGAGGCGTTTGCTCATGACGGCAGCAAGCAGGCACAGGATGGTAATGACACCCAGGGTAGCGAGCATGGGTTACTCCAGAGCGGCCTTGGTGGCCGGTTATTGTTTTCCCTGGAGTATTGGAAGCGCGTTAGTCTTTGTAAATTGGAATGTTCAGCCAGTCATATTCGTAAAAACAAAACGCTCGAGAAAAACAACAATGAAAAATTCGATCCAGCATATTCAAGCGTTCCTTGCGGTGGCCCGTACCGGCAGCTTTACCAAGGCCGCCCATGAGCTGCATCTTTCGCCTTCGGCACTCACCGTGCAGGTGCAACAACTCGAAGACTGGCTCGGCGTCGCCCTGCTCGACCGCAGCCCCCGGCATGTGAGCATCACCGCTGCCGGCCAGGACGCGCGCGGACCGATGGAAAAGCTGCTGCTGGACCTGGACAACATCGTCACCGGCTCCCGCGACCTCGCGGCCTTGCGCCGTGGCGTGGTCACCCTCGCGGCCCTGCCTTCGGTCTGCGCCGGCGCCCTGCCCCCGGCCCTGCGCCGGTTTCGCGAGCGTTTTTCCGGGATCGAGGTGCGTTTGCAGGACCTGGTGGCCCACCGTATTCATGCCCAGGTGCGCGCAGGCGAAGTGGATTTTGGTATTGGCGTACGGGCGCGGCTAAGCCATGGCCTGGAGTTCGCGCCGGTGCTGAACGATCGATTGTGTGCATTTGTGCCGCTGGATCACCCCCTCGCCCACCATCGCCAATTGACCCTGGAGCAACTGGCGGACCAACCGATCATCCTCACCGGCCGCGACAGCAGCGTGCGCGAGCAGGTGGACGCGTTGTTTGATGAAACGCGGCTGACGATGAATGCCGGGATGGAGGCCAACTACATGTCGACGGTGCTGGCGTTGGTGCGCCAGGGCCTGGGGATCAGTGTGCTGCCGGAGTCGGCGGCGGACAGCCTGGCGGGGTTGAAGCGCATCGACATTGACCATCCTGGGGTGAACCGGGAGATCGGGTTGATCAGTCGCAGCGGCATGGGCCTGAGCCCGGCTGCGCAGCGCTGTTTTGACCTGCTGAATGATGAATTATCTGACACGACATCGAGCTGAATGTGGGAGGGGGCAAGTCGAATCGTCGCACCGCCCTCCCACATTTTTTGACCGCGGTGATCAGTCGAGCATCGCCACATGCTTGGGATGGCTGGCCACTCGCTTCAACCACGCCTGCACCGCGGGGTAAGGCGCCAGGTCAAAACCCCCTTCATGGGCCACATGGGTGTAGGCATACAGCGCAATATCGGCAATCGAATACTGGTCGCCCACCAGGTAAGGCGTGGCCTGCAACTGACGCTCCATCACCCGCAAGGCCTTGTAACCGCCCTTGTGGGTGGTCTTGTATTCCTCCAGGCGATCTTCCGGCATGTTCAGGTAAAACTGGATAAACCGCGCCACTGCAATGTACGGCTCGTGGCTGTACTGCTCGAAGAACTGCCATTGCAGCACTTGGGTGCGCAGGCGAGGCTCGGTAGGCAGGAACTCGCTGCCATCGGCAAGGAAGTTGAGGATCGCGTTGGACTCCCACAGGCAGGTACCGTCTTCCAGTTCCAGCACCGGGATCTTACCGTTGGGGTTCTTGGCCAGGAACTCAGGGGTCTCGGTATCGCCGTTGAGGATGTCGATATCCACCCATTGATACGGGATGCCCAGCAGGTTGAGCATCAATTTGACCTTGTAGCAGTTGCCCGACTTGTAATCGCCATAAACCTTGTACATGGGGCTCCCCTTATGCCGCTTGCGCGTGCTGTGCTTGACGGACCACCGCGGCCAGGCGTTTGAGCCCTTCGTCCAGGCGGGCCGGGTCGATGTGGCTGAAGTTGAGTCGCAGTGAGCCTAAATGCTGGTCCGGCTCGGAAAAGAACGGTTCACCGGGCATGAACGCGACGTCCTGATCGAGCGCAGGAGCCAACAAGGTGCGGGTATCGAGCGGCTGTTTCAAGGTCAGCCAGAAGAATAATCCGCCCTGGGGCACTTGCCAGTCGGCCAGATCGGCGAAGTGACGCGCCAATGCAACCTGGAATGCATCGCGGCGCTCGCGGTAGAAACTGCGCAGTTCCACCAAGTGCTGCTGGTATTTCTGCGTGCCGATCCACTGCATGGCCTGCCACTGGCCGACGCGATTGGTGTGCAGGTCCGCCGACTGCTTGAGCTTGAGCAAGTGCGGGAACAGGTCGGGGCTGGCGATCAGGTAGCCCACGCGCAGGCCGGGCAGCAGGGTCTTGGAGACCGTGCCGGTGTAGATCCAGCTGGCTTTTTTCAAGCGGCCGACGATGGGCTGCGCACTGCCGCCGTCGAAGGTCAGCTCGCGATAGGGTTCGTCTTCGATCAGGGTCACGCCGAACTCGTCGAGCAAGGCGGCGACGGCCTCGCGCTTGGCTTCGCTGTAGCGCACGGCCGAAGGGTTCTGGAAGGTCGGGATCAGGTAGATGAACGCCGGGCGATGGCGCTCGAGGTTGGCGCGCAGGCTGGGCAGGTTGGGGCCATCGGCTTCCAGTTGCACGGTGAGACAGTCGGCGCCGAACAGCTGGAAGATCTGCAACGCAGCGAGGTAAGTCGGGCCTTCCAGCAGGATCTGGGTGCCTTTGTCGATATACAGCTTGGCCGCCAGGTCCAGGGTTTGCTGGGAACCGCTGACCACCAGCACCTGGCTGGCCTGGCACGGCACACCCAACGCACGCGCCTCGGCGGCGAGCAGTTCGCGCAACTGCGGCTCACCTTCGCTCATGCCGTATTGGCCGATATTCAGCGGCATATCATCCCAGTCCAGCGCGGGCAGCATGGCTTCGGCCGGCAGGCCACCGGCAAACGACATCACTTCCGGGCGCTGGGCGGCCGCGAGGATTTCACGGATCAAGGAGCTTTTGAGGCGCGTAACACGTTCAGAGAAGGCCATAAGGTCACCGCTAGCGAAGCCTGTGGGAAATACGTCAAACTGGTTGACCGAAATTACGTCAGCTTGAGTGGATACGTCAACATGCTTGACCTTAAAAACCAAAACAGCCAGCAACAAGCCATGGAAGCGTTCTTCTTCGGTTACCAGGCGTTCACTGCCAAGGCCGATGAAATGCTCGAGCGCCGTGGGCTGAGCCGGGTGCACCAGCGCATCGTGTTTTTTATCGCGCGCTACCCGGCGTTGAGCGTCAAGGAACTGCTGGAATTGCTCGGTGTGAGCAAGCAGGCGCTGAACATGCCGCTACGCCAATTGCAGGAAATGCACCTGGTGGACAGCGTTGCGTCGGAGACCGACAAGCGCAAACGCCTGCTGGAATTGACCGAGGAAGGCCTGCGTTTCGAGCAGTCGCTGCGCCGTGAACAGGTGAAGTTGTTGCGGCGCGCCTTCGCCGAAGCTGGGGAAGAAGCGGTGACGGGCTGGCTGGCGGTGAATCAGGCACTTGCAGGCCAGCCTTGATCCCGGTGGCGAGTGAGCGTTGCCTTTCATCCTTTTCACACAGAAAATAGAAAACATTATTTGCTTTCTTTGTATACAAAAGCATAATTCGCTTCGTGCGAGTTCCTGACCTATCAGTCAACAAAACCCGCCGGTACCTCACAGCGCACCGCGCTGGACATAACAATAAAATGCTTGAGGAGTACTCGCTGTGGATAGCCGCAAATCCGAAGCCCCGACGCTGGACCTTGCCCCCTCACAGAACGGCTTGCTGGAACGCCTGTTCAAACTGCGCTTGCATGGCACCACAGTGAAGACCGAGCTGATCGCCGGCCTCACCACCTTCATCACCATGGCCTACATCATCTTCGTCAACCCCAATATCATGGCCGACGCCGGCATCGATCACGGCGCTGCGTTCGTCGCCACCTGCATCGCCGCCGCGCTGGGGTGCCTTTTGATGGGCCTGTACGCCAACTGGCCGGTGGGCCTGGCGCCGGGCATGGGGCTGAATGCGTTTTTCACCTACACCGTGGTCGGCACCATGGGCTACCACTGGGAAACCGCGCTGGGTGCGGTGTTTATTTCCGGGGTGCTGTTCATGGGCCTGACGCTCTCCCGGGTGCGCGAATGGCTGCTCAACAGCATTCCGGTGAGCCTGCGCCACGCCATGGGCGCCGGCGTCGGGTTGTTCCTCGGGGTGATCGGCCTGAAAACCGCTGGCATTATCGTCGACAGCCCGGCCACGCTGATCAAGCTCGGTTCGCTGCACGAGCCGGCGCCGCTGCTGGCGGCGGTGTGTTTCCTGCTGATCGCGATCCTCAGCTACCACCGGGTGTTCGGCGCGATCCTCATCAGCATCATCGCCGTGACCCTGGCCGGCTGGGGTCTCGACCTGGTGCACTACAACGGCATTCTCTCCACGCCACCGAGCCTGGCGCCGACCTGGATGGCCATGGACATAAAAGGTGTATTCAATGTCAGCATGATCAGCGTTGTATTTGCCTTCCTGTTTGTGCACATGTTTGACACTGCGGGTACACTGATGGGCGTTGCGCAACGCGCCGGGTTGGTCAACGCCGACGGCAAGATCGATAACCTGTCCCGCGCCCTGAAGGCCGACAGCGCTTCGAGTGTGTTCGGCGCCATGGTGGGTGTGCCGCCGGTGACCAGCTACGTGGAAAGCGCTGCCGGAGTTGCCGCCGGGGGCCGTACCGGGTTGACGGCGGTAACGGTCGGCGTGTTGTTTGTAGCGGCGATGTTTTTCGCGCCGCTGGCGGGGATGATTCCGGCCTATGCCACCGCAGGCGCGCTGATCTACGTGGCGATGCTGATGATGGCGAGCATGGCCCACATCAATTGGGATGAGGCCACCGACAGCATCCCGGCCATCGTGACCGCGATCATGATGCCCCTGACCTTCTCGGTCGCTGACGGTATCGCCCTGGGCTTTATCACCTATGTGGCGCTCAAGGCCGGTACCGGCAAGTACCGCGAGATTTCCGTAAGCCTGTGGGTGTTGGGCGCGATCTTTATCGCCAAGTTCGTCTTTCTATAGAAAAGGAGCATGCAATGAGTCTGGAAACCTGGCTGCTGTTCAGCGGCGCTGCGCTGGTGGTGATCCTGATCCCGGGGCCGCTGTCGTTGCTGATGATCAGCAACAGCCTGAACTACGGCCTGCGCCGCTCCTACCCGGCGTTTCTCGGCGGAGTGATCGCCTCGATCTGCCTGCTGAGCGCGTCGGCCCTGGGCCTGGGCGCATTGCTGCTCGCTTCGGAACAACTCTTCAGCGCGTTGAAGATTGTCGGTGCGCTGTACCTGTTCTACCTCGCCTGGCAGAGCTGGCAGCAATCGCGCCTGCCGTCCCAGGGCGCGAAGGTTCCGGAAGCGGCCACGGTGCCGCGTTTTCGCGCGCTGTTCGGTCGCGCCTTTGTACTGGGGGCCAGCAATCCCAAGGACATCCTGTTTTTCGCCGCCTTCCTGCCGCAATTCCTCAGTAGCCAGCAACCCTTCCTGCCGCAATTGCTGATCATGATCGCCACCTGGACCCTGCTCGACCTGCTGTGCAAGCTGGCCTATGGCCTGGGCGCCCATGGGGCTGCGCGGTACCTGCGCAGCGGTTCGGGCCAGAGCTGGTTCAACCGTGTCAGTGCCGCCCTGTTCGGCTGTGCCGGCGTTGTCTCGCTGATCAAAGTCAGAGCGGGTTCACTTTGACAAAGTAAACCGTGGGCGGCACGTTCCCCAGGCTGGGCCATTGAACGCCGGTGACGATCCGGACCAGGCGTTGTTCATCCAGAGCCCCCTGGACCGTCGCGGCCAGCACGGAATCCTTATGGGATTGGATTGCCGTGTTGAGCCACTTATCCGAGAGTTTCGTTTTCAACTGAATGGCCCCTCGCTCAAGCCATTGGTAAGTCATGTAGTACAGATGGTTCGAACGGGGATGAGTCGCTATCAATTCATTAGGGCGTATCGTTCCGCGCCGCACCTGCCATTCGTGAAGACTGAAGCCCTGCCCTTCCAGCACGGCCTTGACTGCCGCCTGCTGCGCGGTACTGCGCTGCGGCGCGAGTTGCTTGCTCTCGGTTCTGAGCCTCGGCTCCAACGTTACATCCGGCCTGAAATCGACACGGGTAAAGCCGGGCGCCTTGCCTTCGTAACCGATAAGTAAATTGGCGCCCCTCCTTTCAGTGGGCCGCAACAACTTCAGTAAATCATCCGTCTGACCAAGCCTCACGGGGTTTGGGGTCAACCAGTCGTCCAGCGTTGCACGCAGGTTAAGCAAATGACTGGCCGTTACCGAGCGAGAAGCGTCTGCCAACTCAATGACCCTTGCGAGCGCAAACTCCCGGCTCTTGCTGGTCATGGTCGGAAAAGCCCTGCCGATCAGTGGCTCGAGCGGCCCATCGAAGAGCGGCGCATGCAACTGCCATTGACCCGATGAAGTGCGCGAGACCGGAATCGGCTGCTCTCCAAGCGCTGTACCTGTCCAACGCTCGATGTCTACGTGAGCCTTTGAAACCAGCGGTTCGTTCCTGGCGATAAACGCGATGTTGTCCAACGGCGCATGCTCGCCTTGGTGCAGCAACCGGTAATAGCCGATCCCCGAGTGCGTTGGCGTGTCATACCTCGGCCCCACGTAGATGGCATCGTAGGGAAACCCTGGAGCTTCCTGATGAAGATGAAACACACCGTAAGCCGAGCTACCCAACGATTGATTCTCGGGCACCTGGATTCGCCAGTCGGACCAATAATTGGCGGGCGCGGATGACTGGCGAATGCGATTTTCCGTCGCATTGCGCGCAATGGGGGGGTGCCAGTCCGCCGGCTGGGCGAGCGCTCGCAACGGGCTCAGTACCCCCGAACTCGGTCCAGCCACGGGTGCATCTGCCCCAAGCAGCCATTCACCGGGGGAATAAATCGTCAGAATCAGCTCATCCGCCCCCGGTGTCGTCTTGTTCTTCAGGCGAAAGAACCCCTCATCGCCACGGCGGTATACCGGAAAGTGATGCGTACCTTCGACAATGAAATGCTCGCCGCGCGCAACGTAAAGGCCCTGCTCGCCCAGCCCGTTCAACGCGACGGCGTCCGCTGGCACACCCTGGCCCCTGAAGCCCTCCACGGGCTTGAGCCGGGTGACCATCGATGGCGACTTGGGCAGGCGGGAAACCCGGCCGGGCTGGATGGCCGCCGAGCGGTGGATACGATTCAAGCCGACATCGAGCGAACGCCGCCATGGACGAACCACAGCGCCCGGCTTCGGTTTGGGGCCGGGAACGAAGGTCAGCAAAAGCTCTATGCTCAAGAACAGCGTGCCGAAAGCCACATCTACCGCGTCGCGACCCTCACCACTGTGGTGATAACGCCGCGAGGTCAGTAGCAACTCATACAACTGGTTAACCAACCCGAACAGGGGGGAAAAAACAGATACCAATGCGCGCCGGCGGGTATCCTTTTCCTCTTCCAGCCGCAGCTCTCGGTACTTTTCCAGGGTCTTGCCGGAATTGCTGTTGGCCTGGGCCTGATGGTGCTGGTCCAGTACCCGTGCGTGATACAACAAGGCCCTGGCATCGCAGTGTGAGGTAGGCACCAGGGCCAGCCAGTTCAGGGAATCGCTGGCAATCTGCTCATGGATCTGTTTTTCGATCTCCTCGACAAGCGCAGTGGGCAACCGGTGTTTAATGGTGAATGAGCGCACGAACTCGGCGCCGCGCCAGACGCCGTGCGACATCGCATATTCAGGGCTTAGAAAGGCCAGGCCGAACGATACCGGCGCCCCGCCCAGTGGGCCGGGATGATGAGTAATGGCTTCAAACGCCCAGCCGGGCGCGACATGACGGGCCAGTGCCGCGACATTATCAGGCCGCGCGCCCATGCTGTTCAGGTACTCTCTGGCGTGCTGCAGGCTGACATGCTCCGTGAGGTTGACGGTATCCGGCGCAGTCGGCCAGTAGACCACGCAGAGCAGGGAAGACAGGTCGTGGATCACCAGGATTCCGCCGATGTAGCGATCGTGCTGCAGGGTGTGGCCCACCAGATGAACCACGTAGAGTTGCAATTGATGGCCGTTTTTACGCAGGTGTTCGGGAGTTTCCGCTGCCATCGCGGTATTGAAAAGGCTCTGCGCACTCGCTGTCAGCCCCTGTTGAATCGCCGAATACAGATGAACATCGGTGCCGGTCAGCAAAGCGCGCTGGAGCAATTGTGGGACACGCGCGTCACCGTCACTGGACTCACCAGCAGGCGGCGGATAAAAGACCTTGTTGATCAACGCCTCGTAGCGGCCTCCTACATCCAGCGACGACACCATGTTGACCAGATAATGTGTGCCCAGCAGCTGTTTCCAGGCCGCCTGCAGATAGCGCCCGTAGCGGAAACGCCACCAGGTGGGCATCATTTGTGGGTCCAGGTTATGCAGCACCAATTGCAGCAGGCTGAAGGATCTGCGCTGCGTGCTGGGGGTCAGGATCTCGTTGCGGTCCCCCACCGGACAGGCGCTATCCCATCCGCAGAACCGTCCATCGACCTGGTCCGGCAGCTCGATAAAGGGGGTGTCGATGTCCAGTTTCGGATACAGGCCATCCTCGCGCAGGCGGGCGACCAAGGCACTGCGGGCAAAGGTTTGCAGATCAGGCAAACGCCGCCTAAGGCCCTCTTCAAAAGCCCACGTATTGCCCAGGTAGCGGCTCTGCAAATGTTTGAAGCGGTTACGTTGGGCCACTGCCGCCTTGGCCAGCCACAGCGGCAACTTTTTTCTCGCACCTGCGGCTTTACGTACCAGGTCGAAATGCGCCCGTGCTTGAATCAGCGCAGCGTTGACGGGTGCGCTGAGGCCCTCCTCCAACTCGACCGCCAACAACAGGCGGCTCAGTTGGGCATCCTGGGTTTCGCTGAAAATACTCGCGCGGTCATCAATACTGCGTTGCAGGCTGACATACCCCTTGACCAGCCTTTTGAGCGCAAGCAGTACGGGATTGCCCTCGATGGGTTCGTACCCCACCACCAAGGTTTGACGGCCGACATACTCACGCACCGCGTTGCGATCCGGCCGATCGACATAGCGCCATAATATCGACTCATCCCGACTGCCGAGACTGGCCTTGATGCTGCGGGATAACGCCGCCAAGCGGCTAAAGGTGGCCACGCCGCCCTCCCGTCCGAAAGCGCAGAGCACCACAGGAGCCCGCTGCCCGTGATCACGGACCGCCGCTGCCCGGGTGACCGCAAACACGCTGTGCAGCGGGTACGTGGCGTCAGTCCCATTGCCCAGTCGCACGCCGAGCACGCGGCAGTCACTGCCCTGGCGCCTGCTGGCCAGCGGCTTGTCCAGCACCTCGACGAGCAGATTCAGAGCGTCGATGCCAATCAACCCGAGTCGGTGCTGTAACTGGATCGCGCAACGCAGCGTGTCAGTCCACGCGCGGATAACCGTGCCCAGGCGTCTCTGTTTTCCGTCGGGACGCGCTTTCCAGAAGGCCGCCTGGAACAGTTGCAACTGCGCATTTTTCAACAGCGCGCGCAGTGAGTCCGCCGGCCCCTTGCACTGCGCCTCAAGCGCCACGAAGTCTCGAAAGGCCTGCGGGTCGTCCAAAGGATCCTGCGGGTCGAGCAGCGACATCAGGCCTTGTTCATAACGCTTGAGCTGTTGCACTACGGTGTTCACCGCCAACGTGGGTGCGGTACTGGCGAAAATGATTTCCTCACGCCGCCGATGCGCATCCCAGCCCTGCAACTCACGGCGAATATTTCCCAGGCGAGCCTTGCCCACCCAGTGTTGCCTGCCGCGTTCTATGTAGGTGAGGAAAGGGGCTGCGTTGATCGTCGGTGGCAGGTGCCCGCTGGAAAACACCTGCGCGAGGTTGACCGACACCGCACAGGCCAACTCATTTTCCCATTGCCCCTCCAGCACCGCCTGCGCGCTGAACGTCAACGCATCGCCGCGCAACGCCAAGCCGCGAGCAGCCGCGAGGACAGCGGCGGGCCCGCACACCTCGTGCCGACGCCGCAGTGGCAGGCACTGCCAGAGGTCGTCGAACAGCGCGCCATTGATCAGCGCCACCAGGCCACACTGCATGCGAGCAAAGGATGGGTACTCGTAGAACGTGCGATTTGCGCCCGGGAGATACATCACATGGGGTGCCTCCGTCGGGTCGCCCTCACGATAGATATGCAGCGCTCCGGGAATCGGCATCAGCCGTGGCCCCATGCCGGGCCACATCAGCTCACACGCCTGGACGCTGGCTAACGGCCCGCCCGCGCGCTGACGGGCCTCGACCGTCGACGCGTCCACCACCGCCTGGACCATTAGCGCCCCGGCGCTCGAGAGCTCGTTCAATTGCCGCGCCACAAAGGCCTGGTCGGCGAACAGCTGCTTGTGCAGTTCAACCCAGCGCTCTTTGCGGGTCAGCCAGGAGCCCGGCTCCAATGCCTGCCAATACGCGCCCTGCACGTGGGTAAGCCGAGCCAGCAGATTCAGCGCAATGACCCGCCGCAACGCCTCCAGGGGGGTAAATGGCAAACGGCGGGACGGGTCGGCCTTGAGGCTGACGACCGTAAACTGATTGAGGTTGATCGGCACCGACGGCAAGACCAGCAGCCGTAACGCCCGGTCGGTCAAACTGTCGATCTTTTGTGCCGCGGCCGGCGGCTTGGGTTCGGTAAACAGCAGGGTATCGGGGTCCAGATCAAAGGCCTGGCGCAACTCGGCGCGGATTACTCGCAGCACCCTGGGAGCTCTAAGGATCAGTCGCGCCTGGCATTTCGCCGATTCGGCACAACGCAGGTCGACGGCGACAAGCCGATTGATCAAGAGGCTGGGATGAGGACTGGCGTTGATCCGCCGTGTCAGTTCGGTACGCATGGCCTGCAACGCATCGTTGTCAGGTACATCGGAATCGTCAGGTGAGGTCACGGCGGTATCTTCATCGAGGAAAACACCTAGCCTATGCAGCCCATCCCCTCAGGAGGCGCTAGATAATTGAACGCTCTGACATGCAAAAAAAAGCCCGCAGTGTGGGCGGGCGAAAAACCAACGAAGAGCTTTGGGGGTGTGAAGCGAGGTGACGGCTCAGCTACCGCGATAGGTGGAGTAGCTGTAAGGCGAAATCAGCAGGGGCACGTGGTAGTGATCCTGCTCGGCGCTGATGCCAAAGCGCAGCACCACGACGTCGAGGAAGGCCGGCTCCGGCAATTGCACGCCACGGGCGCGATAGTAGTCACCGGCGCTGAATTGCAATTGGTACACGCCACTGCGGTACGCTTCGCCTTGCAACAGCGGCGCGTCACAGCGCCCGTCGCTGTTGGTCACGGCGGTACTCACAAGCTCCAACTGCGCGCCTTCGACGCGGTACAGCTCAACCTGGATGGCGCTGCCGGGGCAGCCGTGGGCGGCGTCCAGCACGTGTGTGGTCAGTCGTCCCATGGGGCGGGGCTCCCTTGCATGAAGTGAAATAGGCTGCACCTATACGGGGCATGAAAAAGCCGTTGACGCATCGATTAAGACACTTTTAACAAAAATTGTACACAATAAAAATCACAAAGTTTTGCACACCCTGCGGCGGCTCAATCCTCTACGCGATTTCCCAGCAAGCCTTGCTTTTTAAAGACCTTTTGTCCGTTTGCTGACCAACTGGGCAAGTTTCTTGCAGTACTAAATTGAGCCAAGCACCTGGAAAAAATGCGGAAATGCAGACTTACAAAGTGAGCATTAAGTTGTATACAATCAGCCCATCGCTGTGACGCCACCCAGTCTTTCCGCTGGCCGCCACACACTTGCTACCACGAACAAGAAGGAAGACTGCAGTGAGCGCTGACTACCCACGCGACCTGATCGGTTACGGCAGTAACCCTCCTCACCCCCACTGGCCGGGCAACGCACGCATTGCGCTGTCTTTCGTACTCAACTACGAAGAAGGCGGCGAACGCAACATTTTGCATGGCGACAAAGAGTCCGAAGCCTTCCTCTCGGAAATGGTCTCGGCCCAGCCGCTGCAAGGCGAGCGCAACATGAGCATGGAGTCGCTGTACGAATACGGCAGCCGTGCCGGCGTGTGGCGCATCCTCAAGTTGTTCAAGGAATTCGACATTCCGCTGACCATCTTCGCCGTGGCCATGGCGGCCCAGCGCCATCCGGATGTGATCCGCGCCATGGTTGAAGCCGGCCACGAGATCTGCAGCCACGGCTACCGTTGGATCGACTACCAATACATGGACGAGGCCCAGGAGCGCGAGCATATGCTCGAAGCCATCCGCATCCTCACCGAACTGACCGGCGAACGCCCGTTGGGCTGGTACACCGGGCGCACCGGCCCCAACACGCGGCGGCTGGTAATGGAGGAAGGCGGCTTCCTCTACGACTGCGATACCTACGACGACGACCTGCCCTACTGGGAACCCAACACCCCCAACGGCAAGCCGCACCTGGTGATCCCCTACACCCTCGACACCAACGACATGCGCTTCACCCAGGTGCAGGGCTTCAACAAGGGCGATGACTTTTTCGAGTACCTCAAGGACGCTTTCGACGTGCTGTATGCCGAAGGCAGCGAGGCACCGAAAATGTTGTCCATCGGCCTGCACTGCCGCCTGATCGGCCGTCCGGCGCGCCTGGCCGCGTTGAAGCGCTTTATTGAATACGCCAGAGGCCACGAACAGGTGTGGTTCACCCGCCGCGTCGACATCGCCCGCCACTGGCATGACGTACACCCTTTTCAGGGAGCGGCCAAATGAGCACCTTCCAGACCCTGAAACCCTCGACCTTGAGCCGCGACGCCTTCGTCAACGCCTTCGCCGACATCTACGAACATTCGCCGTGGGTGGCCGAAAAGGCCTTCGACCTGGGCCAGGACGCCTCGATCGACCAGATCGAAACCCTGCACCAGCGCATGAGCGACATCTTGTTGAGCGCGGATCACACCAGTCAGTTGGCGTTGATCAACGCTCACCCGGACCTGGCCGGCAAAGCTGCCGTCCAGGGCCAACTCACCCAAGCCAGCACCGATGAGCAAGCTGGCGCGGGGATTCACCACTGCACGGCCGAAGAGTTCTCACGCTTCACCGAGCTGAACGATGCCTACAAGGCCAAGTTCAAGTTTCCCTTCATCATGGCGGTAAAAGGCAGCAACCGGCATCAGATCCTGGCCGCATTCGAAACGCGCATTCACAACTCGGTAGACGCTGAGTTCAACTGCGCACTGGCCGAGATCAACAAGATCGCGTTGTTCCGTTTACTGACCCTCTAAACGACCATCCCCAGCCACTCTATTTAAGGCAGACAAGAAGAATGAAAGCTTACGCCGTACCTTTCGAGAAGTTCGTCAACCTGGCCGACGCCCGCCTGGGCACCAAGATCATCTCCGTGACGGATGACTGGTTCGCCGACGCCAACCGCCTGTTCCAGCCGACCCCGGCCGTGTGGAAGGAGGGCGTTTTCGATGACAACGGCAAGTGGATGGACGGCTGGGAGTCACGCCGCAAGCGCTTCGAAGGCTACGACAGCGCAGTGATCCGACTGGGCGTACCGGGCTCGATCAAGGGCGTGGACATCGACACTTCATTCTTCACCGGCAACTACCCGCCGTCGGCCTCCCTGGAAGCCTGCTTCCTGGCCTCGGGCGAGCCTGACGACAATACCCAGTGGGTAGAAGTCCTGTCGGCCGTCGAGTTGCAAGGCAACAGCCACCACTACCACGAGATCAGCAACGACCAGGCGTTCAGCCACCTGCGTTTCAACATCTACCCGGATGGCGGCGTGGCCCGTCTGCGTGTGTACGGCGTGCCGTTCCGCGACTGGTCGGCAGTGGGCGACAACGAACAGATCGACCTGGCGGCAGCACTGAACGGTGGCCGCGCACTGGCGTGTTCCGACGAGCACTTCGGGCGCATGAGCAACATTCTCAACCCCGGCCGTGGCGTCAACATGGGTGATGGCTGGGAAACCGCCCGCCGTCGCACGCCAGGCAATGACTGGGTGATCGTCGCCCTGGGCCACCCCGGCGAAATCGAGAAAATCATCGTCGACACCCTGCACTTCAAGGGCAACTACCCGGACACCTGCTCGATCCAGGGCGCCTTCGTGAAGGGCGGCACCGACAGCCAGATCGAAACCCAATCGCTGTTCTGGCGCGAACTGCTGCCGGCACAGAAACTCGAGATGCACGCCGAACACACCTTCGCCGAGCAGATCAAGGCACTGGGCCCGATTACCCACATCCGCTTGAACGTGTTCCCGGATGGCGGTGTGAGCCGCCTGCGTGTACTGGGTAAAGTTTCGAAGTAAGCAGTGAATCCCTGTGGCGAGCGGGCTTGCCCCGCTCGCCACAGGAACTGAATGACACAACACAGAATTCGGATAAGAGACAGCCATGCGCACACTGATGATCGAACCCTTGACCAAAGAAGCCTTCGCCCCTTTCGGAGACGTTATCGAAACCGACGGCAGCGATCACTTCATGATCAACAACGGGTCGACCATGCGCTTTCACAAGCTGGCAACGGTAGAAACCGCACAGCCTGAAGACAACGCGATCATCAGCATCTTCCGCGCCGACGCGCTGGATATGCCGCTGACCGTGTGCATGCTGGAGAGACACCCGCTGGGCAGCCAGGCCTTCATTCCGCTGCTCGGCAACCCCTTTCTGATCGTGGTCGCGCCACTTGGCGATGCACCTGTATCAGGCTTGGTCCGCGCCTTCGTAACCAACGGCAGGCAGGGCATTAATTACCATCGCGGCGTCTGGCACCACCCGGTGCTGACGATCGAAAAGCGGGATGACTTCCTGGTGGTTGATCGCAGTGGCACAGGCAACAACTGCGATGAGCATTTTTTCAAAGAGGATGAGCGGTTGATCCTCGCCCCCCACCAATAAGAGAAGGCCGGATCACCCGACAACAAGGGTGACAGGCGAGAGGTAAAGACTGTGGAAGCACATCTGTTGGAATGGCTGAACCTCAGCGTGCGCTGGGTTCACATGATCACTGGCGTCGCCTGGATCGGCGCTTCGTTCTACTTCGTCTGGCTGGAAAACAACCTCAACCGTGTCAACCCCAAGGACGGCCTGTCCGGTGACTTGTGGGCGATCCACGGTGGCGGTATCTACCACCTGGAAAAATACAAACTGGCCCCGCCGACCATGCCGGACAACCTGCACTGGTTCAAATGGGAGGCCTATTTCACCTGGATGTCGGGCGTCGCGCTGCTGTGCGTGGTGTTCTACCTCAACCCGACGCTGTACCTGCTCGCCCCCGGCAGCAGCCTCAGTGGCAGCGAAGGCGTATTGCTGGGCATCGGCTCACTGTTCGCCGGTTGGTTCATCTACTCCTTCCTCTGCGACTCGGCCCTGGGCAAACGCCCTGCCCTTCTCGGCTTGATCCTGTTCGTACTGTTGATTGCCGCCGCGTACGGTTTCAGCAAAGTGTTCAGCGGTCGTGGTGCGTACCTGCACGTGGGTGCGGTGATCGGCACCATCATGGTCGGTAACGTGTTCCGCATCATCATGCCGGCGCAGCGCGCATTGGTGGCGGCGATCGCCGAGAACCGCACGCCCGATCCGGCCCTGCCGGCCAAGGGTCTGCTGCGTTCACGGCACAACAATTACTTCACCCTGCCGGTGCTGTTCATCATGATCAGCAACCACTTCCCGAGCACCTACGGCAGCCAATACAACTGGCTGATCCTGGCGGGTATCGCGGTGGCGGCGGTGTTGGTGCGGCACTACTTCAACACTCGGCATAACAGCCAGAAGTATGCGTGGACCTTGCCGGTGGGTGCGTTGGCCATGATTTGCCTGGCGTATGTGACCGGGCCCAAGCCGGCCGAACCGATTGCCAAGGCACCTGCGGCCATCGAGTACCAACCGTTGCCGGAAACCGCATTGGGCGGCGGCTTGAAACCTGCCGCGCCTGCGGCGACCGAACCTGCTGCCGCACCTGCGCCCGCCCAGGCGACGATTGATTTCGACAAGGTCCACGGGGTGATCCAGGAACGCTGCGCCGTGTGCCATTCGGCCAAGCCCACCAGCCCGCTGTTCAGCACCGCGCCGGCCGGGGTGATGTTCGACACTCCGGCGCAGATCCAGCAACAGGCGGCGCGTATCCAGGCGCAGGCGGTGGCCAGCCAGATCATGCCGTTGGGCAACATCACCCAGATGACCCAGCAGGAGCGGGATTTGATTGGCACCTGGATCAACCAGGGGGCGCGTACCAACTAACAGATTCACATAGTTCCAATGTGGGAGGGGGCTTGCCCCCGATAGCGGTGTGTCATTTAAAACATCAGTGACTGAACCACGGCAATCGGGAGCAAGCCCCCTCCCACAGGGGACTGCAGTGATTTAGAGATTGCGTTCCACACAACACAACAATAAAAAGATCCGAGGTGTTGCATGACCGAGTTAGTCGACCCGCAGATTCCTGCCGCGCCCGCCATGGTGCGGCTGCCCCTCTTGCAACTGATTCTGGTAGGCCTGCAACACGTCTTGCTGATGTACGGCGGCGCCGTCGCCGTACCCCTGATCATTGGCCAGGCCGCCGGCCTGAGCCGTGAAGAAATCGCCTTTCTGATCAACGCCGACCTGCTGGTAGCCGGCATCGCCACCCTGGTGCAGTCGTTCGGCATCGGCCCGGTGGGCATCCGCATGCCGGTGATGATGGGCGCCAGTTTCGCCGCCGTCGGCAGCATGGTCGCCATGGCCGGTATGCCCGGTATCGGCTTGCAGGGCATCTTCGGCGCCACCATCGCCGCCGGGTTCTTCGGCATGCTGATCGCGCCGTTCATGTCCAGGATCGTGCGCTTTTTTCCGCCGCTGGTGACCGGCACCGTGATCACCGCCATCGGCCTGTCGCTGTTCCCTGTGGCCGTGAACTGGGCCGGTGGCGGCAGCGCAGCCGCCACCTTCGGCTCACCGATTTACCTGGCGATTGCCGCCCTGGTACTGGCCACCATTCTGCTGATCAACCGCTTCATGCGCGGCTTCTGGGTGAATATCTCGGTGCTGATCGGCATGGGCCTGGGTTACGCCTTGTGCGGGGCCATCGGCATGGTCGACCTCAGCGGCCTGGCCCATGCGCCGTGGGTGCAAGTGGTGACGCCGCTGCACTTCGGCATGCCGAAGTTCGAGTTGGCGCCGATCCTGTCGATGTGCCTGGTGGTGGTGATCATCTTTGTCGAATCCACCGGGATGTTCCTGGCGCTGGGCAAGATCACCGGCCAGGACGTCACGCCGAAAATGCTGCGCCGTGGCTTGCTGTGTGATGCCGGTGCGTCGTTCTTCGCCGGTTTCTTCAACACCTTCACTCACTCCTCCTTCGCGCAGAACATCGGCCTGGTGCAAATGACCGGCGTGCGCTGCCGCTCGGTGACGATCATGGCCGGTGCCTTCCTGATCGTGCTCAGCCTGCTGCCCAAGGCCGCGTACCTGGTGGCGTCGATTCCACCTGCGGTGCTCGGCGGTGCGGCGATTGCCATGTTCGGCATGGTGGCGGCCACCGGTATCAAGATTCTCCAGGAGGCCGACATCGCCGACCGTCGCAACCAGTTGCTGGTGGCGGTGAGCATCGGCATGGGCCTGATCCCGGTGGTGCGCCCGGAGTTCTTCGCACAGTTGCCACTGTGGATGAGCCCGATTACCCACAGCGGGATTGCCATGGCCACCCTCAGCGCGCTATCGCTGAATATCCTGTTCAACATTCTCGGCGGCGCTGAGCGCCCCGTAGTCGACCCCGCCCACACCTGAGGCATGCCCCATTGTCGCCCTGTGCGCGCTGTAACGGCGCACTTGAGCCCTGACGTGGGAGCCAGTATTCTCCGCGCCCGCTTGAATTGACGGTTGTTTGCCGCCTTGGCGCGGGTCTTGCTGTAGCAATAAAGCTGACCATTCAGACCACTTTTATAACCACCCAAAGGCGCCACACCAGAGCGCCTGTGCAGAAGAAAAACCATAAAACTTTAACTCGGGAGCAACCGAATGAAACCTATGTTCAAAGGCCTGATGCTGGCGGGATCCCTGCTGGCCGGCGGCCAGGCCGTGGCCGGTGACTTGTTGCAGTGGCAGAACAACAGCCTGACGTATCTGTGGGGCAAGAGCTTTACCGTCAACCCACAGATCCAGCAAACCGTCACGTTCGAACATGCCGATGCCTGGAAGTACGGCGACAACTTCGTCTTCGTCGACCGCATCTTTTACAACGGCAAGGAAGACGGCAACGTCGGCCCAAGCACGTATTACGGTGAGATCAGCCCGCGACTGTCGTTCGGTAAGATTTTCGACCAGGACCTGTCCTTCGGCCCGATCAAGGATGTGTTGCTGGCCTTCACGTATGAGTTCGGCGAAGGCGACAACGAGTCGTACCTGCTCGGCCCTGGCTTTGACCTGAACGTCCCTGGCTTCGACTACTTCCAGTTAAACTTCTACCAGCGCCAGACCGAAGGCAATCGCCCGGGTGACGGTGTGTGGCAGATCACCCCGGTATGGGCGTACACCCTCCCCGTGGGCAACTCCGACATCCTGATCGACGGCTTTATGGATTGGGTGGTGGACAACGACAAGAACGCCCGTGGCACTTACCACGCCAACCTGCACTTCAACCCACAGGTCAAATACGACTTGGGCAAGGCGCTGCATTGGGGCGACAAGCAGTTGTATGTAGGTTTTGAATACGACTACTGGAAGAACAAGTACGGGATCGAGGATTCGGGCGCGTTCAAGACGAACCAGGACACGGCGAGCTTCCTGGTCAAGTACCACTTCTAAAAGCCAATGCAAGACAAACGTGGGAGGGGGCTTGCTCCCGATAGCGAAGTGTCAGTCACTATATTTGTTAACTGACACACTGCTATCGGGAGCAAGCCCCTCCCACATTCAGATAGGCGGCAGGCGCAGAAACCGCATGATCTCTTCGCGCTTGGCCAGCGCATCTTTCCTGCCCAACTCGATCAATTCGCTGCAATACCCCGCCTCGAACAGCAAGTAACTCAGCACCCCCGCCCCGCTCGTCTTGGTCGCCCCCGGCCCACGCAAGAACAACCGCAACGCCGCCGGCAATTCCTGCCGATGCCTTGCCGCGATTTCATCGATCGGCTGGCTTGGCGCAATCACCAGCACTTCCACCGGTGCCAGGCCACGGGCCGCGCTGTCGGAGGGCTGGTGATGACTGAACTGGTTCAGACGCTCCAGCAGTTCGATATCGCTTTCCAGGCTGTCGATGAACGTGCTGTTGAGCATATGCCCACCGATTTGTGCCAGGGTCGGCTCCTGGCCGGTGTAGGTACGTTGCACCGCCGGCTCATTGCCCCGTGGGTTGCCGCTGACGCCCACCACCAGCACACGGGTCGCCCCCAGGTGCAGCGCCGGACTGATGGGGGCGGATTGGCGCACCGCGCCGTCGCCGAAATATTCCTGGTCGAGTTTCACCGGGGCAAACAGCAAGGGGATCGCCGAACTGGCCAGCAGGTGATCAACCGTCAGTTGCGTCGGCACGCCGATACGTCGATGGCGCAGCCAGGCATCGATGGTGCCGCCACCCTGATAGAAGGTCACCGCCTGCCCGGACTCATAGCCGAAGGCCGTCACCGCCACGGCGTGCAAATGCTTGTGGCGGATAGCCTCGTCGATGCCATCCAGGTTCAACCGCTCGTGCAGCAGGTCGCGCAACGGTGAGCTGTTGAGCAACGCCACCGGTACCTGGGCGCCGATGCCCAGCAGGCTGTGGATGAGGAAGCGACTCGCCTGGCGGATCACCCCAGGCCAGTCACTGCGCAGCACCAGGTGGCTGCGAAAGCCCTGCCAGAAGGCCGTAAGGCGCCCGATAGCGGCGGTGAAGTCCATGGCGCCGCTGGCCAGGGTCACCGCATTGATCGCGCCGGCCGAGGTGCCGACGATCACCGGAAAGGGATTGGCTGCTCCCGGCGGCAACAGCTCGGCAATCGCCGCCAACACCCCCACCTGATACGCCGCTCGCGCCCCGCCGCCGGAGAGAATCAAGCCTGTAACCGGTTCAGCTGGGCGCATTGCGTCACTCCGTATGGGAAAAAGTCGCTATCAGCGACGGCGTTTTTCGTACAGCTTGGGCTCGCCCGGTGGACGGCTCTTGAAGCGGCGGTGGGTCCACAGGTATTGCTCGGGGCACTCGCGCACCGAGGCTTCGACCCATTGGTTGATGCGCAGGCAGTCCACCTCATCACTTTCCCCCGGGAAGTCGGTCAACGGTGGGTGGATCACCAGGCGGTAACCGCTGCCGTCCGCCAGGCGCTCCTGGGTGAACGGCACCACCAGCGCCTTGCCCAGTTTGGCGAACTTGCTGGTAGCAGGCACGGTAGCGGCCTGGATGCCGAACAGCGGCACAAAGATACTTTGCTTGGCGCCGTAGTCCTGGTCCGGTGCATACCAGATGGCGCGACCGGCACGCAGCAGCTTGAGCATGCCGCGCACGTCTTCGCGCTCGACCGCCAGGGAATCGAAGTTATGCCGCTCACGGCCACGGCGCTGGATATAGTCGAACAGCGGGTTACCGTGCTCGCGGTACATGCCATCGATGGTGTGCTTCTGCCCCAGCAAGGCGGCGCCGATTTCCAGGGTGGTGAAGTGCAGGGCCATGAGGATCACGCCCTTACCGTCCAGTTGGGCCTGCTTGAGGTGTTCGAGGCCTTCGACGTGGGCCAGGCGCGCCAGGCGCTGGCGCGACCACCACCAGCTCATGGCCATTTCAAAGAAGGCGATGCCGGTGGAGGCAAAGTTCTCCTTGAGCAGGCGCTTGCGCTCTTTGGCGGATTTTTCCGGGAAACACAGTTCCAGGTTTCGCGCGGCGATGCGGCGGCGTTCGCCGGCCACACGGTACATGCCCGCACCCAGCAGGCGACCAATGGTCAGCAGCACGCGGTATGGCAGTTGGGTAACCAGCCACAGCAGGCCGAGTCCCAGCCATAACAGCCAAAAACGCGGGTGAAAAAATGCAGCTCGAAAACGCGGGCGATCCATTACAGATTCCGGGAAAGACAGGGCCGCGCATTCTACAACGGTTCGACTCGGCTTGCGGCCAGTGAGTGTTCTCGTTATAAGTCTCGACACTTTTCGTGACAAGCCGCTTTTTGCCGACCATGAGCCAAACCGAACCGCTAGACCAAGATCCCGTGTTCCAGCTGAAAGGCAGCATGCTCGCCATCACCGTGCTGGAACTGGCCCGCAACGACCTTGACGCCCTGGACCGCCAACTCGCCGCCAAGGTTGCCCTGGCGCCGAATTTCTTCAACAACGCCCCGCTGGTACTGGCCCTGGACAAACTGCCGGCCGGCCAAGGCGCTATCGATCTGCCCGGCCTGATGCGCGTGTGCCGCTCCCATGGCCTGCGGACCCTGGCGATTCGCGCCAGCCGTATCGAAGACATTGCCGCAGCCATCGCAATTGAACTGCCAGTACTGCCGCCCTCCGGCGCCCGTGAGCGTCCGCTTGAACCTTTGGTCGGAGAGGTGACGAAAAAACCGGAAAAACCACCGGAACCGACGATCAAGCCTACAAAGATAATCACTGCGCCCGTACGCGGTGGGCAGCAGATTTACGCCCAGGGCGGCGACCTGGTGGTGATCGCCTCGGTCAGTCCCGGCGCGGAACTTCTCGCCGATGGCAATATCCATGTATACGGCCCGATGCGCGGCCGAGCCCTCGCCGGCATCAAGGGTGATACCAAGGCCCGCATTTTTTGCCAGCAATTGACCGCCGAGCTGGTGTCCATCGCGGGCCAGTACAAGGTTTCAGAAGATTTGCGCCGTGATCCGCTGTGGGGCGCCGCAGTGCAAGTCAGCCTGTCGGGCGATGTGTTGAACATCATCCGTCTTTAACGGATACTGCCGCATTTTCCAAGCATCTCTAGACTCTGATAGCACAGCGAAACTGGCAATACTTGTGTAGGAATGATTGAAAGCTGGCGTTTCCCCTACGGAAACCACATCTTTTTCCTACAAGGGCTGTCCGCCTGCAGCGAGTTCCAAGAGATGTTTTTCAGGGACTGAAAGGTCCTTTTTCCTTAGGGGTGAAACACCTTGGCCAAGATTCTCGTGGTTACATCCGGCAAGGGTGGTGTGGGTAAGACCACCACCAGCGCCGCTATCGGTACCGGCCTCGCACTGCGCGGCCACAAAACAGTCATCGTCGACTTCGACGTCGGTTTGCGTAACCTCGACCTGATCATGGGCTGCGAACGCCGCGTGGTGTACGACTTCGTCAACGTGGTGAACGGTGAAGCCAACCTGCAACAGGCCCTGATCAAGGACAAGCGCCTTGAAAACCTGTATGTACTGGCCGCCAGCCAGACCCGCGACAAAGATGCGCTGACCAAGGAAGGCGTAGGCAAAGTTCTCGCCGAACTGAAGGAAACCTTCGAGTACGTAGTGTGCGACTCGCCGGCCGGTATCGAAACCGGTGCTCACCTGGCGATGTACTTCGCCGATGAAGCCATCGTCGTGACCAACCCGGAAGTGTCTTCGGTACGTGACTCGGACCGCATGCTCGGCCTGTTGGCCAGCAAGTCCCAGCGCGCCGAGAAAGGTGAAGACCCGATCAAGGAGCACCTGTTGCTCACCCGCTACAACCCTGAGCGCGTCAGCAATGGCGAAATGCTCGGTGTTGAAGACGTCAAGGACATCCTCGCCGTGACCCTGCTGGGTGTGATCCCGGAATCCCAGGCAGTCCTGAAGGCTTCCAACCAGGGCGTGCCGGTGATTCTCGACGACCAGAGCGACGCCGGCCAGGCGTACAGCGATGCTGTCGATCGTTTGCTGGGCAAGTCCGTGGAACATCGCTTCCTCGATGTAAAGAAGAAGGGATTCTTCGAGCGTATCTTTGGAGGCAACTAAACAATGAAATTTCTCGACTTCTTTCGCGCCAACAAAAAGCCAAGCACCGCGTCGGTCGCGAAAGAGCGTCTACAGATCATCGTGGCGCACGAACGCGGCCAACGCAGCACCCCGGATTACCTGCCAGCCTTGCAGAAGGAACTGGTCGAGGTGATCCGCAAGTACGTCAATATCGGCAACGATGACGTGCATGTCGCCCTTGAAAACGACGGCAGCTGCTCGATTCTGGAACTCAATATCACCCTGCCTGATCGTTGATCGAACAGGCGGCCGCCACGGCGGCTCGGTCACCTTGATCCCTTTGCGGGAACCGGGTGGTTGAGCCGCCGTTGGCGTTTGTTACGAGGCTGTTTAATGCCGCTGTCCACTATTCATATCCTGCATCAGGACGACGCTGTCCTGGTGGTGAACAAACCGACCCTGCTGCTCTCGGTGCCTGGCCGCGCCGATGACAACAAGGACTGCCTGATCACCCGCCTGCAGGAAAACGGCTACCCCGAAGCCCGCATCGTCCATCGCCTGGACTGGGAAACCTCGGGGATCATCCTGCTGGCCCGGGACGCCGATACCCATCGCGAACTGTCCCGCCAGTTTCACGACCGCGAAACCGAAAAGGCCTACACCGCTTTGGCCTGGGGCCAGCCGGAACTGGACAGCGGCAGCATCGACCTGCCCTTGCGCTATGACCCGCCGACCAAACCGCGTCATGTGGTGGACCACGAGTTCGGCAAGCACGCGCTGACCTTCTGGAAAGTGCTGGAACGCTGTGGCGACTGGTGCCGCGTCGAGCTGACGCCGATCACCGGGCGCTCGCACCAGTTGCGTGTGCACATGCTATCCATCGGCCATCCGTTGCTGGGTGATGGTTTGTATGCCCACGAACAGGCCCTGGCTGCGTGGCCGCGCCTGTGCCTGCATGCGAGCATGCTGAGCTTCACTCACCCGCAAAGCGGCGAGCGCTTGCGCTTTGAGTGCCCTGCACCGTTCTAAAGCTGTAAATACAGTAAATGTGGGAGGGGCGGTGCACTTCTCGCCCTCGAACGGTAAACTCCGCGCATTGCTGTCTGGAGCTATTTATGCGCGAAGCGTTGAATCAAGGCCTGATCGATTTCCTCAAGGCCTCCCCTACTCCTTTTCATGCCACAGCCGCCCTGGCCCAGCGCCTGGAAGCGGCCGGTTTCCAGCGCCTCGACGAGCGCGAGACCTGGGCCACCGAAGCCAACGGTCGCTACTACGTGACCCGCAACGACTCCTCGATCATCGCCTTCAAGCTCGGCCGCCACTCGCCGCTGCAAGGCGGGATTCGCCTGGTCGGCGCCCATACCGACAGCCCGTGCCTGCGGGTCAAGCCCCAGCCTGAGCTGCAGCGCCAGGGTTTCTGGCAACTGGGCGTGGAAGTCTACGGCGGCGCGCTGCTGGCGCCGTGGTTCGACCGCGACCTGTCCCTGGCCGGCCGCGTCACCTTCCGCCGTGACGGCAAGGTCGAAAGCCAGCTGATCGACTTCAAGCTGCCCATCGCCATCATCCCCAACCTGGCCATTCACCTGAACCGTGAAGCCAACCAGGGCTGGGCGATCAATGCCCAGACCGAGTTGCCGCCGATCCTCGCGCAATTTGCCGGTGATGAGCGCGTGGACTTCCGTGCCGTGCTCACCGAGCAGCTTGCACGGGAGCATGGGCTCAACGCCGATGTGGTGCTCGACTACGAGTTGAGCTTCTACGACACCCAGGGCGCCGCCGTGATCGGCCTCAATGGCGACTTCATCGCCGGCGCACGCCTCGACAACCTGCTGTCGTGCTACGCCGGTCTGCAAGCCCTGCTCACCAGCGAGAGCGACGAAACCTGCGTGCTGGTGTGCAACGACCACGAGGAAGTCGGTTCCTGCTCGGCCTGCGGTGCCGATGGCCCGATGCTGGAACAGACCCTGCGTCGCCTGTTGCCCGAAGGTGATGAATTCGTACGCACCATCCAGAAATCCCTGCTGGTGTCGGCCGACAATGCCCACGGCGTACACCCGAACTACGCCGACAAGCACGACGCCAACCACGGCCCCAAGCTCAATGCCGGCCCGGTGATCAAGGTCAACAGCAACCAGCGCTACGCCACCAACAGCGAAACCGCCGGGTTCTTCCGCCACCTGTGCATGGCCGAAGAAGTGCCGGTGCAGAGCTTTGTGGTGCGCAGCGACATGGGCTGCGGCTCGACCATCGGCCCGATCACTGCCAGCCACCTGGGTGTACGTACGGTGGACATCGGTTTGCCGACGTTTGCCATGCACTCCATTCGTGAACTGTGCGGCAGCCATGACCTGGCGCATTTGGTGAAGGTGTTGGGCGCGTTCTACGCCAGCCACGACCTGCCCTGATCAAACCTCCTGTAGGCGCTGGCTTGCCAGCGCCTACAGGAAATCCAACCTGACACATATCAACGCCACCTTCTGCAATCCGACCTAGACTTGTCAGTATTCCCACTCCGACAAGGCCGTCGTCCCATGATCTCCATGTCTTCTTTCCACGCCATGCTTATCCCTATTCTGATCGGCATGATCATGCTCGCCGTCGGCTTCAACTTCCGCGACAAGCCCCTGGGCGTATTCGGCATGTGGATCGGTATGCTGCTGATCCTGGGCACCGTGGTGTACAAGATCCTCGCCAAACTGGCCGAATGACGATTGCACTCGTACACTCGCTCAACCCGTCGTTTTCAAGGTTGACCGCCTCGTGCTTTCCCGTCTGTTTGCCCTGCCCTGCTGTTTCCTGATCGCCCTGCTCACGCTGCTGCCGCTCTCGCCCGCCCAAGCGGTGGGCTTGCCCGGGCTGCTCAGCACCAACAAGACCCAACCCCACGCCGAAGTGCCGCTGGGGCAGTCGCTGGACGAGGTGATCAAGACCCTGGAAAACGACCAGCAGCGCACCCAGTTGCTGAGCGACTTGAAGAAGCTGCGGGCCGCCACCCAGAAAGCCCAGCCCGCCGCCGAACAAGGCGTTCTCGGGCTGATCGGCAGCACGCTGTCGGGCCTGGAGCAGCAGTTCTCCGGCGCCGACAGCCCGCTGGGGCGCTGGTCGAATGAAATCGACCTGGCCAAGGATGAACTCAGCGCGTTGATGCTGCCGGCCAGCGAATGGCTGCCGATCATTTTCGGCTTTGCCATGATCCTCGCCGTGTGGAGCCTGCTGGCCGCCATGTTGATCTGGCTGAGCCACCGGGTACGCGAGCGCTTCGGCCTGCCCGAGGAGTTGCCGCAGCATCCGCGCACCTGGGACATGCTGCGCTTCGCCCTGCGTAAGCTGGGGCCCTGGCTGATCGCGCTGGTGATCACGGTCTACCTGAGCTACGCCCTGCCCTCGTCCCTGGGCAAATCCCTGGCAATGGTGCTGGCTTACGCCTTGGTGGTCGGTACCTGTTTCTCGGCAATCTGTGTGATTGCCTTCTCCGTGCTTGACGGCCCGCACCGCCATCGCGCCCTGTATATCCTGCGCCGTCAGGCGTTCCGCCCGCTGTGGTGGATCGGCAGCTTTGCCGCCTTTGGTGAAGCCTTGAGTGATCCACGCTTGGTAACCGCGCTCGGCCAGCACCTGGCCCACACGGCGGCCACGGTCGCCAATGTGATGGCCGCACTGTCCACCGGCGTGTTTATCCTGCGTTTCCGGCGGCCGATCGCCCACCTGATCCGCAACCAGCCACTGTCGCGCCGCCTGACCCGCCGCGCCCTCAGCGACACGATCGAGATCATCGGCACCTTCTGGTACATCCCGGCCCTGCTGTTGGTGGGTATCTCGCTGTTCGCCACCTTCGTCTCCGCCGGCGACACCAGCACCGCCCTGCGCCAGTCGCTGTTGTGCACCGTGTTGCTGGTGTTGTGCATGGTGATCAACGGCCTGGTGCGTCGCCATGCGCTCAAGCCGCAACGTGGGCACAAGCGCCATGCGCTGTACTCCGAGCGCCTGAAAAGCTTCGTCTACACCCTCGCCCACCTGGTGGTGTGGCTGGTGTTTATCGAACTGGGGCTGCGGGTGTGGGGCCTATCGCTGATTCGCTTTACCGAAGGCGATGGCCATGAAATCAGCGTCAAGCTGTTTGGCCTGGGCGGCACGCTGCTATTTGCCTGGCTGATCTGGATCCTCAGCGACACCGCGATCCATCACGCCCTGACCCGCTCGCGCAAAGGCCTGGCCAATGCACGTGCGCAGACGATGATGCCGTTGATCCGCAACGTGCTGTTCGTCACCATCTTTATCATCGCCGCCATCGTCGCCCTGGCGAACATGGGCATGAACGTCACGCCACTGCTGGCCGGTGCCGGTGTGATCGGCCTGGCTATCGGTTTTGGCGCACAGTCGCTGGTGGCCGACTTGATCACCGGCCTGTTCATCATCATCGAAGACTCCCTGGCGATTGATGACTACGTGGACGTCGGCGGCCACCTCGGCACCGTCGAAGGCCTGACCATCCGCACCGTGCGCCTGCGCGACATTGACGGCATCGTGCACACCATCCCGTTCAGCGAGATCAAGAGCATCAAGAACTACTCGCGGGAGTTCGGCTACGCGATCTTCCGGGTGGCAATCCCCTACAACATGGAAATCGACGACGCGATCAAGCTGATGCGCGATGTCGGTCAGAAGATGCGCAACGACCCGCTGCAACGCCGCAATATCTGGTCGCCGCTGGAGATCCAGGGCGTGGAAAGCTTCGAATCCGGCAGCGCGATCCTGCGCGCGCGGTTCAAGACGGCGCCGATCAAGCAGTGGGAAGTGTCGCGGGCGTTCAACTTGTCACTGAAACGGCATCTGGATGAAGCCGGGCTGGACCTGGCCACGCCGCGCTTGAGTGTGCAGGTGGTGACGGGGGCTGCGGGGGGATTGGAGAAGGGCAAGAACGCGTAAGGTCATGACGAATGTGATGAGCTTGTTGTGGCGAGCGGGCTTGCCACAACAGGCCCGCCCACCACAACAGGCCGGCCTACTGCAGGTTTTGCGTCACGCCAGTGCAGCGCCGTCCATCTTCTGGCGCAGGCTCAACGGGCGCATATCGGTCCAGGTTTCTTCGATGTAGGCCAGGCACTCTTTCTTCAAGCCGCTCTTGCCCACGGTGCGCCAGCCTTCCGGCACGGCCTTGTAGTCGGGCCAAATGGAATACTGTTCTTCATGGTTGACCACTACCTGAAACAGGATGTCGTCGCGGTCGAATACTGAGGTCATTGCTGTTCTCCATCGTTCAAAGGCGGGCTGCGCACCACGCGCAGCGCTGATATCTGTAGAAACGTACCAACACGCGAAAAAATTAGAGGCCGGCGACGGCTGCCGCCAGCGCGCGCCCGAAGATCTCGGCCACGCGGTCGATTTCTGCGGCGGTGATCACCAGCGGCGGCAGGAAGCGCACCACGCTGCCATGCCGCCCTCCCAGCTCGAGGATCAAGCCGCGCTTGAGGCATTCGCGCTGTACCAGCGGCGCCAGCTGGCGATGCACCGGCGGGTGGCCCTGAATATCCAGGGCGCCGTCCGGGTCCACCAGTTCCACGCCGAGCATCAGCCCGCGCCCGCGAATATCCCCCAGGTGCGGGTAGTCACGCTGCAGGATGCGCAGGTGTTCGCCCAGGCGCTCGCCCATGGCTGTCGCATGACCGGCCAGGTTGTGCTCCTTGAGGTAGCGCATCACCGCCGAACCGGCCGCCATCGCCATCTGATTGCCACGGAACGTCCCGGCATGGGCGCCCGGCAGCCAGGTGTCGAGCCAGTCGCGATACACCACCACCGCCAACGGCAGGCTGCCGCCGATGGCCTTGGACATCACCACCACATCCGGAATGATGCCGGCGTGCTCGAAGGCAAACATCTTGCCGGTACGGCCGAAACCGCTCTGGATCTCATCGACGATCAAGGCCACACCCGCCCGCTCGGTGATGCGTCGCAGGCCGCGCAGCCAGTCGAGATCGGCGGGGATCACCCCGCCCTCGCCCTGCACCACTTCGACAATCACCGCCGCCGGCAGCAACACCCCGGCTTCCGGGTCGTTGAGCAGGTTTTCCAGGTAATGCAGGTTGACCCTCACACCTTCTGCGCCGCCCAGACCGAACGGGCACCGGTAGTCGTAAGGAAATGGCAAAAACTGCACGCCATTGCCGAGCAAGGCGCCCAAGGGTTTTTTCGGCCCCAGGCTGCCCATCAGGCTCAACGCGCCCTGGCTCATGCCGTGATAACCGCCCTGGAACGACAGCACCGTGCTGCGGCCCGTGGCGGTGCGCACCAGTTTCAATGCCGCTTCCACCGCGTCGGTACCGGTGGGGCCGCAGAACTGGATCCTGGCTTCACGCGCCAGCTCCGCCGGCAGCAGGCCGAACAAGTCCTGCACGAACTGGTCCTTGACCGGCGTGGTCAGGTCCAGGGTGTGCAACGGCAATTCATCGCTCAGCACTTGTTGGATCGCTTGGATCACGACCGGGTGGTTGTGTCCCAACGCCAAGGTGCCGGCGCCGGCCAGGCAGTCGATGAAACTGCGGCCTTCCACATCTTCCACGTAGATCCCCTTGGCGCGCTTGAGCGCCAGGGGGATGCGCCGCGGGTAACTGCGGGCGTTGGATTCCTGCTGGCGCTGGCGAGCCAGCAGCGGGCTTTCGTCGAACTGATAAAGCGTTTCATGCACCTGGGTATCTTCGATACGGCTGGTAGCGACTGACATCTCTCGATCCCTCAATACGCGGATAATGGTGACCAAACTGCCGATCCGTTGGCGTCTGGCCCAAGGGCATGCGCACGGATTTCCTGTTCTGGAAACGCACCAGCGATAAGAGGATTTAGGGGGCAGTGATTGTTGACTGATGGATGAGATCAAAGTCCGCGGTATTTTTCATTCAAGGCATACAGGATCGCGCAGGTCTCTGCATCCAGCACGCCAGAATAATCCCGCGCCCGAAAGTGCATCTGAAACGCCCGGGTACGCTGCTCGAACGCCTGGCGATTCTGCGCCGGCTTATAGCCATAGCGCTGAAATGCCCGTTCCACCTCCACTTCAGGCGGCAACCCGACACAGAACCGGCGCTGGTACATGGCCCGCGTCGACTCATCGAACCACGCTCCCACTCCCGCCTCGAACAAACCGCGCCACGGCAGGCGCGGCCCCGGATCGCTCTTGCGCCAGTACGCCACGTCGGAATGCCCGAGAATATCGGCCGGGCCGATCTGCGGGTAACGCCCAAGGATGTCGCGAAGCAACGCAATCAACACCGCCACCTGCTCCTGACCGTACGCTGGAAAGGTGAATACGCCCCCGTCATCCCGGGCCAGGTTGACGATTTCGATGCCGATCGCCCGACTGTTGAGGTTATCGCGCCCGGCCCAATAACTCGCTCCGGCATGCCAGGCGCGCTGGTTTTCGTGCACCAGGCGAAACACGCGCAACTCGTCATACCCGGCGGCACGGTAGCCGGACTCATCGGGATCAGGCAGCAGGTAATGCGCGCTGACCCCGTTCCGGGTCAGGGTGCGCAAAGAGGAGGCGAAAGGCGCCGCGGTGTAATGCAGGATCACCTGCCGCACGGGTTCGCCGTGACGTTCGTTGAAATCCCTGGCTGGGAAACTGGTATCGATGACCAACATAAGAACCGTCCTTTTCAATACAGGCCGAGTCTTTCGGCCCGTTCAAGCGCAAAAAAATTACCGCCATCCTGAAGAGTTGAACGTCAAGCGGGCGGTAACTATTTGGCACATGAAAAAACGCGGTCAGTGTCGCAACGGCATACCCAGCTCGACGCGCAGGCCATCCACCTGGCTGTCGAACGTCAACGAGCAGGAGCAGCGCTGCACGATCGCCTGCACGATCGCCAGGCCCAGGCCACAGCCCTCGCTGTTGCCATTGCGCCAGAAACGTTGGGTGAGGTATTGCAGGTCTTCGGGGGAAATCTGCTTGCCGTGGTCGCGCACGCGAAAGATCACTTGATCAGCGGCGGTGAACACACTGAGTTCCACCCGGGTGTCTGCGGGTGTGTGGCGCAGGGCGTTGTCCAGCAGGTTGCGCAGGGCCGCGATCGCCAGGCCCACCGGCATGTCCACCGGGGTTTCGCTGAGGTTGTCCGCCAGGTTCAGGTCGATACGCGCATTGTCGCCGGCATTCGCGTCCTGGATCGCCAGCCGCGCCACTTCCTCGGCGCTGGACTGCAAGCCATCGTCGAACGACAGGCTGCCTTCCACCCGCGCCAGCAGCAGCAATTGCTCCAGGGTCCGATGCAAGCGGTCGGCGCCCTCCTCGGCATGGGCCAGGGACTGGTCGCGGGCCGCGCCTTCGGTCATACGCGCCACTTGCAGGTGGGTCTTGATCGCCGTCAGCGGGCTGCGCAACTCGTGGGCAGCGTCACCGGTGAGGCGGCGTTCGCGTTCGATAGTCTTGGCGATGCGCTGCAACAGTTGGTTCTGGGTGTCGAGCAGCGGCTTGAGTTCACTGGGCAGCGGGTGGATCTGTAACGGTTCGAGGGAGTCGGCACTGCGGCGCATCAGCGCGTCACGCATGCGGTTGAGCGGCAGCAGGCTCTGGCCGATGCCCAGCCACAACAGGCACAGGCAACCAAGCATTGCCACGCCCACCGGCACCGAGGCGGCGAGCAGGATCGACAGGTTCAGGGCCTCGCGCTCCACCTGACGGTCGGCGGTGGTGATCAACAGGTCGCCACGGGACAGGGTAAAACTGCGCCAGCCCACACCGTCGATGACCTGGTCACGAAAGCCGCTCTTGCGCGACTCCAGGCCCTCATCCGGCGTGGTATGGCTGCGGGCGAGGATTTCCCCGCGCAAGGAGCTGACCTGGCACGCCATACCCCCCGGTACATTGAGTTGCTCGGCACTGAAATGCGCGCCGCCGCTCACACTGGCCAGGCCCGGCATCTGCTCGGTCAGGCCCGCCACCATGCGCGCCGATGCCACCAAACGCTGGTCGAGGGAGAACATCATCTGGTTGCGCAGGTCGTTGAGCATCCAGGCCGCCGCCAGGGCCCAGATCAGCACAAACGCGGCGCCGAGCTTGAACGTCAGGCGCAGGCGCAGGCTTTTCACGAAGCATTCTCTCCATCATCTGCCGGGCCGAGGCGATAACCCAGGCCGCGCACGGTCTCGACGATGCCGTTGCCCAATTTGCGCCGCAGGTGATGGATATGCACGTTGAGGGCGTTGCTTTCCAATTCATCGTTGAAGCCGTAGACGCTGTCCTTGAGTTGCTCGCTGGACAGCACCCGACCTTTGTTGTGCAGCAAGGCCTGCAACAGCGCCTGTTCACGCCGGGACAGGTCCACCGGCTGGCCGCCCAGCAGGGTTTCGCGGCTGCTCGGGTCGTAGGTCAACCGGCCGTGCTCGATCAGGTTGACGCTGCGCCCCGCCATCCGGCGCAACAGGGTTTGCAGGCGTGCGGCCAGTTCGCGCAGGTCGAAGGGTTTGAGCAGGTAGTCATCGGCACCGGCTTGCAGGCCGTCGACGCGGTTGGTCACCGAATCCCGCGCGGTGAGGATCAGCACCGGAATCTCCAGGCCCTGGCTGCGCAGCTGTTGCAGCAGCTTGAGGCCGTCTTCGTCGGGCAGGCCGAGGTCGAGCACCATGATGTCGAAGGTCGCCGCCTTGAGCATCGCCCGTGCAGCCGCCGCCGTGGCCACGCGCTCGACTGTAAAGCCCTGGGCACCGAGGC
Organism: Pseudomonas sp. BIGb0381; assembly: GCF_024809815.1. Classification (NCBI taxonomy): domain Bacteria; kingdom Pseudomonadati; phylum Pseudomonadota; class Gammaproteobacteria; order Pseudomonadales; family Pseudomonadaceae; genus Pseudomonas; species Pseudomonas sp. BIGb0381. Next base: position 350,201 of record NZ_JANUEN010000006.1, read on the forward strand.
CGGCCACGATGCCGCTGGCGATCAGTTCGTCGTCTTCACAGACCAGTACGTGCATGGTGAACCCTTCATGAAAGATGGGGTGATTAAAAGTGCAGCGGATTAAGCGCAGATTATGCCGTGAAAAGATGCAAGCTCAGATATTCCCTACACTTTAGAATAGCGCCCGGTTAATCATCGGTTAATCAACGCCACACATTGTGTGCCTCACTTGCATCGAACTAAGGCTTGACCATGCGGCATCTGTTTACCTTTCTGCTGGTGTTATTCGCAGGGTTCGCCCAGGCCGCGCCGGGCAATCCGTTTGAGACCAAACCCGATTTCCTCCCGGTGGGCAAGGCTTTCACCTTTACCTCCGAACGTCTTGAAAGTGGCGAAACCCAGCTGTATTGGCAGATTGCCGACGGTTATTACCTGTACAAGCAGCGCATGAAGTTCGATGGCCTGGCCGAAAAACCCGCGCTGCCCCAGGGCGAAGCCCATAGCGATGAGTTCTTTGGCGAGCAGGAAGTGTATCGCCAGGGCCTGGAAGTGAAGATTCCCGCCGGTACCACCGGCCAGGTCAAGCTGGGCTGGCAGGGCTGCGCCGATGCGGGCCTGTGCTATCCGCCGCAGTCGATCACCGTGGACCTGGGCGGCAACCCGGCCGTCGCCGCGACCGGCCAAGCCCAGGACCAGAGCCTGGCCAGCGGCTTGCAGCAGCGCAGCCTGGGCTGGAGCCTGCTGGTGTTCTTTGGCCTGGGCCTGCTGTTGGCATTTGCACCGTGTTCGTTGCCGATGCTGCCGATTCTCGCCGGCCTGGTGGTGGGCAGTGGCGCCAGCCCACGTCGCGGCTTTGCCCTGGCCAGCAGCTATGTGGTGTGCATGGCGCTGGTGTATGCCGCACTGGGCGTATTGGCCGCGTTGCTTGGCAGCAACCTCGCCGCGCTGCTGCAAACCCCATGGATCCTCGGCAGTTTCGCCGCGTTGTTTGTGATCCTCGCCCTGCCGATGTTCGGCTTTTTTGAACTGCAACTGCCCGTGGCCTTGCGTGACCGCCTGGATAACGTCAGCCGCAACCAAAGCGGCGGCAGCCTGGTCGGCGCCGGGGTGCTCGGCGCCCTCTCCGGCCTGCTGGTGGGGCCTTGCATGACGGCCCCCCTGGCCGGTGCACTGCTCTATATCGCCCAGAGCGGCAATGCCCTGCATGGCGGCCTGATCCTGTTCGCCATGGGCATCGGCATTGGCGTGCCGCTGCTGTTGCTGGTCACCGTGGGCAACCGTTTCCTGCCCAAGCCGGGCACCTGGATGAATGTGCTCAAGGGCATCTTCGGCTTCCTGTTCCTGGCCACCGCCGTGCTGATGATTCGCCCGGTGATCGACGAAAGCCTGTGGCTCGGCTTGTGGGGCGCGCTGGCCATCTCCGTGGCCTATTGCGGCTGGCGCCTGGCCCAGGATTTCGGGCGGGTTGCCATGCTGTTCGGCGCCGGTTCCGTGGTCGTGGGGTTGTGGGGCGGCCTGCTGCTGGTGGGTGCCGCGGGTGGCAGCGATGACCTGTGGCAACCGTTGAAGGTCTACAGCGGCTCGCGGACCACTGCCGCCCCCACCGCCCACGAAGCCTTCATGACCCTCAATGACCCCGCCGTGCTGCAAAGCCAGCTCGACAGCGCCAAGGCCCAGGGCCAATGGGTGCTGGTGGATTACTACGCCGACTGGTGCGTGTCGTGCAAGATCATGGAGAAACAGGTGTTCGGCAAGCCCGAAGTGCTCGACGCGCTGAAGGATGTACGCCTGCTGCGCCTCGACGTCACCGCCGACAATGCCGCCAGCCGCGCACTGCTGGGCCGCTACCAAGTGCCGGGGCCGCCCAGCTTCGTGTGGATCGGCCCCGACGGTGAGGAACGCCGCGCCCAGCGCATCACCGGCGAGGTGGATGCCGCCGCCTTCCTGCAACGCTGGACTCAAGCCCGGGACGCCCTCTGATGCTGACCCTGACCATCGGCACCTTCGCCATCGCCCTGAATCACATCCTGCTGATCAGCGCGTTGATTCTCGCCACCCTGGTGGGTTGGCGCGTGGCCAAGCGTGGCGGTGAGAATCCGGAATCGGTGCTGTTCAGCCTGTTCCTGCTGGGCATGCTGGCGGCGCGCGTCAGCTTTGTGCTGATGTACTGGAGCTACTACAGCAACGACTGGCTGCAGATGGTCGACCTGCGCGACGGCGGTTTTCTCGCCTGGCCCGGTGTCGTCGCGCTGATCCTCGGTGCACTGCTCTATGGCTGGCGTCGCCCGGCGCTGCGCAAGCCGCTGAGCGCCGGGGTCATCACCGGGCTGGTGTTCTGGGGCATGACCAGCCTGTCCTTGAGCGTGTATGAAAAAGGCACACGCCTGCCGGACATCACCTTGCGCAACGCCAATGGCGAGGTCGTGCAACTGGCGGATTACCAGGGCGGTCCGCTGGTGATCAACCTGTGGGCCACCTGGTGCCCGCCGTGCCGCCGTGAAATGCCGGTGCTGGAAAGTGCCCAGCGCATGCGCCCGGATGTGACCTTCCTGTTCGTCAACCAGGCCGAGAGCATGCAAAGCGTCAGCACCTACCTGGCCACCCAGGGCCTGAACCTGGACAACGTATTGTTCGACGCCAGCGGCCGCCTCGGCCAGGCCGTGGGCTCCATGGCCCTGCCCACCACGCTGTTCTACCAAGCCGACGGACGCCTGATCAACAGCCACCTGGGCGAGTTGTCCCAGGCCAGCCTGGCCCGCGCCATGGAACCCTTCGATACCGCCCCTGCCGCCACAAGGAAACCGACATGCCTCGCCTCCGCCACCTGCTGACCCTGCTGCCGCTGACACTGGCGGCCACCCTGGCCCAGGCCGAAGACTGGCCGGCACCGATCAAACAGATCGAAGCCAAAGGCGCCAAAATCCTCGGCAAGTTCGACGCCCCCAGCGGCCTCACCGGCTACGCCGCGCAATACCAGAACCGCGGCATGGCCCTGTACCTGACCGCCGACGGCAAGAGCGTAATCGCCGGCAACCTGTACGACGCCCAAGGCAATGACCTGAGCAGCGCGCCCCTGGAAAAACTGGTGTACGCGCCGATGGCCAAGGAAGTCTGGGCCAAGATGGAAAAAAGCAGCTGGATCCAGGACGGCGACGTTAAGGCACCGCGCATCGTCTACCTGTTCAGCGACCCCAACTGCCCGTACTGCAACATGTTCTGGGAACAGGCGCGGCCATGGGTAAAAGCCGGCAAGGTCCAACTGCGCCACATCATGGTCGGCATCATCCGCGAAGACAGTGCCGCCAAGTCGGCCGCCCTGTTCGCCGCCAAAGACCCGCAAAAAGCCCTGGAAGAACACGAAGCCGCCGGCAAGGGCAGCAAATTGCAGGCGCTGGCCAAGATCCCGGCGGATATCGAAGCCAAGCTCGATGCCAATATGAAGTTGATGGATGAGCTGGAACTGTCAGCCACGCCGGCGATTTTCTACCTGGATGACAAGGGTGGCTTGCAGCAACAGCAAGGAGCGCCGTCGCCGGATAAGTTGGTGAAGATTATGGGACCGAAGTAAGCGGCGCCTGGTCTGACGCCATCGGGGCATGGGTATCTACACAACTTTCAGGCTGAAAAATCTCTTTGTGGTGAGGGAGCTTGTTTCCGTGGCGGCCTTCGGACCGACCGCTTTTTGGGGTTTGGGTGAGTACATATCCGTTGCTGCGGTAACGGCGGCTATGGGTTCCGCCCTTACGGCGGGTCACTTTGGAAAAGCCCCAAAGTAACCAAAGGGCTCTTGCCCCACCACTCGGTACCTCGCCTAGGCTCGGTATGC